>NZ_MKIO01000021.1 GCF_001938945.1 Xaviernesmea rhizosphaerae
AACCATCAAAGCCTCCTGTCAAACAAGGAGACCCTCGGCAACAAACCTTGCCCCAGCCTGACGTCTGTCAACAGGCCTTAGGGCATCGGACCGAAAAGTGGGAACCGGTTTTCGGAAAAAATCCGATGCAAAAACAAAAATTAGAGCATCGGACTGCGTATGATTTCCAGTCTGATGCTCTAGCGATCGAGCGCGAGTTGCAGGGATGGTCGCTAATGGCGGCTGATCTTATTTCCGCGCCGGACCCTTCATCCGCCCCGAGAGGACGCCGAAGCCGTCGATGATGGCCTCCTGGTTCTCCAGGCGCGTCACCTCGGACTGTACCTCCTGCAGCGTGCGCAGCAGCAGGCCGACGGCCTCGCCGTCCTCCTCCTCGGTCGCGCGGGCGAGTTCGGTTTCCAGCTCGCGCCGTTGCCAGAGCAGGGCCTTGGTGCGCTTGTGCAGCGCCAGCGCCTGGGCATAGCCTTCGCGCGCATCGTCGAGGGCTGCGGCGCGGGTGGCGGTCCACAGCCGGGCGAAGCGGATCTGCTGGTCGAGGCTGGCCAGCAGCGGATCGAAGCCGAGGCGGATGAGGTCGGCGCCGAGCGTTTCGGCGTCGAGCGTCGGCCCGCGCGCGGCGGCGACATTGAGCAGCTGCGACCAGAGGCGCTGCAGATCGCGGCTTTCGAACTCGATGCCGGAGACGTCGTCATATTCCTCGAACAGGAGCTCGGGATGGGTGACAATGGTCAGCGCCAGCGCGCTCTCGCGCAAGGCGGGCAGGGCGGCCTGGCCTGAGACGAGGGCGGAGCGGGTCAACCGGTCGGAGATGCCCTCGCCGAGCCCGGCATTGCTGGCGCGGTTCGCGCCGCGCCCGCCTCGTCCGCCATCCCTGCCGCTGCTCCTTCCTCCTCCACCGCTGTTCCAGCCGCCGGCCTCCCGCCCGCCGAAATTGCCCCGTCCGGGGCTCTGGAAGAAGCCGGCGAGGCGCTCGCGAATGTCCTGATTGTAGTGGAAGCGGACATTCTCGTCGGCGATGGTGGCCGCCGCCTGCTTCAGTCGCGCCTGCAGGGCGGCGCGCTTTTCCGGCGTGTCGAAGGTGCCGCCCTGGGTCTCGCGCAGCCACAGCATGTCGGAAAGCGAGCGCGCCTGGGCGATCACGCGGTCGAAGGGCGCGCGGCCATCGGTGCGCACGAGATCGTCGGGGTCCTTGCCATCGGGCAGCAGGGCAAAGCGCACGGAGCGTTCGGGCTTGAGATGGGGAAGCGCCAGATCGACGGCGCGGTTGGCGGCGCGCAAGCCCGCGCCGTCGCCGTCGAAACACAGCACCGGCTCGCCGGTCATGCGCCAGAGCAGCTCCAGCTGGTTCTCGGTCAGCGCCGTGCCGAGCGGCGCCACGGCATTTTCCACGCCGGCCTGATGAAGGGCGATCACGTCCATATAGCCTTCGACGGCGATCACCGTCTCGGCGCCGGCCGCCCCGGACAAGGCGCGCCGGGCGCGGGCGAAGTTGAACAGCACCTCGCCCTTGCGAAACAGCTCGGTCTCGTTGGAATTGAGATATTTGGCCGTCGCATCCGGCGCCATGGCCCGGCCGCCGAAGGCGATCACCTTCTCGCGCGCCGAAAGGATCGGGAACATGATGCGGTCGCGGAACCGGTCATAGGACACCGCGATGCCCTCGCCATGGACGACCAGGCCGCAGGCCTCGATCTGTTCCTTCGAGACGTTTTGCGACGCCAGATATTCCTTCAGAGCGTTGCGGCTGTCGGGCGCATAGCCCAGGCGAAAGGTCTCGATCGTGCGCCCGGTCAGGCCGCGTTCGCGCAGATAGGCGCGCGCGCGCGCGCCGTTCGGGCCCTGCAGCTGTTCCTCGAAGAAGCGCGCGGCCATGTCCATGACGTCTTCCAGCGTCGTGCGCTGGCGCTCGCGCTTCTCGCTTTCCGGGTCCGGCTGCGGCAGGGCCACGCCCGCCATGTCGGCGATCTGGCGCACCGCTTCCACGAAGGGCATGCCGTCCAGCTCAACCAGGAAGCGGAAATGATCGCCGGAGACGCCGCAGCCGAAGCAATGATAGCGGCCCTTGCGGTCCTCGCAATGGAAGCTCGGCGATTTCTCTCCATGGAAGGGGCAGCAGGCCCAGTAGTCGCCGCGCGAGACATTGGTCTTGCGCCGGTCCCAGGTCACACGCCGGCCGATCACGTCCGAAATCGGAACGCGGTCCTTGAGATCTTCCAGGAAGGTGGGCGAAAAGCGCATGGCCTCTCTATAGGCTTCGCCGATGTTGATTGCCATCGCGCGGCGCGCGATTGGGAAGAGCGTGCACGCTATTCACATGGATAGAACGAGACGGCCCCATGCGCACAGGCCGCCGCGCACGGATTTCCCAAGCGCGGCGCTCAGAAAAACAAATGCACCACCAGCGCCGTCAGGATGGCGTTCAGCCCCATGGCCAGGCCCGAGAACAGGCCGGCGATCGGATCGACGGCATAGGCCCGTGCGGTGCCGATGCCGTGCGAGGCCAGGCCGACGGCGAAGCCGCGCGCGCTGTAGTCGCGGATGCGCAGCGCATTCATCAGCGGCGTGACGATGATGGCGCCGGTGATCCCCGTCAGGATCACCACGGCGGCCGTGAGCGCCGGGTCGCCATGCAGGCCGGCGGAGATCGCCATGGCCACTGCCGCGGTGGTGGATTTCGGTGCGAGCGAGGCGGTGATGACCGGCGGGAAGCCGAAAACATGGCAGAGCAGCAGCGTGGAGCCGACGGCGGTCAGGCAGCCGGCCACGAGGGCGACCAGCATCGGCACGAGATTGGCCTTGACCAGCGCCAGCTTCTCGTAAAGCGGAATGCCGAGCGCGACCGTGGCGGGGCCGAGCAGGAAATGGATGAACTGGGCGCCGGCAAAATAGCTGTCATAGCGAATGCCCGAGGCGAGCAGCAGGGCCACCAGGATCGCGACCGAGAGCAGCACCGGGTTGAGCAGCGGATTGCGGGGGCTGAGCGCCGCGATCCGCAAGGCCAGCAGCCAGACCATCAGCGTGACGGTGAGCCACAGAAGCGGAGAAGCGGCGAGATAGACCCAGAGGCCGCGGGTAAAGCCGTCAGCCATCCTTGCGCGCGCCCATCAGCCGCTTGGTCAGAAGAAAGGTCGAGACGGTCACCAGAAGCGTCGCGAGCGTCGACAGGAGGATCGTTGCGATCAGCTGCGGCCCGCGATCGGCCACCATGTCCAGATGCTGGACGATGCCGACGCCGGCCGGCACGAAGAGCACGCCGAGATTGGCCAGAAGCAGGCGCGAGGCCGACAGCGTATGGGTCTCGAAAGCTTTCAGCCGGTCCTGGCCCTTGAACAGAAACAGGCAGAGAAAGATCAGCGCCATGCCGATCACGGGGCCGGGCACGGCGCCATGCGTGGCATAGGCCAGGATTTCCCCGATCAGCTGGAACAGGAGAAGAATGGTCAGCCCTACGGGCATGGCACGGCTCCATAAAATCCGCGGGCGCCGTCACCTCAGGGAGGTCTCGGTCCAGGGGATCGCCCGCGACGACAAGGACAGGCGGCCTGCACCGCTCCATCCCGCGAGGCAGGATCGGGCGACTCGCCGCGTTCCTGCCTGTTTTATCCCCCTTTGCCGCGGTTCGCCGCTTCTTTTGCCTGCCGTAGCAGGCGGATCCCAGATCTATCTCCGGGCCCAGGCTCTTCCAGCGGCCCCGGCGCCGCGTGCGCCGGGGCCTTTCGCAGGCGACGGCTCAGCCATTGGTGTTCATGAACCAGAAGAGGCCCCGTTTTTCCTCCGGCTTCTTTTTCAGCTTCACCGGCTTGGCGCTGGCGGCGCGATAGGGCTTGACCTTGTAGACGCGAAAGTCCTTCAAGCCCTCGAACTCGCTGCCATACTTGCTCTTCAGCGCGGTCAGCGTGGCATAGTTCTTGGCGCGCGCGGCCAGCACGGCCAGGCCGATCACCCCGCCTTCGGTGGGCTCCCAGGAGACCGACTTGTTGAACCAATCGGATGCGGCGGCTTTGTCGCCGTCAGCCAGATATTTCCAGCCGAGCGCCTGGCCGCCCAGCGGCGATTTCTGTTCCGCGACGACTTTCTCGAAGGTTTCCGTGTCGCCCTTTTCCAGCTTCAGCTTGGACTTGTCATCGGTGATGGAGGCCGAGATGATCTCGATATATTGCTTGGCGATTTCAGGCGATGCCGTCATGTAGCGGCGCGCCATCTGCAGAGCCTCGCCCGGGCGGTCCATGTTGCGCAGGGTCAGGATGACGCCTTCGATGCTCTTGGGATCGCGCTGATATTTGGCTGCCTGAATGAACCAGCCATTGGCGGAGGCCCAGTCCTTCTGGGAATAGAAGTACCAGCCGATCAGCGTGGCATCCTTGCCCGAATTCGTCTGCTGGATGAACTCGACGAAGCGGGACAGTTCCTGCTCGTTGGGCATGCTGGCGAAGTCGCCATTCTGGATGAAGCTGCCGATCTCGCGGCGCAATCCGTCGAAGCTGATATCGTCGAACTCGGAGCTTCCGTCCGGCATGGTGCGGCCGAGTGCGATCAGCGATGCCGTTCCCGCCGGAGGCAGAAGCAGCCCGGCTTTCTGCACGGTCGACAGACGCATGGCCGGGTCGTCGCAGCTCGTCAGGATATAGTGGTAGACGTCGAAAGCCTCGGCATAGTTCTTCAGACGGGCGAAGGCTTCGGCCACGTTCCACTGGACCTGCATTTCCTGGCAGACCATGATCTGCGGCGCGGCCTGCGCCGTCGACAGAACCTCGGCCCAGCGGCCCCGCTTATAGGCACTGTTGATCAGGCTGCGGGTCTCACCGGCCTGCAGTTTCTGCGTCAGGTCCTCCGAGGGCTGCCATTTCGGATTGGCGCTCTGGATGCGGGCGATCTCGGCGCGGATGCCGGCATAGTCGCCCTTGGCATAAAGCTCCCAGAGCGGCTGCTCGTCGATGCTGACGACGGGCGCGAACAGATCCTTCGGCGGCTGCCAGTCGGGATAGAGCTCCTTGAGGCGCCGCATTTCCGCACCGAGGCGTTTCAAGTCCTTGCTGGTGGCGTAGTAGCGCAGGGCCGTGACGTCGACATCGCTCGTCGAAGCGCTCGGCAGCGCGGAGAGCGCCCCGTCCTGGCTCTTGTCCGTCTCGAACGGGTTCACCGCAGCGGGCGTGGGGGCCATGTTCGGCGCCGCCGGCATCTGCGGCGCCGCCGGAACGATCATCGCCTGCACGGTGGCGGGCGCCCTGGCCGCTGATGCTGCAGCGGTAAGGTCCTTGCCCGGGGAGAGGAAGGGATTTTCGCCCGGCTGGATGTTCTGCTTCACCGCAGCGGCGGGCAGGGCCGGCGCGCCGTCCGCCTGGGCGGAGACCGTCGGCGGAGCGAGCGCGGCATTGACGCTGCTTGTCCTGCCGCTCGACTTCGCCGGACCGTCCAGAAGCTCGCCCAGCCCGGGAGAGGTCATGTCCTCGGCGCGCAGCGCCGAATCCTGGCGCAGCGACTCGGGCAGAAGCGAGGGGTTGAGAACGAACAAGGCCGTGGCGGCGACAAGCGGGAAGGTCAGTTTCGAGAGCATCAGTTTAAGCTGGGCAGACATGAGGTATACCTCGCGGAGAGATTGCCAGACGGCTGGAAAGGGCCAGAAGGCTGAAAAGGGGAAGGGTCGAAGGAGCGTGATCCACCGGCTCCAAAGTATCGCTGCGCCTGACGAGGCTGTCGGCCGCACTGTCCATAGCAACGGCGCGCAATGGCCCCGGGCTTTGCCGGATCGACGGTTCGAGGATCCGCGTCGACCCCCTGGCCCAGCGGCTTGTTTCCTTTATCGGATGGTCCCGGCGACCTGATTCCGGTCGCCGGCTCGATGCGCTCGGCAAGGTCCCGCCAGGGCCCATGGCACAGGCGGGACCGGTTGGGCGGGCAAGCGGCCGGCCGGCGAACATGGCGCTTCGTCCCTCAGCCATGGGGGCGCCGTCCGGATATCAGCATCATGAAGGTGCCGATCCCCAGGAGAATGGCCGCGATCAGCAGCGCGGCAATGTAGAAGGCCGCATTGTTGGCCAGCCAACCGGCCGCCACCAGCCGCGCATTGGAGAAGGTCAGCGGCTGCGTCTGGAACATCTGCTCGCGCGGGCTGATCTGCTGCTGCAGCATCTCGCCTGTTTCAGAGAAGGACTGGACGGCCCCGCCGAGCTTGTTCCAGAGGTTGATGTCGGTCAGCGTGTCGGTGCGTGCCGTCAGGCTGTCCATGTCCCGGGCGGCCACCACCGTCCACAGGCCGCCATTCTTGCCGACGTCCTGGGCCACCACAAGCGCGGCATTGGCGGCCGGTGCGAAGCGCCGGTTGCCGCTCTCCGCCCCCATCATCACCCGCAGCCGGCTGATATCGAGCGTGTCCGCCGCGTCCTGGATCTTGCCCTGGAGACGTCCGGCGAAGCTCCCGACCTTTTCGAGCGGCTTGTCGAGAAGCGCGCCGATCGTGCCGTCCTGCGCATCCGAGCGAATGGCCGTGGGCTGCAGCGCGGCAATTTCCAGAAGCTGCGGCCTGCCGGATGTCGCTGCGCGCAGATTGACCAAATCGAGGCGCATGCGCGTCGTCAGCTCGGAGGGCAGCGTGTCAAAGGCGCCGAAGGCGATGACGTTGCTGTTGTCGAGCGGCGGCAGGATCGAGGCATATTGCAGCGGCTTCACCTGGTTGGAGGCATAGGCCAGCTTGGCGGCGAAGGTGGCCGCTGCGTCCATGCCGCGCCGGTCATAGCCCGGCACCAGCAGCGTGGTGGCGGGGTTGGTGCCGGCCGTCGCATCGTTGATCAGGCCCGAGGTCAGAACGCCGATATCGGGATAGCGTCCGATGCGGGCATAGTTCTGCATGTCGAGATAGGAGCGCTCGTCGATCGCCAGGCGCACGCTGGAGGAGGCCTTGTCGACGCTCTCGCAGGCCGCGTCGAGCCGCGAGGGCAGGCGGGCCTCGATTTTCAGCGTGTTCTGGCCGGGCCGCAGCGCGTTGAAGGGGATGGGCAGGCGCTGGTCGCGGATCGCGCCTTCCCGGGCCGAGCTCAGCGAGATCGTCGCCACCACCTTGTCATTGGCCTTGACCGTCAGCGCCGCATCCGGCGCCAGGCCGCCCACGTAAAGCGCGCTCATATGGAAATACATGCTGGCATAGTCGCCCGGATAGAAATCGGCGGGCATGGTGAAGTTCACCTGATTGCTGGTGAAGCGGCCGTCGAAGCGCTTGGTGTTGTAGCCGAGCTCGGCCAGCGTCACCTTTTCGCCCGGGGTCAGCAGCCGTCCGCGGGTGTTGGCAAGCGCGGCCAGGCCCTCCGGCGTGCCCACCGGCTGTTCGGCGCCGGCCGTCCGGATGAAGCGCGCGAGCCGCTCCTCGATCTCGCCGGCATTGGCGCCGGTGAGGATCAGACGCTTGCGCTCGGCCGTGTCACCGGGCTCCACGCTGACCGTCTCGGAGGAGGTCAGGGCCGGGGAGTTTGCGCCCAGCAGCGGCTTCAGATCCGCCTGCGTGCCGATGATCAGGTCGATGCCGGGGCCTGTGCCGGGCTTGTTGGCGAATTCGACATGCGGATGGTTGAAATTGCCGAGGATGGTCAGCGCCTGCACCGCCTTCAGCGCACGGTCGTGGTCGCTCATGGTCGCGCCGGAGGGCAGGACGATGCGCAGATTGGTGCGCCCGTCCGCAAGGCCCGAGAGCGGCATCAGATCGACGAGCGAGAGGGCGGTGCGCGGAAGCGCGTTGAAGACGAAGCCGCTTTGCGCGGGATCGACCTGGGTCCACAGCTCATAGGTGGCGTCGATGCTGCAATCCACGCGATGACGGTGATCGACCTCCATCGAGATTGCGTTGTAACCCGGCTGGATGACGCCGGCCGGCACGTCGAAGACCATGCGCCGAGGGTCGCCGGCCCGCAGCGCGGAGGTGCCGATTTCGGTGCCGTTGATCTTGACGATCATGCGCGAACGCTCCGGCGCGGCCGAGATCGAGGTCTGCGCCGTCAGGACCAGCTTTGTGCTGCTGGAGGCTTCGTCCGGCAGGGCGAAGAAGGGCAGCGTGCGGCCGGCGAATTCGCCGCCGAAGAACAGGCCATAGCGGCTGGCGGCGATCCGGCGGAGATCGCCATTGTCCAGCGCCGGCAAGGCTGGCGCCTGGGCTGGGGCGGGCTGCGCTACCTGGCCGGCCGACTTGAAGCGGAAGGGGCTGATCGTGTCGGCCCGTGCCGGACCGGCCAGGGTGGCCAGCGCGATCGAGGACAGGAGCAGTGCGGAGGATGCGGAGAATCTGAACATGACAGGCATTTCCTCTGACGGGCTGCTCACGCGGCCTTGGTGGCGATGGTGGCCTTGTCGGCCTGGACCTGACGTCGGCGACGGCTGATACGACCGCCTTCGGGACGCGAGGACAGAAGGGCCGAGACGGCGGCGAAGGGGCTGACAATGGCCCAGCGCACCAGCGACAGCGAGGCGAGGATGTAGTTGCGGCGATGCTGGCGGTCGCTGCGGATCTGGCGGGCCAGATCGAGATCGGACAGCAGCAGCGTGGAAACCGCGGCATAGTGCTGGGCCTCGGGCTCGAGATCGATCAGGTAGCTGCGCAGGTCGTGATTGACCGGCTTGCCGACGAAGGCCGGGATGGAGGGGATGATCACATCGGCAGGCGGATCGATCAGCAACAGTCGGCCATGGTCCCCCGGACGCAGGGGGGGGATGCTTCCCTTGCCGACCTCGATCAGCACGCGGTTGCTGGACATCTGCCGCACCAGCACCGGCAGGGTCTGGGTGCCAAGGTCCAGCTCGGCCTTGCGGGCCACCGGCAGGCTGATGCCTTCCACGTCGGTCGGCTGTTCCGTGACGATGCCGAGCGCCGCGCCGGCGATCACCAGGTTGAGGATGTTCCAGGCGCCGGTGATCAGGATCAGGTCGCCCAGCGCCGGCTCGGTCTGGTAGCGGTAGATTGCCACGGCGAGAACCATGGAAAGACCGGCGAAGATGGCGAAGAAAGGCCAGGCGAGGCTCGAAAGCTGGCGCTGCGTCAGCGACATGCCCTTGTCGGTGACGTTGAAGGTCGGCTTGCGCGGATTGAGCAGCACGCTGACGATGGCGCGCACCAGGAAGACCGACTGGACATATTCATAGAGCTCGGAAATCCAGGGCCAGCGCATGCGGCCGTAGAGATAGTTGCGCAGGATCTCCGAGGCGACGAGGTAGGTGACGGTATAGGCCAGGAAGTCTTCGGCCGAGGCGTTGAAGATCTTCAGGTTGAACAGGATGAACAGGAGCGGCGCGACGAGGAAGGTGGCGCGCACGAAGGGGAACATCCAGAAGAGGCAGCTGGAGAGATAGCTGATGCGCTGCGCCAGCGTCAGGCCCTGCTTGAACAGCGGGTTCTTCAGGATGAGGATCTGGATCATCCCGCGGCACCAGCGCGACCGCTGGCCGATGAAGCTGGTGAAGCTTTCCGGCTGCAGGCCGGTGATCAACGGCTTGTCGACATAGACGCTGTTCCAGCCGCGCGAATGCAGCTCCAGGGCGGTCTCGCAGTCCTCGGTGATGGTGATGCCCGAGAAGCCGCCGACTTCCTCGAGCGCCTCGCGCCGCAGCACGGCCGCCGATCCGCAGAAGAAGGAGGCGTTCCAGCGGTCCAGACCCTTCTGGATCATGGTGTAGAACATCTCGTTCTCGGAGGGCATTGTGGCATAGGTGCCGAGGTTGCGCTCGACCGGATCGGGATTGGCGAAGAAATGCGGCGTCTGGACGAGGAACAGGTCCGGATCCTTGCCGAAGAAGCCGACGGTCTCGCGCAGGAAGCGGCGTTCGGGCGCATGGTCGGCGTCGAAGACGGCGATGAGATCGCCCGAGGTGCGCTCCAGGCCGGCATTCAGATTGCCTGCCTTGGCATGGTTGTTAAGGGCGCGGGTGAGGTAATGCACACCGAGATCGGCGCACAGGGCCTTCAGTTCCGCGCCGCGCCGCTGGGCGGCGGCAGCCGTTTCCGGGTCGTTGCTGTTGCGCTTCTGGTCGGTGCCGCCGTCGTCCAGCAGGTAGACCTTGAACTTGTCGCGCGGGTAATCCATCGCGGCGGCGGCCGACAGCGTCAGCGACAGGATCTCGGCGCTCTCGTTATAGGACGGAACGAACACATCGACCGTCGGCAAATCCTCATCGGCCGGCAGGGCCGGCGTCTCGCGCTCGATCGGATCGGCAACCACGAAGACGCTGATGAAAAACATCACGATGCAGAACATTTCCGACACATACAGCGCCATGCCGGGGATGAACGACAGAAGATCGTCGATCGGCGGCAAGGTGCTGGTGGTGCGCCAGTAGGCATAGCGCAGAACAATGATGCTGGCGGTCGCCAGTGCGATGTATCGCAGCAGCCCCTTGCCGTCGAAGCGGGTGATCACGAAGAGAAAGGCGATGGTCAGGCCGGCAACGACAAGCTGTACATCTGCGCCCACCGGCTGGAGCACGAATATGAAGAGTGCAAGGGATGACAGCACCCAAAGTGCCAGGGAAACGATACGGAACATGGCGACCTCGCTAATGACTCTCGCCAGTAAGTATTAACTGGATATTAGTGTCAACAATTCCAATTTTAACTAAATTCCATGCGTTGTTTCTTTTGGGGAGGCGGGCCGCTGGTGTCGGACTTGTTGAAAGAAAAAATTTCTTATTCCATGCACAATATTGCCTATTTTCAGATCTTAAGTTCTCATTTTGGGTGTTTTTTTTCGCTTTTTCACGAAATGCGGCAGGGAATATAAACTCGCGAACAGGTAAATAATGATCGTTAATATATTTTATTTTATGGATTTAAAATGTAAAATGCTTGTTTATTATTGAAACGAAGTGTCTTGAAATGACGCTTTACTGGTGTGCCAAGCAGGCGCTTGCACCGATTTGATACGCAGAGGGTCATCTCAGCTCTTGTTGCCGCAAAAGCCACGAAGGACCGCTCTGCCCTTTGGCGGGAATCACGGTTGTCGCGCTTGAGGCTTTTGCGGTGCGAGATCATGGCGTCGCCGAAATCGCGCCAGCCTCTTTCCGGGCTGAAAGCACTGGCCTGCGCATGATTTTCAGTCTGATGCTGTAAGCAGGACCTGTGGCCATTTGCTCAAAGCGGCGCGGCCCGCATCGGTGAGCACGTAGACCCCGCGGTCGATGCGCTGGAACCAGCCATAGACATTGGCCTGCAGCAGCCGCCCGGCGCCGGGCACCCGTGCGGCGATCTCCTTGGGGCGGCAGCGCCCGGCGTCGATTTCGGCTGCGCAGAGCAGCGCCTGCTGACGATAGGCGGTCATCACAGGCGCGCGCGTGCTGCCGCCGGTCACCGGATCGCCCTGGCGGCGGCGAAATTCCGTGACGAGACGCGAGCGGCGTTTGGCATTGGTGCGCGGCATGGGGGAGACGGCGCTGACGACGATGCTGACGAGGCCGGTGTCGGATACACCGAGCATGCCGATGCCGAGCCGGCGGCAGAGATCGCGATAGCGCCGGTCGGCCTCGCGGCCGCGCCCTTTTGCCGAAATCCGCGCGGCGATCCAGACCTCGTCGGCGATCGCGGCGCGGTCCACCGCCTGGAGCAGGAGTTCGAGATTGAAGCGCAGCTTCAACTCGCAGACCACGACCAGATCCGGCTCGCCCGGCTTGACGCCCAGAAGATCGCAGCCGCCGATCTCTCCCTTCACCTCGAAGCCGAGCGTCTCAAGAAAGGTTTTGACGGGTTGCGAGAGGGAGGTTTCCATAAGCGAGACCGGGGCCTTGATGCGTCGTGCCGAAAGGCGGGAGCGGGATCCCGGTACCATCCTAGGCAAAGACAAGATCGAAAGGAGCGGCCGAGCCCGTATGGTCGGTGCGATGCTCCAGGCGGATGGCCCGCTTTAGGTCCGGCGATGCTCCGGCGCAAGCGGCCGGCGTGCTGCTCCGCCGGACAGGCCGGCGGGGCAGCGTTCCTTCAGCCTCACGCCTGCTGCAGATGCGGCCCCAGGAGGAAGAGATCGGCCTCGCCGAGCCGGGCGGATGCGGTCTGCGCCTGATGCCAGTAGGGATAGAGCAGCTTGGGCTTGCTGACATCGTCGAGCCGCTGGCGCTCCTCGTCGGTCAGCTTCAGCTCGGCGGCGGCAAGATTGTCCTTGAACTGCGCTTCCGTCCGCCCGCCGATGATCACGGATGTGACCGGCTTGCGGCCGATGAGCCAGGCCAGCGCCACCTGTGCGGCGGAGACGCCGCGCGCCTGCGCGATTTCCACCAGCGTATCGACGATCGACCAGAGCCGATCGACATCGCGGATCGGCGGCTCGGTCCAGCCGGCCGCCTGGCGGCTGCCCTCTGGCGTGTGGTCGCGGCGGTGCTTGCCGGAGAGAAGGCCGCCGGCGATCGGGCTCCAGACGAGCACGCCCAGCCCCTGGTCGATCGACAGCGGCAGGAGCTCGAATTCGGCGTCGCGCGATTCCAGCGAATAATGAATCTGCTGGCTGATGAAGCGGTGGCGCTTGTCCAGCGCGCTGATGCCCATGGCCTTCATGATATGCCAGGCCGAATAGTTGGAGCAGCCGATGTAGCGGACCTTGCCATGCTGAACCAGCGTATCGAGCGCGGCCATGGTCTCCTCCAGCGGCGTCTGCCCGTCCCATTCATGTACCTGATAGAGGTCGATCACATCCGTGTTCAGCCGCTTCAGGCTTGCCTCGCATTCGCGGATGAGATGGTGGCGCGACAGGCCCTGCTCGTTGACGCCGTCGCCCATGGGAAAGCGCGCCTTGGTGGCGATCAGCACGTCGTTCTTGCGCTTGCCGCCCAGCACCTCGCCGATGATCTCCTCCGAGGCGCCGGCGGAATAGGCATTGGCCGTGTCGATCAGATTGACGCCGGCGTCCAGGCACATGTCGATCAGCCGGCGGGCCTCATCCACCCCCTGGCTGCCCACCATCGCGGCCCAGCCCTTGCCGCCCATGGTCATGGTGCCAACCGTGATGGTCGATACTTTCAGCCCCGAATGGCCGAGATTGCGGTATTCCATGCGTGATCCTCCTCTTTGATCCGACCATAGATAGGGCACGGCGCGGGAGGCGAAAGTCGCCATAAATGGGCCTGCCCCGACGGGGGTCGGTTCTCCCCGGTTTTTTCGCCCGGCCTGACGCCGGGGCGCGGGGAAATGCTTTATGGTCGGCAATCGCGCCAAGCCTGCGCTGCCGAGACAGGCGCGCCGCGTCCTTCCGGAGAACAAGCCCGATGCCGCCCGGTTTTCATCTGACGGACGATCCCGATCCCGAGCGGCTGCGCCAGCTCGGGTCCGCGCTGGCCGGCTTCAACACGGCCGATGTCGGGCCCTCCGGGCACCGGCCGCTGGTGCTGTTTCTCGCCGATGATCAGGGCGTGCTTCTGGCCGGCCTTTCCGGCTACACCGCCTGGGGCTGGCTCTATATCCAGTGGCTCTGGGTGGCGGAGACCATGCGCGGGCAGGGCCTGGCGGGGCAGATGCTGGAGGCCGCGGAGGCCGAGGCGGCGCGGCGGGGCTGCCATGGCGCCTGGATCGACACCTTCAGCCCGACCGCCTTGCGAACCTATCAAAAAGCCGGTTACACCGCCTTCGGCGCGCTCGATGGCTTTCCGCAGGGGCGGGTGCGCAGCTTCCTGCAGAAGGCGCTCGCCCCGCCGCCGGTATCGGAGGAGGACGGAGGCCAGAGCCATGGCGGCGCAAGCAAGGCGGGCTGACACGCCGTCCTTTTACGGCCGCTGTTCGCCTTCGCTCAGCTGCCACATTCCGCACGCAGGCGATGACGGGACATCGTCCCGCGGCATCCTCCGGTCCGCTCCCCTGTCTTCAGCGGCGCAAGTTCGCAGCCGCCGGTGTTGAATGGTCTGCCGCGCGCTTGGCTGCGTATGCCACGGCGTCGCTTGCAAATCCGCGGGCAAAGGTCGATGTCGGTAATTGCGCTTTGTCCGAAGCCGATGCTTCGGATAAGGCTTGGACCAATGCTTCGGGCGGGTGGAGACAAAGTGACGTTGGATCGCGATCAGCTCGTGGCGGACAGCACCAAGCGCAAGACGGTGGTCCGCCGCCTCGCTTACGAAACCGGCCGCAACATCATCCCCATCGTGGTGGCGACCATCATCCTGGCGGCAACGCTGATCAGCCTGTCGCTCTGGCTGTCGAGCCGCAGCAGCGAGGCTGACAGGGCGGTGGCCCATACGGTGCGCAACCATCGCCGTTTGAGCATCGTCCAGTCGCTGCTGCAGGATGCCGAGATCGGCCAGCGCGGCTATCTGCTCACCGGCGACAGCTTCTATCTCGAGCCCTACGACACGGCCGTCGCCCAGATCAGCGGCGCGCTCGATGATCTCGCGGTCAACATGACCGACAACACGACGCAGACCGCCAATGTCTCTGTGTTGCGCACGCTGGTGGTGCAGAAAATGTCGGAGCTGCGCCAGAGCGTGCAGCGCCAGCGCGAGGGCGACCATCAGGCGGCCGTGGCGATCCTGCTCGGCGGGCAGGGCAAGGTGCTGATGGACGGCGTGCGCGACGTGCTGACCCGGATGCGCAACGAGGAAGAGCAGCTGATGGTGGAGCGTGCCCGCGATGCGCGGCATGCCTCCTGGCAGATGGAAATGCTGGTCATTGCCCTGGCTCTGTTCCTCGCCGCCGTCGGCCTTCTCTCGCTGAAGCTGATGATTTCGCGCACCCGCGCGGCGGAAGCCGCCCGCGACGAGCTTCTGGCCCGGCTGGACCGCAAGCTGCTGGCCGTGCTCGCGGCCGATCTCGTGGGCTACAGCGCGCTGATGGAAAGCAACGAGACCGAGACGCTCGATCGCCTGCAGCATGCCCGCGGTCTCATCGACCCGCTGATCGAGGAGCACCAGGGCACGATCGTTACCACGGCGGGCGACAGCGTTCTGGCAGTGTTTTCCAGCGCGCTCTCCGCGCTCGATTGCGCTCTGGCGATCCAGACGGCCATGCGGCGGCAGAATGAGGGAATGGAGGCCGACGCGCATATGGCCTTCCGCATAGGCCTCAATGTCGGTGACGTCATCGTGCAGAACGGCGATGTCTTCGGCGATACCGTCAATGTGGCGGCAAGGCTGGAGGGCCTGGCTGAGCCCGGCGGCATCTGCATTACCCGCACGGTGCGCGACCATATCCGCAAGCAGCGAAACGTCACCTTCGAGGATCTCGGCTTCCAGCGGCTGAAAAACATCGCCCAGCCGATCAGCGCCTTCCGGGTCCGCCAGACGGCCTAAGCGTCGGGCCGCCGGCCTCCTGCTCAAACCGTGCCCAGCTCTTCCTGCCGCTTGCGCCGGCCGAGCCAGATCTCCACGCACCAGCGCGAGACAAGCGAGAGCAGCGCCACGGAGATGGCGACGAGGCGCACGCGCTCCTCGTCATGGTCGACTTCGGTCTTGCGGGCGCTCAGGAGCGTCTTTTCGCTTTCGGTCATCTCGCCGATCACCTGGCGGATCTCGTCCATGCGCGCCGTGCGCATGCTGTCCCGCTCCACCAGGATCGCCGCCTGAACGCCTTGCTCGTCATGCACGGTGATCGCATGGGCAAGTTCGGCGAGCTTGAGATTGATCAGCGCCTGCAATTGATCGGCGCGCGCGGTCTGGTCCGGATTGTCGGAGACCATCTCCTTTAGTTTCGGCGCCATCCAGGCCAGGCGCTCGCGCGCATGCACATAGGGCTTGAGATAGGCGGTGTCGCTGCTGAGCAGATAGCCGCGCTGGCCCGTTTCCGCATCGTCGAGGCCGATCAGCACGTCCTTGCTCATCTCGATCACTTCATGTGTGTGCACCACCAGGTCGCGATGGTCGCTCAAGAGATCGTGGGTACGGATGTTCAGCACGATGCCGGCGGCCAGGATCACGCTGGCGGGCAGAAGCCGCATAAGCGTCTCGGGCGTCAGAAAGCGTCTGCGCCAGTCGGCCAGGGTGGCAAGAAGGCTTGAGGTGCTGGCGGGCATGCGGATCAATCCTGATCGGTCTGGGCGCGTCTGGGTCTGGACACGTCTCGGTCTGGGCGCATCGGTCGAAATCGACAGGAGACGGTCGCCAAGACCGGCGCGCCGCCTATATGCGGGAGAAAGGATATAGGGCGCGCGCCGCCTGTTGGCGATGCGGGCAAGACCCGATCGACGCGAGGAGGCCGCTGCCGGGAAGCCTGCTGCCGGAAGGAAGGAACGAGGACGCGTGCTGGAACATTGGATCGTCGATTATGGCGCGCTTGCCATCTTCCTGGGCGCGGCGCTGGAGGGGGAGACGGCCGCCTTTCTCGGCGGCGTTCTAGCACACCGCCATCTCCTGCCTTACTGGCAGGTGGCGGTCGCGGCCTGTCTCGGCTCCTTTCTCGCCGATCAGGCCTTCTTTTTCGCCGGGCGTTATGCCGCCAACTGGCGCATCGTCCAGCGTGCCTTGCAATCCCGGGCGCTGCAGCGGGTCACGCGGCTGCTCGAGGCCCATCCGACCGGCTTCGTGCTCTCCTTCCGCTTCATCTATGGCATGCGCACCATCAGCCCGCTGGTCATCGGCACGACCCGCATTCCGGCCTTGCGCTTTCTCCTGCTCAACGCCATCGCCGCGCTGGTTTGGGGCATCCTCATCACCGCCATCGGCTTCCTGTTCAGCGAGACGGTGCATGCCCTGTTCGGACGCATGCGGCTGCACGCGCATCTTCTGGTCGCCATCGGTGCGCTCGCGCTGCTCATCCCCGCGCTCTGGCTCGTCGCCCGGCACTGGCGCCGGCCGGATCCGGCATCATAGCCGGTACGCAGGTCCTCCGCGCGCCTGCGAACGGAAAGAGGCGGCCTTCGCTGCGTCGCGATGAACCTTTTTGCCCGCTTTGCGGTTCTCTGGTGCGTTTCATAACCCTGGAAGGTGTTGTCGGTGAACGAAAAGACATTTGGACCCCTCCTGCGCGCCGATGGCGTGCTCTTCCGCCTCTGGGCGCCCCTGCAAGAGAGGGTCTCGCTGATCCTGGAAGGGGGCACGCCGCTGCAGATGGAGCGGGCCGGAGATGGCTGGCACAGCCTGACGGTGGCCGAAGCCGGCCCCGGCAAGCGCTATCAGTTCGCGCTGTCGGACGGGCTCAAGGTGCCGGACCCCGGATCGGTGCACCAGCCCGAGGATGCCCATGGGCCGAGCGAGGTCGTCGACCTCACCGCCTATTCCTGGAAAAATCCGGACTGGACCGGCCGGCCGATCGAGGAGATCGTGCTCTATGAGCTCCATATCGGCACCTTCACGCCTGAGGGGACGTTCCTCGCCGCCATCGACAAGCTCAAGCATCTGAAGGATGTGGGCGTCACCGCCCTCCAGATCATGCCGGTCGCCGATTTTCCCGGCCGTTATAACTGGGGCTATGACGGCGTTCTGCCCTATGCGCCCGACGCGAGCTATGGCCGGCCGGAAGATTTGATGGCGCTGGTGGATGCCGCCCACGGTCTCGGCCTCTGCGTCTTTCTCGATGTCGTCTATAACCACTTCGGTCCTGACGGAAACTATCTGCCGGCCTATGCGCCGATCTTCACGGATCGACACAAAACGCCCTGGGGCAATGGCATCAATTATGACGGTGAGAGCGCGGCCGCTGTGCGCGCCTTCGTCATCGAGAACGCGATCGACTGGATCGCCACCTATCGCTTTGACGGGCTGCGCCTCGACGCCGTTCATGCCATTGAGGACAATAGCGGCGAGCATCTCCTGCATGAGCTCGCCCGCCGGGTGCGCGCGGCGGCGGCCGGGCGGCATGTCCATCTGGTGGTGGAGAACGAGGACAATGACAGCGACCTCCTGATGCGCGACGGCGAGGGCCGCCCGGTCTTCTTTACCGCCCAGTGGAACGACGACATCCACCATATCCTGCACATCGCCGCCACGCGCGAAACCTTCGGCTATTATGCCGATTATGCCGACGACACCGGCAAGATCGGCCGGGCGCTGGCCGAGGGCTTCGTCTTCCAGGGCGAGCACATGCCCTATCGCGGCGAGGAGCGCGGCAAGCCCAGCGCTGACCTGCCGCCGACCGCCTTCATCTCCTTCATCCAGAACCACGACCAGATCGGCAATCGCGCCAGGGGCGACCGGATGGCCGAGACCATCGATCCCGCTGCCCTGAAAGCCATTGCCTCCGTCTATCTGCTGGCGCCCCAGGTGCCGATGCTGTTCATGGGTGAGGAATGGGGCTCCACCGATCCCTTCCCCTATTTCTGCGACTTCAACGAGGAGTTGAACGAGACGGTGCGCAAAGGCCGGCGCGAGGAGTTGTCGCGCCTGCCGGGCTTCGACAGCGACGATCTGATGGACCCGACCGCGGAAAGCACTTTCAAGACCGGCAAGCTCGACTGGTCGCAGGCCGAAGAGGAAGAAGGCCGCGCCTGGCTTACCTTCTATCGCGACCTGCTGGCGTTGCGCCACGCCCGGCTCGCGCCGCATCTGGCCGGTGCCCGCAGCGGTCGCGCGCAGGGAGATGGGCGGTTCGTCGATGTAGAATGGACGCTGGGCGGCGGCGCGACGCTGCGGCTTCTCGCCAACCTCTCTGCCAGCGCGATAGAAGGTGTGCCGGTGCCGGCGGCTTCGGACGAGGTGCTGTTCACGCTGGGTGCGGTCGAGGATGGTCGTCTTGGGCCATGGAGCCTAGTCTGGACGCTGGATCGTCCATAGGAAGACGACGCTGCCGCCGGCAAGAGGCTGGCGGCAGCCCCTTGGCGATCCCGCGACAAAAAAGCTCTGCGAACGAAAAGGCCGGCGAACCCATATTCGCCGGCCTTCGCATGTTTCAGTCTCGGCCTATGCCGTTTGATCAGGCGTGCGTGGTCGTCTTGACGTCGACGCTGGCCTTGATGGCGTTGGAATAGGGGCAGATGCCGTGGGTGGTTTCCACCAGCTGCTTGGCCTCGTCTTCCGGCATGCCGGGCAGGGTGACGTCGAGTTCGGCGGTGATGCCGAAGCCGCCTTCCGAGCGCGGGCCAATGCCGATTTCGGCGGTGACGGTCGTGCCTTCCGGCACTTTGGTCTTCAGCTGGCCGGCCGCCACGCGCATGGCGCCGAGGAAGCAGGCGGAATAGCCGAGCGCGAAGAGCTTTTCCGGATTGGCGCCTTCGCCGCCTGGGCCGCCCAGCTCCTTCGGCACGACCAGCTGCAGGTCCATCGTGCCGTCTTCCAGCTTGGTGCGGCCATCGCGGCCGCCGCCGCTTGCCGTGGCTTTCGTCTTGTACTTGGCGTCAACGGGCATGGTTGTCTCCTTCCTTGGTGAGCAGGTGATGTGATGAGAGGGAATGGTGTAGGCGGGATGGGGTCCTGCGGCACCTGTCCGTGCCGTCTGCCGCATCTCCGCTTAAGGTCAGGCCTTGACGAAATGCGCCTCGATGAACCACAGGGCCTTGTCGAGCGAGCGGGAATAGGCGGTGAGGATATCGGCGGTGTTGGCATCGCCGGCCTCGTCAGCCTCGTCGATGCCGGCGCGCACGCTGTTGGCGGCGTCGCCATAGCGCTCTGCCAGCGCCTTGAGGTGATCCTCCTCGGCGTGAATATCCGTGGGATAGGCGGCAAGCCGCGTGGCGCCGGCGACGACCTGGCTGGTGCCCTTGGCCGTTCCGCCCAGCTGGACGACGCGCTCGGCCACGGTGTCGACATGGGTGTCGAGCTCGCCGCGGAAACCGTCCAGCATCTCGTGAATGGCGATGAAGTGCGGGCCGCGCAGGTTCCAGTGCGCCTGCTTGGTGATCAGGGCGAGATCAATGCCATCGGCCAGGATGCCGCCCAGAAGGTCGATCGACGCGCTCTTGGCGTTGGAATCCAGATTGTTGCGGGTCTTCATGTCGGCTCTGTTCCTGTGTGAACGCAGATGTTCTCCGGCAAGATCTGGCGCGCGCCAGTCCGGCCGGGACACATGACAGGGACATAAACCATCCTGCGAAAGATCAAGGGGCAGGGCAGCCAGCTTTTTCGCCGCCCCACCCAAATCCGTCAGGCGCGGAGCATGGTGTCGAGGAAGGCCTTCTCGAAGCGGGCGGTGTCGACCTCCATCGCCACCTCGGCATTGAACAGGTGGCGCGAGATCGGCCGGCGGTCGGGGATCACCTGGCCGCGGGTAATCTCGCCATGCAGCTCGACATCGGCGAACATGCGCTCGGTGGTGACGAAGCCGGGATCCTCGCAGACCGCGACCGCCAGCGGATCATGCAGCGGGCAGCCGTCATTGCCAGGGTGCATCTGCTTGTAGGAAGCGACGTAGAATTCGGTGATCTTCATCATCGTGCGCGCGGCGTGATCGCCCTTCTCCGTGATCTCGCGCATCATGGCGGAGGAGAGCAGGGTCTTCATCGTCACGTCCATGCCGATCAGCGTCACCGGCGCGCCCGCGTTCAGCACCATGCGCGCGGCCTCGGGGTCGTTGTGCAGATTGGCGTCCACCATCGGATTGCGCACGCCGTGAATGCCGGGATGGAACAGGGTCGAGCCCATGATGACGATGCCCTTGACCAGCTTCGCGATCTCCGGCGCCTTGGCCAGAGCGAGCGCGATATTGGTGACCGGGCCGACCGGGCAGAGCGTGATTTCGCCCGGATTTTCCTTCACCAGGCGGATGATCAGGTCCATGGCATGCTCGTCCACCGGCTTGGTGGAGGCCGGCGGCAGCTCCACGTCTCCCAGCCCGTTGGAGCCATGGACGAAATCGGCCTCGCGGGTGAAGGGCTTCAGGAGCGAACGGCCGACACCCTTGGCCACGGGAATGTCCGCCCGTCCCAGGAGATCGAGGATCTTCAGCGTGTTGTCGGTGGCGATCTCCACCTCGGTATTGCCGTAGACCGTGGTCAGCGCTTCGAGCCGGATATTGGGATGGCGCACGGCGTAGAAGATCGCCATGGCATCGTCGATGCCGGTATCGACGTCCAGGATGATGCGGCAGGGTGTGGCCATGGCAGGCTCCAATGCGGGAATGAAATGATCAGGCGAGGCGCGTCCCGCGCTTGCGCCTGTAACTGATGACGAGCGCGGCGAGCGTGACGACATAGGGGACGATATCGGTAAGCTGGTTGGGCAGCCCCTGCGCCTGCAGCTTGACCGAAAGCGCATCGGCAATGCCGAAGAGCACGCAGGCGAGCGCGGCCAACAGGGGATTGTCGCGTCCCAGCATGACGGCGACCACCGCGATCCAGCCGCGCCCGGCGCTCATATCCTCGGAAAAGATGCCGACGGTGCCGAGCGAGAGCTGCGCGCCGCCGAGCCCGGTCAAGGCGCCGGCGGCCAGAACGGTGACGACCCGGTAGCGGCGCACGTCGATGCCCATGGTGCCGGCGGCCTCCGGATCCTCGCCCACGCCGCGCAGGCGCAGCCCCATCGGCGTGCGGTAGAGCACATAGGCGACCAGCGCGGTGAGCGCCCAGGAAAGATAAGTCAGCACCGTCTGGCGCGAGACGATCCAGCCGAGCCAGGGAATGGACTGGATCGAGGCGATGCGGATCTTGGCGAGTTCCGCGATATTGGGATCGCTGAAAACGCCGCTGACGCCGAAGAGCTGGCGCAGCAGATAGGCGGTCAGCCCCGAGGCCAAAAGATTCATGCCGATGCAGATCACCACGGCATCGCCGCGAAAGACGGTGGCGCCATAGGCGAGGATCAGCGAGAAGACGACGGTTCCCACCAGCGCCGCCGCCACGCCGACCGCGGCGCTGCCGGTGTAGTGGCTGCCGGCCACGGCGCAGAAGGCGCCGATCAGCAGCTGGCCTTCCATGGCGATGTTGAACACGCCGACGCGCGCGCACAGGCTGCCGGCCAGCGCGGCCAGAAGGATCGGCGTGATCGCCTGGACCGTCGAATTGACCATGAAGGCGCTGATGAAATCCATGTGCAGCTTCTCGAAGGAATGGCCCCAGGCATCGGACCGGAAAGGGTGTCGGGTTTTCGCAGCGTCAGACGTGGAAGAAGACGGTCAGCCGCGCCGACCGACGCCGTGGCGCATCGCCAGGAACAGGATGATGATCGCCTGCAGGATCATGGTGAGCACGCGGGGGATCTCGGTTTCGCGCTGCATGGCGAAGCCGCCGGTCTGCAGCGCGGCGAAGAACAGGCCGGCCGTGATCGCGCCCAGCGGCTCGCCGCCCGCCAGAAGCGCCGCCATCAGCCCGGACCAGGTATAGCCGGGCGAGAGCAGCGCCCCGTCCTGGAAGCGATAGAGCGAGCCGAGAACGATGATGGCCCCGACCAGGCCGGCAATGGCGCCGCTAGCAAACAGCGTGCGCAGCATTTGCGGCCCCGGCTTCACCCCGCCATAGGCGGTGAAGCGCGGGTTGAGGCCGCGCATCCTCAACTCATAGCCGCCGACCGTGCGCCGGTCGACATAAAGCACCAGCGCGGCGACGGCCACGATCATCAGGAGGCCGATATTGAGCGGGCCGCTGATCGTCATCAGCCGCGCGCCTTCGGGGATCATCGCCGTCTGCGACAAGCCGGTCGTCGTGTCGCGCAGCGGAAAGCCGACGAAATAGGAGGTGACGCCGATGGCGGGATAGGAGAGCAGCAGGCTCGAGATCAGCATGGGAATGCCGAAGCGCACCTCGCCCAGCGCCGCCAGTGCGGCATAAAGCCCCGAGGCTAGCATGGCCGCGAGAATGGCGAGCGCCGCCAGCACGGGCCCGGGAAGGGCGATGGCCTCGGGCAGGATCTGCGGCAGCATGACCGGCAGCACGGCGGCGACGAAGCCGCCGATCGCCAGCTGCCCGTCGCCGCCGAGATTGACCATGCCGCCGCGCAGGGGAATGGCGGCGGCGATGGTCATGCCGACCAGCGGCACCGCCCAGTTCAGCGTGTCCGGCCAGTTGGCAGGCGCAAGGCTGCCCACGAGAATGCGCCAATAGGCATCAAGCGGATTGCCGCCGGAGACCAGCACCAGCAGGCCGCCAAGCACGACACCGATCAGGATGGCCAAGGGGACGGCAGGAAGGGAAAGTGCGGGCAGGCGGGAGGGGCGGGGTGTCATGGTCTTCTCGCTCATGCGGCTTGCCCCGTCCGTCCGGCCATCAACAGGCCGAGCCTGTCCTCGTCCGCCGCGCCGGCCGGAAGGTCCGCGAGGATCCGGCCCTCATACATGACGAGAATTCGGTCAGACAAAGCCAGGATCTCGCTCAGTTCGGCAGAGACCAGCAGGATGGCGCGGCCCCGGTCGCGCTCGGCCACCAGCTCGGCATGGATGAATTCGATCGCGCCGACATCGACGCCGCGCGTCGGCTGTTCGGCAATCAGCAGCGGCGCCTGATGCGTCAGCTCGCGGGCAATCACCACCTTCTGCAGATTGCCGCCCGACAGCGTGCCCACCAGCACGGTCTCGTCGGCAATCTTGACGCCGAAGCGGCCGATCAGCCGCCGGGCGTGCTCGGCAACCGCTTTTGCGTTCAGCCGCAGGCCTTCGGTAAAGGGCGCCTTGCGCTGATAGCCCATCAGCAGATTGTCTGCCGCCGAGGCCGCGCGGGCCGTGCCGGTGACAGCCCGGTCCTCCGGCACATAGGCCAGCCCCGCGGCGCGGTGAGCCTCGACGTCGGCTTCCGTGACATCCCTGCCTGAGAGCGTCACGCGGCCGCCATCCGGGCGGCGAAGGCCGGTCAGTGCCTCGATCAGCTCGGTCTGGCCATTGCCCGCCACACCGGCAATCCCGACGATCTCGCCGGCATGGAGGCGGAAGCTTAGCTTGTCCACGACAGGCTTTGCGCCCGTGCCGACTGTCAATCCCTGCACGTCGAGCACGGCCGCGCCCGGCGTCGCCGGCTTGCGGTCCACGGTGAGGTTGACGACGCGGCCGGTCATGGCGCGGATGATCTCGGCGGGCGTGGTGTCGCGGGTCGCCATGCGCTCGGTTACGCGGCCCTGGCGCAGAACCGTGACGCTGTCGGTAATGGCCATCACCTCATGCAGCTTGTGGGTGACGAAGAGGATGGTGCGCTGGTCGGCTTTCAGCGTGCGGATGACATCGAACAATCCGTCGCGCTCCTGCGGCGTCAGCACCGCCGTCGGCTCGTCGAGGATGAGGATGCGCGCGTCGCGATAGAGCGCCTTGAGGATTTCCACGCGCTGGCGCACGCCGACCGAAAGATCCCCGACCCGCGCCGTGGGATCGACGCTCAGCCGGAAGCGCTCGGCAAGCGCCCCCACCTGGGCGATGGCGGCCCGCCGGTCGAGCGCGGGCCCGCGCCGCGGCTCGCGGCCATAGACGACGTTTTCCCAGACGGTCAGCGAATTGAACAGCTTGAAGGCCTGGTGCACCATGCCCATGCCATGGTCGATGGCATCGACGGCGGAGCGGAAGCGCACCTCCTGTCCGCGCAGGAGAATGCTGCCCTCATCGGGTGCCTGCATGCCGTAGAGGATCGACATCAGCGTCGATTTTCCGGCGCCGTTCTCGCCCATGACCGCATGGACCTCGCCGCGCGCCACGGAAAGATCGATCCCGTCATTGGCGACCAACGTGCCGAAGCGCTTGACGATGCCTGCCGTCTCCAGCTCGACCATCTGCATGTTGAAATCCGGTTTCGATGCGAAGGAAGCGCGCGGGAAAAGACCCCGCGCGCGGGATCGTTATACCAAGTCTCGATGATAGGCACCTATAGGTTCCTATCTTCGACACTTGGTATTACTTGTCGAGCTTCATCGGGTCGGCCACGACGACCTTGCCGGCGATGATCTCTTCCTTGAGCGCCTTCACCTTGTCGATGACCTCGGGATATTTGGCGATCAGGCATTCGGACTTGTCGACGTCAGGCTTGAAGCTCGTCAGCGTCATGCCGTTTTCCTTCAGGCCGAGGGCGACAACCTGCCCGCGCGTGCCCTTGAGAATATCGCGCACGCCGGTCTCGACCGCGACGTCGGTGAGCTTCTCGACATTGTCCATGACATGGCCGGGCGACTGCTTGCACTGGTTGATATCGACGCCGAAGGCGGCCGCGCCGGGGAAGTCGGCCATGGCCTTGAAGATGCCGCCATTGGAGCCGGAGGCGGCCGCCAGCACGCGGTCCACGTCTTCCGAGAGCATGACAGTGGCGCGCTGCTGGCCGCGCGCGGGGTCGGAGAAGGGATTGTCGCCGCCGATCCACAGATTGGCCGCCGTCTCGATTTCCGGCTTCACATGCTTGGCGCCGGCGAGAAAGGCGTCGTTATAGCGGTGGATGAAGGGAATATCGAGCGCGCCGATCGCGCCCACCTTGCCTGTCTCGCTGGTCAGCGCGGCTTCGGCGCCGGCGAGGAAGTTGGTCTCATATTCGCGGAACACGGCGCAATAGATGTTCGGCAGCATCTTCGACGGGCAGCTGTCGATCTGCAGGAACTTGACGTTGGGATATTGCGCGGCCACCTGAGGCAGGATGTCGTTGAACTCGAAGGTGATGGCGACCACCACATCCGCGCCTTCCTTGGCGGCGGCTTCGAGGTTCTGGCGCTGTGTCGTCGGATCAGTGCTCTCGAAGGTCTTGGAGGTGCCACCGAGCTCCTTGGCGATGCGGTCCGTGCCGATCTTGCCGAGCATCAGGAAGTCGTTCACGCCGACCGGATTGGAGGAGACATAGATCACCAGCGGCTTGCCATCGGCCGAGAAGGCCTGAGCGCCCGCCGTCAGCGTCGCGGTCATGGTGGCAAGCGCCAGCGCGGCGTTGCGAAGAAGTCCCCGTGTCGTCATCTCGTCTCCTTTGCGGCCCGTCAGGGCTTCGGTCTGTCTGGATGGGTCTGCCGGCCCAGATCACTCAATAGGGCGTCTCGCCGCCATCGGCATTGATCGCCTGGCCACGGATCAGCATGGCGTCGTCGGTGAGCAGGAAGGAGGCGATCCGCGCCACCTCCACCGGCTCGATATGGCGGATGAGCTGGGTGTTGATCATCTTGTCGAAGATGGCGGGCGCCGCTTCGCCGCTATAGCCGGAATAGGCTTCGGCCACCTCGCGCAGCATCGGCGTGGCGACGCCGCCGGGGCAGATGCAGTTGACGTTGATGTCGAAGGGCGCCAGCGCTTCCGACAGCATGCGCGTCATGGAGATGACCCCGGCCTTGGAGGCGGAATAGGCCAGCGATTCCACATGGCCCTTCTTGCCGGCCTCCGAGGCGATGGCGACGAGCGCGCCGCGCACGCCGCGGTCAATCATATGGCGGGCGGTCAGCCGGGCGATATCGTAAGCGCCGAACAGGTTCACCGCGAATTGCCGCTCCCAGTCCGAGCGGGGAATGTCCAGCGGCTCGCTGTGGCGCACGATCGCCGCGCAGTTGACCAGCGCATGAAGCGTGCCGAAACCCTCGACCGCCCGGGCAAAACCGTCCGAGACAGAGGCTTCGCTTGCCAGATCCATGGCGATCGCCAGATGGTGGCCCGGCGCCCCGAGCGTCCCGGCCAAGGACCCAAGAGCCGTTGCATCGAGATCGATCAGCACCAGGCGCGCGCCCTGCGCGGCCAGAAGTTCCGCCGTCGCCCGGCCGACGCCACCGGCGGCACCGGTGACGAGAATCGCCTTGTCCTGATGAACGGGAAAGATCGCGCCGTCGCGCAAGGGAAGGGTCGCGTGGCCACCGCGGGGCGAATATTTCGACATCTGAAAAACCTGGCGATCAAAATGCGGAGCCCGGAGCATGAGGGCTGCAGTTAGCTTTAAAACTGCCTAGCGAAAAAGCAAGGGTCCAGCATGCGTAAAAAATGCACAGTGTCGACTGCAAGGAGGCATCCTTTCGCCAGAGGCAACCGCGACACAATTCATGGCCAGCCTCAGCAAAAAAGTGAAATCCCAGGTGATGAAAATCGGAGGGCGCGTAAAGACATCATATTAGCATTAATTGGAATGAGACGGATTTGTGCCATTTTCCAGTTCTGCCGATCCCCTCGGCTGTGGCGCGTATCTGCGGGCGCGTGCCGGGTTTTCATCCACTGACAGGAAAATCATCAACGTGATCAAGCAGCTTATCGCCAGCCAGCATGCCAATCTGAGCATTATGACGGCTTTCATGCTTGTTGGTATGCTGGGTGCCGTCGGTCTGGGGGTTGACGTGAGTCAGGCCGTGTCGATCAAGCATGAATTGCAGGGCGCGGCGGATGCGGCGGCTCTTGCGGTCCTATCGACGCAGTCATCGACCGCGAAGCAGGCCATGCAGGCGCAAGACGGCAATATGGCCCAGGCAGAAGCAGATGCCGGTCGCGTGTTCAATGCTAATGCCGGAAAAAAAACCTATATCGTGACCCGCAAGGTATCGGTGGTGAAACAAAATGGCATCCTCACCGCGACGGTCAATTTCACCGCGACGGTGCCTACCACCTTTTCCCGCATCCTCGGCCAGCCGGTGATTGAGGTCAAGGGCAAGGCGATAGCGCAGACATCAACCGCCGCCTATCGCGACTTCTATATGCTTCTGGACAACACGCCCTCCATGGGGCTGGGTGCGACCAATGCCGATATCGCAAAGATGCGTGACCTAGACAATTGTGTCTTTGCCTGTCATGTGGTCAAGGGGGGCGTCGTTCAGCCGAGCGATACCTATGGCGATGCCCGTGCCGCCGGGATCACCACCCGGATCGACATGGTCGCCAGGGCCGCCGCATCGCTGATGGACACGGCAAAGCAGGCGCGCCTCGTTCCCGATCAGTTTCGCGTCGCCCTGTACACGTTCGGCCCAGATGCGAGCAAGCGCGGGCTGACGGAAATCTCACCGCTGACCGACGATCTCGATTCCGTCAAGCCGAAGGCCACGACGATTGACCTGATGTCCGTGCCCAACAGCAGCTACGACGACGATCAGATGACGGACTTCGATAGGCGGATCGGCGATGTAGGCAAGGTCATGAGCGAAAGCGCCAAGGGTGCCAGCGGCACTGGCAGGACCGCTGACGACCCCGAAAAGATTCTTTTCTTCGTGACGGACGGTGTCAACGATGCGAACAAGCCCAATGGCTGCTCCCAGCCTCTGCATCGAGCCACGCGGTGTCAGGAACCGATTGCCACCAGCGTCTGCAACAATCTCAAGCAGGCAGGTTTCCGGATCGCGATCCTTTATACGACCTATCTGAAAATGAAGACGGATGACGGCTGGTACGAGAAGTGGATCCAGCCTTTCGATCCGCAGATTTCGCCCGCGCTGAAGGCTTGCGCATCGCCCTCGCTCTTTTTCGAGGTCAGCCCATCCGCCGGGATCGACGAGGCGATGAAGGCCCTGTTCTTCCAGGCGATCAACACACCGCGGCTTGTGGGGTAAGGCTTGCGGCGGTTGCATTCGGCCACGCCTTTGCCGCATCGCGCCTGCGCCGGCAGAAATGCGCCTCGTCAGTAGGGCGAGATGCAGCGGCGGACATCGCCGGAGAAGCTGCGATAGCTGTCGCTGACCGGATCATAGGAGCGATAGCGCGCACTGCACCACTGCGCATGCGCATCCATGGACGCACCGCCCGTATCGCCCATTTCCAGAACGGCGCCATCGTCTTGGGCGACGATGTCGGCGCTGGCGGATTGAACCTGATCGTTCATATAGGGCGAGACGCAGGGCTGGCGGCCGCCGGAAAACGGGCGGTAGCTGTTGTCGGCGGGGTCGTAGGAGCGATAGCGCTGCCGGCAATAGGCCAGATGCGCCTCGTTATAGCCAGCGCTTGCCTGGGGAAGGGAGGCCAGTGCCGTGCGCGCATCCGGTTCGGCCGATTTTTCCCGCTCCAGCTCGGCCAGCCTGACTTCGGAGGCCTTTCCGCGCGCGATCATCTGCGAGTCCGGCGCCTCGCGCTGATAGCCGATATTGGCAGGATCCACCCTGTGCGGGATCGAGGTCCAGAGCGGTGCGCCGAGATGATCGAAATGGTGGGTGGGTTCGCCGTTTGAAAGATGCGTAGCAGCGAACAATCCGCCTGCGAGCAAGCCGAGCGACGTGGTCATGGCGAAGGTGAGCGACAGAAGGGTCTTCATCGGCGCATTCCATTTTCGATCGACATCATGTCGACAGGTCCGGGCCTCATCGGAGCTGGCGGATGATGCCGGCCCTCCTGCCTGTCCTGCTGCTTTGCGTCTGCCTGTGGATTTCCTGGGCCAAGAACGAACCAGCGCCGAAAGGGTTCCGCAACAGGGTCGTGGAGCCGCTGCAAAGGCGAAATCCGTGGCTTTCCATCTGTGCCGCCCGTGCACCCGGCCTGTTGCGTCTCAGAATGGCAACAGCATGGTGCTCTCGTGGCGGCAGAGCTCTCGTAAGCTCTAGCCGCGCGTGAAGAATTCCTTCTAGGATAAGCAAATGCTGAGGAACGCCGCTTATTGAGAGGCGTGGCGCGGCATGGTGGCCGAGGCCCGACAAGGAGTGGATTTATGGCAGGTGGCAGTTTCTCCTTTCCGGTGGCCGAGGACCGCGCCGCAGTGCTCGGCGAGATCCATGCCCGGCCCTCCGCCCTGCTGGAATGCCCGCGCGTCATCTTCCAGCTCGCCTTTATGATGACGGACGGGCCATCGGCACATATTGCCTCGCTCGCGGAGCTGTCGCGCGCCTGCGGTGTTTCCCCGCCGGCCACCGATGCCCGCCACCACACACTGCCTTTCGCCACGGGCACGCTGCGCTGGGAGCGGCATACGGAATTTTCGACCTGGTTCTGGGACGGGCCCGTGCCCGACAATTTCGGCGATACCGTGAACCTGCATCCCTTCGGCGACCGCTTCATCCCGCCCGGGCCGATGATCTCCGGCATGCGCGTGGAGATCCGCGCGGAGGATTTCGACCAGGGCAGCGCGGTGTTCGACGAGGTGAGCACTTGCGCCAGCGCCGTGCGCCGGGGCCAGGCGACGATCCGCACCGATTTCCGCCAGGATGGCGACGGGCTCACGCGCTTTTTGTTGATTGACAAGGGCCTGTCCCCCGCCGGGCGCGGCTCGGTCGTGCAGCGCCTGTGCGACATCGAGACCTATCGCACGCTCGCCATGCTCGGCCTGCCGCTGGCGCAGGGCCTGTCGCCGCAGATCGCCCGCATCGAGAGCGAATTCGCCAAGCTGACCGAGAAGATGCGCCGCACCGCCCATGGCGAGGCCGACGCGCTTCTGTCGGAGGTGACCGAGCTCGCCTCGGAGCTGGAGGCGCATGCGGCGGCCAGCCTTTATCGCTTCGGCGCCAGCCGCGCCTATTACGATATTGTGCAGGAACGCCTGCAGTCTCTGGGGGAGGTGCCGACCTCCGATCACGAGACCATCGGCACCTTCCTGGAAAAGCGGATGGCGCCGGCCATGCGCACCTGCCGCTCGGTGGAAGAGCGCCAGGCCAATCTTTCGCGCAAGCTGACGCGGGCGACCTCGCTCATCCGCAGCTGGATCGATGTCGAGCTGGAGCGGCAGAATGCCGGCCTGCTCGCCTCGATGAACCGCCGCGCCACCCAGCAGCTGCGCCTGCAGCAGACGGTCGAAGGCCTGTCGGTCGCCGCCATTTCCTATTATGTCATCGGACTGATCGGCTATGTCGCCAAGGCGCTGCCGCATGATACGGAATGGCTCGACCCCTCGGTACTCACCGGTATCTGCGTGCCCTTCGTCGTCCTGATCGTCTGGTACGGGCTGAAGCGCATGCGCAAGGCCCACAGCGTGGATTGACGACAGCGCGGATTGACTGCGGGTCCGTCGCCGCGCGTCAAGAGGACGAAGCGCGCCCGGGATTGCCCTTGCACGCCATGCAGTGCCTCTTTGCAACCGCCGGCCGGCTGACCTATATCGGGCCTGGATGTTCCGCGGCTGCCTGCGGGAGCGATCCGGTTCACCGCATCCGCCTGAAGAGAGCGCCATGTCCGACAGCTTGACCGCCGCACCCATTTTCCCGCCGGCCGGTGACTGGCCGCGCCAGCGCTCCAGCCTGCTCGACTGGCTGATGCTGGAGACCAGCGACGAGCGGTTCATCGACAATATCTTCCACGAATTGTGCCTGCGGCTGGTCAAGGCCGGCGTGCCGCTGGTGCGCTCCAGCCTGCATTTCCGCATCCTGCATCCGCAATGGATCGGCGCGCGCATTCTCTGGCAGGTGGACCGCGACGAGCCCGATATCGCCACCTTCGAGCATGGGGTCGAGGACAGCGCCGCCTATCTCGAAAGCCCCATCAATGCCATTCACCAGGGCGCGGAAGAGATCCGCCGCAGCTTCTGGCGGACGGATTATGCCAATCCCGACTTTCCCTTCTTCGCCGATCTGAGAGCGGCTGGCATCACCGACTACGTCGCCTGGCCGCTCAAGCACACATTCGGCCATCGGCATGTGCTGTCCTTCGCTACCGATGCGCCAGAGGGCTTCGAGCCCGAGCATCTGCAATTGCTCGGCGATCTCATGCCGGCCCTGGCGCTGGTCAGCGAAATCCGGCTGAAGAATCGCCTGGCGCGCACGCTGCTGGAAACCTATGTCGGTCCGCATGCCAGCGGCCAGATTCTTGCCGGCGCCACCACGCGTGGCAGCGGGGTGACAGTAGGGGCCGCCATCCTGATCTGCGACCTGCGCAATTTCACCGAGATTTCCGACCACTGGCCGCGTGACGAGGTGATCGGGCTGTTGAACGGCTATTTCGATGCGCTGTGCGAGCCGATCGAGCAGCAGGGCGGGGAAATTCTGAAATTCATGGGCGACGGCCTGCTGGCGATCTTCCCGCTCGATACGCCGGGCGCCTGCGCGCGGGCGCTGACGGCGCTGCAGGAAGGGCGGCGGCGCCTGGAGGCGGCCAATGCCGAAAGCCTTGCCGCCGGCCATCCCGCACTCGCCTATGGCATCGGCGCGCATGTGGGCGATGTCATGTATGGCAATATCGGCTCGCGCCTGCGGCTCGATTTCACCGTCATCGGCCCGGCGGTCAACACCGCCTCGCGTCTGGAAACGCTGACGAAGGAGGTGGGGCGTCCGATCCTGGTTTCCGAGGCCTTTGCGGTTGCAGCCGAGGCCGGCGACCGTGTCGAACCGCTCGGCGCCTTTCCGCTGCGCGGGCTGGACCGGCCGGTCGAGGTCTATGCGCTGAAGCCCTAACGCGGCCGGGATCGGGGTCGATCGAGGGTGCGGCCGCCGCCGCCCGGTATCGCTCCCCCTTCTCAGGTCAGATCACGACCTGTTCGCCGATCTCCACCACCCGGTTGGCCGGCAGGTGAAAATAGTCCGAGGGGTCGATGGCCGCGCCCGCCAGCGCGATGAACAGCCGATCCTGCCATTGCGGCATGCCCGACTTGGCGTCGCCCACCAGCTTGCGCCGGCCGAGGTAGAAGGAGGTCGACATGATCTCGAACTTGAAGCCCGCCTTGCGGCACTGGCCGAGCGCCCTGGAGACGTTCTGGGTTTCCATGAAGCCGAATTTCAGCTCCAGCTTGGTGAAGCGCTCGGAGATCTTGGTGAGCGTGAAGCGCTGGTCATCCGGCAGATAGGGCACGCCGGCGGTCTTGATCGTCAGGATGACATTGTGCTGGTGCAGCACGTGATTGTGCTTGAGATTGTGCAGAAGCACTGCCGGGGTCTTGTCCGGCACGCTGGTCAGGAACACGGCCGTGCCGGGCACCTGGACCGGCGCGTGGTCCGACTTGCGCTCGATCGAGGCGATGAAGGCCTCCAGCGGGATCTCGTGGCGCGCGGTCTTTTCGCGCAAAAGCATGGTGCCCTTCCGCCAGGTCCACATCATGATCATGATCGCAGCCGCGATCAGCACCGGCACATAGCCGCCATCATGGATTTTCAGCAGGTTGGCGGCGAGGAAGATGCATTCCAAGAGGAACAGCGGCAGAAGGCAGATTGCCGCCGTCACCGGCCTCCAGCCCCAGACGACGCGCAGGAACTGGAAGGCAAGAAGCGTGGTGACCACCATCGCCCCGGTGACGGAGATGCCATAGGCCGTGGCCAGCGATTCCGACGAGCCGAAGGTAAAGATCAGGATCAGCACGCCGACCAGCAGCAGCGTGTTGACGGCCGGCACATAGATCTGCCCCGTATTGGTCTCGGAGGTGAAGCAGACCTCCAGGCGCGGCAGGAAGCCAAGATGGATCGCCTGACGGGCGAGCGAGAAGGCGCCCGTGATCACCGCCTGGCTGGCGATGATGGTGGCGAGCGTGGCCAGGATGACGACCGGCAGCAGCGCCCATTCCGGGAACATGAGATAGAAGGGGTTCTCGATCTTTTCCGGCTGGTCTAGCACCAGTGCACCCTGGCCGAGATAGTTGAGCGCCAGCGCCGGAAACACCAGGATGAACCATGCGACCTGGATGGGCCGGCGGCCGAAATGGCCGAGATCGGCATAGAGCGCTTCCGCCCCTGTCACGGTCAGGAAGACGGCGCCGAGAACGATCAGGCCGACGAAGCCGGCATGGCCGAGAAAGCCGATGGCGTGCAGCGGGTTCAAGGCGTGCAGGATGGTGTAGTCGTCGGCGATGTGCACCGCGCCGCCGATGCCCATGACGAGAAACCAGAGGACCGTGATCGGCCCGAAGAAATTCGACACGGCCGCCGTCCCGCGCGACTGCACCATGAACAGCGCCACCATGATGGCCACCGAGATCGGCAGCACATAATCCGACAGAGCGGGGGTGACGAGCTTCAGCCCCTCCACCGCCGAGAGCACCGAGAGCGCCGGCGTGATCATGGCATCGCCGATGAACAGTGCTGCGCCGATGATTCCGGCGAAGAACAGCACCTTGTTGTAGCGGCTGGCCTTCTTCATCAACAGTGCCAGTAGCGATAGCGTGCCGCCTTCGCCGTCATTGTCGGCGCGCAGCAGGAACAGCACATATTTGAAGGTGACGATGATGGTCAGCGTCCAGACCATCAGCGAGATCAGGCCGACGACCTCCTCATGGCTGACGCCATCATGGGAGAAGGGGCGCAGCGCCTCGCGAAACGCGTAGAGCGGGCTGGTGCCGATGTCGCCATAGACGACGCCGATCGAGCCGAGCAGCAGCACGAGAAACTTGCGCATGTCCGTCGTCTGCGGGGCGGAATGGGGGGTGGATGTCGTCATGGTCTTTCTAGTCCGCGCGCGAACCGCTCGCGCGGTCAAGGGAGGAGGTGAGAGCGTAGGAGCCTGTCGTCATCAAAGGCAGCCGGCAAGAGGGGGGAGGCGCATTGGGGATCACGCAAGGCTGTTCACGAGCACGCCCGCAAGAGCGGCCAGGCCGAGCAGCGGCATGACCGAAAGGCGCAGCGCGAAGACGAGGACCGCCGCGCCTGCTGTCAGACAGAGCGCGATCGGCTGGAGCGAGGTAAGGCGGGGCAGATCGAGGGCGACCGGCCCCGCCTGCCAGGTGAGGATCTCGGCAAAGAGCGCATGGATGGCGAACCACAGCGCCAGATTGGCAATCACCCCGACCACCGCGGCCGTGATCGCCGACAACGCGGCCGAGAGCGATTGGTTTCCGCGCAGCCGCTCGATGAAGGGCGCGCCGAGAAAAATGAACAGGAAGCAGGGGACGAAGGTGACCCAGGTGGTCAGCACCGCGCCGAGCGTGGCGGCTTCCAAGGGCGAGAGGATCCCGGGCTGGCGGTAGGCGCCGAGAAAGCCGACGAATTGCAGCACCATGATCAGCGGCCCCGGCGTGGTTTCCGCCAGCGCCAGCCCGTCCAGCATTTCGCCCGGGCGCAGCCAGCCATAATGGCCGACGGCCTCCTGCGCCACATAGGCCAGCACGGCATAGGCGCCGCCGAAGGTGACCACCGCCATCTTCGAGAAGAACAGGCCGATCTCGGTGAAGACATTTCCGGGGCCGAAGACGAGCCATGTCGCGACCACGGGCGCGGCCCACAGGAACGCGAGGATGGCGGCCATGCGCAGCGACCAGCCGACCGTCGGCCGGGCATGGGCCGGCACGCCGTCTCCCAGAAGCGAATGGTCCTCCAGGCCCGCGGCAGGATCGGCGGCGGCGGGCTTTGCGGCAAAGCCGGGCAGGCTCAGCTGCGCGGCAAGGAAGCCGAACAGGCCGGCCAGCAGAATGACGAGCGGAAAGGGAAGCCGCAACACGGCCAGCGCCAGGAAGGCGGCCACCGCGATGGCGACCTGGAGGCGGCCCTTCAAGGCGCGCCGGGCAATGCGCAGCAGCGCCTGCAGCACGATGACCAGCACGGCGGCTTTCAGGCCGAGAAACACGCCGCCGAGCAGGGTGGTGCCGCCGAACAGCACATAGACGAAGCTGAGGCCGAGAATGGCGAGGAAGCCGGGCAGGATGAAGAGAAGGCCGGCGGCGAGGCCGCCGCGCACGCCATGCATCAGCCAGCCGATATAGGTGGCGAGCTGCTGCGCTTCCGGTCCGGGCAGGAGCATGCAGTAATTCAGCGCATGGAGGAACCGCTTTTCGCCGATCCAGCGCTTTTCATCGACCAGAATGCGATGCATCAGCGCGATCTGCCCGGCCGGGCCGCCGAAGCTCAAAGCCGCGATGCGCGCCCAGACCGCCAGCGCCTGGGAAAAGGAAACGCCATGGGTCGGCACGGCGGTGCCGGCCGGCAGCCTTTCGCTCGTCTGGACCAAAGCGCGTCCTTCCGTCCAATTGAAGCCTTTTCGTGGCAAGCCATAGGCGTTTCCAAGGCGGAGAGCAAGACCGGTGCCCGCCTTCTGCTGTGCACGCCCGCCCGCAGACTGCCCTGAACAGGGCCCTGCCGGGGCTCGTCGATCGAAACCTATCTGCTTCTATCCGCAAGGCTTGGTGTGAGGTTTGGGCTGAGACTGGCGGGGCCGAATTTCTCGGGCCTATGCGGGGTCGGCCTGTCCGGCTCCATGCGGGGGGCGGCGAATTCCTCCAGAATTGGGCAGTCCGGCCGCTGGTCTCCATGGCAGTGATCGACCAGATGCTTCAGCGTCTGCGTCATTGCGGCAATCGCCTCGGCCTTGCGCTCGAGATCGGCGATATGCGCCTGCGCAATGGCGCGCACATCGGCGCTGGCGCGGTCCCGGTCGCGCCACAGCGCCAGCAGCGCCTTCATCTGCTCCACCGAGAAGCCGAGATCGCGGGCGCGGCGGATGAAGCGCAGGCCGTGCACGTCCTCCATGCCATAGGTGCGATAATCGGCCTGGCTGCGGCCGGCCGGCGCGATCAGGCCGATTTTCTCGTAATAGCGGATCATCTTGGCCGAGACGCCGCTCTGCCGGGCCGCTTCGCCGATGTTCATGGTCCAGCTCCTCTGTTTTGTCTTTATGGGGTCAGGCGGCGCAGGCGCAGGGCATTGGCGAGCACGAAGACGCTCGACAGGGCCATGGCGCCCGCCGCCAGCACCGGTGACAGCATGAGGCCGAAGGCGGGATAGGCAAGGCCCGCCGCCACCGGGATGAGCACCACATTATAGGCGAAGGCCCAGAACAGGTTCTGCCGGATATTGGCAAGCGTCGCCCGGCTGATCGCCAGCGCGCGGGCCGCGCCGAGCGGATTGCCCTGCAACAGCACCACATCAGCACTTTCGATCGCCACATCGGTGCCGGTTCCGACAGCAATGCCGACATCGGCGGCCGAAAGTGCCGGCGCATCATTGATGCCGTCGCCGACAAAGGCCACAGGGCCGCCCTTCTGCTGAAGGCTACGGATCGCCTCCAGCTTGCCCGAGGGCAGCACCTGCGCCATCACCCTTTCGATCCCCAGGCGCCGGGCGATCGCCTCAGCCGTGACGCGGTTGTCGCCGGTGATCATCGCGAGCGAAACACCCTGTGCCCGCAGCGCCGCCAGCGCCTCTGCCGCCTCAGGCCGGATCGGATCGGTCACGGCGAGCATGGCCGCGGCCCGCCCGTCGATGGCGAGATAGACCGGGGTGCAGCCTTCCGCCGCCAGACGGCGGGCCTCCGCCTCGAAGGGCGTTAGATCGAGGCCCCGCGCAGCCAGCGCGCGGTCGGCGCCGATCATCACGCTCTGCCCCTCCACCATGGCCTCGGCGCCCAGTCCGGGCAGGGCGGCAAAATGCGAAGATGGCGGCACGGCGATCCCGCGCTCCAGGGTCTCCGTGACAATGGCGCGGGCGATCGGATGTTCGGAGGCCTGCTCCACCGCCGCCGCGAGCACCAGCGCCCGGTCCTCATCGACGCCGGATGCAGTAACGATATCGGTCAGGCGCGGCCGGCCTTCGGTCAGGGTGCCGGTCTTGTCGAAGGCGAATTGCGTGACGCCGCTCAGCGTCTGCAGGCTTTCGCCCTTGCGGAACAGCACGCCGAGTTCGGCCGCGCGGCCGGTGCCGACCATGATCGAGGTGGGCGTGGCGAGCCCCATGGCGCAGGGGCAGGCGATGATCAGCACCGCCACGGCATTGACCAGAGCAAAGGGCAGGGCAGGCTCGGGCCCGAGAAGTAGCCAGGCGAGGAAGGTGACTGCCGCCACGACGATGACAGCCGGCACGAACCAGGCCGTGACCCGGTCGGCAAGCGTCTGGATCGGCAGCTTGGCGCCCTGGGCGTCCTCCACCAGCGAGACGATCTGCGCCAGCAGCGTCTCTTCTCCCACATGGGTGGCGCGGAAGGTGAAGCTGCCCGTGGTGTTGACCGTGCCGCCGACCACGCGGTCGCCCGGCGTCTTTTCGACCGGAACGGGTTCGCCCGAGATCATCGATTCATCGACGAAGGAGCTGCCGTCAAGCACGGTGCCATCGACGGGCAAGCGCGCGCCGGGGCGGATGCGCAAGGTGTCGCCCAGCTGGACCTCGGCCAAGGGAATCTCCCGAAAGCCGCCGTCGCGCAGCACTTCCGCGCTCTTGGCCTGAAGGCTGGCCAGCCGGCGGATGGCCTGGCTGGTGCGCCCGCGGGCGCGCGCTTCGAGAAGCCGCCCGAGCAGGATCAGCGTGACGATCACGGCGGCGGCTTCGAAATAGACATGGTCGGTGCCGGCGGGCAGGCGCTCCGGCAGGAAGGTGGAGAGGCTGGAATAGGCCCAGGCCGCCGTGGTGCCAAGCACCACCAGCGCATTCATATCCGGCGCCAGCCGGAAGAGGGCGGGCAGGCCATGGCGGAAGAAGCGCAGGCCCGGTCCGAACAACACGGCGCTCGCCAGCAGGAATTGCAGCACACGGCTTTGCCTTATGCCGATCTCTTCCATGATCCAGCCGTGCAAGGCGGGGCTGACATGGCTGCCCATTTCCAGAACGAAGAGCGGCAGGGTCAGCACGGCAGCAATCCAGAAGGCGCGGGCGAGGCTCTTGCGCTCGGCTGCGCGCCTGCTGTCGCCATCTTCTGCCGCCTTGCGCGCGCCCGCTGCCTTCAAGGCGCGGGCTTCGTAACCTGCCTTGGCCACCGCGGCGACGAGCAGATCCGACGCCAGACCCTCCTCGGCCGTCACCGTCGCCCGCTCCGTCGCCAGATTGACCGCTGCCCGGGAAACGCCGGGCACGGCTTGAAGCGCGCGCTCGACCCGGCCAACGCAGGAGGCGCAGCTCATGCCGGAAATCGACAGTGTCGTGATTGCCGCATCCTGCGGCTCGCCGCCTTCCAGCAGCGGGGCGGCGGGTGAAGGGAGAGAGATCGTCATGGCGTCACCATTCCGGCCCAAGGGGCGCGAGCCCCGGGACCTTCTCATCAAATGACCGGTTCGGCGGAAACAGCCTAGGTCAGTCGCTCAGAGTGGCGGCATAGCCCGCCGTTTCGATCGCCTTGCCGAGCGCTTCGGCCGGCAAGGCGGACTCGACGGTCGCCGTCTTCGTGGTGAGATCGACGGCGGTCTCGGCCTTGGGGTCCACCTCCGCGATGGCGCTCGTCACGGCCTTCACGCAATGGCCGCAGCTCATGTCGGGAATGGAAAAATGATAGGTCATGGCACTCTCCTTGAGCGGGCGGCCCGTTGAAGCAACAGCAACGAGCCGCGGTCTGACATAAGAGATGGGGCTTCCCATGGTGGGAAGGTCAAGGGCCATGGAGAAAATTCGGCGTGCCGAAGAAGCATGGCGCACCGGAGCCGCGGAGAAGGGCGCCCAAAATCAGAAACGCCCAGAAACAGAAAAAGGCCGAGTGATAAACCCGACCTTCCCCCAAACCGTCTCAACAGCTTGTGCCAGTACATCCGTGGTCACGCTGCTGGAAACGATGTCTGACCCTAAGATGGGGTCTTATTCGTCCTGTTCAAGAGCCTGTCTGGCTTTTGTTTTTGGCCGGACCCACACAACGCTGTTTCAATGCGCGGCAAGCGGCATGGCCGTCTTCACGGGGTAGTCCCAGTTCTCCCGGGCAAATTCCACCGCAGCGGCTTCGGCGCTTTCCTTGGTCCTGAATTTCTCGCGCAGCACATGGCTGCGGTTCTTGCATTGCAGGAGCACGCTCCCGCTGCGGAAATCATACTGGACTTGCAGTTGATCCGATGCCTTCATGGCTTCCTCCCGATGCGTCATGCTGAGCGCGCCGGCGTCTCCTCGCTGGCGCTCTCCATTAACTAAGATGTCGCGCCGCAGTTGCAAGGAAGGGTAAGAGAAATATTTCCTTTTCTGCGCTCGGCATGGGCTTGGCAGGGGGTAGGCGGGCGGCGTCCATCAGCGATCGTGCAAGCCTGCGCTCGACAAACTCCCCTCGATGCTCTATGAGACGGCCAATCCGCGCGGCGGGCCCCTTTGGCCCGAGCGCCGCTGACGTCGGGCGATCCGATGTCACCCGCACCTCCATTCCGAAAGACAGATGATGATGAGTGAGTTCGAGGGCGTCGTTCCGGCGATTGCCGACGCTTTAGCCAAACGCGGCTATTCGACCCTGACGCCGGTGCAGAAGGCGGTGCTTTCGCCTGAGATGGACGGGCGCGACGCGCTCGTTTCCGCCCAGACCGGCTCGGGCAAGACGGTCGCCTTCGGCTTGGCGGTAGCGCCGACGCTGCTCAAGGGCGAGGGCCGTTTCGGCCGCGCCGGCGCGCCGCTCTGCGTCGTCGTCGCCCCCACGCGCGAGCTCGCCATGCAGGTCAAGCGCGAATTCGAATGGCTCTATGAACTGACCGGCGCCGAGATCGCCTCCTGCGTCGGCGGCATGGATGTGCGTACCGAGCGCCGGGCCTTGGAGCGCGGCGCCCATATCGTCGTCGGCACGCCGGGCCGGCTGTGCGACCACGTGCGCCGCGGCGCGCTGGACCTGTCGAAGACCCGCGCCGTCGTTCTGGACGAGGCCGACGAGATGCTCGATCTCGGCTTCCGCGAGGATCTCGAATTCCTGCTCGACTCCGCGCCCGCCGACCGGCGCACGCTGATGTTCTCAGCCACCGTGCCGAAGGCGATCGCCAATCTGGCCGCCAGCTATCAGCGCGACGCTCTGCGGCTCGCGACCCAGGCCGAGCAGAAGCAGCATGTCGATATCGATTACCAGGCGCTGGTCGTCATCCCCGCCGACCGCGAAAACGCGATCATCAATCTCCTGCGCTATCATGATGCGCAGAATGCCATCGTCTTCTGCTCCACCCGCGCGGCGGTCAATCATCTGACGGCGCGGCTGCACAATCGCGGCTTTGCCGTCGTGGCGCTGTCGGGCGAGCTGAGCCAGAGCGAGCGCACCCATGCGCTGCAGGCCATGCGCGACGGGCGCGCCCGCGTCTGCATCGCCACCGACGTGGCGGCGCGCGGCATCGACCTTCCCGGTCTCGAGCTGGTCATCCATGCCGATCTGCCGACCAATCCGGAAACGCTGCTGCACCGTTCGGGCCGCACCGGCCGCGCGGGCTCCAAGGGCATCAGCGCGCTGGTCGTGCCCACCAGCGCCCGGCGCAAGGCCGAGCGCATCCTGCGCGAAGCTCGCATCGAGGCCAACTGGACCCGTCCGCCGTCGGCCGACGAGGTGCTGAAGCGCGATGACGAGCGCGTTCTGGCTGATCCCTCGCTCCTGGAGCCGATTGGCGAAGACGAGGCGAGCCTGGCCGCCGAGATCGTCGCCCGCTTCACCCCCGAAGTGATCGCCGCCGCCTTCGTGCGCCGCCTGCGCGCCGGCCGGTCCGCCCCGGAAGATCTGGTCGAGGTCAGCGCCGCCGCAGCTCCGCGCGAGCGTGGAACCCGCGACCGCGCCGAAGGCAGCTTTGAGCCTTTACCGCGCGCGCCGCGTGAAAACTTCGGCGATGCCGTCTGGTTCGAGCTTTCGGCCGGCCGGCGCGACAAGGTCGAGCCGCGCTGGCTCATTCCCGTCATGTGCCGCATCGGCAAGATCACCAAGCAGGAGATCGGCGCCATCAAGATGCAGCAGGACGTGACCTATGTCGAAATCGCCCGCGACTGGGCGGAGCGTTTCAGCTCGGCGCTGGGTCCGAAGGGCCAGCTCGAGCGCGGCATCACGGTCAAGGAACTCTCCGGCGCGCCGGATCTGTCCGACAGCCGCCGCCCGGCCGCCAAGAAGCCGTTCCAGCGCGATGGCGCCAGCGATTTCCGCGAGAGCCCCAAGGGCGGCAAGCCGGCCTGGAAGTCCGATCGGCGCGAAGGCGAGGGCGCCAAGCCCTGGAGCCCCAAGGGTCCGCGCGCGGAAGAGGGCGGCCGTTTCGAGCGCAAGGCCGCCGACAGCCGCAGCTTCGAGAAGAAGGGCTATGAGCCCCGCGGTGAAAAGAAGGCCGGCGGCAAGCCGTTCAAGAAGGGCCCGAAGGCCTGAGGAGAGATGCGGAAGCCTGGCGCTTCCACATGTTCTGCTGGCTGACGACCTCACGCTCCACGACATAATGATCTGTGAACGCGTCTGGCTCCCTCATCTGACCCTTCGGGCCCTCTTCTCCCCGCTGGGGAGAAGAGAGGTGCAGCGCCGCCCTCGCCAGGCGTCTCCAAAAAGAAAATGCGGCTTATGCATTTTTCCCACCAGGTCTGATGGAGGCGATGTCTGATCGGCTGGGTCTCGTCTCCCCATTGGGGGCGAAGGACGAGACGCGCGGCTCGTGTCCGGTCGGATGTCGGCAGGCAGAAGACAGGAAATTCTCAGGATAACGTCAGAATTTTGAGAGTTCGGGCGAACAGGATCATCACGCGCGACGTTATCCTCGGGCTTGTCCTGAGGATCTGCTTCCGTCAATCAAATCAAGATGTTGCAGATAACAGGGACAAGCCTGAGCATGACGAAGCGAGGGCTTCGCGCATCTGGCAAGAAGGTTCAGACATCGAGAAGCGATCCATCACATTCTTACGATAGGGCTGACACGGCTGCCAAGCTTTGCGTCCTATGCCGTGCTTATCGGACGGCATCGTCCTGAGGCCGTCTCAATCCTCCGAATAGCGCTCTTCCGTCCAGGGATCGCCGCGCATGTGGTAGCCGTTCTTCTCCCAGAAGCCGGCGCGGTCGGCCGTCATCAGGTCGATCCGCTCGATCCACTTGGCGCTCTTCCAGAAATAGAGGTGCGGCACCACGAGGCGCACCGGCCCGCCATGCTCGCGCGTCAGCGGCGCGCCTTCCCAATGGGTGGCGAGCAGCGCGTCTTCCACGGCAAAATCGGCCAGCGGCAGGTTGGTCGTGTAGCCGTCAAAGCTGCGCAGCATGACATGGGTCGCTTCCGGCTTCGGTCGGACGAGGTCGAGAAGGTCATGCACCGAGACGCCGCGCCAGTGATTGTCATAGCGCGACCAGGTGGTGACGCAGTGAATGTCGGAGACGAAGCTGGATTGCGGCAGGGCCTGAAAGGCCTTCCAGTCCAGATGAACCGGCGTTTCCACCGCGCCTGACACGTCGAGCGACCAGCTGGTCGGCGCGATCATCGGCTGCTGTCCGAGGTCGAGCACCGGCCAGTTCTGCACCAGATGCTGTCCCGGCGGCAGACGGTCATCGCCCGCGCGGGTGACGCGGCCGGTGAGAAACCGGCCTTCCTCGGCCCAGCGGCGCTTGGTGGTGGTCAGCTTGGTCTCTGTTAGAAGGGCCGCCTCGGCCCCTTCGTCATCCTGCATCGCCGGCACTCCTTGATCGCGGATCTGATGGCGGATCGTGATCGCCTGTCCCTGCCGGCAGATGTGGAATGACAAAGGGCCTCCGTCAAGGAGGCCCGGCAGCATGGCAGATAGAAGGGGCAGTGGCGGCTGCGCTGCCCCCTTGAGTTTAAGCGAGAATGCCGGCCTCGCGGGCGGCGGCGGTGAAGGAGCGATGGGCCGCCTTCGGCGTGCGGATGCCATCAAGGGCATCAAGGCAATGCTGGAAGGCGACGCGGTAGGCGCGGTCATGGCTGCCCGGCCAACGGCGCAGAAATTCCAGGGCATCCCAGGCAGTGGAAATAATGATTTCCTGGCTCTGACGTGCGATGACGCGAACCGGATTGGGAAAACGCTTGTAGCTCATAAACACCCTCATGCGTGCGCGGCAGGCGTCCGATCGGATCGGAAGGCGTGCCGGCGTCAGTCTCGCCCGGATCCCCGATTCGCGTGATGCGATGAGGACAGGCCGCCCGGTAACGCGCGGGTGCGACAGCGGTTCCAAAGATCCAGAAAAAATCCGAGATGACGCCAGCTTCTCCCGGGAAATCCGCCGCATATGACGCTTCGACGACGAAGGCCGGTGTCCCGTCTTCGGGACGGCCGGGCGTCAGAGGCTTTGCAGCAGCGCTTCCTTCAGGTCCGAGCCGGTCTTGGCGCGCAAATCGAGATCGGCCTCGATATGATCGATATGGTGTAGCATCATTGCCGTGGCCTCATCGATCGCGCCCGTCTCGATATGGGTGACGATCGCCTCATGCTCCTGATGACCGCAGCTCGAAATCGCCGACTGGCCATAAAGCGCGATCACCAGGGAGGAGCGGGCGACGAGTTCGTCCATGAAGCGGCGCAGCACCGCATTGCCGGCCATATCGGCGAGCGCCAGATGGAAATCGCCCGAGGCCTTGATCTCGGCGCGGCGCGCATGCTGCCCGCGCGCCTCGATCAGCCGTTCTTCCTCCTTGAGCAGATGGCGCAGCGCGGCGATTTCCGCCGGGCCGATCCGCCGCGCCGCCTCGGCCAGGATGCCAGGCTCCAGAATGCGGCGCGAGGCGAAGATCTGGCGTGCTTCCTCGAGCGAGGGCGAGGCGACGAAGGCGCCGCGGTTGCGCTCCACCACCACCAGCCCCTCATAGCTCAGCGCCTGCAGCGCGCTGCGCGCCAGCGTCCGGCTCACCTTGAAGATCGTGCCGACATCGGCCTCCGACAGCTTGGTGCCGGGCGCGAGCCGACGATCGACGATCGCGTCGCGCAGGGCGTCGCGGATGGTCTGGCTCGTGACCTCGGTGGTGTCCTCGACAAGCGTGGCAGTGGGGTGTGTCATCGTCATGGATCAGCCGTCTCATGGATCCGCCGGCAAGGAAAGGCGGATGGAGCGCGGTGGCTCGCCTCTTTGCCGCTGCCAGCTTGGCCCTGCCGGATCCTTTCCGTCCTGGCCGTGTCCTTATTTTAGCGCCAAACGGACGACGGGTTAAGGGCGTTTTTGTATCTGATGACAGCTAAAATTGTATACGATCTGCGGAGAATTTTGACGGCAATCCGATCAAAACTTAAGCAAACCATAAGGGCAGCCAGGCGCTGCACATTTTCAAGTGTTTGAAATCGCTGCTTCTGGTCAGGGAAGCATCCTTCGTCTTCGACTTGGCACGGTTGATGCATTGTTAAGGCCGCGACGAAGGAGAAGCTTGATGTCCAAAGCCGCTGAGATCGACATTGTATCCGTTTCGAAGGTTTATGGCGCCACCACCGCGGTGCATGCCATCTCGCTGAAGATACCGCCCGGCAGCTATTGCTGCTTCCTCGGCCCCTCGGGCTGCGGCAAGACCTCGACGCTGCGCATGATTGCCGGCCATGAGAGCATTTCATCGGGCGATATCCGTCTCGGCAATGTCGTGGTCACCGATTTTCCGCCGGCCAGGCGCGGCACGGCGATGATGTTCCAGTCCTACGCGTTGTTTCCCCATCTCGACCTCGTCGACAATGTCGCCTTCAGCCTGAAGATGAAGGGCGTGGACAAGGAGGCCCGGCGCGCCAAGGCGCTTGAGATGCTCAAGCTGATGCAGATGGAGCCCTATGCCACGCGCCGGCCGGCGCAATTGTCGGGCGGCCAGCAGCAGCGCGTGGCGCTCGCCCGCGCCCTGATCACCGATCCGGAAGCGCTGCTGCTCGACGAGCCGCTCTCCGCGCTGGACCCTTTCCTGAAAATCCGCATGCGCGCCGAGCTGAAGCGCCTGCAGAAGGATCTCGGCATCACCTTCGTCCATGTCACCCACAGCCAGGAAGAGGCCATGGCGCTGGCCGATCTGATCGTCATCATGAATGACGGGCGCATCGAGCAGGCGGCGAGCCCGCGCGAGGTGTTCGAGCGGCCGGCCACCGCCTTCGTCGCCCGCTTCATGGGCGATCACAACGTCCTGTCCGGCCGCGCCAGCGCCAGCGACATGGACGGCATCGTCGCCTTCGAGACCGCGGGCGGACATGTCTTCCGCGTTCGTGGGCCTTCGATTGCCCCCGGCATGCCTGTCGATATCGGCATCCGCACCGACCGCGTGCGGCTCGGTCCGGCGGCGGCCGATGCATCGGGCTTCAACGGCGTGGTCTCGAATGTCGAATATCGCGGCGCCTCGGTGAAGCTCACCGTGATGGGCGCCGGCAGCGACGACTTCACGGTGATCCTCTCCGATGCCGATTATTTCGCCGCGCCTGCTGCGGTCGGCGATGCCGTCGCGCTCAGCTGGGCGCTCGACGACGCCGTGCTGCTCGGCAGCGTCGCGGCGTAAACGCCCGGCTCTGACCGGACAGATCCAATCATCCATCATCGTTCATGACAACAGAGGGAACAGACATGACGACGGAGACCAAGACCAGCAAAGCCACGGCCGGCCTGACCCGGCGCTCGCTCCTCAAGACAGGGGCTGCCGCCGTCGGCGCCGTGGCCGGCTCGGGCGCCATCACCGGCTTCCCGACCATCTGGGCGCAGAACCCGATCACGCTGCGCCAGTTCGGCACCGGCGTCTCGAACATCAATGCCATTGCCGAGAAGTGCAAGGCCGATCTCGGCATCACGCTGGAGATGACCGCCACCGACAGCGATGCCGCCGCCCAGCGCGCCGTGACCCAGCCCAAGTCCTATGATGTCGCCGACATCGAATACTGGATCCTGAAGAAGGTCTATGCCTCGGGCGTGATCCAGCCGATGGACGTGAAGAAGCTGAAATATTTCGACAAGGTCGTGCCGCTGTTCATCACCGGCAAGCTGAAGCCCGACAGCGTCATCGCCCAGGGCACGGCGCCGCATACGGTCGGCTTCGTGGAAAAGCCCGGCGACAAGAAGTTCGCCAAGGAACCGACCCAGTGGTTCACCATGATGCCGACGATCTACAATGCCGACACGCTGGGCATCCGCCCCGATCTCGTCGGCCGCGACATTTCCAGCTGGGCCGACATTCTCGACCCCGCCTTCAAGGGCAAGACCTCGATCCTGAACATCCCCTCGATCGGCATCATGGATGCCGCCATGATCATGGAAGCCTCCGGTAAGATCAAATATGGCGACAAGGGCAACATGACCAAGGCGGAGATCGACAAGACCATCGATTTCCTGATCGCGACCAAGAAGGCCGGCCAGTTCCGCGCCTTCTGGAAGAGCTTCGACGAGTCGGTCAACCTGATGGCATCGGGCGAAGTGGTGATCCAGTCCATGTGGTCGCCTGCCGTGGCCGCCGTGCGCTCCAAGGGCATCGCCTGCAAATACCAGCCGCTGAAGGAAGGCTATCGCGCCTGGGGCGGCGGCCTCGGGCTGGCGTCCCATCTCACCGGCGCGCAGCTGGATGCGGCCTATGAATATATCAACTGGTACACCTCCGGCTGGGTCGGCGCTTACCTCAACCGCCAGGGCTATTACTCCGCCTGCATGGACACGGCCAAGGCGCATATGTCGCCGGACGAATGGGGCTACTGGATCGAAGGCAAGGCCGCCCAGGGCGACATTCTCTCGCCCGAAGGCAAGGTGATGGAGAAGGCCGGCGCCGTGCGCGATGGCGGCTCCTTCGAAGACCGCATGGGCAAGGTGGCCTGCTGGAACTCGGTGATGGACGAGGACCGCTACATGGTCCGCCGCTGGAACGAGTTCATCGCCGCCTGACGCTGCCCCGGAGCGCCGGTCTCCTTCAACGGGATCGGCGCTTCGGGCCCTTTTATTTGATGCATCATCCGATCGATCCGCGTGTCACGCCGGTTGGATCATGCCCTGACGCTCGAGAAGGGGAGATGCCGCGCCATGGCGACCATTGCTTCCAAACTGGCCGAAACGGCGCAAAAGCCCGCGCGGCGCAGGGCGCTGCCGCCCGCCTTGCTGTCCTATCTGCAGGCGAGCCCGCTCGTCCTCATTCTCGGCTTCTTCTTTCTCCTGCCGATCCTCATGATCGCGGTCGTCAGCTTCTGGGATTACGACTTCGCCGGTCTCTATCCCGATTTTCTGACGATGAACTATGAGGAGACGCTCGGCTCCTGGATCACCTGGAAGACCTATCTCAACACGCTGAAATACACCGTCGTCGTCTGGGCGCTGACGCTGGCGATCGGCTTCTGGGTCGCCTACTTCCTCGCCTTCCATGTGCGCACGACGACGATGCAGATGCTGCTTTTCCTCGTCTGCACCGTGCCCTTCCTCACCTCCAACATCATCCGCATGATCTCCTGGATCCCTGTGCTCGGCCGCAACGGGCTGATCAACACGGCGCTGGTCGACATGGGGATCATCCCTGCGCCGATCGAATGGCTGCTCTATTCGGATTTCGCGGTGGTGCTGGCGCTGGTGCATCTCAACACGCTGTTCATGGTCACGCCGATCTTCAACACGCTGATGCGCATCGATCGCTCGCTGATCGAGGCGGCGCGTGACTGCGGCGCCACCGGCGGGCAGATTCTCTGGAACGTCATCCTGCCGCTCGCCAAGCCCGGCATCGCCATCGGCTCGATCTTCGTCGTCACGCTGACCATGGCGGATTTCTCCACAGTGCAGGTCATGTCCGGCGGGCAGAGCGCCTCCGTGGCGCTGATGATGAAGAACCAGATGTCGCTGCTGCAATATCCGGCCGCCGCCGCCAATGCGGTCGTCCTGCTCGTGGTCGTGCTGTTGATGGTCGCCGCCATCCTGCGCGTCGTCGATATCCGCAAGGAGCTTTGAGCCCATGAACCACGAGAAGCGCACCTTTGAATTCTATGTGCTCGCGGCCTTCTTCACCCTGTTCGTCCTCTTCCTCTACGGGCCGCTCTCGGCCGTGTTCATCCTGTCCTTCCAGGGGCCGAATGGCGGCCTGACCTTTCCGATGAACGGCGCCTCGCTGCACTGGTTCTTCAACCTGTTCGAAAAGCAGGCGGTCGGCGATTTCGGCGCCTCCTTCTCCCGCTCCCTGATGCTCGGGCTGATGGTCATGGTGGTCAATGTCGTGGTGTCGCTGATGGCGGGCCTCGCCTTCCGCCGGCGGTTCCCCGGTGCGACGCTTCTGTTCTACGGCACGGTGGCGAGCCTCGTCGTGCCCTCGATTATCATCTCGCTCGGCATCGGCGTGGTCTTCAACCAGCTGGGCCTGCAGCCGGCCTGGTATTCCTCGGCCTTCGGCGCCCATCTCACCTGGACGCTTCCCTTCGGCGTGCTGATCATGTTCGCGGTCTTCAACCGCTTCTCGCCCTCTTACGAAGAGGCCGCGCGCGACCTCGGCGCCACCTCCTGGCAGACCTTCCGCCACGTGCTGCTGCCGATGATCGCGCCCAGCCTGATCGGCGTCGGCCTGTTCGGCTTCACGCTGTCCTATGACGAATTCGCCCGCACGCTGATGACCTCGGGCACCTACAACACGCTGCCGCTGGAAATCTACGGCATGACCACCAATGTGACGACGCCGGTGCTCTATGCGCTCGGCACCGTCACCAGTCTCTTCTCTTTCAGCGTGATCCTCGTGGCGCTTCTGGTCATTCTCGGCCTGCGCCGCCGGGCTGCGCGCGCCTGACAAAGATCGGTTCCATGCGCATCCTGCTCGTCAATCCCAACACCACCGCCTCCATGACCGAGAAGGCGGCCGCGGCCGCCCGCGCCGTCGCGGCCCCCGGCACCGAGATCCTGGCGCGCACCTCCGCCATGGGCCCGGCCTCGATCGAGGGACATTATGACGGCGCCATGGCGCTGCCGGGCCTGCTGCAGGCGATCCGCGCCGGCGAGGCGGAGGGCGCGGATGCCGCGGTCATTGCCTGTTTCGACGATACCGGGCTTGATGCCGCCCGCGCGCTGGCCTCGATTCCCGTTCTGGGCCTGTGCGAATCCGCCCTGATGACGGCCGGTTTCCTCGCCCAGCGCTTCACCGTCGTCACCACGCTGGAGCGCTCGCGCGTGCTGATCGACAATCTCGCCCGCCATTATGGCATGGGCGCGCGGGCGCGGGTGCGCGCGGCGGATATTCCGGTTCTGGATCTCGAAGATTCCGGCTCGCACGCGCTGGGCCGTCTGACGGGCGAGATCGAGCGCGCGCTTAAGGAGGATGGCGCGGAAGCCATCGTGCTCGGCTGCGCCGGCATGGCCGATCTGGCGCTGAGGCTTCAAAACCAGTATGGCGTGCCCGTGGTCGATGGTGTCTCCGCCGCGATCAAGCAGGCCGAAGCGCTGGTGGCCCAGGGCCTGAAGACCAGCAAGCGTGGTTCCTATGCCGCACCGCTGCCCAAGGCCTATGCCGGCGCCATGAGTGCCTTCGCACCCTGAGCCAGAGTTTGGCCCGGCTCTGCTGCGCGGTTTCCCCGCGGCCGCCTCGCCAGCGCGCGGCGGTGATCGCTCCAATCTGCCGGTCGGCAGTCTGCCCCGGCGTTCAGCCCGTCGGGAACCCCAGTGGCATTGCCCTGCTGATGCTAGCCGGCGAATGATGCCGCGCTGCGACCTTGCTCCAGATCGAAACACGTGTTTCCCTTGACTTTACGGCAGTCAGCGCGATCTGCGGATAAAGCAGCAAAGACGGCAACGGTGGCGTAATGGGTAATGTCGCGTATGACGTGGCGGTCGTGGGTGCCGGTTTTTCCGGTTTGAGTGCCGCCAGGATCTGTCAGGCGGCGGGGCTCAGCGTCGTGGTTCTGGAGGCCCGGGACCGCGTCGGCGGCAAGGTCGAGCGCCACGAGGACCAAACCGGCAGGCTCTGGGATGGCGGCGGTCAGTTCGTCTGCCAGGATATGACCGAGCTGAACGCGCTCGTGCGGGACCTGGGCTTCGACACGGCCGAGACCCGTCTCTCCGGCGCCTATCGCTTTCACCCGCCGCACTCCGAAGCGCTGGTGGAGGCGGCCGACACGGCGAGCCAGGCGCTGCGCGCGCGGCTGCGGATGCTCGATCCCGAGGATCCTGCGCTGTCCGGCCTGAGCGTGGCGGATTGGCTGCAGAGCCGCCCAACCACGGAACTCGGCAAACAGGCCTTTCGCTCGATGATCGAAGGTCTCTGGTGCCGCCCCTTGCGGGAGATTCCGCTCTGGTTCCTTGCCTCCAACGACCGGCGCAACACCAATGAGGAAAACGAGCTGGCCCGCTTCCTTCCCGCCGGCATGCAGGCGCTGGCCGAGGCCATGGCCGAAGCGCTGGGGCCGGGAACGGTGCGGCTCCGGCAGCGGGCTCGCGCCATCCGCAGGGGCGAAGGTGTCAGCGAGATCCTGATGGATCAGGGCGAGGCGCTCTCGGCCCGCCAGGTGATCGTGGCCCTGCCGCCGGTCGTGGCCCGCGCGCTCGCCTTCGAGCCGGCCTTGCCGCCCGCGCTTCAGGGCGCGCTGGCCGCCTGGAGCAGCGCCAGCGTGGTCAAGCTCATGCTGCGCTACGCGACGCCCTTCTGGCGCAGCCAGGGGGCAAGCGGCATGGTGACGGCGCCGGGCTTTGGCTTCTTCAGCTGCGATGGCGGGCTGGCCTCAGAGCCGGAGGGTCGCCTGATCGTCTTTCTCGGCGGTCCGCTTGCGCGCGATTGGCAGGGGCGCGACGCGGCCGGCCAGCGCACGCTCGTGCTGGAGCGCCTGTCGGTGCTGGGGCCGGACGCCGCCCATCCGCTGGAGATCGCGGCGCGCCCCTGGATGGACGATCCCTTGAGCAGCGGCGGCTATGGCGATGTCATTACCGACAAGACGGCGCGCGATGCCGAGCGGCTTCTGCGCGCCGGCGCGGGCGATCTGCATTTTGCCTCGTCCGAACTCGCCATGGCTTTCCCCTGCTACATCGAGGGTGCGCTTCTGGCCGGGCGTGCCGCGGCGGCTGCAGCCGTGTCTGCTCTGGCGACCTTAGCTGGGGAAACGGGACGCTAGCGCGCCCGTCAAGGTCAGACCGTTCACGTTTGACAGGAAAAGGACAGGTTCGGCAGAGGACAGTGGTTCCGGCAGTCTGTCGCGCGCGTCAGGAGCCGGGCTGCATCGAAAAAGAAAAAGCAGGGAGGCTGTGCGTGGTTTGTCATCCAAACGCCATCCCGCAACGTACAAAACCGCCTGTCCAAGAACCTTCGTCGCGGTCGGCCTCTCCGAACCCGCGCCCAACACCGCCGTGACCTCATGAATCTCGCGCTTCAGCACAATTTGACCTCAGAAACCCTGGCCTATGCCTCGGACTCGGCCTTGTGCGATGCGTTGCAACAGGCGGCATTCAACTATTTTATTGACTACACCGATGCGCAAACCGGGCTCGTCGCCGATGCCTCCTCGCCGAATACGCCGTGCAGCATCGCCGCAACGGGCTTCGGTCTCGCCTGCCTGCCGGTCGCCGTCGAGCGCGGATGGATGACGCGGGACGCCGCGCTCGAGCGTGCGCTGACCACCCTGCGCTTCCTGGCGGGAAGCCGCCAAAGCCGCGATGCGGATGCCACGGGCTATCGTGGCTTCTTCTACCATTTCCTCGAGATGAAAACCGGCCTGCGGGCCTGGCGTTGCGAATTGTCGCTGATCGACACCGCGCTGCTTCTGGCCGGCGCTTTGACCGCCGCCGCCTATTTCCACCGAAGCGGGGGGGAGGCCGAACTGCGCGAGCTGGCGGACATGCTCTATGCCCGCGCCAATTGGCAATGGGCGGTGGACGGTGAGGGCGCGCTCGCGCTTGGCTGGAAACCGCGCACCGGCCTTCTGCCCTATCGCTGGGAGGGCTATAGCGAGGCGCTGATCCTCTATGTGATGGCGCTGGCCTCGCGCTCCTATCCCGCGCCGCCGGAGAGCTATCATCATTTCGCCCGGCGCTGCGACTGGCAGGAGATCGACGGCAAGCCGTTCCTCTATGCCGGACCGCTGTTCATCCACCTCTTCTCCCATGCCTTCATCGATTTTCGCGGCATCGCCGACGGCATGTGCCGCGATCAGGGCGTCGATCTGTTCCAGAACACGCAGACGGCCATCGCGGTGCAGCGCGACTATGCCACGCGCAATCCGCACGGATTCAAAGGCTATGGCGCCCATTGCTGGGGGCTGACGGCCTGCGACGGCCCGCAGCGCTCGCGCCGGCTGTTCGATGGACGACGGCTCGATTTCGCCGGCTATCTCGCCCGGGGCGCCCCGTTCGGTCCTGATGACGGCACGCTGGCCCCCTGGGCCCCGCTCGCCTGCCTTCCCTTCGCGCCGGATGCCGCCCTTGCCGGCACGCGCCATCTGCTCTCGACCTATCCGAATATCCTGCGCGACGGCCAGTTCCTCGGCAGCTTCAATCCCAGCGTTCCCGGTCCGGGCCCCGAAGGCTGGCTCGATGATCGCACCGTCGGCCTCGACCAGGGTCTTCTCGTGCTGATGCTGGAAAATCACCGGACCGGGCTCATCTGGGAGCTGATGCGCGGCATCCCGTTGATCCGCAGGGGCCTGGGTGTCGCCGGCTTCGAGGGGGGCTGGCTGGAGCAGGCGTAAGGTCGCTGCTCCGACTGGGTCTGCCGCCTTCTCCTGATCCTTGTTCTCACGCCAGATTCTTCTAAAAGCCGCTTCCCGCTTTCAGGTCCGATGCGCTAGCGGCCTTCCGCCACGGGCGGTGCGGCCGGGCCGGCGGGCAAGGCGTTGATGGTTTCGACGCGCGTCGTCCAGCGCAGCGCAGGAGAGAGCGGCCCGGCCGGAAGCGGCAGGGTCAGCACCAGCCGGAGATCGCGGCTTTCTTGAGGCGGCAGCCGGGCCAGAACGAGCGCATGATCCTCGCCGATCGGCCGGCAGGGCGAGGCCGCGCAATCTTCCAGGGCCGCGACAAAGGTGAAGTAATTGAGCACGGCATCGGAGCGGTTGGTCATCCGGCCGGTAACGATGAAATTGTTGATCGGCGTGCCCTGCGTGAAGACCAGCCCGTCAAGCTGCACCTGATCCGGGGTGATCGCCAGGCGCTGGCTGGGCCGCAGCGGCGGCTGAGGGTCGCGCGCGCTGCGCTGGTCGCCCGTTGCCCAGATGAGGAAGGCGGCCACCAGAACGATGGCGACGAGCACGCTCAGCACCGGCTCGGCCAGCCGCGCGAAGCGGCTTGAACGCAGCGCGCCATATACGATCGCCAATGCGACGACCGTCGCCAAAGCCCAAGCCATTCCGTCCCGTCTCCCCCGTGCAGGTCCTACCTCTTACAGTCTGTCCAATAATCGCCGTTGGCCGCCTGCAAATGGCAATTTCTGCGCTTCCGGTGCTCACGTACCTCAAGTACGCTGCGCTCCGGTTCTCGAAATCACCATTTTCGTCAGACCAACAGCAAGTCTTGAACAGACTGTGAGCCTTCATATAGGGCGAAGGGCGGGCCAGGCAAAACGCACGAAATCGAGAGATCAGCGTGTCTGCTCCAGGCTGATCCAGTAGGCGCCGTCAAAAGGCACGGCGGCGAAGCGGTCGTTTATCTCCCGCAGCGTGGCGGCGGGGTCCAGATCGGGGAAGAGATGGGGACGTAGCCATGTCGCGAAGGCTTCGGCCGCGACCACGTTGAGCGGCACGGCATTGAAGAAATTCCACAGGCCGTGCACCCGTCCGCTCCTCACGGCGGCGAGCTCTGCCAGGATCGGCGCCGATACGGCCTTCTTGAGGCTGTCGCGCGCCGTCTCCTCGGCCACGCCGGGGCCGATGACGACGTCGCTATAGCCGCCCGCAGGCGCGGAGGTGGCGATATAGACCTCGGGATTGGCCGCCAGCAGGAATTCCGCGCTGACCATGCCGCCCGGCGCCGGCAAGCCTTCGGCGACATTGCGTCCGCCGGCAAGCGTCAGAAAGGCGCCGAGACCGCCCGTGCCATAGGCGTAGCAGCAGCGGCCCGGATTGGGGAAGGCATCCATCAAGACACTCGGCCCCGGTGTATCCGCCCTGGCGACCCGCTCGCGGATGCGCGCGATGCGTTCCTCGAACAGGCGCGCGAAATCATCGGCCTGGCGCTCGCGATCGATCGCGCGGCCGAGCAGCCGCATGGCCTCCGGCGTCTTGTCCAGCGGCGCGCTGTTGAAATCCAGCACCAGCACGGGAACGCCGCTCTGTTCCAGCACCGTCATTGCCTGTTTCCCGGCATCGGTATCGGCCTGCCAGTTGGCGAGGATCGCCAGATCCGCGGGAATGGTCAAAAGGGTTTCGAGCGACAGGCCAGGGCCCGATCCGTCATCGATGCGCGACAAGCGGTCGAGGGCGGGGAATTTCGCGGCGAAGCGGGCATAGAGTTCCGGATTGTCGGCCTTCATGTCCTCAGACCAACCGGCCAGGCGCGAGACGGGATCGGGATCGACCAGCGACAGCGCGACCAGATGAAAACCAGTGCCAAGCAGGATCGCCTTGGGACGCGCGGGGATCGTGACGCTGCGCCCATGCGAATCGGTGAGGGTGACGGGATAGTCCGTGGCGCCGGCAGGGCGGGCGGCGAAGGCCAGCAGCGCCAGCAGGACAAGCGTTGCGGACAGGAAGCGGACGATGGTGCGAATGTCGGTCATGCCGTGGTCTCCAGAGCGCGTTTGCGCTGATCCGGCAGGGCGCAGAGTTCGCCGCAGCTTGCGACACCGGGCAGGAGATAGCGCAGGCAGCAGACCCGGCGGCGACAGAGCGGCGCGCCCTCGGGCCCGGGATCGTGGCGCAGGCAGCCGCGGAAGGGGTTGGCGCTGCCGTCCTTGAGCGTGGCCTCGACGAAGAGCGGGCGCGCGGCCCAACCGTGATCGGCGCTCGCTGCGCCGTCCGGCCGCGTGCGCGCCGTGGCGTTGAAGGCATAGTCGATATAGACGGCCGCATTGTTCCAGGCGAGCTTCGGCGCCAGGCCGCCATGGGCACTCATCAGCGCCACCGCCTCGCGCAGATGCGCGGTCACCAGCGGGGTCACGAGACCAGGCAGGTCCTCGATATCCGCCTCGCTGAGCGTGCCGGCGCCGTCGAGCCCGAAAGCGCGCGGCAGGCCATCCTCCCCAAGCGCGATCGTCATCGCCTCCAGCGAGACGGGCAGGGCCTGATGCGCCCGTCCGGCCACGACATAGGGAATGGTCAGCGCCGCGAAGTAATAGAGCGACCAGAAGGAGGCGAGCGCCCGCCGGTCGCAGGCGCCGCGCGCTTCCTCCATCCGGTCGATCGCCTGGGCAAAGGCGCCCGATCGGAAGAAGGCGCCGAGCGGCATCGCCTCCGGCAGATCCTCTGCGGCCAGCACTTTTTCCGCGCACCAGGCATGTTCGCCCGTGAACAGGGCAGACAGCGGCAGCGGCCCGAAAGCGTCGCCCGCGGCGGGATGTGCTGACCCGGTCATGGCACTACCAGCTGTATTTCAGCGAGCCGACGACCTTGCGGCCGGCGTCGCGGTAGCAGAAATCGGCCGAGCAGACGGCATCGCGCTGGTCGAAGAGATTGGTGGCGTTCACCTGCAGCTTCAGCCCCTCATATTTCTTGTCGATGGCGGCGAAGTCGTAATGCACGGCGGCATCGAACAGGGCGCGGGCGCTGTTGTGCAGCGTGTTGGTGTCGTTGCCATAGCTCTTGCCGATGAAGCGCACGCCGGCGCCGAAGCCCAGGCCCGCGGCAAAGCCATCCTCCGGCAGGGTGTAATCCGCCCACAGTGCCGCCATGTGCATCGGCACGGAGGAGACATGATTGCCGACCGTGCCCTCCGGCCCTTCGAGGATCTTCATGTCGGTATAGGTGTAGGAGGCGGTGACCGACAGGCCGTTGTCGAGCGTGGTCACGCCTTCCAGCTCGAAGCCGCGCGAGCGCAGCTTGCCGCGCTGGACCTGAATATTGGCCGGGCCCGATGGCAGGTTCACCACCTCGTAGTAAAGGCCGTTCTTCTGCTCGATGTTGAACAGCGCAGCGGTCAGAAGCGTGTTGAGATCGGGGATCAGATATTTGACGCCGACTTCCTGCTGTGTGCTCTCGGTCGGCTTGAAGGGGGCGCCGGTCTCCTGGTTCACGCCGGCATTGGGCGAGAAGGCGGTGGAATAGCTGGCATAGGGGGCGAGGCCGAAATCGAACTCGTAGGTCAGGCCGATGCGGCCGGAAAAGGCCTTGTCGGTCTGCTTCGTCGTGGTCACGGCGTTGGTGGCGAGCGTGGTGTTGTCCGTGTCGGTCTTCACCCAGTCATGCCGCCCGCCGAGCGTCAGCGTCCAGGCATCATAGCGGATCTGGTCCTGGACATAGGCGCCGAGCTGCCACTGGTCCTGATCGGTGCGGGTCTGGAAGGGGATGGGATCGACAGGCCGGCCCTTGGTCGGGTTGCGGGTGTCGAGCGGCGGGGAGACGCCATAGCCGTTCAGGCTCCTGTAGCGCAATTTGGTGTAGTCGAGACCGACGAGCAGCGTGTGATCGAGCGCGCCGGTATCGAAGCTGGCCTCGATCTGGTTGTCGATCACGCCCGCCGTCAGCCGCTCCTCGAAAGTGCCGGCGCTGGAATCCAGGAGCAGCGGATCGACGGCATTGGGCTGATAGGCAAAGGCCCAGTCGGCATCGGTCTTCAGCGTCGAGAGGCGGGCATTCTGGCGGAAGGTGAAGACATCGTTCAGGCGATGCTCGAACTCGTAGCCGATGCGCGCCTGATTCTGCACCGAATCGTTGAAGGCGGGATTGCCGGCGAAGAAATCCGAGACCTTGCCGGTGGTCGCGTCGTAATAATAGGCCGCCGTGCCGCCCGTCTTGATGCGCGAGACTTCGCCCAGCAGGGTGAAGCGGGTGTCCTCATCCGGCTTCCAGGTCAGCGCCGGGGCGAGATAGACACGGTCGTCGGGCACGCCGACCTGCTCGGTGTCGGCCGAGCGCGCCAGGCCGGTCATGCGGTAGGTCACCGGATCGCTCTCGTTCACCGGACCGGAGAAGTCGAACTGGCCCTGGATGCGATCCTGCGTGCCATATTGGATCTCGACCTCCCGCAGCGGCGTGTCCGTCGGCCGCTTGGTGATGAGATTGTAGAGCCCGCCGGCGCCGGAGGCGCCATAGAGCGCGGAGGAGGGGCCGCGCAGGATCGAGACGCCCTCCAGCCCATAGGGCTCGGTCTTGAACAGGGAGGAGCCGGCGCCCGGCTGGCGCAGATTGTCGCGGAAAATGCCGGTATAGGTCACGTCGAAGCCGCGCACCGTGAAGCTGTCGAAGCGCGGATCGAAGCCATAGCCGCCGACACGGGTGCCCGGCGTATAGGCCAGCGCGTCCGTCAGGGTCTGCGGATTGCGGTCTTCCAGCTGCGCCTGCGTGACCGAGGAGACCGATTGCGGCGTCTGCAGGAAGGGCGTGTCTACCTTGGTGCCTGTAGCGCTCGATGTGCCGACATAGCCATCCGCCGTGATCACCCCGCCGGATCCGCCCGAAGCCACGATCGTGTCGAGCATCGTGGAGCTTCCGGTCGCGTCCTGCATCGCCGTCGCACCGGCCTCCTGCGCCAGGGCCGTCCGGCAAAACGGGGTGAGCGTTGTGCCGGCCAGTGCGAGGATCAGAAGAGAGCGGGAAAGCGGCGTCAACGGCATGGCATGCGTCCTGAAGTCAAAGAAAGATGACTTCATGTATCAACTTTTATGCCAATGGAAAGAGAATTGTGGGTTTTTTAAGTCAAGTTTTTGGCCGTCCGCAAAGCTTTGTTCGCACTGGTTGTTTTCCCGGCACCGCGAGACAATTTTCGGTCTGTTTCAGCGTCTCCCATCGCGCCGCCTCTTGTCTTCCCGGGCGTTTGATGGTCGGCTCGTGCCTCTTCCCATGACAGTTTCAGGATCGGTCGATGCCCGTCAGCCCGTCACCCAGCGAAGCCGAGATTCTCGCCTTTCAGGCGATTTGCGATGGCTTCTACCCGCCGGATGCGGTTGACGCGCCGATCGATACGCAGCGGCGTTATTATGACGCGCTCTGCGCCCGATTCGATCAGCCGTCGCCGGCCGGGCTGCGGCGGGAGGAGGGCGCGGTCGGCGCCGTGCCGATCCGGCGCTATCATCCCGCCAACGTGCGCGGTCCGGCGCTGGTGCTCTATCTGCATGGGGGCGGATTCGTCGTCGGATCGCTCGACAGCCATGATGCGATCTGTGCCGAGCTTGCCGACCGCACGGGGCGGGAGGTGGTGGCGGTGGCCTATCGCCTGGCGCCGGAGCATGTCTGGCCGGCCGGTTTCGAGGATTGCCATGCCGTGCTGGAGAGCCTTCTCCAGGAAGAGCGGCCGCTGGTTCTGGCAGGCGATAGTGCCGGCGGCAATCTGGCGGCGGGCCTGGCGATTTCGGCGCGCGACCGTGGCCTGGCCGGCATCTGTGGACAGGCGCTGATCTATCCCGGCCTCGGCGGCGACCTGGTCTCCGGCTCCTATGCCGAGATGGCGGATGCCCCGGGCCTGACCACGGCCGATGTGCGCTATTATCGCGAGATCCTGAAAGCGCCCGAGGATCTGCCGGCAGCCATGCCGCTGCGGGCGCCATCTCTCGCCGGCCTGCCGCCCGCCTTCATCACGGCGGCGCATTTCGACCCGCTGCGCGACGATGCCCGGCTCTATGCCGGCCGGCTTGCGGCCGATGGCGTCGATGTCACCTTCCGCGAAGAGCGTCAGATGGTGCATGCCTGGCTGCGCGCCCGGCATATGAGCCCGGGCGCGAAGGCCGGCTTCTCGGCCCTCTGCGAAGGTCTTGCCGCGCTCTGCCAGCGCGGGGAGGCGGGCGGCGCCTGACGCCGCCCCTTTTTGCCGCTTATACGGTTTCCGGCTGATCGCTTCGCGAACCGAAAACAAGAACCAACGAAAATCTCTGGCCGGAAGGCCAGATTTTCGATGGAACGAATACGGTTTCCGGTCTGATCAACCGGAAACCGTATTACATCAGCGCCCGGGGGATGCGCTTTTCAAAGCGCTTGGCGAAGATCTCGCTGTCGCCCTCGAAGGCTGTCACCTCTGCCGAGGTCAGCCATTCGTCCCTGGTGCAGGCCAGCCGCGAGGTGGAGACCGTGCGGGCCGACCAGCCCTCGCGCTCCGTCACGCAGGTCCAGGTCGAAACGCCCGTCATCGACAGCGGGTCGCCTTGGGTGATCGACCAGCATTCCTCGCGCAGATCGCGGATGGCAAGCCCCGTGTCGGGATGGCGGAACAGGCCGGTATCCTCGACGATGATGTAGCGCGTGGTGCCGGTGGCCAAGTCCCGCTCGACGCGGCGCTCGGTGCGCCCGGGCGAAAGCTCGGTGTAATGCGGCAAGGGATCCGGATTTTCCGGCTCCGGCACGGTGATGCGCTCATGGTCGCCGAGGAGCGGCATGGCGAGGCCAAGCGTTGCGGCGTCGATCGTGATCCCGGCATCCTCCGGCGTCGGCAGGATCATCGGCCAATAGGCGGTGGACAGCGCGATGCGCAGCCTGTGGCCCTCGCCGATGCGATAGCCGCAGGCATCCAGCACCAGCCGCACGGTGATGGGCGCACCGGGAACGAGCGGCGTCGGCGCGGCATTGCCGTCGCGATGGCATAGGTTCAGCACGCCGAAGGTGATGCGCGTGGCCGCGCCATCGGGATGGAGATCGACCAGGCGGACGATGAGATTGGCCACGGGTGCATGCGGCGTCAGCGTCAGCGTCACCTCGGGACGGCCGAGATAGGCCTCGCCTTCCGCAAAGGGCTCGGTCTCGAAGGTCAGCGAGCCGGCATCGTCGAGCCGCTGGTCGCCGGCCATTTCCGCATCCGGCTTCAGGGTGAACCACTCGCCCGATTGTGTGCCGGTGTCGAGCGGGGAGCGCAGGAAGATCGCATGCGGCTGCGGATGCGGCACCGGCAGGCCCTGCGTCAGTGCGCCATAGGGGCCGACATGGAAGCTCTGCATCTCGGGCGCCTGCCAGTCCTGCTTGGCGATCCAGAAGCCGGGCTCCACCGCGCGGCGCAGCGCCGGACGCGGTCCGTCGAGAATGAAGGCGCGCATCTGCGGCAGCGCCTCGGCGCCATTGTCCTCGTCGCGCAGCCAGCGGTTCCACCAGGCAATCGCCTCGCCATGAAAGTCGGCGCGCGGCTTGGGCCAGGCGAAATGCGGATATTTGTGCACCCAGGGGCCGATCATCGCCTTGGCCTTGGGGCCGAGCCCTTCCACCGCCTTGATCGGCGTGTTGCGGTAGCCATCGGCCCAGCCGGCAATCACCAGAGCCGGCACGGGGAAGCCGTCGAAATCCTCGCAGATCGAGCCATGCTGCCAGAAGGCGTCGCGATGGGGATGGGCCAGCCATTCCTCCAGGAAGAAGGGCTCACCCTCCAGCCGCTCCAGCCACATCGCCTTCCAGGCGTCGCCCACAAGCGCCGGATCGGGCGAGCGGCTCTGATAGCCGAGCATGGTCGCCGCCCAGGAGAGCTGGGCGGAGAGATGGGTGCCGTCCTTGTAATGGATGTCGTCATTGTAGCGGTCGACGGTGGAGGCGATCGAGATCACGGCTTTCAGCGCCGGCGGCTTCAGCGCGGCCACCTGCAGGCAGTTGAACCCGCCCCAGGAAATGCCCATCATGCCCACCCTGCCGTTCGACCAGGGCTGGGCGGCGATCCATTCCACCAGTTCGTAGCCATCGGACAGTTCGCGCGGCGTATATTCGCCGTCGATCACGCCCTCGGATTCCCCCGAGCCCCTGATGTCCACGCGCACGCCGGCAATGCCGGCGGCGGCGAAGACCGGATAGGTCGATTCGTCGCGCAGGCTGGTGCCGCCCTGCTTGCGATAGGGCAGGTATTCCAGCACCGCCGGCACCGGGTCGTCCCCGGCATTGTCAGGCATCCAGATGCGCGCGGCGAGCCGCGTGCCGTCCTTCAGCCGGATCCATTCGTTCTCGATGACGGTGAAGCCGCGCGCGGACATAGGCAGTCTTTCCTTTCGATCGGACGGTCGGAGCGGGGCGGCTGGTGTCGCCGCCCCGTCAGGTTTGATCAACTCAGCTGTCGAACCAGAAGCGGCTGCCGATATAGCCATTGGACAGGTCGTTGCCGATGTCATCGACAAAGCCCTTGAGCTTGGAGGAGGCGGCCATGATGTAGTCGTTGAAGACGGGCAGGATCAGCCCGCCATCGTCGCGCACCATCAGCGCCATGTCGTGGTAGAGCGCCTTGCGCTTGGCCTCGTCCAGTTCGGAGCGCGCCTGCAAGAGCATCCTGTCGAACTCCGGCCGCTTGAAATGCGTGTCGTTCCACTCGGCGGTGGAGAGATAGGAGGTCGAATAGCGGCTGTCCTGCGTCGGCCGGCCGCCCCAGTAGGAGGCGCTGAAGGGCTGCACGTTCCAGACATTGGTCCAGTAGCCGTCTTCCGGCTCGCGGCGGATGTCGAGCGCGATCCCGGCCTTCTTGGCGCTTTCCTGGAACAGCACGGCCGCATCGACGGCGCCGGGGAAGGCGGCATCCGAAGTGCGCAGCAGGATCGGGCCGGAATGGCCCGACTTCTTGAAGTGGAAGGCGGCCTTGTCGGGATCATAGGCGCGCTGCTCGATGCCTTCGGGCGCGAGCGCGTAATTGCCGTTGACGGGATAGTCATTGCCGAGCGTGCCGAAGCCGCCGAGCACGCGGTCGAGGATCTGCTGCCGGTCGATGGCATATTTCAGCGCCAGGCGCAGGTCTTTGTTGTCGAAGGGCGCGGTGTCGCAGTGCATCAGGAAGCAATAGAAGCCCTTGCCCTGGGAGCGCAGGATTTCCACGCGCGGCGCGCGCTTGAGCAGCGGCACGGTCTTGGGATCGATCGTGTTGATGAAGTGCACCTGGCCGGAGGAGAGCGCGGCGATGCGGGCGGTGGCATCGTTCATCACGGTGATTTCCGCCGCATCGACGAAACCGCGATTGGACCGCCAGTCCGCCTTGTTCTTCTCGAACGTGGCGCGCACGCCCGGCTCGAAGCTCTTCAGCACGTAAGGACCGGTGCCGATGGCCGCCGTCGGCTTGTCGACGCCGCCCTTGGGCTGGACGATCAGGTGATAGTCGGTGAGAATTAGCGGCAGGTCGGCATTGCCTTCCGCCAGCGTCAGCACGAGATCGCCGGCCTTTTCCTCGATCGTCTTGATCGAGCGCAGCAGGCCGAGCGCGCCCGACTTGGACCCTTCGTCGGCATGGCGCTTCAAGGTGGCGACCACATCGCCCACCGTCATGGTGGCGCCGTCATGGAAGCGCACGTCCTTGCGGATCTTGAAGGTCCAGACCGAGGCATCGGGCGAGGATTCCCAGGAGGAGGCGAGCGCGGGTAGGGCCGCGCCGGTCTTCGGGTCGCTTTCGACCAGCGTGTCGCCCCAGAGGCGGCCGACGACGAAGAGCACGGAGGCGCTGTAGGTTGCGGGGTCGAGCGTGTCGGTCGCAGCACCCCCCTTCAGGCCCATCTTCAGCGTGCCGCCGCGCTTGGGCTCCTGCGCCCGCGCGGCACCCGGCAGAAGCAGGCCGGAGGCGGTGGCAGTCAGGCCAAGGCCCGCCGCGCCGCCGAGAAAACCGCGGCGCGTGACGCCGTTGAGAAAGTCGCTCATCATCGTTCCCTTCATCCTTGCCCGCCAGCCTTCAAGCCGTGCGGGATGCGCTTTGTTGCGGAAAAGGTAGTCGGCTGGGAGGGCCGCACAATTTCGCGAGTTGACGCGATCTGACGCGCGTTTACGCTAGGGGGCAAGCTGGAGCAGCCCGGCCTGCTTCAACACCATTCTTCGGCCCGATGACCTCAGATCCGTTCCTCGTCAATCTGCGCTTTGCCTGCACCACCCGGCGCTCCGTCTCCGACATCTGCCGGGCGATCGGGCTCAACCGGCAGCAGTTCAACCGCTATATTGCCGGCCAGTCGCGGCCGAGCCCGCACAATCTCGCGCGCATCGCCGCCTATTTCGGGGTGTCGGTGGCCGATTTCGCGCTGGAGCCCCGGCAGTTCGAGCTGCGCATTCTCAGCCCGGACCGAGACCGGTCCGAGGCGCGGCTGCTGCTTGACGGTTTTCCCGGCGACCTCCAGGTGCTGCGCCGGCATCTGGGCTATTACCAGACCTTCCACCTCTCGCCGTCATGGCCAGGCATGGTCGTGTCCTCCTGCACGCGCCTGTGGGAAGAGCGCGGCTCGGTGCGCATCAAGTCGATCGAGCGTATGCGGGACCCGGCCAACGAGATCATCCAGTTTTCCAAATATGTCGGCCTGGTCACCTGCTGGCGCAACCGGCTGTTCGTGGCCGAGCGCAGCGTCGGGCGCCAGCCGCTTTTGTCGCAGACCATCCTCGTGCCGTTCGAGGAGCATCAGCGCGTCTATCTGCGCGGCACGACCATGGGCGTCTCCTGGCGCAAGGGCAACATGCCCTATGCCTCGCGCATGATCTGGCGGGCGCTGGGCCAGGAGGTGGACAAACGCCAGATGCTGGCGCGCTGCGGCGTACTGGCGCCGAATGCGCGCAGCCTGCCGCCAACGGTTCGCCAGTTCCTGAGCGGGCCGGAGGCCGACGTGCTCTCGGTGATGGATGCGCCGAGGTGAGCGGTGCCGCCCGCATTGCGCTGAGAGCAGCGGGTTGAAAGCCAACGGCATGATCGATGATGCAATGGATTTGGTGGCGTCGGCCCCCTCATCTGCTTACCAGCATCCGACCGGGAACGAGCCACGGGTCTCGTCCCGTCCTTCGGACCCCCGTTGGGGAGAAGATGGCCCGAAGGGTCAGATGAGGGGGGCAAACGCACAAGCCTCTGTGCCGAGCCCGCCTCAGGGCCGCCCAATCCGCTAAATTTTCCCGCATCGCATCGATGCGAAAGCGGCCGGCATCGACCGGCTCGACTGTCAGTTCCCCGCGCTCTCCATCCGCCGCGTCGCCAGCACCTTTTCCAGCCAGCCGATTTCCATTTCCGGCACCGATTTCAAGAGGAGATCGGTATAGTCGTCGAAGGGAGGCGAGAGGGCAGTGGATTTCGGGCCGAAGCGTACCAGCCGGCCGCGATGCATCACCGCCACCGAATCGGCGATCGCCCGGACGATGGCGATGTCATGGGTGATGAAGACATAGGAGACATGCGTGTCTTCCTGCAGCTTCAGAAGCAGCTTCAGAATGCCTTCCGCCACCAGCGGGTCGAGTGCCGAGGTCGGCTCGTCGCAGAGGATCAGCTCCGGTCGGGCTGCCAGCGCGCGGGCAATCGCCACGCGCTGCTTCTGCCCGCCGGAAAGTTCGGCCGGATAGCGGTCGAGGAAGCGGTCGCCCATCTCGATCTGGTCGAGAAGCTGGCGCACGCGCTCGGTCTTTTTCGCGCCGTGGATGCCTTCATAGAAGGAGATGGGGCGGCCGATGATCTCGCGCACCGTCTGGCGCGGGTTCATCGCCGTATCGGCCATCTGGTAGATCATCTGGATGCGGCGCAGCTGTTCCTTGGAGCGGCCCTTGAGCGTGCGCGGCAGCTCGGCCCCGTCGAAGCGGATGCGGCCCTCGGTCGGCGGCAGGAGGCCGGTGATGACGCGGGCAAGCGTGGACTTGCCAGACCCGCTCTCGCCGACGATCGCCAGTGTCTGCCCTTTGGGCAGGGTCAGCGAGATGTCGTGCAGCACCTTGAAGCCATTGCCGTAGCTGGCGCTGACATGGTCGATGGTCAGCACGGGGCTCGACTGATCGACTGCTTCCGGCCGCGCCGTCTGGCGCACGCTGACGAGCGCGCGGGTATAGTCCTCGCGCGGGGCCTCGATGATCTGGCGGGTGCTGCCATATTCGACAGTCTTGCCATGGCGCAGCACCATGATGTCGTCGGCGATCTGGGCGACGACGGCGAGATCATGGGTGATGTAGAGCGCGGCGGTGTGCGTTTCCTCGATCGCGTGCTTGATCGCGGCCAGCACGTCGATCTGCGTGGTCACGTCGAGCGCCGTGGTCGGCTCGTCGAAAACGATCAGCTCCGGGTTCGGGCAGAGCGCCATGGCGGTCATCGCCCGCTGCAACTGCCCGCCCGAGACCTGATGCGGAAAGCGCTTGCCGAAGGTTTCGGGATTGGGCAGGCCGAGGATGGTGAAGAGATGAAGCGCGCGCTTTTCCGCCTCCGCCCGGCTCATGATGCCGTGGCGCAGGCTCGCCTCGATCACCTGTTCGCCCAGCCTGTGGGCCGGGTTGAAGGCGGCCGCGGCCGATTGCGCGACATAGCAGACCTTGGACCCGCGCAAGCCCCGGATGCCGGCGCGGCCGAGCGCGAGGATATCCGTGCCGTTGAGCTTCACCTCGCCGCCGGTGATGCGTGCGCCGCCGCGGCCATAGGCAAGGGCAGACAGGCCGATCGTGGATTTGCCGGCCCCGGATTCGCCGATCAGGCCGAGCACCTTGCCCTTTTCGACGGAGAAGGACACGCCATCCACCAGCGTCACCGTCTTCGGCGCCTCGCCGGGTGCATAGCTGGTGGCCTCGATCCTGAGGCCGTTGACGCTCAGAAGCTCAGGCATCGCCGCGCCCTCCCTTGAGGCTCGAGGTGCGTTTCATCATCCAGTCGACCACGAGGTTGACGGAGACGGCGAGGGCGGCGATGGCCGCGCCCGGCACCAGTGCCGCCGAAATGCCGAAGATGATGCCGTCCTTGTTGTCTTTGACCATGCCGCCCCAGTCGGCGGCCGGCGGCTGGATGCCGAGGCCGAGGAAGGAGAGCGTGGACAAAAACAGGATCGAGAAGGCGAAGCGCAGGCCGAATTCGGCGAGCAGCGGCGAGAGCGTGTTGGGCAGGATCTCGCGGAAGATGATCCAGAGGTGGCCCTCGCCGCGCAGGCGCGCCGCTTCCACGAATTCCATCACCGCGACATCCAGCGCCACGGCCCGGCCGATGCGGAAGACGCGGGTGCTGTCGAGCACGGCCATGACCAGGATCAGGATCCAGAGATGCTGCGGCAGCACCGCCAGCACCACCAGCGCGAAGATCAGCGTGGGGATCGCCATCATCAGATCGTTGAAGCGGGAGAAGAGCTGGTCGATCAGGCCGCCGGTGACGGCGGCGGTAAAGGACAGCGCCATGCCGAGCGAGAAGGAGAGCACGGTGGCCGCCAGCGCCACCAGAATGGTGGTGCGCGCGCCGAAGATCAGGCGTGACAGGAGATCGCGGCCGAGATTGTCGGTGCCGAGCAGGAAGTCGCCGCCGGCTGGAAGCCAGACATCGCCCACCACCTGCGTCTCGCCATAGGGCGCGATGAAGGGGGCGAAGAGGGCGCAGACGAGCGCGAGCGCGATGCCGGCCATGCCGATCCAGGCGCTGATGGGAACGCTGGCAAGCCTCATCGCGGATGCCTCAGTCGGGGATTGGCGAGAATGGCGATGATATCGGCCGCCATGTTGAGGAAGATGTAGAAGGCGGCGAAGATCAGGCCGCAGGCCTGCACCACCGGCATGTCGCGCACCGTCACGGCATCCACCATGTACTGGCCCATGCCGGGATAGACGAACACCACCTCGACCACGACGACGCCGACGACGAGATAGGCGAGGTTGAGCGCGATGACGTTGACGACGGGGGCAACGGCATTGGGCGCGGCATGGCGGGCGATGATGCGGAAGGCGGACAGACCCTTAAGCTCCGCCGTCTCGACATAGGCCGAGGACATGACGTTGAGGATCGCTGCCCGGGTCATGCGCATCATATGGGCAAGCACCACCAGCACCAGCGTCGCCACCGGCAGCGCGATGGCCGAGAGACGGTCGAGAAAGCCCATCCCGTCATAGACGGTGGCCGGGAAGGTCGCCACGCCATATTGCACGGCGAAGACCATGATCAGGAGGTAGCCGACGAAGAATTCGGGCAGCGAGATCGCCGCCAGCGAAACGATGTTGATGATCTTGTCCGGCAGCCGGTTGCGATATTGCACGGCAAGCATGCCGAGCCCGACAGCGAGCGGGATCGAGACGAGCGCCGCGAAGAAGGCGAGGAACAGGGAATTGCCCAGCCGCTTGCCGATCTGCTCGGAGACCGAATTGCGGCTCGCCCAGGACGTGCCGAAATCGCCCTGCAGCGCGCCGCCGAGCCATTCGAAATAGCGGGTGGTCACCGGCCGGTCGAGGCCGAGATCGGCCCGGATGTTGGCGACGGCCTGCGGCGTTGCCGACTGGCCGAGATAGGTGGTGGCGAAATCGCCAGGCAGGGCTTCGATCCCGCCGAAGATCATCACCGAGACGGCAAAGAGCAGGGCGACGGACAGGCCGAGCCGCTGCAGGATCAGCCCGGCCAGCGGATGGCGCCGCACGAAGCGGCGCCATGCATTGGGACCAGACATGGAAGGACCAGACAGAGGGGAACCGGAGACCGGCGCGGAGGGGTCGGCTGGCGTGGCGGGCGGGATACCCCCCGCCGCCAGACCGCCGGTTGCCGCATCATGGACCGGCGCTGCCGGCTGGCCTGCCGCCGCCATCAGGCGTCGAGCCAGACGCGGGTTGCGACATAGCCGTTCGACATGTCGTTGCCGATGTCGTGGACATAGCCTTTGACCTTTTTGGAGGAGGCGTTCACGAAGTCGTTGAACATCGGCAGGATCAGGCCGCCCTCGTCGCGCACCATCATCGCCATGGTGCGGTACATGTCCTTGCGCTTGGCCTCGTCGAGTTCGGCGCGGGCTTCCAGCAGGATCTTGTCGAAATCCGGACGCTTGAAGCGCGTGTCGTTCCAATCGGCCGTGGAGAGATAGGCGGTGGAATACATCTGGTCCTGCGTCGGCCGGCCGCCCCAGTAGGAGGTGGAGAAGGGCTGGACGTTCCAGACATTCGACCAGTAGCCGTCGCCCGGTTCGCGCTTGATGTCGATGGCGATGCCGGCCTTCTTGCAGCTTTCCTGATAAAGCACGGCGGCATCGACCGCGCCGGGGAAGGCAACTTCGGACGTGCGCAGCAGCACCGAGCCGGAATGGCCGGATTTCTTGTAGTGGAAGGAGGCCTTGTCCGGATCATAGACCCGCTGCTCGATCCCCTCGGGGAACAGCGCATAGGTGGAATTGATCGGGAAATCATTGCCGACCTTGCCGTAGCCGCCGAGCACCTTCTGCACCATGGTCTCGCGGTCCATGGCATATTTCAGCGCCAGGCGCAGGTCGTTATTGTCGAACGGCGCCTTGTCGCAATGCATGATGAAGACGTAATGGCCGCGCCCTGACGTGGAGAGGATCTCGACCGTCGGTGCGCGCTTCAGGAGGCTCACCGTCTTGGGATCGACGCGGTTGATGAAATGCACCTGGCCGGAGGAGAGCGCGGCGACGCGGGCGGTCGCGTCGTTCATGTTGATGATTTCGATGCTGTCGACATAGCCGCGGTCTGAGCGCCAGTCGTCCTTGTTGCGCTCGAAGGTGGCGCGCACGCCCGGTTCGAAAGTCAGGAGCTTGTAGGGTCCGGTGCCGATCGAGGCGAAGGGATCGTCATAGCCGCCATTCGGCTGGATCACGAGATGGTAGTCGGTCAGGAGGAGCGGCATGTCGGCATTGCCTTCGCTCAGCGTCAGCACGACATTGTCGCCATCGGCCTTGATCTCCTTGATCGACTTGACCACGCCGAGCGCACCGGATTCCGACTTCGCGTCGGTGTGGCGCTGCAGGGTCTTGACCACGTCCTCGACCGTCAGCTCCTTGCCATTGTGGAACGTGACGCCCTTGCGGATCTTGAAGGTCCAGGTGGCGGCGTCAGCGGAGGGCTCCCAGCTTTCGGCGAGCGCGGGCACGGCCGCACCCGTGGTGGGGTGGGACTCCACCAGCATGTCGCCCCAGCAGCGGCCGACGCAGAACATGATCTGCGATAGAAATTTCGCCGGGTCCTTGCTGTCGGTGGCCGAGCCGCCTTCCAGGCCGAGCTTCAGGTGGCCGCCGCGCTTGGGCTCCTGCGCTTCAGCCGCCGTGGAAAACAGCGTGCCTGCCGTCGTGGCCGCCAGGCCGGCGGCTGCGGCGCGACCCATGAATTCGCGGCGGTTCATCGCGCCGAGCGTCACCTGGTTTTTCAGGTAGCGTGTCCAGTCGTTCATCTGCATTCCCCTCGTTCAGCCGCTTCGGGCTTTTTCTATGATAATCCGGCCTCTTTCGGGCCGGTCGCTTCAGTCCGACGGTTGCTCCCCCTGCCGGAACGCTGTGGCGCGTGATGCGTGGCGGCCTGCGAAGGGATGTGTCTCCCTTCAGCGTCAGGCCGTGGTCACATCGGCCCATCCGCCGCTTCTCAGCGGTACATTCCCTGCCGATGGCCTGGCTGTGCCGGCTCTGTCTTGCAACGATAGCCTGTTTCCCGACATTTGAGGCCCTTCTTGCGACATGAGATGGCGCTGTGAGACTATCGGTGCCGAGAAGTTAGGCTAGCTCTAAAAACAGGCATATGCACAAGAACACATGATTTTCATCGGCGCAACCCCGGCTGCACCGTGAAAGATCCGGTAAGAATACGCTATCCAAAACCAATTGATCTTGGAGGCGCACAAAGGCTCAGCGCGGCTGGCCGACGAACCGGCCGGCGCCCTCGGGCCGCGCGAGCGCGCCATGGGCCTCGGCGATCGGCGCCAGACGGTCGAGAACCGCCTGCGGCGCCGGCGACGCCCTGCCGGCCGCGCTGTCGACGTGAAGCATCATCTGCTCGGCCGTTGCCAGCACCGCGCCGGTCTCGGCGTCGTGAACGCAGGAGAAGAAGTGCAGACGTTTCGCGTCATGGGAGAGGAGCTGCAGCGTCGTGTAAAGGCGCTGGCCGAGCCGGGCTTCGCCGAGATGGCGCAGATGGGTTTCGACCGTGTAATAGCTGTGGCCCGCCTCGACATAGGCCATGTCCACGCCGATCAGCCGGAGCAGCGCATCGGCGGTGTCGCCGAACAGCTGGAGATAGCGGTGCTCGGTCATGTGGCCATTATAGTCCACCCAGGCGGCACTGACCTTGGCCTCGACCAGACGCAGCGGCGCAGACGGGTCGGGCCGCCCGGGAGCCTTGGCCTCGCGCCAGAGCCGCTGCTCGAAATTGGCCAGCAACTGGCCCGCGCCCCAGCCTTCGCCGCCATTGCCGCCCTTCAGCGCCTGGAGGATGCCGACGAGGTTCTCGTCGCGGATCCGCTCCAGCTCGCGGATCGAACGACCCTTGGCCTGCGCATCCGACTGGGCGCCGATCTTCTCCACCAGCGCGTCGTTAAGATCGACGACATCGGTGAGCTTGGTCCAGGGCCAGGCCAGGCAGGGGCCGAACTGGGCGAGGAAATGGCGCATGCCGGCTTCGCCGCCGGCGATGCGATAGGTCTCGAACAGGCCCATCTGTGCCCAGCGCAGGCCGAAGGAATAGCGGATCACATTGTCGAGCGTTTCCGTATCGCAGATCCCGTCATGGATCAGCCACAGCGCCTCGCGCCAGAGCGCTTCCAGCAGACGGTCGCCGACGAAGGCCTCGATCTCCTTGTGGATCACCACACCCTTCATGCCGATCTGCTCGGCCGCGCGCTCGGCGCGGGCGATGGTGTCGGCGGTCGTCCCGGTGCCGCCGACCAGCTCCACCAGCGGCAGGAGATAGACCGGATTATAGGGATGGGCGACGAAGAAGCGGCCGGGATGGGCCATGTCGCGCTGCAACTCGCTCGGAAGCAGCCCGGAGGTGGAGGAGCCGATCAGCGCATCGGGGCGGGCATGGGCATCGATCTCGGTCAGCACGCCGCGCTTCAGCTCCAGCCGCTCGGGAACGCTTTCCTGAATCCAATCCGCGACTTCCACCGCCTCCCTCAGGCTCTTGCAGAAGATGAGCTTGCCGCGCGGCGGCAAGGGCGCGGTGGTCAGCATGGCATAAGCGCGCTCGGCATTGGCCATGACCTCGCCGATGATGCGCTCGGCTTCCGGATGCGGATCGTAGATGCGGGTGTCGATGCCGGCGAGCACGAAGCGTGCGGCCCAGGCGCCGCCGATGACGCCGCCGCCGATGCAGGCGGCTTTGGTAATGGTGCTTGGGGTGATGGTGCTTGGGGTGATGGTGGTCATTCTCGTAACCCTCTCTTGGCGCGTGGCTTTGCTCACCGTCAGCCGCGCGGCGCGCGCTTGACGAGCTTCAGCTTCTCGCGCACCTCGGCCGGGCCGATGATGCGCGCGCCCATGCCCTCCACCACGGTGACGGCCCGTTCCACCAGCTCGGCATTGGTGGCGAGCCGGCCCTTGCCGAGATAGAGATTGTCCTCCAGCCCCACGCGGACATTGCCGCCGGCCAGCACGGCCGCCGCCGGAAAGGCCAGCGCATTGCGCCCGATCGAGAAGGCCGAGAAGGTCCAGCCACGCGGCACGTTGTTGACCATGGCCATGAAGGTGTTGAGATCGTCGGGCGCGCCCCAGGGAATGCCCATGCAGAGCTGGATCAGCACCGGATCCTCGATCAGCCCTTCCTCCGCCAGCTGTTTTGCGAACCAGAGATGGCCGGTGTCGAAGGCCTCGATTTCCGGGCGCACGCCAAGCGCCGTCATCTGCCGCGCCATGGCTCTGAGCATCGAGGGCGTATTGGTCATGACGTAATCGCCGAGCGAGAAGTTCATGGTGCCGCAGTCCAGCGTGCAGATCTCCGGCAGGCAGGCGGCAACATGGGCGACGCGCTCGGTGGCACCGGCCATATCGGTCGCCTTTTCGTTCAGTGGAAAGGGCGCCTCCTCAGAACCGAAAACGAGATCGCCGCCCATGCCGGCGGTGAGGTTGAGCACCACGTCGATGTCAGCGGCCCGGATGCGGTCCGTCACTTCGCGATAGAGATCGACCCCGCGCGCGGCTGCCCCTGTTTCGGGGTCGCGCACATGGCAATGGACCACGGCCGCGCCGGCCTTGGCCGCGTCGATGGCGCTTTCGGCGATCTGCTTTGGGGTGATCGGCACATGGGCCGATTTTCCTGTTGTGTCGCCGGCGCCCGTGACGGCGCAGGTGATGAAAACATCGCGGTTCATGCTGAGCGGCATCAATTTGCTCCCGGCGCGGCGGGCCGGTCTGTCTGCCGCGCCGCGCTCTTTTCTGTTCCCCGGCGCGTCTTTGCGGCGCTTTTTCGCGCCTGCCGGCCTTGGAGCGATTACGCGGCAAAGCGGTCGCGCATGCTTTGCAGATTTGGCTGTTTTCTTTACAGTATCGGCAATCTCTCACGCGAAGAGGCGGCTTTTGAGCGCGCAAACGGCCGAACGGCATCTCGACCTGCTGATCATGCCTGAGACGAATCTGATCCTGGTCGCCTCGGTGATCGAGCCGCTGCGTGCGGCCAACCGCATTGCCGGCCGCCGCCTTTATCGCTGGACCCTGTACAGCCCAGATGGCGCGCCGATCGAGACCACCAGCGGCGTACCGATCGCGGTCTCGGGCGCGTTTTCGCCGTCGTCCTCGGCCGATCCCCTGTTCGTGCTGTCGAGCTATCATTGGCGGCGCGGATTGACGGCGGCCCTGCGGCGCCAGCTGTCGCAGGCCGCCCGCGTGCGACAGCTGATCGCGGGAATCGAATCCGGCTCCTGGCTGATGGCGGAGACCAGCCTGCTCGACGGGGCGTCGGCCGCGGTGCATTGGGAGGATGCCGAGGATTTCGCCGCCGCCTATCCGCAGATTACGGTCGCCTCCCCCAGATTCGTCATCGACGGCAAGCGGATCACCACGGGTGGACCGCTGCCGACGCTCGACCTGATGCTGGAACTGATCCGGCGCGAGCAGGGCTATTCCCTGGCGCTCGAAGTCTCGCGCCTGTTCATCTACGAGCCGGACCGGCCGCCCCAGTCACCCTCGGCGGAGGGCCTGCCGTTGGTGGCGCCGATGCGGCTGCGCGACGACAGGGTGAAGGCGGCGCTGACGCTGATGGCCGCGCAGATCGAGACGCCGCTGCCGCTCGCCCGAATCGCCCGGCGCGTCGGCGTCAGCGCCCGCAGGCTGCAGGATCTGTTTCAGGAGAATCTGGGCGTGGCGCCGCACACGCATTATCTGGCGCTGCGGCTGAATGCCGCCCGCAGGCGGGTGATCGAAACATCGGCGCCGCTCGCCGACATCGCTGCCGCTGCCGGCTTCAACTCCGCCGCCGCCTTCTCCCGCAGCTACCGCGCGCATTACCGCGAGAGCCCGCGCGAGACACGCCGGCGGCTGCAGCCTTGAGGGAAGGCAGCTGACCCGCCAGCGCCAGAGCTGACCGCAGCCTCAGTCCCGGATCACCAGGAGATCGGCGGCGGAGAAGCGCAGGGTGACGCGTTCGCCGAGCGCCGGCGGGGCGAAGCCGGGGCTGTTGAACATGTCGAAGGAGATCAGGCTTTCGCCCACGCGCATGCGCGTGCGCACCACCGAGCCGAGGAAGTTCGAGCTGACGACCTCGCCGGTCAAGGCGGTATCGCCGCGCGCGCCGTCGAGGATCGAGCCGGATTCCGGGCGCAGCGCCAGCGTCACCGTCTGGCCGGCGGAGGCGGCCAGCACGTCCTTCAGCGCGATGGTCTGCTCGCCGATCTTCACCAGGCCGGTGGCCGGATCGACCACGGTGACGTCGATCAGGTTCAGCGTGCCGACGAAGGAGGCGACGAAGCGGGTGGCCGGCTGGTTGTAGATCTCGAAGGGCGTGCCGATCTGGTCGGCGCGGCCGCCATTCATGACGACGATGCGGTCGGAGATCGACAGCGCCTCTTCCTGGTCATGGGTGACGAAGACGGTGGTGATGCCGAGCTGCTTCTGGATCGCGCGGATTTCCTCGCGCAGCGACACGCGGATCTTGGCGTCGAGCGCCGAGAGCGGCTCGTCGAGCAGGAGAACCTGCGGCTTGGGCGCGAGCGCCCGGGCCAGCGCCACGCGCTGCTGCTGGCCGCCCGACATCTGGTAGGGATAGCGCTCGGCCAGATGGTCCAGATGGATCAGCGCCAGCATCTCCTTGACGCGGGCATCGATGGTGGCGCGGTCCGCGCCGGCCACCTTCAGGCCGAAGGCAACATTGTCGGCCACGGTCATGTTCGGGAAGAGCGCATAGGCCTGGAACACCATGCCGATGCGGCGGCGGTTCGGCGCCGTCAGCGTCACGTCGCGATTGTCGATGGTGATCCGGCCGGCCGAGGGCGTCTCGAAGCCGGCGATCATCCGCAGAACGGTGGTCTTGCCGCAGCCCGACGGGCCGAGGAAGGAGATGAACTCGCCCTTGCCGACCGAGAGGTCGAATTCGCGCACCACGGTGTTGGCGCCATAGCTCTTGCTGGCTTTGGTGATGGTCAGGAAGCTCATGCGGTTTTCCTCCGGGCGAAGGGAAAGAGGGCGGCGGGGCGGCGGCGCGCCGAGGTGCCGGGCTTGGCATTGGCGAAGATCTGCATCAGCACCATGCAGGCCCAGGTCAGCGCGAAGGAGAGCACGGCCAGCGCCGCAGGCTCATAGGCGCGGTCCTGACCGATCTGCACCAGATAGGGGCCGAAGGCCGGGCGGTTGAGCAGGCTGGCGAAGACGAATTCGCCGAAGGAGATCGAGAAGGTCAGGAAGGCGCCGGAGACGATGGCGGCGCGCAGGTTCGGCAGGATCACCCGGAAGATGATTGTCGCCCGGCTGGCGCCGAGGATTTCGGCGGCTTCCGTCAGCGTGCGGATGTCGAGCGTCTGCATGCCGTTGTCGACGGAGCGGAACACATAGGGCAGCGACAATGTGGCATAGCCGATCACCAGCATGACATTGGTGCCCGCGGTCGAGACCGTCAGCGGCAGCATCGAGTCCGAGCCGTAGAGCCGGAGATAGCCGAAGACGATGACGATCGGCGGAATGATCAGCGGCAGGAGGGTGATGAACTCCATGAAGGGCTTCACCCGCGGCATCTTCAGCCGCACCCAGTAGGTGGTCGGCACGATGATCAGCGTGCTGATGACGATGGCCGCCAGCGAGGCCACCGCCGAATAGCTCAGCGTCGACAGGAACTGCGGATCGGAAAAGACCGAGCGATAGGCCTGCAAGCTCCACTGACCGCGCAGCATCTGCAGCGAGAACTGGAAGGTGGCGTAGAGCGGGACCAGGAAGAAGCTGGCCGCGATCAGAACGATGATGAGGGCGACGATGCGCGAGATCTTCATGCGCGCCACCTTTCCGCGCGGCTGCGCAGGACGAGATAGAGGATGTTGGAGAAGCCGGCGATCAGGATCATGCCGAGCGCGAGCGCATAGCCGAGATTGGGATTGTAGAGCACGTTGCCGCGGATCTGGGCAAACAGCATGATCGGCACGACGTCGAACTGTGAGCCGGTCAGCGCATAGACCGTGGCCAGCGTGCCGAAGGCATTGGCGAAGAGCAGCAGGAAGCAGCCGAGGATGGAGGGCGCCAGGACCGGCAGCGCCACCATGCGCCAATATTGCGCGTGCGAGGCGCCGAGGCTTTCGGCCGCCTCACGCCACTCATTCTTCAGCCCGTCGAGCGCCGGGGTGATGATCAGCACCATCAGCGGCAGCTGGAAATAGAGATAGGTCAGCGCTAGGCCCCAGAACGAAAACAGGTTGAAACCTGCCCCGTAGAGATTGAAGCCGAAGACATCGCGCATCAGCACGGTGACGATGCCGAGCCGGCCGAGCGTGGCGATGAAGGCGAAGGCCAGCGGAATGCCGGCGAAATTCGAGGCGACGCCGGAGAAGGTGACGAAGGCGCCGCGCACCCAGCGCGGCAAGCCGCCCAGCACCAGCGCCCAGGACAGGAGCAGCCCCGCCACCGCGCCGAACAGCGCCGAGACCAGGCTGAGCTTGATCGACAGCATGTAGGAGGCGGCAATCGCCGATCCGGTAAGCGCGATCAGATTGTCGAAGGTAAAGGCCCCGTCCGGCGTCTGGAAGGCGCCGGTAACAAGATAGACGATCGGCAGGATGAGGAAGAGCGCGGCAAAGAACGCGAAGGGCAGCAGGCCGAGCCAGGCCCAATTGGCGCGGCGTGGCACCTGCGCCCCCGGCAGGCCCGCCGGCGCGCTTCGCGCCGATCCGCCGGGTGTCGGCGGAGACAGGATATCGTTGGCGACCGTCATCTTGCGTCCCGATCGTTTGCGAGAAAACAACCGGACTGCGGATGGACGCCCCCGTCCATCCGCAGTCCGACTTCGTGGCGGTAAGAGCCGTTTGAACGGGTCTTACTGGGCGCTCATCACGCTCGGCCAGGCTTCGCCGATGACCTTCTTGGCCGTGGCCTGGTCTTCCAGGGTCGGGAAGTGGGCCTTTTCATAGGCGGCTGCCGGCGGCAGCTTGGCCAGGATATCGGCCGGGATCTTCTTGTTCTTGGCAAGATCGTTGAAGCGGATGGGGTGGCAATAGCCCTTCAGCCAGCCGATCTGGCCTTCGTCGGAATAGAGATATTCCATCCAGAGCTTTGCAGCGTTCGGATGCGGTGCGAAGGCGGAGATGGCCTGGACATAGACGCCGGCGACGACGCTGTCGGAGGGAACGACGACTTCGACCGGTGGGTTGCCGGCCAGCTTGTCGCGCATGGCCAGAACGTTGTAGTCCCAGTCCATCAGGATCGGCGTGGTGCCCTGGGCCATGCCCTGGGCCGAGCCGTTGACGGCGACGAGGTTGCCGCTCTTCTTCAGTTCCTTGAAGTATTCGACGCCGGCCTTGGCAGCTTCTTCAGCCGTCTTGGCGCCCGTCGACATGCCGCTGGTGTAGACCGACATCAGCGAGGAATTGCCGGTGCGCGGATCGCCGGGCATGGCGACCGAATTGGCATATTTGGCGTCCTTGAGATCCTTGAAGCTCGTCGGAATGTCCTTGACGATGTCCTTGTTCACGCCGAAGGCGAGAACGCCGTAATAGTCACCATACCAGTAGCCTTCGGCATCCTTGGCGGAGTCGGGGATCGAGTCCCAGGTCGAGACCTTATAGGGCTGGATCAGGCCTTCCTTCTTGGCGGCGGGGCCGAAGGACAGGCCGACGTCGATCACGTCGGGAGCCTGCGGGCCGGTATTGCCCTTGTTGGCCTTGATCGCTTCGATTTCGTCGCCCGAACCGGCATTCGGGTTCAGTTCGTTGACCTGAAGGCCATATTTGGCCTTGAAGCCGGCGATGACGTCGCCATAGCCGCACCAGTCATGGGGCAGAGCGATGGTGGTCAGCGTGCCTTCCTTCTTGGCGGCGGCAATCAGCTCTGCGCTCGGCTCGGCGCTGGCAACGGCCGTCGTTGCCATGATCATGGCGGTAGACAGCGAAAGCAGGGTTCGGATCTGCGACAGCACGATGTTCTCCTTTGGTATCATCGACCACGTCCGTCGTGCTGATAGTCACTGTGGGTGAAGCTTATGTGACAGGCTTTGGTGATCCTCGAACTGGTCCACAGTGTTCGATGAATCAGGGTGCGATCTCGTGTTTTCGGGCTGTCGTCACGCCGGTTCAGCGGGCGCAGGACCAAGGCGGGTCCTTCTGACGATGCCGCCGCGCCCCACGCGTGGTTCTTCCTTGGCCAGCTTCCATAAATGCGGACGCGGCCGGCGAGGCTGGCGCGAAGGTTTCCAACTCCTTAATCCTCCGCGAGCCTCTTCAGACTTTGTTAACCGTGTTTTGAAAAGCTCCGGTCTACAGGATGCATCGACTTTCAGCGTCCGGGGGAGAGCCATGCGGGCTCGGTGCGCTTTCGGACGGGACACGAAGCAACATGCCAGTCATTACATTTGCAAATACCAAGGGTGGCGCGGGCAAGACGACGGCCGCGCTGTTGCTGGCCACGGAACTGGCGCGCGGGGGCGCGCGCGTCACGGTGCTGGACGCCGATCCGCAGGCCTGGATCACCGGCTGGGCACAGACGGGCGCTGCCCCGCGCAACATCGAGGTGGTCTCCGCCGTCACCGCCGCCTCGATCCAGGGCCATCTGGCCGAGGCGCGCCGCGTGAGCGACTACATCATCATCGACCTGCCGGGCGCGCGCGACACGCTGCTGGCCAATGCGCTCGGCTTTTCCGACCATGTCGTGATCCCGATCCAGGGCTGTGCCATGGACGCCAAGGGCGGCGCCCAGGTGCTGGAACTGCTGATGCGGCTGGAAAAGAGCGCCGGCATCCGCATTCCGCATTCTGTGCTGCTGACGCGGGTCAATTCGCTGGTCACCACCCGCGCGCTGCAGATGGTCAAGACGCTGCTCGCCGAGCGGCAGGTGCGGGTTCTCGATACGCCGATCGTCGAGCGCGCGGCCTTCCGCGATATCTTCGACTGTGGCGGCCTGCTTCAGGATATGGACGCGCAGCGCGTGTCGAACCTGGACAAGGCGCTCGAAAACGCCCGTCTCTTCGCCGAGGAAATCCGCACGCTGGTGCCTTATCGCGGCGCACGCGGCCAGATGCGCCGGGCCGCCTGATCGCCGCTTTCCAAGCCGGAATACAATCGAGAAGGGCCGCGGCGCTTTTAGCACCGCGGCCCTTCTTGTTGATCATCCGGTCGAAGGCGAAAACGAGGATCCTCTCAGTCGACGAATTCCACCGTTGTGCCGACGCTGACCATCTTGGCCAGGATCGTGGCGTCCCAGTTGGTCAGGCGCACGCAGCCATGGCTCTGGGTCTTGCCGATCTTGGAGGGCTCCGGCGTGCCGTGAATGCCGTAGGTCGGCTTGGAGAGCGCGATCCAGACGGTGCCGACGGGGCCGTTGGGGCCGGGCGGCAGGGTCAGGACCTTGTCATTGTTGCCCTGCTTGAAGTTGATCTTCGGATTGTACGTATAGCCCGGATTGAAGGCGATGCGTTCGACCGTGACGGTGCCGGAGGGCGAAGGCGTGTCGGCCGAGCCGATCGAGGCGGGGAAGGCCGCCAGAAGCTTGCCCTCGGCATCATAGGCCAGCACCTGCTTGCGCGCCTTGTCGGCGACCACGCGCGTGACCTTGCCGGTCCTTGGTGCGCCCAGCGCCACCACCTTGATGATCGTGCCCGGCACGGTGAAATCGACGCCCAGATTGATCGAGCGCAGATAGTCCTCGTCCATATGGAACTTCTCGGCCAGCATTTCCGCCGTCGAGGTGTAGGAGAGATGCGGCAGCGCCGCCTTGTGCGCGTAATCCTCGGGAATGGCGGCGACATAGGGGCCGGCCGCATCCGCCGCCGTGATCGTGTAGCTGGTCAGCGGCATGCCGCCATTCAGCCTGAGACGTTCGAGGATGCCGTCTGTGTCGTTCGGGTCGAGCGTCTCGCCCGTTGCCTTCTGCCAGGCTTCGATGGCCTTGGTCACGTTGGAGCCGGTCTTGCCGTCGATCGCGCCGGGGGAGAAGCCCTCGCGGTCGAGAAAGACCTGCAGGGCCATGATCTCGGCGCTGCTCTTCTTGCCGATCGATTGCGCGGCCGGCATCGGCTCGCTGCGCGGCCCGGCTTCCACCGGCGGCAGCGCCAGCTGGTCGTTCTCGTCGCTGGGCGGCAGGGCGGCCTGCTGGTTCTCGTCCGCCGGCGGGAGGGCGTCCGGCAGCGGCTCGCGCTCGACGCCGGGCGGGATGGTGGTCGCGCCATAGCCGCGTCCGTAATTCTGCGAGCGGTAGCGCGGATCGCGGTAATCGGGAATGCCATTGGCGGCCTCGCGCGGATCGCCGTAATAGCCCGGCTGCGAGGTGCCGAACTCGTCATCCGGATTGGGCGGCGCCACGCGCCCCTGGCCGCGGGCCTGATTGGCCTGCGGGTGGCGCTCGCCCATCACGGTTGCCACCACATTGCCCCAGTGGTCGATCAGTACGGTGCGCCCGCGCTCGTCGCGCATGGCGCGCACCGAGCCGGCCTCCGGCATGTAGTCGAGGATCTCGCCCTGCGGCGTCACCAGAACGGCATTTGGCGAAATCCGGATGAAGCGGTCCTGCGCCAGCGCGGGGCTCAGACCGAGGGTCAGGCCGAGCGCGAGCGCTGCCGCAAGACGGGGGAGGCAGAATCGCAATGCTAGGGTCAAGGGGCGTGCCTGTCGAATGGTTGGTTCGGTGGTCCGGGAGCGCGGTGTGCCGCAACGGATGGCGAGACGGACGATCGCCGCCCGCCGCTGCATCCGCAAAAGGCTCGTTTGGCCCTTCTGGATGCCGGCAAGGCGCGGTCCGCGCTCGATTCTCCCGCCGGAGTCTGACTCGCGCTCTAGATCGTGAATTGGACCTTAATAGGGAAAAACTCAATTCATTATGAACAGGCTCTTAAACTCTGCTTGGCAGGATCCGCAAAAATGGCCCGTGGCGACGGGACGGCGATGGAGGAGGCAGGATATGACGGAGGTGGCAGTGGCGGGCAGGGAGCAGGACGATCGTTTCCTGCTCATGCAGGCGACCGGCATCGATCTTGCCCTGGCCTTCGACCGGGGCTCGGCGCTCGATCTCGGGCCCGCGCGACTGGATGGTGTCGATCTCGCGCCCGGTCTCGCCATTCCCTCCGATGGCGATCCGCGGATCGACCACGCGCTTCAGGGGCTTCTCTTCACCTGCGGCCCTGATCACATCCGCCATCCGGAGCCGGTGGAGGGTCGTTCGGCCGGCGATTCGGGCGCACGCTATCCCCTGCATGGCTCGCTCTCGGCAACGCCGGTGACGGCGCCGCAGAGGACACAGGCGGCCGATGGCACGCTTCATCTCTCAGGCATGGCCGAGATCGCGCTCGCCGATGGCGGATTGGCGCGGCTGCACCGGCGCTGGCAGCTGGCGCCCGACGGGACGCTCTCGCTCAGCGACAGCCTCGAGAATGCCGGCTTTGCCGGTTTCGCGCCGATGATGATGTATCACATCAATCTCGGCGCGCGGCTCTTCGGGCCGCAGACCCGGGTGGCGGGCGCGATGCTGGAGGAGGGTGGTCTCGGCTGGCATTTCGGCGCGGGCGAAAGCAGCCATGTCTGCCTGCCGGCCGCATCGGGCGCACAAGACGGCTGGGCGAGCGTGCGCCTCGGCCCGCTGCCGGGAGCGGGCGGTGCTTCGCTGCGGCTCGATTTCGCGCTCGAAGGCCTGCCCTTCCTGCAGATGTGGCGCCGCCAGAGCGGTGTGGCCAATGTCTTCGCGCTCGAGCCCGCCTCGCACCGGATCGCGCGGCGACCCGTCTTGAGGGAGGCAGGGGAGTTGGTGGATCTCGCGCCCGGCGATCGGCGCAATTTCGCGCTGCGTCTCGCCGTCCTGCGTGCCTGATCTACACAATGCGGCGAGGAAGATTGACGTTGCCGGATGGCTGGGCCTAGATCAGGCGGTATCGGCGCGCGGCGGCTGCCTTCGGTAGGTGGCGGCGCGCGCCACACGAGCATGGGCTGGGAACGGTCTTCAACGCGCCTGCGGGTGCGCAGAGGCCGTCTCCCGAAGCGCCCCGCGAAGCAGGAGCGAGACGATGGACATTCGCCAGATCAACGAGGAATATTCGGTCACCGGGCAGATCACGGAAGAGGATCTGCCGGCGATCAAGGAGATGGGTTTCCGCTCCATCGTCTGCCACCGGCCGGACCATGAATCGCCGGACCAGCCCGAATTCGACACGATTGCCGCCCGCGCCCGCGCGCTCGGCCTGGAGATCACCCATATCCCCGTCGGTCCGATGGGCGTGACGGCGGATGCCGTGCGCGAAATGGTCGATGCACTCGACAGTTTCGAGCGCCCGATGCTCGGCTATTGCCGCTCCGGCGCCCGCTCCACGGCGGTCTATCAGCAGACCCAGCACCTGCGCGGCTGATGGTGGCAGCGTGTCGGCCGACATGACGGCCGGCCATGCCTGACCCTAGACCGCCGGCGGCACCGGCATGGCCGCGCGCTTCAGCCGCCGCTCGCGCCAGATGATGTAGAGACCCGAGCCGATGATGATGGCGATTCCCAGCCATTTCAGCGGGTCGGGAAGCTCGTTGAAGATCAGCCAGCCGAACAGCGTGGCCGAGACGATCTCCAGATATTGCAGCGGCGCCAGCACCGAGGCCGGGGCGGAGCGATAGGCATAGACGCCGAGTACGCTGGCGATGGTAGCGGAAAGACCGGTTCCCACGAGATAGGCGGCCGTCAGCGCATCCGGGACCACAGGATCGATCACGGGAATGCCGGTTTCGTGGCCGATGACCAGCAGCAGCCCGGAAAAGATGGCCCCCCAGAGGCCGGCATAGAACTGCATCGACCAGGGGTCCTCGGCCTTGGCGACGCTGCGGGTGACGAGCAGGAAAATGGCGATCGTCAGCGCCGAGACCATCGGCAGCAGCGCCACCGGCCCGACCTCCGAAAAGCTCGGCTGGATCACCAGCATGGCGCCGAAAAAGCCGACGCCACAGGCGGTGTAGCGTCGCCAGCCGATGGTTTCCTTCAGGAAGATGCCGCCGAGGATCGTCAGGATGATGGGCTCGACGAAGAAGATGGCGATGGCGTCCGCCAGCTTCATCACCTTCAGCGTGGCGACGAAGGACAGCATGCTGACGACGAGCAGGCCGCCGCGCAGCGCATGCAGCGCCATGGTCCTTGCGCTGATGCCGGTCAGCGCCCCGCGCAGCAGCACGGGTGGCAGCAGGAAGCCGGCCTGCAGCACGAAGCGGGAAAAGGCGATCTCGCCGGCCGGCACCGTCACCACCGCCAGTTTCGAGAACACGTCGATCACGGGCGAGATCAGCACCGAGAGGACCATGAAGGTGAGCCCGAGCGGGGCGTCGTCTCGCCGCTCGTCGGCAGGGGCTTTCATCATGTCGCAATGCCTTTTCTCAGCGCATCTTCACGCGGATTGCCGCAGGCGGGCGCCTGCCCCGAGCGATCCCGTGCCGCCTTCTTTCAGATTCGGGGATGGCGCTTCAAGGTGCTGAATTCGCGCCCGTTATCGCGGCGCGAACCGCGAAGCGCCGGGTAAGGCCTATCACATTCCGGCCGCCTCTAGGCGCCCGCCGCGCGCCGCTGCCAGTCGCTGCCGGCATGGTCGGGCTCCAGCACCGAATCGATCCAGCGGGAAAGGTCGGCGATCGCCCTGTCGCGGTCGAGATCGTTCAGCGTCTCGTGGCGCGCGCCGGGATAGATCTGCGTCGTTACGCGGGCAAGCCCGGCGCGGCGCATGCGTTCCGCCAGCCAGAGAACGTCCTTGCCGCCGCGCGTGGCCGGATCCTTGCCGCCGCCGACGAGATGGACGGGCAAGCCGGCGCGAAGCCGCTTCAGCCGCTCGGGCGCGGCGCCGGCATAGATCAGGCGGAACACGTCGATCCAGAGCGAGACGGTGACGTCGAAGCCGCAGAGCGGATCGGCCCGGTAAGCATCCACTTCCGCCGGGTCGCGGCTCAGCCAGTCCGACGGCGTGCGCGGATTGTCCATCGCGCGCGCCCAGCTGCCGAAGGTCAGCGGCGGGATCCAGGCGCTGGGCACATCCGAGCCCTTGAGCCAGCGCTCCACCGCCAGCAGGGCCTGGCCGCCGCGTCCGGCAAGGCCGCCATTGAAGTTGGAATTCCAGACCGCCACGGCATCGAACAGATCGGGATGACGCTCGATGGCGTTAAGCGCGATTAGCCCGCCCATGGAATGGCCGAACAGGATCACGGGCAGGTCCGGATGGCGCTCGATCGCATGGCGGCGCAGCGCTGCGACATCGTCGAGAACGGCCTCTACCCCGCCGCGCTCGGCAAAGCGGCCGAGAAGATGATTCGGTCCCCGCGTCAGCCCATGGCCGCGATGGTCCAGCGCGTAGACGGTCAGGTCGCGCCGGGCCATCTCGGCGGCGAAACGGCGATAGCGCAGCGAATGCTCGCTCATGCCGTGGCAGAGGATCAGCACGGCCCGCGGCTCGCCCAGGGCAGCCTCGGCACGGATCGACAGCTCCGCGCCCGTGGGGCTCATCAGCCGATAGGCCGTTTCAAACATGGTTTTTTCTCCCCCTCCGTCGCCGCTGCCGTCTTCTTGCCATGGCCGTGTCAACACCGCATGAAGGACCGGCCGGCATGGCGCGCGATGCGCCGCGCAATTTTCCGTCTGCCGCATATAATTGTCGACCCGGGGCCGGCTGGCGCGGAAAAGGCCCATCCGCGCGTTGCCGCCCCGGCGGATTTCGCCTACATAGCCGCCACAACAAACGCCCGCGGAGCATCTCATGGCACGCCAGTTCATTTATCACATGGCCGGTCTGAACAAGGCCTACGGCACCAAGAAGGTGCTGGAAAACGTTCACCTGTCTTTCTATCCCGACGCCAAGATCGGCATTCTCGGCCCGAACGGCGCGGGTAAGTCCACCGTGCTGAAGATCATGGCCGGCCTCGACAAGGAATGGACGGGCGAGGCCTGGCTGGCCGAGGGTGCGACGCTTGGCTATCTCGCGCAGGAGCCGAAGCTCGATCCGGACAAGACCGTGTTCGAGAACGTGATGGAAGGCGTCGCCCATAAGAAGGCGATCGTCGACCGTTACAACGAGCTGATGATGAACTATTCCGACGAGACGGCGGACGAGGGCGCACGGCTTCAGGACATTATTGACGGCCAGAACCTGTGGGACCTGGAAAACCAGGTCGAGATGGCCATGGACGCGCTGCGCTGCCCGCCCGGCGACGCCAATGTGACCAGCCTTTCGGGCGGTGAAAAGCGCCGTGTGGCGCTCTGCCAGCTCCTGCTGCGCCAGCCCGACCTGCTGCTGCTCGACGAACCGACCAACCATCTCGATGCCGAGACGATCGCCTGGCTCGAAAAGCACCTGCGCGAATATCCGGGCGCCATCCTGATGGTCACCCACGACCGCTACTTCCTCGACAATGTTACCGGCTGGATCCTCGAGCTCGACCGCGGCCGCGGCATTCCCTATGAGGGCAACTATTCCGCCTATCTGCAGGCCAAGGCCAAGCGCATGCAGCAGGAAGCCCGTGAAGAAGCTGGACGCCAGAAGGCGATCTCGCGCGAGCAGGAATGGATCGCCTCCTCGCCCAAGGCCCGCCAGGCCAAGTCGAAGGCGCGTATCAACGCCTATAACGAGCTGGTGGACTCGGCCGCAGAGCGTCGTCCCTCCGACACGCAGATCGCCATTCCGATCGGCGAGCGTCTCGGCCGCGTCGTCATCGAGGCGGAGAACATCACCAAGTCCTTCGGCGACCGTGTGCTGATCGACAATCTGTCGTTCAAGCTGCCGCCGGGCGGCATCGTCGGCATCATCGGTCCGAACGGCGCCGGCAAGACCACGTTGTTCCGCATGATCACCGGGCAGGAAAAGCCCGATAGCGGCACGATCACGATCGGCGATACGGTCGATCTCGGCTATGTCGACCAGAGCCGCGACACGCTCGCCGCCAACAAGACGGTCTGGGAAGAAATTTCCGAGGGCAACGACATCCTCAAGCTCGGCAAGTTCGAAATGAACTCCCGCGCCTATTGCGGCTCGTTCAACTTCAAGGGTGGCGACCAGCAGCAGAAGGTCGGCAATCTCTCGGGCGGCCAGCGCAACCGCGTCCATCTCGCCAAGATGCTCAAGGGCGGCCACAATGTGCTGCTGCTCGACGAACCGACCAACGACCTCGACACGGAAACGCTGGGCGCGCTGGAAGACGCGCTGGAAAACTTCGCCGGCTGCGCCGTCATCATCTCGCACGACCGCATGTTCCTCGACCGTCTGGCCACTCACATCCTCGCCTATGAAGGCGACGGCCATGTGGAATGGTTCGAGGGCAACTTCGAGGATTATGAAAAGGACAAGGTCCGTCGTCTCGGCCCCGATGCCCTGAATCCGAGCCGGATGTCCTACAAGCGTCTGACGCGGTAAGCGCACGTAAACACAATTCTGGAGCGCATCGATCCGCCCGGATCGATGCGCTCCAGGAATTTCGCCGGATGTGGATTATGCATGTGCAGGGCGTTTGCCTCGGCCGCGCATGTCATTGTCAAGAGCCACTTCCTGCATTCTGCGCTTAAATGTGTCTTAAGTGAAATCGGCAAGCTTTCCCGAGGCTTCAGAGGGGCTTGTCATGTCTATTCGAAATATTTTGATCGCGGCCTTGCTTGTCGTCAGTGCCGTCCTTGCGGTGATGGTCGGTAAGGATACGGTTGCCGCCTACAGGCAATTCCAGACGTCGGACCGGGTCGCGACCCTGGTTCTCTACGACAAAGCCCTGTTCACGGCGCTTTTAAGCCTGCGCAGCGAGCGGGGCGACAGCGCGACGGCGCTGACGTTGGCGCCGGAAAAAGCGGCAGCATCCATTGCCAGCTTCAAGGGCATGCGCGCCAAGGTGCAGGCGGCCATGGCCGAGGCCGATGCGATTGCCGCCGGTTTCGATGATCCCGGCCTTGCGAGCGAGGTGGCGTCGCTGCGCTCCGCCTATGCGCGCTTTGACGGGCTGCGCGCCAAGATCGACAGCAATGTCGACCTGCCGCTCGAGCGCCGTGAGGCCGGCCTGGACAAGACGGTGCTGTCTCAGGGCGGAGAGTTGATCGCCAGCCTCGAAAAGACCTCCACCGCCGTCGAAGGTGTGATCCGCGGCCTCGATGAGAGCAAGCTCGCGCTGATCCAGATCCGCTCCTATGCCTGGGCCGGGCGGTCGCTCGGTGGCTCGGCCGCCGTCATCCTCAACGGTCTGATCGTGCAGAACCGCAAGCCCGACGCGACCGAGGCGAGCAACCTGATGTCCTATGACTCGGGCGCGGCTTTCGCCTGGCGTGCGGTGGAAACGCTGGTCAACCATCCGAGCATGCCGGCGGTGCTGAAGGAGCGCTATGGCAAGGCGGATGCGGCCTATTTCAAGGGCGAGTTTTCTCCGTGGCGGGCGAATATCGTCGCCAAGCTGATCGCTGGGGAGGGATCACCCGTTGGCATCGACGAGTGGCGGCCGAAGGTCACCGCAGCGCTCGGCCAGATCGCCGATGTCGCGTCGCTGGCCATGGACCAGCTGAACGAAAGCGCGGCCATCAGCCGCTCCAATGCCCTGTTCGACCTCGTCGCCCTGTCGCTGCTGCTGCTGGTCACGACCGTCATCGGTGTCGGCAGCATGGCGATCGTCGTCCTGCGCGTGGCAAGGCCGATCGGCCTTCTGACGCGCTGCATGAATGCGCTGGCCGAAGGCAACCGCAACGTCGTGGTGCCCGGCGCGCAGCGCGGCGACGAAATCGGCGAGATGGCCCGCGCGGTCGAGGTCTTCCGCGAGGCGGCCATTCGCAATGCGCAGCTGGAGGCCGAGGCCGAGGACAATCGACGCCGCGCCGAAGCCGAGCGGGTGGACCTGCAGCGCCGCGCCGAGGCGGAAGCCAATGAGCGACTGGACCGGGCAACCGGCGCGCTTGCCGGCGGTCTCAAGCGCCTTGCTGCTGGCGACATGCTCTGCGAAATCGCCGAGCCTTTTGCGCCGCAGTTCGAGGGCCTGCGCCATGACTTCAACGCGTCCGTCTCGCAGTTGCGTCAGGTTCTCTTGGCGGTTGGCGAGGCGGGGCAGGCGGTCAAGAGCGGTTCCCAGGAAATCTCCGGTGCTTCCGACGATCTGGCCAAACGCACGGAACAGCAGGCTGCCTCGCTCGAGGAGACGGCCGCCGCGCTGGAACAGATCACCACCAATGTGAAGATGACCTCGCGGCGAACCGTCGATGCGCGGGATCTGGTGCGCGATGCGCGCGCCAAGGCCGACCAGTCCGGCACGGTCGTCGGCACTGCCGTCGAGGCCATGCAGCGCATCGAACATGCCTCCGGACAGATCGGCCAGATCATCACCGTGATCGACGAAATCGCCTTCCAGACCAACCTTCTCGCGCTGAATGCCGGCGTCGAGGCAGCCCGCGCCGGCGAGGCCGGCAAGGGCTTCGCGGTGGTGGCGCAGGAGGTGCGAGAGCTTGCCCAGCGCTCGGCCAAGGCGGCCAAGGAGATCAAGGCGCTGATCGGCAATTCCGAGGTTGCGGTCACGGAAGGTGTCCGGCTCGTTGGCGATACCGGCTCCGGCCTCTCGGCGATCGCCGCGGTGGTGGAGGCGATCAGCGGCCATATGGACGCCATCGCCTCGGCTGCGCAGGAACAGGCCTCCGGCTTGAGCGAAGTCAATACGGCCGTCAACCAGATGGACCATGCGACGCAGCAGAACGCGGCCATGGTCGAGGAAATGAACGCGGCCTCGGCAGGGCTCGCCAATGAAGCCGGCACGCTGGCCAGCCTGCTCGCCCAGTTCCGCACCAGCGCGCAGCCACAACCGGCCCTGCGTCATCGGGCAGCCTGATCCGCTCCTACTTGCCGCGCAAGGCTGGTGCGCCCGGCTCGGCTTGAACCGTAAGACGAGAGCCCTGGTTCGAGCCGGTGCCGGCGGCCCATCCCTGCCGCCGGCTTCGCCGTCCACAGGGACGCGTTCTGCACTTGCATGGCCTGTCGAAGTCATATAAAGATATCTTTATATCTTGATGGAGGCTGTGGCCGGATGACGCTGGCATTGGAGACATTGGTGGATGTGCTGAAGGCGGCGGGTGAGCCGACGCGCTTCCGGCTGCTGAAGCTTCTGTCGTCAGGCGATTTGACGGTCACCGATCTCACGGAGATTCTCGGCCAGTCGCAGCCCCGCATTTCCCGCCATCTCAAGCTTCTGGGCGAGGTCGCCCTGATCGATCGCTATCAGGAAGGCGCCTGGGCCTATTTCCGCCTGAGTGCGGATGGCGCCGCGGTCGAGCTGGTGCGCACCATGCTTCTGGCCGCCCGGGACGACGATGCCGTGCTTGCCCGCGATGCCGAGCGTCTGACGGCGCTGAAGCAGGCGCGGTCCGAGCGGGCGCGCGATTATTTCAGCCGCAACGCCCAGGAATGGGACATTCTGCGCCGGCTGCATGTGCACGAGGCCGAGGTGGAGGCCGCCCTGGTCTCGCTGGTCGGCGACGAGCCGGTCGATCAGATGCTGGATCTCGGCACGGGCACCGGCCGGATCCTGCAGCTTCTCCAGCCCGTCTATCGCCATGCCGTCGGCGTCGATGCCAGCCGGGACATGCTGGCGGTCGCCCGCGCCAATCTCGACCGGGCCGGCATCGGCAAGGCGACGGTGCGCCAGGGCGACATCTTCAACCTGCCGCTGGAGGCGGGGCAGTTCGATCTCGTCACCATCCACCAGGTCCTGCACTTTCTCGATCAGCCCGACCGGGCGATCGCCGAAGCCGCCCGGATGCTGGCGCCTGGCGGACGGCTAATCATCATCGATCTGGCGCCGCATGCGCTGGAATATCTGCGCGACGACCATGCACATGCCCGGCTGGGCTTTGCCCATCAGACCATGGGCGACTGGCTGTCGCAGGTCGGGCTGACGCTCGAAAAGGCGGTCGATCTCTCGCCGGATCACGGCCGCGAGCGGCAGCTGACCGTCACCATCTGGCTGGCCCGTGCGCGCGAGCGCGCCAGGTCCGCTGTCTCCCCTGTCTTTGCTTCCATAGGACACTGACCATGGCGCCGCAAACGCTTCACCCCGCACGGCGCGCCGCGCTCACGCTCTCCTTCGAGTTCTTCCCGCCGAAGAACGAGGAGATGGAGCGCCAGCTTCTGGAAACGGCCGAGGCCCTGAAGGTCTATGCGCCCGAGTTCGTCAGCGTCACCTATGGTGCCGGCGGCTCCACCAAGGCCCGCTCGATCGACACCGTGCGCAGGCTGATCGCCGATCACGGGCTGACGAACACCGCCGCGCATCTCACCTGCGTCGGCGCCGCGCGCGCAGAGGTCGATTCGGTAATCGACTCGTTCATGGCGGCCGGCGTCACCCGTTTCGTCGCGCTGCGCGGCGATGCGCCCGGCGGCGCAGGGGTTGCCTATCAGCCGCATCCGGAAGGCTATGAAAATGCCGCCGCTCTCGTCGGCGCGCTGGCCAGGCGCGGCGTGCGCTCCATCGCGGTCTCCGCCTATCCGGAGAAGCATCCCGAAAGCGCGGATGTGGCCGCCGATATCGATATGCTCAAGCGCAAGGTCGACAATGGCGCCACCCAGGCGCTGACGCAGTTCTTCTTCGACAATGATGATTTCGAGCGCTACCTGGAGCGTGTGCGCGCAGCGGGGATCACCATTCCGATCATTCCCGGCATCCTGCCGATCAACAATCTGAACCAGGTGATCAAGTTTGCCGGCCTGTGCGGCGCGCGCGTGCCGCAGGTGCTGATCGACCGGCTCGGGCCGCTCGAGGAGGCGCCGGAGGAGCGGTTCCGCGAGGCGACGCTGATTGCCGCCGAGCAGATCGTCGATCTCGCCCAGCGCGGCATTTCCAGCTTCCATCTCTATACGATGAACCGCACGCCGCTGATCAGCGCCGTCTGCGACATGGTGCAGTTCGCCCGCGTGGACGCGGCCTCGCCGGCTGCTTGAGACCGCGCGTCTGGCGCAGTGGACTGCATGTGATTCGCAGTCCGAGTCTTGCCACAAAGGTAATCAGATCATGAAAAACGCCGCACGGGATGTCCGTGCGGCGTCATCTGTTTGAGCACGATACGCGACCGGCCGCCGCGCTGCCTGCTTGAAACATTCAATTCTTATGATTGTTGGTCCCGGATCCTGTCGATCCCGGACGGACGGCGTTCCGGCTCTTGCCAGACGCCCGACGCTCTTCGGCCCCTTGGAACGCGGCGGTGGACCGCCACACATCTTCGAGCCGAAGCTCCATCCACACTTTATCCCCTTGTTTTCCAACGCTTCTCATCAGAAGCGTCAGTGTCGTCACATTAGATGAACAGCATCATCGTGACGAAGGTAAAGGCGGCACCGATCATGAGGACATTCAGCGAACGGGTCAGTTCCATTTTGGCCTCCTGGCGTTGACGGTTAACAGATAGGGTAAAAATGTCACAGAGCAAAGGAAATCCTGTGCTGCAGTGCCGTCTCATTTTGGCCGCAATGCAGCGGTTCTCGACCTAACCGCTAGATTTCCTTGCGTGATCTGCCGCCAAAATTTTTTCACGCCGTTACAGCGCGTGAGCGGCAAATACCGGCCAGAGCGTGCGCTGTATCAGGCATGGTGGTCCGACTCACGCCGGTTTGCCTTTGCGCTGCAGCCGGGCAAGCACGCGGCCATCCAGCACCAGCAGTCCGAGGCCGATCAGCACCATGCCGGCAATGTCGGTCCCTTCCAGCCGCTCGCCGAGGAAGACCGCGCCGAGAAGGATGGCGCTTGGGGGCACCAGCAGCGTGACCAGCGAGGTGTTGGTGGCGCCCGCCCGCGCCATGATACGGAAGAAGAGGATATAGCCGAGCGCCGTCGACAGAAAGGCGAGCGCGGCGATCGCGAGGATCACGGAGAGCGGCGGCAGCGGCAGCGTCCAGGGATGGTCGATGGCGAGCGCGACGGGCAGCATGATCAGGCTGGAGCCGGTCAGCTGACCGGTGGCGATCACGGTCGGGTTCAGCCCCTTGAAGCTCTTGCCATAGATGGCGGCGAAGCCATAGCTGAGCGCGGCGAGCAGGGGCAGAAGCAGCGCCCAGAAGGGCACCGCATGGTCCCCGGCCACCATGGTGGAGAGCGCGGCCGGACCGAGCAGCACGGCCGTGCCCATGAGCCCCAGCAGGCAGCCGCCGAGCTTGGCGCCGGTCAGGCGCTCGTCTGATGTCAACAGATGGCCGATCAGCACGGTCCAGATCGGTGTCGTGGCATTGAGGATCGAGGCGAGCCCTGCGCCGATCTGCGTCTGCCCGAGAAAGATGAAGGCATGGGGAATGGCGTTGTTGATCAGCCCGAGCAGCAGAAAGCCGCGCCAGCGCCCCTTGAGCGCGGCATAGAGCCCATGCTGGCCTCGCAAGAGCAGATGCAGCGCCAGTGCTGCGAGCGACAGGCGCAGAAAGACAAGGGTAAAGGGCGGCACATGCGGAACGGCGATGCGCGCGAAGAAGAAGGAGCCGCCCCACAGAAGGCCGAGCAGGAAGAGAAGGCCCCAGGTCAGCGGGGTCATGCGCGGGGTCGGCGTGGCGGACATCGAAGGCTCCAGACTTGTTGAAGCCCTTCTCTAGGCAGAGCCGGCCGCCATCACCACCCGAAACATGTCACGGCGACAAAACCGGCAGAGGTGGGACCGGGGCGGCGGTTCGCCGCCGGCCCCATGCTGGTGCTGGACCATGTCGCGCAAAGTGGTTGCCGGTTCCGCGGCAACGATATGCGACAAAACAACGGCGTGAAGCGCGGCAAGCGATCCGAAGAATCGCGCCGCGCTTCGGTGTCGTTGTGCTTACGGCTGCTTGTTCAGCGCGTCGAGAACGGCCTGGGTGGCCCAGCCATCGGCCGGCAGGCCGAAGCGCAGCTGCTCCTTCTGGAGTGCTGCGCGCGTGCCGGAGCCGAGGATGCCGTCGATCTTGCCGACGTCGTGCCCGAGCGCATCGAGGCGCATCTGCAGCGCCTTCATGCCTTCCTCCGTCAGCCCCTGTTCCGGATTGCCCGGACGGTAGGCCGGCGCGCCGGCCAGACGCGTGGCGAAATAGGCCGCGGAGGTGGTGTAGATGAAGGACTGGTTCCAGGCGAGGTAGATGTTGAAGTTCGGATAGGTGAGGAAGGCCACGCCCTTGCGGCCCTGCGGCAGGATCAGCGAGGCATCGAGATCGCCATGGCTGGTATCGCCGTCGCGCGGGGTCACGCCCAGGCCGAACCAGTCGCTGGCCTTCAGGCCCGGCTGCAGGCCGGTCTTTTCCCAGGGCAGCTCCTCTGGCACTTCCACTTCCTGGATCCAGGGCTCGCCGCGGCGGAAGCCGAGGCTCTGGATGAAGTTGGCCGCCGTCATGATCGCATCCGGCGCGCTCTGCTTGAGATTGATATGGCCGTCGCCGTCGCCATCGACGCCATGGGCGATGATGTCCTTCGGCAGCATCTGCACCTGGCCGATTTCACCGGCCCATGCGCCGGTGGTGGTGGCGGGGTCGAGATCGCCATGCTGCGCCATTTCCAGGGCGGCGATCAGCTGCGGGCGGAACATTTCCGGCCGGCGGCAATCATGGGAGAGCGTCACCAGCGCGTTCAGCGTGTTGAAATTGCCCTGCACCGCGCCGAAATCCGTCTCCATCGCCCAGAAGGCGGTGATGACGGGGGCGGGCACGCCATACTCCTTCTCCGCCCGGGCGAAGACCTCGGCATAGTCCTTGATCTTCTTCGCGCCGATTTCCAGCCGGGCCTTGCTGACCGTGCGGCTGGAAAATTCCTGGAAGGTCTGGCGGAAGACGCCCTGCGCCCGGTCCCTTGCCAGAACCTTCTCGTCAATGCGCGCGCCCGACAGCGCCTGGTCGGCGACGGATGCGGGCACGCCGGCGGCCACGGCCTCCTGTTTCACGCCCGCCAGGAAGGTGGCGAGATCGCCGCCGCAGGGCGGCTTGGGCCCGTTGGTTTCAGGCGTTTGCGGCGAAGCGGCCTGGGCTGCGGCGGGCAGGGCGGCGAGCGGGCTGGTCGAGGCCAGCAGCAGAGCGAGGGCAGCGAGGTGGCGGATGCGAGATGGCATCGGGTCGTCCTTTGATCGGCAACAGCAGGACGCATCCGGCCGGCGCGGCGCGATGCGCTGCCGGCAGAATGCGGGAGATTCAGCTCAGCCGCATGACGCCGAGCCCTTGGCACAGCGCTTTGCGGGATTGTCTCGAAGAGTTCAAGATGCCGCGACCCTGCCGCCCGTTTCGGGCGAAAACATGGGGGCACAGCGCATGTCTGAAGGAATTGCGCGCGATGACACGCGCAATCAGCGCTGCGCGCTCAGATTGGGCTGGGACACGGCTTCTACCCACTTCTTCCAGTTCTTGGCGGAACCGGCGAAGACGTTGATATCCGTATTGCCCTTGATGCCGGGAATGACGCCGGTGCTTGTATATTGCCAGAAGGCCCAGCGGCGCTCGGGATAGGCCTCGCTCGGATGCTTGGCGACAGCCCTAACCCAGAAATGGTGGGTCTTGAACTGGCCCACGAGATTGTCGCGGTGGAAATCGACCGAGGTATAGATGATCGGCCGCTTGCCGTAATAGGCTTCGAGCCGGTCCATGAACCGCTTCATCTCGCTCTGCACCGTCAGCGGGGAGGGGCGATAGCGGCAGGTCTTGGATTCGCCGTTCCACTCGACATCGAGCACCGGCGGCAGGTGCACCGCCTCGCGCGGGACATTGGCGATGAACCAGTCGGCCTGTTCGTCCGCCGTGGAGCAGAAGTAATAGAAGTGATAGGGCGCATAGGGCAGGCCGGCGGCGCGGGCCTTGCGCCAATATTCATCGAAGCGCGTATCCACCACATCCTTGCCCTCGGTCGCCTTGATGAAGGCGAAGGACACGCCCGAGCGGCGCACGGCGACCCAGTCGATATCGCCCTGCCATTTGGACACGTCGATGCCGTGGACGGGATGATGGTGCGGCGTGCGCTCGCCGAAATCCATCGGTTTCTTGTCGTCAAAGCGCGGCGTGATCGACGCGGTCGAGACCAGATCATAGTCGGTGGCGGTGCAGGCCGACAACAGCGACATGACAGGCAGCAGGGCCAGAAGAAGCCGACGCATGAGGTTCTTTCAAGTCCGTTGGATCAGGGGCCTGCCGCACTGCGGACAGCCGATCGGCCGTCTCTTGCAGGAGGCGTGAACGGCATCTTCACCATAACAGCGTAAAGAACTGGTTACTTCAAGGGGCCGCCACGAGAACTGGCGAGCCGGCAAAGCCCGGCGCAAGCTTCGGCGTGCGAACCGCCCTTTCAACGCAAAAAGGCCGCCGCATCGTTTGCCAACGACGGCGGCGGCCTGCCCGCGGATGCGGGGCGACGTTGAGACGGAGCCTCAGCTTAGGGCTTGTGGCAGGTGGCGAGCCAGGCATAGCCGCCGCCCAGCCGGCGGGCGGAAACCTGCATGCCACGGGCGGCGCAGGCCGCTTCCAGCTGGCGGAACAGCTCCGCGCGCGGCGTGACGTGAAAGCGCTGCAGCCAGGCCTTGAGCAGCGTGCCGGCCACGCGCGGAAGGCGTTCCTGTTGGCCGAAGTCGACGATATGCAGCCTGCCGCCTGCCGCCAGCGCGTCGAGCGAGCATTCGATGGCGGCCTGCCAGGTGGGGATCATCGACAGGGCATAGGAGATGACGATGTGGTCGAAGCCGTCGACATCGAAGCTGTCGGCGGAGAAGTTCCCGGCATCGGCCTGGCGAAGCACCGGCGCCGGATCCGACAGACCGGCGAGATTGCGCTCGGCCGTGGCCAGCATCTCGCGGGAGATGTCGAAGCCATAGAGCCGGGCGCGGGGATAGCGACGGCCGATCAGCACCAGGTTGCGGCCCGTGCCGCAGCCGACCTCGAGCAGGCTCTGCCCCGGCTGCACGCCAAGGCCGCCGATCATGGTGTCGCGGCCGAAGAGGTAGTATTTGCGTGTCGCATCATAGACATAGCGCTGATAGCGATACATGCGGTCCATGCGGTCGGCATGGTCATGGGCGATCATGCTCATGCGATCTTCCTGTAGATGTGGAAGGCGCCGTAGATCGCCGAGCGATCCTGCGGGCTGAGTTCGGCGGAGCGGGCGGTGTCGTAGAACCACTGATCGCGCACGACCTTGGCCAGGCGGCCCTCAACGATGCTGTCCTCGCCGGCGGTGCGGAAGATGACGACCGCATCCGGGCTTGCCGTGCGGGTGATCTCGCTCCACAGCGCGTTGAGCTGCGCATCGGTCATCCAGTCCTGCGCGTCGAGCAGAACGTAGCGGTGCATGGAGCCGGCTTGCTTGGTGGCGAGCAGGTCGGTGAAGCTGGCGTGATGCACCTGGACGCGATCGGTGTTGTTGCGGATCGCCTCATAGGATTCCGGGCGCAGATAGAGCGGCAGGACGCCTTCCTCGCCATTTGGATAGCGGCGGGCGAAAGCCTGCCAGGCAAAGGGATTGTCGCGCAGGGGGAAGTGACAAGCGAGCTTTTCCAGCCGCTGGCGCAGCACGTCGGCCACCGAGCGGCTGTCGCTCAGGCGGGCAAGTTCGTCGAACTGCTGCGGCGGAATGCCCAGGCCGAAGAGCGAGCTCTTGCGGCTGGTGATCCAGCGGATGACAGGCTTGTCGAACAGCGGTGCGATGCGCGTGTCGAAGATGCGCCGCTGGTCGCGCAGCGAGCGCGCCTGGGTCAGCTCGGTAAGGTCGACGCCGTGAAGCCGCGCGACGAGATGGCCGAGGCCGATGAAGCGGCCGAGCAGGCCGGTCTTGTAGATGTTGCGTGAGAAGACGCGAATCCGGCGCTTGCCGCTGGGCGAGCGCTTTTCCCAATAGGCGCGCGTCTCCGCATCCAGAGCCGAGGCGATGAAGCGGTCATAGGCGGCGATGTTGGAGGACAGGCCGTCGCGGGCGAGGAAGCGCACGACATCGCCATGCCCCGGCAGCGCGCGGAATGCGGCGAGTTTCAGCCGGTTCAGCGCGACGTGATGGGTGTTGAGATCGACCACGTCGATATGGCGCGGACCCCCGGAGAGATAGGCCAGCATGTTGCAGCCGCCCGAGCCGATCGTGACGATGTTGTGGTGCGGGGCGATCTCCATCGCCGCCATGTCGACGATCGGGTCCTCCCAGATCTGCGGGTAGACCAGGCCGGAAAACAGAAGGCCGAAGGTGCGCTCCGAAAGCCCCTGCAGGCTCAGCGCCCGGTGGCGCAGAAGGGCCGATTTGAGCTTGGCGTTCTTGCCGCGATGCTGGCTGGAGGCGGGCAGTTCGGTAGAGGCGAGATCGGTCATCAAAGTCGCTCGGTTCGATCAGGGATGAGCGCTTTTATGAAAACGCCAAGACAGTTTGATGAAGGTGGTATCCCCGTGTTTACCCGGCCTTAATGACACGGACGGCTTGACTGCGCCTCTGCTTGTCGCAGCCCGCGCTTTTCACCTTTGAGTAAGTGCCGTTCGCCAACAATAATGCGGGAGCTGAGGCGATTTGGTCTCCGCCGGAGAGGGGCCATGCGGCCAGATCAGACGATGAGGTCGAGGACAGCGCTGATACCGATGATGGAGAAGGGCGCAACCATGGCGCTGGCAGGGCTCATCCTGCTGGCATTGATTCTCGCCGCCGGCCTCCTTCTGGCGCGATTCGGCCTGCCCGATGATCCGCGCATCCTCCTGCCCGTGCTTGGTGCCGGGCTGCTCTGCGCACTCGCGGGCACAGCCTTTCTGATTCGGCGCGCAGGCCGGCGCGCCGCACCTGCTGTCGCCATCAAGGAGACGGCGGGCCCCGCAAAAACCGCGACCAGCTTCAAGGAGCGCCGGCTGATCAATGCGCTCAGCGGGCTGGCCGACCGGCGCGCGCTCGAGCGCGACGTTCGCGCCAGAACGGAAAACTGGGGAAAACCCATCCTCGTCCTCGATGTCCTCGGCTTCGAGAAGATCGCCGGCCGGGCGAATGGCGAGTCCTCGGCGCGGCTGCTTAAGGCCTTGTGCGACAGGCTGGGGCAGAATTGCCGCGTCTTCGGCCGGCTGTTCCAGCTCAGCGACACGCGGTTCGCGGTTCTGGTAGAAGGGCAGCCTTCCGCTGGCAAGGTTGCCGATATCTGTCATTTCCTGCGCCTGCTGGTGCGCGAGCCCTTCGTTCTGCCGGATGGCGAATTCTCCCTCGATCTTGCCGTCGGCGCGACGGTGATCGGCAGCCACGACCAGCATATTCGCGAGGTTCTGGCCCGGGCCGAGCGGGGTGCTGCGCGCGCGGCCGGCGAAATGCAGGGCCAGCCCGTCTATGAACCCGTGCCGCCGCCCGCGCCCGGACGATCCCGCCCGCGACCGGCGGCAGGCGCCTGATTCTGCGGTCCGCATCCTGTCTTCCCGTTCCGAACGCGCCTGCAATCCGCGTCCCCTTCGTTTCCGCCTCGCGAGGGAGGCGCCCGGACACGCCCCCGGCAAGCACTGTCGGCAGCCGCGTTTGGCCGCATGGCCTGCGGTACCTCAGCATTCCATGGCTTGGATTTGCCGCGCGAAACGGCCATGATGCGGCGGCGCATCATAGCGGGCATTCGATGTCGGCCGGTGCGTGCAGGCAAATGGCATGGAAGAGGCGATGCGCAAACGCGGCATTTTTTCGGCACTGGCTGCGGGCGTGGCGGTGATCCTGGCAGGTGCGGCAGGCTGGCTCGCCGCCGCTCCGCCTGAACTTCTTCTCGTCGGCGACGGCTACGCCGCCAAGATCGTCTGCTCCAACGTGTTCCTCGCCGGACGCGAGGCCGGTGATGTGCTGGCAGACGATGTCCAGGCGCCTGGCAATCCCTTGCTTCGGCTCGTGCGGGTGACCGTCGATCGCGAGCGCAAGACCGTGACGGCGCGCATGTTCGGCTTTGCTGCGCCCGGCCATGCCATCTATCGCGAGGGGCTCGGCTGCACCAATGTCAGCCCCGGCGAATTCGCCGCCTTCCCTGGCAATCGGTCGCTGCGCCGGCGCACGCCCCAGCTCGACGACACTAAGCCCTGGCCCGATGGCAACGGCACGCGCATCGAGCCGATGCTGCAGGCTCTGGTGGAGGATGACCGCCTGGCCGGGCCCGGCGCTCGCGCGCTCCTGGTGCTGCGCAACGGCGTGATCGTCGCCGAGCGTTATGGTGACGGCTTCGGCGCGGCGACGCCGCTGCTCGGCTGGTCCATGGCCAAGACGGTGACGGCCGCGCTCATCGGCCTGCGCATTCGCGACGGGGCGATGGCGCTCGACAAGGCAAGCCTTCTGCCCGAATGGCGCGGCGATGGCCGGGCGCGCATCACGCTGGCCGATCTCATGGCCATGCAGAGCGGCCTGTCCTTCAACGAATCCTATGGCAGCGTCACGGATGTGACGCGCATGCTCTTCCTAGAAAATGACATGGCGCGCTTTGCCGCGGCCCAGCCGTTGCAGGCCGATCCGGGCGCGCAGTTCCGCTATTCCAGCGGCACCACCATGATCCTCAGCCGCCTGTGGATGGACAGCCTGCCGAGCGCGCGCGAGGCGCTGACCTATCCGCGCGCGCAGCTGTTCCGGCCGCTCGGCATGAGCAGCGCAGTTCTGGAGCCGGATGCGCATGGCACCTTCGTCGGCTCGTCCTACATGTATGCCACCGCCCGCGACTGGGGTCGGTTCGCGCAGTTCCTGGCGCAGGGCGGACAGTGGAAGGGCGAGGCGCTGCTGCCGCCGGGCTATGTCGAGGCGATGCGCCGGCCGACGGCCGCCTCTGGCGGGCGCTATGGCGGCGGGCAAGTCTGGACGCGTGGCCCGGAGACAGTCGGCCCCTATCCACAGGACAGTTTTTGGATGCGCGGCCATGACGGCCAGTCGATCATGATCGTGCCGTCGCGCGGGCTGGTCGTGTTGCGCATGGGGCTCACCCCGCGTGCGAGCGGCTATTCGGTCGAGCCGCTGGAGCGCGCGGTGCTCGAGCGTCTTCCAGCCCTGCCGGCCGAGGGCGGCAACGCCCCCTGAGGCGACTCTGTGCTGCGCGCGAAATTCAGCAGAGATCATCCGGAAAATAGCAAAAAAACCGGCCAACGGGAAACCCGGGCCGGTTTTGGACATGGCTCGTGTGGACGTCCGGCACGGTGCGCCAGCCGTCTGTAGCTCCTGTCAGCGCATGTTCAGCATGTCGAGCATGCCCTTGCGCTTGGCGTGGTTGTAATAGCCGCTGGCATAGAGGCGCACGGCGCCGTCCTTCTGGTTGTCGGCCACCATCCAGGCGCCGCGCAGATAGCGCGTGGCATATTTCAGGTTGGTTTCGGCGTCGAACAGACCTTCGGCCGGGCCATTATAGCCGAGACCGCGCGCGGTAGCGTAGCGGATCTGCATCAGGCCGTAATTGCCGCGATGATAGGCCTTCGGGTTATAGCCGCTCTCGCGCCTGACGACGCGATGGACCAGCTCTTCCGGAATGCCGTTCTGCTTGGCGTAGACCGTGATCAGCCGGTCGATTTCTACGCGGCTATTGCCTGATGGTTTGCTCTCGAACGGGTTGAGCTCGGCCAGCGTGGATTTGGCGGCGGAATAGGCCTCGTTGATGATGCCGGGCTTGGGAACCGGCACCGGCACGATCATCCGCTTTTCGACGAGCGTTTCCAGGCCGACCGGTTCGCCAGTGTCGAAGGTCGATTCCATCACCGCCATCGATACCATGTTCTCAACGGGAGGACGGCCGGCGCCTGCCGGGCTGCTCAGGGAAACGGTCTCGACGGTGACGAGTGCGGCAGCATTGCCGGGAATGGTGACGCCGGCCTGCTTGGAGCCGAGCGATGCCTGGTTCAGCAGCGGATTGGTGGCTGAGGCCGGCTGGGCCGAGGCCATGCGCTGCTCGGGCGCCAGGGCCTGGCCCTGTGCGGACTGAGAAGATGCAGGCTGAGAAGAGACGGGCTGGGCGGAGGCCATTTCCGTCACCACGCGGGCGCCCTTATGCGCGGCCGGAGACGCCGTGCTGGCCTGGCTTGCAGCCGTTGCGGCGGGCTGCATCGCCGTCGTGGCAGAAAGTGGCTGTTGTTCGGCCGAGGCCGACTGGCCGGGCTTCAGCGTCGCCGTTTCCTGGGAGAGCGCACTCACCGCGGCGGACGGCTTGCCGTCCGGCGTGGGCAGTGCGTAAGCCGTCATCTCGGTTCCCGGCTTGGCGATTGGTGTGACGGTCTGTACCGCCGTTAAGTCCGCCATGGAGGTGTGCTGGGCGGTGGAGCACCCGGCCGCGAGGCCGGCAGATAGGATTGCGCAGGCCGTAAGGGCCGGTTTTTTCAAGGAAAAACGGTTAATCGCCATTCTCTCGCTTTCGTGCCGTGTTGCCCCGTGGCCCCTATCGAGCGGGCGTCCTTAACCGCTCAACATGAAAATTCCTTAACGCAACCATGCGCCAATCGCAACCCGATGCCCAGATTTTGGCCAGAACAGGCCGATTCGAAGGTCTGTCAAGCCCCTCTGGATGGCGATTACGGCGGTGTGGCGCGCAAGGCGCAAGCCCTTGCGTCGAAGGGCTTGCGGTCTCGCCACCGGTCTTGAAGATCAGGCGGATCGCCAATTCTGACCAATCGTCTCCATCATGGTCGTGAACCAGGGGGTCGCGGTATCGAATGCCTTGCCGCCGCGGATGCGCGGGAACTCGATGCAGCGCAGGCGGCCGCCCTGATTCTCGTCATGGCCGGTCACGCCGGAGACGCCGTTGAGCGCGCTTTCCACCGCCAGATCGACCATGCCCTGAATCAGCCTGAGGTCTTGCGCATTGGCCGGGGCGGAGCGGGCGAAATAGCCCGACTTCTGCACCATGGCCCGCTCTGCGCCGATCAGCGCGGCGAACTGGCGCGAGAACCAGGCGCCGACATTGATCGCATCGATCTTCACATGGCCGAAGGCGTCGCGCTTGACGGTCTCGCCGGCAGCCTCGCGCTCGGCGACGATCTCGTGCAGGCAGGCGCCTTCGCTGACGAAGAGGGCGACGAAGCCGGTCTTTTCCATCACCTTGCGCAGCCGCTCGGCCTCGCTTGCCATGTCGAACTGCATTTCCGGCAGATAGAGCCCGTCGATCGATTTCAGCGAGCGATCCATCATGAAGCCGTCGACCATTTCCAGGCTGTCCAGACCCTGGAGATAGGCGCGGGCGGTGGCGGCGGTCAGCCACCCGGAATGGCGGCCCATGACCTCGTGCACCACCAGCGTCTTCGGCGCGGCGCTCTGCTCGTTGCCGACATTGTCGAAGAAGCGGGCGCCCACTTCGGCCGCCGTCCAGGCGCCGAGCGACTGGCGGATCGGCACGACGTCGTTGTCCACGGTCTTCGGCAGGCCGACGACGGTCAGCTCATAGCCATTGGCGCCGAGATAGGCGGCAAGGTCGGCGGCGGTCGTGTTGGTGTCGTCGCCCCCGATGGTGTGCAGAATGGTGATGCCGTCGGAGGCGAGCCGCTCGGCCGCCACCTGCAGCGGGTTCTGGCCTTCAGCGACCAGACCGCGCTTGACGCAATCGGCGACATTGGTGAGCTTCACCCGGCTGTTGCCGATGGGCGAGCCGCCGTGCCGGTGGAGAATGCCCGCCTTTTCGCGCATGGCCGGCGTGATCGCGATGCGGTCCGCGGTCAAGAGACCCTGATAGCCGGACCGGTAGGCGACCAGCTCCGCCTCCGGCAGAATGTCACTGTAGCGTTCGATCAGGCCGCCCACCGCCGAGGACAGGCAGGGCGCGAGCCCGCCCGCCGTCAGCATTGCCACTTTATGCTTGGCCATGATTCCTCCTTCAAGCCATGCCGGGATTGTTTCCCGCGCGCTCTATAGCATGTCAGGCCGGCGCGGCGATGGAGAAGCGGATGGCGCACGACCCTGGCATGGGCGGTGAGGCAGCTTGCCGCGTCGATCGGCCCTTGCCAGCCCCGCGCGCCCGTCGTAATCTTGAGGGACCATCTCATTTGGGCGTTGTCAGCCTGTGCGTTCATGCGGGCTTTCGCGCGGTGTTTGGGGACGCAAACGATCGGCAAAGCCTGATGCGCCGTCGTAAAGCGTCGTAAGCTGCTCCAGGGCAAGGGACGCTCAGGAAGGAAACTCCCGGCCGGGCAGGACGTTATTCCGCAGTCCTTCTGTGAGACATCGGTTTGCTCCCCCAATTTGGCCAGACTGTCGCAAGCCGGAAGACATTCGTAATAAAGACATGAAATGACTATGATTTCGGTGTCTCCCGGCGGCAAGGGAGAGGCCGGGCGGGCAGGGGCCCACACCGGGTGCCGTCTGTTTTCGGCTGACCGGGACGATGCTAGAGGAACCTATGTCTCATTCGATCTGGGAGCGGATTTTAAGCAGCGTGGCTGCGGCGGGCAATGTGCTGGCCGGGATGGTCGAGGCTGTGCGCACCTTTCTGGAAGGCGATCCGGTCACGCGCCGCGATGTGGCCTTCTCCGTGGCGATGATCGCGCTTTCGGCCAAGATGGCCAAGGCCGACGGTGTGGTGACGGAGCGCGAGGTCGAGGCCTTCCGCCATATTTTCCGCTATCCCGATGCCGAGGCACGCAACGTCGCCCGGCTCTACAATCTCGCCCGCCAGGACGTGGCGGGCTTCGAGGCCTATGCCGAGAAGATGGCCCGACTCTGCGCCACCTGCGAGCAGGATTGCTCGGTGCTGGAGGACATTCTCGACGGCCTCTTCCACATCGCGACCGCCGACGGCGCGCTGCACGAGAAGGAAATGGCCTTCCTTGCGCGGGTGGCGGAAATCTTCCGCCTCTCGGAGGCCCGTTTCGAGGCCGTAATGGCGCGGCATGTGGATGGCGAAAGCGATCCCTATGCGCTGCTCGGCGTCTCGCGCGAGGATGATTTCCCGACGATCAAGCGGCGCTATCGCGCGCTGGTCTCCGAGCACCATCCCGACGTGCTCGTCGCGCGCGGCCTGCCGGCGGAAATGCAGAGGCTCGCCCATGACCGGATGGCCGCCTATAATGCGGCTTACGAGGCGATCGAGCGTGATCTTCAGGCAGCCTGAGATCCGGCGCGGCCCGTCCCTGTCTGTCAGACGAGAGTTTCCTTATGTCGAGTTTTGAAGCCGATTTCGTCGGCGCACGCGTCCTTGCCTCGCCGAACCATGGGGAGCGCATCGGCACCGATGCGCCCGACCGGCTGATCCTGCACTATACCGGCATGGAGACGGGCGAGGGCGCCCTGGCCTGGCTGCGCAATCCCGACAGTCAGGTCTCCAGCCATTATCTGGTGCATGAGGACGGGCGGATCGACCAGCTCGTGCCCGAGACGCGCCGCGCCTGGCATGCCGGCCGCAGCCTGTGGAAGGGCGTGGAGGACAACAATTCCCATTCGATCGGCGTGGAGATCGTCAATGCGGGCCATCCCGGCGGCCTGCCGGATTATCCCGAAGCACAGATTGCAGCCGTCGCCGAATTGTGTCTGGATTGTGTCAAGCGCTGGTCCATCGCCCCTGAAATGGTGCTGGCGCACTCGGATATCGCCCCTGTTCGCAAGGTCGATCCCGGCGAAAAATTCCCCTGGAAGAATTTGTACTTGACCGGGGTCGGGCACTGGGTGGAGCCGGCGCCGATCGGCGGTGGGCGCTTCTTCCAGCGCGGCGATGCCGGCCAGCCGGTCGAGGCCCTGCAGTCGATGCTGGCGCTCTATGGCTATGGCCTTGACGTCACTGGCAATTTTTGCGAGCGCACCGAGGGCGTGGTTGCGGCTTTCCAGCGCCATTTCCGCCCGGAAAAGATCGATGGGATTGCCGATATCTCGACCATCGACACCTTGCATCGCCTGCTATCTTCCCTGCCGCGTTTTAGGGCCTGATCGCCGACCGGCAAGGGGGTGTAGACGGGCCATGGTTAAAAAATCGCTGCATTGCCACATCATCACCATGATGCGACGGTTTCTTCCGGCCTGTGCCAAGTGCAGGACAGGGGCGACAATCCGGCCTGCCTTAATCATCCCAAAAGGCTGAAGACGGCCGGGTGCGTGTTCCAGTAACGCAGGCAATGTCCGTGTGTCCTTGTCGATGCGCGATGCTGCGTTTGCACCCGTGTGCCGTGATGTGCCGGACACGGAGACTGCAAAATTCATGAAACGATCGACTGTTGCTACGGCAGCGGCCTGCCTTGTCATGCCCATTTTCTGGACGGCATCCTCTTTTGCTGGAAGTCTCGATGAGAGTTTCAAGACCTCGTCGATCATGCCCGACCTTCGCGCCTCCCTTCCAAGCGGCAATGCGCTGAAGCAGGAAGCGCCGGCGCCCCTGCTGCCGGACACCGATGCCGCCATCGAGGAGCCGGAAGCGAGCTCTCCCGAAATCGGCCGCTACAACGCCCTTCTTCACAGCTATGCCCGGCAATATGGCGTTCCCTTCGAGCTGGCGCAGGCCGTCGTGAAGGTTGAGAGCAACTACAATCCCAAGGTACGCGGCAGCGCAGGCGAGATCGGCCTGATGCAGATCAAGCCGGCAACCGCGCGGATGATGGGCTATTCGGGCGGTGCCCGCGGGCTGTTCGATCCCGAAACCAACATCAAATACGGCATGAAATATCTGGCGGGTGCCCACAGGCTCTCGGGCGGTTTCACCTGCGGCACGATCCTGCGCTACAATGCTGGCCATGGTGCAAAGCGCATGAATCCGGTTTCGCGCCGCTATTGCGGCCGGGTGCAGAGCATCATGGATTCGTAAGGCGCCGCCGCAATCCCCTGCAAATCCCCAGCAATTTCCTGCAAATCCATGTGTATCGCGCGCCGTCCCGGCTGCTTTCCTGAAAATTCGGTTTGGATTTCCGCCCGCCTGGGCTAAGGACAGCCCGCCAGTTGGCCGGGCAGCCGCGCTTCGCAAGGGTCGAAAGGCCGCGGGGTGAGGAAAGTCCGGGCTCCACGGAAAGACGGTGCCGGATAACGTCCGGCGGGGGCGACCCCAGGGAAAGTGCCACAGAAAGCAAACCGCCGCACGGCGCGCCCCGCGCGCCGGAGCTGGTAAGGGTGAAAGGGTGGGGTAAGAGCCCACCGCGGGCCTGGCAACAGGAACGGCACGGTAAACCCCACCGGGAGCAAGACCGAATAGGGATGACGCGATGGCGCCTTCGGGCGCCGTCAGCCTTTTCCGGGCCAGTCATCCGGGTAGGTTGCACGAGGCGGCGCGCAAGCGTCGTCCCAGATGAATGGCTGCCACGTCCGGCTCTTCGAGCCGGGCCTTACAGAACCCGGCTTACAGGCCAACTGGCAATTTTCCTTCGCCTTCAGGGCCGGGCTTCGGCCCCGTGCGCCGCTGCCGCGCGCTTCTTTCTCCAGTCTCCGAGATAAATTTTCGAGCCGGCGCCCGTCAGCGCTTCGGCAAAGCCGATCCGTGCGCTCTCGCGGCGATACCAGGGGCTTGGGTCCCGTTCTTAACCGCTCGTTAAACTTAACGGACTATCAATGAAGGGTGATACCGGTGTCGCCGCCCCGGTCCATCCCATTGACGCCCATAGGGTCCCATGGTATCCCAATGCCGCACTGCACAGGGTCGAGTACAGGCCCGATCACCGCGAGTTTGGTGGTGCCTCCGCCAGGAGGCTTTGTACGGGCATGTGGCCCGGCAGTGCTTGTCAGTGATGGTTTTCAAGGCGGTGGGCAGTCCGTGCGGGCTTGCGCTGGCACCGGTTTCGGATCGAGAGGTCGATGAATCGGTTTCTGTCGCATGCCACCCAGCGGATCGACGCGAAGGGGCGGGTTTCCGTGCCGTCGCCGTTTCGTTCCGTCATGGCCGCGCTGGATATCCGCGAGCTCTATTGTTTCCAGGACTTCGTCTATCCGGCCATCAGCGCCGGCGGGCCGGAGCTTCTGGAGCGCTTCGAGAAGCAGATCGCCGAGGCGGATCCCTTCTCGCCAGAGGCCAACGAGATGTCGCTCCTGATTCATGGGGGCGGGGTCTTCATGAAGCTGGACGCCGAGGGCCGGCTGACGGTCACGGATTTCATTCGCGACTTCACCGGCATCACCGACGAGGTCACCTTCGTCGGTCGGGCGGATCATTTTCAGTTGTGGTCGCCGAGTGCGTTTGCCCAAACGCAGGAGGCGGCCCGTCGCGCGCGCAGGCAGCGAGGGCTTGCCGCGCCATAGCATGGGGAAACGGAATGGTGGCGGATCAAGGCGACGGCTCGAACGGCGCTGACGGCGGACCGGTCCGCCACATTCCGGTTCTTCTGCCCGAGGTTCTCACGGCGCTTCAGCCGGCCCCCGGCAAGATCGTGCTTGACGGCACCTTCGGCGCCGGCGGCTATACGACCGCCTTTCTGGAGGCAGGCGCCGAGGTCATCGCGCTCGACCGCGATCCCAATGCGATCGCCGGCGGACAGGCGCTGGTCGCAGAGGCCGGCGGAAGGCTTCGCCTCGTCCATTCCCGCTTTTCCGATCTTGCCGCCCATGCACCGGCCGAGGGGCTCGATGGCGTGGTCTTCGATATCGGCGTTTCCTCCATGCAGATCGACGAGGCCGAGCGCGGCTTTTCCTTTCAGAGGAACGGGCCGCTGGATATGCGCATGTCGGCCGCGGGTGTCTCGGCTGCCGATGTGGTCAACCGCGCCAAGGTCGGCGACCTGATCCGCATCTTCGGCTTTCTGGGTGAGGAGCCGCAGTCAGGCCGCATCGCCCGCGCGATCGAGAAGCGCCGCGAACAGAACCCTTTCGAGACCACGCGCGACCTTGCGTCGCTGATCGAGACGGTGACGCCGCGCAAGGCGAAGGACCGCATTCATCCGGCCACGCGCGTCTTCCAGGCGCTGCGCATCTTCGTCAATGACGAGCTGGGCGAGCTGGCGCGCGCGCTGTTTGCCGCCGAGGGGGCGCTAAAGCCCGGCGGGCGGCTCGTGGTGGTCACCTTTCATTCGCTGGAAGACCGGATCGTCAAGAAATTCTTCCAGGATCGCGCCGGCAAGGCGTCAGGCTCGCGCCATCTTCCTCTCGCGGTCGAGCGTCCGGCAACCTTCGCACCAGTTGGTAAGCCTATGGTATCGGCCACAGAACAAGAAGCCTCGATCAATCCGCGTGCACGCTCTGCCAAGCTTCGGGCCGGCGAGCGCAGCGCAGAACCGGCCCCGGCAAGCGACATGTCCATTTTCGACCTTCCCACACTTGCGAATCTCGAACGGCTGGGAGGCTGAGCATGCTGCGAACCTTCGACATCGTCCTCGTCGTGATCATGACCGCGGCCGCGACCGTGACCTACACGATCAAGCACAAGGCGGAGAACAAGCTTGAGGAGATCCACAAGCTCGACGCCGAGATCAAGCTGGAAGAGGACACGATCGAGCTTTTGAAGGCAGACTGGGCGCTGGTGACGCAGCCGAGCCGGCTGGAGAGCCTCGTGCGCGTCTATCAGCAGGATCTGCAGATCGCGCCGACGCCGTCCACCCAGATCGTTCAGCCGCAGGAGTTGCCGATGCTCAAGGCCGACGTTCCGCCGCCGCCTGCGCCGGATGACAAGACCGCCAAGGCCAAGAAGAAGCCGGCGACCGATTCGATTGCAACCGGATCGGTGGCGCGCTGATGTCTTCTTTCCTGTCCCGCATCATGGTCGGCAAGAGCAAGGCGCATTTCTCGGCCGGCGCCAACGGGCGCGCGCCCGGTGCGCCCAGCGCCTTTCAGGGCACGCGCAAACGGCGCGGCAACCAGGCGCGCAACCGCGTCGTCATCATGATCTGCGCCTTTTCGGCCGCCTATGTCGTGATTGCCGGCCGGCTCGTGCAATATGCGATGATCGATGACGAGACCGTGGCCAGCATCGGCCGGTCCGACAATCTCATGGCCTCACGCCCCGACATTCTCGACCGCAATGGCGAAGTACTTGCCACCGACATCCGCACGGTCTCGCTCTATGCCGAGCCGCACAAGATCGTCGATGCGGACGAGGCGGTGGAGCAGCTCTCCACCGTGCTGCCCAATCTCAACGTCGCCGACATCTACAACAAGCTGAAGTCCAAGTCGCGCTTCCAGTGGCTGCGCCGCCAGCTGACGCCGAAGCAGCAGAGCCAGATTCTCGCGCTCGGCATTCCCGGCATCGGCTTCCGTCCGGAAAAGCGCCGCTTCTATCCCGGCGGTCACACGGCCTCGCATGTTGTCGGCCACGTCAATGTCGACAATCGCGGCATTGCCGGCATGGAGCGCTATATCGATGCGCAGGGCCTGGCCGATCTCGCCTCGGTCGGCATGACCAGCGATGCCAAGATGGAGCCGGTGCGGCTGTCGATCGACCTGCGCGTGCAGAACATCCTGCGTGACGTGCTGGTGGAAGCGCAGGGCAAGTTCAAGGCGATCGCCGCCGGCGGCGTGATCATGAACGTCCACACCGGCGAGATCCTCGCCATGGCCTCCATTCCGGATTACGACCCGAACAATCCGGCGGCCGGCGCGGAGGAGGGCTGGATGAACCGCATGTCGAACGGCACGTTCGAGATGGGCTCCACCTTCAAGTCCTTCACCATCGCCATGGCGCTCGATTCCGGTAAGGTGACGCTGAAGGACAGCTTCGACGCGCGCTATCCGATCCGCATCGGCGGCTTCACCATCAAGGACTTCCACGGCAAGGGCCGGGTGCTGAGCGTGCCCGAGATCTTCCAGTATTCGTCCAACATCGGCACGGCGAAGATGGCCGACCTCGTCGGCATCGCCGCGCACAAGGAGTTCCTCACCCGTCTGGGCCTGCTGACCCGCGTGCCGACGGAGCTGCCCGAAGTGAAGATGCCGAGCCAGCCGCGCGAATGGAAGAAGATCAACTCGATCACCATCTCCTTCGGCCACGGCGTCTCCACCACGCCGCTGCAGACGGCGGTGGCCGGTGCGGCGCTGGTCAATGGCGGCCATCTGATCGAGCCGACCTTCCTGCCGCGCAGCGCCGAAGAGGCGGAAGCGTCCTCCGTCCAGGTGCTGAAGGCGAAGACCAGCGCCGACATGCGCTTCCTGTTCCGCTGGAACGGCATCAACGGCTCGGGCAAGAGCGCGCGCGTGCCGGGATTTGATGTCGGCGGCAAGACCGGCACGGCCGACAAGGTGGTGAAGGGCCGCTATTCCAGCGACCACAACTTCAACGCCTTCCTGGCGGCCTTCCCGATCAACGATCCGCAATATGTGGTGCTAACCTTCATCGACGATCCGCGTTCCGAATCGGGACGCGCGGCGATTGCCGGCACGACCGCGGCACCCATGGTGCATGACGTCATCGCGCGGGCGGCGCCGCTGCTGGGTGTGGAGCCGAAGTTCGGAAGCGATGGTTCTGCCATGCTCGTGTCGTATTGACGGCTGATGAGGGCGGGCTATCCCGTCTCAAGCCTTCCAGTGCCAAGGAAACCCCATGATTCTCGATGATCTTCTGTCTCCGTTCGTTCCGGCTGCGGCGCTCGGTCCCGCAACCCATGGTCTGGAGATTGCCGGTCTGACGAGTGACAGCCGCAAGGTGGAGCCGGGCTTTCTCTTCGTGGCGCTGGCCGGGAACAAGGCGGATGGCCGCACCTTCATTCGCGATGCCGAGGGCCGCGGCGCCGTGGCGATCCTGACCGAGACGGGCTCCGCGATCGACACCGCGCTGCCGGTCATCACTGTGGACAATCTTCGCCGGGTGCTGGCGCTGGCCGCCGCCCGCTTCTATGGTCGCCAGCCGGCCACCATGGTGGCGGTGACCGGCACCGCCGGCAAGACCTCGGTCGCCTCCTTTACCCGGCAGATCTGGGCGCATGCCGGCCATGCCAGCGCGATGATCGGCACGACCGGCATCGTCTCGCCGCGCGGCAGCAGCTATGGATCGCTGACCACGCCCGATCCCGTCACCCTGCACCGTATTCTCGCCGAACTCACCGACGAGGGCGTGACCCATGCGGCGATGGAAGCCTCTAGCCACGGGCTCGACCAGCATCGTCTGGATGGCGTGACGCTTGCCGCCAGCGCCTTCACCAATCTCGGCCGCGACCATATGGACTACCACCCCACGGTTGAGGCCTATTTCGCCGCCAAGATGGAACTGTTCCACCGCCTGACGCCCAAGGGCGCGCCGGCGGTGATCTTCGCCGACGACGCCTGGTCTGAAGCTGCGATCAAGGCCGCGACAGAGGCCGGGCTCGATGTGCGCACGGTCGGGCGCAACGGGTCTTTCCTGACCCTCAAGCGGGTCGAGCATTTCCGCCACAAGCAGATCGCCGAGATCCATATCGACGGCGCGATCTTCGAGGTGCATCTGCCGCTGGCCGGCGACTTCCAGATTTCCAATGCGCTGGTGGCCGCGGGCCTTGCGATCGCCACGGGCACCGCGCCCGCCATCGCCATGGCGGCGCTCGAGCGGCTGCAGGGCGCGTCCGGTCGGCTGGAGCTGGTCGGCCAGACCAAGGACGGCGCGCTCGCCTATGTCGATTATGCCCACAAGCCGGATGCGCTCGCGCATGTGCTCGCCTCCGTCCGGCCGTTCACCACCGGCCGGGTGGTCGTGGTGTTCGGCTGCGGCGGCGACCGCGACAAGGGCAAGCGTCCGATCATGGGCGAGGTGGCGACCCGGCTCGCCGATTGCGTGATCGTCACCGACGACAATCCGCGTTCTGAAATTCCGGAAGCGATCCGCGCCGAGATTCTCGCCGCCGCGCCCGGCGCCACCGAGATCGCCGATCGTGCCGAGGCCATCCGCGCCGCCGTGGCCGGACTGAAAGCCGGCGATACGCTGATCGTCGCCGGCAAGGGTCATGAGGAGGGGCAGACGATTTCGGGCGTCACCTTGCCCTTCTCCGATCATGCCGAAATCCGCAAAGCACTGGGAGGGGCCGTCGCGTGAGCTGGTTATGGACATGCGCCGACATGATTGCCGCCATGCGCGGCCGTCCGGTCGGCAATCTGCCGCAAGGCATTTCCGGGATCTCGATCGATAGCCGCTCGATCAGCCGGGGCGAGGCCTTCTTCGCCATCAAGGGGGACCGTGTCGACGGCCATGACTTCGCCGGACTGGCGATCGCCAATGGCGCGGCCATGCTGGTCGTCAGTGAAGGCAAGCTGCCGGCGCTCGGACGGCTGATCGCGCCGATGATCGTGGTCGACGACGTGCTGGAGGCGCTGGGACGGCTGGCCTGTGCGGCGCGCGACCGCTCCGGCGCGCGCGTCATCGGCGTGACCGGCTCCGTCGGCAAGACCACGACCAAGGAAATGCTGCGCCACAGCCTTTCGGCCTGCGGGCGCGTGCACGCGGCCGACGCTTCCTTCAACAATCATTGGGGCGTGCCGCTGACGCTGGCGCGTATGCCCGAGGCCACCGATTACGGCATCTTTGAAATCGGCATGAACCATCCGGGCGAGATCCGGCCGCTGACGGCCATGGTGCGGCCGCATGTCGCCGTGATCACCACCATTGCCCCGGCCCATCTCGGCAATTTCCGCGATCTCGACGAGATCGCCACCGCCAAGGCCGAGATCATGGAAGGCCTGACCGAAGGCGGCCATCTGGTGCTCAACCGCGATATCGACCAGTTCGACCTGCTCAAGCGCAAGGCCGATCTGCTCGGCATCGGCAACATCACCACCTTCGGCGAGAGCGCCAAGGCCGATTACCGGCTGATCGAATATGCGCCGTCGCCGGAAGGCGCCACGCTCTGGGCCGCGATCGAGGGTCGGACCTGGGAGGTGCCGCTGGGCGCGCCCGGCCGCCACATCGCGGAAAATGCGCTGGCCGTGCTGGCCGCCGCGCATCTGGCCGGGGGCAATCTGGAGCGCCTTACCGCCGCGCTTGCCACCATGGTGGCGGAAAAGGGCCGGGGTGCGCGCCATCGGCTGGCCGTGCCGGGCGGCGCGATCACGCTGATCGACGAAAGCTACAATGCCAATCCCACCTCCATGCGTGCCGCGATCGCGCTTCTGGCCGCGGCCGAGCCGGACGCCGGCGGACGGCGCATTGCCGTGCTGGGCGATATGCTGGAAATGGGCGTCGCCTCGGCGGAGATGCATGCCGAGCTTGCCGGCCCGCTGGTCGAGGCCGGGGTCGATGCGGTCTATCTCGCCGGACCGGACATGGCCCATCTCAGCGATGCGCTGCCCGACCCAATGGACGTGGTGCACCGCCCGGATGTCAACGCGCTGCTGCGCGAGGTGCTGATGGCGGTAGGCCCGGGCGATGTGGTCATGGTCAAGTCGTCCAAGGGCACGGGCTGCGCGCGCATCGTCGCGGCGCTGCTCGAAAAATATCCACCTGTTGAAAAGCCAGAGAGCGCCGTTTAATCCGGCGCCGGCACCCGCCGCCCGGACAGCCCGGCGGCGGATTTCTGATGAACCCTTGAGGGGAAAGGTCCCGAATGCTGATCTGGCTTGTCGAACTGGCGGACAAATTCCAATTCTTCAATCTGTTCCGCTACATCACGTTCCGCACCGGGGCTGCCGTCGTCACCTCCGCCATGATCGTCTTTCTGTTCGGGCCGGTCATGATCTCCTCGCTCCGGGTGCGCCAGGGCCGGGGCCAGCCGATTCGCGCGGACGGGCCGCAGACCCATTTCAAGAAGGCCGGCACGCCGACCATGGGCGGGCTGATGATTCTTGCCGGCATCGTCGCCAGCTCGCTGCTGTGGGCCGATCTCTCCAGCGTCTATGTCGTCTCCACCCTGCTGGTCACGCTCGGCTTCGGCGCCATCGGCTTTTATGACGACTATCTCAAGGTCACCAAACAGTCGGACAAGGGCTTTTCCGGGCGGGCGCGTCTGGCGATCGAATTCATGATCGCCGCGATCGCGGTCTATTTCATGATGCGCACGGCGCAGTCGGCCGGCACCAGCGGCTCCACCTTCGGCTCCTCGCTTACCTTCCCCTTCCTCAAGGACTTCACCCTCAATCTCGGCTATTTCTTCATCCTCTTCGGCGGTTTCGTCATCGTCGGCGCCGGCAATGCCGTGAACCTGACGGACGGGCTCGACGGGCTGGCTATCGTGCCGGTGATGATCGCGGCGGCCGCCTTCGGCCTGATCGCCTATCTCGCCGGCAATGCCGTCTTCGCCAATTACCTTCAGATCCATTTCGTGCCCGGCACGGGCGAGCTTGCCGTGATCCTCGGCGCGGTGATCGGCGCCGGCCTCGGCTTCCTCTGGTTCAACGCGCCGCCGGCCGCCATCTTCATGGGCGACACCGGCTCGCTGGCGCTGGGCGGCCTCATCGGCACCATCGCGGTCGCCACCAAGCACGAGATCGTCATGGTGATCATCGGCGGCCTGTTCGTGATGGAGACGCTCTCGGTCATCATCCAGGTGTTCTGGTTCAAGCGCACGGGACGGCGCGTCTTCCTGATGGCGCCGATCCACCATCATTTCGAGAAGAAGGGCTGGACCGAAAGCCAGGTCGTGATCCGCTTTTGGATCATCGCTGTCATCCTGGCGCTGGTCGGCCTGTCCACCCTGAAACTGCGGTGAGGCGGGCATGATCGCGGTCAAGAGCTTTGCCGGGCAGCGCGTGGCGCTGTTCGGCCTCGGCGGGTCTGGCCTTGCCACCGCGCTGGTGCTGAAGGCCGGCGGCGCGGATGTCGTGGCATGGGACGACAATCCCGTCAGCGTCGACAAGGCAGCCGGCGAGGGGATCGCCACGCAGGATCTGCGCGGGGCCGACTGGGCTCGGTTCACCGCCCTGATTCTCTCGCCCGGCGTGCCGCTCACCCATCCCAAGCCCCACTGGACCGTCGAGGCGGCCTCTGCCGCTGGCGTGCCCATCATCGGCGATGTCGAGCTCTTCTGCCGCGAGCGCCAGTCTGTTGCACCGGACGCGCCGTTGATCGCGATCACCGGCACCAATGGCAAGTCCACCACCACGGCGCTGATCGCCCATATCCTGTCTGCTTCCGGCCGCGATGCGCAGATGGGCGGCAATATCGGCCGCGCCGTCCTGACGCTCGATCCGCCGGCACCCGGCCGCGTCTATGTGGTGGAGTGCTCCTCTTATCAGATCGACCTCGCGCCCGGTCTTAATCCCACCGTCGGCATCCTTTTGAACCTGACGCCGGATCACCTGGACCGTCATGGCTCGATGGAACACTATGCGGCGATCAAGGAGCGTCTGGTGGCCGCCAGCGGCACGGCGGTGATCGGCGTTGATGATGCCTGGTGCGAGGCGATCGCCGACCGCGTGGCCTTGTCGGGTCGCAGCGTCATTCGCATCGCCCGGCACCGGCCGATCGGCGACGGCTTCTATGTCGAGGGATCGCGCATCATCAGGGCCGAAGGCGGGCTGCCCCAGCTCTTTGTCGATCTCGACGGGATCTCGACGCTGCGCGGCACCCATAATGGCCAGAATGCCTGCGCCGCCATTGCCGCCTGCCTGTCTATCGGCGTGTCGCCCGACGAGATCCGCGCGGGCCTCGCCTCTTTCCCGGGCCTCAAGCACCGCATGCAGCCGGTCGGCCGGCGCGGCGGCGTGGTCTTCGTCAATGACAGCAAGGCGACCAATGCGGAAGCCGCCGCGCCCGCTTTGTCGAGCTTTGCCCGCATCTACTGGATTGCCGGCGGCGTACCGAAAGAGGGCGGGATCGAAAGCCTGCGCGCGTTCTTCCCTAGGATTGCCAGGGCCTATCTGATCGGCCAGGCGGCAGACGCCTTCGCCGCCACGATCGGCGATGCCATTCCCGTCGACAGGGCCGGCACGCTGGAAGCGGCTGTTGCCCATGCGGCGGCCGATGCGACGGCTGCGGGCGAGGAAGCTGCCGTGCTGCTTTCCCCGGCCTGCGCAAGCTTCGACCAGTACAAGAACTTCGAACTGCGCGGCGAAGCCTTCGTCGCGCATGTGGCCACGCTCGAGGGCGTGACCATGCTGATCTGACCTGACCTTAGCTGACCTGATCTGGCGCGCCTTCGCAGGCAGGCTGCCGATCGCGAAATCTTGCGGCACCGCGCACTCAATGGAGGGCGCGATCCTGTAACACTTTCAATCCTCTGCATCATTTTTTGCATCAATCGAATCCGGTCGCGGAGGTGATGCATGAGGACAGGAACGAACGAGTCGACGGCCACGCGCGGTTGCGCGCCGCGCCGGGCGCTTCGGCTTGAAGAGGATGACATCATGGTAAGCCGTGCTCAAAGGGGCGCCGTCGCGGACTGGTTCTGGACGATCGACCGATTCTTCCTGGCCCTGTTCATCCTGCTGATGGGCATCGGCTTCATGCTTTCCTTCGCCGGCAGCCCGGCGGTGGCCGAGCGGCTGGGGCTCGACAGCTTCCACTTCGTCCGCCGGCACTCGATCTTCCTCATTCCCTCGCTGATCACCATGATCGGCCTGTCGTTCCTCACGCCCAGGCAGGTCCGGCGCACGGCGGTCATCATGCTGGCGGTGATGATCCTCTTGATGGTGCTGGTGCTCTTCTTCGGCCAGGAGGTCAAGGGCGGGCGGCGCTGGATCGGCATCGGCGCGCTCAGCCTGCAGCCCTCCGAGTTCATGAAGCCAGCCTTCATCGTCACCTGTGCCTGGCTGTTCTCCGAGCATGCGCGCCAGCCCGAAGTGCCGGGCAATCTCTTCGCCATCCTTCTCTATGTGATGGTCGTGGCGCTGCTCATCGCCCAGCCTGACCTTGGCCAGACCATCCTGACCACGGCCGTGTGGGGCGGCATGTTCTTCATGGCCGGCATGCCCTGGCTGTGGATCATCCTGCTCGGCGGCTTCGCCACCGGCGGCCTTGTGGTCGCCTACACGCTGCTGCCGCACGTGGCGGGCCGTATCGACCGCTTCATGACCGGGGAGGGTGATACTTTCCAGGTGGATACCGCGCGCGAGGCGATCATCCGGGGCGACTGGCTGGGGCGCGGCCCGGGCGAGGGCATCGTCAAGCGGATCATTCCCGACAGCCATACCGACTTCATCTTCTCGGTCGCGGCCGAGGAGTTCGGCATTCTCTTCTGCATGGTGATCGTGCTGATCTTCGCCTTGGTGGTGATGCGCGGCCTGACGCTGGCCATGCGCGAGCGCGACGACTTCACCCGTCTGGCCGTTGCCGGCCTGGTGCTGCAGATGGGCGTGCAGTCGATGATCAATGTCGGCGTCAATCTCGAACTGCTGCCGGCCAAGGGCATGACCCTGCCGCTGATCTCCTATGGCGGCTCGTCGATGGTGGCGATCTGCGTCACCGCCGGCTTCATCCTGGCGCTCACCCGGCACCGTCCGGAAAAGCGCGCGGTGGAGCGCAGCATGTTCCGCAGCGGCATCGGCGTTCCCGCCGAATGATCCGGCCACGCCGACCTCAAGCCGCCTGATTTTGCGGCTTAAGGTCGGCGGGCGTTCTGCCGCCTTTGCCCGTTCGTTCGTCCCGCGACCGCGCCACCGGCGCATCGACAGGGCCGGCTTCGCACGGTAGAGCGCGTCATTCCTTTGACCCAATGATTTTCCCGGTGGAAACCGTTTCGCAGTTTCGCCGGAAATGCTCTAGGAACGGTCATGACCAAAGATATCATCATGCTTGCCGCCGGCGGGACCGGCGGCCATCTGTTTCCGGCCGAGGCTCTGGCCCATGAGCTGACGGCACGGGGCTACGAGATCCATCTGGTGACCGACAGCCGCGCCGAGCGGTTCGCCGGCAAGTTTCCCGCCGCCGCCATCCATGTGGTGCCCTCCGCGACCGTCTCGGCGAAAAATCCGGTGAAGGCAGCCAGGGCGCTGTGGACGCTGTGGAGCGGCCTGCGGGTTGCCAAGAAGATCATGCGCAAGATCCGGCCGAAGGCCGTGGTCGGCTTCGGCGGCTATCCGACCGTGCCGCCGCTGATGGCAGCCAGCAGCCTTTCCATTCCCACCATGGTGCATGAGCAGAATGCGGTCATGGGCCGGGCGAACAAGGCGCTCGCCGCGCGCGTGCTGGCCATTGCCGGCGGCTTTCTGCCGGAAACGGAAGGCCCCTATGCCGCCAAGACGGTGACCACGGGCAATCCCGTACGCCCCGCCGTGCTGGCGGCGGCCGAGCGTCCCTTTGTCGCGCCGGGGCCGGAGGATCCTTTCCAGCTCGTCGTCTTCGGCGGCAGCCAGGGCGCACAGTTCTTTTCCAAGGCCATTCCCAATGCCATCAGCCTCCTGGACGAGAACCGGCGGCGGCGCATCGTCGTCACACAGCAGGCCCGGCCCGAGGATATGGACATGGTGCGTGGCTGCATGAGCCGGCTGGCGCTGGAGGCCTCCGTCTCGCCCTTCTTCAGCGACATGGCCGAGCGCATCGGCAAGGCGCATCTCGTCATCAGCCGCTCCGGCGCCTCGACCGTATCGGAACTCTCGGTCATCGGCCGGCCCGCGATTCTCGTGCCCTATCCCTACGCGCTCGACCATGATCAGGCCGCCAATGCCGCCACGCTTGCCGCCGCTGGCGGCGCCAAGGTCATCCCCCAGGCCGATCTCTCCGACGAGAAGCTGAGCGCCATCATCACCAGGGCCATGGACGACCCGGCTGCGCTCGCCACCATGGCCGCCAATGCCCGCAAGGCCGGCCGGCCGCACGCCGCCCGCTTGCTCGCCGACATGGTTGAAGCTATTGCCGGGGGCATGTCGATTGCAGAATTCAAGGAAAAACGCACATGAAACTGCCGCAGAGCATCGGCCTCGTCCATTTCATCGGGATCGGCGGCATCGGCATGAGCGGCATTGCCGAGGTGCTGCACAATCTCGGCCATAAGGTTCAGGGCTCCGATCAATCCGACAGCGCCAATGTCCAGCGCCTGCGGGACAAGGGCATCGAGGTCTTCGTCGGCCATCAGGCCGACAATCTCGGCGAGGCGGAAGTGGTGGTGGTCTCCACCGCGATCAAGAAGACCAATCCCGAGCTGATCGCCGCGCGCGAGAAGCTGCTGCCGGTCGTGCGCCGGGCGGAAATGCTGGCGGAGCTGATGCGCTTCCGCAGCTCGATCGCCATTGGCGGCACCCATGGCAAGACGACCACCACCTCGATGGTCGCGGCCCTTCTGGAAGCCGGCAATCTCGACCCCACTGTGATCAATGGCGGCATCATCAACGCCTATGGCACCAATGCCCGCATGGGCGAGGGCGAGTGGATGGTGGTGGAGGCCGACGAATCGGACGGCACCTTCCTGAAGTTGCCGGCCGACATTGCCGTCGTCACCAATATCGATCCCGAGCATCTCGACCATTACGGCCATTTCGATGCTGTGCGTGCGGCCTTCCGCCAGTTCGTCGAGAACGTGCCGTTCTACGGCTTCGGCGTCATGTGCCTCGACCATCCCGAGGTGCAGACAATGGTGGCCAAGATCGAGGACCGCAAGGTCATCACCTATGGCGAGAACCCGCAGGCCGACGTGCGCTTCCTCAATATCCGCATGGATGGCGCCACCTCGATCTTCGACGTGTCGATTCGCCGCCGGCGCACCGGCCAGACCATCGATCTGAAGGATCTGCGCCTGCCGATGCCGGGCCGTCACAATGTCTCGAACGCGACCGCCGCGATCGCCGTGGCGCAGCGTCTGGGGATCTCGCCAGAGGCGATCGCGCGCGGGCTTGCCGGCTTTGGCGGCGTCAAGCGGCGCTTCACCTTCACCGGCGAGTGGAACAATGTCCGCGTCTATGACGATTATGGGCACCATCCGGTGGAGATCAAGGCGGTGCTGAGGGCGGCGCGGGAAGCCTGTCAGGGCCGAATCATCGCCGTGCACCAGCCGCATCGCTACAGCCGCCTGCACAGCCTGTTCGAGGATTTCTCGGCCTGTTTCAACGATGCCGACACGATTCTTCTGGCGCCGGTCTATGCCGCGGGCGAGGAACCGATCGAGGGCGCGACGTCGCAGGAGCTGGTTTCGCGCATCAAGGCGGCCGGGCACCGCGATGCCCGCTTCGTCGAAGGGCCGGAAGCGCTCGCGCCCATCGTTTCTGCCATTGCGCAGCCGGGGGACTTCGTGGTTCTTTTGGGCGCCGGCAGCATCACGTCCTGGGCTGCCGCGCTTCCTCGGGAATTGGCAGGCATGGCAGGCAAGACAGAATGAAACAGGTGAACGGATCCAAACTTCTTGCCTCGCTGGGTGACGGCGTCAACGCCTTGCGCGGACGGCTGACGCCCGATGCGCCGATGGACCGCGTCACCTGGTTTCGCGCCGGCGGCCTGGCGGAGCTGATGTTCCAGCCGCATGACGTCGACGATCTCGTCGCCTTCCTGAAGCTCCTTCCCGAAGAGGTGCCGCTGATGGTGGCGGGCGTCGGCTCGAACCTTCTGGTGCGCGATGGCGGCATTCCCGGCGCGGTGGTGCGTCTTTCTGCCAAGGGCTTCGGCGATGTCGAGCTGGCGGGCGACAACCGCGTCAAGGCCGGCGCCATCTGCCCGGACAAGAACCTGGCGGCGATGACGCTCGACCACGGCATTGGCGGCTTTTTCTTCTATTACGGCATTCCCGGGTCGATCGGCGGCGCCTTGCGCATGAATGCCGGCGCTAATGGCGGGGAGACCTCCGAGCGTGTGGTGGAGGTCCATGCCGTCGACCGGCAGGGGAACCGCCACGTGCTGACGCGCGATGAGATGGGCTATGCCTATCGCCATTCCTCCGCGCCGAAGGATCTGATCTTCACCCATGCGATCTTCGAGGGCTATCCCGAGGACAAGGCGAAGATCCGGGCCGACATGGACGCCGTGCGCCATCACCGCGAAACCGTGCAGCCGATTCGCGAGAAGACCGGCGGCTCGACGTTCAAGAACCCGGAGGGACATTCCGCCTGGAAGCTGATCGACGAGGCCGGCTGCCGCGGCATGATGATCGGCGGGGCCCAGATGTCGCCGATGCATTGCAACTTCATGATCAACACCGGCCAGGCCACCGGCTACGAGCTGGAATATCTCGGCGAAACCGTGCGCCGGCGGGTGATGGAGCATTCCGGCGTGAAGCTGGAATGGGAGATCAAGCGCATTGGCAAGTTCATGCCGGGCTATGAGGTCAAGGAATTCCTCGGCGTGGCTCTGGTCTGATGCAGGAGGAGACGGCGCCGCTTCCGATCCCGGCGCCGCCACCGCTCGTGCACAATGAGCGGGTGAAGCTGACGGCTGCGGCGATCGACCGGCTGTCGACGGCCTGCGTTGCCGCCGGTTTCATTTCGCCCGTGGTTTCGCTTGCCAATGGGCAGATCATGATCTCCGCCTTCTCCCTTCCGATCGCCTTGTCGACAATGACTTGGCTTTTTACCGCTTTGATCCTAGATTTTGCGGCAAGACGTGTCCTCGGAAAGCTGAGACCATGACAGTCGCTCTCGCATTCTATCTCTATATCCTTCCCATCCTGATCGCAGCGACCGTCTGGGGCGCGATCTGGTGGCAGGAATGGCAGGAACGTCGCCACGGGCGATTTCCGCCCGCAGAATGAAAAACCCGCGAAATCATCGATTTCGCGGGTTTTTTGTTGATCAGGCATGAGAGGCGCGCGCCGGTTTTGTGCCGCGCGCCCTGATCGCTGTCAGACCTCGTCCTTGCCCGAGAGCAGGATGCAGGCCAGCGTGATCAGCGCGGCGATGCCGAGATAGTAGCCGACATAGGCCATGCCATAGGTCGACTGCAGATAGGTGGCGATGTAGGGCGCCAGCGAGGCGCCGAAGATGCCGGCGAAGTTGAAGGTGATCGACGAGCCGGTATAGCGCACCCGGGTCGGGAAGGGCGCGGCCAGCGCCGTGCCGATCAGGCCATAGGTCATGCCCATCAGGAACATGCCGATCAGCACGAACAGGTAGACGCCCGACAGCGCGCCGGCAAGCAGCACCGGCACCAGGAAGGAGAACAGGCCGATGGCGATGGTGGTGGCGATCAGCACCTCGCGCCGACCAAGCTTCTCGGCCAGCTTGCCCGAAATTGGAATGGCGATGCCGAAGATGACCGAGCCGAAGAGCTGGACTTCCAGCGCGTCCAGGAACGGAATGCCCAGCACCTTGGTGTTGTAGGACAAGAGATAGGCCGAGCCGATATAGAACAGCACGAAGGTGACCAGCGCGACGAAGGTGCCGAGCACGATCGAGCGCTTGTGGTTGCGGAAAAGCTCGGCCACGGGAACGGCCACGCGCTCGTGCTTGTCGATCGCCTTCTGGAAGTCGGGCGTCTCCGTGATCGACAGGCGGACCCAGAGGCCGACGGCGATCAGCACGATCGAGGCGACGAAGGGAATGCGCCAGCCCCAGCTCAAGAGCGCGTCCTGCGACATGACATGCAGCAGCAGCCAGAAGAAGCCCGAGGAGAGGAACAGGCCGACCGGCGCCCCGAGCTGCGGGAACATGCCGTACCAGGAGCGTTTGCCCGGAGGCGCGTTTTCCGTGGCCAGCAGCACCGCACCGCCCCACTCGCCGCCAAGGCCGAAGCCCTGCCCGAAGCGGCAGGCGGCCAACAGCAGCGGCGCGAGAACGCCGATCGACTCATAGGACGGCACCAGGCCGATCACGACCGTGGAGACGCCCATGGTCAGGAGCGCCGCCACCAGCGTGGTCTTGCGCCCGACGCGGTCGCCGAAATGCCCGAACACGATCGCGCCCAGCGGGCGGGCGAAGAAGGCGATGGAGAAGGTGGCGAAGGAAGCCAGAAGCGCCGAGGTCGGGTCGCTGGCCGGGAAGAAGATATGCGGAAACACCAGAACGGCGGCGGTCGCATAGACGTAGAAATCGAAGAATTCGATGGTGGTGCCGATCAGGCTCGCCAGGAGAACGCGCGATGCCGAATTGGTGCGCGCCCCCGTGGAATCCCTGGCCGGCGACACGGAATGTATCGCGTTGCTCATGGAAAGATCCAAACTGGAGATAATGAGGGGCCATATCAGGGCCGACATGAGCGGTCTCTTATCGCAATCATTTCGGGCGCGATACCCGATAAATACGACTGTTGCGGTGCAGTTTTAGGATGCGCTGCAGCAATCGCGCGGTCCCCAGCCGTCGCGGGCGTCGTCAGGCTGGTTCCGCCCCCCTGTTAACGGGGCCTGATTCCAGGCGCGAAGGGCGTCGTGATTCCCTTCGTCAGCCGTGAATTTGGCGCTAAAAAATACATTTCCATCAATGGTTTAGAGAAAGTAAACGCTTCGTTAACCTTAATGGCGCTCTATCGTGACAAGACAGGTCCGGCTCCGACTCGCCGCAGCGGTTTTCGACCCGTCGAACGATGTCACGCGACCGGTCTTTCCGGTGGGAGTTTTCGCCAATGAGTGCCAAGCATGTCGCCGTCCTGATGGGCGGCTTCTCGTCCGAGCGGCCCGTCAGCCTGTCCTCCGGGGAGGCGTGTGCGGCGGCGCTGGAAGGCGAGGGCTATCGGGTCACGCGCGTGGATGTCGGCCGCGACGTGTCCGCGGTGCTGTCGGCACTCAGGCCGGACGTCGCCTTCAACGCGCTGCATGGCCCTTTTGGCGAGGACGGCACGATCCAGGGCGTGCTGGAATATCTTGAGATTCCCTACACCCATTCCGGCATCCTGGCCTCCTCGCTGGCGATGGATAAGATCCAGGCCAAGCGGGTCGCCGCCGCCGTGGGCATTCCCGTCGCTCCGTCCAGGCTGTTGAATCGGCACGAGATCGGTCATCAGCATCCGCTGCCGCCGCCTTATGTGATCAAGCCGGTGCGCGAGGGCTCGAGCTTCGGCATCGTCATCGTCAAGGAAGACCAGAGCCATCCGCCGCAGATCGTCTCCTCGCCGGAGTGGCGCTATGGCGATCTGGTCATGGCGGAGCGCTATGTCGCCGGCCGCGAGCTCACCTGCGGCGTGATCGGCGCCGGCGAAGAGGCACGCCCTCTCGGGGTGACGGAGATCGTGCCGCTTGGTCACGCCTTCTACGACTATGAATCCAAATACGTTAAAGGCGGTTCTCAGCACATTCTTCCGGCGCAGATTTTACCGGAAATTTACCAAACTGTTCAAGAATTGGCGGTTGCGGCGCATCGCGCGATCGGGTGCCGGGGCGCGAGCCGCTCCGACTTCCGCCTGGATGATGGCGAGGGTGGAACGGGCGAACTGATCTGGCTGGAAGTCAACACCCAGCCCGGCATGACGCCGACCTCGCTCCTTCCTGAAATCGCGGCGCATGCGGGCATGCCCTTCGGGAAATTCTTGAGCTGGCTGGTGGAGGACGCATCGTGTTTGCGTTGAAGAGGCGAAGGACGGCGCGGCTGCGCGAGTCCGATCTTTTGGAGGCGGATGACAAGATCGTCCTGCCGCGCCCCTTGCGCCGCGTGACGCGGTTCCTCCTGTGCCTGTGCACGGGCCGGATCCGCTTTCCCGCCTATACGGGCACGATCTCGGCGCTGGCCCTGTTCGGCGCGACCGGTCTTTATGGCATGAATCTCGGCGGTCACAGCCAGACGGTGGCGCAGGCCACCACCTCGGCGGCAGGCTTTGCCATCGAGGACGTCAAGATCGCCGGCAATGAACAGACCTCGGACATCGACATCCTGCAGCAGCTCGGCCTCGACGGCACGACCTCGCTGGTGGCGCTCGACGTGGAGACCGCCCGCGACCTGATCGCGAAAATGCCCTGGGTCGAGCATGTGACCGTGCGCAAGGTCTATCCGCGCACGATCCAGGTGACGCTCAAGGAGCGCCAGGCCTTCGGCATCTGGCAGCACGGCACGGAACTGTCGCTGATCGAAAAGAGCGGCAGCGTGATCGCGCCGCTGCGCGACAACAAGTTCGCCGGCCTGCCGCTCTTCGTCGGTCGCGATGCGGAAACGGCGGCTGCCGGCTTCTACCAGAGCTTCTCGCGCTGGCCGGACATCCAGAAGCGGGTGAAGGCCTATGTCCGCATCGCCGGACGGCGCTGGGACCTGGTGATGGACAATGGCGTGACCGTGAAACTGCCGGAGCGCGACCTGGAGCGCGCCATGGAAGTGCTCAGCACCATGGAAGAGGGCCAGCAGCTTCTGGAGCGCGATATCGCCGCCGTCGATCTGCGCCTGGAAGACCGCACCACCATCCAGCTCAGCGCGGAGGCCGCCGCACGCCGCGGCAGCCTCGTTGACGCCCGCAACAAGCAATTGATGAAGCTCGAAAAGCAGGAGAGCGCCCTATGAGCGTCTTCGGGTCGTCCCACTTCGGCCTGCCGCGTCTCAAGCCCTTGTCGGCCAAGCGCACCCAGATCGTGTCGGTTCTCGACATCGGTTCGACCAAGGTGGTCTGCATGATCGGCCGGCTGACACCGCGCGCGGAAAGCCAGATCCTGCCGAATCGCACGCACAGCATCGAGATCATCGGCCTTGGCCACCACAAGTCGCGCGGCATGAAGAACGGCGTGATCGCCGATCTCGATGCCGTGGAAAGCGTGGTGCGCCTGGCGGTGGACGCGGCCGAGCGCATGGCGGGGCTGACGATCGACAGCCTGATCGTCAACATCTCCGCCGGGCGTCTGCAGAGTGACATCTACACCGCCACCATCGATCTCGGCGGGCAGGAAGTGGATCAGGCCGATCTCAAGCGCGTGCTGGCGGCAGCCGCCCAGCGCTCGCAGCGCCAGGACCGGATGATTCTCCACTCGCTGCCCACGGGCTATTCGCTCGATGGCGAACGCGGCATCCGCGATCCGCTGGCCATGTTCGGCGATGTGCTGGGCGTGGACATCCACATGCTGACGGCCGAGCGCGCGGCGCTGCGCAATCTCGAACTCTGCGTCAACCGCGCGCATCTCTCGGTCGAAGGGCTGGTGGCCACCCCTTATGCCAGCGGTCTGGCGACGCTGGTGGATGACGAGGTCGAGCTCGGCTGCGCGGCCATCGATCTGGGCGGCGGCACCACCACCATCTCGGTCTTCGCCGAAGGCCGCCTCGTTCATGCCGATGCGGTCTCGCTCGGCGGACACCATATCACCACGGATCTGGCGCGCGGCCTCTCCACGCGGATCGAGGATGCCGAGCGGCTGAAGGTCGTGCACGGCTCGGCCATGCCGAACGGCGCGGACGAGCGGGAAATGGTCAGCGTTCCGCCGATCGGCGAGGATGAGCGCGACCAGCCGACCCACGTGCCGCGCGCGCTGCTGTCGCGAATCGTCCGCGCCCGCGTCGAGGAAACGCTGGAACTGATTCGCGACCGCATCCAGCGCTCGGGCTTCTCGCCTATCGTCGGCAAGCGTGTGGTGCTGACCGGCGGCGGCAGCCAGCTGACCGGCCTGGCGGATGCAGCAAGGCGCGTTCTGGCGCGCAATGTGCGAATCGGTCGCCCTCTCGGCGTGTCCGGCCTGCCGGCTGCGGCCAAAGGCCCGGCCTTTTCCGCGGCCGTCGGGCTGATGATCTATCCCCAGGTCGCCGACCAGGAAACCCATGCGGCGCAGGGCGGTCTCATCGCCTCGCTGGCGGGAAACAACAGCCGCATCGCCCGGGTCGGGCAATGGCTGAAAGAAAGTTTCTGACGTCGTCCGTAAGGCCCCGCAATCGTGACGCAAGCTTCGCGCGGGAACGGACTGTTACGTTGATTGAGATTTGGCCGGCTCGGCAAGGCGGCCAGGTAGAAGGAAGGAACGGGTAAATGACCATCAACTTGCAGAAGCCGGACATCACCGAGCTCAAGCCGCGCATCACCGTCTTCGGTGTCGGCGGCGGCGGCGGCAACGCTGTCAACAACATGATCACCGCAGGCCTGCAGGGCGTCGATTTCGTCGTCGCCAACACCGACGCGCAGGCGCTGACCATGACCAAGGCCGAGCGAATCATCCAGATGGGTGTCGCCGTCACCGAAGGTCTGGGCGCCGGTTCGCAGCCGGAAGTCGGCCGCGCGGCCGCCGAGGAATGCATCGATGAGATCATCGATCACCTGAACGGCACGCATATGTGCTTCGTCACCGCCGGCATGGGCGGCGGCACCGGCACGGGCGCGGCTCCGGTCGTGGCCCAGGCGGCCCGCAACAAGGGCATCCTCACTGTCGGCGTCGTCACCAAGCCGTTCCACTTCGAGGGCCAGCGGCGCATGCGGCTTGCCGAACAGGGCATCGCCGAGCTGCAGAAGTCGGTCGATACGCTGATCGTCATCCCCAACCAGAACCTGTTCCGCATCGCCAATGACAAGACGACCTTCGCGGACGCCTTCGCCATGGCCGACCAGGTTCTCTATTCGGGTGTTGCCTGCATCACCGACCTCATGGTCAAGGAAGGCCTGATCAATCTCGACTTCGCCGACGTCCGCTCGGTGATGCGCGAAATGGGCCGCGCGATGATGGGCACGGGCGAAGCCTCCGGCGAAGGCCGCGCAATGGCTGCCGCCGAAGCCGCGATCGCCAACCCGCTGCTCGACGAAACCTCGATGAAGGGCGCCCAGGGCCTCTTGATCTCGATCACCGGCGGCCGTGACCTGACGCTGTTCGAGGTCGACGAAGCGGCGACCCGTATCCGTGAAGAAGTCGATCCGGATGCCAACATCATCCTCGGCGCAACCTTCGACGAAGACCTCGAAGGCCTCATCCGCGTCTCGGTCGTGGCAACCGGTATCGATCGCACGGCTGCGGAGGTGGCCGATCGCAATGCCAGCTTTCGCCCGGTAGCTCAGAAGGCCGCCCGTCCGGCCGCTGCCCAGCCGGCGCCGCAGGTTGCCGCTCCGGCCGCCGCCGTCGTTGCCCAGCCGGCTCCGGTCATGCAGCAGCCGGCAGCGCCCGCGCCGCAGCAGGTCGATGCCGTGGCTCAGGCGATCCGTGAGGCCGAGATCGAGCGCGAGCTCCTGATCCAGCAGCGCGCCGCCCAGCTGGCTGCCGCTCCGGCCCAGGCCGCGCCCGCCGAGGAGTTCCGTCCGCAGAGCCGGCTGTTTGCCCAGCCTGCTGCAGCCGAGCAGCCGCAGGCCTACCGCGCCCCGGCTCCGGAAGCGCCCGTCTATCAGCCGCAGCCGGCCCCGGTTGCCGCCCAGGCCCCGCGCTTCGAGGCGCCGCGCTACGAGGCTCCGCGTCAGGAGCCCGTCGCCCCCGTCATGCGCCAGCCGATGCCCGAGCCCGTGCGCATGCCCAAGGTCGAGGACTTCCCGCCGATGGTGAAGGCCGAAGCCGAGCGCCGCGCCCAGCCCGCGCCGCAGCCGGAAGAACGCGGCGCCATGGGCCTGCTGAAGCGAATCACCAATTCGCTCGGCCGCCGCGAAGAAGAAGACAGCAGCGTTTCGGCCGATATGACGGCCGGAGCGCCGAGCGCTGCCTCGCAGCAGCGCCGCCCGCTCTCGCCCGAGGCGAGCGTCTACGCCCCGCGTCGCGGGTCGCTGGACGACCACGGTCGCATGGCCGCGCAGCCGCGCAGCCATGAGGACGATCAGCTCGAAATCCCGGCCTTCCTGCGCCGTCAGTCGAACTGATCCCGACCGTTTCTTCCACCTTGCCGAATGCCCGGGCACAATGCCCGGGCATTTTTGTTTTTCCCGTTTTCAAACAAATGGTTAAGATGGTGTATCATTCGTAACAAATCGAAAGAAACAGTGATTTGGAATGACGCGCCGCCCGCTCTATCTTCACAATTAAGCTCTTGCGCTCCCACGGTTGCGACTCTTCACTGAGGCGGCTAATCAACGGGAAGGCTGGGGAATGCCGGGCGCCGCACGGGTGCCGGGGGACTGAAACGGCCACTCTTTCACGGGTTCGATCGCGATTTCCGGTCATCGGCATCGTGGTGACGCCGAAACCTTCATGGTTTCGGCGCGGCGGATTTCGGCCTTACGGTCGGGCACAGGGCAGACGAAACGGAGTTCGGCGGATCGCGCCGGCAAGCAGTGAAGGCATGACGCGTATGGGTATGACAATCGGTTCTTTGGGCTATCAGACGACGGTCGCACGGTCGGTCACGTTGTCTGGAACCGGCGTTCACTCCGGTGCGGCGGCCTCGATCACCTTCCATCCCGCCGAAGCCGATAGCGGCATTGTTTTCCAGCGCATGGATGGCGATGCCGTCGTGAGCGAATTCCGCGCGGTCTCCGCCAATGTCGGCAACACCGATCTCTGCACCGTTCTGGGCTTTTCGCCTGCCACCGCCATCGCCACGATCGAGCATGTCATGGCCGCGCTCTATGCCATCGGTGTCGACAATCTGCTGGTCGAGGTTCAGGGCGGCGAAATGCCGATCATGGACGGCAGCTCCGCGCCCTTCTTCGAGGCGATCGAGCAGGCCGGGCTGAAGGCGCTGGCCGTCAAGCGCCGCGTTATCCGCGTGCTGAAGCCGGTGCGTGTCGAGCATGGCGCCTCCTGGTCCGAATTCCTGCCGCATGACGCCATGCGCTTCGAGGTCGAGATCGATTTCGACACGCCGCTGATCGGCCGCCAGGTCTGGAAGGGCGACATGACGCCGTCGACCTTCAAGCGCGAGCTGTCGCGTGCCCGCACCTTCGGCTTCATGCGCGATGTCGAGCGCATGTGGGCTGCTGGGCGCGGCCTGGGCTCGTCGCTCGAAAATTCCGTCGTGATTTCCGATGACCACACCGTCATCAACATCGAAGGCCTGCGCTACCCTGGCGACGAATTCGTGCGCCACAAGACGCTGGATGCCGTGGGCGATCTGGCGCTGGCAGGCATGCCCTTCCTGGGCATCTACCGCTCCTATCGCGGCGGCCACAAGATGAATGCCTATGCGCTCAAGGCGCTGATGAGCGATCCGACGGCCTACGAGATCGTGGAGAGCCAGCCGGCACGCGCCCGCATCCTGCGCGAGCCGGTTCTGGCCGCGGCGGCCTCCGTTCCGGCCTGAGGGCCTTCGGCTCACCTGCTGTTCGCCCCTGCTTGCGAGGCCGCGGTTCTCCGCGGCCTTTTCCTTTGCAACAGAAAGACTTGCCGGCTTTCAGCCCCCGTCTTTTGCCAGCCATCTGCCACAAAAAAGCGTTAATCCGTCATCAGGACATTGCGGGCGTGGTGCGCTTTGCACTAAGAGCTTGAGGCAAAGTTTCCGACGGCATTGCCGGACTGGACGATTCTTGAGGGACGGGCCATCTGGCGGCCGGGGCGGCATGCTCCTGCACAGACCTCTCCTTGAAGCGACGGTGCGGCTTGCCTGCGGAAGAGTGGGCGGAGCGTTTGACCACGTGTCTTGGCACCATCGCGATTCGGCATGGCTGCCTTGGCCATGGGTCGCAGCGGCAGCGGGGCACCTGCCGGATAACGGGATTGTTTTGATGGACTTTGCACACCACTTCGGAGTGAAGAAGCTGGCGCGGGGCGGCATGATCGCGCTGTCGCTGAGCCTGAGCGGCGTGCTCCTGTCTGCCTGCCAGAATGATCCCGACATCGATATCACCAAGCTCAAGGCCGATACCGATCCGCCGGACGTGCTCTATCGTCAGGGCCTTGCCAACCTCAACGCCGGTAAGACCACCGAGGCGGCCCGCAAGTTCGATGCGATCGACCGCGAGCATCCCTTCTCCGAATATGCGCGCAAGGCGCTGGTGATGAAGGCCTTCGTCGCCTATCGCAATGGCCAGTCGCAGGATGCGATCAACGCCGCCACGCGCTATCTCAATCTCTATCCCCAGTCGGAGGATGCGGCCTATGCCCAGTATATTCTGGGCCTGGCCTATGCCAAGCAGATCCCGACGGTGACTCAGGACCAGAAGCCGGCCTTCAAGACCATCGAGGCGATGCAGGCCGTCATCGATAAATATCCAAACAGCCCCTATGTCGAGGATGCGCGCGCCAAGGTGCGTTTCGCCAAGGACCAGCTCGCCGGCAAGGAAATGCAGGTCGGCCGCTATTATCTCGAGCGCAAGGAATATCTGGCGGCTGCCGCGCGCTTCCGCACGGTGGTCGAGCAATATCCCACCACCAATCAGGTCGAGGAAGCGCTCGCCCGGCTGGTGGAAACCTATTTCGCCATGGGCGTGACCTCCGAGGCGCAGACGGCGGCGGCGGTGCTCGGCCATAACTATCCCGACAGCCAGTGGTATGCTGATTCCTACAAGCTTCTGCAGGGCAACGGCCTGGAACCGCGCGAAAATGGCGGCTCCTGGATTTCGCGCGCCGGCAAGAAGCTGATCGGCGCCTAACCTTCAGACCGGCGGATGCTCTCCCAGATCTCGATCCGCGACATCGTTCTCATCGAACGACTGGACCTTTCCTTCGACGCTGGCCTCTCGGTGCTGACCGGCGAGACCGGCGCCGGCAAGTCGATCCTGCTCGACAGCCTGTCTCTGGCGCTGGGCGGCCGCGGCGATGGATCGCTGGTGCGCCACGGCGCCGACCGCGGGCAGGTGACGGCGGTCTTCGACATTGCCGGCGACCATCCGGCCCGCGCTTTCGTGCGCGACAATGGCATCGACGATGATGGCGACCTGATCTTCCGCCGGGTGCAATCCGGCGACGGGCGCACCAAGGCCTATATCAACGACCAGCCCGTTTCCGTTCAGCTTCTGCGCCAGGCCGGCCAGCTGCTGGTGGAAATTCACGGCCAGCATGACGACCGTGCTCTGGTCGATGCCGATGCCCATCGCACCCTGCTGGATGCCTTCGGCGCGCTGCACGCCGAGGCCGAGGCGGTCTCCGGCCTTTACCGCCAGTGGCGCGACAGCGAGCGCGGTTTCAAGAAGCATCGCGAGAAGGTCGAGGCGGCTGCCCGCGAGGCGGACTATATCCGCGCGAGCGTCGAGGAGCTCGAGGCGCTGAGCCCGGTCGATGGCGAGGAGGATGAGCTCGCCGAGCGCCGCGGGCGGATGATGAAGGCCGAGCGGATCGCCGTCGACATCAACGAGGCGAGCGAATTCCTGAATGGCCATGCCTCGCCCGTGCCGCAGATCGCCTCGCTGGTGCGCCGTCTCGAGCGCAAGAGCCATGAGGCGCCGGGCCTGCTGGAAGAAACCGTGACCTTCCTCGATACGGCGCTGAACCATCTCTCCGATGCGCAGATGGCGGTGGAAGCCGCGCTGCGCAAGACGGAATATGACCCGAAGGAGCTGGAGCGGGTCGAGGAACGGCTGTTCGCGCTGCGCGCCGCGGCGCGCAAATATTCCGTTCCGGTGACCGAGCTACCGGCGCTCGCCCAGCGCATGGTCGCCAATCTGGCCGATCTCGATGCGGGCGAAGAGACACTGCGCAAGCTGGAGGCGGCCGTGGCCGCGGCGCGCGAGACCTACGACACAGCAGCTTCCGCCCTGTCCGCCAAGCGCCACAAGACCGCCGCCACGCTGTCAGACGCCGTCATGGCCGAGCTGCCGGCGCTGAAGCTGGAGCGGGCGCGCTTCACCGTGCAGGTCTCGAGCGATCCGACGACGCCGGCGGCCGAAGGGATCGACATTGTCGAATTTCATGTCCAGACCAATCCGGGCACGCGGCCGGGCCCGATCATGAAAGTGGCTTCGGGCGGCGAACTCTCGCGTTTCCTGCTGGCGCTGAAGGTGGCGCTCGCCGATCGCGGCTCCGCGCCGACCCTGGTCTTCGATGAGATCGACACCGGCGTCGGCGGCGCAGTGGCCGATGCCATTGGCCAGCGGCTGAAGCGGCTGTCTTCGCGGGTGCAGGTTCTGTCCGTCACCCATGCACCGCAGGTCGCCGCACGCGCCGCCACCCATCTTCTGATTTCCAAGGGACCGAGCGAGGGGCAGGGCGACCGCATCTCGACCCGCGTTGCCCGCATGGACGAAAAGGCCCGGCGCGAGGAGATCGCCCGCATGCTGGCCGGCGCCTCGATCACCGAGGAAGCCCGCGCCGCCGCTGCCCGGCTTCTGGCCGGCAATGGCTAGCCCATCGGACTGAAGATTTGGGCCCGGTTTTGGGATGGCGGCATGCGACAGGCAAGCACTTGAGGCGCGGCGGCCCCCGGGAGTGAGATCCCGCTATGCGTGAAAGCCGGATTGGCGGGTGGCGCAAAGACGCCACCCGCCGGCCGGTTACCCGACCCGTCCGCGAGCGTCAGGAGGAGATTGCTCAAGCGGACCTGCTGGCCCGGCGTGGGAAGCCTGAGGGAGGAGGAGGCTTCCGGCGCTTGGATGGGCCAAGCAGCCTGGCGCCTTGTCCGGCGGCAGTTGCGGCCGACTTTTAGCGCTTTGGACGTGGCGGAGAAGCCATGTTCCCTCATGGGAGCCATGCGGCACGGCCCCCTTGCCAAACGCGTTAAAAAAGGCGGCAGACGGGGCGGGTTGTGCTGGCGGCCTGTTCAGCAAGGCGGCTTGCCGTCGCGCCGAGGCGTGCGCTTTTTGTTTTCTGCATCGGATTCGTCGGAAAGGCCTGCTTCCATTGTTTGGTCCGATGCTCTGGGACGCGTCGTGATTTCCCGGATTTGCGTCCTGCGTTTAAGCCCTTGTTTTATCGCATGTCGTCATCGCAAAACCGGTTCCCGTTTTTGTGCGACATGCTGTAGGCTGGCGGCGACTCGCCGCCCTCGTGTCCTCGCCTCGTGCTTTTGCGGATCCGCTCCGCATGTCAGGTCATTCCGGCGGCTCTTCATGCGCCGGCCTCTCGGCCGGCGCCGATCAGGAAGCCGCAGCATGTATCAGTCCTTCGACGTCACCTCCACGCCGCAATTCGGGAAGGAGCGGGTGGCCGCCCTGCGCGCCGCGCTTGGCGATGCCGGCGCCGATGCGTTTCTGGTGCCGCGGGCGGATGAATATCAGGGCGAATATGTTCCGGCCTGCGCGGAACGTCTCGCCTGGCTGACGGGCTTTACCGGCTCGGCCGGCATCGCGTTGATCCTGCCGGAGCGCGCCATCGTCTTCGTCGACGGGCGCTATGTGACGCAACTGGCGGAGCAGGTTGACGGTACCGTGTTCGCGGGCGGCGATCTGATCGGCGAGCCGCCGCATCTCTGGCTGGAGCGGCATGGGCCCGAAGGCCTGCGGCTTGGCATCGATCCGGCGCTGCATACGGGCGCGGAGGTGCGCAAGCTCCGGGCCGCGCTGGAAAAGCGCAGCGGCAGCCTGGTCTTCCTCGAAGCGAATCCGGTGGATGCGCTGTGGGCCGACCGGCCGTCCGAGCCGCTCGGCCCGGTGACGATCCAGACCGAGGCGCATGCCGGCAGGCTGGCGCGCGAGAAGATCGCCGAGATGGCGGAAAGCACCGCCAAGGCCGGCGCCGATGCGCTGCTCGTCACCGATCCGCAGTCGATCGCCTGGATCTTCAACCTGCGCGGCGCCGACGTGCCGCACACGCCGAACCCGCTGGCCCGCGCCATTATTCAGGCAGACGGAGCGGCGGAGATCTTCATCGATCTGCGCAAGCTTACCATCGAGACCAAGGCCTATCTGACGCAGGTCGCCACGATTGCCGAGCCCTCCGCCTTCACGGGCCGGGTGGCGGCGCTGGCGGGCGAGGGGCGGCGCCTCCTGATCGATCCCGATCATGCGAGCTTCGCCGTGGCTGAGCTGATCCGGCAGCAGGGCGGCAGCGTGGTGGAGGGCGCCGATCCGGCGCGCCTGCCGCGCGCGACGAAGAATGCCGTGGAGATCGAGGGCGCCCGCCGGGCGCATCTGCAGGATGGCGCGGCGATGGTCGAATTCCTGTGCTGGCTCGACGCTCAGGCGCCCGGCAGCATCAGCGAAATCCAGGCGGTTGAAAAACTGGAGGCCTGCCGCATCGCTGTGGGCGAGCGCCTGCAAAATCCGCTGAAGGACATTTCCTTCGATACGATTTCGGGCGCCGGCGCGCATGCGGCGATCATGCATTACCGCGTGACCCATGAAAGCGACGCGCCGCTGGAAGCCGGCACGCTGTTCCTGATTGATTCCGGCGGGCAATATATCAACGGCACGACGGACATCACCCGAACGGTGGCCATCGGCACGCCGCCGGAGGAGGGGCGCCGGCTCTTCACTCTGGTGCTGAAGGGCATGATCGCCCTGTCGACCGCGCGCTTTCCCAAGGGCTCGCGCGGCGTCGAGCTGGATCCGCTGGTGCGCATCGGTCTATGGAAAGCCGGCGTCGATTTCGCCCATGGCACCGGCCATGGCATCGGCTCCTATCTCTCGGTGCATGAAGGGCCGCAGCGCATCTCGCGCGCCGGTATGCAGGAGATTTTGCCCGGCATGCTCCTGTCGAACGAGCCCGGCTATTACCGCCCTGGTGCTTTCGGCATTCGCATCGAGAATGTCATCCACACCCTGCCGGCCACGCCGATCGACGGCGGCGACATTCCCATGCTTGGCTTCGAGACGATCACCTTCTGCCCGATCGACCGGCGGCTGATCGATCCCGCCTTGTTGACGGGGGATGAGCGCGCCTGGCTCGACGCCTATCACGCCGAGACGCGGGAAAAGCTCACGCCGTTCCTGGACGATGCCGGGGCCAAGGCCTGGCTGGAGCAGGTGACACAGCCGCTCGACGTGTAAATTCCGACGGTGTTCCCGGTCGCCGGTTCGCGGCGGCCGATGTCCGCAGCGCCGCTGTGAATCGCATGATTTGGATAGGCTGGCGCGCAATTTCCGCCCGCTTCGGCTCAGGCCCGGCCTCGGGTCTGTCTGCGCCTCAGAAGCCGATCTGGCGCAGCCCCATGACCACGGCCCAGCCGAGGAGCAGCATCGGCACCGGCGCCAGTCGGAAGCCGGCGAGGAAGGCCACGACGATGGCGATGGCCGCATCGCGCCCGCCGGTGATCAGCGCCGGCGCCACCAGCGTGGACAGGACGGCCGCCGGCACCGCGTCCAGTGCGGCCATCAGCCGGGGTGGCAGACGCTCGAAACGGCGGACGATCAGATAGCCGCCGATGCGGGTTGCATAGGTCGCCAGAGCCGCCAGAAGGATGACGGGAACATAGCCAAACGTTGCGTTCATGGTCCCGGAACCCATCAGTTTCTGTGGTCTTTTGAGATTGCGCTGTCTTTTTCCTCGGCCGGCAAAGGCAGACAGGCGGCCAGCACCATGCCCACAACCGCGCCGATGCTGACATGCCAGGGCGAGCCCACGACCTTGAGCGCCAGCACGGAGACCACCGACGCGGTCGCGACCACGGGCAGCCAGTTTCGCCGCTGGCGAAAGCCCATGACCAGCGAGAGAAAATAGATCGGCAGGAGCACGTCGAGGCCGATGGCCGCGGGATTGCCGATCAGGCCGGCGAAGACCGCGCCGAGTGCTGTGGCGATCTGCCAGGGCACATAGAGGCCGATGCCATAGCCCAGGAACCAGGGGAAGCGCACCCGCCCGGTGGCGTCCGCCCGTCGCTCGGTTTCGGCATAATGCGGATCGGTCAGCAGGAACAGGCCGAAGGCCTTCTGCGCGCGGCTGAAATGGGCGATGTGCCGGGCGATGGAGGCCGAATAGAGCACCATGCGGAAATTGACGGCGAAGATCGAGAGAACGATCAGCCAGGGCTGAACCTTCTGGCCGAACAGCTCGATGCCCACCATCTGGCTCGCCCCGGCAAAGACCGTGGCGCTCATCAGCATGGCCTCGGAAATCGACAGGCCATTGTCGACCGCCAGCGCGCCGAACAGCGCGCCAAAGGGGCAGGCGGAGAGAATGGCGGGCAGGGCCTTGCGCGCGCCGCGCCAGAATTCATGCGCCGCTGTGTCCGTCATCTCAGCTGATATCCCGTTGAACAGGCGCGGTTCTTGCCCCGGCAGCTCGGCTTGCGCAAGCCGTCAAATCGCGCAGGCCTTCGCTTTTGCTGGGAAAGCGGCCGTTATCTTTGCGGCTGGAACGTGTGCTCCAGGCCCGGGAAGCGGCGGGCCTTGACGTCCTCGGCATAGGCTTCCGCCGCGCGGGTGATCTCCGGCGCCAGCGTGGCGAAGTGCTTGACGAAGCGCGGGGTGAAATCGTTGAACAGGCCAAGCATGTCGTCCGACACCAGGATCTGCCCGTCGCAGGCCGGCGAGGCGCCGATGCCGATCGTCGGGATGGTCAGTTCCTCGGTGATGGCGCGGGCCAGGGGTTCGATCGTGCCTTCGATCACCAGGGCGAAGGCGCCGGCCGCCTGAATGGCCAGCGCATCGCGGCGGATCTTCTCCGCTTCCTTGTCGTGGCGGCCCAGCGAGCGATAGCCGCCGGTGGTGTTGACGAGCTGCGGCATCAGCCCGACATGGCCGAGCACGGGAATGCCGCGCGCCACCAGGAAGGCCACGGTCTCGGCCATTTCCGCGCCGCCCTCGAGCTTCACCGCGCTGCAGCCGGTTTCCTTCATCACCCTTGCGGCATTGGTAAAGGCCTGCTCCGGCGAGGCCTGATAGCTGCCGAAGGGCAGGTCCACCACGATGCAGGCGGCATCAGCGCCGCGCATCACCGCCTGGCCATGGGCGATCATCATCTCCAGCGTCACGCCGAGCGTGGAGTCCATGCCATAAAGCACCATGCCGAGGGAATCGCCCACCAGAAGCAGGTCGACATGCGGGTCGAGCAGCCGGGCGATCGGCGTGGTATAGGCCGTCAGGCTGACGATCGGGCGCTCGCCTTTTAGTGCCGCGATGACAGGCGGGGTGATGCGCCGGCGCTTGGCGTGAACGCTCATGGCTCAGGCCACCGCCGCCATCAGCTGCGCCGGCTCGTAGACGCGGTTGTCGAGAAGCCGGGTCGCGCCGATGCGGATATAAAGGAGCAGCAGCACCGGGCCTTCGCCGATCCGCTCCGGCCTCTGCAAGGTCTCGGGGTCGCGCAGCGCCACCACCTCGGGCGTTGCCAGCGGCTCGGCGCGCACGAAGTCGCCGAGCGCGGCCTCCAGCGCCGCCACATCCGTCATGCCCTCGGCCATCAGCCTGGCGGCTTCATCAAGCGTGCGCGGCACGACCAGCGCGGCCCGGCGCTCGTCGGTGGTAAGATAGACATTGCGCGAGGAGCAGGCGAGCCCATCGGCCTCGCGCACCGTTTCCACGCCGATCACCTCGACCGGCTGCGCCAGATCCTCGACCATGCGGCGGATGAGCTGCAGTTGCTGGAAATCCTTCTGGCCGAAATAGGCGCGGCGCGGCTGGACGATGTTGAACAGCTTGGTGACGACGGTGGCAACCCCGGCGAAATGCCCCGGCCGTGCCTCGCCCTCCAGCACATTGCCGAGTTCAGGCACATCGACCACGGTCGCCATCGGCCGCGGATACATCTCTTCCACGCCGGGCGCGAAGAGAATGTCCACCTCATTTTCGGTGAGCAGGGCAGCATCGCGGTCGAGATCGCGCGGATATTTGGCGAGATCCTCACCGGCGCCAAACTGCAGCGGATTGACGAAGAGGCTGACCACGACCAGATCGTTTTCCGCCCGGGCGCGGGCGACCAACGTCATATGGCCCTGATGCAGATAGCCCATGGTCGGCACGAAGCCGATGGAGCGGCCGGTCTTGCGCTGGATCATGAGCCGCTGGCGAAGCTCGACGATCCCGGTGATCACTTCCATGACGATCCCTCCGCTGCGGCATTGCTTGCGCGAATGCCCGCTGCATAGGCCGGCAGCTACTCCACCGGCGATTTTCGCGCCTGCCTAACCGCTGGCGCGGCGAAAGGCAATCGGGCGCGCCCGCGCTTTGCCCGATCCCGCGTCAAACGGCCGGCCTCAGCCCGCCGTCATTGCCAGCCATTCGTCTTCGGTGAGCACGGTCACACCGAGGCCGCGCGCCTTGTCGAGCTTGGAGCCGGCATCGGCGCCAGCCACGAGATAGTCGGTCTTGGCGGAGATCGAGCCGGAAACCTTGGCGCCCAGCCGTTCGGCACTGGCCTTGGCCTCGTCGCGCGTCATCTTCTCCAGCTTGCCGGTGAAGACCACGGTTTTGCCAGAAACGGGCGAACTGGCGGCGGCCACAGGCTCGGCGGCAAGCGGGGTCACCTCCTGCAGGAGCCGGCCGACCACGTCGAGATTGCGCGGCTCGCGGTAGAATTCCACCAGCGCCCGGGCCACGACCTCGCCGATGCCCTCAATGCGGTTGAGATCCTCCCAGGCCTCCGAGCCCGGCGTGGCGGCGATCATCGCGGTGGCGAAGCTGTCGTAATCGCCATAGGAGCGGGCGAGCAGCTTGGCATTGGTCTCGCCGACATGGCGGATGCCCAGCGCATAGATGAAGCGGTGCAGCGCCACCTGCCGCCGGCCATTGATCGCCTCGAACAGCTTGCGCACGCTGACGCGGCCGAAGCCGTCGATGTTCTCCAGCTTGGTCAGCGAGGCCTGCTGGCGCCGCTCCAGGGTAAAGATGTCGGGCGCAGTGCGGATGGACAGCGCCGGGTCCTCCGCCGTGAAGAAGAAGTCGATCTGCCTGGCGCCCAGCCCCTCGATGTCGAAGGCATTGCGCGAGACGAAATGCTTGAGATGTTCCACCGCCTGGGCGCGGCAGACGAAGCCGCCGGTGCAGCGCGTTACGCTGTCGAGCTTGCCGGTCTTCTCGTTCTTCTCGCGCACAGCATGGCTGCCGCAGACCGGGCAGACCCGCGGAAACGCGAAGGGCACGGCATCCTCCGGCCGCTTCTCCAGGACGATATCGACGATCTGCGGGATCACGTCGCCGGCGCGCTGGACGATCACCGTGTCGCCGATGCGGATATCGCGCCCCTCGCGCAGCGGCTGGCCGGCATTGCCGATGCCCTTGATATAGTCCTCATTGTGCAGCGTGGCATTGGTGACGACCACACCGCCGACGGTGACGGGCGTGAGCCGCGCGACCGGAGTCAGCGCGCCGGTGCGGCCCACCTGGATGTCGATGGCGGTCAGGTGGGTGAAGGCCTGCTCGGCCGGAAATTTGTGCGCCGTGGCCCAGCGCGGCGAGCGCGAGCGGAAGCCGAGCCGGGCCTGCAGGTCCAGCCGATCGACCTTGTAGACCACGCCGTCGATATCGTAATCGAGATCGGCGCGCGCGAGACCGATGGCGCGGTAATGGCCGAGAAGATCCTCCAGCGTCGAGAGCCGCGCCATCAGCGGGTTGATCGGAAAGCCCCAGCGGCCGAGCGCGGCCACCATCTCATATTGCGTCTCCGCCGCCATGGCCGACATCTCACCCCAGGCATAGGCGAAGAAGCGCAGTTTGCGCGTGGCCGTCACTGTCGCGTCGAGCTGGCGCAGCGAGCCGGCGGCCGTGTTGCGCGGATTGACATAGGTCTGCCGGCCCTCGGCCTCCATCTGCGCATTGAGCGCGAAGAAATCGCTGCGGGCCATATAGACCTCGCCGCGCACCTCCACCACATCCGGCGCGTCCTCCGGCAGGGTCTCGGGGATCTCGGCGATGGTGCGGATATTGGCGGTCACGTTCTCGCCGGTCGTGCCATCGCCGCGCGTGGCGCCGGTCACCAGCCGCCGGTTCTCGTAGCGCAGCGACATGGAGAGGCCGTCGATCTTTGGCTCGGCGGTAAAGGCGATGGAGCCATCCGGGATCTGGCCGAGGAAGCGATAGACGCTGGCGAGGAAATCCTGCACGTCCTCGTCGGAAAACACATTGTCCAGCGACAGCATGGGCCGGGCATGCACGACCGGAGCGAAGAGGCCGGAAGGCGCCGCCCCCACATGGCCCTCGGGACTGTCCGGCCGCCTCAGCGCGGGAAAGCGCGCCTCGATCGCCTGGTTGCGCCGCTTCAGCGCGTCATAGTCCGCATCCGAAATCTCCGGCGCATCCTGGCCGTGATAGAGCGCGTCATGGCGGGCGAGCTCGGCGGCGAGAAAGGCCAGCTCCTCGGCGGCATCGGCGTCGGTCAGGTCGGCCACGGGCTTCCGGTCGGTCATGCGTCTACTCGAAACAGGAGCGGCCGGTGCGAAACTCCGCAATCCGCCGCCATCACAAAAGGAAAAAAGGCCAGCCTGTCCAAGACGGGGCAGGCCACCGCCTTCATAGCCTATCGCGCCCGGCTGCGGGAGGGCGAAAAGCCGTCTGTGGATAGGGCGGGGAGCAGCGGCAGAGGGACAGCCGATGCCCCACGTGGCGCGTCAAAGGCCTCCGCCTAAGCGGCTCGACCCCCTTAGCCTCAGCCCCGCGCCGGCTTGTCCAGATGGATCGTCACCCAGCCATTGCGCCAGAGCGTGCGCAGATGGCGCAGGCGCTGGCCCTTATAGGCGGCCAGCACCCTCCAGCGCTGCTCGGCCAGGATGCCGGAAAGGATGACCGAGCCGCCCGGCGCCAGCTCCGCCACCAGCTCCGGCGCCATGCGCATCAGTGGGCGGGCGAGGATATTGGCGATGATCAGGTCGAAGGGCCCGTGGCGGCGGAAGGCAGGTGACTGGAAGCCGGCCGCTGTCTCAACCGCAATTCCCGAGGCGATGCCGTTGCGGCGGATGTTTTCGCGCGCCACGCGCGTGGCCACGGGGTCGATATCGGTGGCGAGCACCGGCACGGCGGCGAGCTTGCGCGCGGCGATGGCCAGCACGCCGCTGCCGGTGCCGAGATCCAGCACCCGGCCCGGGCGGCGGGCGCGCATGACGCTGTCGATCATTTCCAGACAGCCGGCCGTGGTGCCGTGATGGCCGGTGCCGAAGGCCTGGCCGGCATCGATCTCGATGGCGACATCGCCGGTGCGGCGCTTGTCGCGATCATGCGAGCCATGCACCAGGAAGCGGCCTGCGCGCACCGGCTTCAGCCCTTCGAGCGAGAGCGCGACCCAGTCGAGATCCGGCAGGATCTCGGTCTCGATCACGGTTCCCGGCAGCACGCCTTCGACGATGGCGGCAAAGCGCGGGTGGATCTCCTCCTCCTCGTCGCGCATCAGATAGACCGAGGCTTCCCAGATGTCGGCCTTCTCGTCCATCTCCATCGTGGCGATGGCATAACCTTCATCCTCGAAGGCATCGGTCATCGCCGCCAGCAGGCGCTCGGCCTGCTTCTCGCTGGCGCGCACGAAAAGCCGCATCTCGCTCAAGGGTCATCCTCCGTCCGGCCGCGTCCATCCGCGGCGCATTCTTCGCGTGGGTCCGGCGCATCCTGCCGCCCGACCATCGGAGCGAGGCGTTACCACAGGACGGGCGGCGCGCAAACGCCTTCCTGCCCGCAAAGCGCGGGGGAGGGCTTGGCCGGGCGGGGTCAGCCGGCGGCGAGGTTCTTCAGCTTCTGCACGGCCGTCTCGGGATTTTCCCCATAGGCGATGGTGCCGCGGAAGCGGCCCGTGGCATCGAGCAGGAAGACGGACGCGGTGTGGTCCATGGTGTAGTCGCCGTTCGGCTGGGCCGGGTCCACCGGCACCTTGCGGGCATAGACGCGGAAGCCCTTGACCATCTCCATCACATCCGCGGGCTTGCCCGAGAGGCCGGTGATACGGTCGGAGACATTGGCGACATAGCGCCCCAGCACCTCCGGCGTGTCGCGCTCGGGATCGACGCTGACGAAGAAGGCCTGGAGCTTGCCGCCTTGAGGGTCGGCCTGATGCAGCCAGCCGTTCATCTCGAACAGGGTGGTGGGGCAGACTTCCGGGCAATGGGTGAAGCCGAAGAAGAGAAGGGTGGGCTTGCCCATGAAGGCCTCGCGCGTGACCGTCGCGCCGCTGCCGCTCGTGAGGGTAAAGGGCACGCCGAAGGGGCCGTCACTCGCCACCGGCTGCGCCTGGCCGCGATTGGACACTTCATAGGTCACCCAGCCCAGCGCGCCGGCAAGAATGGCCACGAGCAGCCAGAGAAGGACGCGCAGGGATTTCAGCATGAAGGCAATCCGGGATCGAGGCAGGGCATGGCCGGTATAGACCGAGCCGATGGGTGGCGACAATTCACCCTGTCGAGATTGCCCGACGGCGCGTCACGACGCCGCAGCCGCTCGAACACACCACCGCGTCACAGGCACCAGGACAGGCCGGACTGGCCAAGCACCAGCACCATATCCGCCGCATGGGCCAGCCATCCCTGAAAACCGAGCATGGCGACGAGGGCCAGGATGAGGCCGAGAAGGACAGCGGGAAGGGTGGCGCGCGGCACGGCAGACATGCGCAAAGTCTAGCTGCCGCCCAGCCTTTTGAAAAGCCGTGCTTTCTGCTCATTCGGCCGGGCGCGTCTTAGCAAAAGCTTTACCGCCTCGTGCCACAGTCGGCGTGAGAACAGCAACATCCGGGCAAGGCGGTGCATGACCGCGGCTTACTCCGGCTTCGGGAACCAGCCTTATGAGCAACACCATCAAGCAGTCGGGCGCCTATCTCGAAATCGTCTCCTTCCATCTCGGCGATCAGGAATTCTGCATCGACATCATGGCGATCCGCGAAATTCGCGGCTGGGCGCCGGTGACGCCCATGCCGCACACGCCGCCTTATGTTCTGGGCCTGATCAACCTGCGTGGCGCCGTCATCCCGGTCATCGACATGGCCTGCCGCCTGGGCATGAAGATGACGGAACCCTCCGAGCGCGCCGCCATCATCGTCACTGATATTGCCGGCAAGCTGGTCGGCCTCCTGGTCGAGCAGGTTTCCGACATGATGACCATCCGCGCCGAGGATCTGCAGCCGGCGCCGGAAATCATCCCCGAGGAGCAGCGCGCCTTCTGCCGCGGCATCGTCGCGCTCGAGAAGAACATGGTCTGCTTCCTCAATCTCGACACGGTTATCGCCGACGAACTCGCCCAGGCGGCCTGAGCCCGGCGATCCGATCCGCTGGCCCTTCGGCGGCCGGCGAACGGCGTGCCTGCGCGCGACCATGTCGGTCGATCCGATGCCGTGTGCGGCGCGACAAGAGCGGCCGAACGCTGATGCCGAACCCTGGCAGGGCGGGCCGTGCGTGACCGCGCGCGTGTGCGGTTTGCGACTGCCAGAAGGACAAGACCCGCATGAAATGCCTCCTGCTCATCGATATTCAGAACGGTTTCTGCTCCGGCGGCAATCTGGCCGTGCCGGATGGCGAGGCCGTGGTGCCTGTGGCCAACCGGCTGATGGCCGAGGGCGGCTACGACCTGATCGTCGCCTCGCAGGATTGGCATCCCGCCGACCATGGCAGCTTTGCCTCGCAGCATCCCGGCCGCAAGCCCTTCGAGACGGGCACGCTCGGTGGACGGCCGCAAATGCTCTGGCCCGACCATTGCGTCGAAGAGACGGCTGACGCGGATTTCCATCCCGACCTCGACACCGCGCGCATCGACTTCGTGCAGCGCAAGGGCATGGATTCCGATGTCGACAGCTATTCCGCCTTCCGCGACAACGACCAGCTCGCCCTGACGGGGCTTGCCGACTATCTCTCTGCCAAGCACGTGACCCGGCTGGATATTTGCGGTCTGGCAACGGATTATTGCGTGCGCTTTTCCGCGCTCGACGCCAAGGCCATGCTGCCGGCGGTCAATGTCAGGGTGATCGAGGATGCCTGCCGGGGGATCGACCCCGCAGGCGTGGAAGCCGCCTATGACGCCATGGCGGCGGTCGGCATCGGCTTGGTCACCTCCGCCACGGTGCTTGCGGAACAGGCCTGAGGCAGGCTCTTGGCCCGCCGGCGCGCCTATTGCGGCGCGCCTTCGGTCCAGGTCACCTGTTGGCCATAGAGCGGCACGGTGGAAATCGACATCTTGGCGGAGCCATCGACCAGTTCGCGCGAATGGGCGAGATAGATGAGCGTGTTGTTCTTCTTGTCGTAGATGCGGTTTACCACCAGCTTTTTCCAGATCAGCGACATGCCCTCGCGGAACACCTCCTCGCCATCCCGGCTGAGATCGATCTTGCCGATGGTGATCGGCCCGGTCTGGCGGCAGGCGATGGAATTGTTGGAAGGGTCCTCGAACCAGTTGCCCTTCTTCAGCCGGTCGAGCACGCCCCGGTCGAAATAGGTCACATGGCAGGTGACGCCCTGCACCTTTGGATCGCTCACCGCATCGATCTTGATGTCGTTGCCCATCCAATCGACGCCGACCTCGCCGACCGTGTCGGCGCGGGCATGGGCGCTGAGCGTCGGCAAGGCGAGGCAGGCCGCCAGCGCGAGGGCGGGAAAGCTACGGAAATTTCGGGACATCGGTCACTCCGGGATCATGAGCTGTGCCAGAGATAAGATCTCTTCGCGACGATACAATGGAGCCTGCGGGCTGCCCGGGTGCCTGTGCGTCTAGACATTTCTAATGCGCTGATTTAATAAGATTATTTGTTTCCGTACAGCAGGGCTGCGGTGCCTGCGGCGGCGCAGTTCGCGCGCCGTTTCCCGCCCTTCGGCGCGCATGTCGGCGGCGCTCGGCGCGGCAATGGGCCGGACGTAAAGGAAACGGTTACCATATTCCGCCATTCTTTAGCCGTCTCCGGATGGTGTGGACAGCGTGCGACAAGCGAATCGCGCACGGCACCTCCGGATGGCCGGCGCCGCCCGCCAGGCTTGGAGCTTGAGGGGATGGGGAAATCCGGCACGATTGGGGGCAGTTCATCTTTTCCTTGGGAAGCGGTGGGCCGCTTAATCCTCTTGTTCTCTCGGCAATTCCGTATGGGAAGGGCATGATATGCCTTGACCTGCGGTCGGCCGAGCGTGGTTTTTAGAGTTCGGGTTGATGGCGCACGCGATCGAAAACAGCATGGGAATGCGGGACTGGGATGCCAAGCGCAAGCGGTCCTCCGCGCGGGCCGGCAAAGGCGTGCCGGCGCTGCTGGGCTTCGGGCTGGCCGGCGGCGCGGCCATGGCCTGCTGGCTGATGACCATGGCGACGATGCATCAGGTCTCGGCCGGCATCGATCCCCTGTCGCGGCCGCGCTTCGATGCATCCCTGGGCCTGGCCTCCGCCACGCCGGTGAACCGCGAGCGGCTGGTGCACCCGTCCAAATTCACGCGTCTCGGCCGCGCGCCGCTCGATGTTGCCGCCCGTGCCGTCACCCATCCCGAAACGCCGCAGGCGGCGCTGAAGGTGCAGTCGGCCAAGCTCGGCCTGGCGCTGGCGCTGGCCAAGTCCAATGCCGATCTGAGGCCGGCCATGCAGATGGCGGCCGCCGTGCCCGCGCCGAGCGCCGCCGCGCCGGCGGCAGCGCCTGCGCCCATCGGCACGATTTCCACCGTTCACGTGGCCGTTGCCACGCCGACGCTGCCGCCGGCTCCGGCGCTACCGGCAACGCCGGCCGTGCCCACCGTCAGCCTTCCCTCGCAGATGGACATTGCCGAGGCGGAAGCGGCGCCGATCCGGCCGCATGCCATGGTGGAGCCGAGCCCGGTAAAGACTGGCACGGTCTCCGGCCCGTTCAGCCTGGTCCTGTCCAACTCCGAAACCGCCGAACCGCTGCCCGATCTCGGCCCCATGCCGCTCTCGCGCCCCGGCGCCGCTGCCGAGGCCCGGCGCCTCGCCCCCGCCAAGGTGGAAGAGGAGGAGGATGATGACGACGCCAAGCCGTCGGTCGTCCGCCGCAAGCCGGCGCGCACGGAGCTTGCCTATGCCAAGCCGGATGCGCCAATCGATGATGAACCGCCGATCCGCTCGCCGATGCTCGGCCGCAAGGGCGTCGCCATCTATGATATTTCCGCCGGCCGCGTGCACATGCCCAATGGCGAGGTGCTCGAGGCGCATTCCGGCATCGGCAAGATGCGCGACAATCCCGATTTCGTTCACGTGCCCATGCGCGGGCCGACACCGCCGGGAACCTATAAGGTGACGATGCGCGAGGCGAAGTTCCATGGCGTCGAAGCCGTGCGCCTGACGCCGATGGACGGGGTTGCGCCGCATGGCCGCGTCGGCCTGCTTGCCCACAGCTATCTCCTGCGCACCCGCGGCGACAGCCATGGCTGCGTCGCCTTTGCCGATTATCCCCGCTTTCTCAAGGCCTTCAAGCGCGGCGAGATCTCGCAGATGGTCATCGTCAAGAGCATGAAGGGCGGCTTCTCCCCGCAGAAGAAGACGCTGGCCTCGCTGTTTTCCTGGGGCAAGTGAGCGCGGCGGGCGACCCTCTCGAGCCGATGCGCGCCGCTGGCCGGCGCGCGCCGGAGCCCGTGGTTGCGCCCGTCGAAATCCTGCGCATCACCCAGGCGACGCGGGCGACCTTTGCGGATCTGTTCATCCGCATGGGCTTTCTCTGCTTCATCCATCGCGGCGAGAAACGCGTGGTCTGTCCGCGCAAGGGCGAGATGATCGGGCGGGAAGGCGATCTGATGATCTTTCCGCCGGGATCGATCGTCACGCTCGAAAACCGGCCACTGCTCAACGGGCAATATGAGGCCGACGGGGTCTATTTTTCCTCCGAACTGATCGAGGCGGTCTTTGCCGATCAGCCCGCCGGCGGCGGGCCGGAGGTGCAGATCCTCACCGCCGTGGCCCACCGCCCGGAGGCGGTTCTGGCGCTGATCCGCCAGACGCTCGAGGATGCCGCCCTGCCGCCGCCGATCCGGGCGCATCGCCTGGTCGAGCCGCTGATCTGGCTGCGCCATCATGGCATTCGGCTGCGTCCGCTGCCTGCGGATGAGCCGCTCGCGCGGCTGCGCGGGCTGATCGAGACCGATCTCAGCCATCCCTGGCGGGCGGCGGAGGTGGCCCGCCATTTCGCCATGAGCGAGGCCAGCCTGCGCCGCTGGCTGGGGCGCTCCGGCCATGGCTTTCAGCAGATCCTGCAGACGACGCGGCTGGAAAAGGGCCTGACCCTGCTGCAGACCACCCGCTTGCCGATCTCCGAGATCGCGCTCGACTGCGGCTTTAAGACGCCCTCGCACTTCTCCGATTCTTTCAGGCAGCGTTTCGGCATCAAGCCGAAGGCGATCCGCACGGCGGCAGACTGATCGAAATCCGATAGTTTCTGCCCGGCAGCCGGAAGCGGCGAACACCCGGCCGTCCTACACAGACAGCGTCGTCATCACATCTCACGGAGAAAGGGTGAACATGCTTCTGACGAGGATTTTTGGCCGGGCGGCTCAGGCTGTCCTGCTGGCCACAGCGCTTGGCGCGGCAGCCCAGGCGCAGGATTTCAAGCTCACCAGCCCGGCCTTTGCCGAGGGCGCAAAGCTTTCGACGGATCAGGTGTTCAAGGGGTTCGGCTGCGAAGGCGGCAATCTCTCGCCCGCGCTCTCCTGGTCGGGCGCGCCCAAGGGCACCAAGAGCTTCGCATTGACCGCCTATGATCCGGATGCGCCCACGGGCTCCGGCTGGTGGCACTGGAACATCGTCGATCTGCCGGCCGACACCACGGCTCTGAAGGCCGGCGCCAGCGGTCAGCCGGCGCTGCCCAAGGGGGCGGTGGAGCTGCGCAATGATTATGGCGTCACCGGCTTCGGTGGGGCCTGCCCGCCGCCGGGCGAAGTGCACCGCTATATCTTCACCATCCATGCGCTGGATGTGGAAAAGCTCGATCTGCCCAAGGATGCCTCCAATGCGCTGGCCGGCTTCATGATCGGTGCGCACCAGATCGGCGCGGCGAAGATCACCGCCGTCTACAACCGCTGAACCGCTGGAACAGAGACGGCGCCGGGCCTTTCCGGCGTCGTTTCTCTAAGAAACCTGCGGCGGCTTACTGCGCCGCCTCCAGAAAGCTCTCCAGCACGCGCTTCTGGCCGGCACGGTCGAAATCGATGGTCAGCTTGTTGCCCTCGATCACCGCAACCGTGCCGTTGCCGAACTTCATGTGGAAGACCCGGTCGCCGATGGCAAAGCGCGAAGGCGTGTCGACCGTGGATTTCGCCACCAGCTCGCCCTCGATCGTGCGGGCGCGTGGACCGCTTTCGCCATAGCCGACGCGCTCGACGCCGACGCCGGAACGGTTGCCCCAATTGCTGCGGGTGGCGTCGGTGCGGTTGGCCTGGGCGCGCTTCCAGCCGGGGGTGGAATAGGAATTGGCAAAAGCATCCTGCGTGTCGAAGCGCGACTGGCCGTAGCCGCCGCGTCCATAGCCGCCATAGGAGCTCTCGCTTTCGGCCACTTCCACATGCGGCTCGGGCAGCTCGTCCAGGAAGCGGGAGGGGATGGTCGATTGCCAAAGGCCGTGGATGCGCCGGTTGGAGACGAACCAGAGATGGCAGCGGCGCTTGGCGCGCGTCAGCCCGACATAGGCCAGCCGCCGCTCTTCCTCCAGGCCCGAGCGCCCGCCTTCGTCCAGCGAGCGCTGATGCGGGAACAGGCCTTCCTCCCAGCCAGGCAGGAAGACCGTCTCGAACTCCAGACCCTTGGCCGAATGCAGCGTCATGATGTTGACGGCGTCGAGATTCTCGTTCTGCTCGGCATCCATCACCAGCGACACATGCTCCAGAAAGCCGCGCAGGCTCTCGAAGCTTTCCATCGAGCGGATCAGTTCCTTCAGGTTGTCGAGCCTGCCCGGCGCATCGGCCGATTTGTCGGCCTTCCACATGTCGGTATAGCCGGATTCTTCCAGAATGATTTCGGCCAGTTCGGTATGCGGCGTGGTCTCCAACAGGCCCTGCCAGCGGCGGAACATGGTGACGACGTCGAACAGCGACTTGCGCGCCTTCGGCTTCAGCTCGTCGGTCTCGATCATCTCGCCAGAGACCTGGAACATCGGGATATCACGGGCGCGCGCCTGGTCGTGGATCAGCCGCACCGTAGTGTCGCCGAGCCCGCGCTTGGGCACATTGATAATCCGCTCGAAGGCCAGATCGTCGGCCGGCTGGCAGACCATGCGGAAATAGGCCATGGCGTCGCGGATTTCCTGGCGCTCGTAGAAGCGCGGGCCGCCGATGACGCGGTAATTGAGGCCGAGGGTGACGAAACGGTCTTCGAATTCGCGCATCTGGAAGGAGGCGCGCACCAGGATCGCCATATTGTTCAGCGGATGTTTCTGCCGCTGGAGCTGCTCGATCTCCTCGCCGACGGCGCGGGCCTCCTCCTCCGAGTCCCAGGCGGCATGCACCTTGACCTTCACATCCTCGGGATCGGCGCGGTCGGTAAACAGCGTCTTGCCGAGCCGCCCTTCATTATGGGCGATCAGATGGGCGGCGGCGCCGAGAATATGCGCGGTCGAGCGATAGTTGCGCTCGAGCTTGATGACCACGGCGCCGGGAAAATCCTTCTCGAAGCGAAGGATATTGTCCACCTCCGCCCCGCGCCAGCCATAGATCGACTGGTCGTCGTCGCCGACGCAGCAGATGTTCACGCGCTGGTCGACGGCCTCCACAGCCTCGCCTGCGGGGATGAAGCGCGCGCCGGCATCGGCAAAACCCTGCGCCGAAGCGTTGGCCGGGGCGGGCCGGCGGGCGCGCGGCCGCTGGGCCAGCAGGCGCAGCCAGAGATATTGCGCGGTGTTGGTGTCTTGATACTCGTCCACCAGAATATAGCGGAAACGATCGTGATATTCGCGCAGAAGATCGGGATGGGCGCGGAAGACGGCGATGGGATGCAGCAGCAGATCGCCGAAATCGCAGGCGTTCAGCGTCTTCAGCCGGGCCTGATAGGCGGCATAGAGTTCGCGGCCCTTGCCATTGGCGAAGGCGCGGGCGTCGCCCTCGGGAATATCGGCGGGCAGCAGCCCCTTGTTCTTCCAGCCGTCGATCATGCCGGCAAACTGCTTGGCCGGCCACCGCTTGTCGTCCAGCCCCTCGGCCTGGATGATCTGCTTGATCAGCCGCACCACATCGTCGGTGTCGAGAATGGTGAAGTCGGAGCGCAGGCCGGCGAGCTCGGCATGGCGGCGCAAAAGCTTGACGCCGATCGAGTGGAAGGTGCCGAGCCAGGGCATGCCCTCGACGGCACCGCCGACGAGAACGCCGACGCGCTCCTTCATCTCGCGCGCCGCCTTGTTGGTGAAGGTCACTGCGAGGATCTGTGAGGGATAGGCACGGCCAGAGGCGAGGATATGGGCGATGCGGGTGGTGAGCACGCGGGTCTTGCCGGTGCCGGCGCCAGCCAGAACCAGCACCGGACCGTCCAGCGTTTCCACCGCCTGGCGCTGCTCGGGGTTCAGGCCGGAGAGATAATCGGGCACGCTGGGGCCGCCGCGCGCCGCCATGGCGCGCGCGGCAATGCCGCTAGCGGCCGGGCGCGGGGAGGCTGCGGGCTGGTGGCGCGTCTCGTCCGGGCGCGGCGCCTCGGCCGGGCCGCCGGTCGCTCGTCCACGCGGGGCGCGCGCAGGCGGCTCCTCGTCGAAGAAGGGAATATCGTCAAAACCGTTGCTCATGGCGTCCCAATGTAGTGATTCGGCCTGCAAAGGCCATAAGGCTGTTCTGCATTTATTCCGCCAGTCCAGCCGTTTCCCGCCCTCTATACACCGAGGATGCGACCTCATCGCGCGCCGATGACAATTTCGTCAGCGGGCTGCGAAGCGGTTGCGTCCCGCCATTGCGGGGAGGATAGTCCCGCCCGTATCGATGGCCTTGCGGGATCTGTCCACCGGGGTCTGGCCACGGGGTCGCCGTCATCCCGGACGCGACCCGCGGCAGGAACGGTCGTGATGATGGCGCGCAAACATGGCTGCGGTGGGACCCTTTGCTCTGGTGGCGCGTCATCGGAGTGAACCGCGCCGATCCGTTCTCCCGTTTGCCCCGTAGAGACCGCGTCCCGCAGATCGATCGATGTCGCAATGCGAGGCGGCCGGCCGCGAAAAGGCGGACGGACGCCTGATAAAGACGAAGGGAACCGCCACAGATGCGCCTGTCGACGCAGCTTGTCATCGCAACCGTGCTTCTGGTCGCCACGCTTGTGGTGGCCGTGCGCTTTGTCCCGGGCGCAGCCTCGAAGCTCGAGAGCGCAGGGGTTCCCGCATCGCTTGCCGGACTTATCGCCGGAAAGCCGTCGGCGGGCGCTCAAGGCGCGGCGCGCGAAACGACGGGTGCGCTTGCGCGGCAAGGCGGCGGCGGGCGCAATGGTGCTTCCGGCCCTCCGATCGTCGTGGTCCAGGCCGTGGCCATGGGGGTCGTGAACGACCGGATCGAAGCGCTCGGCACCGGCGAGGCCCGCAGCACGGTCTCCGTAACGCCGCTGTCGACCGGCAATCTGGCGCAGGTGCTGGTGACTTCAGGCGATCGCGTCGAGATCGGCCAGGTGATCGCCCGGCTGGACAATGACGCGCAGACCATCGCCGCCGAACAGGGGCGCGTCGCCGTGGAAAAGGCGCGCGATGCGTTGGACCGTAACCGCAGGCTCGGCAATGCCGTGTCGATCGCCGCCCTGCGACAGGCCGAATTCGACCTTCAGGCCGCCGAGCTGGAGCGGCAATCGGCCGAGCTGGAGCTGAAGCGGCGCGATATCGTCTCGCCGGCCAAGGGCGTGGTCGGCATCATCACCGCCAATCCCGGCGATTACGTCACGACCTCGACCGCCGTTGCCGTGGTCGATGATCGCAGCGAGATCCTTGTCGATTTCTGGGTGCCGGAGCGGCTCTCCAACCAGATCCGGGCCGGGCAGCCGGTTTCCGCCACCGCCGTGGCAATGCCGGCGCGCGATTTCGCCGGCACCGTTTCCGCCATCGACAACCGCATCGACCAGGCCAGCCGGACGCTGCGCGTGCGCGCGCGCCTCGACAATCCCGATGATGTGCTCAGGGCCGGCATGTCCTTCTCGGTCCAGGTCCGCTTCCCCGGCGAGACCTATCCGGCGGTCAATCCGCTGGCGGTACAGTGGAGTTCCGATGGCGCCTTCGTCTGGCAGGTGCTGGACGACAAGGCCAGGCGCGTGCCCATCAAGATCATCCAGCGCAATTCCGATGCCGTGCTGGTGGATGCGGCGCTCAAGGAAGGCGACCGGGTGATCATCGAAGGCGTGCAGCGGGCGCGCGAGGGCGGGCCGGTGCGCATCGAGGGCGCTGATCCCGCACCCTCCACCCGCAATCAGGAGATTTCCAAGGCGGAGGGCCGCTCGTGAAGCATGAACTGCCCCGCATCGAGCCGACGCCCGTGCCGGCAAGCCCCGAAGGCGGGCAGGCCGGATTTACCGCGCTGTTCGTGCGCCGGCCGATTTTCGCGCTCGTGGTCAATCTCCTGATCATCGTCGCCGGGCTTGCGGCGCTGAACGGCATCGAGGTGCGCGAACTGCCGCAGGTGGACCGCCCCGTCGTCTCGGTCACCACGACCTTCGATGGCGCCTCGCCGGAGACGGTGGACCGCGAGATCACCTCGGTGGTGGAAGGCGCGGTCAGCCGCGTCCAGGGCATCAAGAATATCTCCTCCACCTCCGAATATGCCCGCAGCCGGGTGACGCTGGAGTTTTCCGACGCCACCGATGTCAGCCAGGCCGCCAATGACGTGCGCGACGCGCTGGGCCGGGTGACCAACACCCTGCCGGAAACGGCGGATGCGCCGCAGATCGTCAAGGCCGATGCCGACAGCCAGCCGATCCTGCGCCTGGCGCTCACCTCCGACAGGCTTTCGACCGAGGACCTCTCGCTGCTGGCCGAAAACGAGGTGACCGACCGTCTGGCTGCCGTCGAGGGCGTGGCCGACGTGCAGCTCAACGGCCAGCAGGAGAAGATCTTCCGCGTCGATGTCGACCAGAACAAGCTCGCCGCGCGCGGGCTGACGGTCGCAAACCTGCGCAATGCGCTGGCCACCGCCGCGCTCGACGTGCCGGCCGGCTCGCTCACCAGCGCCAATCAGGATATTTCGGTGCGCGCCACCGCCGATCTGCAGCGGCCCGAACAGTTCGAGCGGCTGCTGCTTGCCGACAATATCCGGCTCGGCGATGTCGCCACCGTCACCATCGGCCCTGACATCGGCACGTCGGCGCTGCGCTCCAATGGCAGCCCCGGCATCGGCCTGGGCATCATTCGCCAGGCGCAGTCCAACACGCTGGATATTTCCGAAGGCGTGCGCCGCACCGTGGGCGAGATCAATGCGGTGCTGCCCGAGGGCACGCGGCTGCAGATCACCAGTGACGACGCCGTCTTCATCGAAGGCGCGATCCATGAGGTCGAGATCGCGCTGGTGGCGGCGGTGCTCGCCGTTACCGTGGTCATCTATCTCTTCCTGCTCGACTGGCGCGCGACTCTGATCCCGACCATGACCATGCCAATCGCGCTGATCGGCACCTGCGCGGCGATCTATCTCGCGGGTTTCTCGATCAATATTCTCACGCTGCTCGCCATCGTTCTGGCCACTGGCCTGGTGGTGGACGATGCCATCGTCGTGCTGGAGAACATCGTGCGCCGGCGTTCGCAGGGCGTGGGGCCGCGCGCAGCCGCCGTGTTGGGCACGCTGGAGGTGTTTTTCGCCGTGCTGGCGACCACGGCCACGCTCGCGGCCGTCTTCATCCCGCTTTCCTTCCTGCCCGGGCAGACCGGCGGCCTGTTCCGCGAATTCGGCTTCGTGCTGGCCTTTTCCATCCTGCTTTCCGCCTTCGTGGCGCTGACGCTCTGCCCGATGCTGGCGGCGCGCATGCTGAAGCCCCATGCCGCCTCCCATGGGCGCAAGGGGCCGCTCGCGCGATTGGGCGGGCTGTTGTCGGGGGCCTATCGCCGCGCGCTAGCCGCCTGTCTCAATGCGCCCTTCGTGGTGCTGGTCGTGGCTGGCTTGGTGGCGGCTGGCGGCGGCATCGCCTTTACCGCGCTGACCTCGGAACTGACGCCGACCGAGGATCGCTCGCGCATTCTCCTGCGCATCCAGGCGCCGCAGGGCGTGTCGCTCGATTATACCCAGGCGCAGATGCGCCGGATCGAGGACGGGCTGAAACCTCTGGTAGAGCGTGGCGAGATCGCCAATGTCTATTCCGTCTCCGGCCAGGGCGCCGCGGTCAACTCGGGCTTCATGGTGCTGTCGCTCGCGCCCTGGAGCGAGCGCAGCCGCAGCCAGCAGGAGATTTCCCGCGACATCACCCGGATCACCGCCGCCATTCCCTCGGTGCGCGCCTTCCCCGTTCAGCCCAACAGCCTGGGCATTCGCGGCGCCGGCAATGGCCTGCAGGTGGCGCTGGTCGGCAATGATTACGGGAAGCTGGGAACCGCCGCTGCTGCCCTTGTGCGCAAGCTGGAGGATAGCGGCCGTTTCGAGAATGTCCGCCTGAACTATGAGGCCAATCAGGCACAGCTTTCCGTCACCATCGACCGCGAGCGCGCCTCCGACCTCGGCATCGACATCACCGGTCTCTCGGCCGCCCTTCAGGCCATGCTCGACGGCAACAGCGTGGTCGATGTCTTCGTGGAGGGCGAGGCCTATCCGGTGAAGCTGGTCTCCACCACGCGGCCGGTGAACGATCCGACCGACCTTGGCAATCTGTTCCTCAAGACCGGGGAGGGGCGCATCGTGCCGATGTCGACCATCGCCTCGATCGAGGAGCGGGCGGTGGCGCCGCAGCTGGAGCGCCAGGCGCAGCTGCGCGCGGTCTCGCTTTCGGCAGGCCTGCGCGAGGGGTTCGGCTTGAGCGAAGCGCTGACCTTCGCCCAGGAGGCGGCCGCCCCGCTTCTGCCGCCGGGCTCACGCTTGGTGCCTCTGTCTGAGGCGGCGACCCTCGGCGAGAACGCCAATGGTCTGGTGATCACCTTCGGCTTCGCGCTGGTCATCATCTTCCTGGTGCTGGCAGCGCAGTTTGAAAGCTTCATCAGCGGCGTGGTCATCATGTTCACCGTGCCGCTGGGGCTTGCCTGTGCCGTCTTCGCCATGCTTCTGACCGGCACCACCCTCAATATCTACAGCCAGATCGGCCTGGTTCTGCTGGTCGGCATCATGGCGAAGAACGGCATCCTGATCGTCGAATTCGCCAATCAGCTGCGCGAGCACGGCCAGGGCCTGCGTGAGGCGATCGAGAATGCCGCCAATATCCGCCTGCGCCCTGTCATGATGACAATGATCGCCACCATCGTCGGCGCGGTGCCGCTGGTGCTGGCGAGCGGGGCGGGCGCGGAGGCGCGCATCGCGCTCGGCTGGGTGCTGGTCGGCGGTCTCGGGCTTGCCACCGTCGTCACCCTGTTCCTGACGCCGGTCGCCTATCTGGTCATCGCCCGCTTTTCCAAGCCGCAAGCCGACGAGGAGCGCCGGCTGGCTCAGGAGCTGGCGCTTGCCCGCCAGCTCGAGCCGGCCTCCTGACGCGCTCGTGGCTGCCATCCGTCCTCTGGCGGGTTGCGGAACCGTTGCGGAATCGACACCCAGGCCGCGGGAAATCGGGGATGGCCGGGCGCGTGCCGACGGCTTGCGCAACATGTTCTGGACAAAGCGCTTTTGTTTCCTAAGAGTAGCGCCTGACTATCCCTGAAAGCGGCGGCAGGCGGCTGGGCGAGGCGGCGGCAGGCGGTTTATCCATCGTGCCGGCCGAAGGGGCGCGGAGGCTGAGGCGATCTTCAGGTCCATTCGTGCCACCCTTTGCACCTTGGCGACCGTCCGGTCTCTTGGCTGTTTGACGGGAAGGGGCTCGCCCTGTCGGCGTGCCCGCTGGAACATAAAGGCTGTTGCGTCCTGGTGCTTTCGCGGATCTTCGTCGCTGTCGGTGGACTTCTGGTCGTGGCGCTGTTTGGCGCCCTGATTGCCCCCCTGTTCATCGACTGGACCAATTTCCGCCAGGATTTCGAGCGGGAGGCCACCCGCATCATCGGCCAGCCGGTGACCGTGCATGGCAGTGTCGATGCCCGGCTGATTCCTTTCCCCTCGGTCACTCTCAACGACGTGCGCATCGGCCGCGGCGAGGATGGCGCGCCGCTGGTCTCGGTGGCGCATTTCTCCATGGATGCGGAGCTGGCGCCGTTTCTGAGCGGCGAGGCGCTGATCTTCGACATGCGGCTCGACCAGCCCAAGGCGCGGCTGAAGCTTCTGCCGGACGGCACGCTGGACTGGGCGCGCGGGCGTCAGGCATCGATCCCGGCCAAGAGCGTCGTTCTCGAGAAAGTCTCGGTCACGGGCGGCGAAGTCGCCTTCATCGACGAACAGACAGGCCGCACGCGCCGTCTGACCGGGCTCGATGCCGATCTCTCCGCCCGCACGCTCGCCGGTCCCTGGCAGGTGGAAGGGCGCGGCGCGCTGGATGGCGAGGCCGGGCGTTTCTCGCTGTCCAGCGGCGAGCCCGACAGCGAAGGCGCGCTGCCGCTGCGCGCGCGTCTCATTCCCGACAAGCGCCCCTTCGGCTTCGATCTCGAAGGGCTGCTGAAGATCGTCGATTTCCGCCCGCTCTATCAGGGCAAGTTCACCCTCACCGAAAATCGCGGCCAGCAGGCCCAGGACGCCAAGGGCGCCGATGTGCAGGCGCCGCGCATCACCGGCACGTTCGAGCTGACCAATGAGCGCATCCGCGTGCCGGATTATCGCCTGGAGGTCGGCCCGCGCGACGATCCCTATCTCGTCACCGGCGAGGCGACGCTGGATACAGGCAAGGTGCCGCAATTCCTCCTGCTCGCCAATGGCCAGCAGATCGATGTCAGCCGCATCGGCAACCGCGGCGGCGAGGCGGGCAAGACCAATCGCAATCCGGATGTGTCCGTGCGCCAGCGGCTGCAGGCGATGCTGAACATTCTGGCGGATATCCCGATCCCGCAGGTGCCGGGACGGGCCAATCTGCGCCTGCCGGCCATCGTCATCGGCGACACCACGGTGCGGGACGTCCGGCTGGATCTCAGGCCCGACCGGGCTGGCTGGCTGGTCGACAATGCCGTGGCGCAACTGCCCGGGCGCACGCAGCTGGAAGCCAAGGGCCGGCTGACGCTGGTTGGCCAGCGCGCTTTCCGGGGCGATCTGCTGATGGCCTCCACCCAGCCTTCGGGGCTTGCCTCCTGGCTTGCCGGCTCGGTAGATCCGGCGTTGCGCCGCCTGCCGACGGCGGGCTTTTCCGCCAGCGTCAATCTGACCGACAGCCTGCAGCAGTTCGAGCGGCTGGAAATCGCCGCCGGTCCGGCCACGCTGCATGGGCGCATCGAGCGCCAGTCGCTCGCCGATGCGCCGCCGACGCTCACCGTTCAGCTCAAGGGCAACCGGATCGATCTCGACGCGCTCAGGGCGCTGACGGGCCTGGTGGCCGGCGATACCTCGACCGAGACCGTGCTCGCCCACACCATTGCCGCCGATATCTCGGCTGAGGAGTTCTCCGCCTTCGGCGAGACGGCGCGCGACGTGCAACTGATCGCGACCTTGAAGAACGGCCAGATCCAGGCCGAGCGCGTCTCCGTCGGCGATCTCGCCGGTGCCCAGCTGGCGCTTTCGGGCCGCATGAGCGGGCAGCTGTCCAGCCCGGCGGTGGCGGCCAAGATGAAGATCGCGGCGGAGGACCTCACGCCGCTTCTCCAGCTCATCGCCCGCCACGCCCCCGCCCACCCGGCCTTCGAGAGGCTGGTGCGCGCCGGCCCCTATTATGCCAATGCCGCGCTCGATTTCACGCTGACGACCGGCGCCAAGGATGGCGCGGCGACGGCCAATTTCGGCATGGTCGGCACCGCCAATGGTTCGCGCATCGCCGTCAATTATCAGGCGCCCGACCTCGCCAAGGCGCTGAAGGGTGAAGGTCTCCTGCTGGAGGCGACGATCGAGAACCCGTCGAGCCTGGTGGTGCTCGGTCAGGCCGGCTTTGATCCCCTGCCTTTCGATCCCGACGGCAATGGCCAGATGTCGCTCAGGCTGCAGGAAACCGACGGCAGCAAGGCGAATGGCACGCTGACCTTCAATACCCAGAACACCGCTTTGTCGCTGACCGGCGAGGCGGATCTGGCGGCTGCGGATTTCCTTGCAGGGCAGGGCAAGCTGTCGCTCGAAAGCCGCGATCTCGAACCGCTTCTGCTGCTCCAGGGCATTTCCCTGCCGCAGATGGGCATGGGGCTTGCGGCCCAGCTCAAGGCCGACGTGACGGTCAGCCGCGAGGCGGTCGCGCTCGCCAATCTGCAGGGCCAAGCCGCCGGCGACAATGTTTCCGGCACGCTCAATTTCAGCCGCACCACGCCGGGCAAGGCGGATGGCAAGCTCGCCGTCGATACGGTCAGCCTGCCCTGGATGGCCGAAGGCATTTTCGGCCCGCTGACCGAACCGGCTGCCGAACAGCTCTCGGATGCCAAGCTGCCGGCCGCGCCCTGGACCGGGCTCGACATGACGGTGGCACTGACGGCCAAGCAGTTCTGGCCGGGGCTCTATGGCGCGATCGACAATTTCTCCGGCACGCTTGCCTGGCGCGGCGACCAGCTGGCGCTGACCGACGCCAAGGGCGACTGGCTGGGCGGCAAGGCCAGCGGCCAGCTGACCACCGGCAGCAATGGCGGCTCGGGCTTCCTGCAGGGGAAGCTGATGATCGCCGGCGGCGATCTCGGCCGCGCCGTGTGGCAACGCCAGGGCGCGCCGGTCGCGCGCGGGCTGGGCGATTTCGCCGTTGCCTTCAATGCCTCCGGTAAGAGCCCGCAGGCCATGGCGCAGTCGCTGACCGGTTCGGGCACGCTCGCGGTGAAGGATCTGACGCTCAGGGGCCTCAACACCCGCGGTTTCAACGCGTTGCTCGCCGCTGCCGACAAATTGGAAGGCGACGTCACCTCCGCCCAGGCCGGCGAGATCGCCGGGCCGCTGCTTTTCGGCGGCGAGGCGGCGCTCAGCTCGGTCACCATTCCCTTCAGCCTGGCGGGCGGAACCCTGCGGGCGCAGGAGATTACGGCGGGCGATGCCGCTGCGGCCGTGAAGGGCAATCTGGAACTGCGCCTGCCGGAAGACCGGATCAACGGCGTGCTGTCGCTGACTTACAAGGCCGGTGACGCGACGCTGGCGGGCGCCGAGCCGGCCGTCGACCTGCGCGTTGCCGGCCGTCTGCAGGATCCGGGCGTGAGCGTGGATTACAGCCCGCTTGCCAATTACCTGTCGCTGCGCGCCTTCGAGCGTGAGCGCCGGCGGGTGGAGACGCTGCAGGCCAATGTGCTGGAAAAGCAGCGCCTGCGCCGCGAGGCCGCCCTTCTGCGCGCCCAGCAGGCCGCGCGCGAGGCCGAACGCCTGCGCCGGCTGGAGGAAGAGCGGCGCCGGGCGGAGGCCGAGCAACAGCAACGTATTCAGGCCGAGCAGGCCCGCGCGGCGGAAGAGGCGCGCCGCCAGGCGGCGGCGGCCAAGGCGGAGGCAGACCGGCGCGCTGCCGAGGCGGCGGCAAAAGCCGAAGCGGAACGCCGCGCAAACGAAAGCCAGGCACCGGTTCTTCCGGTCAGCCCTTCCGACAGTGTGGAGCGCGGCCGCACCCTCGCGCCGCCACAGGATGCGCCGGGATTGGGCCTGGACCCGCCGGGCCGACGTCCCGATCTCGATTTCCAGAGCCTGCCCGGCGTGCCGTCGCCCTGAACGCATCGCGCACCGGCGCCCTTGTAGCCTCGCACTGAAAGTCCACGTGTTTGCAAGTCGTGGCGCGCCCTCATCTGCCTATCGGCATCCGACCGGGGACGAGCCACGGGTCTCGTCCCGTCCTTCGGACCCCGATGGGAAGAAGAGACCCAGCCGATAGAATGGCGCCTCCATCCAGCTCACCGGAAAGAATGCATAAACCGCATTTTCTTAGAGCATCGGACCGAAAAGTGGGAACCGGTTTTCGGAAAAATCCGATGCAAAAACAAAAAGGTAAAGCATCGGACTGCGTACGATTTCCAGTCTGATGCTCTAGGGGTGGCGGAAGGGCGAGGCGGCGGCGCGCGTTTCTTCTCCCCTACGGGGAGACGGTGGCCCGAAGGGTCGGATGCGAGGGCAGTCAGGGTCGCAAATCGTTTTGTCGTCCACTGTGGAATCGTCGGCAGTCCGATGTTTTAGAGTCTTGTTTTTGTACCGGATTTGTCCAAAAATCGGCTCTCAGCTTTTAGACCAGTGCTCTCATCGCTGCGGTGTTTGCGACCGGTCTCTTTGACATCGCTTGCGCAGCGACCTCATCCTGCTAACCTGTGGCTGTGGCTGTGGCAGAGGATCGCGAGAGGCCCCGTCGAATGAAGGGCCGCGACAATGGCCTGCCCGTGCCTGAGGGATAAAGGACCCATTGCCATGGATCTGCAAACGCTTCTGACCTTTGCCGCCGCCTTCTTCGTCTTCGCGGCCAGTCCCGGGCCCGACAATCTGACGATCGTTTCCAAGACGGTCAGCGCCGGTCCGGCGCATGGCCTGGCCTATGGCGCGGGCATGGTGCTGAGCATCCTCGGCTTCGTCATCTTCGCCGCCGTCGGGCTGAATGCGGTGGCGCAGGCGCTGAACGAGAACTTCCGCTTCGTCCAATATGCCGGGGCCGCCTACCTCGTCTATACCGGGGTGCAGATGTGGCGGGCGGAGCCGGTGATCGCCGCGCGCGCGCCGCGTGGCGGCCTGGCCCGGCTGTTCATGACCGGCTTCCTGCTGAACCTGACCAACCCGAAAATGCCGATCTTCTATCTTGCGCTCCTGCCCGGCGTGCTCGGCACGCGCAGCCTGACGGTCACCGATACGGCGGAGCTGATGCTGGTCATTCTTCTCGTCGAGATCCTGGTCGTCGGCTTCCACGTCGCCGCCGCCAGCCGCGCCCGCCGCTTCATCGCCACGCCGCGCCGGATCAGGGCGCTGAACCGCGGTGCCGGCTCGCTGATGATCGGCGCCGGCGTGCTCGTCGCCAGCCGTTGATGGTTGGCGCGCCGGACCGAAAAGTGGGAACCGGTTTTCGAAAAAATCCGATGCAAAAACAAAAATCTAGAGCATCGCACTGAGGACTGTTTTCAGTCCGATGCTCTAGACAGCCGGGCGATGAGGACAGCGCGATCAACCGATGCTCTGGGGCGGAGGCGGCCTTGAGCGTCAACACTGGATAGGCCATCAGTGCCGCCGTGCCTTCAGCCAGAGCAGAACCTGCACGCGGATGGCCGAGGAGAGATTGCTATCGACCGGCCTGGTATCGTCGATCTCGGCGATGAGCTGGGCAAGGGCGATCCCGCGCGCGGCGGCCATGGCATGCAGCTCCGCCCAGAAGGGTTCTTCGAGCGAGATGCTGGTCCTGTGCCCGTGCAATGTGGCGGAATGCTTACGGATCATCGTCACTCTTCCAAGTCAGGAATGGCAGCGCGAAGCCGGCTTGTGTCAGGCGTCGTCGCTGCCATCAGGCGCAGATTCGCGCCCGCCCTGGTCGAGTCTGCCCTGTTCAAGCTTACCTTGGTCGAGCTTGCGATCGGCCATCGCGTTGACTGCTTTGGTCAGCGTCTTTTCCGCCTTGGTGCGGCCGAAGCTGATGCGATTCTGTTCGGCGGTCTTTTCCTTGTCGCGGCGCGCCTTCTGCTTGCGCGCCTGCCTGAGGTTGACGACCTCGCCGCTCATGGCTCAGTTCTTCTTGCGGAAGCTGTCGAGGGAGACGACCGAGCCGCCCTTCTTCTCGCCGTCGCCCTCGGCCGCCGGGGCCTTGGGTTCGCTCGGGGAGGCACTTTCGGTCGGCACGGGATAGGCGGTGATCTCGGCGTCCTGCAGCTCGTCCATCGAGGCGACGTCGAATTCCAGCTCGAAATTGACGGAAGGGTCATAGAAGCCGCGCACGGCGTTGAACGGAATCACCAGCTTCTCCGGCGTGTCCGAGAAGGACAGGCCGATCTCGAACTGCGATTCGGTCACCTTCAGTTCCCAGAACTGGTGCTGGACGACGATGGTCATCTGCTCGGGATATTTTGCCTTTAGGTGCTGCGAGATGCGCACGCCGGGCATGTTGGTGAGGAAGGTGATGAAGAAATGATGGTCGCCCGGCAGATGTCCGGTCGCCGCGACCTCGCTCAGAACCTTGCGGATCACGCTGCGCAGCGCGTCCTGTGCGAGAATGTCGTAGCGGATATGGTCCTGGCCCATCAGATCCCCATTTGTCTTGCCGTCAGAAGGGTTTGCTTGTCGCTTGCGCGGACGGCGCGGCAACCGCGTTCATCCCCGTCATTTGCATTATCTATAGACGATTTCAAGACGGGCGAGAAGGCTAACAGCCCAAGCCTGTCATCTGACAGATAAGGAAGCCGGCGATTGCGGCAGGAAGAGGGAGGGCGAAGGTCGAAGAGGGAAGGTGAAGGCTTCTGTTGCCAGGTGCCTTCGGACCCCGCCTAAGAGTGCGACCCCTTAGGACTTGATTTGAAGTGTCACACCGCGATTAAGCAGCGAGACGAGCTTCCGCATAGTTGTCGTTGGCAACTACTAATTTGACCCGATAACGGCGGTATCATGCCGAGCAAAAAAGCGATCTTTACACCCTTGTCGATCCTATTTCGCCCCCATCAAAAGCCGGTCGGTCTGTTCAGCGCCGCTTTTTGCGGCCGGACCGGTTTTTGGTGGAGGCGCCGGGTACCGCCCCCGGGTCCAATAGGCTTATTCCATCGTTCGTTTATTGCCATAGTCGCCTTGCGACGACACGGTTCATATAGGCCTTCGGGGCGCGGATGAAAAGGGCAGGGCTTGCGAAAAGCCCGCCATTTCCCGGCCAATTTTCCTTTGCCGCCTTTGCAAATCTCGGTGTTATCGGCCGCCTTGTCCGCGCCGGCCGCCAATGGGAGGGAGAAGTGAGCAGGGGAAAAGCCGCCCGCCGGCTTTCTTGGTGGCGTCGGCAGCCTTATGCTGGCCCATCCCCGAGGGAGGCGTTGACACGGCGCTTCCTCTGTTTCCCCGCCGCATCGGCTTTGAGGTGGAGCGCCGTCCCATGAAGCAATATCTCGACCTTCTCGCCCATGTCATGGAGCATGGTACGGACCGGGGCGATCGCACGGGCACGGGCACGCGCTCGGTCTTCGGCTATCAGATGCGCTTCGACCTATCCGAGGGCTTTCCCGTCACCACGACCAAGAAGCTGCATCTGCGCTCCATCATCCATGAGCTGCTCTGGTTCCTGCGCGGTGACACCAACATCGCCTATCTGCACGAGCATGGGGTGACTATCTGGGATGAATGGGCGGACGAGACAGGCGAACTTGGCCCCGTCTATGGCCGGCAATGGCGCTCCTGGGCCACGCCCGATGGCCGGCAGATCGACCAGATGGCGCTGCTCGTCGAGGGGCTGAAGACCAATCCCAATTCCCGCCGCCACATCGTCTCCGCCTGGAATCCGGCCGAGGTGGACGATATGGCGCTGCCGCCCTGCCATTGCCTGTTCCAGTTCTATGTCGCCGACGGACGCCTGTCCTGCCAGCTCTACCAGCGCTCGGCCGACATCTTCCTCGGCGTGCCCTTCAACATCGCCTCCTATGCGCTGCTGACCTTGATGGTGGCGCAGGTGGTGGGTCTGAAGCCGGGCGATTTCGTGCACACGCTGGGCGACGCGCACCTGTACAAGAACCATTTCGAGCAGGCCCGGCTGCAGCTGAGCCGCACGCCGAAGCCCCTGCCGACCATGCGGATCAATCCTGATGTGCGCGATCTCTTCGGCTTCCGCTATGAGGATTTTACGCTGGTCGGCTATGAGGCCGAGGCCAATATCGCGGCGCCGATCGCCGTGTGATTGCGGCGCCGCCGCAGCAGGAAGAAGAAAAGGGCCACGATGAGCGAAGCAAAGGGAAAACCGCAGGTTTCCATCGTCGTGGCCATGGCAAAAAACCGGGTGATCGGGCGCGATGGCGGCATGCCCTGGCGCCTGCCGACCGATCTGGCGCAGTTCAAGCGGCTGACGCTGGGCAAGCCCGTCATCATGGGGCGGCGCACCTTCGAGAGCCTGGGCCGGCCGCTGCCCGGGCGCGATAACATCGTCATCAGCGGAAAGGCCGATCTGGTGCTGGAGGGGGCAGAGGTGGTGGCGTCGCTGGAGGCAGCGCTGGCGCTGGCAGAGCGCCGGGCCGAGGCGCGGGGGGCGGAAGAGATCGCCATCATCGGCGGCGGGCAGATCTATGCCCAGGCGCTCGATCATGCCGAGGTGCTCTATGTGACGGAGGTCGAGGCGGAGCCGGAGGGGGATACGCTTTTTCCGGAAATTTCGCCTGATCGTTTCCAGAAGATTGACGAGGCGCCCATGCCCCGGGGCGAAAAGGACAGTCACGCCATGCGCTTCGTGATCTGGCGGCGGCAATCAACGGGATGTTGATCGATTTTGCCCCGCCAATGCCATAAAGCGAAAGCCGCCCGCGTTGAAAGCACCGGGGGCGATACCTATAACGAGGACATTCGCATCGGGTTCCTAAAATGACCGGATGTCGATCCTGACGGTTCAAGCAAAGAGGTGTGAATGCCCTGGAGCAATCAGAACGGCGGCGGCCCCTGGGGTGGCGGCGGCGGCGGTAACAAGGGCCCCTGGGGACAGGGACCGAACCGGCCGCGCGGCGGCGGCGGTGGCGGGCGCGGCAATGGCGGTCCGCCGGATCTGGAGGAGATCCTGCGCCGCGGCCAGGACCAGCTCAAGGGCATCGTTCCCGGCGGATTCAATGGCGGCGCGGTGGCCATCATCGCCCTCGTGCTCGTCGGCTTCTTCCTCCTCAACGCGATCTACACCGTCCAGCCGGACGAGCGCGGCGTCGAAATGCGCTTCGGCAAGCCGAAGGACGAGATTTCGATGCCAGGCCTGCATTTCCATCTGTGGCCGCTCGAAACCGTCGAGCTGGTCAAGATCACCGAGCAGCAGCAGAATATCGGCCGGCGCTCGGGCATGGGCGACCAGAACTCGTCCGGTCTGATGCTGACGGGCGACCAGAACATCGTCAACGTCCAGTTCTCGGTGCTGTTCTCGGTCACCGATCCGCGCGCCTATCTCTTCAATGTCGAAAACCCGGCGCAGACGCTGCAGCAGGTGGCTGAAAGTGCGATGCGCGAGGTTGTCGGCCGTCGTCCGGCTCAGGACATCTTCCGCGACAACCGCCAGGCCATCGCGCTCGACGTGAAGAGCACGATCCAGGCCACCATGGATGCCTATGGCGCCGGCCTGTCGGTCAACACCGTTTCCATCGAAGATGCCGCTCCGCCGCGCGAAGTGGCCGACGCCTTCGACGAGGTGCAGCGCGCCGAGCAGGACGAGGACCGCTTCGTCGAGGAAGCCAATCAATATGCCAACCAGGTGCTCGGCAGGGCCCGAGGCCAGGGCGCGCAGGTTCGCGAAGAGGCGGCTGCCTACAAGGACCGCGTCGTCAAGGAAGCCCAGGGTGAGGCGCAGCGCTTCGTCTCGGTCTATGACGCCTATCGCCTGGCGCCCGAGGTCACCCGCACCCGGCTTTATCTGGAAACCATGCAGGAGGTTCTCGGCAAGTCGAAGAAGATCATCATCGACGAGAGCAAGGGCCAGGGTGTTCTGCCCTATCTGCCGCTGAACGAGATCAATCCCCGTCCGGCGCCGCAGCAGGGAGGGGCGCAGTAACATGAACAACCGTCTCCCCTATGTGCTGATCGCGATCGGCGTTCTCCTGATCGTCGCCTATTCCTCGATCTTCGTCGTGACCCAGCGCCAGCAGGCCATCGTTGTGCGCTTCGGTCAGATCCGCGCGGTCAAGACCGAGCCGGGCCTCTATTTCAAGCTGCCCTTCGCCTTCATGGATGCCGATCGCGTGCAATATGTGCCGGCCCAGGCGCTCCGCTTCGACCTGGACAATATTCGCGTCCAGGTCTCCGGCGGCAAATTCTATGAAGTCGATGCCTTCATGGTCTATCGCATCGCCGATGCGCGCCGCTTCCGCGAAACGGTGTCGGGCGATCGCGAATCGGCCGAAGCGCGCCTGCGCACCCGTCTCGATTCGTCGCTTCGTCGGGTCTACGGTCTGCGCGGCTTCGAATCGGCGCTTTCGGACGAGCGCGCCGCGATGATGCGCGAGGTCCGGCAGGACATGAAGGCCGATGCCGATTCGCTCGGCATCCGCATCGAGGATGTCCGCATTCGCCGGACCGACCTGACGCAGGAGGTTTCGCAGCAGACCTTTGACCGGATGAAGGCCGAGCGTCTGGCCGAGGCCGAGCTGATCCGCGCCCGTGGTAATGAAGAAGGCCAGCGCCGGCGGGCGATTGCCGATCGTCAGGTCGTCGAGATCGTCGCCGAGGCGCAGCGCGAAAGCGAAATCCTGCGCGGTGAGGGCGAAGGCGAGCGGACGCGCATCTTTGCCGATGCGTTCAACCGCGATCCGGGCTTCTTCGCCTTCTATCGGTCGATGAACGCCTATAATGCGGCGATCGCCAATCCGGAAACGACGCTGGTCATCTCGCCGGACTCGGAATTCTTCCGCTACTTCAACAGCGCTGCGGGCGCCGCCGCGCCGGCGACATCCCCCGCGCCAGCACCTGCTGCCGCTGCCCCGGCGGCGACGGCACCCGCCAACTGACCCAAGGCCATCGGCCGGCGGAGCGCCTTGACAGGAGCGTTCCGCCGGCCTTTTTATCTCAGGCACCTCGACCGACTTTTCCGAAGGATCGGTCGCTGCCCGCCCGCATTTGAGCCGCCGCCGCGGCACGAGAGTCGCCCATGCATCGCAAGCTCCTCCTTCGCCTCATCGACGCGGAATATGCCATCACGCGCCTCAATATCGGTTCGCAGATCCCCGACTGGGTCGCCGGTCCCGGCTTCTGGGCTGCCATCTCGTCGCGCGAGGAGCTGACGCTGGTCTGCCGCGCTGCGCGCGTGCCCTCCAGCATTCATTCGTCGCTGGGCTGGCGCTGCTTCCGCATCGAACAGCACTTCGCTTTCGATGCGCCGGGGGTGCTGTCCTCGGTCGTCTCGCCGCTCTCCTCGGCCGGGGTCGGCGTGTTCGCCAATTCGACCTTCAGCACTGATTACGTCTTCATCCTCGGTTCCGATCTGGAGAAGGCCGTTGCCGCGCTGAAGGCCAGCGGCCATGAAATCATGGTCTGAGCGTGCGCGGGACCATCGCATAACGAAAACATGACTAGACGGGTCGGGCGGGGCTCCTATCCTTTGCTCTTGAGCGGGCGCATCGCCGCGATGCACCGATGTTACCGTGACCAAGCGTCAGCCCGTCCGGCTTGCGCGCTTTCGCGTCATCGTCCATTTTGCGCGCGTCATGCCGCATCAGCCGAAAGGTCCCCTTATGGGCTCGCCGCACCGTCCGCGCTTTTCTTCGACGCTCTCCCAGCGCGGCATTCTCGCCGGCCTCCTGGCGCTGGGGCTGGCGCTTCCGGCCGGGCCCGGCTTTGCCCAGGCGCCCGCAGCCCCGCAGCCGCCGGCCAGCGAGCCGCAGGCGCTTCCCGCGCCGCCGACGGGCAAGCCGCTGCAGCCTGGCCTCGCGCCCTCTGCCCGCCATGCGGCACAGGGGCCGGCATCCGTGGCCGATCTCGCCGCCGGTCTGCTTGATGCCGTGGTGAACATCTCCACCTCGCAGAACGTCAAGAACGACGACGACACACCGAGCCCGAAGGTGCCTGAAGGCTCGCCCTTCCAGGACTTCTTCAATGATTTCTTCAACGGCCAGGGCGGCGAAAACAATGCCGGCCGCAAGGTCGAATCGCTCGGCTCCGGCTTCGTCATCGATCCCGCCGGCTTCATCGTCACCAACAATCACGTCATCGAGGGCGCCGACGATATCGAGGTCAATTTCGCCAATGGCTCCAAGCTCAAGGCCAGGCTGGTCGGCCGCGATACCAAGACCGATCTGGCGCTCTTGAAGGTCGAGCCGCGCAAGCCTCTCGTCGCCGTGCCCTTCGGCGATTCGCGCCGCATGCGGATCGGCGACTGGGTGATGGCGATCGGCAACCCGTTCGGCCTGGGCGGCTCCGTCACGATCGGCATCGTCTCGGCCCGCGGGCGCAACATCAATGCCGGCCCCTATGACAATTTCATCCAGACCGATGCCGCCATCAACCGCGGCAATTCCGGCGGCCCGCTGTTCAACATGTATGGCGAGGTGATCGGCATCAACACGGCGATCATCTCGCCCTCGGGCGGCTCGATCGGCATCGGCTTCTCCGTGCCGACAGAGCTGGCGCAGAATGTCGTGCAGCAGCTCAAGGAATTCGGCGAGACCCGGCGCGGCTGGCTCGGCGTGCGCATCCAGCCCGTGACCGACCAGATTGCCGAAAGCCTGAAGATGGACACGCCGCGCGGGGCGATGGTGGCCGGCATCATCGACAACGGCCCGATCAAGAATGGCGAGATCAAGCCGGGCGACGTGATCGTCAAGTTCGCCGGCGAGGAGATCGAGGAGATGCGCGACCTGCCGCGCATCGTCGCCGAGAGCCCCGTCGGCCAGGCCGTTGACGTCGTCCTGTTTCGCGACGGCAAGGAAATGACGGTCAAGGTGACGCTCGGCCGGCTGGAAGACAGCGAGCCGGCGGCCGACAAGGACGCAGCCGGCAAGAACAAGGCCGCGCCCGGCGCCGACGAACCCGACGATACGCCCGACGAGGGCGCGGACAACAAGGGCGATGGCAATAAAGGCGAGGGCACCGACCAGGCGGAGCCGCCCGCCGCCACCCTTCCGGCCGCCGATGCCGTTCTCGGGATGAAACTCGCCGCGCTGACGCCCGAAACCCGCAAGCAGTTTTCCGTGGTGCAAACCGTCGAGGGCGTGCTGATCACCGAGGTGACCCCGCAATCGCCTGCCGCCGACCGCCGGCTGCAGCCGGGTGATGTGATCATGGAAATCGGTCAGGAAGGAATGAAGACGCCCGAGGACGTCGTCGCCCGCGTCGAGGAACTCAAGGCCAGCGGCCGTCGCAATGCGCTGATGATGGTGGCGAACAAAGCAGGCGAGCTGCGTTTCGTCACCCTGAGGATCGAGTAGCGTCGGCCCTGACCGACGGCAGAGGGCCGAAGAACGGATCCGGTTTTTCGGCCCGATGTTCTCAGGCGCGTCGCGATCTTTCGGATTGGCATCCCGCGCCCTCGACCTTTTCGCCGTAAAGGGTGATCGCAAGGCCGTCGGCCGCGTTTGCGCGGCATGCTTTCATTGCAGCCTATCCCCGGGCGCGAACCCGAGGACACCATCTTGCGAGAGATAAGCCCTGTCTTGCGAGAAGTGAGCCCTGTCGGCCGGCAGACGATCACAGGGTGATCGTCTGCTCTTGGCTCACATGCCCTGCGCGCCGCGGTTCATGGCGGCGATGCCCGTGCGGCAGATCTCGATGAGGCCGAGCGGCTTCACGATGGCCACGAACTGGTCGATCTTGGAGGATTTGCCGGTGATCTCGAAGATAAAGTGTTCGATCGTGGCGTCTACCACCTTGGCGTGGAAGGCATCGGCCAGACGCAGCGTCTCGGCGCGCGTCTCGCCATCCCCGCGCACCTTGAGCAGAGCGACTTCGCGCTCGATCGGCCGCTCATGGCCGAGCGCATTGGCGCGCACCGTCAGATCGACAACGCGGTGCACCGGCACGATGCGCTCCAGCTGCGCCTTGATCTGTTCCAGCACATGCGGTGTGCCGCGGGTGACGATGGTGATGCGCGACAGATGCGCCTCATGTTCCGTCTCCGACACGGTCAGGCTTTCGATGTTGTAGCCCCGGCCGGAAAACAGACCGATCACGCGTGCCAGAACGCCCGGCTCGTTGTCCACCAGCACCGACAGCGTATGCTTCTCGGCCTTTTCGGTTTCCTTGGCGATGAAATAGGCCGATCCCGTCGGCTGTAGGTGTGCGTTCATGATCCTTGACTGTCCTCTCCAGCGTCTTGTGCCAGTTCTACCCTGGCTTCAGGCCATTTGCGTTTCGCGCGCCGAACCAGGGCGCGATCGAAAGTGATGAAAGTCCGTGCGCCAGCCAAGACGAGGTGCATGGCATCGGCGAAGTCCATTCCCGCCTCGTGCAGGTCGAGAACTTTTGCCATCTCTTCGGCCCGCTCGACCTGAAGAGACGGCATAAAAAGAAGAGACCTAAACTTCTCGGTGATGCTTGCCCGGTCGGCCTTGACGATGCTGCGCAACACCCACTCCGTTTCCAGGAGCACGCTCCATAGAATAACAAGGCGGGACTGCATCAGCAGATCCTCGACAATCCGCGTCTGCTCCTCATCGACAAGGACGAGCAGGCGCACGAGGATGTTGGTGTCAATCGCGTAGGTCTTCATCTGTCTGTCGCTGTACACGCTCCCAGCGGCGCTTGGCCTCCTCCAGAATAGCCTTCTCGATCATTTCATCCGTGATCACAGTGCCATTATAGGGAAGGCGTTGTGCAAGAAACGCCGCCGCCGTCAGCGGCTTCGTTTCCCGTTCCACCTCCGGCGCGGAGGGCGGCACCGGTTCGACCACCAGACGGCCGCCCGACTGCGAAATCTCCACCTCAGCGCCCGGCGCAAGACCCACGGCCTCGCGCAGGGCGCGGGGCAGGACCAGCGTTCCGGTTTCCGATATGCGCGCTCTGGTCATCATCCGCTCCAGATCAGACGGGAAGGCCTGCGAGATTACAGCCTTCCCGTCCGCCGATCAAACCAGCTGTCGGCCCTTGGCGTCGATGGCGTTGGCCACCGCCTCGTCGGTCGCCTCGTCGGGCAGCAGCATGTCGTTGTGCGCCTTGCCCGAGGGGATCATCGGGAAGCAGTTGGCAAGGTTGGCCACGCGGCAGTCGAAGATCACGGGCGCCTTGGTGTCGATCATCATGCGGATCGCATCGTCGAGCTCCGCCGGATCCTCGCAGCGGATGCCGACGCCGCCATAGGCTTCCGCTAGCTTGACGAAGTCGGGCATGGCCTCGGTATAGGAGTTGGACAGCCGGTTGCCATGCAGCAGCTGCTGCCACTGGCGCACCATCCCCATATACTGGTTGTTGAGGATGAAGATCTTGACCGGCAGGCCGTACTGCACCGCGCAGGACATTTCCTGGATGCACATCTGGATCGAGGCATCGCCTGCTATGTCGATGACGAGGCTTTCGGGATGGGCGACCTGAACGCCAATCGCCGCCGGGAAGCCATAGCCCATGGTGCCGAGCCCGCCGGAGGTCATCCAGCGGTTGGGCTTTTCGAAACCGTAGAACTGCGCGGCCCACATCTGGTGCTGGCCGACTTCGGTGGTGATGTAGGTGTCGCGGTCCTTGGTCAGCGCGTAGAGCCGCTGGATCGCATATTGCGGCATGATGACGTCGCTGCTCGGCTTATAGGCCAGCGAGTTGCGGGCGCGCCAGCGCTGGATCGAGCTCCACCAGTCGGCCAGCTGGGCCTTGCGATCGGCGTCTGCCTGGTCGGCCGAGGCGCGCCACAGCCGCAGCATGTCTTCCAGGACCCGGCCGACATCGCCGAGAACCGGCACGTCGACATGGACGATCTTGTTGATCGAGGAGGGGTCGATGTCGATATGGATCTTCTTCGAATTCGGCGAGAAGGCGTTCAGCCGGCCGGTGATGCGGTCGTCGAAGCGTGCGCCGATGCAGACCATGACGTCGCAATCATGCATCGCCATGTTCGCCTCGTAGGTGCCGTGCATGCCGAGCATGCCCAGCCAGTTCTCGCCGGAGGCCGGATAGGCACCCAGACCCATCAGGGTCGAGGTGATCGGGAAACCGGTGAGCGCGACCAGTTCGCGCAAGCGCGTGGAAGCCTCGGGGCCGGAATTGACCACGCCGCCGCCGGAATAGATGATCGGACGGCGGGCCGAGCACATCAGCGCGACGGCTTCCTCGATCCGGGCACTGTCGCCGGAAAGCTTCGGCTGGTAGCTCTTCTGAACGCGTGCCGCTTCCGGCGGCCGATAGGTGCCGGTTGCGAACTGGACGTCCTTGGGAATATCGACGACGACGGGGCCCGGACGGCCGGACTGGGCGATGCGGAAGGCCTCATGGATGATGCCGGCCAGCTCGTCGACATCCTTGACCAGCCAGTTGTGCTTGGTGCAGGGGCGGGTGATGCCGACGGTGTCGCATTCCTGGAAGGCGTCCGAGCCGATCAGGGTGGTGGGAACCTGGCCAGAGATGCAGACGAGCGGGATGGAGTCCATCAGCGCGTCCTGCAGCGGGGTGACGGCGTTGGTTGCGCCCGGGCCTGACGTGACCAGCATGACGCCGCACTTGCCGGTGGAGCGGGCATAGCCCTCGGCCATGTGGCCGGCGCCCTGCTCGTGGCGAACCAGAATATGCTTGATGTCTTCCTGCTGGAAGATCTCGTCATAGATCGGAAGCACGGCGCCGCCGGGATAGCCGAAGATCACTTCGACGCCATTGTCCTTCAGCGCGCGCAGAACGATTTCCGCGCCGGTCATCCGATTGTCTGTCTCGCTCATGGTCTTGTCGTCCCGTTCGTTTCGGCAGTCAGCTGTCTTGGCAGGCTGGTGTCTTGGCAGGTTGGGGTCTTGAAGGCATAAAAAAAGGCCCCGTCAGGAGCCTTGGATCGCGCATGGGTGGCTATCGCCGGATGGTTACACCATCCTGCCCATGCGCCGACCCACCACAAGAATTTCTTTGCGAATAATCATGGCCGGGAGTGTTAGCGGCAAAGCCTCGACCCGTCAACGCTTTGCCGCCGATTTTGCGGAAGCCTTGGCTTTCACGCGCCGCTTTTCTTCGAGACCGCCCGCAATATCGTGGTTTTCTTCGGCGACGCAGCAGAAAACACTCAAGTTTTTGCCCCGCACATGAACGGCTTCTTAAAGCCGGCGCGGTTATTGTCGGTGCGCAATGCATGAGGGCAGCCCTGTGATCGACGGTCAAGAAACCGGTTCCGACAGCGCAAGCGACAGGGACCGCCGCGACGTTCTGACGCCCGGAAACCGCTTTCTCGGACGCGTCGTGGCCTGCGACGGCACCAAGGTCGTCATCGCCGCCGAAGCGCAGAACGGTGAGACGACGCTGACCGAGCTGTGGTCGGTCGGCCGCCTCGTGTCGATCTCGGTCGGCACCAACCGCGTCGTGGCGCTGGTCGCCTCCATGCGCACGGCCACGTCTTCCTGGGGCGAAGCGGCCAACAATGTCTTTCTTGTCGATGCCGAGCTGATGGGTGAGGTGCGGATGGAGGCGGAAGGCCGCGAGATCTTCTCGGCCGGCATCACCCGCTATCCCTTCATCGGCGCCATCGCCCACCGCATCCGCCAGGCGGATCTGCGCCGCATCTATGACAGCGGCCTGCCCGATAGCTGCGCGATCGGCGAGCTGACCCAGGACGAGACGATCGCGGCGACCATCCATGTTCCCTCCATGCTCTCCAAGCATTTCGCCGTGCTCGGCTCAACCGGCGTCGGCAAGTCTTCCTCCGTCTCGCTGCTGCTGCGCAAGGCGGTGGAAGCCGATCCGAAGCTGAGGGTGCTGATTCTCGATCCGCACAATGAATTTGCCGCGGCCTTTCCCGACAAGGCCGTCACCATCGATACCGACACGCTGGAACTGCCTTTCTGGATGATGCGGCTGGAGGAATTCGCGGAGGTGATCTTCCGCGGCCGGCCGGCAGCACCGGAGGAATATGATGTGCTGCGCGAAGCCATTCCCGAGGCCAAGCGCGCCTTTCGCGGCGGGCTGGATGGCGCGCTGATCCGGCGCCAGGCCGAACGCGCCGGCCTGACCGCCGACACGCCGGTTCCCTATCGCATGAGCGATCTCCTGGCGCAGATCGACGAGCGGATCGGCCGTCTGGAAGGCCGGGCGGACAAGCCGGCGCTGCGCGCGCTGAAGACCCGGCTTCTCGCGGCACTCGATGATCCGCGCTATCGCTTCATGTTCGCCGCCGGCACGGTGGAGGACAGCCTGCAGGAAATTCTCTCGCGGATCTTCCGCCTGTCCGGCGATGGCAAGCCGATCACGGCCTTTCAGCTTGCCGGCATTCCGGGCGAGGTGGTCAATGCCGTGGCCTCGGTCCTCTGTCGCATGGCCTTCGACATCGGCCTGTGGAGCGAGGGCGCGGTGCATGTGCTGGTGCTGTGCGAGGAAGCGCACCGTTATGTGCCGGCCGATGCCGCCCTCGGCTTTCTTCCGACGCGCCAGGCCATTGCTCGCATCGCCAAGGAAGGGCGCAAATATGGCGTCTCCCTTGGTATCGTCACCCAGCGGCCGAGCGAGCTGGACCAGACCATCCTGTCGCAATGCTCGACCGTCTTTGCCATGCGGCTGGCCAATCTGCGCGACCAGGAGATCATTCGCTCGGCCATCCCGACCTCGTCCAGCTCGACCACGACCTTCCTTTCGGCCATCGGCAATGGCGAGGCAATCGCCTTTGGCGAAGCGGTGGCCGTGCCGATGCGCATGCGCTTCACCCGCCTGCCGCCGAACCGCCTGCCGCGCCCGCATCAGCACGGCGAGGAGGGCTGGACGGCCGAAGGACGACCGCTTGACGTCAACACCATCGTCGCCCGCATGCGCGCCGTCGCCAGCCCCGACATCACCGGCTTCCAGCAGCGTTACGAGGCCATGTCCGAGCGCGCGACAAGCGAGCCGCCCGGTATTCTCGACCGTGATGCGTCTTCGGGCAGCCAGGGGTTCGAGCCCTATTCACCCTCCATGCTGCCCGGCGCCGGCATGCCCGAGAGCCGCTTCGGCAATCCGCAGGCAGACCGCTTCAACGCCCTGCGCCGGCAGATCCTGAGCACGGACAGCGGACCCGACCGCCGGCCGGGCGGCGGGACGCCGAGGAAGGGCTGACAAAAGCAACTGACCGTGCGACGCGACGAAGGCGTGTCGCGCAGATTGCATTGTCACAGTGCGGATGTTGCCCCGATCACGTCCTTCGCCGCCCCATCCGCCGGATCGAGCCGGATCCAGCTTTCATCGAGCTGGTTGCGGAACCAGGTCATCTGTCGCTTGGCATATTGGCGGGTGGCGGCGGCGCTGGTTTCGATGACCTGGGCCGGCGTCATGTCCCCCTCGAGCATGGCGGCGATCTGCGGCACGCCGATCGCCTTCATCGCCGGCATGGCCGGCGGCAGGCGCAGCGCGAGCAGCGCTTCGACCTCCTCCACCGCGCCGGCTTCGAACATTGTCGCGAAGCGCCGGTCGATGCGCTCGGCCAGCAGCGCGCGGTCGGGCTGCACCACGATCTTCAGCGCTTTGTCCGGCGCAATTGCTATCGGGCCGCCCGCCGCTTGCCAGTCCTGGATCGAGCGGCCGCTGACCGCGATGATCTCCAGCGCGCGCACGATGCGCTGGCCGTCATTGAGCTTGAGCAGGGCGGCGCCTTGCGGATCCTTTTCGGCCAGTTCGGCATGCAGCGCCGGCGCGCCCTCCTCAGCCAGACGCGCGCGGAGCCTTTCGCGCACGGGCGCGGGCACGGCGGGCATTTCGGCCAGCCCGCCGGTCAGAGCCTTGAAGTAAAGGCCGGTGCCGCCGACGAACACGGGCAGGCGGCCTTCCTTCTCAAGACAAGCGAGCAGCGCCACGGCCTCACGCAGCCAATCGCCAGTGGAATAGGCCGCCTGCGGCGGAACATGGCCATAGAGCCGGTGGTCGATGCCCTCCATATCCTCCAGCGATGGCCGCGCGGTTAGCACCTGCAGGATGTCATAGACCTGCATGCTGTCGGCATTGACCACGACGCCGCCATGGCGGCGCGCCAGATCAAGGGCGAGCGCGGACTTGCCGCTGGCCGTCGGCCCGGTTATCAGGATCGCGTCGATTGTCCGGCCGTTCCGCTTTTCGAGGTTTTGCATCATGGCTCTCGTTGCCACGCTTGTCGCCGCTCCGTCAAACCCCGTTCTGACGCCGGCCCTCGGCGAACGCGCGGCCGAGGCGGCTTCCGCCTCCGGCCTTTATTGGCTGGCCGATGGCATTGCCTGCGATCTCGCGCTGAAGGACGGCCAGCCGGCCGAAGAAGCCGAAGCCGCGCTGCGGGCAGCCCTCGATGGCGCGCCGGTGGATATCGTGGTGCAGGTGGCCGATGACAGGCGCAAGGCCTTTCTGGTCGCCGACATGGATTCCACCATGATCCAGCAGGAATGCATCGACGAACTCGCGGCGGAAGTGGGCCTGAAGGACAAGGTCTCCGCCATCACCGCCCGCGCCATGAACGGGGAAATCGCCTTCGAGCCCGCCCTGATCGAGCGTGTCGCCCTGCTGAAAGGCCTGCCGTTGTCGGTGATCGACGATGTGCTGGCCAAGCGCATCACGCTGATGCCGGGCGGACCGGAGCTGATCGCGACGATGAAGGCCAAGGGCTGCTATACCGCCCTGGTCTCCGGCGGCTTCACCCTGTTTACAGGCCCCGTCTCGAAAATCCTCGGTTTCGACGAGCACCGCGCCAACCGGCTCGTTGCGGAAGGCGGCCAGCTGACCGGCGCGGTGGAACGCCCGATCCTCGGCCGCGAGGCCAAGGTGGAGGCGCTGGTCGAGATCGCCGCCAGGCTTGGTCTGACGCCTGAGGATGCCATGGCGGTGGGCGATGGCGCCAATGATCTCGGCATGATCCAGCTTGCCGGCGCCGGTGTCGCCCTGCATGCCAAGCCGACGGTCGCCGCCCAGGCCCGCATCCGCATCGATCATGGCGACCTCACCGCGCTTCTCTACATTCAGGGCTACCGCAAGACGGATTTCGTCCAGCCGGTGGCGTGAACGCGCGCCCGCGGCGGACCGAAGGAGACTGTTCCTGTGATCATCGCCCGGACCGAAAGGCTGACGCTGCGCAATTGGGAGGAGAAGGACCGTGACCTGTTCTTCACCATCAACAGCGATCCGCAGGTAATGGAATTCTTCTCCCGGCGGCGCAACCGGGCCGAGGCGGATGCGCTGTTCGACCAGAACCGGGCGCGCATTGCCGAGACAGGCTATGGCTTCTACGCGCTGGCGCTCAGCCAGGACGACGCGGCTATCGGCTTCTGCGGGCTGGCGCGCGCCGATCTCGCGCCATTGCTGCCCGAGGAGACGATCGAAGTCGGCTGGCGCCTGGCGCGCCCCTTCTGGGGGCATGGCTATGTGACGGAGGCGGCCGAGCGGTTGCTTGCCTATGGGTTTAAGGAGCGCGGCCTGCCGGAGATCGTGTCCTTCGCCGTGGCGAACAATGACCGCTCCACCGCCGTCATGCGGCGCATCGGGCTCAGCCACGTGCCGGACGGCGATTTCGACCATCCCCGCGTCGCCGACAGCCATCCCCATCTCAAGCGCCATGTCCTCTACCGCATGACGGCCGAGCACTATGCGGCCGGCAAGGTGGCTGACTGATGCCAAGTGTCGATCCGGCTTCGTCTGGAGCGATCAGCCGTCCAGTGGCTGCGTGCGGTTCGCCATCATCCGCGCCAGAGCGGGGCCGATCAGCGTGACCAGGATGAGGCGCGCGGTCTGCAGCGCCATGACGAAGGGCACGTCGACATCGCTTGATGCGGCGATGATGGCGATCGAATCCATGCCGCCGGGGCTGGTGGCCAGATAGGCGGTCAGGGGATCGATGCCGGCAAGCTTCGACAAGAGCGCGGCGAGCAGGCCCGACAGGCCAATCAGAACGACGATCGACAGCACGGTGGGCAGCAGGGCGCGGCGGGCGTGGGCGACGATGGCGCGGTTGAAGCCGAGGCCGATGTTCCAGCCGAGCAGCGCATAGCCGATCGTCAGCAGCCAGTTGGGCAGCACCACAGTGATGACGCCCGTGGCGTTGAGGATGCCGCCGATGATGAAGGGCGCCATGACGCCGCCGGCGGGCAGCTTCAGCGCCAGCCCGAGCGCGGTGGTGGCCACCATCATGACGATGGTTTCGGCAAAGGCGAGCGGCTCCACGGGGTTGAAGAAGTCGATCGGCGCCGGCTCCCGGCCGCTCAGGCCCACCCAGTAATGGGCGACCAGCGCGGCGCAGCCGGCCACGAACAGCACCCGCAGATACTGCATGAAGGCCACCAGACGGGCATCGGCGCCATAGGCCTCGGCCATCAGCATCATCGTGCCGGCGGCGCCTGCCGAGCAGCCCCAGATCGCCGTGGTGCCGGGCAGGATGTTGAGCCGGCTGATGGCCCAGCCGCTCAGCGTGCTCATGGCGATGACGGCGACGATGATGGCGAGGAACAGCGGCCAATTGCCGAGGAAGGTGACCAGGATATTGCCGGTGATGGCGCCGGCGATCATCGTGCCGATCAGCGCCTGGGCGACGATGACCGAGGGTTTGGCAAGCCGGATGGTGGCGCCCGAAAGGCCGAAGGCGATGCCGCTCAGCATCGGCCCCATCAACAGCGCCGCCGGCAGGCCGAACCATTCCAGAATGGCCGCAAGCGCTGCGGAAGCGACGAGCAGCAGCCCCCATTGCACCGGCCTGGCCAGACGGGCAAGGCCGCTCGCGGGGGCAGGGCCGGGCGCGGTTGACATGCTTTCCACTCCAGTCTGTCGGCCGTGCTGGGGCGGCGCGCCACATGGCTGCGCTCGCGCTTCACGGGGTCGAGGGGCCCGGTGGCCGGAACAGGGCAGCGGGGTTCATGCTGCGTCAACACGGCGGCCGGGCGATGCTGCGCCGCACTCCTAGCAGAGCCGGACAGGGGAAGCGAGCGGAAGATGGGCCGGATCGGGCGCGCACAGTCTCCGGTCTGGCCTCTGGTCGGCCGGCTGAATCGCCGCCTTTTTCTCTCCGCGGCGCGTCACCGCTGCGCCCGGGTCGCGGCTCTTGTTCTTTTTTTGTTTCCTTTCGCGCTCTGGCGAGCCGCGACGGTTGCGCTTTCGCCTCGAATCCTGCCATGTCGGCGCATGCAGTTCGCACCACAACAGGATGAGGCGCTCAAGGCCGTTGACCGATGGCTGAAGGAAGGGCGCAGGCAGCTCTTTCGCCTGTTCGGCTATGCCGGCACGGGCAAGACAACGCTTGCCCGCCATTTTGCCGAGCAGGTGGATGGCGATGTCGTCTTCTGCGCCTTCACCGGCAAGGCCGCTCAGGTGCTGCGCTCCAAGGGCGCCAGCAATGCCAGGACAATCCATTCGCTGATCTATCGCCCGCGCGGCGAGGAGGAGGTCTCCGACGAGGAGACCGGCAAGACCTCGATCGCGCCGATGTTCTCGATCAACCGCCAGAGCCCGGTGGCCAAGGCGGCTTTGATCATCGTCGACGAATGCTCGATGGTGGACGAGGCGCTGGGGCGCGACCTGATGAGCTTCGGCACGCCGATCCTCGTGCTTGGCGATCCCGGCCAGCTGCCGCCGGTCTCCGGCGGCGGTTTCTTCACCAATGAAGAGCCGGATTTCCTGCTGACCGAGATCCACCGACAGGCGCGCGACAATCCGATCATCCAGCTCGCCATGCAGGTGCGCGAGGGCAGGGAGATCATGTATGGCGATTATGGCGAGGGCGCGCGCGTCATTTCCAAGAACGAGGTGACGCAGGCCCTGGTGCTGGAGGCCGATCAGGTGCTGGTCGGCACCAACCGGACGCGCAAGCGCTACAATTCGCGCCTGCGCGAACTGAAGGGCTTTTCCACCGACTATCCGCAATCCGGCGACAAGCTTGTCTGCCTGCGTAACGACCCCGCCAAGGGTCTGCTCAACGGCTCGCTGTGGCAGGTCATGACCTCGTCCAAGGAGACGGTAAAGCCGGGGATCAATCTGATGATCCGGCCCGAGGATGACGACATGGATCGCGGCGCGGCCAAGATCAAGCTGCTCAAGGCCGCCTTTGAGGAGAGCGAGGGCGAGATCCCCTGGTCGACGCGCAAGCGCTATGACGAGTTCGACTATGGCTATGCGCTGACCGTGCACAAGGCACAGGGCTCGCAATGGAACAATGTCGTGCTGTTCGACGAGAGCTTCGCCTTCCGCGACAGCCGCGAGCGCTGGCTCTATACCGGCATTACCCGCGCCGCCGAGACGCTGACCATCGTGCGCTGAGCGCGTCGCCGATCGCTCGCAAGGGTCAGCCGCCATTGCCTGGGGGGCCGGCCGGGCCGCTGCAGAGGCAAGTGCAGCGGTTCAGCGAAGGTCAATGCAGAAGGGCGGCAAGGGCCGCCAGGGCTTCACGCTCGCTCTTGCCCGCTTCCGTGGCCGTCGCAGTCAGGCTTTTCCCGGCCGTTGCCTGCAGGCCGCGCGCGGTCAGCGAAGAGACGATATCCTCCGGCGTGCGGTGAAGAACCACCGAAAGTTCGGCGGGCGTGCTGGCCATGAGCGCCTGCGCCAGCACGATCTGCGGCGGGGCGCGGCGCACGGTGCTGCCGGTCAGGGCCGGCCAGGCAAAGGCGATGGCCGCGACCATCGACAGCCCCAGCGCCGCCGCCATGGGCGGGCGTTTCAGATACGCCGTCAGCGGCCGCCAGTTTCGCCACAGATGCAAGAGGAAGGGCAGGATCAGCACCATGCTCAGCCATTCATGCATGCCCTTGAACGCCGGCTCGCTCCAGTGAAAGAACAGGCCGATCCCGGAAATGAGGGAGACGAGGAACAGTCCGGTGGTGAGCGGAGTGGCATAGCGCGAGAGCAGGGCAGGCATGGGGTGCTCCGGAAAAGCGAGGCGGCGGGACAGGATGCGGCGGGTGGCGGGATCGAGACCGCGGGCCCCCATCCGGTGACGATCGCTCGTCCTCGTCACCAGCATCTAGCCGCCGGCGCGCTCTGAGTCCCGTTAAATCCCTGTCATCTTGGCCGGCGCTGCGCTGCGCGCGCGGCCTCTGCGCTTTTGGCGAGACGGTCGCGAATAGTTGTTCCCGTCACAAAACCGCTGCACCTTTTCCCGTGCGCTTCGATTAAGAGAGGGGCACATCCGTTTCTTCTGTGAGTCCCGCTATGGCCGCTCTGCTTTCCGTCAATCTCAACGCCATCGCCATGCTGCGCAACCGCCGCGATCTGCCCTGGCCGTCGGTGACCGGCATCGGCCGCATCGCGCTTGCAGCCGGGGCGAGCGGGCTGACGGTGCATCCGCGTCCCGACCAGCGCCACATCCGCTTCTCCGATCTGGCGCCGATCCGTGCGCTGATCGACACGGAATTTTCCCACGCCGAGTTCAACATGGAGGGCTATCCGAGCGCGGATTTCCTGGAGCTGGTCGCCGAGCATCGGCCGGAACAGGTGACGCTGGTGCCCGACGATCCGGCGCAGGCGACCTCCGACCATGGCTGGGATTTTCGTGTGCATCAGGCGATGCTGACGGATGTCTGCAGCCGGCTGCATGACGAGGGGTTCCGCGTGTCGCTGTTTGCCGATGGCGTGCCGGACCGCGAGGCGCTCGAGATTGCGCGCGCCGTCGGTGCCGACCGGATCGAGCTTTACACCGGCCCCTATGGCGGCACCTATGCGGATGAAGCTGCTGCCGAGCGGATTGCCGAAGAATTGGGGCAGACGGCGGAGATCGCCGGTGCGCTGAGGCTCGGCGTCAATGCCGGCCATGATCTGACGGTCGACAATCTGCCGCGTCTGGTGCGCCATATTCCGGCGCTCGCCGAAGTCTCGATCGGCCATGGGCTGACGGCCGATGCGCTGGAATACGGGATGGCCGAGACGGTGCGCCGCTTCCGCCGGGCCTGCGGCCAGACGGTGGATTGATCACCTAGAGCATCGGACCGAAAAGTGGGAACCGGTTTTCGGAAAAATCCGATGCAAAAACAAAAAACTAGAGCATCGGGCTGAGTATGATTTTCAGTCCGATGCTCTAGGCTCAGGCTGCCGAGGCCGTCGCCGATGCGCTTGCGCCTGCGAGGTCCGCCGGCGCATCGCCCAGGAGATCGAGCACCCAGGTCTGGCTCATGCCAGGCACGCCGAATGCGTCATGCGGCTCCTCCTTCGCCAGATGGAAGCCGCTGGTCTCATAGAGTTTCAGCGCGGGCTTCAGCACGTCGTTGGTCCACAGGGTCAGCTGGCGATAGCCCTGTCCGCGGGCGAAGTCGATCACGGTCCTGACCAGCGCCCGGCCCAGTCCGAGACCGCGGGCGCGGCGCTCGACGAAGAGCAGGCGCAGTTTGGCGGTCTGCGCATCGCCTTCCGTCACCATGATCGAGCCCAGGCGTTCGCCCTCCGCCTCGGCGATCCAGCAGGCCTCGCGCGGCGAAGGGGCACGGCTGAGGAAATCGCCGGCAATCTGCGCCACCAGCCCTTCAAAGCGATGATCGAAGCCCTGATCCCGCCGATAGGCAATCGCCTGTGCTTCGATCAGCCAGCCGATGTCGCCTGTGCGGCAAGGCCTGATGATCGCGGGCGCCGGGAGTGCTGCCGGCATGTTCGGATCGATCAGCCGGCGCAGCGTCGTCACGGCCTGAGCGACGCGCCGAAGCTGCTCGCTATCGAGCCGCACCAGATCCTCAGCGATCTGCGCGTCGGAGCGGTCCCCCAGGGTGCGGAACTCCGACAGACCTTTTTCTGTGAGGTACAGGATCTGGCTGCGCCGATCGTTCGGCGCAGGGCGGCTGAGCACCAGATCGCTGTTTCGGAACGCCTTGATAATCCGGCTGAGATAGGCGGGATCCAGATGCAGCGTGGCACAGAGCGCGGCGGCGGTCATTCCCGCGTCAGCCGCGCCGATCTCATAGAGGATTCGCGCTTCGGTGAGCGTATAGGGGCTGTTCAGATAGTCTCGGCCGAGAAGGCCGAGACGGTTGGTGTAAGCGCGGTTGAAAGCGCGGATATCGCGGATCAGATCGTCATCAATCATGGCCAGCCCTCATTCTGTGGACTTTATCCATGATCTATTTGACGGAGTCAAATAAGCCGCTCCTTGCCCTGATGGAATCGCTCAGCCGGCGAAGACGGCCTTGTTCTCTTCCAGGAAGCTTTTCAGCGATTGCGGCTTGCGGCCAGAAAGGATCGCGGCGTCCTGAGTCACCGGTTCGAAATGGCCGAGGCGGGTGTTGGCGTCGAAGGAGACCAGCGTGGGAATGAAGCCTTCGGGAAGGCCGGCGGCCTTCAGGCCTTCGGAAAGCTGCTCTTCGGTCACGTCGATGACGGCGATTTCCTTGCCGGCGACCGCGCCCGCCATCGCGGCGATCTCGCGCACCGTATAGGCTTCCTCGCCCGTCAGCGTGTAGGTCTTGTTTTCCGCCGGCAGCAGCAGCGCGCCGGCAATCGCCGCGGCCATGTCCGTGCGCGCCAGATAGCTGTTGCGGCCTTCGCCGCAGGCGCTGAACCACTGGCCGCTGGCCACGGCATGCGGCAGGGACATGAACAGGTTTTCCGCATACCAGCCGTCGCGCAACAGCGTATAGGGCAGGCCGGATGCCTTCATCGCCAGCTCCGTGTTGAGATGATCCGGCGCGAAGGTGATGACGGACTGCTCGGCCTGCGGCAGCGAGGTGTAAAGAATATGGCCGACGCCGGCGGCCTTGGCGGCGGCAACGGCGGCCTTGTGCTGGGCCTCGCGCTTGCCTGGTTCGCCGAGCGCATCGGTGGAGATGATCAAAGCCACGTCGATGCCGGCAAAGGCCTGCGACAGGTCGCCATCGAAATCGACCGCGCGGGTCTGAACGCCCTTTTCGGCATAGGCCGAAAGCTTCGACGGATCGCGGCTGCCGGCGACGAGGTCGCCCGGGGTCACCTTGCCCGATGCCAGGAGATGATCGAGCACGAGGCCGCCGAGCTTGCCGGAAGCGCCGGTGACGAGAATGGTGGTCATGGAACGGGTCCTTTCCCTTGTGTCGCCCCTCATGGGGCGTGTGGCTGACGCCCCTCTTGCGGAGCGGTACTGGATCTGGCGCGGCACGATCCTGCCAATGGGCGAAGCGTGCCGGCCGTGAAGCTTTCCGTATCCCGGGTGAAGCCCGGAAGCCGGTCTGGTTGTCGTCCCTCTCTCGTTCCGGTATATGGTTCCTAAACGAGACCTGTCTGTCATTCTGCATTCCGCGCCGTCTGTAAAGGCGGCAGTATTTTGTCTGATGGTAACCTGGAGGGAACCGCCTTGAACGAAATGCCCCACCGCCGCGCCCATGCCGACGGCCTTGGCGATGCCGCGCTTGAGGCGGCCGAAAAGGTGATCGTCATCAATGGCCGCGCGTTTTCCATGGAGAATTGCCCGGTGCGCGACGTGCTGTCCAATGTCGGCGGCAAGTGGAATACGCTCATGGTGCAGGCTCTGGGTAATGGGCCGATGCGCTTTTCCGCGCTGCGGCGGCTGATCCCCGATATTTCCCAGCGCATGCTGACGCAGACGCTGCGCGATCTCGAGCGCGACGGCTATATCGTGCGCACCGTCTATCCGACCAAGCCGCCGAGCGTGGACTATCAGCTGACCGATCTCGGCCGCTCCTTCAACCAGGTGCTGGAGCCGCTGGTGGACTGGTCGGCCACCCATCACCTGGCCATTCGCGCGGCACGTGCCCGATTCGATCAGGGATGAGTGCCGATCTGGCATGAAAAAGGCGCGCCGGGTGGGCGCGCCTCGAAGTGCTTTCAAGGGATGACGTTCTCTCAGGCTGCGGCGCGCCTGACATCTGCGAGCGCGAAGCGGACGGCGGCGTCGGCATGGATCCGCGTGGAATCGAAGCCGGGTAGGGGCAGGGCATCCGGGTCGAGCAGCAGGCAGATCTCGGTGCAGCCGAGAATGACCGAATCGGCGCCCTGACGGCGGGCCGTTTCGATCATCGCCATCATCCGCGCGCGCGAGGCATCGACGACTTGGCCGGCGCAAAGTTCCTCGAAGATGATGCCATGGGCATCGCCGCGCTCGGCCTCGCCGGGCACCAGGATCTCGATGCCGTGGCGCGCCATGCGCTCGGCATAAAAGCCATGCTCCATCGTGTAGCGCGTGGCCAGCAGCAGGGGCCGGCGACGGCCGGCGGCGGAAAGCGCGGCCGCGGTTTCATCGATGATGTTGAGAAGCGGCACGGAGATGGCGGCTTGCACGGCATCGGCCACCAGATGCATGGTGTTGGTGCAGATCAGCACGCAGTCCGCGCCCGCCCGCTCCAGCCCACGCGCGACGCTCGCCAGCCGATCGGCGGCGGCATCCCAGCGGCCGGCCTTTTGCAGGGCGACGATTGACTGGAAATCGACCGAATGCATCAGGACTTCGGCCGAATGCAGGCCCCCCAGCGCGGTCCGCATGGCCTCATTGACCAGGCGATAATAGACCGCTGAACTCTCGAAGCTCATTCCGCCGATCAGGCCAATCGTCCGCATCGTGTCGTTCCCTTTTTTGGTGATTGCGATGCCAGAAGAATGCCGTGTCCGCAGCGAAAAGTGCGTGCAAACTCGAGGGAATTACGACTGCACTGCGCCTACCTGTTGCGCAACAGGAGCATATTGCGCAAGAAATTTGCGACACTTTTTGGAAGGGAGCGCGTTTTGCATGCTGGATGATCGAGATCGCGCGATTCTCGCGCAGCTGCAGGCGGATGCCGGGATGGGCATCGGCGCCATTGCCGAAAAGGTGCATCTTTCGGTGTCGGCCTGTTCGCGTCGGATCCAGCGGCTGGAGGACGAGGGCTATATCGCCCGCCGGGTGGCGATCCTCGATCGCGCCCGGATCGGCCTGCCGACAACGGTCTTCGCCCTGATCCGCACGGCCCACCATGCCGATGACTGGATCGAGACCTTTCGTCGGGTGATTGCCGATATTCCCGAGATCGTCGAGGTGCATCGCCTGACCGGCACCTATGACTATATTCTCAAGATCGTGCTGCCCAGCGTCGAGCATTACGACGTGGTCTACAAGACCATCGTCCGCCGCATCTCGCTGTTCGAGGTGACGGCCTCGATTTCGATGGAGACGCTGAAGAGCGGTGAGGCGCTGCCGGTGGCCTATGCGCGATAGGGTCGCATCCGGGCGGGGAGCAGGTCGGCGAGGGGGATTTTCGTTCAAGCGCAAGAAGAGGCTTGACGCTTCCTACGAGGAGGCGCATAAGAGGCGCGCAAACGTACCGTACGGTACGGTACTTGGATGGATCAAACCGACGACGTTGCGGGATGGCCGAACGGGAAGAGGCAGAGCGCCATGTCCGCTCCGGCAACCGACAGCACAGCCTATTCGCCGCGTCAGAACGACGTTCTGGACAGCGCGTTGCGGCTGCTGGTCGAAGGTGGGGAAAAGGCGCTGACGACGGCAGGGCTGGCCCGGGCGGCCAATTGCTCGAAGGAGAGCCTCTATAAGTGGTTTGGCGACCGCGACGGGCTTCTTTCGGCGGTGATCGAGTTTCAGGCGCGCAAGGTGCGCGTGCCGGCGGAAGCGGAAGGCCTGCTGAACGCGGCTGAGCTGCGCCAGCGCCTGGAGGAGTTCGCCCGCGAGCTTCTGGCGGTTCTGGCGAGCGATGCCTCGCTGGCGCTGAACCGGCTGGCGATCGGCCAGGCGAGCGGCGAGGGGGCCCGGCTCGGCCGGCTGCTGCAGGAGCGCGGCCGGCGCGGGATCGGGCGGCGGATCGAGGCGCTGCTGGAGGCGGCGCGCGACGCGGGCCTGCTCGCCTTCGACGAGGCGGGCGAGGCCTATGCGACGCTCTACGGGCTGATCGTCACGGACCAGCATCTGCGCTGGCTGCTGGGCGAGAAGCCTGACGCGGCAAGCTTCGGACCACGGGCAGAGAAGGCGGTGGCCGCCTTTCTTCGCCTGCACGGCATCTAAGGCTTTCCGCCTTGAGCCGGAAGAGAATTCAAAGCGTCACGGTGGGCAATCGCCGGGCGCTTGAGACCATCATGCCTTAGCCGGGAAGGCTGCGGCGGCAACTGCAAGACGTTTCAAGGGAAGGATGCTCCAATGCGTGTTTATTACGATCGCGATGCCGATCTCAATCTGATCAAGTCCAAGAAGGTCGCGATCATCGGCTATGGCTCTCAGGGCCGCGCCCATGCGCTGAACCTCAAGGATTCCGGCCACGACAACGTCGCCATCGCGCTGAAGGCCGGCTCGGCCACCGCCAAGAAGGCCGAAGCCGACGGCTTCAAGGTCATGACCGTTGCCGAGGCCGCCGCCTGGGCCGACCTGATGATGATGGCCACGCCGGACGAGCTGCAGGCCGACATCTACAAGGCCGACATCGAAGCCAACATCCGTGACGGCGCGGCCATCGCCTTCGCCCACGGCCTCAACGTGCACTTCGGCCTGATCGAGCCGAAGAAGTCGGTCGACGTCGTCATGATCGCGCCGAAGGGCCCCGGCCACACGGTTCGCGGCGAATATCAGAAGGGCGGCGGCGTTCCCTGCCTCGTTGCCGTTCATCAGGACGCCTCGGGCAACGCCCTCGACCTCGCTCTCTCCTATGCTTGCGGCGTCGGCGGCGGCCGTTCGGGCATCATCGAGACCAACTTCAAGGAAGAGTGCGAAACCGACCTCTTCGGCGAACAGGTCGTTCTCTGCGGCGGTCTGGTCGAGCTGATCCGCGCCGGTTTCGAGACGCTGGTCGAAGCCGGCTATGCTCCAGAAATGGCCTATTTCGAGTGCCTGCACGAAGTGAAGCTGATCGTCGACCTGATCTATGAAGGCGGCATCGCCAACATGAACTACTCGATCTCCAACACGGCCGAGTGGGGCGAATACGTCACCGGCCCGCGCATCATCACTGCCGAGACCAAGGCCGAGATGAAGCGCGTTCTGAAGGACATCCAGACCGGCAAGTTCACCTCCGAGTGGATGCAGGAATGGAAGGCCGGCGGCGCCCGCTTCAAGGGCATCCGTCGCGTCAACGACGCCCACCAGATCGAGGAAGTCGGCGCCAAGCTGCGCGGCATGATGCCCTGGATCGGCAAGAACAAGCTGGTCGACAAGGCCAAGAACTAACATCCGTCAAAGGCTGGCTTCGGCCGCCTAGGTATCAGAAAGGCCCGGTCGTTTTGCGACCGGGCCTTTCACGTTTTCGTCCTGTCTGCTGGCGGGCCCGCTGCACAGATATCGCCGGGCGACAGGCTTCCGGCTCAGCGCAGCTCTCGCGCGTCCGAATTGAGCTGCGCCCCGCGTTCCGCCAGTTGGTAAAGCAGTGGCGAGGCTTCGTTATGATTCACTTTAGGCGCATAAGAGAGATAGGCCACCAGCGCGATGGCAAGCATCGCCATCAGGCCGGCCAGGCCAAAAATCTTGACTTCGCGGTCCATGCTGCATCTCCTTCCCTGTCATGACCTCATGTCATGATGGCCTTCGGCGGGGATGCCGATGGCCGGATGATCGGAGTGGTTTCTTGTCTCGCCAGCCGCCGGGCATAAGGCGGCGCCCTGCTCAGGCAACCGGCTGGCGGCGCTTGGCTGCCATCAGAAGATCCAGCTCCGTTGCGGAGGGGCCGAACCGCTCGAAGAGGCGGCGCGCCTCCTCGTCGTTCAGCCCGTAACGCAGCTGGAACTGTTCCATGGTGCAGGTTTCCCCGCGGATCGTCTTTCCCCGTACGCTCTTCAGTTCCGTCATGTCTCGCTCCGAATGTCGCTTTTCGCGTCCCTGCGACCCTCATGTCGAGGTTCGAGCCCTGCTTGAGCCTGTGGCATCGGACTGAAAGCCGCGTTCTGGCTTTCGGTCCGATGCGCCGGTCTCGCCTGTTTTATGAGCTGGATCACCGTCGTCCTCTGGCGATCCCTCGTCCTCTTCCGGGATGTGCTCCTTCAACGCCCAGCCGAACAGCTTGTTCCGCCATCGCCTCTGGGTCGTGTTGGGGCTAAAGCGCGTTGGTGAAGACGGTGCGTTTCCCTTGAGGTGAGGGCGGCGTGAAGCGCAAAAAGGCTGGACAAGCGCAGCGCTTAGAAGCGGCTTGATTGACCGGCAAAGGATGCCGTTGACAAACGCCGCGGCGTTTGAAAATGTCCCGCTCGGCTGCTACCGCAGGCACGCATGCAGGCGGAGCCGTTGAAGGCTCGACGCGATGCCCGGTTTCGATCGCCCGCTTTCAGGTCGCCTCGCGACACGGTGTCCCACGAGCCATGCGCTCAGCGATTGCGGCGAAAATGTGTTATGCACGAGACGCATAGCTGCATTGCAATAAACGCCATCGCGTCTGCGAAAAAACCTGCTATGTTCAATCCATCGAAGCAGCGCATCCTCCTCCCGCGCAGCTTTGAGTGTCGATGATCCACCTCCTCCTCCCAGGATCGTCGGCCTGAGGCCCGCAGAACTCCTCCTCCCATCTGCCGGCCAGAATCAAGGGCCTGTCGCACCTCCTCCCGCGACAGGCCCTTTTTCATTTTGGCTCTGTCCTTCCTCCGACAATCCGCTGTGCGAGACCCTGCTTGACCTGCGGGCGGAGCGCGCCATATCGGCTTGCAGGATTGCGATCTCGCAGGTTCGCAGGCGGTTCTGCTCCTTGCTCCCAAGCACAATTCGACCCGGGTAAAGCGAGGATCATTCTTTGACGAAGGGACTTGGAGCGCCGACCGGGTCCTGTCGGATCGAACAGCGCTTCAACGCCGGTCGCAAAGAACTGGCCGGCCGTGTTTGTGCAGATCTTGTTTCTTGTAAGCCCAGGCAGACGAAGTGAAGCGTTTCGGTTGAGATCAGGCGATGCGTCGGCGTGGCGTGCGGTCGGTCGCGCACCGGGCCGAAATCACCGGCGAACGGTGTCTCCAGAGAAGCTACCACAGGAGGATCTATGCCCGCCCGTTACATGATGATCGGTCTTCTGGGGTTCATCGTCGCGGCGATCCTCAGCATCGTCGTCATCCAGCGCTTCGATACCAGCGGCAATGCCCGCGACAACCAGCCGCCCCAGCCTTTGACCACGACGCCGGAAAAGGCGGCGCAGGACGCGAAGTGACGGGTGCCCGGCGCGACAGCATGTCCGGCAAAGCCGGTTCCCAATTCTGCGCGACGCGTTTCGTCACCTGGCGAAGCAGGCGCCTCACGGCGCCCCTATGGCTTGAGCCCAACCGGCCCGGCCGATGACGCAGCGCTTTGGCTCGTCTCCCCGCGCAGCGATTTCACCGCCTTGAGAATATCCGGCACCAGGAGTGCGGCTCCCGTATCGGACAGGTGATTGTCGTCGAGATAGAGAATGTCCTTGATGCCCTCGGCATTGAGGCAGCGATTGTTGACGAGCCAGTTGCAGAAGACGGGGGCGGCCTTCACCTTGCGAAGACGGGGATGCTCCAGCGCGTCGAAGGCAGCGATCACGGCTGTGTTGCGCTGCTGGTAGCGGGGCGTTGCAGTCGTCAGCAAGGGATGCGGATCGCCGTTCATGACGGCACGCGCCACCGTGTCCGGCACGTTCCACCCGGCCTCGGGCACGGGATAGACCAGCACGACATTGATGCCGCGGTCGAGATAGGCCTTGATGTCGGCCACATATTGATCGAGCACCCGCTGCTTGCGCGCGGGGTCGTCTTCCCCGCCCATATCGTCGCGCCGGTCATACAGATCGACGAAGGTGGGACGGCGATGCTCGACGCCGCCTTCGCCATTGTCGAAGGGCGTGCCCTCGATATAGAGCGTCCAGCGGCTGAGCATGATCACGGTCGAGATCTTCGCACGGGCAATGTAGTCCTCGATGCCGGTGAAGAAGCTGTTGCAGCGCAGCCTGTACTTCGGATCCGAAACCACGAAACCGGAAAAGCCGACGCAGGCGGAATGCGACATGGCATAGAGCGGCTCGCCCGCCGCGGCAAAGCCGCGCAGCGCGGCTCCTGCCAGTGCGCCGGCATGCGAATCGCCGATCAGGATGGTCGGGCTTTCCGCGATCCCCGGCGTGAGACAGTCCTTGATCGGATGCGGCAGGGAGGCCTCGCCCTTGTCGAACAGGCAATGGGTCATGGCCGGGTCGAGAGTCTTGCCGGCCAGGATCGCGTCCTGCGCTCCCTCCGGTACACGGAAGGCCAGCCCGTTGTCGCGCTGGGCGAAAAGCCCCACGGCGATCACGCAGGCCGCGCTTGCCGCGGTCACGCCGAGCGCGCTGCTGCCGGAGCGCCGCGTGGTGGCCGCACGGCTGCGGAAGGGCTGCTCGATGAAGCGCCAGGAAAGATAGGCCAACGGAAAGGTCAAAAGCACCAGGCCCAGCATGGTGCCGCGCGACGGTTCGGTGAGGCTGTGAATGCGGGCGAAGGCGAGGATCGGCTGATGCCAGAGATAGAGGCTGTAGCTGATCAGGCCGATGCCCGTCATCACCTTCATCGACAGGAGGCGGGCCACCGCGGTGCCGGGCTGAGCAAACAGGATGACCAGGAGCGCGCCGATCACCGGCACCAGGGCATAGAACGAGGGAAAGGGCGTGGCGCCATCATAGGCAACCACGGAGAAAGCAATGGCGGCGAGCCCGAGCGCGGCCAGGATCTCATGGCCATCCTGCCGGCGGTCGGCCAGCCAGAAGGCGGCGAGCGAGCCGGTCAGCAATTCCCAGGCGCGCGTATGCGGCAGGTAGAAAGCAGCCGAGGTGTCCTGCGCCACGGTCCATTGGGCCAGCGCCAAGCTCACCACCGCCAGCGCCAGCAGCAGGCCCATCCGCCTGCGCACCGGCATCCGGTGGGTGGCGATCATGATCAGCGGGAAGACGACATAGAACTGCTCCTCCACCGCCAGGCTCCAGGTATGCAGGAGCGGCTGCAATTCCGCATCGGCGGCGAAATAGCCGGTCTGGAGGTAGAAGAGGATATTGGAGATGAAGAGGCAGACGGCGACCAGGCTCTTGCCGAAGCTTTGCATCTGGTCCGGCAGCATGGTGAACCAGGCAAAGGGCAGGCAGGCCAGCATGACGGCGAACAGCGCCGGCATGATGCGCCGCACGCGCCGCTCGTAAAAGGCCAGAAGCGAGAATCCCGCCTTGCGCTCCGCTGAGAGAATGATGCCGGTGATCAGATAGCCTGAGATGACGAAGAACAGATCGACCCCGACATAGCCGCCGGCAAAGCCGGGAATGCCGGCATGGAAGAGGAGGACCGGGAGAACGGCAACCGTCCGAAGGCCGTCGATTTCGGGTCTATGCTGCATTGCGCGCTCTTGCTTCCTGTTGCCGCCGTCACGGCGACGAGTCGTCCACACTGACGATCCCCATAGAAAGAAGATCTAAAGCGCGGGGTATGATGAAAAACAGGGGAGGCGCATTTTCGTGGACACTGTTGCAAACAAGGCGCGCCGCGCGATCGGCGGGCGCCTCGTCTGGAACGGCTTGTCGAGGGCTCAGTCGCGAAACAGCTTGAAGCGCGTCGGCCGGAAGGCGAGGCGGCTTGCCTCGCCGATCGCCTTTTGCGGCGGCACCTCGATCTCGACCCGGGCGCGCCCGGCGCCGATCTCGATCTCGACATGGCGGGTGCCGGCCACACGCCGGCTCTGCACGACGATCCCGGCCAAACAGCCACCGCAGCCATCGACCAGCTCGATATCATGCGGGCGGAAGAACAGCCTGGCCGACCCGTCGGCTTCACCCGGGGCCGACAGGCCGATCAGCCGGTCTTCCAGCCAGATCTGGCCGCTTTCCACCCGCACGGGCAGACAGTTCGATTCGCCAATAAAGCCGAAGACGAAGGGCGAGTTCGGCGCGTCATAGATCTCATCCGGCGTGCCCACCTGCTCGATGCGGCCCTTGCTCATCACCACCACGCGGTCGGCCAGTTCCAGCGCCTCGTCCTGGTCATGGGTCACGAAGACGGTGGTGTGGCCGGTGCGGTCATGGATCTCGCGCAGCCAGCGGCGCAGCTCCTTGCGCACCTGGGCGTCGAGCGCGCCGAAGGGCTCGTCCAGAAGCAGCACATTCGGCTCCACGGCCATAGCGCGGGCGAGCGCCACGCGCTGGCGCTGGCCGCCGGAAAGCTGCGCCGGATAGCGCTTCTCCAGGCCGGAAAGCTGCACGAGATCGAGCAGGTCGAGCGCGCGGCGGCGAATTTCCGCCTTGGGCGGCCGGGTGCCGGAGGGGCGGATGGTCAGGCCGAAGGCGACATTGTCGAGCACGGTCATATGGCGGAACAGCGCGTAGTGCTGGAACACGAAGCCGATATTGCGCTCCTGCACCGTCTTGGAGGAGGCATCCTCCTCGCCGAAATAGATCGTGCCGCGGGTCGGGCTCTCCAGGCCGGCGATCAGCCGGAGCAGCGTGGTCTTGCCGGAACCGGAGGGGCCCAAAAGCGCGATCAGCTCGCCGGAGCGAATGTCGAGCGACAGGTTCTCCAGGGCCGGAAGATGGCTGAATTCCTTGCGGATATCTTTTACGCGAACGTCCATGAACTTCGATCGAACCTGTTAAAGCAATCCGTGCGGTGACGGTTGTCCGCCGGACTGTTGAAAACGTCAAGGCATCCCGCCGGCATCCTCCATAAGGAGGGATGCCCGCGGGGGTCAGGAGAAAGGTTGCTCAATGCCGGCGGCTGGCGGCGATCTGGGCGCTGTAGCGAAACTCCAGCAGCGACTTGACCACCAGGGTCACCAGCGCCAGCAGGGCCAGCAGGGCGGCCACGGCGAAGGCGGCGACGAAGGAATATTCGTTGTAGAGAATTTCCACCTGCAGCGGCATGGTGTTCGTAACGCCGCGAATATGGCCGGAGACCACGGACACCGCGCCGAACTCGCCCATCGCCCGGGCATTGCACAGGAGCACGCCATAGAGCAGGCCCCAGCGAATGTTGGGCAGCGTCACATACCAGAAGGTCTGCCAGCCCGAAGCCCCGAGCGACAGCGCCGCCTCCTCGTCCGCCGTTCCCTGTTCCTGCATCAGCGGGATCAGTTCGCGCGCGACGAAGGGGAAGGTGATGAACACGGTGGCCAGCACGATGCCGGGAACGGCGAAGAGGATCTTGATGCCATGGCTCTGCAGCCAGGGGCCGAGCAGGCTGTGGCTGGAGAACAGCAGCACGAAGATCAGGCCGGAAACGACAGGCGAGACCGAGAAGGGCAGGTCGATCAGCGTGGTCAGGAACGCTTTGCCCTTGAACTCGAACTTGGCGATCGCCCAGGAAGCGGCAATGCCGAAGACGACATTGAGCGGCACCGAGATGGCGGCGACCAGAAGCGTCAGCCGAATAGACGAGAGCGTATCGGAATCAGTGAGCGCTGCCAGAAACTCCCCGGTGCCGTTGCGCAGGGCCTCGGCGAAGACCAGCACCAGCGGCGCGAGGATGAACAGGGCGACGAAAAGCAGCGACACGGCGATCAGCGTCAGCCGCGCCAGATGACTTTCGGTCGTGGCGGAGCGTACGGGCCGGGAGGAGGCCGCCAGCGTGGCGGGCAGGGTGGCTTCATGCGCCATAGCCATATCTCCGTCTGCTCCAGGCCTGGATGAGATTGATGACGAGCAGCATGGCGAAGGAGACCATGAGCATCAGCGCGGCAATGGCGGTGGCGGCCGGATAGTTGAACTCCTCCAGGCGGATGACGATCAGGAGCGGCGCGATTTCCGAGACATAGGGCAGGTTGCCGGCGATGAAGATCACCGAGCCATATTCCCCGACGCCGCGCGCCAGCGCCAGCGCGAAACCGGTGAGAACAGCCGGAAGCAGGTCGGGCAGGAGGATGCGGCTGACGGTCTGAAAGCGGTTGGCGCCGAGCGTGGCGGCGGCCTCCTCCACTTCACGGTCGATCTCCTCCATGATCGGCTGCACCGTGCGCACGACGAAGGGCAGGCCGACGAAGATCAGCGCCACGACGATGCCGGCGGGCGTGAAGGCGATCTTGATGCCCAGCGGTGCCAGAACCGCGCCGATCCAGCCGTTCGGCGCATAGAGCGTCGTCAGCGCGATGCCGGCGACCGCCGTGGGCAGGGCAAAGGGCAGGTCGACCATGGCGTCGATCACGCGGCGGCCGGGAAAGCGGTAGCGCACCAGCACCCAGGCCAGCATGACGCCGAAAACCACATTGACCAGCGCGGCGAGGAAGGCGCAGCCGAAGGAGATCCACAGCGCATGCAGCGTGCGCGGATCGGTCGCCAGCGACCAGAAGGTCTGCCAGCCGAGCGCGCTGGAGCGCCAGGCAAGGCCGGACAGCGGAATGAGAACGATGAGGGTGAGCCATAACAGCGTGACGCCGAGCGCCAGCCCGAAACCCGGGAGGACGCTCGGCTGTCGGAACTGCCAGCCTCGAGCAGAGGTTAGCGCCATGAAATCTTATTGTCCCGGCTTGTAGAGCTGATCGAAGACGCCGCCGTCCCCGAAATATTTCGGCTGAGCTTCCTTCCAACCGCCGAAATCGTCAATGGTCACCAGCTTCACATCGGTGAAACGCTGGATGTCCTTGGGGTCGGCCACCTCAGGGCGGAAGGGCCGGTAGAAGTGCTTGGCCGCGATCTTCTGCCCCTCGTCGGAATAGAGATAGTCGAGATAGGCCTCAGCGACCTTGCGCGTGCCCTTGGCATCGACATTGCCATCGACCAGCGCGACCGGCGGCTCGGCCTTGATCGAGATCGAGGGGGTAACGATGTCGAAGCTGTCGGGGCCGAGTTCCAGGAGCGAGAGATAGGCCTCGTTTTCCCAGGCGAGCAGAACGTCGCCGAGGCCGCGCTGGACGAAGGTGGTGGTGGCGCCGCGCGCGCCGGTGTCGAGCACGGGCACATGCTTGAACAGCTTGGTCACGTAATCGAGCGCCTTGGCGTCGTCGCCATTGTTGGCGGCGCGGCCATAGGCCCAGGCGGCGAGGAAGTTCCAGCGCGCGCCGCCCGAGGTCTTCGGATTGGGCGTGATCACCTGGATGTCGTCGCGCACCAGGTCGTCCCAGTCCTTGACGCCCTTGGGATTGCCCTTGCGCACCAGGAAGACGATGGTCGAGGTATAAGGCGCACTGTTGTTCTTCAGCCGGCCCTTCCAATCGGCCGGGATCTTGCCGGTCTCCTTGGCGATGGCGTCGATATCAGCCTCCAGCGCCAGGGTGACGACATCGGCGTCGAGCCCGTCGATCACCGAGCGTGCCTGCTTGCCCGATCCGCCATGGGATGTCTTGATCGTCACCGTCTCGCCATTGTCTGCCTTCCACTTTGCGGAAAAGGCGGCGTTGAAATCCTTGTAGAGCTCGCGCGTCGGATCATAGGAGACGTTCAGGATCGTCTGGTCGGCATAGGCAAAGCCAAGGCCGCCGAACTGGATGCTGGTCGCCAGCAGGGCCAGGGTCAGATATCGGGAAAGTCGGAAGCGTCGCATGGGCATCTCCAGCTGTTGTTGCCGGTTACTCTACAGATTAGGTCGAATATCGTAACGCAGAACATTCCCTCATCCTGATGTCCTGCGAAACGGGTGATCGTCCTTTAGCATCCTAGGGGAATGATTTTTCTGCTCTCGGGTGCGTGATCGTCACAAAAGGGATTTCCAGTTCCCGCAACTTGCCTTTTAAAGCCTCTGCCGCAAATCCGCCTTGTCGCTCTGACGAGACCCGCTCTTTGCGGCCGTCCCAGCCGAATCATTCTCCGACTGTTCAGAATTGCCCGCCCGATGATCGCTCGCCTTCTCCTCACGCTCGCCCTCCTGCTTCAGGGACTTGCCGTGCCGCTTGCCCAGACCGCGCCCGCTGCTTCAGGGCAGGTCGCGCCGTCCGGACAGACCTCGTCCGGCGCCGCGCAAGGCATTGGCGCTGCTGGCGTGCCGCCTGCAGCCGTGCCCGCCGCCGGAAATGCACCGGCCTCGCCGGCCGCCGACGCCGCCCCGGCCAATGCGCCGGCGCAGCAGGCTGCGCCGCCGGATGCTGCGGCCAAGCCACAGGCGCAAGGCAGCGATGCGACGCCGGCCAGCCGTGCCAGCGTCGCGCTGGAGGCCAGCCGGGCGGCCCTGGCGAAACTCGCCGAACAGGCCGAACGGGCGCGCGACGATGACAACCGGCTGGCCGAGCTGAAAGCCTCGGTGGATGATGTCGCCGGCCAGATCGGCGATATTTCCGCCGGGCTCAAGCCGCGTCTCGACCAGATCAAGGCCCGTCTTGCCGAGCTGGGGGATCCGCCCGCCGGAGGCGCCAGCGAACCGCCTGTCGTGAGCGACGAGCGCAAGCGCCTGATCGCCGAGCGCAGCGAGATCAACGCCGTTTCCAGCGCGGCCGATGACCTGGCCAGCCGGGCAAGCCAGCTCTCCGGCCAGATCACCGAGACGCGCCGCACGCTGTTTTCCAGCACGCTGCTGCGCTACACCGAGATCAATCTCGACATGCTGCGGGACGGCATCAGCGCGATTGCCGGTGAAGGCGTGTCTTTCTACAATGCGATTTCGGCCTGGCTGATCTTCGTCTTCACCTATAAGCGCATCGCCCTTCTCTCGGCCATCGTGCTGTCGATGATCTCGGCGCTGGTGCTTCTCACGCTGACGCGCCGGCTGTTTTCGCCGCTGATCGGCCGCGGTCGCCGCGAGGTGGAGCCGAGCTACATCACCAAGCTGTCGATCGCCTTCTGGTCGACCATGGTGCCGACCGTCGCTTCGCTCACCTTCGCCTCCAGCAGCTATTTCTTCCTGCAGATCTTCAAGGTGCTGCGCCCCGATATCGCGCCCGTCGTGTCCGCCACCCTGTTCGGCGGCGCGGCGCTCGTGTTCCTGTGGATGATCTCCCATGCGGTTCTGGCGCCGGGCCATGGCGCCTTCCGCCTCGTGCGGGTCTCCGATCGCGGCGCGAACCGGCTGGTGACGCTGATCGTCATCATGGCGGTGGTCAACCTTCTGGATTATCTGCTCGGCGCCATCAGCGTCGCCCTGCGCTCGCCGATCGTTCTGACCGTCACCAAGAGCTTCGTCGCCTCGATCATCATCGGCCTGATCCTGTTGTGGATGGCGATGATCAGGCCGATGCTGCCGCCCGACGCCGAGCGCCATGGCGCCACCGATGTCGAGGGGCGGCCCTGGCCGAAATTCATCCGCTTCCTGCTTGTAGCGGCTGGCGCCGGGCTCATTCTTTGCGCCGTCGGCGGCTATGTCGGCCTTGCCCGCTTCATTGCCGGCCAGATCATCATCACCGGCGCGATCCTGGTGACGATGTATATCGGCATCCTCACCGGCAAGGCGATCGCCAAGCAGGACGGGCTGGCCAAGACCGTCTTCGGCCGCTACCTGCAACGCCGGTTCAAGTTCGAGCAGGTGGCGCTCGATCAGACCGGCCTCGTGGTGGGCCTGTCGATCTACGGCCTGGTGTTCTTCATCTTCATCCCGCTGATCCTGTTGCTCTGGGGCTTCAAGATCGCCGATCTCGAGGCCGGGCTCTACCAGATCCTGACCAATATCCAGATCGGCTCGATCTCGATTTCGCTGGTCGGCATCTTCGGCGGCGTGCTTCTGTTCATCGTCGGCTTCCTGTTCACCCGCTGGTTCCAGCGCTGGCTCGATTCGAGCGTGCTCGCCCGCAGCCGCGTCGATATGGGCGTGCGCAATTCGGTGAAGACCGGCATCGGCTATCTCGGCATGGGGCTGGCGGGCCTGATCGGCATCTCGGCGGCCGGTCTCAATCTCTCCAGTCTCGCGCTGGTTGCCGGCGCCCTGTCGCTCGGTGTCGGTTTCGGTCTCCAGAACATCGTCTCGAACTTCGTCTCCGGCCTGATTCTCCTGGTCGAGCGGCCGTTCAAGGTGGGCGACTGGGTGATTTCGGGAACGACCGAGGGCTTCGTCAAGCGCATCTCCGTGCGCGCCACCGAGATCGAGACCTTCCAGCGCCAGACGATCATGGTGCCGAATTCGCTGTTCATCAACGCCTCTGTCGGCAACTGGACCCATCGCAACAAGCTCGGCCGGGTCGATGTGCCGATCAGCGTTCACGGCAGCAATGATCCGCGCCATGTGATTGCCGTGATGCGCGAGGCGGTGGCGGAGGTGCCCAATATCCTGCGCAATCCCGAGCCTTTGATCTATTTCAAGGATTTTAGCCCGGACAAGCTGGACTTCGAGGTGCGCGTCTATCTGCCCGATATTCTCAATGGCCTGTCCGTGCGCACCGAGGTGCGCATTGCCGTGCTCGAGGCCTTCCGCAAGGCGGATGTGGCGATCGGCGGGCCAGCGGCGCCGGAAGTGCCGGTCAAGATCAGTCCGGAGACGGCGCTTCTCATCGCGTCGCTGGTGGAACGAGGCCGGGCGGGCGAGGATACGGGCGGTGTCGATCTCAGTGCCGCCAAGGCCGAAAACGACGCGCCGCCGACCGTGCGCGACTGGCCTTAAAGCACTGTTTCGGCGTCAGTCGCGACAACTTCGCACCATGTCGCAAACGGCATAGGCCGCCCGCCTGAAGAATTGCATAGTCGCTCCATCGGGGGCTTGCGCCGCAGAGAGCGGGCAGGGCCGGCAACGCGAAGGGAACGGCAATGAAAACTCAGGCGCGCGCGGTGGTGATCGGCGGCGGCGTGGTCGGTGTGTCCACGCTCTATCACCTGGCCCGGAAGGGCTGGACGGATTCGGTTCTGATCGAGCGCAAGGAGCTGACATCCGGCTCGACCTGGCATGCGGCGGGCCTCCTGCCGCTGTTCAACATGAGCTATTCCGTCGGCCAGATCCACAAGTACTCGGTCAAGTTCTATCAGGAGCTGCAGGAAGAAACCGGCATGAATGTCGGCTTCTCGCAGGTTTCCAACATTCGTCTCGCCCGCACCAAGGACCGCTGGGACGAATATATGTATTACGCCGGCATTGCCGAAACCATCGGCATCAATGTCGAGATCATGACCCCCGAGCAGGTCAAGGAAATCTGGCCGCTCTGTGAGACCGAGGGCCTGCTCGGCGCCATCCGCCATCCCGACGATGGCTATATCCAGCCCGCCGACCTCACCCAGGCGCTGGCCAAGGGCGCGCGCGAGCGCGGCGCCACCATCTACCGCAACACCAGCGTCACCGGCATCGAGCAGCTGGAAGACGGCCGCTGGAAGGTGACGACCGACAAGGGCGAGATCGTCGCCGAGCATGTGATCTCCTGCACCGGCTCCTTCGCCCGCAAGACGGGCGAGATGGTCGGCATCAACGTGCCGGTCATTCCGGTCGAGCACCAATATATCGTCACCGAACCGCACCCGGCGATTCTTGAGCGCAAGGCCCAGGGCCTGCCGGAAATGGGCGTCCTGCGCGAATCCGACAGCGCCTGGTACATGCGCGAGGAGAATGGCGGCCTGCTGCTCGGCCCGTATGAGGTCGGCGCGCCGGTCTGCTATGTCGATGGCCCCTCTGACGAGAGCGAATACGAACTGTTCCAGGAAGAGCTGGAGCGGCTGATGCCCTATATCGAGACCGCCATGGTGCGTGTGCCCGCTTTCGGTGAGGTCGGCATCAAGAAGGTCTATAACGGCGCCATCGCCTATACGCCCGACGGCAATCCGATCGTCGGTCCGGCTCCGGGCCTCAAGGGCTTCTGGCTGAACGAGGGCCATTCCTTCGGCATCACCGCCGCCGGCGGCGCCGGCTGGCAGCTGGCGGAGTGGATCGTCGATGGCGAGCCGACGCTCGACATGATGGGTGTCGATCCCCGCCGCTTCGGCCCCTATGCGACGGAAGGCTACCTCATCGCCAAGAACGAGGAGGCCTATGCCAACGTCTTCACCATGCACTACCCGGATGAAGAGCGCAGCGCGGCCCGCCCGCTGAAGACCACGCCGGTCTATGACCGCCTGAAGAAGATGGGCGCCGTCTTCGGCTCGGTCTATGGCTGGGAGCGCGCCAACTGGTTCGCGCCCGAGGGCTACAGCCTGGACAAGAGCGAACTCGGCGTCGGCGTCGACGTCATCACCAGCCATAACTACGCACCGCCGCTGGAAGACGGCCGCTACGTCGAGAAGTGGTCGTTCCGCCGCTCGAACTATTTCGAGCATGTCGGCAACGAGGTGAAGAATGTGAACGAGAAGGTCGGCGTGCTCGACATGTCCGCCTTCGCCAAGATGGAAGTGTCCGGCCCCGGCGCCCGCGCCTGGCTCGAATCCATCTTCGCCAATGCCATCCCGAAGAAGCGCGGCCGCATCGCGCTCTGCCACCTGCTCACCGTGCATGGCGGCGTGCGCGCCGAGTTCACCGTCTATGAATGGGCGCCGAACCGCTTCTATCTGGTCTCCGCCGGTGCCTATGAGGCGCATGACCACGACTATCTGCGCAAGCTCGCCCCGCAGGACGGCTCGGTCAGGCTCAACGCCATCACCCAGCGCATGGGCGTTCTGGTTCTTGCCGGTCCGCGCTCGCGCGACGTGCTGAAGAAGCTGACGCGCACCTCGCTGGAAAATAAGGACTTCCCCTGGCTTTCGGGCAAGGAGATCTCCGTCGGTGTCGCGACCGCTCATGCGCTGCGCGTGAACTTCGTCGGCGAGCTGGGCTGGGAACTGCACCATCCGATCGAGATGCAGAACTATATCTTCGATCAGCTGATGGAAGTCGGCGCCGAATTCGGCATCAAGCCCTTCGGCATCCGCGCCATGCTGGCCATGTCGGTGGAGAAATCCTACCGCCTGATCCCGCGCGAAATGTCGATCGAGTACAATGCCTATGAGTCGGCACTCGACCGCTTCATCAAGCCCGAGAAGGAGTTCCTGGGCAAGGAAGGCCTGCTCGCCGGCAAGGAGAAGGGGCTGAAGTGGAACTTCGCCACGCTGGTGGTCGAGGGAACCACGGATGTAGACGCGCGCGGCTCCGAGGCGATCTACAACGAGGACGGCGCGCTGATCGGCCGTGCGACCAACGGCGCCTATGGCTGGCGTCTCGGCAAGTCGCTGGCGCTCGCCATGCTGCAGCCGGCCTATGCGGCCATCGGCACCAAGGTCAAGATCAAGATCCTTGGCACGATCTACGATGCGACCGTGGTCGAGGAAAGCCCGTTCGATCCGCAGAACGCCGCGCTGCGCGCCTGAAGGCCTTTGCTGTGAAGCCGGTTGCCGCCAAGGCGGGAACCGGTGTCACATCAGCCGATGCTTTAAAACGCGACACCGTGCATCAGGCCCCCATCCTGGCCTGATGGGTCGGACGTGCATTCTTAACTGTGATCTAAAGACAGACGGCCGCTTCGCCTGGAGCGGCCGTTTCCTTTTTGCAAGACCCAGTTTCTTTTAACGCCTGCGAAATGCTTCTCTTCTAGTCTGTTCTCAGAGGACAATTTTTCGCGAGCGCTCCATGTCATTTTTCGGCGTTTCCGGAATGTATTATTCCGGTGAATCCCTGCAACAGCACCGTATCGTGCTTGCGGAAGACTCCAATCTTTTCTCGTCCATGGTGTCGAAACGCTTGAAAGAGCTTCTCGACATCGACGTGATCGTCTGCCGCGACTATGACGAGCTGACCTTCGCGATCGAGAACGCGTCCTATCCGGCGACGCTGGCCATTTCCAACATCAATCTGCCCGGGGCTGAAAACGGCCAGGCGCTCAACTATCTCGTCGATATGAGCGTGCCGACCATCGTCTTTACCGGCACGTTCCAGGAATCGACCCGCGAGTCTATCCTGGCCAAGGAGCTGGTCGACTATGTCATCAAGGACAGCGTCTTCGCCGTGGACATGCTGGCGGAATCGGTCTGCCGCTTCCTCACCAATCATCGCCATCACGTCCTGATCGTCGATGACAGCCCGACGGCCCGGGCCATGCTGTCGACCCAGCTCAAGCGCTATAATTTCCGCGTCAGCGCCGCCGATTGCGGTCAGACCGCGCTCAAGCTGCTGGCCGAGCATTCGGATATCGAGCTCGTGATCACCGACTACAACATGCCTGATATCGACGGCTTCGAGCTGACGCGGCGCGTCCGCACCCATTACGGGCCGCACCAGCTGCGCATCATCGGCGTGTCGTCCTCGACCAACCGGCTCCTGTCCGCGCGCTTCCTCAAGGCCGGCGGCAACGACTTCGTCGTGCGCCCCTTCGTCAATGAGGAGTTTTATTGCCGGGTGAACCAGAACATCGACACGCTGATGAAGGTTCGCACGCTCAGCGAGCGCCTTTTGGCCAAGCCCGACGCGGCCTGAGCCGGTCAAACACTTGCCTCAAATAGAAAAAGGCGCGGTCCGGGGTGTGGACCGCGCCTTTTGCTGTTCATGCGCACTCAATGCGTCGGTAAGCCGCCTCAGCGGACCGGCTGCAGCGTCAGCTTGCGGTCGGCGCGCTCCTGCTGGGGCGAGCGGTTGTAAAGCTCGCGATAACACTTGGAGAAGTGCGAGGCGGAGACGAAGCCGCAGGCCACGGCCACTTCCACCACCGGCATGGCCGACTGAACCAGAAGATGGCGCGCACGGTCGAGCCGGATCTCCAGATAATAGCGGGCAGGGGAGCGGCCCATCTCCTGGCGGAACAGGCGCTCGATCTGGCGGCGCGAAAGGCCGGCGCCGTCGGCAATGTCGATCAGCGACAGCGGCTCGGCCAGATTGGCCTCCATCAGCTCGATGATCTGCAGCACCTTGGCGTTCTGCACGCCGAGGCGGGCGCGCAGGGGCAGGCGCTGGCGGTCATGCGAGCCGCGCACGCGATCGGTCAGCGCCTGCTCGCAGACGCGGTTGACGATGTTCTCGCCGAAGTCCTCGTCGATCAGGTTCAGCATCATGTCGAGCGAGGCGGTGCCGCCGGCGCAGGTGTAGATATTGCCGTCGATCTCATAGAGATCGGCATAGACGTCGGCCTGCGGGAAGGCTTCGGAGAAGCCGGGCAGGTTCTCCCAGTGGATGGCGCAGCGCTTGCCGTTCAGCAGGCCGGCCGAGGCCAGGATATGGGCACCGGTGCACAGGCTGCCGATCGCCACGCCGCGATTGTGCGACTCGCGCAGCCAGGCATTGACCGACTTGTTCTGGAACTCCTCGACATGCACGCCCGAACAGACCAGCACCATCGACGGGCGCATGCCGCCGCCGAGCGCCTTGCGCTCGTCCGCCAGCGCGCTGTCCACATCCATGGCGATGCCGGAGGAGGACATTACCTTCTGGCCGTCGACCGAGGCCAGCCGCCAAGAATAGGCTTGATAGCCGAGCATCCGGTTGGCGATGCGCAGCGCCTCGATGGCGGCGGCGAAGGGCAGCATGGAAAAATTCGGGACCAGGAAGAAGACGAGAGACCGCTTGGGCGTCAAAGGCTTTGTCATCGGTATTGTCCGTGCTTCAAAGGGTTGCGGGGCGCCCGGCGAGACCTCCTGTCGTGCATCCTGCTCTGGCAGGGCCCAGTGGCTGTCGCATCGGCTGTCCCCATTCCTCCCTTGCGACGCCTTTCGCTTCAGGCTGTTTTGCGACATTCGCACGGACGCACGCGACGTGAAAGACTTTATTCTTTGCGACATGATCACGACTGCCTGATGTGTGGGCAAATGCCTGTGGCCGCAGGCGCAAAATGCGCCATTTTCAAGGAAGATGGCCGCTGGAGACAAAATCGGGTGACGCAGGCTGAACAGAGCGGCTCACCACGTGTCGCAGAGCCCTTCGTCAATTGCGACATCGCCCCTTGTGCATTGCGGTGTCGCGAAAGGATATGTCTTGCAGGTGCGAAATTAGCCAGGCATGAAAAGCGGCGCGGTGGCCGGAGGCCATATCGCGTCGCCTCAAGGATGATGAAGGATGTCCGTGCGTTTCAGGTCTTTCATGATGAGGAATTCTCAGTCGCGCCGGTGTTCCTCTTGCGCGCGAAAGCCGATATCCTTGAGAACATCATAGGGAAGCGCCTCGAAAGCACGCCGCTCCCGATCTTCCTGCAAGCGGGACCAAAGGGCGTGGGCCCGCGCCCGCAGCGTCTGGAGAAGCGACGAGGAGAGAGGGCCGCTGGGCCCTAATGTCATCAATGCCATGTGATGGTTCCTTTTGAGAGGGTTTCAAAAGGTCGCGACCATGATCGAAGAATGGCGCGGCCAGCTTCATCAATCAAACGAATTGATATGATTGATATCATCGAATTTCGTTATGATTTCCCTCGGCGTCGATGCCGAGATCGGCCAGCAGATGATCGGGAAGGCGGCGGAGCTGCCGCGCCAGGGCCTGTCGTTCGGCACGGCGCCTCAAGCCTTGGCGCAGCGATGCCCAGAGAGAGCGCCAAACCAGCCGTTGCGCGCGTCCCTCAGAACCGGCGTCCCGTTGCGGCATCGGGTGGTCGCAGCCGCGCGGCAGGCTCGTCTGGCCGGCAAAAGGCAGAACGACTGCCTGCCGGTTCTTTTGGCCGGCATAGGGCGGCAGCCGCAGAGGTGCATCCATCAGGATCTTCATGGGGATCTCCTTTCGGTCTTCGCGCTTGTCGCGTGGCGGGCACTGGCGAGAGTGCCGCGCGTGCCCATCGGTATGATCCCAGTCTGTGCCTGTGATTGCTTTCAATCAAACGAATTGGTATGGTGTTATCGTTCAGATAAATTGAATTGGAGCCTGCGATGAACATGGCCTTCCGGCACAGCCTGCCGCTGCTCGAACTCGATGTGCTCAAGACCTTTGTCGCCATTGCCGAGACCGGAAACTTCACCAATGCGGCCGAGCGGGTGCACCGGACGCCGTCCGCCGTGTCGATGCAGATCAAGAAGCTGGAGGAGATGCTGAACGGGGCCCTGTTCCTGCGCGATGCGCGCTCGGTGTCGCTGACGCCGCGCGGCGAGGTTCTGCTGACCTATGCCCGGCGGCTGCTGGCGCTGAACAATGAGACGGTCGCCCGCTTCCTCCTGCCGGATCTCAATGGCAGCGTCCGGCTCGGCGTGGTCGATGACATTGCCGAATGGGTGCTGCCGAACGTGCTCAAGGCCTTCGCCCAGTGCTATCCGAATATCATGGTCGATGTTCGCATTGCCAATAGTGGGGTGCTGCGCAAACTGGTCGATGAGCGACGGATCGATATTGCCATCTACAACCAGTGTTGCGGCAATACGGACGGCAGCGAGCTGCTTCTGCGGGAAACGCTGGTCTGGGCGGGCGCACGCTGCGGCAGCGCCTATCTGCGCGATCCGCTACCGGTCTCAATGTGGGATGACGGTTGTCCCTGGCGCGTCAGCGCGGTGAAGGCGCTGGAGAAGGCCGGTCGGGCCTACCGTATCGCCTTGCTCAGCGCCCATACCAGCGCCCAGAAGGCGGCGCTGCGCGCCGATCTCGCGGTGGCGCCCCTGCCGCGTTACCTCCTAAGTTCTGAACTCGTGGCTCTCGGCGAGGCGGATGGCATGCCGCCGCTCGACGACAACCAGATCGCCATGTGTGTAATTGAAGATGCCACTCCGCCGATTACAGCGCTGGCCGTGCATGTTCGCGATGCTTTTCATGCGATCGCATCGGGAGAGTGGACTGCAGACCGTGCGAAGGACGCGGCCTGAGCCTGCCGACAGCCCTCGACGCCCGCCGGTGCAACGGCATTTCCTGCGGCGGGCGATTATGGATTTTCACGTCGCGGCGGGTTCGCCCGCCCGCTTCAGCCAGCGAAGAACGCGGATCTCGTCCTCGTTCATCCACTCGGTCAAGGTCCTGCTCTTGCTGGGGCGGAGGCGTTTCAGCGCGGCAAGCTCTCCGGTCTCGAAATCGGCAATGATGCGCGGATGGATGTAGGAGGCACGGCAGACGGCGCGGGTATTGACCAGCTTGGCCGCGACCTCGTCAATCACGGCATTGATTTGGCGCTTGCGCTCGCGCTGGCTGGTGGCCGGTTCAAGATCGGCAAAGGCGCTGGCCGCCAGCCTTGTAGCGCCCCATGTACGGAATTGGCGTGACGAGAAATCGCCGCCCGCAATCGCCTTGATATAGGCGTTGACATCCGCAGAGCCCACGGCGTGGCGCTTGCCGTCCTCGTCGAGATATTGAAACAGCTGCTGCCCCGGCAGGTCCTGCAGCGTGCGGATCGCACGCACGATCCGACGGTCGCCATGCTGCAGCTTCCACTCCTTGCCGGACTTGCCCTTGAAGTGAAACTGGACGGAGGAGCCGCTGATCTTCACATGCCGGCTGCGCAGCGTCGTCGCGCCGAAGGAGCCGTTCTCCTCGGCATAATGGGCGTTGCCCACGCGGATGAAGAGATTGTCCAGCAGCCAGACGACCGTCGCCAGCGCCTTTTCCAGGCCTGGCAGCCGCCGGTTCAGGTCCTCATCGACCTGGGCGCGGATCTTCGGCAGGCTGGCGGCAAAGGCCGGTAGCAGCGCAAATTTCGCCTTGCCGCGCTCGGCATGCCAGTCGGGATGGTAGCGATATTGCTTTCGCCCGCGGGCATCCATGCCGATGGCCTGGAGATGGCCGTTGGCGACAGGCGAGATCAGCACGTCGGAATAGGCGGGCGGAATGGCAAGGGCGGCGATGCGCTCCAGCTCCGCCGGATCGGTCACACGCTTGCCGTCGGCATCATAATAGAGAAAGCCGCGCTTTCCCTCCCGTCGGGTAATGCCGGCGTCGAGATTTGAGAGATAGACCAGCTCGCTCTGCACCTCATGCACCAGCTCGGCATCTGCCTGGCTGCGCGCGATGATCTGGGAAGGGGAGTTCCGAACGGGGGATGATGAAACGATCTGATCCACGATGGCGCTGAAACGCCGCGGATGGGACCAAGGTTCCCGGTCGAAGCTGTTTTCAGTCCTTCGCGTCGTCTCGGTTGGTTTTCTTTACCCGGCGAAGTCCCTCTTCCAGCATCTCACGGATCAGGCGTGTATAGGGGATGTTGCGCGCAGCCGCTTGGCGTTTGACTTCGGTCAGCAGAGACGCCGGCACTCTCATATTGAGCTGGGCGGATTTGCGCTCGAATTCGAAACGCACCGGCTTGAAGCCGGAGAGATCATAGTGCGTCAGATCCGAGGTCTCGACGAAGCGCTCCGCTTCGTCGTCGGAGGTGAGCTTTGGCAATGGTTTAAGATCAGCCTTGTTCATAATGTCGAATTTCCTTCGCATGCATGAAACGCGCGCTAATCGGTCTGATCCAGAGAGCGCCGTCGACTTCTCTGAGAACAAAAACGACAAAAGCATAACGCCCGCTGTCCGTCTTTCCGATCGCGCGCAGGCGTTCTTCGTGTTCGCTCGGGTCTGGGTAAATGCTGGGTCCGATTTCGAACAGGCTTTCAATCTCCGTCTGGGAGAGACTGTGCTTGCCGCATTCGGGCCAGTTTCCCTGATCCCACAGAAAACCTGAAACGACTGTCATCGTACTCGGTGTCTTTGCGTTCGTATAGACAATTTGCCGAAAGCCGACCTAACGCTGTGGCGCGACGTTTGCCGCTTCCGCCGCCCTATCCGTCGGCCGTTCGACCGCGTCGTGCTCCAGCCCGTCCAGGCGCTCGCGCAGGCGGTCCTCGTCGCCCGCCGGCTCGCGCCGCCACGGGCGGCGGCCCTTGAGCACACCGGATTCATGGACGATCTCGGCGACATATTCTTCCTGCCGATAGGCCATGACATGGATGCCGGCGATGCCCGGGATCTCCTTCACCTCGTTGATGATGTCGATGCAGATGCGCTTGCCCTCCGCCCGCTGATCGGCCGCCCCTTCCAGCCGCGCGATGATGGTGTCGGGAATATGCACGCCGGGCACATTGGCGCGCATCCATCGGGCCGTGCGGGCCGAGGCCATCGGGCCGACGCCGATGAGGATGAAGCATTGCTCGTGCAGGCCGAGCGCGCGCACCGTGTCCATGTAGCGCTTGAGCATCGGCACATCGAAGCAATATTGGCTCTGAACGAACTGCGCGCCCGCCGCGATCTTCTTTGCCAGGCGATAGGGTCGGAAATCATAAGGCGGGGCGAAGGGGTTGATGGCCGCGCCGAGAAACACCTCCGGCGGCGCGCTGAGCTTGCGGCCGGAGAGGAATTTCGACTGGTCGCGCATGGTGCGGATGGTTTCCAGAAGCGACATGCAGTCGAGATCGAAGACCGGCTTGGCGCCCGGCTGGTCGCCGGCCTGAACGCCGTCGCCGGTCAGGCAGAGAATGTTGGAGACACCCATGGCGGACGCGCCGAGCACATCGCCCTGGATGGCGATGCGGTTGCGGTCGCGACAGGCGATCTGCATGATCGGCGCATAGCCCATGCGCGTCAGCAGCGCGCAGATGCCGACCGAGGACATATGGCAATTGGCGCCGGAGGCATCCACGGCATTGATGCCGTCGACCCAGCCCTCGAAGATCGCGGCGCGTTCATAGACCTCTTCCGGATCGGCGCTGTCGGGCGGGTTGAGCTCGGCGGTCACGGCGAATTCGCCGCGCCGGAGCACGCGCTCCAGCCGGCCGCGCGAGCTGTGGCCGGGCAGGCGTTCGGGCAGGGTCATCGCGTGCCTCCCGCATCCTTCTCGTCATCGCGCGCCATGGCGGCCGCGGCTGTGACACGCAGCCAGGACGATGTCTCGCGCAGGGACTGGTTCACCGGCTTCTGCACGGCGAGAATGGCGTCGCCGCCGGCCATTTGGCGCGAGCCTTCCCAGGCCTTGACCCAGACGCAGGGCATGTCCGGCTCCACCTCGCAATTTCCGTTGGCGCGCACGCCGCCGCAGGGGCCGTTGCGCAATTGCTTGGGACAGTTCATCGGGCAGGACATGCCGGTGGACGAGAGGATGCACTGGCCGCACATGCGGCAATCGAACAGCACGCCTTTCACCCGCCGCTCCACCGCCGTCACCGGCGCCTCGGCGCGGGCATAGCCGATCGCCTTCCAGAGCGGATGCAGGAGAAGGAAGGCATGGGCGAAACGGTGATAGACCCATTCGAGCAGGCGGGAGTGGCGCACGGCCCAGAGCCGGATCGTATAGCGGCGCTGGCCGCGCCGGTTGGGCGAGACCGCAGCCGGCGTATAGGCGCCAGTCGCGGCCTTGGCGCCGGCGGCGGCATTGCCGGTTGCGCGCGGCCTGGACCCAGGGCCCGGCGAAGGGCCAGCGGCGGCGGCATCCCGGCGGGATGGATCTGTCTCAGACATGCAAGGCTCCGGAAGCGGCGTCGATGGGCCGCCATGCTTCAGCTGTAAAGAGCCCGGCTAAAGCCTTCAAGGGCAGCGCACGACACGCAGCGAGAGAGAACGCGACGTGATGCATGAACTTTTGCTCACACGCGTGAACTTTTTTGAAATCCGTGCGTTACCGGACCGAAGACAAGTGCTTCGACCGACTTCAACAAGATTGGCTATCGAGGAACCCAAACGCCATGACCGTAAAGACTTTCGCAACCGCCGGCGTCCTGCTTTTCTCCGTCGTCGCGCTCAGCGCCTGCGGCAACACGATCCGTGGCATGGGCAAGGACACGGCCGGCGCCGTCAATGCGACACAGGATGCCGGCCGTTCGGTCGAGAAGGCGGCCAAGAATTAAGCGCATCCGCTGCTGCTGCGATAACAACAGACAGAGCCGCGTCCGGTGATATCCGACGCGGCTTTTGTGTGTCGCGCCCAGGCAATCGCGCGGTGTGACAGCCTATGATACTCGCCTCATATGGGCGAAAGTCCTATCGTCACGCTCGCAAAGTCCGACCCCGCTGTCCCACCTTTTCAGACATGCGGTGTGGCGCCCCGTGACCCTTTTCCGGCCATCGCTGAGTTCGTCCTCATGCATTTTCCTGATTTACGTCTTCGCCTGAAGAGCCTCGTTGGAGCCCTGTATCTCTCTGCGACGGTGCCGGCGGTTGCCGATGCCGCCTGCCGCATCGTCCAGCATGCCGGCGTGGATTATGCGGTCTGCCGTTTCGATCCGGCGCGGGATGCGATCGGTCTCTACCACACGGGCAGCAATGGCCAGCCCTATGGCGGATTCGCGGCGCTGGCCCAGGATCTGCGCCGGGAAGGGCGATATCTGCGCTTTGCCATGAATGCCGGGATGTATGAGGAGGACCTCTCGCCAGTTGGCCTGCTGGTGATCGGCGGCAGAACGCACAAGCCGGCAGCACTCGGCGAGGGCTGGGGCAATTTCTATCTGCGGCCCAACGGCATCTTCTATCTGGCCGGCGGCGAGGCCGGCGTGATGGAGACGGGCCGTTTCATCTCCTCGGGCCTTCGGCCCGATGCCGCCACACAATCCGGCCCGATGCTGGTGATCGACGGCGCCATCCATCCCGCTTTCCGTCCTCAGAGCGACAGCCTGCAGATCCGCAACGGCGTCGGCGTCGATGCCGAAGGGCAGGTGGCCTTTGCGATCTCGCTGTCGCCGGTGCGGTTCTATGATTTTGCCACGCTGTTTCGCGACGAGCTTCACTGCGCCAATGCCCTGTTTCTCGACGGGCATATTTCCAGCCTCTACGCGCCCGCGCTCGGCCGCTTCGATGGCGTCCATCCCATGGGGCCGATCGTGGCCGTGACGGCGGCCATGCCCGGCGCGCGGGACTGATCAGGCCGTCTTCTGATAGGCCCGCTCCAGCGCGCGCGTGCGCGACAGGCCGGTGCGAAAGGCCTGGTAGACCGGATGCTGACTGGCGCGTGCGGTTTCCATCAGCCGCACCTGCAGCCGGCCCGGGGCATTCTCGCCCAGCCATGTGCCGAGCTTTTCCAGCTTCATCGTGTTCAGCAGCTTTGCCTTGGTGGCGGCGTCGAGGTGATGATAGAGGCCATCCAGCAGATGCTCGTCGCCTTCCGGCGTCTGCATGAGCACGCGCAGCGCCATCTGGTTGGTCTCGTCGAGCGTGGCGAAAGCCTTGGAAACGGTCTCGCGGTCGGCAGGCAGGGTCATGGTGCTCCTCTCATCATGCGCGCGCCCCAAGGGCGTGAAGATCGCGCGACCATGCCGGATGAAGCTGAAGCCGGACTTGTGCCCCGCTTTGACGAACGGGCGGCCGGGACCTCAGCGCGCCTGTGCGCCGTCTGCGCCCGGCTCTTCGGCCGCGACAGGTGCCGCGGCGGCCAGATTGAGACCATAGACGGCCAGCGCGGTCAGCACCCAGAGCGGATCGGCGCGGTTGATCAGGAAGCTTTCCATCATGCCGTTATAGGTCATGAAGGCGACGACCATGATGCAGAATTCGGCGAAATGCCGGTTCTGCGGCCGGCGGAAGGCCCGGGCATAGTCGAAGAAGGGCTTGATGAAGAACAGCGCCAGCAGCGGAAGGCCGCCGAGAAAGCCATAGGTGACGACGGCGTCGAGATAGACGTTGTGGGCGGTGACGATGCCGCGCACGTCCCAGTTCGCCTCGAAATCCTTCTCCATTCCGAGAATGACCGGCGACTGCCAGAAGCTGGCATAGCCATGGCCGAACCAGGGATGATCCGGAATGCTGCGGCTGGCGAAGTCCCAGATGTCGTTGCGGCCGGTAAAGGTCGGGTCGGACATCAGGCTGGCCGTCAGGTCGTGCAGGCTGCTGAAATAGACGCTGCCGAGCGTCAGCGCCAGGATGACGATGGTGAAGACCGTGTGCAGCGCGATCGTCAAAGCCGGGCGCAGCGTCAGCGCGCCGATGCCGACGAACAGGATCGACAGCGGCAGAAAGCCGATCGTGGTCTTCGAGCCGGTATGCAGCACGAAATTGGCCGAGAGCAGGGCGATAAGCAGGCCGCGGCGTGGCGCACCCGTGCGCGCGCAATAGATGCCGAACATGCAAAGGATCGAGAAGACCGGCGCCGCGACGTTCTTGTGGCTGAGATGGCCGCGCCAGAAGCCCGCATGCCAGGACTCGATCGCATCCGCCGTGTGCTTGGCCAGCGACGGCGCGAGAACCAGCATGGCGTAATTGAGGAGGACCAGGAGGAGGATCGCGGTGGCGCCGGCCTCGACGAAATCGCGCTCGCTGCGCGGCAACAGCAGGACGCCGGCCATGGGAATCATCACGATCAGCGACTGCATGACGCCGCGCGCCGATGTCGCGGGATCGTAGGATTGCAGGCAGGACCCGAAGGCGATGGCGAAGATGATGACGAAGGTCGGCGTGATCGCCTTCAAGAGCAGGCGCGGATCGACGATCGAGAGAAGCGCGAAAAGAAACAGGCCGCCAAGCCCGAGATAGCCGACCTGGTTGATGACATTGCCGCCGCTGGCGGCGGCGCTGTCCGTTCCGTCGCCAGGAAAGGGCTCAAAGGAGAGCGTCAGGATGAACAGGCCGAAGCCCGACAGCACAGCCGCGACAGCGCGAACCAAGCGCGCCTTGAACTCAGGCGAAATTGCCGTCCTTTCGCCAGCCACACGCTGCCCGGCGGCGGAGGCGGCCGGGCCGGCCGTCAGGCGCCGCGACGACAGCCGCGAGGGGATCAAGGCATGGGAACGCATGACACAGGGACCGCATGACAGGGACGAGAGTATCGGACCGAAAGTCGGGAACCGGTTTTCGGAATAATCCGATGCAAAAACAAAAAGCCCGAGCATTGGACTGCGTGCGCTGCCAGTCCAATGCCCTCGCTGCCAGCCCATCGCCCACCGGGCATCCGCCGGTGTGGATGCGCCCGCAGGCTCGATCATAGGGCGATGTCGTGGGCGGCTCAAGGCGGATGGCCGGCCGAACGGTTTCACGGTTAAGAGAGGCTGAGAGTCCTGCGGCCGCCCGCCGGCTTCAGGCCGCCGCCTCACGCGCTTCCGTGCTCTCCGTCACCATGGCGCCGACCAGCGCGTGCAGGTCGAGACGGCCGAGCGGCAGGCCGGCCGGGTCCACCACATGCGCCACGGACGCACCCGCGCTGCTCAGATCCCGGGCTGCGGCCTCCAGCACCGTTCCAGCCGGGATAGCCGGGCCTTCCACCGGGCCCGATAGCGGCGTCATCACCGTTTCCACGCGCAGGACGCGGCCGCGATTGACCTCTTTCACAAAGGCGGCGATGTAGGCGTCGGCGGGGTATCGGACGATGTCCTGGCCGCTGCCCTGCTGGATCACCTCGCCATCGCGCAGGATCGCGATCTTGTCGCCGAGCCGCAGCGCCTCGTCGAGGTCGTGGGTGATGAAGACCACGGTCTTCTTCAATTCCTTCTGCAGATCGAGCAGGACGGTCTGCATGTCCACCCGGATCAGCGGATCGAGCGCCGAATAGGCCTCGTCCATCAGCAGGATTTCCGCGTCATTGGTCAGCGCACGGGCAAGGCCCACACGCTGCTGCATCCCGCCGGAGAGCTGGTTGGGATAGCGGTTCTCGAAGCCGGAGAGGCCGACCCGCTCGATCCATTCCATGGCGCGCCGGCGGCGCTCCATGCCGGGAACGCCCTGGATTTCCAGCCCGTAACAGGTGTTTTCCAGGATCGTGCGGTGCGGCAGCAGCGCGAATTTCTGGAACACCATGGCGGTCTTGTGCCGGCGGAATTCCCGCAGGTCGAGCTCGCTCATGCGGCAGATATCGACGCCGTCATAGAGGACCTCGCCCGAGGTCGGCTCGATCAGCCGGTTGATATGGCGGATCAGCGTGGACTTGCCCGAGCCGGACAGGCCCATCACCACCATCACGCCGCCGGCCGGCATGCTGATGTTGATGTCCTTGAGGCCGAGCACGTGGTTGTGCGTGGCATTGAGCTCGGTCTTGCTCATGCCGGCGCGCACGGCCTCCACGTGGTCTGCACCCCGCGCGCCGAAGATCTTGTAGAGATTGCGGATTTCGATCGCGTGGCTAGCCATGGACCACCTCCGAATGCTTCTGCAGCCGGCGGCCATAGGCCTGGCTGGCGCGGTCGAAGATGATGGCGATGCCGACCAGCGCGAAACCGTTGAGGAAGCCGATGGTGAAGAACTGGTTGTTGATGGCCTGCAGCACATTGCGCCCCAGACCGCCGACGCCGACCATCGAGGCGACCACCACCATGGCCAGCGCCATCATGATCGTCTGGTTGATGCCGGCCATGATGGTGGGCAGCGCCAGCGGGATCTGCACATTCTTCAACTTCTGCCAGGGCGAGGAGCCGAAGGCGTCGGCGGCTTCCAGCACCTCCTTATCCACCAGCCGGATGCCGAGATTGGTCAGCCGGATCATCGGCGGCACGGCATAGATCACCACGGCGATCAGCCCGGGCACCTTGCCGATGCCGAAAATCATCACCACGGGGATCAGATAGACGAAGCTCGGCATGGTCTGCATCACGTCGAGCACCGGATTGACGATGCGCTGCGCCCGATCGGAGCGCGCCATGACGATGCCGATGGGAATGCCGATCAGCACGGCCAGCAGGGTGGAAACGGTGACGATCGCCAGCGTGATCATCGTGTCGTTCCACAGGCCGAGGAGGCCGATGGCGAGCATAGCCACGGCGGCGCCGAGGGTGATGCGCCAGCTGCGGCTGGCGGCAAAGACGAAGGCGAGCAGAATGGCCAGCACCAGGATCCAGGGCGCGCCGGTGAAGGAGCGCTCCAGCAGGTTCAGGAACCATTGCAGCGGCGCCACCACCACATCGATCACATTGGCGTAGGAGCGCACCAGCGCCTTGAAGCTCTCGTCGATCGTCTTGCGCACCACGCGGATGGTGCCGTCATCGATCGCCGGAAACTTGCACAGAAGGGTCGGTAATGCGTCGCAAAGCGCCATGTCTTTCCCTTGTCTTGTCTTCTGAAATTCTCAGCGCCGGGCTGGAGCATCGGACGGAAAATCGCGCGCAGTCCCATGCTCCAGATTTTTGTCTTGCATCGAATCCTTCCGAAACCGGTTCCCGCTTTTCGGTCCGATGCTCCAAGCGCACGCCTTGCGCGGCGGGCGGGGCAGGGCGGGGGCGGTCTAGAGCATCAGACTGAAAATCGCATGCAGTCCGATGCTCTAATTTTTTGTTTTTGCATCGGATTTTTCCGAAAACCGGTTCCCACTTTTCGGTCCGATGCTCTAGCCCCGCGCCCCTCACGCCATCAGAGCGAGGACTGGATCTTCTCGGCCACCTCCGGCTTCACCCAGCCCTTCCACATGTCGGGATAGGTCTTGAGGAAATATTTGGCGGCATCCTCGTTGGTCGCCTGGTTCTCGTCCTTCCAGGCCAGCACCTTGTTGACCGTACCATTGTCCCATTTGCGCGCCTTGACATAGTCCATGGCCACGCCTGCCTTGTCGGCGAACTGCTTGGTCACGACCGTGTAGACATCGGAGATGGGATAGGCGTTGACCTTGGGCTTCGGGCAGTCCGGCACGGCGGTGCAGGCATCCCATTCGGCCTTGTCGTTCGGCACGCCGAAGGACAGCTTGGTCATCTCATATTTGCCGAGAATGGGCGTCGGCGCCCAGTAATAGCCGAGCCAGCCCTTCTTCTTTTCGAAAGCGCTGGCGATCGAGCCTTCCTGGCCGGCGGCCGAACCGGTGTCGACGAGCTCGAAGCCGGCCTCTTCGGCCTTCAGCGCGCGGTAAAGATTGGCCGAGGAGATCTGGCAGTTCCAGCCCGACGGGCAATTGTAGACGGCGGCCTTGGACGGGTCTTCCGGCGCCGGGAACAGCTCGGGATGCTTCAGCGCATCCTGAACGGTCTTGATCTCGGGATGAGCGTCCGACAGGAACTTCGGAATCCACCAGCCTTCCACACCGCCATCGCTGAGGATCTTTGCAGCCTCGATCAGCCGGCCTTCCTTCACCGCCGCGTCCAGCGGCGTGCGCACGGCATTGACCCAGAGTTCGGGCGCCATGTCGGGCTGGCCCTTCTCGTTCATCGAGGTGAAGGTGGGCATGGTGTCGCCGGCGACGATCGAGACCGAGCAGCCATAGCCATTTTCCAGAATGATCTTGTCGACATAGGCGGCAACGCCGGCCGAGGCCCAGTTCATTTCGGCAATGCTGACCTCGCCGCAGGCTGCGGCCCGGGCGCCGGTGCCGCTCAGCGCAAAGAGCGCGGCCGCGAGGCAGGTGGAGGCAAGAAGCGTCTTCATGTCTTTTGATCTCCCATTTTTCTCAAGGCATTCTTCGAAAGAACGTAGGCGTCGAAAGAAGGCAGTCGTCGAAATGAAGGGCCCTGCTCGTGCCGGGACCCGGATCATGTCGGAGCCCGTGGCTCCCCGCGCCAAGTCAGCGCCATGCACCGGCTCATCGAGCCGAAAGGTGTTTCGCGACGGCGCCTGCGTCCTGCGGGAGGACGTGGTCGTTCCGGCTGTCCGGGCAGGAGAGGGTGCACCGGATGGAAAGACAGGCCGACAATGTGCCGCTCTTTTGAACAAGCCTAAATATTTGACGCGGGAAATCAACCACTCTCCCGGCTCTGCTGTGGATGGCCACCGCGCACAAAATATTTAAACCCTCTCAGGTTGTTTTTTTCTCTATCCTGGGTGGACGTTTCCGCGCTGATTTCGGGTCCGCGCAGGCCTTTCGTGCTGGACCTGCTGTCTCTGAGACATGTTTTTGCCTGATTGCGTCATTGGCCCTCCCGAGAATTCGGGGCAGTCTTTCCGCGCGATTTTTTTTCCCTGAGGCCGTCACTAACCGTCCGGTAACCCTTCCCGCGCTATCACCTTCCTGCGGCGGCGAAAGCAGTCGTCCAGCCGGAGTTCAGGTGTTTTGCGTACCGGCTTGGTGCTTTTTTCGCAGGGGAACGGGTCTCCGCCTTTGTGCCCGCCTGCAATGGGGCCGCCTCGCGCTGGGCGCGACGCGGCCCCTTTTATTTGCGCGTCAGCGCGCCATCCTTCCGATCCCCGCTGCAGATGGTTCCTCCTCCCGCCCCCCCACATCGCCGCGCGCGATTGACAGGCGCGACCGCCATCCCGCAAACGGAAGGCTTCGACCCGGGCCTCTGGCGGCCCCGGATGGCAGGTGGAAAGATGCGATGACCAAGGCGATCATGCTCCAGGGAACCGGCTCGGATGTCGGCAAGACCGTGCTGGTCGCGGGGCTCTGCCGGCTGGCCGCGCGCCGGGGCCTGAAGGTTGCGCCGTTCAAGCCGCAGAACATGTCCAACAATGCCGCGGTGACCGCCGATGGCGGCGAGATCGGCCGGGCGCAATGGCTGCAGGCGCTGGCGGCCGGCATTCCCACCACCGTTCATATGAACCCGGTGCTCCTCAAGCCACAATCGGAAACCGGCTCGCAGGTGATCGTCCAGGGGCGCATGTTCGGCTCGGCGCGCGGGCGTGACTACCAGGCACTGAAACCGACGCTGATGCAGGCGGTGCTCGACAGCTTCGCCCGGGTCGGCGAAGGACGCGACCTCGTCATCGTCGAGGGGGCGGGATCGCCCGCAGAAATCAATCTGCGGGCCGGCGACATCGCCAATATGGGCTTTGCCACGAGGGCCGGCGTGCCGGTCGTGCTCGTCGGCGATATCGACCGCGGTGGCGTGATCGCCTCGATCGTCGGCACCAAGGCAGTGCTGCCGGCCGAAGATGCGGCGATGATCCAGGGCTTTCTGATCAACAAGTTCCGGGGCGATGTGTCGCTTTTCGATGAGGGCGTCGCCGCCATCACCCGCCATACGGGCTGGCCCTGCTTCGGCGTCGTCCCCTGGCTGAGATCGGCCGGGCGGCTGCCGGCGGAGGATTCGGTCACGCTGGAGCGGCTGGTCGAGGGGCAGGCGCGCGCGCTGAAGATCGCCGTCCCCGTGCTGCCGCGCATCGCCAATTTCGACGATCTCGACCCCCTGAAGGCGGAGCCGGCGGTCGAGCTCGTTTTCGTCAAGGCAGGGTCACCGCTGCCGGCCGATGCTGCCCTCGTGGTGCTGGCAGGCTCCAAGGCGACGATTTCCGACCTGCAGGTGTTGCGCGACAATGGCTGGGACGCAGACCTTGCCCGCCATGTGCGCCGCGGCGGCCGCGTGATCGGCCTGTGTGGCGGCTATCAGATGCTGGGCCGGCGGATTGTGGACCCGCTGGGGCTGGAGGGCGTGCCGGGCACGGTCGAAGGGCTCGGCTTGCTGGATGTCGAGACGGAACTCTCGCCGGAAAAAGTGCTTCACGACGGGGCCGGCTGGTCCGTCGAGTTCGACCTGCCACTGCAAGGCTATGAAATTCACCTCGGCGTCACGCGCGGGCCCGATTGCGCACGGGCGCCAGTCCTGTTGCGCGGCCAGCCTGACGGCGCGGCATCGCCGGATGGACGGGTGAGCGGCACCTATCTGCACGGGCTCTTTTCCAGCGACGGCTATCGCCGTGCATTGCTGGCCCGGTTCGGCGTCACGTCCTCGATCGACAATTACCGGCAGCAGGTAGAAGATGCGCTTGATCAGGTCGCCAGTGAACTGGAGGCGGTGCTCGATTCGTCCTGGCTCGAGCGCCTTTTTGCACTTAAGCCCCTCTTTTCATAAGAATATAAGAAAATTTAAATAAATCAGATTCACCATCCTGGCTTGTATTGAAAACAGCGTCTTGGGACGGTTGATATGAACAGGCTTAGTTTTCTCGCGAAATTCGTGGTGGTCTTGACGATACTGAGCATCGTCGGCATCGGCGCGGTGGCATTCCTGACGTACCAGATGGTCAATATCTCAGCAAATTACAACGAACTGGCCAGTGGCAAGCTCTATGCCTCGCAGCGGCTGACACGCGCCAATCGCGCCATTCAGGGGCTTCGCGCCGCCAGTGGCGACAGCATGAATGCGGACACGCCGGCAGGCTTTGCCGCTGCGGCCAAGGAGGCAAAGGAGGCGCGCACGACGGTCGAGGAATCCTTTGTCCATGCCCTTCAGGCTGTTCCCGGCCATGGCGAGCTTCTGGCGCAGCAGAAGCTCGCCATGGAGGTGCTGCAGCAAAAATGCGCCCCTTTGTGGGTGTTCCTTGACGGGCAGGGCACACCATCCGAGCAGCAAAGCTTCGCCAAAAACGGGCTGCCGGAATGCCGGAAAGGCCTGATTGACGTTAGCCAGACGCTCGGTACCGTGGGCGTGAGCTTCGTCAACGAAAGCTTCAAGGAACTGGGCGTGCTCGGCGATACGACGTATCGTGCGACCGCGACCGCTGTCATCCTCGTCTCCGTCACGCTGATTCTCGCCTTTGCCGGCAGCCTCTTCATGCTCCGCCGCAGCATCGTGATGCCGACGCTTCGGCTGGCGCGCACGATGGAATCGCTTGCCGGCGGCGACCTCAGCGCCGAGGTCGAAGGCACCACCCGCCAGGACGAACTGGGCGTGATGGCCCGCGCGCTGCAATATTTCAAGGACAGGACGCAGGAGGCCGGCGCGCTCGCACGTGACGCGGAGCGCATGCGCGCGGAGGCGGATGCCGAGCGCCAGCGCAACCTCGACGCCGACACTCGCCGCGCCGCCGCCATGGGCGAGGCGACGCGCGGTCTCGGTCAGGCGCTGGAGCATCTTGCCGGTGGCGACCTGAGCTTCCGGCTCAAGACGCCCTTCGCGCCGGAGTTCGAGCAGTTGCGCGCCAATTTCAACCGGGCGAGCGAGCATCTGGGCGAGGTCATCGCCTCCGTCAGCGAGGTTGCCACGCTGATCGATGTCGGCACCTCGGAAATAAACCAGGGTTCACAGGACCTTGCGCGGCGCACCGAACAGCAGGCGGCGGCGCTGGAGGAAACGGCGGCAACGCTCGGGCAGATCACCTCCGGCGTCTCCGGCGCGGCCAAGCGCCTCGAAGAGGCCCGCGCCTTTACCCAGCGCGCCAGCTCCGGCGCCACCCAGTCCAGCTCCGTCGTGGCGGAAGCGATCGACGCCATGCGTCGTATCGAGGAATCGTCGAACCAGGTCAGCAGCATCATCAGCGTCATCGACGAGATCGCCTTCCAGACCAACCTGCTGGCGCTCAATGCCGGCGTGGAGGCCGCGCGCGCCGGCGAGGCGGGCAAGGGCTTCGCGGTCGTTGCCCAGGAGGTGCGTGATCTCGCCCAGCGCTCCGCCAAGGCTGCCAAGGAAATCAAGGCGCTGATCCACACCTCCTCGGAACAGGTTGAAGGTGGCGTGCGCCTCGTCAACGTCACAGGCGACGCCCTGACGGTGATTGGCGGCCATATCGACGAGATCAACAGGCAGATGGAGGCTCTGGCAATGGCAGCGCGCGAGCAGTCTGTCGGCCTGTCGGAGATCAACAACACCGTCAACAGCATGGACCAGGTGACACAGAAGAATGCGGCCCTGGTGGAAGAGAGCAATATGGCCAGTGCCGCCCTTGCCGGGGAGGCTGCACGGCTGCGCAGCATGGTCGAATCCTTCCGGCTGCAGAACCAGCACATGGCCCATCGCAAGGTGGCCTGACGGTTGCCGCGCGACGGCCGGCCTTCCAGACCTCAGGCGCGCTTCACAATTCGCCCGAGGCCTCGCGCCGCCGCCGGTCCAGCTCCTCGCTGTAGCGGCGCAGCGTGTGGCTCTCGGTCAGGAGGCCGGCGACGCGCCGCTCGATCATGTTGTTGACCACGGCCAGAGCGTCGCTCTCGCTCTTGTCGAACAGCGCCGCCGCCTGCTTGGCGTTCATCGTCGGCAGGAGCACGCTGTTGCGCAGGCTGATGAAGCGATCGAGATCCTGGCGCTCGCCCTCTTCCTCCATCGGGCTGGCATAGACTTCCGGCACAAGGATCATGCCGACATAGCGGTTGGCCTCGTCGACCGCGACCACGCGCTGGGTCGAACCCAGCGGAAAATCGCGCTTGAACTCGGCGAGGCTGCGGCTGGCGGGCGTGGTGCGCACATCGGCGCGCATCAGCCGTCCCACGGTCAGATTGCGGATCCAGCCGACATCATGGGCGCTGCGAATGCTTTCGCCGCGCAGATGGAAGCGCCAGGTGGCGAAGGAATAGCCGAAGGTGGTGCGGGTGACGAGCGAGGAGGTGATCACGGCGGCGAGCACCAGCACGGTGATGGGAAAGTCGCCGGTGATCTCCAGCGCCAGGAAGGTCATGGTCAGCGGCCCGCCGATGACGGCAACCGCCAGCGCGCTCATGCCGACCACGGCATAGACCACAGGCGTCAGCGTGGCCTCTGGAAAGGCGAGCATGGCGCCGAAGGCGAAGATCTTGCCCAGCAGTGCGCCCATGAACAGCGAGGCGAAGAACAGGCCGCCGCGAAAACCGGACCCGATCGACACGGCCGAGGCGATCGATTTCAGCAGGAACAGGCCGACCAGAACGGCGATGGTCGGCTCGTTGGCGAGGTTGAGATGCATGGCGCCGTGCCCGCCCGAGAGCACCTGCGGCGAGACGGTCGCCAGCACGCCGACGACGATGCCGCCGATCGGCGGGCGCAGCGGCGCGGGAATGGCGCTCTTGCGCGCGAGCTCCTCCGTCAGCGACACGCCTTTCATGATCAGGATGCCGATGCCCGACGCAGCCGCGCCCAGAAGGATCGCGGGCGGATAATCCGCCAGCGTCACCACGTCGAACGTGCCGATATCGATGACGAATTCGTCGCCCGAGATCAGCCGCGCCACGAGATTGGCGATCAGCGCGGAGACGATTACGGGCGTGAGCGAGACGATGGTGTAGGAGCCGATGATCAGCTCGAAGGCGTAGAAGGCGCCCGTCAGCGGCGCGTTGAAGGCCGCCGCGATCGCACCCGCCGCGCCGCAGCCGAGGAGCAGCCGGGCATCGGCGCGGCGCAGCTGCAGGAAGATGCTGATCTTGGAGGCAAGGCCCGAGGCCACCTGGGTATAACCCGCTTCCAGCCCCACCGATGCGCCGAACCCATTTGAGACCAGGTTCTGCACGGCGACGACGAGGCTGTCGGTCAGCGACAGCCGCCCGCCATGCAGCGCATTGGCCTCGATCGGGTCGACCATCGGCTTCTTGCGCCAGCGGGCGAGGAAGAACAGCAGGATGCCCAGCACCAGACCGCCGACGATCGGCGCCATCAGCACCGAGAGTTCGCCCTTGAGGTCGCTGGCGCTCAGGCGCTGATGGTCGGCAATGCCGAAGATCAGACGGTGCAGGCTCAGGGAAATGTAGCTCATCAGACTGACCGCCAGACCGGCCAGCGCGCCGACGACCACGGCGGCGGCCACCAGGCCGACCTCGCTGCGGCGGGCAAAGGCGCGCAGCCGCGCCGGCTCCAGCGGCCTCAGGAGATGGCGGATCCGTGCCATCCAGTCTTGCGCCTTGCCCATGCTCTGCCTGCCTTTTCCTACCCCTTGCGGCCGCGCCTTGTCGGACAGCCCTTGCCGGCGCCGGCGTGTCGAGTTGACCACGCTCTGCCGCCTGCCTATCTTTCCTGTTGCGCGCCTCGTGCAAGAGCGCATGAGCGCGTGACGGGCCCGCCCGCCGCATTTTCTCTCGGTCCTGATGCGATGCCGCATGGTGCGGGCGCGTGCGGGGCCAAGCGATCATTGCGGTCGTGTGTCGCGCGGTTGCAGTCTGTGATCAACCCCGGGCGGACGCCTCCTCATCTACGAATCGTCCCCCATTCGCCGATCGTCAACCGAACGACACGGGCGGGCTCGACCCGCATGGGGCAAAGCCGTCCGGCTCGCCGGGGGCTGCGAACGCCGTCTTGACGCGTCAGACCACGGGTGCAAAGGGTCGATCCCGTCGACCACTGCGGATCATCGGCCGAGGGTCATGGCGACCTGCAGATAAGGACGAGATTTGTCAGCGGCGTGACGGTCCCTTGCGGGCCGGCGAGACCAGCCCGATCGAAGGATTTTCCCATGACAGAGCGGCTCACTCTGGTGCTTGGCGGTGCGCGCTCCGGCAAGTCTCGCTTCTCCGAGGCTCTGGCCGAAGCCTGCGGGCTGGAGCGGCATTACATCGCCACTGCCCAGGCTTTCGATCCGGAGATGGAAGAGCGTCTTGCCCATCACAAGGCCCGGCGCGATCAGGCCTGGACCACGCATGAGGAGCCGCTGGATCTTGTGGGTGTGCTGCGTGACGTCGCCTTGCCGGGGCGGATCGTGCTTGTCGATTGCCTGACGCTGTGGGTCACCAATCTGATGATGGCGGAGCGACAGGTGGATGCGGAGGGCGAGCGGCTGGCCGCCGCGCTGTCCACACTGTCCGCGCCGGTGATTCTCGTTTCCAACGAAGTCGGTCTCGGTATCGTGCCGGACAATGCCATGGCGCGCGTCTTCCGCGACCATGCGGGGCGGCTGCATCAGGCGATCGCCGCCGTGGCCGACACTGTCTATTTCATCGCGGCCGGGCTGCCCTTGACGATGAAGGGTGGCTGAAGGGGCCCGCCTCTTGCAGCACGGTGGGCAACGTCACCCACAGCCTGTTGATCAACTAGATCTTGATCGCCTTGGCGCTTGCCTATACCAGACCTAGGGCATCGGACTGAAAACTGGGAACCGGTTTTCGTGAAAATCCGATGCTAGACAAAAAAGATGATGCTTCGGGCTGTAGATGATGTTCAGTCCGATGCGCCAGACCGATTTTGCCCGACACGCAGGATGATGCCATGACCGCCGAAACCAGCCGCGCCGCAGATCTCACCCCTAAGGGGGCCGCGACGGGCAAGATCCCCGCCACCGTCATCACCGGCTTTCTCGGTGCCGGCAAGACGACGATGATCCGCAACATCCTGCAGAATGCCGAGGGCAAGCGCATCGCGCTGATCATCAACGAATTCGGCGATCTCGGCGTGGATGGCGAGGTCTTGAAGGGCTGCGGCGTTGAGACCTGCACCGAGGACGACGTGATCGAGCTGACCAATGGCTGCATCTGCTGCACCGTTGCCGATGACTTCATCCCGACGATGACGGCGCTTCTGGAGCGGCCGAACCGGCCCGACCACATCGTCATCGAGACCTCCGGCCTCGCTCTGCCGCAGCCGCTGATCGCCGCCTTCAACTGGCCCGATATCCGCACCCAGGTGACCGTCGACGGCGTCGTCACCGTGGTCGACAGCGCGGCGGTGGCGGCCGGGCGCTTCGCCGAGGATCACGACAAGGTCGCCGCCCAGCGCGTGGCCGATGACAGCCTCGATCACGAAAGCCCGATCGAGGAACTGTTCGAGGATCAGCTGACCGCGGCGGATCTGATCGTTCTCAACAAGACCGACCTTCTGGACGCCGAGGGGCTGGCGGCCGTGCGCCGCGAGGTCGCCACCCGCACGGCCCGCAAGCCTGCCATGGTCGAGGCAAGCCAGGGCTCGGTGCCGGTTTCGGTGCTTCTCGGCCTCAATGTCGGGACGGAAGGCGATATCGCCAACCGCAAGTCCCATCACGAGATGGAGCATGAGGCCGGCGAGGAGCATGATCACGACGAGTTCGACAGTTTCGTCGTAGCGCTCGGTCCGGTCGCCGCGCCCGAGGCGCTGGTGGCCCGGCTGAAGGAGATCATCGCCGCGCACGACATTCTCCGGCTCAAGGGTTTCGTCGCCGTCGAGGGCAAGCCGGCGCGGCTGCTGATCCAGGCGGTCGGCCAGCGCGTCGACAGCTATTTCGACCGCCCCTGGGCGCCCGGCGAGGCGCGCGAAAGCCGGCTGGTGGTCATCGGTCTGGCCGGCCTTGATCGCGCGGCGATCGAGCATGCGCTGCAGGCTTAGGCGGCGGGGATCGATCGCCCCGCAGCTGCGTGACAGGATCCGGCGTCGAGGGATCGCAAAGGCCGGGATCTCCGGGATCTGATATCGGAACCGGCGCGATGGTGCGGATGGCCTTGCATCCGCCGCCGTGCTGCGCCATCCCATGCCCTTGCATCGGCGGATGTTCCGGGGAGCCTGACCCGCTTCGGCCCATTAATCCAGTTTCAACGCGCGGAGAGATGATGCACCTGCTTCTGGCCCAGAAAGGCACGATTGCCGATGGCGAGGAGGCGATCGACCTGGGTCAGTCGCCCGGCGATCTCCTGTTCTTGTCCGCCGCCGATACCGAGCTGTCGGCCGTTGCCGCCGCCCATGGCGCCCTGATGGCGCAGCGGCAGAGTGGGCTCACCCTGCGCGTCGCCAGCCTGCTGGCGCTCAAGCATCCCATGTCGGTCGATACCTATGTCGCCCGCATGGTCGCGAAAGCGCGGCTGATCGTCATCCGTCCGCTCGGGGGCGCCAGCTATTTCGGCTATCTGCTGGAGGCCTTCCACGCCGCCGCCCGTGCGCATGGCGTGGCCATCGCCGTGATCCCGGGCTGTGAGAAGCCGGATCCCGGGCTGGCCGTTTTCGCGACGGTGGGCGATGAGGACCGCGCCGCTCTCTGGGATTATTTCCTGCAAGGCGGAGAGGCCAATATGCGTGGCTTTCTCGCCTATGCCGAAGCGCTTGTTTCGGGAGGCGACAAGCCGCCTGCGGCAAGCCCGCTGCTCAAGGCCGGTATCTGGTGGCCCGGGCGGGGCATGATCGCGCGTGCCGAGTGGCAGGCCTTGCTGGCCGCGTCCCATGACCACGCCGCATCTGCATCAGCTCAGCCGCAGGGCTCAATGTCGCGCCCGCTGGCCGCGCTCTGCTTCTACCGCGCCCTGGTCCAGAGCGGCGAGACGGCGGCGGTGGCGGCGCTGGTCGAGGCGCTGCGGGCGGAAGGGCTCGATGTGCTGCCCGTCTTCGTCGCCAGCCTGAAGGATGCGGTGAGCGTCGCGACGCTGGAGACGCTGTTTGCCGCAACCCCGCCCGATGTCGTGCTGAACGCCACCGGCTTTGCCGTCTCCGCACCCGGTGCGGACCGCAAGCCCACCGTGCTGGAGGCCAGCGATGCGCCGGTGCTGCAGGTGGTCTTCGCCGGCTCATCGCGCGAGAGCTGGGAGGCCTCGGGCCAGGGCCTGCTGGCGCGCGATCTCGCCATGAATATTGCCTTGCCTGAAGTGGACGGGCGCATCATCAGTCGCGCCGTCTCCTTCAAGTCCGCCGGCCGCTATGACGAGCGGGTGGAGGCGACGCTTCTCGGCCACGAGCCGGTGGCCGACCGCATGGCCTTCGTTGCAAGCCTTGCCGCCAATTGGGCGCGGCTGCGCCGGACACCGAGGGCGCAGCGCCGGGTGGCGCTGCTTCTGTCGAACTATCCCTCCGGCGAGGGCCGCATCGGCAATGGTGTGGGACTCGACACGCCGGAGGCAACCGCGCATGTGCTCGCGGCCCTGTCGGAAGCCGGCTATGCTCTTGAGAACCTGCCCGCTGATGGCGCCGCGCTGATGGCGCGTCTGACGGTGGAAGACGGGGGGAGGGCGACATATTCGATCAAGGATTACAAGGATTTCCTGAGAGGTCTTCCCGTTCAGATTCAAGATGAAGTCACAGCCCGCTGGGGTGCGCCCGAGGCCGATCCGTCCGTGGTGGACGGCGCCTTCCGGCTGAAGCTCTTGCGGCTCGGCAACGTCGCCCTTGCCGTCCAGCCGCCGCGCGCGCCGGGGCTCGACCCAAAGGACAGCTACCACGCCGCCGACCTCGTTCCGCCGCATGGCTATCTCGCGCTCTATGCCTGGCTGCGCCGGCAGTTCAAGGCCAATGCGCTGATCCATATGGGCAAGCACGGCACGCTGGAATGGCTGCCGGGCAAGGCGCTGGCCTTGTCCGCGCGCTGCTATCCCGAGGCGATTCTGGGGCCGTTGCCGCATCTCTATCCCTTCATCGTCAACGATCCCGGCGAGGGCACCCAGGCCAAGCGCCGCACGGCCGCCGTCATCATCGACCATCTGACGCCGCCTTTGACCCGGGCCGAGAGCTACGGCCCGCTCAAGGAACTCGAGCGCCTCGTCGACGAATATTACGACGCCGCCGGCGGCGATCCGCGCCGGCTGAAACTGCTGACCCGCGACATCCTTGGCCTCGTTCGCGATCTCGGTCTCGATTCCGATGCCGGCATCCGGCCGGGGGATGGCGAGGCGGATGCGCTGAAGAAGCTCGACGCTTATCTCTGCGACCTTAAGGAAATGCAGATCCGCGACGGGCTGCATGTCTTCGGCCGCTCGCCCGAGGGCCGGCTGGCCGATGATCTCGTCACCGCGCTGGCCCGGGCCACGCGCGGTGAGGGAACGGGGGCGGGGAGCCTGCAGCGCGCCATTGCGCGCGATCTCGGCCTGCAGGCGGATGACGGCACGGCCTTCGATCCGCTCGATTGCGATGCGGCGGCGGCATGGACGGGCAAGCGGCCGGAGGCTCTTGCCGCGCTGGCCGACGGCTCCTGGCGCAGCGCCGGCGATACGGTGGAGCGCATCGAGGCACTGGCGAGCCGGCTGGTGGCTGGGGCGATGCCGGTTCCCGAGGATTGGCGCGAGACGGCAGCGGTGATTGCCGAAGTGGAGACGGTGCTGAAGCCTGCGGTCGCGGCCTGCGGCCCGGCCGAGATCGATGGGCTCCTGCGCGGGCTCGACGGGCGCTTCGTGGCCCCGGGGCCGTCGGGCGCGCCGACGCGTGGCCGGCCGGATGTGCTGCCCACGGGTCGCAATTTCTACTCCGTCGACAGCCGCGCCGTGCCGACGCCGGCGGCTTACGAGCTGGGACGCAAATCGGCCGAGCTTTTGATCCGCCGTTACCTGCAGGACCATGGCGACTGGCCGACCTCCTTCGGCCTGACGGCCTGGGGCACGGCCAATATGCGCACCGGGGGCGACGACATCGCCCAGGCCATGGCACTGATCGGCACGCGGCCGGTCTGGGATCCGTCCTCGCACCGCGTGACCGGCTATGAAATCCTGCCGCTCGCGCTGCTCGGCCGTCCGCGCGTGGATGTGACGCTGCGCGTCTCCGGCTTCTTCCGCGATGCCTTTCCCGATCAGATCGCGCTGTTCGACCGGGCGATCGCCGCTGTCGGCGCGCTGGAGGAGGACGAGGGCGACAACAGGATCGCCGCGCGCATGCGCGCCGACGCGGCGCGGCTCACCGCCGAGGGGCTTTCCGAGCGCGAGGCGCGCCGGCGCGCGGCCTGGCGCATCTTCGGCGCCGAGCCCGGCACCTATGGCGCGGGTCTCGAGCATCTGCTCGGCCGCAACGCCTTGCCCGATCGCGAATCGATCGCCAAGGCCTATCTCGACGCCGGCGGCTTTGCCTATGGCGCCGGCGAGGCCGGCACGCAGGCGCGCGACATGCTGGAAAGCCGGCTTCGCACGGTTGAGGCCGTGGTGCAGAATCAGGACAATCGCGAGCATGACCTGCTGGACAGCGACGGCTATTTCCAGTTCGAGGGCGGCATGGGCGCGGCGGTCGCCACACTTTCCGGCGCCGGCCCGCGCCACTATCACAACGACCATTCCCGCCCCGAGCGGCCGGTGATCCGCTCGCTGGAGGAGGAGATCGGCCGGGTGGTGCGCGGGCGCGTGGTCAACCCGAAATGGATCGCCGGCATGATGCGCCATGGCTACAAGGGCGCATTCGAGATCGCCGCAACGGTCGATTATCTCTGCGCTTTCGCCGCCACCACCGGGGCCGTTTCCAACCATCATTTCGAGGCCGTGCACCGCGCCTTCGTGCTGGACGAGGCGGTGCGCGACTTCATGGAAGCCCACAATCCGGCCGCGCGCGCCGACATGCTGGCGCGGCTCGACCAGGCGGTGGAGGCGGGTCTGTGGCAGCCGCGCTCCAACTCCGCCCGCTTCGGCCTGCGCGCGGCCGCCTTGTAAGACCTCGCGCGCCCGCGCGCCGAAAGCATATTTGCGAAAGGACTTTTCCCATGACCGAATTTGACGAGAGCCTGCCGGCGGCCGATGCCAGCGAAGAGGAGCTTGCCCGCCATGCCGCGAAGATGGCCAAGAAGAAGGCCGCCCGCGACAAGATCATGGCGACCAAGACCGATGGCAAGGGCCTGATCATCGTCAACACCGGCAAGGGCAAGGGCAAGTCCACCGCCGGTTTCGGCATGATCTTCCGCCACATCGCCCATGGCATGCCCTGCGCCGTGGTGCAGTTCATCAAGGGCGGCTGGGAAACCGGCGAGCGCACGCTGATCGAGCGCCATTTCGCCGATCTCTGCACCTTCCACACGCTGGGCGAGGGCTTCACCTGGGAAACCCAGGACCGCGCCCGCGACATCGCCATGGCCGCCAAGGCCTGGGAGACCTCCAAGGCGCTGATCCGCGATGCCAGGCATTCCATGGTGATGCTCGACGAGATCAACATCGCGCTGCGCTACGGCTATATCGATGCCGCCGAGGTGATCGCCTTCCTGACGGCGGAAAAGCCGCCGATGACCCATGTGGTGCTGACGGGGCGCAATGCGCGCGAGGACATCATCGAGATCGCCGATCTGGTGACCGAGATGGAGCTGGTCAAGCATCCTTTCCGCGCCGGCATCAAGGCGCAGATCGGGGTGGAGTACTGATCGCGGCCGATCCTACCAGCTGAGCCATAGCCGCAGCGGATTGGTCGGGTCCAGCAGCAGCCGTGTCGCAAGACCCAGGCAGGTGATGACGAGGAGCGGCTTGATGATGCGCGCGCCCGATTTCATCGCAAAGCGCGAGCCGAGCTGTGCGCCGAGAAACTGGCAGATGCCCATGGCGATGCCGATCTTCCAGTGCACCACGCCGAAGACGACGAAGACCAGGAAGCCGCCGACATTCGAGCCGAAGTTCAGGAGCTTGGTGTGGGCGGTGGCCTTGAGCACGCCGAATCCTGCCAGCGAGATGAAGGCCAGCATGAAAAAGGAGCCGGTGCCGGGGCCGAACATGCCGTCGTAAAAGCCGATCACGGGAACGACCGTGGCGGAGAAGGCGGCGACGGACAGGCGGCGTTCGCGGTCGATGTCGCCGACATTCGGCTTGAGCGCGAAATAGAGCGCGACGGCGATCAGGAGAAAGGGCAGGCCGATTCGCAGGATATCGGCCGGCAGATAGGTGGTGGCAATGGCGCCCAGCGCCGCGCCGCCGGCCGAAAGCAGGGCCAGCGGCAGCTGCTTTTTCAGGTCCACATGCCCGGCGCGCCCATAGGCGAGGCTTGCCGAGCCGGAGCCGAAGAGCGACTGCAGCTTGTTCGTCCCCAGAGTTTCGAGCGGCGGAAAGCCGGCCAGCAGCATGGCCGGCACGGTGATCATGCCGCCGCCGCCGGCAATCGAATCGACGAAGCCGGCGAGAAAGGCCGCGAGGAAAAGGAAGGCGACGAGGTGGAGGGCGATGTCCAAGCTTCTGTCCGTTCTTCGGCACCGGGCCGGTGAAAGCGGCCGTGTGGTCGCGCCGCGAAAAAGAGGGGGCCGGCAAAAGCGCAGGCTGGGCCACGCATCCTTGAGACCGGACTGTTGCCCGTCGCGCTTCCCGCAATGTCCCGGGCGTGGCGACCGTGGCGCGGGCCCTCTTTGTCAGAGCCTCTCCGGCGATGCAAAGCCTTTCTCCGCAGGTGGTGCCCGATGCACGGAAAAGGCCGCGGGCCGGGATAAGGGATACACCGTCCCTAGGGGTGGGACGTCCGTCTTTGCGCGCTCCTGTCGCGATGATGTTTGACCCCCATGGGTCGCTTGGGTAAACCGGTCGCATATTCCGCCTGCGGGCTCTGCCCGGCAGAATCGCCGAGCACGAGACCGGTCGGCAGAGAAGAGCAAGTGAAAGGACAGGGAACGGTGACGCTGCGCGCGGCAGAGGATGAGCGCAGGCCGAGCTTCGTGCTGGGTCTCGGCTGCAGGCGCGACAGTGAGGCCGGGCCATTGCTGGCGCTTGCCGAGGCTGTGCTGGCCGAGGCGGTGCGGACAGGGCTGGCCGGCGATGCAGAAGCGATCCGTCCGAGCGCCGTCGCCTCGCTCGACCGACGCGCCGCAGAGCCGGCGCTGCTGGCGGTCGCGGCCCATTATGCCGTGCCGCTCCTGACCTTCCCGGCCGACCGGCTGGAGGCGGAAACCCCGCGCCTCGCGTCTCCTTCCGCCCGAGTGCATGCCGCCACCGGCTGCCATGGCGTGGCCGAAAGCGCCGCCTTGGCGGCTGTCGGCTCCGCCGGCTGGCTGGCCGTTCCCAAGCGTATCGGCCGCGATGCGACTGCGGCGCTGGCAGCCGTTCAGGAGGTTCTATGACATTTCAAAGGTTTGAGCCTGTTTCCTTGGATGTCGGATGCGCGAATTCATGCGTTGAGTCAGGATGTGCAATCGCATGTGATTTTTCCCTCCATGCTCTCGGCGTCATGGACGGTGCGGCATGAGCGACGGGCTTTTTGCCGGCATGCCGGTGCTGGAGCCCGGCCATGTCTGGCTGGTGGGCGCCGGGCCAGGCGACCCCGGCCTTCTGACCCTGCATGCGCTGAACGCTCTGCGGCAGGCCGATGTGATCGTGCACGATGCGCTGGTCGATTCCGCCTGCCTGGCGCATGCCCGCCCCGATGCCCGCCTGGAGTTTGCCGGCAAGCGCGGCGGAAAACCCTCGCCCAAGCAGCGCGACATCTCGCTGCGGCTGGTGGAGCTCGCGAGCGCGGGTCTGCGCGTCCTCAGGCTCAAAGGCGGCGATCCCTTCGTCTTCGGCCGGGGTGGAGAGGAGGCGCTGACGCTGGTGGAGCACGATATCCCCTTCCGCGTGGTGCCCGGCGTCTCCGCCGGCATTGGCGGCCTCGCCTATGCCGGCATTCCCGTGACCCACAGGGACATGACACAGGCCGTGACCTTTCTCACCGGCCATGACGCCCATGGCATCGTGCCTGCGCAGATCGACTGGCAGGGCGTGGCCCGGGGCTCGCCCGTCATCGTCATGTATATGGCGATGAAGCATCTGGACCGGATCGCGGCGGAGCTGCTCAAGGCCGGGCGCCGGCCGGAGGAGCCGGTGGCCGTGGTCTGCCATGCGAGCACGGCGCAGCAGCGTGTGCTCGAAACCACGCTCGCCGCCGCCGCCGAGGCCGCGACCGCCGCCGGGCTGGAGCCGCCGGCCATCGTGGTTCTGGGCGAGGTGGTGCGGCTGCGCGGCGCGCTGGACTGGCTGGGCGCGCTGTCCGGCCGGGTTCTTTCCGCCGAAGGTTTCACGCAGACCACGGGGAGCTCGCGCGCATGAGCGGCCTTCTGATCGCCGCGCCGTCCTCGGGCTCGGGCAAGACCACCGTGACGCTCGGCCTGTTGCGGGCACTGAGGCAGCGTGGCGTCGCGCTGGCGCCGGGCAAGGCCGGGCCGGATTATATCGATCCCGCCTTCCACGCGGCGGCCTCGGGCACGCTCTGCCTGAATTTCGATCCCTGGGCCATGCGCCCCGCGCTGCTGCGCTCCAATGCCGACCGGCATGCCGCTGGTGGCAGGACGCTGGTGATCGAGGCGATGATGGGGCTGCACGATGCCGCCATGGACGGGCGGGGATCGCCCGCCGATCTGGCGGCGCTGCTCGATCTGACGGTCGTTTTCGTGGTCGATTGCGGGCGCATGGCGCAGTCCGTGGCGGCCCTGGTCATGGGCTATTCCGGCTTCCGCCAGGATTTGCGCTTCGGTGGCGTCATCCTCAACCGCGTCGGCAGCGACAAGCATGCGGCGATGCTCACCGGTGCGCTGGATGCGGCAGGCGTGCGCGTGCTCGGCTGCCTGCGTACGGATCCTGCCCTGCGCCTGCCGGAGCGTCACCTCGGCCTGGTGCAGGCGGGCGAGCAGGCGGACCTCGACGCCTTCATCGACCACGCCGCCCAGCGTGTGGCGGAAGGCTGCGATCTCCAGAGCATCCTTGCGCTGGCTGCGGGCGGCCGGGAGGCGGCGACGCCGGTCGCGGGGCTGGCGCCACCGGGGCAGCATGTAGCCGTCGCGCGCGATCTCGCCTTTGCCTTTTCCTATCCGCATCTTCTGGAGGACTGGCGGCGTCAGGGCGCGGAACTCTCCTTCTTTTCGCCCCTGGCGGATGAAGGGCCGGAGGCGCGCGCCGATGCCGTCTATCTGCCGGGCGGCTATCCCGAGCTGCACGCGCTGCGGCTTTCGGGCAATGGCGCGTTTCACGCGGGCATGGCGGCGGCGAAGGTGCGCGGAGCGCGCATCTTCGGCGAATGCGGCGGCTATATGGTTCTGGGAGAGGCGATCGTCGATGCGCAGGGCGTTTCCCATCCCATGCTCGGCCTTCTGCCTGTCGTCACCAGCTTTGCCCAGCGTCGGCGCCATCTCGGCTACCGCCGTCTCCAGCCTGTCGATGACAGCTTTTTTGAAGGTGCCCTGATGGCGCATGAATTTCATTATGCCAGCATCGTCTCGGAAGGGTCTGCCGAGCGCCTGTTCCTGGCGCAGGATGCGTCGGGACAGCCGATCGGTCCTGTGGGGCTGCGCCGCGATCGCGTCGCCGGCTCTTTCATGCATCTGATCGATCGGCGCGAGGAGGAAGGCCTCGCCGCGGCTGCGCCGGCATTCGGGCACATGACATTCGGGGAAATGACGCCAGGGGGTATGGCATGACGGATGCTCCGTTTTCCGGCCTGATCCCCGATCTGACGCCGCCGCCGATCCTTCATGGAGGCGGCCTGACGGCGGCCTTGCGCCACTATGGCGGACGGCGCGGCGACTGGCTGGATCTGTCGACCGGGCTCAACCCATGCCCGCCCGGCCTGCCGCCGATCGGCCCCGAGGCCTGGCACCGGCTGCCCGACGAGAGCGCCGTGCTTGAGGCGCGCCATGCCGCGCGGGATTTTTACGGCACCGGCGCGCTCCTCCCGCTGCCGGTCGCCGGCACGCAGGCCGCCATTCAGAGCCTGCCGGCCCTGCTTGCGGGCGGCGGCCGCGTGGCGATCCTCGCGCCGACCTATGGCGAATATCGCCGCGTCTTTCAGGCCGCCGGCCATGCTGTCGATCTCGTCACGGATCTCGACATGATTAGCGCGGAGCACCGGCTGGTGGTCATCGTCAATCCCAACAATCCGACCGGCCGCCTGCTGCCGGCCGCCACGCTGCTGGCGCTGGCCGACCGGCTTTCGGCCCAAGGCAGCATGCTGGTGGTGGACGAGGCCTTTGCCGATGTGGCCCCGCAGGAGAGCCTGGCCGGCCATGCCGGGCACAGGCCCGGCCTGATCGTGCTGCGCTCGCTCGGCAAGTTCTTCGGCTTTGCCGGCATCCGGCTGGGCTTCGTTCTGGCCGAGCCCGCGCTTCTTCTGCGGCTCGACCATCTTCTCGGCCCCTGGTCGGTCTCCGGTCCGGCGCTGGCGGTCGGCGCGGCTCTGATGCGCGGCGATGCCGGGGCGATCCGGGCGCGCATTCTGCGCCGCTCGCAGGGGCTCGACATGGCGCTTTCGGCAGCCAAGGTGCGTCATCTCGGCGGCACGCCGCTGTTTCGCCTGATCGAGGTGCCGGATGCGCGGCTGGTGCATGAGCGCCTCGCGCGGCTCCATATCCTCACCCGGCGCTTCGAGGAGCAGCCGACCTGGCTGCGCATCGGGCTTGCGCCCTCCGCCCAGGCGGATCTGCGGTTCGGCACGGCGCTGTGCGATGCGCTTGCGGCCCCGGGTCCGGTCCCGGCGTCAGCACAGGAGTCGGCATATTGAGCCGTGCCGTTATCCTCGTCATCGGGCTCCTGCTCGACCGGCTGATCGGCGATCCCGACTGGCTCTGGCGCCGTCTGCCGCATCCCGTCGTCTTTTTCGGCGCGGCGATCTCCCGGGCCGAGCGCCTGCTGAACCGCGGCCATGCCTCTTTTGCCACCCGCCGGCGCGCCGGCGTGCTGGCGATCGTGGTTCTGCTGTTGATGGCCGCTGGACTCGGACTCCTGCTTCACCGCCTCTTCGCCCTTGCCAGCCCGCTTGGCGGCGGCCTCCTCGAGGGGCTCGTCGTCTTCGTGTTGCTGGCGCAGAAGAGCCTTGCCGACCATGTTCTGGCCGTGGCCGAAGGATTGCGCCGGGACGGGCTGGAGGGCGGGCGCCAGGCCGTGTCGATGATCGTCGGCCGCGATCCCGCCCATCTCGATGCGCCGGCGGTCTGCCGCGCCGCGATCGAGAGCTTGGCGGAAAATTTTTCCGATGGCGTGGTGGCGCCGGCCTTCTGGTATCTCCTGGCAGGCCTGCCGGGCCTCATGGCCTACAAGATGCTGAACACGGCCGATTCGATGATCGGCCATAAGAACGAGCGTTATCTGGCCTTTGGCTGGGCCGCGGCGCGGCTCGACGACGCGGCCAATCTCGTTCCGGCGCGCCTGTCGATGTTTCTGCTGGCGGCGGGCGCCGCATGGGTGGCGGGGCGAAGGGCGGCGCTGAATGCCCTGTCGGTGGGCCTGCGCGATTCCGGTCTTCACCGCTCGCCCAATTCCGGCTGGCCGGAGGCGGCGATGGCCGGCGCACTGGACATCCGCCTCGCCGGCCCGCGCATCTATGGTGGACAACGTGTCGAGGAGCCGATGATGAACGGCGCAGGACGGGGCGAGGCGACGCGCGCGGATATCGAACGAGGCGTCTCGATCTTTTATGCGGCCTGCAGCCTGCTGACGGTGACCGTGCTTGTTCTTGTCCTTGTTCTGCCGTGATGCCTGCCGACACCGCGCAGAATTGTGGGGTCGGCGCACAGGCCATTGGCTTTTGCCGCGCAAGTTTCTATAGGTCAGCGCAAATGCGAGATAACGAAGAGGTTTGAGCGTGACTGCAACATTTGACAAGGTCGCCGATATCATCGCCGAAACGAGCGAAATCGACCGCGAGACCATCACCCCCGAAAGCCACACGATCGACGACCTGGGCATCGACAGCCTGGATTTCCTCGACATCGTTTTCGCGATCGACAAGGAATTCGGCATCAAGATCCCGCTCGAGCAGTGGACGCAGGACGTCAACGAAGGCAAGGTTTCGACCGAGGAATACTTCGTCCTGAAGAACCTCTGCGCCAAGATCGACGCGCTGCGCGCCGCCAAGGGCTGAGCGCGGGCGCTGCAGCCGGCCTGCCGGACAGGCGCCGGCTTGACAGGCTGCCCTCCGCTTTCCTAGAGCAGGACGCTCCCGGACAGTGCGGACTGCCATCGCAAGCCTCGCATGGCGGCCTGCGCTGGCGTTTACACGCTGTTCGGCGGACAAATTTCTCATCCTTGACGGCGGCGCCATCGGCATCGCCGTTTTTCAGCGTTAAGGCGCCTTGAGCTTCCACCTGCGCAAGCCGAAGGCGAAGAATGTTGTGCTGCCTCTGGCTTGGCCCCGGTTCCTGCCCGGATGCCGGACCGGAGGGCGCAACGGGATCGGACCCGCATGCTTCTCGAATATTTCCAGATGATCGACCGTGTGGAAACGGCGGATGCCGAGGCCGGCGTGCTGACGGCGCACTCCACCGTGCCGATGCAGAGCCCCGTGTTCGATGGCCATTTTCCCGGCTATCCGCTGGTTCCCGGCGTGCTGCTGATCGAGACCATGGCCCAGGCCTCCGGCCTTCTGGTGCTGGCCAAGACCGGCTTTTCGGCCATGCCCTTTCTGATGTCGGTGGATGGCGCCAAGCTGCGCAGCTTCGTCGAGCCGGGCGCCGAGCTTTCGATCGAGGCGCGCCTCGAACATGATGGCTCCGGCTTTGCCGTGACCAAGGCGAGGATCGAGGTTAGCGGCCGCAAGGTGGCGGACGCCCAGCTCAAGCTCAAGACAGTTTCGTTCGATCAGGTGCCGCTCGGCCCCGCCGTTCTGGCGCGGGCCGAGGAAATCGGCCTTCAGGCTGCGCTTGCCGCCGCCCAAGGAGCTTAACATCCATGACGCAGACGGATAGCACGCAGACGGACACGAGGCAGGCGGGCAGGGATGTCGTCATCACCGGCATCGGCATCGTCACCAGCCAGGGTGTCGGCATCGCGCCGCATCGCGCGCTGCTGACGGCGCCCGTGGCGCCCGAGCCGGTGGTCGAGCTGGAAAAGCTCGCCCCCTATCCCGTGCATCCGCTGCCGGCGATCGACTGGTCGCAGCAGATCCCCAAGCGCGGCGACCAACGGCAGATGGAGAACTGGCAGCGGCTCGGTGTCTTCACCGCCGGGCTGGCGCTGGAGGATGCCGGCCTGAAGGACGACACCGACGCCTGCGGCAGCATGGACATGATCGTGGCCGCCGGCGGTGGCGAGCGCGACATCAAGGTGGACAGCTTGATCGTCGACGAGGCCTTGAAGCGCAACGATCGCGAGCAGCTTCTCAACGAAAAGCTGACAACCGAACTGCGCCCCACTCTGTTCCTGGCTCAGCTTTCCAATCTGATGGCCGGCAATATCTCCATCGTCCACAAGGTCACGGGCTCCTCGCGAACCTTCATGGGCGAGGAAGCCGCCGGGATTTCGGCCGTCGAAACAGCCTTCCACCGCATCCGCGCCGGGCAGTCGACCCACACGCTGGTGGGCGGCGCCTTCAGCGCCGAGCGGGCGGACATGCTGCTGCTGGTCGAGGCGATCGGCGCGCACAGCCTCCATCGCTGGCTGCCGCTCTGGTCGCGCGCGGAAGGCGAGGGCGGTGGCATGATCATGGGCACCGTCGGCGCCTTTCTGGTGCTGGAATCGCGGGCGCATGCCCAGGCGCGCGGCGCGCAGATCTATGCCCAGATTTCAGAGATTGCCGGGGATCGCGGCCTGCGCGACGAAGGGCGGATGGAACGCCGGCTGGAGCGCCTGCTGGAACCGGCAAAGGGTGAGGGTGGCGAGACGCTGATCTTCTCCGGCGCCAGCGGCATGGTCGCCCTGGCCGAACGCGAAAAGTCCGTTCTCGACCATGTCCTGCCCGGCGCGGCCCTTCGCGCCTATGGCGGGCTTGCCGGCCATTCGCTGGAGGCGCAGTTCCCGCTCGGCCTGGCGCTGGCCGCGCTCGCGCTCCAGTGCGGCGCCCGCGTGCCGCCCTTCGATCCGGCCGAGACCGCGATGGCCGCGCCGGCCAGCCGCGCCGTCGTCACCACGGTCGGCCATCAGCGCGGCGAGGGTGTCGCGCTGCTCGTTGCCGAAGCTCAGGAGGCTTGATCATGCGTGCCACCCGTGACCATCTTGGCCGGCCGCTCGTCGCGGTGACCGGCATGGGCGTGATGACCTCGCTCGGCCAGGGCCTTGCCGACAACTGGCGCGCGCTGACCGACGGCGTGTCGGGCATCCACGCCGTTTCCCGCTTCCCGACCGACGGCCTTTCCACCCGCATCGCCGGCACCGTCGATTTCCTCGATCTTCCCCTGCAGAATGCCGTGGAGCGCTCCTATGCCATGGCCCGGGAAACGACGATCGAAGCTCTGGCACAGGCGGGGATGTCCAGCGATTTCAACGGACCGCTGTTTCTCGCGGCCCCGCCGATCGAGCCGGAGTGGAGCGCGCGCTTCGCGCTCGCCGACCGCGCCGGCCCCTCGCAAAAGCCTGATGACGCCTATGACCGCTTTCTCGCGGCGATGCGCGAACGGCCAGATCCCGCCTTTCACGAGGCGGCCCTGTTCGGCGCCGTGTCCGAGCGTCTGGCCGACCGTTTCGGTACGCGCGGCCTGCCGGTGACGCTGTCGACCGCCTGCGCCTCCGGCGCGACCGCGATCCAGCTCGGCGTCGAGGCGATTCGCCAGGGCCGCACCGACCGTGCCCTGACCGTGGCGACCGACGGGTCCGTCAGCGCGGAATCGCTCATTCGCTTCGCGCTGCTCTCCGCGCTCTCGACCCAGAACGATCCGCCGCAGCGCGCCTCCAAGCCCTTTACCCGGGATCGCGACGGCTTCGTCATCGCGGAAGGCGCTGCCACACTCGTTCTCGAATCGCTGGAAGCGGCGCTAAGCCGCGGCGCGCGCGTCTATGGGATCCTCAAGGGCTGCGGCGAAAAGGCGGACCTGTTCCACCGCACGCGCTCCTCGCCCGATGGCGGGCCCGCCATTGCCACGATCCGCGCGGCGCTCGAGGATGCCGGCCTTGCCGAGGATGCGATCGGCTATATCAACGCCCATGGCACCTCGACGCCCGAGAACGACAAGATGGAATATGGCGCGATGTCGGCGGTGTTCGCCGATGGGCTGGCCGCGATCCCGGTCTCGTCCAACAAGTCGATGATCGGTCATACGCTGACGGCAGCCGGCGCGGTCGAGGCGGTGTTTTCGCTGCAGACGATGCAGACGGGAACCTTGCCGCCGACCATCAACTATCTCAATCCCGATCCGGCGATCGTTCTCGATGTCGTGCCCAACGTCAAACGCGACGCGCAGGTGACGGCCGTCCTGTCGAATTCCTTCGGTTTCGGCGGGCAGAATGCCAGCCTGGTCATGACCGCAGAGCCCGCCTGAGCTCCCGATAAAAGCGAGCGGACGCGCGGCTTTCGCGACGTTCGCCACAACACGTTCAAAGGACATGCCTATGCGCGCGCTCCAGCTTCTCGACGACCGCAAGCTTGAGGTCACAGACCTTCCCGAGCCGCCGGCCCCCGGCGCAGGCGAGGTGACGCTGCGCGTCAAGGCCGTCGCGCTCAACCATATCGACGTCTGGGGCTGGCGTGGCATGGCCTTTGCCAAGCGCAAGATGCCGCTCGTCATCGGCGCCGAGGCCGCCGGCGTGGTCGAAGAGATCGGGCCCGGCGTCGCCAATGTGATTCCGGGCCAGCTCGTGTCGATCTATGGCGCGCGCACCTGCGGCCTCTGCCGGCCCTGCCGCGAAGGCCGCGACAATCTCTGCGAGCATGTCTCCGGCGTCCATGGTTTCCATCTCGATGGCTTCGCCCAGGAAAAGGTGAACCTGCCGGCCCGCCTGCTGGTCCCCGCGCCGCCCGGCGTCGATGCGATCGGCGCGGCGCTGGCGCCCGTCACCTTCGGCACGGTCGAGCACATGCTGTTCGACAATGCCAAGCTGGAGCCCGGCGAGACCATCCTCGTCCATGCGGGCGGATCGGGCATCGGCACCGCTGCCATCCAGCTTGCCAAGAAGATGGGCTGCACTGTCATCACCACCGTCGGCTCGGACGACAAGATCGAGAAGGCGAGGGCGCTCGGCGCCGATCATGTGATCAACTACCGCACGGACCGCTTCGAAGGCGTGGTGCGCAAGCTCACCCGCAAGAAGGGCGTCGACGTGGTGTTCGAGCATGTCGGCAAGGATACCTGGGCCGGCTCCATGCTCTGCCTGAAGCGCGGCGGCCGGCTGGTCACCTGCGGCTCGACCTCGGGCGTGTCGACCGAGATGAACCTGATGATGCTGTTCCAGCAGCAGTTGAAGCTGCTCGGCTCCTTCGGCTGCCGGATGGAGAACATGGCGGATGCCATGCAGAAGATGGCGCGCGGCCTGGTCCATCCCGTGATCGACACCCAGGTCGGCTTCGACGATATCGAGCGGGCGCTGGAGCGCATGGAAGGGCGCCAGGTCTTCGGCAAGATCGTGCTGGCTTTCTGATGAGCCCTGTGCGCCAGATCCTCACCCGGCTCGTGCTCGGTGCGCGCCGGGCCCGCGCGTGGACGATCGCGCAGCTGGCCTTCCTGCCGCTGGTGCTGATGAAGCTTCTGCCTGCGGACACCGCGCTCAATCTGATGGATTGGCTGGCGCGCAAGATCGGGCCGCGGCTGAAGCGGCACCGGCTGATCATGATCAATCTGCGCAACGCCTTTCCGGAAAAGAGCGCGGCGGAGATCGAGGCAATCGCGCTGGAAAGCTGGGGCAGCATCGGCCGGATGGCGGCCGAATATGTGTTTCTCGACGAGCTGTTCGATTTTGACCCGGACAAGCCGGGCGGCCGGGTCGAGGTCGTCGGCATCCCGCAGTTTCTGGAGCTGCGCGACCGGCCGCGCCCCTTCATCGTCTTTACAGCGCATACGGGCAATTTCGAGATGCTGCCCGTGGCCGGCTCGGCCTTCGGGCTGGATGTCACCGTGCTGTTTCGCCCGCCGAACAATCCCTACATGGCCGAGAAGATCTTCGATTTCCGCCAGAAGCGCATGGGCACGCTGGTGCCCTCGCATGCCGGATCGTCCTTCGCGCTGGCCCGTCAGCTCGAGCGGGGCGGGGGCATCGGCGTGCTCGTCGATCAGAAGTTCAAGAAGGGCCTGCACACGCAGTTCTTCGGCCAGAAGGTCCAGACCAATCCCCTGCTGGCCAAGCTCGTCCGCCAGTTCGGCTGCGATGTCTATCCCGCCCGCTGCGTCCGGCTGCCCGGTAACCGCTACCGCCTGGAGCTGGAACCGCCCATCGCGATTCCGCTCAAGCCGGAAGGAGCGGTCGATGTCGAGGCGACGGCGCAGCTTCTCAACGACAAGGTCGAGCAATGGGTGCGTGAATATCCGGGCCAGTGGCTCTGGTATCATGACCGCTGGCGGATCAGGCGCAATCTCAAGCTGTAAGTGATGCATCCTCTGTTGCAAATCAGGTGTTGCTTGGCTATAGGCGGCGTTTAGGCCACGGCATGGGGAGTGCCAAGGGGGAGAGCGGCAGATGGTTGCGTCACTGATCAAGTCTTTCTGGCGCAACCAGGCCGAGCTGAGCCAGGCAATCCTTTCTCAGGATGAGGCCGAAGTGGCGCGGCTCGATGCCGGCGCGCGGGTGCTTCTCCGCTCGATTGTCGATGCCACGCGTCTCGATCCGATCGAGGGTCGCCTGCAAATCGTCTTCCTCCTCGATTTCATCCGTTTCCATGCGGACGATCCACATGTCGTGGTGGAATGCACCGGCCACCTCGAAAGGCTGCTGCTGAGGCGTGACGCTCCGTGCGAGGCGGGCCTGCTCCCCGCGCACAATCCGGTCCCCCGCAAGCATCGGAGCGTACCGGACGGCGCCTTTCTGCAGTCCTGATCCGGCTCTCGATCGTCGCGCTTTCGGCTGATCGCGCCGGCGCCGCCGCCGTCCTTGTCTGCGAGAGGCGGCATCGGGACCGGGGCGCATTCGGCGCGGCTATGCCAAGAATCGCTTGAGCTTAGCCGGGCGAGATGCCAGAAATCCCCGTCGCTCTCCTGGCGCGGCGCGCGCGCCATCGTTCCGGATTGCCCGCCCGCCAGGAAAGGCGACATGCGGCGCCACAAGCCCTCATCGCGGGTGGGACAGGAGGTGCGCCGTATCCCCGTTCAATGGAGGCATTTCAAGTGGCACAAGCGGAAATCGGACTGATCGGCCTTGGGGTGATGGGCTCGAACCTGGCCCTCAACATTGCCGAGAAGGGCAATACGATTGCGGTGTTCAACCGGACGCCACAGCGCACCGAAGAATTCTTCCACGAGGCGGGCGATCTTCAGGATCGCGTGATCGCCTGCAAGACGATCGAGGAATTCGTCGCGGCGATCAAGCCGCCGCGGCCGATCATCATCATGATCAAGGCCGGCGATGCCGTGGACCAGCAGATGGAGCTGCTCAAGCCCTATCTGGAGGCGCATGACATCATGATCGATGCCGGCAACGCCAATTTCCGCGACACCATGCGCCGTTTCGACGCGCTCAAGGATTCCGAGCTGACCTTCATCGGCATGGGCGTGTCCGGTGGCGAGGAGGGCGCGCGCAAGGGGCCGTCGATCATGGTCGGCGGGACCGAGGAGTCGTGGAAGCGCGTCGAAAAGGTGCTGACCTCGATCGCGGCCACCTATAATGGCGATCCCTGCGTTGCCTGGCTCGGCGAGAACGGCGCCGGACACTTCGTCAAGACCATCCATAACGGCATCGAATATGCCGACATGCAGATGATCGCCGAGATCTACGGCATCCTGCGCGATGGCCTGAAGATGGAGGCCAAGGAGATCGGCGAGGTCTTCGGCCGCTGGAACAAGGGCCGGCTGAACTCCTTCCTGATCGAGATCACCGAAACCGTTCTCAACGCCAATGATCCGCTGACGGGCGGGCCGATCGTCGATGTGATCCTCGATCGCGCCGGCCAGAAGGGCACGGGCAAGTGGTCGGTGATCGAGGCGCAGAACATGAGCGTGCCGGCCACCGGCATCGAAGCTGCCGTAGCTGCCCGCAGCCTCTCCTCGATGAAGGACGAACGCGTGGCGGCCGAAGGCATTCTCGGCCTGCCGGGCGCAGCGCTGGAGATCGCCGACCGGACGGCGTTCCTCGCCGATCTCGAAAGCGCGCTGCTGGCCGCCAAGATCGGCGCCTATGCCCAGGGCTTCGCCGTCATGGCCGCCGCCTCCAAGGAGTTCGGCTGGAACCTGCCCATGCCGACGATTGCCCGGATCTGGCGCGCCGGCTGCATCATCCGCTCGCAATTCCTCGACGAGATCACCAAGGCCTTCACCGACAGGCCGGATGCCGCCAACCTGATCGTCACCCCGGCTTTCGCCACCATGGTTCAGGAAACCGACGGGGCGCTGCGCCGCGTGGTCTCGGCGGCCGTGCTCGCCGGTCTGCCGGTTCCAGCACTCGCCTCCGCGCTCGGCTATTTCGACAGCTACCGCCGCGGCCGCGGCACGGCGAACATGATCCAGGCCCAGCGCGACTTCTTCGGCGCCCATGGCTATGACCGCGTCGACGGCCAGGATTCGCATCACGGCCCCTGGGGCAGCGGGCTGGTGTCCGAGCGGTCCTGAGACGAGGAAGAGAGCAGATGCCGGGCCTGCGCCCGGCATCTGCCGCACATGAGTGCCCGGTCGGACGTTTTTCTGCATGGCAAGGCAGCTCAATCAGACTGACGTGCCACGGTCTTCGATCAATCGTCCGATGCCATCTCTGCTGCGGTCAACCGTTCGATAAAGCGCGCCTTCTGCGCGTGGCGCTTGCGGATCGCCATCAGTCTGAGCCTGAAATCCGCTGCCTCTGCCTTTTCGGCCGCAAGCGCTTTCAGATCCTGTAACAGGGCGATGGCCTTCGCATAGCCCGAGGCGTTGCGCCGGGCGATCTCCTCCTCGACATCGCGCCAGACGGCCTCGCCCCTTGCGGCAACGGCGCGGATACGCTCTCGACGCTGCTTTTCGATCTCTTCCATCGCGCGTTTGCGCTTGACGGCCTCCGCTTTAGCGCATGCCTGTTGCCGATCGAGGCGATGGCTCTCTGCGCGTGTGCGCAGCATGCCGACCGTGCGGAGCGCCTGACGCTGCGGCGTTTTCCCAAGCGCCGAGGTGGAGCTCAGTCTACGCTTGAGGTCTGTTCTGGCATGCGGGTCGCCCTCGAGGAAGCGGACCAGGAATGCCGTCCTGTCCTCATCGGAGAGAGCGGCCACCGCCTTGTCCCAATCCTGAGATGTCGCTGTCTGCGCCGCACCGCCTTCGGCCGCCGCCTGCAAGAGGTCTTCGTCCAGCCGCAGCAATGTGGCAAGCGCCGTTAGCAGTGGTGTCAGGGGTCCGACACCCAGGCGTGGCTCGACGGCATCATCCTCATAGGCGCCATCCTCGACGGCTTTCAGCCAAAGGAGGTAAAAGAGCCGCAGGTCGCCATCGATCAGATCCGTTCGTAAGGACACGAAGGATGCAAGCATACCCGCTTCCTCCTCCTCGGCGTATTCGTCCAATGTGTCTTCGTCCTCGGGGTCGTCATCGCTGACAATGTCGAAGATGACATTTTCTCCGGCCTTGCGAACCGTCACCCAGTCGATCTCGTCGAGAAAGGGCCCGAGGGCCGAAACATCGATGAAGCGATTGGGGACACGCAGCATAAGGCGGCGCGTTCCCCAATTGGCGTAGTAGAGGTGAAGATCGAACCAGCGCGCCATGAACTCCGCCGGGTCGCCTTTCAAATCTCCCCATCCATAGGTGTTGACGAAGCGCGTGTCCGTGATCGTCGCCCGGGTGGATATGGCTCTGAGAGCCTGCTTGTCGCTGCGTCCGAGCGGCCGGTCGATGGCCAGGAATTCGTAATATTGATATTCGCTCATTCGGGATCGTCGGAGGTTGGAGAATGGTGCGCTGGATTATTCTTTGTGCATCGGATTTTCCTGAAAGAGGGAGTCGGCTTTCGGTCCCATGGTTTCATACCGGATGCAAATGGCCGTCCGTCTCAAGGAGCTTCAGCGCCTGAGCGAGAGTGACACCGCTGTGCAGCCGCCACCACGTTCCCGTATGCCGCATCCACTGGATATCGAATTGATCCGGGCCCACCCTGTCGAGGCGGGCGAAGGGCGCATCGAAGTCCTCGCCGAGATTGTCCGCCATGCCCGAGCGATAGCGTTGGAGAAAGCGATAGCGTCCCCCGCGCCAGTCGCCGTGGATGTCGATCGGATAGTTCCATTCCGTCGGTCGGATCTCCGGCAGGAAGCGGGGCTTCAGAACATCCCGGATAAAGGCTTCGCAGGCATGGATGATGGCCTGTTTCTCCGCATCATCGACCGCCGGCGGGCGTGGAGGACGTAAAGAGCGTTGCCATGTTTTCTGGCTTTTCCTGGCCATTGGTCATTTCCCCTGCTATCCCTGACCACCACCCCCGCTGAAGCTCAGGCTTTGCAGCGTTTCCACCGGACGTCCGGCGATCCGGCCGAGCACGGCTTTGGCCAGCTCCCGGCCTGCCAGCCGGATGTCTTCGTGGATGGTGATCACTTGCGGTCGAAGCCAGCCCAGCACATCGCTCGGCACTTTCGAGACCATATCGATCTGCCGGCCGAGCTGCAGCCCGGCGCTTTCCAGGGCCGCAATCACGGCGATCGCGCTGGCCGCGCTGCTGGAGACGATGCCATCGGGAAGATTCGGCTGGCGCAGGCGCGCCTCGAAGGCCGCGCGGATGGTGACCAGGCTGTCGTCGATATCGGCGGCGCTGAAGGGCACGGCCTCCAGACCCTTTTCCGCGATCGCCCGGTCGAAACCCGCGCGCATGTGGCGGTGGAAGGTGAGGTGCGGCGGCGGTTCCAGAAGCAGGATGCGGCGCCGGCCGAGTGCGGCGAGGCGACAGACCGCCTCATAGGCGAAATGCTCGTTGTCGAAATCGTGGAAGGGATGGGCAAAGCCCATATCCGTCCGCCCATGGGTGGCGAAGGGGAAGTTTCGCTCCATCATCAGAGCGATGCGCGCATCGCGCGGCTCCGTGCGCGACAGGATGATACCATCGGCCGCGCCCGTCTCCAGCACATAGCGCACCGGGGCGAAGCTGTCGCCCGAGGCGCTGTAGGGTGTGACGACCAGGTGATAGGGCGTGTCGCGCAGAACCTCTGAAATGCCGATGACGATCGGGCTGGTCAGGCCCATCACCTCTTCTTCCAGCGAAAGGATCAGGCTGATGACATTGGTCTTGCCGGTGCGCAGGCGAACCCCGGCCCGGTTCGGCTGGTAACCGATCTGGCGCGCCACAAGCTGCACCCGCGCCTTGGTGTCGGCGCCGATGTCGGGTGCATCCTTCAAAGCGCGCGAGACCGTGGTGATCCCCAGCCCCGTCATATAGGCGATGGTCTTGAGCGTGGGACGGGGCGCCGTCTGTGCGCTCGTGTCCAAGCCTCTTTTGGTCTCGTCCATGAATTTCGATTCCGCTCGCAATCGAGGTTCGATCGGCTTTTCGTCACCGTCACATGAACCCGCAAATGCCGGTCTCCGCAAGGGTGGCCGCACCATCGCGAATGAACAGACTGAAACGATGTAGTGGCTTTGTCGAGCATTTTCTTTGTCAGTCCTACACGCTCCGGATGCGGTCTTTGTTTCGCGCATGCAAAGTCACAGCGTGTGCTTTTGCGCTCTTTCATTGTCCGGATAAAGTTAAATTCACTCGAATAAACGCCGATTTGCGATGCTGCGGCGCAATTTCGGCTTTCTGGCAAAACGTCTTGAAATTGCATTTTTGACTCTCGAGAAAATAACCAAATCGTGCGGTTGCCAGCGGCAACAAGTTTCAGTAGCTTCCCTACGGCAACGTTACAGTGAGGGAGGAGACTCAATGACTTTGCGTATTTTGGCTGCCGTAATGGCGGCAAGCGTCGCTCTGCCGCTGGCTTCAGCCAGGGCGACCGATCTCGAAGTGACGCATTGGTGGACGTCGGGCGGGGAGGCTGCGGCGGTTGCCGAGCTGGCCAAGGCCTTTGACGCGACCGGAAACAAGTGGATTGACGGCGCCATCGCAGGATCGGGCGGCACGGCGCGGCCGATCATGGTCAGCCGCATCACCGGCGGCGACCCGATGGGTGCGACGCAGTTCAACCATGGCCGCCAGGCGGAGGAGCTTGTACAGGCCGGGCTGATGCGGGACCTGAGCGATGTCGCCGAGAAGGAGAAGTGGAAGGACATCATCCGCCCGGCGAGCCTGCTCGACAGCTGCACCATCGACGGCAAGATCTATTGCGCGCCGGTCAATATCCATTCCTGGCAGTGGCTGTGGCTCTCGGCCGACGCGTTCAAGAAGGCCGGCGTCGGCATGCCGAAGAACTGGAACGAGTTCGTGGCGGCCGCCCCGGCGCTGGAAAAGGCCGGCATCGTGCCGCTCGCGCTCGGCGGTCAGGCCTGGCAGTCCGCCGGCCTGTTCGACGTGCTGCTGATCTCGCTCGGCGGCAAGGACCTCTATGAGAAGGTCTATGCTCAGAAGGATGCGGACGCGATTTCCGGGCCGGAAATGGCCGCCGTCTTCAAGGCTGCCGACGATGCCCGCCGCATGTCGAAGGGCACCAACGTGCAGGACTGGAACCAGGCGACCAACATGGTCATCACCGGCAAGGCCGGCGGCCAGGTCATGGGCGACTGGGCGCAGGGCGAATTCGCGCTCGCCGGCAAGAAGGCGGGCACGGATTATGCCTGCCTGCCGGGGCTGGGCGTCAACGAATACATCACCACCGGCGGTGACGCCTTCTACTTTCCGCTCTTGAAGGACGAGGCCAAGAGCAAGGCGCAGGCCGCACTCGCCTCCACCCTGCTGAACCCGGCCACGCAGGTCGCCTTCAACCTCAAGAAGGGCTCGCTGCCGGTGCGCGGCGATGTCGATCTGGCGGCCGCCAATGACTGCATGAAGAAGGGTCTCGACATCCTGGCCAAGGGCAATGTGCTCAAGAGCACGGACGAGCTGATGTCCGCCGACATCCAGAAGCAGAAGGAAGACCTGTTCGCGGAGTTCTTCTCCTCCTCGATGAGCGCCGCCGACGCGCAGAAGCGCTTCGCCAAGATCATCGCCTCGGCCGACTGAGGCCTTCTCCTGCCCGGAGCCGGCCTGGCCGGCTTCGGCGCCGCCCGCGCGCGCAGGCGATGCGGGCGGCGGATCATACGCCCTGATGCTTCCGGCCTGCGCCCTTTCACGGCGTGGCGAAGGCGATGGGCGGCCATGCCCTCGAGACATGCGCGCAAGGAGACGCTTTGCCATGACGGGTCAGACTATTGCCCGCCGGCCGAACCAGCTGTTTCGCAATCTGAATGCGAAGATCGCCTCCATCCCGATGATCCTCACCGCCGTGGTGATCTTTCTCGGAGGCACGCTCTGGACGGTCGTCTATTCCTTTACCAATTCCAAGTTGCTGCCGCGGCTGTCCTTTGTCGGCTTCGACCAGTATGAGCGCCTCTGGGCCGCCACGCGCTGGACCGTGTCGATCACCAATCTGGCGATCTATGGCGTGTTGACGCTGATCTTCAGCCTGGTGATCGGCTTCGTGCTGGCCGCGCTGATGGATCAGAAGATCCGGTTCGAGAATACGTTCCGCACGATCTTTCTCTATCCCTTCGCTCTGTCCTTCATCGTCACCGGCCTCGTCTGGCAATGGGTGCTCAATCCCGAATTCGGCATCCAGTCGGTCGTGCGCTCGCTCGGCTGGACGAGCTTCACCTTCGATCCGCTCTACAATGCCGACATCGTCATCTACGGCATCCTGATCGCCGGGCTCTGGCAGGGCACGGGCCTCGTCATGTGCCTGATGCTGGCCGGCCTGCGCGGTATTGACGGCGAGATCTGGAAGGCGGCGCGCGTGGACGGCATTCCCACCTGGAAGACCTATCTCTTCATCGTCATCCCGATGATGCGCGCGGTCTTCGTCACGACGCTCGTCATCATCGCGTCGGGCATCGTGCGCGTCTACGATCTGGTGGTCGCGCAAACGAGCGGCGGGCCGGGCATCGCCTCGGAAGTGCCGGCGAAATATGTCTACGACTACATGTTCCAGGCGCAGAACCTCGGCCAGGGCTTCGCCGCCTCCACCATGATGCTGGTCACCGTTGCCATCATCATCGTTCCCTGGGCCTATCTCGAATTCGGAGGGAAGAAGCGTGGCTAATCCCGGTTCCCTCGCCATCACAGTCGCCGGCGCCGATGCCGTGCGCGACGAACTGTCCGGCCCGCGCGGCCGCCGCCCGCAGCGCAGCTTTTCCGGCCGCAACATCATGATCTACGGAACGCTGCTGATCGCTGCGCTCTATTATCTGCTGCCGCTTTACGTCATGGTCGTTACCTCGCTGAAGGGAATGCCGGAAATCCGGCTCGGCAACATCTTCTCCCCGCCTGTCGAAATCACCTTCGAGCCCTGGGCCAAGGCCTGGGCCAGCGCCTGCACGGGGCTGAATTGCGATGGACTGTCGCGCGGGTTCTGGAACTCGGTGCGCATCACCATTCCCTCGACGGTGATCTCGATCGCGATCGCCTCGATCAATGGCTATGCACTGGCAAACTGGCGCTTCAAGGGGTCGGAGGTGTTCTTCACCATCCTGATCGTCGGCGCGTTCATCCCCTATCAGGTGATGATCTACCCGATCGTCATCGTTCTCAGGGAAATGGGCATCTACGGCACGCTCACCGGCCTCGTGATCGTCCATACGATCTTCGGCATGCCGATCCTGACACTGCTCTTCCGCAACTATTTCGTCTCGCTGCCGGAAGAGCTGTTCAAGGCCGCGCGCATCGACGGGGCCGGTTTCTGGACGATCTACCTGAAGATCATGCTGCCCATGTCGCTGCCGATCTTTGTCGTCGCGATGATCCTGCAGATCACCGGCATCTGGAACGACTTCCTGTTCGGCGTCGTCTTCACCCGCCCGGAATATTACCCGATGACCGTGCAGCTCAACAATATCGTCAACTCCGTCCAGGGGGTGAAGGAATACAACGTCAACATGGCGGCGACGATCCTGACCGGTGCGGTTCCGCTCTTCGTCTATTTCGTCTCCGGACGTCTGTTCGTGCGCGGCATCGCCGCCGGCGCCGTGAAAGGCTGATCTCTCATGACTTCAAGCGTATCCATCAGAGACCTGTCGCTGAACTTCGGTGCCGTCAGCGTGCTCCAGCATCTCGATCTGGAAATTGCCGATGGCGAGTTCCTCGTGCTTCTCGGTGCGTCGGGCTGCGGCAAGTCCACCCTTCTCAACTGCATCGCCGGCCTGCTCGATATTTCCGACGGCCAGATCTTCATCAAGGGAAAGAACGTTACCTGGGAGGAGCCGAAGGACCGTGGCATCGGCATGGTGTTCCAGTCCTATGCGCTCTATCCGCAGATGACGGTGGAGAAAAACCTGTCCTTCGGCCTGCAGGTGGCCAAGGTGCCGCAGGTCGAGATCGACAAGCGCGTGGCCCGCGCCGCCGAGATCCTGCAGATCCAGCCGCTTCTGAAGCGCAAGCCGGCGGAGCTGTCGGGCGGCCAGCGCCAGCGCGTGGCGATCGGCCGGGCGCTGGTACGCGATGTCGACGTCTTCCTGTTCGACGAGCCGCTCTCCAACCTCGATGCCAAGCTGCGCTCGGAGCTGCGCGTCGAGATCAAGCGCCTGCACCAGTCGCTGAAGAACACGATGATCTACGTCACCCACGACCAGATCGAGGCGCTGACGCTCGCCGACCGCATCGCCGTGATGAAAGGCGGCGTCATCCAGCAGCTTGCCGACCCCATGACCATCTACGGCACGCCGGAAAACCTGTTCGTGGCCGGCTTCATCGGCTCGCCCTCGATGAATTTCTTCCGCGGCAGCATCGGCCGCAAGGACGGCCGGCCCGTGGTCGATGTCGGCGGCGTGGCCTTCGATCTGTCGCGCTACCCTTCGCGCGCGCCGCTGAAGGACGGTCAGGCCGTGGTGCTCGGCGTTCGGCCGGAACATATCCGCGTCGATGAGCCGGTGGAGGGGCTGGTCAGCCATCCGGCTACCGTCGAGATCGAGGAGCCGATGGGGGCCGACAATCTTCTCTGGCTGAAGCTTGCGGGCCAGCCCATTTCCGTGCGCATTGCCGGCCAGCGCCGTTATGCGCCGAACACGCCCGTCACCCTCGGCTTCGACATGGCCAGCGCCTCGCTGTTCGATGCCGGGACTGAAAACAGACTTTGAACGGATCTCCCAATGTCCCTCGAAACCTCCACCGCCCGGCCGGTGACCATCGATCTCGCCGGCGCCTGGGAACTTTCCAGCGCCGATGGAAAGCATCAGAACACCATCCGGCTTCCCGGCGATGTTCATAGTGCGCTGGCGGATGCCGGCATCATTCCCGAGCCCTATCACGGCCGCAACGAGGCGGAGATCCAGTGGGTCGCGCAGGAGGACTGGGTGTTCGAGCGCAGCGTCGAGATCGACGCCGACGTGCTGGATGGCCCCTGGTACCTGGACCTCGAAAGCCTCGACACCGTCGCTTCGGTCTTCGTCAACGACCAGCTGGTGCTGGAGGCGGACAACAGCTTCCGGCGCTATCGGCCGGATGTCGGCGGCGTCCTGAAGGCCGGTGCCAACCGGATCCGCATCGTCATCCGTTCGGCGATCGCGGCCGGCGCGGAACTGCAGGCGGCGCAGCCCTTCTATGTGCCCGTCCAGGAGCTGAACTCGCCGATCCCCAACGGCAATATGCTGCGCAAGGTGCAATGCCATTTCGGCTGGGACTGGAACATCGCCATCGCCCCGCTCGGCGTCTATGGCACCCTGGCGCTGCGCCGGCTCGCGCCCGCACGCATCGAACATGTGCAGACCCAGCAGATTCCGCGCGCCGATGGCGGCGTCGATCTCCTGGTCAAGGCGACGCTGTTTGCCGAAGCCCCTTGCGTCGTGGGCGTCGATTTCGGTCTCGACGGCAAGAATGACCATGTCGATTGCGCGCTCGGCGCGGGCGAGACGGTGGTCTCCCAGGTCTTCACCATTGCCGAGCCGCGGCTGTGGTGGCCGGCCGGCAGCGGCGAACAGGCGCTCTATGCGCTGACGGTGACGGTTGCGGGCGAGACCGTCCGCCGCCAGATCGGCATCCGCACGGCGGAGCTTTTGACCGATGCCGATGCCGCCGGTTCGCGTTTCGCGCTCCGCGTCAACGGGCGCGAGATCTTCTGCCGGGGGGCAAACTGGATCCCGGCCGATGCGCTGATGTCGCGCGCCACGCCGGAGGCGACCGAGGACCTGCTGCGCTCGGCCGTCGACGCCAATATGAACATGATCCGGGTCTGGGGCGGCGGCTTCTATGAGGCCGACTGGTTCTATGATCTGTGCGACCGGCTGGGCCTGATGGTCTGGCAGGATTTCATGTTCGCCTGCAACCTTTATCCCTCCACGCCGGACTTCCTCGCCAATGTCGAGGCGGAGGTGGATTATCAGGTGCGCCGGCTCGGCTCCCATCCCTCGATCGTGCTCTGGTGCGGCGACAATGAGCTGGTGGGCGCGCTGACCTGGTTCCCCGAAAGCCGCAAGGACCGCGACCGCTATCTCGTTTCCTACGACCGGCTGAACCGCACGATCGAGGTGGCGATGAAGAAGGCGGCACCGGATCTGATCTGGTGGCCCTCCAGCCCGTCGCCGGGCTATCTGAACTTCGGCGATGCCTGGCATGCCGACGGCTCCGGCGACATGCACTACTGGTCCGTCTGGCACGAGAACAAGAGCTTCGACAATTACCGCACGGTGCGGCCGCGCTTCTGCTCGGAATTCGGCTTCCAGTCCTACACCTCCATGCCGATCGTGCGGCAGTTCGCCGAGAAGAAGGACCTGAACATCGCCTCGCCGGTGATGGAGGTGCACCAGAAGAATGTCGGCGGCAATGAGCGCATTGCCGGCACCATGTTCCGCTATTTCCGCTTCCCGCGCGATTTCGAGAGCTTCGTCTATGTCAGCCAGATCCAGCAGGGTCTGGCGATCCGCACAGCCGTGGAATATTGGCGCTCGCTGAAACCCCATTGCATGGGCACGCTCTACTGGCAGCTCAACGATACTTGGCCCGTCGCCTCCTGGTCGAGCCTCGACTATGGCGGCAATTGGAAGGCGATGCATTACATGGTGCGCCGCTTCTTCCAGCCGGTGGCCGTCGCCGTCATTCCCGCCGAGGACAAGGAAACTCTTGCCTTTTCCATGGTGAACGACACGGCCGAGCCCGTGACGATCGCGCTGGAAACCTTCCTCGTCTCGCTCTCCGGCGAGCGGCAGCCGCTGATGGCGGTGGCCGGCACCTGCGGGCCCGATGCGGCAGCGACGCTGACGACGATCTCCGACCGCGACATTCCCGCAGATCATCTCCTGTTCTGGCGCTTCACCGCCTCGAACGGCATGAGCGGCGAGGGGCATCACGTTCTCTCCACCTACAAGGCGCTGGAGCTGCAGCCCTCGGGCCTTTCGGTCACGCCCAGGGCGCTCGGTGACGGCTCTTGCGAGCTGACGGTGACATCGGCCGGGCTGGCGCTGCACGTCATGATCGAGGCCGACAGGGAAGGGCGCTATTCCGACAATGCCTTCGACCTGACGGCCGGCGACAGCCGGACGATCCGCTTCACGCCAAGGGCAGCCGGCGAGGGCATGCCCGTGTTCCACGCCTATGATCTGCAGGCATCCTATGCGGCGGAGGCACCGGCGCGGGTCGCGGCGGCTTAGATCTGACAGTTTACCCCGATGGCCGGGCATGCCGCAAAGGCGGCCCGGCCCTGCGGATGGCGGGAGGAGATCGCCATCCGCCTTTAATTTTCGCGTGATTTTCGCGGTCCGGCTCCGGGGCTTCACCCGCCGTCGGCTCCGCAGGCTTTCATGAACAGGAGGATTTTCCATGCAGGCCATCAGCTTCCAGCTTTACAGCGCACGCAATTTTCAGCCCTTTTCCGAGGTGTTCAAGACGATCGCGGCGGCCGGCTATACGCAGGTCGAAGGCTATGGCGCGCTCTATGCCGAACTTGACGATCAGGCCCTGTCCGCCTTCAAGGCCGATCTGGACGCCAATGGCCTGACAATGCCGAGCGCGCATTTCAGCCTGGCCATGCTGGAGACCAATCCGGCGCGCGCCGTGGAGATCGCCAAGGCAATCGGTATCGAGGCGGTCTTCTGCCCGCATATCATGCCCGAGGACCGGCCGACCGATGCGCAGGGCTGGCACGATTTCGGCAAGCGGCTCGAGGCGGCGGGCGCGCCGCTGGTGGAGGCCGGCCATTCCTTCGGCTGGCACAATCACGACTTCGAATTCGTCGCCTTGCCCACCGGCGAAATCCCGATGGAGCTGATTTTCCAGGGCGGGCCGAGCCTGCGCTGGGAGGCTGATATCGCCTGGGTGGTGCGCGGCGGCGGCGATCCCTTCGACTGGATCGACCGCTATGGCAGCCGCATCAGTGCTGTTCACGTCAAGGATATCGCGCCGGCCGGCGAGGCGGCGGATGAGGATGGCTGGGCCGATGTCGGTCACGGCACGGTCGATTGGCCGCGTCTCTTCCCGATTCTCGAAGCCACGCCGGCGAAGTATTTCGTCGTCGAGCACGACAATCCGAAGGATCTCCAGCGTTTCGCCAATCGTTCGATCGCCTCGATCCGCACCTACGGCTGACGGGCCGCTTCCCTCGACACGCGTTCTTCTCCCCATTTCTTCGCGGTCCGGCACCTGACTTTACCCAGGTGTCCGGCCGCTTCAGAAGGCACATTCCATGACGACTGCATCTGACACACGCGAGCTTGGCGTCGGCATCATCGGCTGCGGCAATATCTCGACCACCTATTTCAAGCTGGCGCCGCTGTTTCGCGGCATCAAGGTTCTCGCCTGCGCTGATATCAACATGGGCGCGGCCGAGGCCCGGGCCGAGGAATTCGGCGTCGAGGCGCAGACGATCGACGCGCTGCTCGCCAATCCGGCGATCGACATCATCGTCAACCTGACGATCCCGGACGCGCATTTTCCGGTCTCCAAGGCGATCCTCGAAGCAGGCAAGCATGTCTATTCCGAAAAGCCGCTGGTGCTTTCGCTGGAGCAGGGCGAAACCCTGCGCGGCCTTGCCACGGCCAAGGGCCTTAAGGTCGGCTGCGCGCCGGATACCTTCCTGGGCGGCGCCCACCAGCTGGCGCGCCACCTGATCGACGAGGGTCGCGTCGGCCGGGTGACCTCGGGCACCTGCCATGTGATGAGCCCGGGCATGGAGATGTGGCACCCCAATCCCGATTTCTTCTTCCTGCCCGGCGGCGGCCCGGTGCTCGATCTCGGCCCCTATTACATCGCCAATCTGATCAACCTGATCGGCCCGGTCAGACGCGTGGGCGCCATGACCTCGATGGCCAACCCGACCCGCACCATCACCAGCGAGCCGCGCAAGGGCGAGGTGATCCCGGTCAAGACCCCGACCACCATCCATGCGCTGCTGGAGTTCCAGAACGGGGCGACCATTACGCTGTCGGCAAGCTGGGATGTCTGGTCGCACCGCCACGCAAACATGGAGCTTTACGGCACCGAGGGCTCGCTCTTCGTGCCGGACCCGAATTTCTTCGGCGGCACCGTCCAGGCCAGCGGCCGCGACAAGGACATCCAGCCGGTCGAGATGTGGGACCATCCCTTTGCCGTGGCGAATTACGAGACCTCGCACGGGCCGATGGCCAATTACCGCACGGCGGGCCTGGCCGACATGGCGGTGGCCATCCTCGATGGGCGTGACGCCCGCTGCTCGCTGGAGCGCGCGCTGCATGGCGTCGATGTCATGGTCTCGGTCCTGAAATCAGGCGAAGAGGGCCGCTTCATCGATCTGACCACCACCTGCACCCAGCCGGCGGCGCTGAGCATCGAGGAGGCCACGGCGCTTCTGCGCTGATCGGCCTTGTCTGCTCGTTTCGGGCCGATGTTGCCTCTCATCACCGGGCGCCACGCAGGCCGCCCGGTGATATCAAAGCTTGAGTTTCCGCAGAATGTCCGGGCGCGATCACGGCCCGGGCAATCGTGCTGCCCCGGCGCGGGGCGTTTCCAAAGGTTGATCTCCATGTCCCTGATCCAGAACCCGATCCTGCCCGGCTTCAATCCGGACCCCTCGATCTGCCGCGTCGGCGAGGACTATTACATCGCTACCTCGACCTTCGAGTGGTTTCCCGGCGTGCAGATCCATCACTCGCGCGATCTCGTCTCCTGGACCCTTCTGACACGGCCGCTCACCCGCGCGAGCCAGCTCGACATGCGCGGCAATCCCGACAGCTGCGGCATCTGGGCGCCGTGCCTGTCCTATGCCGATGGTCTGTTCTGGCTCGTCTATACCGATGTCAAGCGCTATGACGGCAGCTTCAAGGATGCGCATAATTACATCGTCACCGCGCCGGCCATCGAAGGGCCCTGGTCCGATCCCGTCTATGTCAACTCCTCAGGTTTCGACCCCTCCCTGTTTCACGACGAGGACGGCCGCAAATGGTTCGTCAACATGCAGTGGAACCACCGGCCGGAAAGTCTCTTCGGCGTTGCCAACTCGCCGGCCTTCGACGGCATTATTCTGCAGGAATGGGATGCGCAGGCCGGAAAGCTCACCGGCCCGGTGCACAACATTTTCGCCGGCAGCGGGCTGGGGCTGGTGGAGGGCCCGCATCTCTTCAAGCGCAACGGCTTCTATTATCTGACGGTCGCCGAAGGCGGCACCGGCTATGACCATGCGGTGACCATGGCGCGGTCCCGCGCGATCGAGGGCCCCTATACGCTGCACCCCAATGCCCATCTGATCAGTTCGAAGGACGCGCCGGAGGCCGCGCTGCAGCGGGCCGGGCATGGGCAATATGTCGAGACGCCGGATGGCGAGATCTACCACACCCATCTGTGCGGCCGGCCCCTGCCGCCGCATCGCCGTTCGGCGCTGGGCCGGGAAACGGCATTGCAGAAATGCGTCTGGGGCGAAGATGGCTGGCTCTATCTCACGCAGGGCGGCATGGTGCCGGCGACAGAGGTCGAAGGTCCGGCGTTCGCCCCGGATGCGCCGGCGGCGGAGCGCGACCGCGAGGTCGTCACCCGTTTCGATGGCGCGACGCTGCCGATCGATTTCCAATGGCTGCGCACGCCATTCCCCGACCGGATCTTCTCCCTGACGGCCAATCCGGGCCATCTCCGGCTCTATGGCCGCGAGAGCATCGGCAGCTGGTTCGAGCAGGCGCTGGTTGCCCGCCGCCAGCAGCATCATCGTGTCAGGGTGGAGGTGGAGATCGCCTTCGAGCCCGAGCTCTATCAGCAGGTGGCGGGGCTCACGCATTATTATAACCGTCACAAGCTGCATGCGCTCGGCATCACCCGACACGAGCGACTCGGCCGGTGCCTGACCATCCTCTCCTGCCCCGGCGACTATCCCGAAAGCAGGCTGACCTTCCCGGCCGGTAGCGGCATCGCCGTGCCGGACGGTCCGCTGACGCTGGCCCTGGAGATCAATGGCAATGGCCTGCAATTCTTCTGGCGCGGCGCCGGAATGGGCGAATTCAGGGCCATCGGCCCCGAGCTCGACGCCAGCGTGATTTCCGACGAGGGAGGCCGCGGGGAGCATGGCTCCTTCACCGGCGCCTTCCTCGGCGTCTTCGCCTTCGACATATCGGGCCAGGCGCAGCCGGCCGATGTCAGCCGGTTCGTCTACCGTCCCCTGCCGTAAGAACCGGGGCCGTCTTCAAATCGGCCGAGTCGCGAAGGGCTCGGTGCGCGGCGGCAGGGCCGGCACGTCGAAATGGTCCGGCGCCTGTCCTGCCTGGGCCCGTTCGGCCATGGTGCGATAGGCCGTTTCCAGATGCCGGCAGAAGCGTTCGGCATCGAAGAGCGGCGCGCGGAAGCGCTGTTCCTGCAGATGCGCCTTGTAGCGCGCGATCTCTTCGGGCCGGGTTGTCAGCTCGATCGCTTTGGCAATGAAGTCGGCAGTGTCCTTGGCCACCAGTTCCGGCAAGCCGATCGCGCCGAGCAGGCTTTCCGACACGCGCGAGGCGAAGTTGGTGCCCTTGACGCTCAGCACCGGCAGGCCGGCCCAGAGCTGGTCCGAGGTGGTCGTGTGGCCATTATAGGGGAAGGTGTCCAGGGCGAGATCGGCCGCCTGCAGCCGGGCCAGATGGTCGGCATAGGCCATTTTCGGGGCGAAGAGGATCTGCGCCGCGTCCACGCCGCGGTCCGCCATGGCTTTCAGCACATTGGCGCGATGGGTCTCGCCGTCGATCATCATCCACAGCAGCGCATCCGGTGCGCCGCGAAGAATGGCGCTCCAGGCATCGATCACCGGGACGCTGATCTTGCGCGGCGTATTGAAGCTCGCAAAGACGAAGCGATCCCCCGGCAGTCCCACCTCCGCGCGCGACTTTGCCGCCGGCAGCGGCCGGTGCAGGGGATCGTTCGGCTGGTAGCTGTCCGGCAGCCGGCAGAATTTTTCATGATAGGACGGTCGCGCGCTACCCGGAAGGACGACCTTGTCGCCGATGACGTAGTCGCAATCGATATTGACGACGCTGCCGGGAAAGCCGAGCCACTCGACCTGAACCGGCGCGGCCATCTGATTGAGAATGCCCAGACGCGCATCGCTGGTCGGGCCCTTGAGATCGACAAGGATGTCGGTTTCGTTCTGCCGGATCAGGGTGGCGGCTTCCGCGTCGCTGAGCCCGATCAGCGACACGATCGGCCAGCCCCAGCGCTCCCGCCCGCCTTCATCGAAAGCCTTGAGATGGGGCGGCGTGTAGCAGTAGAGCGTGATCTCGAAGCGATCGCGGTCATGAAGCTCCAGCACGCGCTGGAACAGCGTCATCGTTGCGTGATGTTCCCAAAAGTCGCTGGAGAGATAGGCGATGCGGATCTTCTCTCCCCAGCGATGCGGCCGGGACCGGCGCTGACGCGCCAGAGCCGCCGGCGATATCTGCGCCGGTGCGCCATTGTTCGTCGCCAGGCGGTTGATCCGTTCATCGCCGCAATAGAGCAGATTGGCATAGGGCGACTCTCCGGCCAGCAGCTCGGCATCGCCAAGACGCAGGGCTTCGGCGATGCGCGCCTCTATTGCCGCGATCCGGTCGAAATCGCAGAAATTCCGGGCGACGAACAGAAGATTGAACAACCGATAGGGATCTTCCGGCGCGAGATCCGCATAGCGGCTGAAGATCGACAGCGTCGTCGGATTGTGTTCGTTCGACATGGCCAGATCGATCGCCAGGCTAAGATGCGCCTCTTCATCGCTGTCATGCAGCGACGGAAGGAAGACCTGGGCGAAGCGCGGATCGGGTCCCTTGCGGAAGGACTGGGCCAGCAGGAAGGCGATGTCGCGATCATGCGCCTTGCGCTCGAACAGCGTCATGCCATGAAGCTGACCGCGTGCCTCGTCGCCGGCCTTGAAGAACAGCTTGGCCGCGCGCAGCGTCAGGGCATCGTCCGCCTGGCTTTTTCCGAGCTCGGCCAGCAATTCGGCGGCATCCATGTCGAAGCCGAGCTTCTCGAACACATCCGAGAGCAGCAGCAGAACCTGCTGATCCCGCGTCTCGTCCATCAGGCCGTTCAGCACCATCAGGGCGTCGACATAGTCGCCAGCCTCGAAGGCCGAGCGCGCCTTTGCCAGTTCTGTCGTGATCATGCGTGCGTCTCCCTCGGACCCTTCCGCGACGGTGTCAGCGCGCAGACTGCGCCCCGGCGAGGGCGATGCCACGCAAGGGGGGCAGGCGCGGAAATCCGCCGGCGCCGGCCTCGCTGACCGGCTTGCGGGCAGGGGCGGCCTCTTGATGGGCACTATCACCGACGCTGCTTGTGTGAGGCTTCACTCTTTCGCCCGTGCGCCTCGCCATCAGGCCCTTGTTCTTGTCGGTAATGTTATTACATTATTGTCTTGAGCCAAGGCCTGTGCGATATCCGCTGCGGGGATCGGGCAGGCTTGAGAGGGATTTCGCCGGGTGGCGGATGCGGGCGTGGGGACGTGTCCAGCGCATCTCGCAAAGACTTGTCCTGCGAAAGCCTTGCCGTGCTAAAGCCTTGTCGTGCCCATGCGCGCGCCCCGCCTGCGCCTTTCAAGCCCATCGCAGCGCGCGATGACCACTCGCCCTGGGAGCCAGTCCATGACCGATCATTCCAAGCTGACCCGGAATCAGTCGCTTGTCGTTTCGGCGCTTCGGGAGTCCGACGCCCCGCTGTCGGCCTATATGATTCTCGACCGGCTGCGCGAGGACGGGTTCCGCGCCCCGCTTCAGGTGTATCGTGCCCTCGACAAGCTGATAGAGCGCGGTCTCGTGCATCGCCTGGAAAGCCTCAATGCCTTCGTAGCCTGCCGTCACGACCACAGCCATGGCCACAGCCACGGCCATCAGGGCGGCGTGGTCGCCTTCGCCATCTGCGAGGATTGCGGCAGCGTGGCCGAGATCGACGATCCCACGATCAATGCACGGCTGATGGCGCTGGCCACCGATCGCCATTTCAAGACCGAGAAGACCACGATCGAGATGCGAGGCCATTGCAGCGCCTGCGCGGGGGAAAGCCACACGCCCCAGGCCTGATCCGCCCTGCTTCTGGGGCCTTGTCCGACGCAGGGCAAGGCGAGGGCCGATTGCAATGGCGGCCCCTGCCGTCTCGATGCGACCCGCGAGGGCGCGGAGTAACGTCACTCTTCGATCAGCCGCATCTCCGACGCGAAGCGGCGCCAGTTGCCGACATAGCTGTCGGCCGAGGCCTTGAGTTTCGCCACGGCCGCTGCATCGAGCAGGCGTACGGCGCGGGCGGGCGCGCCGACGATCAGCGAATTGTCCTCGAAAACCTTGCCCTCCGTCACCAGCGCATTGGCGCCGACAAGGCAATTGCGTCCGAGAACGGCGCCGTTGAGGATCGTCGCGCCCATGCCGATCAGGCAATTGTCGCCGATGGTGCAGCCATGCACGATTGCCCGGTGGCCGATGGTGCAGCCTTCGCCGATGGTGACGGGAAAGCCGGCATCGACATGGAGCACGGCGCCTTCCTGGATATTGGAGCGGGCGCCGATGCGGATCGGCTCATTGTCGCCACGCAGCACCGCGCCGAACCAGATGCCGACCTCGTCGCCGAGCAGCACCTGGCCGATCACATGCGCATCCGGCGCGATCCAGAAGCGGCCAGCCTGCGGCAGGCTGGGCCGATGCGGCCCCAGGGCATAAAGCGGCATAAGCGCTCTCCTCAGGCAACCGTGACCGTGAGTTCGGGCAGGCCATCGATGCCGCAGCTCACGACATCGCCGCGCACAACCGGGCCGACGCCCGATGGCGTGCCAGTCATGATCAGATCGCCCGCGGCCAGCCGGAACAGCTTCGACAATTCGACGATGATCTCGGGCACCGACCAGGTCATGTCGCTCAGATGGCCTTCCTGGCGCAGGATATCGTTCTGGCTCAGCCAGATCCGCGCCTCAGGCGACGGCGAAACGGCATCAAGCGGAACGATCGGTCCGATCGGCGCGGACTGTTCAAAAGACTTGGCGGCGGCCCAGGGCTTGCCTGCCTTCTTCGCCTCGGCCTGCAGGTCGCGGCGGGTGAAGTCGATTCCGACGGCATGGCCGAAGATGCAGCCATTGGCGTCGTCAGGCGCGATATTCTCGCCGCCGTCCTTCAGCGCGACAACCAGTTCCACCTCGAAATGAACATCCGAGGAGCAGGCGGGATAGGGGAAATCCTGGCCGGCCGGCAGCGCATTGTCGGGGTTCTTCTGGAAGAAGAAGGGCGGCTCGCGCGTCGGATCCGAGCCCATCTCGCGGGCATGCGCCGCATAATTGCGGCCGACACAGTAGATCCGGCGCACCGGGAAAAGGGCCTGAGAGCCCGCAACGGGAAGCAGCACAGGGGCGGGCGGGGCAAAGACGGTCTGCATGGCGGGGTCCGATCGCTGAAATGACGCGCCATCGCCCTTCCGCAAGACCGGTCGGGACGACGGTTGGCTGTCATCCTTGCGATGAAGCGCCGTTGCATGCAACCGCAAACAGAGGCCCCGCGCACAAATTCCCGGCCGCATCTCATGGAACGTGTGCCCGGATTGCGCCTGCAGCATCGCCGCATGTGCCCGAAGCCTTTGCGGGGCTCCAGCGCCGCAATCCAGGCCTGAAGCTGCCGCGCGCTGCGCAGGATTCCGGTCGTTCCGGTCCGATGCCCTTAGCGAGCGGCGTCAGCCCCAGGCATAGGCCTGGAGCTCCTCCCGGGAAATCCGCGCCGGCCCCCGGCGGCTGCTGCGTTCGGGATTGGTGTATTCGAAGCGGCCCGGAACCGGCAGTTCCAGGGCCTGGCGAACGGTCATGATGCCGACATCCTGCCGTTCGTTGCCCCGCTTCAGGCTCACTTCGACAATCTGGGTCAGATGCTCCATATTCATCGTGCTTCTCCCTCATCCGTGCATTGGTTATGAGGCGCGTCCGAATTCCTCAGGCACAGTTACTGACACGATCGCGGTATTTATGAGGCGCCTCATGATCAGGATGACACAAGCATCCTGTGCCGCAAAGTGAATTTTTTGCTTAGAAGCATGATCGACAAACATTCCGTGTATTATTTTGCATTGATAATGCGGTGCAATAATATTGTCGCGGTGCGATATTTGCTTGCGAAGGGAACCTCTGTTCCGCTCAAGGGTTAAGAGAGGTTGAAAAACCAGGGAGAGACCCATGAGTTTTGCAGGTGATCTCAGAACCGGCTTTACCGGAGATGTCGAGCGCAAGGACAGCGCGACGGAAAAACTGAACAAGGCGGCGCAAAGCGCCCAGGCCGAAATCGGCGCGGTCGCGGCCCATGCCAAGGATCATCCTTCCGCCACCGCCATGTCGGCTCTGACCATCGCGGCCGTCGCCTTCCTCGCAGGCTATGTTCTGGGCCAGGGTCGGCGTGAGACGAATCGTTGGGACAGAATCTGGTGAGCGGCGTGATGGAAGAGGCAGGATCAGGCAACAGGATCATTATCCGCAAGCTCCTTTGGTCCCGGCCGATCGCGCTGAATTTTCACGGCAAGCAAGCCGATGTGAACGGCCCTTCCGAGGCGCTGGATTGGATGAGCCGCAACTGGCCGGACGCCCGCGGCCCCTGCTATGTCGCCGCCCGCTCGCTTTGTCGCGCGGCGATGAGCGGCCGGCGCAGCCCGGAAGAGGCGCGCGAAATGTTCCTCTCCGCCGCCGAGGAAGCCCGGTTATCGGCCTCCGTGGCCCGGAACAGCCTGCGGCAGCAGGAACATTGACAGCGGACGGGGAGGCAGCTGAGCAAAGCTGCCTTCTTGCGTCAGGGCGCGTGCACTGCAGCTGTCCGGGCGGCAGAGGTGCAGGGCTGGCCTTCGCGGTTGAACAGGCTTATATCAACGCCGATTACCGCACGATTGCATTCATCATGCATCCGGCAGCGCCCTTCACCCGCGAGACGACCATGACCGAAACGACCGCCGGCGCGCCCTCCGTCGCCACGGCCTGCGCACAGCGCTATTTTCACGGCCCAATCTTCGCCGTCGCCCCCATGATCGATTGGACGATTTGTCGGAAATAATATAATAAATTCAATCCTGTCTTGCCGTCTGTAGCAATTTTGTAGCTGCTTAGCTGCGGTGTAGCTGTTGAAATTCCTTCAAGGCTGCCTCCCGCCTTGCGTCAAGATAATCCGCCAGATCCTGCAGATAAACGCCCTTGTGGCATTTCTGCGACCCTTCCATTCGAACGACCGGCAAGGCAATTTCGCCCGCGCTCGCCTTCCTCAAGAGCTTTTCCGGCGTGAGGTGAGCAAAGTAGTCGCGGCAGACATCCTCGATCGGAATAACCGCCTTGCCGCCATACTGGGCGAACAGAAGGAATGGCGTCGAGAATGCCGGCGCCGCCGTGCTCTCAGCGTTGCGCATCGGTTGTCTCCTCACAGATGATCGCCGCGCGCCGGGCTTCCCACATGCGCAGCTTGTTGCGCTTGCGGGTGACGAGCTGGACGTGGTTGAGATTGTCGGGGTTGACGCAAAGACGGTTGCGGCAGACGTGGTCGAGTTCTCGGGTAGACGGAATTAGGCCGTGCTCGTTTGTCCACATGGCCTTGTGGACGGCGACGGTCTGGCCGGAGAGGCTCATGCGGGGATAGCCAGCGCCGCGGCCTTCCTCGCCGGAGGTCGGGCCTGTCCAGATCCAGCAACCGGTTTCCTCGTCGATCCGGACGCGCGCCATGATGCGGGCGCGGATCTCCTCGCGGCGGCTCATTGATCGCGCATCCAGTTGTCGAACTCGGCGCGCAGGGAAATCCAGCGGCCGGCCGCGTCCGGATCGGTGTTCAGCGCCTTGCGTGACGAGATCTGCAGGGCAGTCCGGACGGCGGCGGCGCAATCTTCTTTTTCGGCGGATGCCGCGCCATGGCGGGCGAGCATGAACTGTTGAAACGGCGCATCCTGGCAGCGCATCGCGCATTCGGTCGTAAAGTCCGGCGGCGGCTTCGATGTGTCGGACGGGCCGAGCTGCGCCTGCAGGGCGCGGTAGGCGCGCACCGATTCCTCCCGCAGGCAGAGCAGCGCGGCGATATAGGTCGGCGCCTTGCTCATCATCTGCCTGTCGTCATAAGGGCAGTCCGATAGGATATGTGCAATTGGCTCATAAGAGCGGGTGCGCTCGTCGAAGCGGCACAGTTCGGCGCGGCCGGTCTTCGCGTTGTACCCCTCGCCCCATTTAATGGAGGCGAGGCCGTGCACTTCCATGATTTCCGGCAGGAGCCGTCTGGCGATCTCGGGCGTCATGCGGCGCCCCCGAAGGCGTGCAGGCGCGGCCGCATATAGACGACAAGAAAAACATCGTCACTCTCTCCGAGGGGCCGCACCATCAGAACGGAATTGTCCTGTCCCATAGGGGCAATGGTCAGCTCCACGTCGATGGCCACCATGGCTTCAAGCGTGCGCAAGAGCCGGCCCGAAGGCGCGCAGAAAGACCATGGATCACTCATTTCCACGGGAACGCTGTCCTGTGCGCCTGTCCCGTTTGCGCCGACGATCTGCAAGGTCATCTGCCCCTCAGACGCATCCAGCGTAATCGGGTCCTTCATGCCGTCATCCATGGCGGCGCATGAGCGCCGGACAGCGCCGAGCAATTCGGAGAGGCTGGCAACGATCGTCTTCCCGTCTCCAGGGATCATACGCCAATATTCCGGAAAACAACCGTCGATCAGCTTCGAGATGACCTCGACCCCGTCGCATTCCACCGCGAAATGGTTGCTGGTCGCCGCGATCCGGCAACGCCCTTTCATATCGGCGAGCAGCTTGGCGATGAGTTCCGCCAGCCGCCCGGGCACGATCACATGCGGGAAGTTCTTATTCATATCGTGGCAGGGCAGCACGGCGGGCGAGTCGCCGCGCGCGGTCGTCTTGGCCAGCCAAAGCCCATCCGTGGCGGCGAAGTCGATGCCATCACCGTCGCGTGTCTTGTGCAGGCAGATGCCCCGCAGATATTCGCGGCCCTCGCTGCGATCATAGGCGTGCGCCACCCTGCGCAGCCCTCTGGCGATCAGCTCCGCGTCCATGTCAGCCCATGCGAAATTCTCGGTGCTGCGCATGCAGGGAAAGTCCGTGCCCGGAAGGATGGGCAGGGAGTATCGGGATTTGCCGGCCGAGAGATTGATATGGTCGCGGCCGCGCCCGTCCGAAAAGGTGATCTCGGATGCTTCCGGCAGAGCGTTGACGACCTCGCGCAGCTTGACGGCAGGCAAGGCGAAGCTCCTGGGTGCGCCAGGCTCCGCCGTCTCGACCCGAGCCGAGATCTCGATATCAAGATTTGTGCCGCGCAGGCTTAACCCCTGGTCATCAATGACGACATGGACATGCGTGAGGATCGGGATCTTGCTGGAGCGATCCACCGCGCCGAGTACGCGCGAGAGCGCCGGCAGCAATGCGCTGCGATGGACGACGGTGTTTACAGACGCCATGGCTTCGCCCCGTTGATGGTGCCGACAAGGCGGCGCTCGTGGTCCGGTGGGCGAAGATCGAAATCCGTGCCGAACAGGTCATAGAGCTGATGGAGCAGCTCGGCATGCGGGCGCTCTTCGGCGACGGCGCGGTAAAGGCGCTCGATGTCGCCGTAATCCACCTGACTGGTGGGCACTGGGTTGTCCATGGCGAAATCCCTTCGAGTGGTCAGCGCAGGACGAGGGCCAGCGCGCCGAGGGCGTGAGGAAGGAGGGCGAGCGGGAGGACGATGGCGACGCCGCAGACGAGGCCGCGGCTGAAATCGATCCAGCGCTCTTGCGTGGCGAGCGCCGCCAGGCGGGCGGTCTCGTGTTCGTCGGGGAGGATGGAGCGCAGCGCGGTGGTCATGCCGCATCCCCTTCCACCTGCGGAGGCGTGAACGCCTCCATGCGCTGGACAACCTTGTCCTCCGGCTTGCCGCCGGCGGCGAGATGCGCCTCGAAGCTCGCGCGCAGGGCCTGCGGGTCCTGCGGGTTGCCCTGGCCATCCGTCCAGCTTTCCGGCTCATCGATCATGCTGCGATAGGTCGGGGCGCAGCTTTCGCAAAGCGAGTTTTCCTCACCCCAGCAGTAGAGATCACCAGGGCGAACCGCCTTGCGGCAGCCCTCGCAGGACAGGCCGTCCTCATCGTCCTTGAGTGATGGCGGGAAATAGTCTTGGTTACGGGTCTCGCCGAAGGCGACGGCGCGCGGGTGCAGGCCGTGTCGCTCGATCCAGTCGGCGATGACGGCATTGAGCAGCCCGTCCAGTTCGGCATTCTCGTCGTCCGTGCAGAAAAAGTCGGGGCCGTCCTCGCCGAAGGCGCCCCCATTGACGTCATCGATCATCTCGGAGAGATCGCCGTTACCGGCGAAGTCGCTGAAGATTTCATAATGCAGCACGGCCTTATCCGCCTCGACGATCGTGAAATTCCCCTGCGGGAATGCCTTGTGCGCGGCCTCGATGATCCCCGACCAGTCGTCGGCTCCGATCCGGTAAACTTCCGGGTCCTTGCCTTCGCCGGCCCACCATTTGAAAACACCGTCGCCCGCCATCACAGCGCCCCCACGAACAGGAGGAGGCCGGCCATCCACAGGGCCAGCGCGACGAGGCCGGCAATGCCGCACCAGAGCAGCCGGCGGCGAGCCGTACGCTCTGCCGCCCTCGCGCGCGCCAGACGCTCGGCCTGGCGCGCGGCTGCCGGCTGCGGCCCGAAACGATCCGGTCGCGCCATCATCGCGCGGCGCTCCGGGGCGCAATCTCGCGCTGCCACTGGCTGTTGGCGAGATCGCGCGCGGCGTCGCCATGCGCGTCCAGCTGCTCCTTCGTGAAATGCGCGCGCAGCTGGCTTTCGTGGCAGCCTTCGCCGTAGTGGCGCATCTTGTCGCAGATGGCCTCGGCCACGGGGTGGAGTTTGGTGATGGTCTCGACGACGGCGGCTTTGGTCTTGGACATGGTGCCCTCCTGGGCATAGCTTGCGTGGAAGTTGTGTTTCCGATTGCGCTCTCGGCGTCACGTCGGGCATGGTTAAAGGGCGGGAGCGGCGGCCTAGGCAGGGCGCGCCGCTCCCTTCATCCACCGCAGGAACGTAGGAAGCATGCGATGAACGATGTGAAAGTAGACAAGGGATGGGGGCCGAGGCAGCCCGTTCTTTCCGAACCGAAGCCCAATGGGGGGCCTGCGGGGCCACGCCAGCCGAGCGCACCGCCGCCGCCCCCGGTCAAAAAGTAGGACGAGCGATGGACCGCGACCTGATCCGTTTCAATGTGCTGAGAAATGCGCTTTATCACACGTCGCGGCGGCTCACCTTCGAGCGCTGGAACCGCTGGTGCAACCTGGCGGTTCTTCTTCTGGGCGCAAGCGCCTTCGCGGAAGCCAGCCGCCGCCTGCAGATCAGCGAAATTGCGCTTTACACGGGCTTTGCCACGGCCCTGATCGGTGGATTGCAGCTCGTCTTCGATTTTGCCGGCAAGGCCCGCGACCATCAGGCGCTGCAACGCGATTACTACCACCTGCTGGCCGATATCGAGGAATGCACCGACGCGACTGATGCGGTGCGCGCCGCCTGGCAGGGGCGCATATCGCGTATCGCTGCCGACGAACCGCCCATGCTTCGCGCGCTGGACGCCAAGGCCTACAACGATGCGTTGGCCGGCATGGTCGGCTTTCCGCAGGACCAGCGCCTGATCATTCCCGCGTGGCACCGCATTTTCGGCCAGTTCTGGGCCTTCGAAGGGCACAATTACCGGATGGTCTGCGAAGTGCCGGGCAAGAGCGCCTAAGCGACTTGCTGCATGGGTGTTGTCTGGTGACATAGAAAAGCCGCTCCATGGGAACCCATGGGCGGCGCGGTATGCGAGACCTGTTCAGCGCCGTCCGGTATGGGATGACGCAACGTAATGGGCAAAATCCCATTATGTCAATGGGCAAAATCCCATCACACAGGCGCAAAGCCAGCAACGGCAAATTCACCGCATGTTATGCCTTGCGATTTTTGGAGATCCTCACTCTTTCGAGATGGCGTAAACGACCTTGCCGATGACAGTGACTTCGTCACCATCATGCATTCCGTCTTCTAAAGAAATGGGCGCCTGAAACAGAGGATCGGTTGATTCTGGCAAGAGCCATAAGCGACCATTATCGTCTTTATGAAGAAGCTTAACAGTGTGCTCGACTTCCCCTGATGCTCTTTTGCGCTCAACAATATAGCGCTTTCCGGGGATGGGACGCTCTCTCGTTTCAATTAGCTTCGTAAAAACGACAACAGTATTTTCTGGGTAGCGCTTATTCATAGATGGGCCGCGCGTTTCTGCCGCATACAGAGGTTTTGACTTCAACTCTGCATCATCCGGCACGAAGACATCATAGCGTCTCTCTGTCAGCCATTCCCAGCTTTCTTCCCAAATTCCAGCTTGAACGAATGCGCGTACTTCAACTCTGCGCAGTTTTATTTCTGGAGACTTTGCTTCTCCCAATAGAAACGACACCGGTTTTTTTAAAACAACGGCGAGTGACATGAAGTGATCAATCTTGGGTGTTCTGTCACGCTCTAAAATATCGCGCACAAAGGTCTCGCCCATGCCCGCAGCAATGGACGCCTCTTTCATGCTTAACCCTTGTTCATCAAGTGCTTGACGCACTCGTTCTTTCCATCCGCCAGACATGGAGGGACATTGCCCAACGTGCCAACGGAAGTCACTTGGGTTATAGCCCATTGACAAATGGGCTTTTGCCCATGATGGTTTAGGCATGATCACAGTTCAATCCATCATTGATAGCATTGAGGCCCACTGTCACGCCCGTGGGATTGCGGAGACGACGTTCGGTAAGCGTGCGGTCAACGATGGAAAACTCTTGGCGCGCTTGCGTGCAGGCAAGTCGATCAGCATCGACACCTACAATCGCATTCAAGAAGTTTTGCAAAGTGATACGCGGGAGGCCGCCGAGTGACGACCTCCGTCTTTGGAATCTCTGGCTCAGCTTTGAAATTCTTCGGCAATTGCGGTCGCTGCTGCGAAGGCGCCGTCTGCGAAGTCATCGAAGTTCTCATTTCCCGCTGCGACAGTCTCGGGCGCGCTGGCTTTGAGCTCGCGGGCGGCATTCAGCAGGGTCTCAAGAATGTCTGCGCCGCTTTGATGGGTTTTGAGGATCATCCCGACAGCTTGAGCGAGGATGGCGGTCCGACCGAGCATTGTGGCGTCGGCGGATTCCAACTGCATGATGTCGAATTGTGTCACGTCCATTATTCTTGCTCCGAAAAGTTGTGGCGATTGATCGGAGCACTGTGGCGTCCAGACGTCAAGCATGGCGTCTGGACGCTTGCGCTGCGCCTTCAGCGGGGAAGCCGAATGACGCGCCCCGCGCCTCGCTCTCCTCCCGCGCGGCTCGCCCCCCTCTCGGGCTGCGCCAGCGGCGCCGGCGCTCCTCCCTCGGCCGGCGCCGCTTTTTGCTTTCGTCTCGGTCGCTTTCGTCTGCCATGCGGGCCTCCTTGATCTGATGGCCCTTTGATAGTCCGCGCAGGGCGCGGCTTCACGGAATCCTTTTCCCTTCGATTTTCCTTGACCTCTTTTCGGGGCTCTCTTCGTGCGCGCTATTTCCGACCATCATGCTCAAACCATCAAGGCGGCCACGGCAGCCGGTATCGAGGCGCTCGGAGGCGTCCGCCGGGCGTCGGACGCGCTGCGCGTCGGCTCGTCGACCCTGACGAAATATGCTTCGACCGCGCCGGAATGGGCTGACAGCTTCATCCGGCTGGATCTGGCGGTTGAGATGGACCGCCGCACCCATCATCCGTTCCTGCTCACGGCGATGTCGCGGCTTGTCGGCGACCAGCCTGTGCCCGGCTTTGGCGAGGTGACGGCGCTTGCCATCCTGCGGCTGGATGGCGTGCTTGACGATGTCGTGCGCGAGGTGGCGCGCGCGATCGAGGATGGCCACGTGGACGCGCGCGAGCGCCAGGCCGTGCGCGCCCGGATCGTCGCCGCGAAGCAGGAACTGGCCCGCCTCGACGCGCTGATGATCGGGGGTGCGGGATGAGCGACACCAGCGCCCTCGAAATTCAGCGCGCTATCGAACGCCTATCCGCCCTCTCGCCCGATGACAGAGAGGCGTTCAACCTAGCCGTGACGCTGGCCACGTTGCTCGGGCTGCGCCGCGGCCTTCCGGACCAGCAGATGCTTGTCGCGCTTCATGCGGCCATGCGCCATCTGCGCACTCGCCAATCCCACGAGGTGCATTAATGGCCTCACCCCGCAAACCCGCCCGCCCGCTGGTGGCGATGACCATCTATGTGCCTGAACAGGCCCTGCCGACGCTGGATCGGCAGGGCCGCGCGCGGGGCTTGAGCCGCACGCAATGGGCCGGCCAGCTGTTCGACGCCGGCTTTGCCGCTGCCTGCGCGCGGGAAAAGAGCATGCCGGTTCTCGACTCCGATCTCGACGCCATCCTTGGCGCGACGCTGCTTTTGCGCGCGCGCGAGGGCTGGGATGTGCCCGCGCTCGCCAAGGCGCTCGGCGTGCCGGAGGCGACGATCGAGCGGATTCTCGATGGCTGGAGCGATTACCGGAGGGCCTCGCTGTGAGCGAATACGACCACTATACGCCGCGCGCCTTCTCGCCGCCGGACCCGGAAGCCGCCGACGAGCGCCGCGCCATCAAGTCGGCCGTGAAATCCGAGGGGGTGCAGGTGGCGAACGACCATCTGCGCAGCTTCATCGAGCGGATCGAGCGGCTGGAGGAAGACAAGAAGACGATCGCCGACGACATCAAGGATGTCTATGGCGAGGCCAAGGCCACGGGATTTGACACGAGGATCCTGCGCAAGGTGATCGCTATCCGGAAACAGGATGCCAGCGCGCGCGCCGAGCAAGAAGCCGTTCTCGACAGCTATCTTGCGGCGCTGGGCATGATCGAGAGCGACGGGGGCGAGGCATGACGGCGCTCGGCGAACGGCAGCTCGCGGCCCTGTCGACGGCAGTCGAACAGGGCTTTTTCGATGATGGCGGGGACAGCGGCGCGCGGAAGGCGGCCACGGCGCTGAATATGCAGGGCCTGCTGGCGCGCGACCCCAAGCGCGGCGGGGTCTGGTATCCGACCGTCACCGGCACCGAGCGGGTGGCAGAGGCGCCGGCCGCCCGGCCGGGCGCGGATGGACCTTATCAGGTGATGCCGCCGCTTTCGGATCAGGACTACGCGGCGCTGAAAGCCGATATTGCCGCCCATGGCGTGAAATCCCCGGTCGATTATGACGAGGCCGGCAACATTCTGGACGGGCACCACCGCGTGGCGATCTGCCGCGAGCTGGGTCTGAACGACTGGCCGCGCTTCGTGCGCAAGGGATTGAGCGAGGAGGCCAAGCGGGACTTTGCCCTGTCGATCAACCTGCTGCGGCGTCACCTCTCGCTTGCGCAGCGCCGGGCCATCGCGGCCGCCGAGCTGCGGGCGAAGCCGGAGAGTTCGGCGCGCGCCATCGCCGAAAAGGTAGGCGTGGATCACAAGACGGTCGGCGCTATCCGCAAGGAGATGGAGAGCACTGGGGAAATTCCCCAGTCGAAAACCGTCGTCGGCCGCAATGGCGTGCGCAAGCCGGCCGTGCAGCCGATCCGCACCATGTACCTGCCGGAAAAGGCGAATGTGCGCGAGGTGAAAGCGGTCGCCAAGGCGATCCGCACAGCCGAAATGGCCACATCGCGCACCATCAAGAAAGGCCTGATCCGCGCCATTGCCGAGAAGGGCGAGATCCGCGCCGGCCATCTGCCGCGCGCGGCCTTTCCGGTCGGCTATGCCGATCCGCCCTGGGAACAGCAGGCGTGGAGCGACGAGACGGGGCAGGATCGGGGCTTACCCTATCCGCCCATGCCGCTCGACGCCATCAAGGGCTTGTGTGCCGGCGAGGCCTCGCCTTTCACGCGGGACGCCGTGCTGTTTCTCTGGGTCACGACCTCGCGTCTGGCGGATGGCATCGACGTTCTGCGCGCCTGGGGCTTTGCCTATGTCTCGGCCATCACGTGGGACAAGGAGCTGATCGGCCTGGGCCGATGGGTGCGCGACCGCACCGAACATCTGCTGATCGGCAAGCGCGGCAATTTTCCGGGCCTGACCGAAGGCACGCAACCAGCCTCGCTCTTTGCCGAGCGCCGGCAGGGCCATTCGCGCAAGCCGGAAGCGATCGCGCGGATGATCGACCGGCTGTTTCCCGACCTCCCGAAGATCGAGCTGTTCCAGCGCGCCGAGAGCCTGGCGCTGGACGATGTCAGGCGGGGCGACGGCTGGCACCTTTGGGGATTTGAGGCGGGGGAGACTGCGCCATGAATACGCGAGTTTTGCGCATGTGCGCACGCAGCCCTTACCACGGCGACAATTCGCGTACCGTCTCAGCGCTCGGCGATCTGCAGCCGACCGTCTTCGGCGTCGAGGGTCGGCGCTTGGATCTTCGGACCCTAGAGCGTTCGCCGGGTCCGGGCCGGATCGTCTTTAGCTGCGGCGCACTGATTGCGCATCCTCTCTATGGCGAAACGTGGTGCGTGATGACCTATGAGCTGCCACGCCAGAAGAACGCGGCCAAGGCCGCTTTGGCCGAGCTGGAAGCCTGCGCGCGGGACGGCAGGCCGACGCCTGCACGCGCCGCATGGGACAGGTATTGCGCGGAAAAGGCTGCGGCAAAGGCGACGCGGGCCAGCGCACCGGCAAGGCATGTGCACTCAACGGGCCAATTCGATCTTCTTGGAGCGCTGCTGTGAGAGCAAATCTCCTTGGCGTCGGCGAGGCCGAACCGCGCCTGTCCACCAGCTCAAGCGGCGGAATGCTATTCCGCCGCCTCCAGGCCGATCACCAGCCTTTGTCCCATGGCGGCCAGAGCAGCGGCCATCAGCGGCAGCTTCGTGGACGTGTCAGGGTCGAGCAGGCGGCGCGCTTCCTTCTCATCCTTTCCGATCCGGCGCGCCAGCTCGCTGCGCGAAATCCCCGCCGCGCGGAAGGTTTCGATCAGCGCAATCTTCATGGCCACCTCGGGCGCGGGCGCCACCATCACGCCCTCCGTTGCCGTGGGGACGGGCAAGGTGCGACCCATCTCCAGATAGGTCAGGAGCGCCACGCCAAGCGCATCTTCGGCCATGGCGCGCGCATCGGCCATATCCTCGCCCTCGGTGATGGCCTCGGGCACATCGGCGAAGGTGACGGTAAAGCCGCCCTCGCGCTCGGTCGGCTCAAAGGTGGCGGCGTAAGCATAGGTCTTCATGGTCATCTTCCTCATGGTTTCAGATGGGCCAGTCGCTTCAGAAGGGAGAGAGCAGAAAGCTGGGGCTCACGTGAGCCCCAGCGCCTTTCGGATCTTCGCGGCGGTCTTCGGGTCGATTTCCCGGCTCGGGAGGGTGGTGAAGCGGTCTGCGAACCAGACCGTTGCATGCCCGCCTTTGCCTCTGGATTTCGATACCCGGAAGAAAACGCCCCGGATTTTCGCTTCCTGTCTCAGCTCCGCGATGAAGCGGTCTCTCTTGTCCATCTCCGTCTCCGTTTCGATGAAGACACTATCGGACATTTTTGTCCGAACGTCAAGCGAAGTCGGATAAAAATATCCGAATTTTGCGGGCGGAAATTTGAGGAGGTGGGCCGGTGAGCATCACCATCATGGCACGCCTGTTCAAGGCGCGGCTCGGAACGGCAAACCGCAAGATTCTGGCCATTCGTCTCGCGGATTTCGCCGATGACGAGGGGCGCGGCATCTGGCCGACCGTGGGGCGCCTGAGCGCGGAAACGGAACTGTCCGAACGCACCGTGCAGCGCATCCTGAAAGAGTTTGTCGACGAGGGCTTGCTAGTCGAGGTCAGCAGGGCAAATGGCCGGCCGGGACAGGCCACGCGCTACGATTTCGACCTGTCCGTTCTCGGCCGCATCATCGACGGAATGCAGGAAAACGATCCTATCGACGACGGGTGTCAGGCTGGCACGGGTGTCACCGTGTCACCCGTACGGGTGACAAATGAGCGGGAGACGGGTGACAATGGCGACATAGACGGGTGTCACCGTGACACCCGAACCATAATAGAACCATTAGATCATCCATCAAGAAAACAGGATGCGCGCGAACAGGGTCGGGAAAATGATCCTGACGCTTCGCCAAAATCCGCGCTTGCCGAGCTGACGACGGTTCTCGATGTCGAGACCGCTCGGGCCGTGATGGAGCATCGACGCACCATCCGCCGTCCACTGACGCCACATGCCGCCCGTCTCCTGGCCCGGAAGTTCGCGCAGATGCCGGACCCGAGGCATGCCGCGGATGTCATGATCGGCAATGGCTGGCAGGGCTTCGATCCGTCCTGGGTCAAGGACCGGCCATCCTCCCGCGCATCGCCTTCCGCCCCCCAGAGGCCGGAAACCGCTCACCAGAAACTGAAATCCGCCATTCGCAGCGCACGGGAGATCGAGCATGACCTTGGAAGCCGCAGAGGAAATCAGCCGGTTGATGGACGCCTACGGCTCGGCGGCCTCGACGGTGAGCGAGGAGCTGATGGTTTCGATGATTGAGCTTGCCTCCGGCTTCCCGGTCGAGATCGTGGCGCGCGTTGTCGACCGCTTCCGGCACGGCGCGGTCAAGGGGCAATCGCTGGTCTATCCGCCCTCCCTGCCGCTCCTGGCGGAAGCCCTGCGCGACGAACGGCCAAGGGCGGGCGAGCCGGGCTATGAATCGCCGCGCGACTACCGGCGCAAGCTGATCGAACAGAACCGGGTTGCCGCCGTGGTGCACAGCGAGGCCGAAAAGCGGGCCGTGCGGATGAAACTGCAGCAGTTCCACGCACAGCGGGGGATTGCCGAATGAGCACAGAAGCCCCTTCACGCCGCGCCCTCATGCCCCAGATGCGGCAGGCTCACAAGGATTGGCCGACCTTCAAGGACGACAGCGCCACGAAGGTCGAGCGGGCGTTTCTGGCGCTCGACGAGGACGATCGCAAGCTTGCTCTCGACAGGGTTTCCGCCTTCCTGCGCAAGCGGGAGGCTCTCGGCCAGAACTCGGGCTCGTTCGGTGATTATCTTCGCCGACGCCTCTGGGAAGGCCTGACCGAACAGGACCTTCGCGACGCAGCCCCGGCCTGCCTGTACTCGCGTTTCAGCCGCGCATGGTATGGGGCCGTTCTCGCCACCTTGCTTAAACCCGAAGCGCCTTTGCCGCGTCTCACGCGCTTCCAGCAAGTCGAGATTGCCAAGGGTGGGCCGATTGCCGCGCGCATCCTGCAGGACCGGCGCGCGCTTTATGGCTGGCCCGCCGTGCACGGCCTCTATGCCGCCAAGGCGGTCAAGGTGCCTGCGGGGATCGCTGAGGCTTCGCGCAGCTTCGTGGCCGTGCCGGCCGGCTCTGACGCGCTCGCCACGTGGGAGGCTGCCTTTCGTTCGCGTGGCTGGCCCTGGCCGGATCTCGGCACGCACCAATGGCACCACTTCCCGCCGCTGGAAGGGCTGCGCATGCAGGACGTGGATGCGGCGCTTGCTGCCTTTGAACGCGCCTTGAGCGGGGATCGGACGGGTGATGATGCAGATCAGGCGTGATTTCGATGCGGCGCAGGCGCTGTCCCTGCGGGCCGAGGCGGACGAACGAAACCGAATCACGGTCTCCCATCTGTCGATGGCCAGCCGCCGAATCGTTGAGGATTATCCGGAATCCGCTCACTGGTACGCATTGCAGGTCTGGGAACGGCGAGAGCTGGCTGTGGAAAAGTCTCTGCAGGATGCGGCCGTCATAGCCGTTGTGCCCGTCGAGGAAGGGGAGGAAGTCATTCGCAGAGGGCGGAAATGGCGCACTCCTGACCGGCCTTGGATGCCTGGTTATGTCTTGGTCAAGATCGTCTGGAGCGCCGCTGCGGCCATGGCCTTGCGACGCCAGAAGCATGTTATCGGTATTGTCGGCGGGCTGGAAAGACCGGTCCGAATCCCTGATAAAAATGTCAGGGATTTCAGCGCCGATATCAGCCAGCGCATAGAGGCAGAGCGCCAGCGTAAGGCGGACTGGTCTTACCCCTTCCGCCTCGGCCAGTTGATCCGGATTAACTGCGGTCCCTTCCTTGGCTTTACCGGTGAGCTGATGATCATGCGCAATGGAAAGCCGCCCCACGGTCAGGCGATAATCGGCATTTTCGGTCGTGAGACGCCTGTGGATATGCCTCTTGCGTGTTTCGATGTTCTGTGAGCTTCATAGCTGCGGATGATCTGCGATCTCAGTGCACCCTTGGGGCTTTGACCCCTGAATGCCTCGGCAGGACCGAGGCAAAGAGAGAACCTCTCTCAGGTCGGTAGCCGGGCGGACCCTTCCCTGAAAGCCTCTCAGGAGGCATCGACTCAGGGACAGTGCTACAGCTATGAGAGAACGACAAAAGGCGGCCAATGGGCCGCCTTACTCGTATGTAGGGTATGGCACGTCTTACGACCATCAAGCCCCGCCTCTCCATCTCTCCGCCCCGTCTTGGCCGCGCCCCTGGCGACGAGCAAGCCCGCCTGCGCGAGCGTGACCGCAATGTCACCTGGCGCAAGTGGTACAAGACGGCGCGATGGGAAAGGCTGCGGCAAGAGATCCTGATCAGGGATAACTACACATGCCGGCAGACGGGCGTGATCTGCGCCGGCAAGCACCCTGCGCCTGATAGCCCGGTGGTTGACCATGTGGTTCCGCATCGGGGCGACGAGGCGCTGTTCTGGAACCCCGACAATCTGCAGTGCGTGTCGAAGGACTACCACGACCGCATCAAGCAACAGATGGAGAAAGCTTCCCATGAACCTTGATCAGTCCACCCTAGCCCATGCGGCCAGCAGCCTCGGCGCAGAGATCGAGCGGCTGAGCAACCATGCCGAATACCTCAAGACCGAGCTTGGCAAGGTCACGCTCGACATCAACCAGAAGCAAGCCGCCCTGACGGCCATCAAGGCCCAGTTGCCCCCTGAGGGCGAGGTGACCCCGTAGGTCGACCGCCCGTTAGCGACCCCTAACGGACCCGACCGGGGGGGGGTATCGAAAGTCCCCAACCCCTCCGCCTCCCGGACCCGCGTCCCCCCCATTTGGAGATTTTTTTCTCGTGGACGTGATTTTTGACCTCTTCGGCAACCCTGTCCCGCTTGGTCGCGGCAAGCGCGGAAGGCCGGAACATGTGCCGACCATCGAAAACCGTAACCGTGTCAGCATGTTACTGGCCCTCGGCTGGAGCAATGAGCGCATTGCCAACTCGCTCGCCATCACGCTTCCGACCTTGAGGAAGCATTATTTTTCCGAGCTGAAGCAGAGGGGCGCGATGCGTGACCGACTGGAGGCGCGCCGGCTGGAATTGGCATGGCGCACGGCAGAGGCTGGCAACGTCGGCGCCATGAAGGAATTCGGCCGGCTCGTCGAGAAGAGCGACCGCATGGAAATCGAGCGCGAGCTTGCACAGGACAGGAAGCAGGACGCAGCGCCAGAGAAGGAGGCGCGTCTTGGCAAGAAGGCGCTTGAGGCGCAACGCGCGTTGGACGCCGACGCGGAGCTGACGAGCGAGCTGGAGCAGGAAGCGGCGCGGAATGCTCGACACTGAGGATCTGCCGCGCTTCGCCTGTCCTGACTGGTGGGAGAAGCTCCAGGCCGGCGAAACGCCGATGGCGGCCGTTCCACTCAATGAGGCGAAGGCCCGTAAGGCGCTTGCGTTCTTCAATCGGCTCCGGTTGCCGGATGTTCCCGGCAACCCGCCGATGTCGGAAGCCTGCGGAGATTGGTTCAGGGATATCCTTTGCGCCTTCCTCGCAAGCGAAGATCCCGACACGCGGCGGCGCCTTGTCTGGGAACTGCTGTGCATGGTCCCGAAGAAGAATTCCAAGACGACCTATGTCGCCGCTTTGGGCCTGACGGCGCTGTTCATGGAGGAGGCACCGAACCGGCAAATGCTGATCGTGGCGCCAAGCCAGAACATTTCGGAGCGTTGTTTCGAGCAGGCGCAAGGCATGATCCGCCTTGATCCCAAGCTGGTCGAGATCTTCAAGCTGCAGGATCACATCAAGTGCATCACGCGCGAGAAGACCGGCACGAAGCTGAATGTGAAGACGTTCGATACCTCGATCGTGACGGGGGAAATCCCGGTGCTGACGATCATCGACGAGCTGCACGAGATCGGGAAGAACGCCAAGGCGACGCGCGTCATGCAGCAAATCCGTGGCGGTGGCATCACCAAGCAGCGCGGTCAGGTGCTGATGATCACCACCCAGTCGGACGATGTGCCGGCCGGGATCTGGCGAACGGAACTGAAGAAGGCACGGGCGATCCGCGACGGTAAGGGCGGCGGCTCGCCGATCATGTTGCCGGTGCTTTATGAGTTCCCGGAGGAAAAGCAGCGCGATCAGGATTACTGGCGCGATCAGACGAACTGGGATCTCCTGCTTCCTAACCTCGGCCGGTCTATCGATCCGCAAGCGCTGGTCGAGGACTACGAAAACAACGGGAGCGTCAGCAAGGAAACCGAACAGGTTTGGGCGAGCCAGCACCTCAATATCGAGATCGGTGTTGGCCTCGGGGGCGACGGATGGTCCGGCGCGATCCACTGGCAATCCTGCGCGGACTCGACACTGACAGGGCTCGACACGCTGCTTGCGCGTTCCGAAGTCTGCACGATCGGCATCGACTGGGGCGGCGCCGACGACTTGGCGGCCCTGTTCGTCATGGGCCGGGAAAAACACACTCGCCGATGGCTCGGCTGGACCATCGCATGGGCGCGCGAAACCGTCTTCGAGCGGCGCAAGAGCATCGTGTCGAAGCTGCGCGAGTTTGAGGAGGCCGGTGATCTGATCGTTGCGAAATCCGGCGAGGAGCAAGCCGCCTCTGCGGCCGCTGTCTGCAAGCGGGTTTTTGAGGCGGGCAAGCTGCCGGAAGCCGCAGGGATCGGTCTCGACTCGGCTGGCGTTGCGCTGCTGGTCGATGCCTTGGAAGCCGAAGGGCTGGTCGAACCGCTGGTGCAGGCCGTTCTACAGGGCTGGAAGCTGCAAACCGCGATCTCGTCGGTGCCTCTCAAGCTCGAAGATCAGCGCTTCGTGCATGGCGATCAGTCAATCATGGCATGGTCGGTTGGCAACGCAAAGCAGACGCTGCGCGGCAGCAATTACGTGGTGACGAAGGAAGTCTCCGGCGCCGCGAAGATCGACAATCTCATGGCCATGTTCAACGCCGCTATGCTGATGTTCCTCAATCCGGAAGCGCGGCCTTCCTCTTACCTCGAAGCCGGCGAGCTTCTCGTCCTCTAGGAGACATTCATGGCCACATGGTGGGCTCCCTGGACATGGTTCGGGGAGGGGCGGTCGCATGCCGACAACTTCATTCGCAATGTCGGCGCCGCGCCGGGGAAGTTCGGGTTGCCGGTCAATGAGCGCACCGCGCTACAACTCTCTGCGGTACTCTGTGCCGTGCGCGTGATCGCCGAGGGCGTGGCGCAGGTGCCGTTGAAGGTCTATCGGGAGACCGAAGAAGGAAAACGGACTGTCCGTTCGCCGGCAAAAGACCACTCGGCCTATTCCGTGCTTCATCGCCGGCCCAACGCCTGGATGACCTCCTTCGAATGGCGTGAGCTGATGACCCTCCATGCCGTGCTTCTGGGGGAGGGGTACTCCATCATTCACCGTGTCAGCGGCAAGATCGATGAGCTGATTCCGGTCCATCCCTCTGCCGTCCAGATCCTGTTTGACGGGCATGACGTGCGCTATCGCATTTCGGTGGATGGCGTGTCAGCGGATTACGAGCGCAACGAGGTTTTCCGGTTGCGCGGCCCGTCGATGGACGGCGTAACAGCCCTGCCGATCGTCAGGATGGCGGCCAGTGCCATCGGTCTGGCGCAGATGCTGGAGCGCTCGCAATCCGAGCTGCAATCCAACGGCGCTCGCCCCTCGGGCATCCTGAAGCTGAAGGATGGCCAGCTGAACCCCGAAAAGAAGACCGAGATTTCGGACGCGTGGCGCAAGAAGTTCGGTCCCGGCGGTGGTGGTGGCGTGGCGGTGCTGGATGCCAATTGGGATTTCCTGTCGATGACCATGACGGCCGTCGATCAGCAGCATCTGGAGAGCCGGAAGATGCAGGTCGAGGAGATCGGCCGCGCCTTTCGTGTCCTGCCAATCATGATGATGCAGTCGGACAAGGCCGCGACCTATGCCAGCGCCGAGCAGATGTTCATGGCGCACATCATCCATACGCTCGGACCATGGCTTGATCGCTGGGAGCAGGCGATCGACCGCGACCTTCTGGACGGTGAAGAAGCGGTTTACGCCCATTTCCAGGTGAAGGGCCTGATGCGCGGCGCGGCCAAGGACCAGGCGGAATATTACGCCAAGGCGCTCGGCTCCGGCGGCGCGGCCGGTTGGATGACGCAGAACGAGGTTCGCGCACTCGAAGACATGGATCCGGTCGACGGCGGCGACGAGCTGTTTCGCGGCGCGCAGAACGATACCGGCGCTTCAAGCGATGCCGACGACCCCGCTGCGCCGGACGGGACCACACAAGAGGACGAGTGATGGAACGCAAATTCACGCCGCTCGACGAGGTGGATATCTCGTCCGACGATCGCACCGTGCGCGGCTACGCCAGCGTGTTCGGCGGCATCGACAGCTATCGCGACACGATCGTGAAAGGCGCCTATGCCTCGACCATCAAGGCCATCGGCGCGCGTGGCCTGCCGATGCTGTCCCAGCATGATCCAAGTCGTGTCATTGGCCGGTGGACCGGTCTGGCGGAAGACGATCGCGGCCTGATCGTCGAGGGTGTGCTGACACCCGGGCACAGCATCGCCAACGATGTCTATGCCTCGCTGAAGGCCGGCCACGTTGACGGTCTTTCCATCGGCTTTCGCATCCCGCCGGGTGGCGCCTCCGAGCGCGCCGATGGCGTGCGGGTGCTCAAGAAGCTCGACCTGCAGGAAATCAGCATCGTGACCTTTCCGGCCGATGCCGCCGCGCGAACGACGGCCGTAAAGGCAGATTTTCGCAAGATGACCATTAGGGAATTGGAAGCATGGCTGGTCTCTCGGGATGAAGACCGGCCACCGATGCCCGCATCCGTCGCCAAGGCTCTTCTGGCTGGCGGCTTCAAAACCATGTCTGCCGAGCGGGATGCCGGCGGAGATCAATCCGGCGACTTCAAGCAGTCGCTTCTTCACGCAATCCGCACAGCGAAGGAATGATTTCCATGTCGGTAGAACCGAACCATCAGGAGTTTGTCGACTCCATCAAGGCCGAGATCAAGAACACCTATGGCGACCTCGACAAGAAGACCGAGGATCTGGCCAAGGCCATCGACGAGGCCAAGAAGCTGATCGGCGAGAAGGCCAGCACCAGCGATATCGAGAGCCGGATCAAGGATCTGCAGACCGAGATCAAGAAGGGCGAGGATCGCGCCAACGAGATCGAGCGCAAGGCCAACCGTGCCGGCCTCTTCGGTCGCGACCATCAGGAAACCAAGAGCATCGGCGAACGCCTGTCCGAAACCGATCAGTTCAAGGCGATCCAGCGCAGCGGCTCGAAGTCCGGCACGGTTAACGTGACGGTCAAGGCGATCATGACACCCACGGCACCCGCCGCGCGCAGCCCTCTGGTCACCGCTACGCAGGCGCCGATGGTCACCCGCATCGATCGGCCCCTCATGGTGCGTGATCTTCTGCCGGTTGGCACTACCACTTCGCAGCTGATCGAATATGCGCAGGCTGGCCCGCTGGTGAACAATGCTGCGATCGTCGCTGAAGGCGTATTGAAGCCGGAAAGCAGCTTCACCTTCACGCAGGCGCAGGCCGCCGTCGTCACCATCGCGCACTGGATTCCGGTTTCCAAGCAGGTCTATGACGATGTGCCGATGCTCGGCAGCTACATCGACACACAGCTGCGCATTGGCCTGGACCAGGCGGAGGAGGACGAAATCCTTCTGGGTGCCGGCACCACGGGGCATATGAACGGTCTCTACAATCAGCGCACTGTCTATTCGGCGACCGGCATTCCCTCCAACCCGACGAAGATCGACCATATCCGCTGGGCCAAGCTTCAGGTTCGCAAGTCCTATCTGGCGGCGGACTCTGTGGTGCTCAACCCGCAGGACTGGGCGGCGATCGAAATGGCCAAGGATGCCGGCGGGAACTACCTGTTCTCCTCCATCACCTCGGGCGCGGACCCGCGGCTGTGGGGCATGCGCGTGGTCGAGAGCGACTCCCTGCCGCCCGGCAGCTTCATGGTTGGCGCGTTCCGCAGCGCCGCGCAGATCTGGGATCGCGAGGAAGCGAACGTCCAGATCTCGTCTGAAGACCGCGACAACTTCGTCAAGAACATGTTGACGCTGCGCGGCGAGGAGCGCCTGGCGCTCACGGTCTATCGCCCCTCCGCCTTCGTTGGCGGCCAGTTCCCGGCCTGACCTGATCGGTCGGCCTGATTGGTCGGAATGACCAGCGCGGCCGCCGTGGTGGCGGCCGCCTTTCCATCGGGAGATATGACGATGAGCAAACTGATCGTTGCGCAGCCCTATTATGATGGCCGTATCCGCATGGTCGGCGACGAAGTCGAGATCGACAATGCGGATGATCGCAAAAGCCTGATCGCCCGGCAGATCGTGGCCATCGTGCAAGGCGGCACAGAAGGAGAAGCGCTGCGCACGGACGGGCCGACCGTGGCCGAGTATGTCGCGGCCGGCTATCGGGCGGCAAACTATCCGCCGAGCGGATACGCCTCGCGTAGCACGGCCGAAGAGATTGCCAAGGCAATCGAGGACGAAAAGGCTGCTGAAGAAAAGGCGGACACGGCCGCTGAAAACAAGATGGAGCCGGAAGCGGAGAATAAGGCCGAACCCGTCGCATCCGACACGGCCGAGCCGCAGGCCGAAAGCACGACGGCCGAGGAATCGGCGCCCGCTTCCAAGCGCACCCGCAAGGCCGACTGATCATGGCTGTCCGTGTTCGCGTCATCGAGCCGCCAGCGCCGATTGTGACGCTTGAAGAAGTGAAAACATTTCTGAGGGTGTCGGACGACGATGCGGACACGGTCATCACATCTCTCATTGTGGCGGCGCAGGCAGAGTTTGACGGTCCAACCGGGTGGCTTGGCAGATGCTTCGGCCTTCAGAAAATCGAAGCGATCACAGATCCTCTCTGTGCCGATCTTCGCCTTCCCTATGCTGATGTGACGTCGGTCATATCGGTTGAGCGCTATTCCGCCGGCCAATGGTCTGCCATTCCTTCAGGCGAGTATCAGATCGAAGGGAATGTTCTTTCCGCGATCGACGGGACCCCATGGCCGGCCATGGACCGGGCGAGAATTGTATACACAGCTGGAATGAATGCAGGAGATCCCCGTTTGCAGCAGTTGCGGACTGCGATCTTCTTCCACGTGAAAATCCACTTTGACGATGGGGACGGTAGCGATCGGCTGCGAAGGCTTATTTCCAATCTCGTTTCGACGCTGCGGGATTACGCATGTCCTTAAATTCTTCGCAGCTCGACCGCCGTATCACCATCCAGCGCGCAACCACAGCCGTTGATGGGTTCAACGAAGCGATCGAAGCCTGGAGCGACATTGCCACGATATGGGCCAAGCGCCGCGATGTGTCCGATAGTGCCAAGATCGAGTTTCTGGCCGCCGGTCAGATTGGGTCCTTTGCCGCCGCACGGTTCACCGTACGCTCCTCGACCCTCACGCGCACGATCACTCCGGTGGACCGGATGATACACGATGGCCGGGTTTGGGCGATCAACGGCGTGAAAGAGGCTGACGAAGGGCGACGCCGCTTTATCGAAATCACCGCGTCCAGGGATGCCGACTGATGCCAACCATCAAAATCAAGATCGATGGCCTGCGAGAGCTCGACCAGGCGCTCGGCCAATTGCCCCGTTCGACGGCGAAATCCGTCCTGCGGCGGGTGCTGATCGAGGCCGGCGAGCCGGTCGCCCGCAAAGCGCGCGCCAATGCGCCGAAGCTGACCCTGCACCTGCAGGAAACAACCGACGTCGGCACGAAACTGACGAGGCGGCAGGCGGCCTTGCACAAGAAGGAAACGAAGGACGATCGCGCCTTTGCGGAGGTCTTTGTCGGCACCAGCGACCCGGCCGGTATGCAGGATGAGTTCGGCAATGAGCATCAGGCGTCGCAGCCCTGGTTGCGGCCGGCCTGGGACAGCACGAAGCAGGCCACGCTTGAGCGCATTGCGAATTCGCTCTGGGGTGAGATCGAGAAGGCGGCCGGCAGGCTCGCCAGGCGCGCGGCACGGGGGCGGTGATGGAAGAGAGCTTGATGGCGCACCTGCTCGCTTCCACGGATCTCACCGCCATCGTCGGCCAGCGCATCCGCTATGGTCGCGCCAGCCAGACGGATGCGCGGCCCTTCGTCGTTCTGCAGGTAGTTTCAGGCAGCGAGACATACACCATGGCCGGGCCGTCCGGTTACCGCGTCAGCCGCCTGCAGGTTGACTGCTATGCGGAGAGTTACGCGACCGCCAAGCGTGCGGTGCGTGCGGTCAGGGCCGCCCTGTCTGACTTCAGGGAGGGCGGCATTCAAGGCGTCTTCATCGACAGCGAAAGAGACCTTCCAGCGGCCGACGCCGGCAACGTCTCGACGCTGTTTCGTTCATCCATCGACATCAACGTCCATCACGGAGAGTCTTCATGACCGACGCGAAAATCGGCTATGGCACCAAATATGAAATCAAGGCTACAGCGGCTGCCGCGGTCTTTACCGAGGTGGCCGAGGTCACAAGCGTCACGCCGGGCGCCGCCTCGGCCGACCGGATCGAGGCGACCCATATGAAGAGCCCCGGACGGCGGCGGGAATATATCGCTGGGCTGATCGACAGCGGCGAGGCCGAATTCGAGATCAACTATATCCCCGGCAACGCCACCGACATCTTGCTGCGCACACTGATGTCCTCGGGGGATGTGACCGATCACAAGATCACCTTTCCTAATGGTGTCACGGTCACGTTCAAGGCCTCGATCACTGGCTTTGAAAAATCCATCCCCGTCGATGACCGGATGACGGCGACCATCACTGTTTCGGTCTCCGGCGATGAAACCTGGGGGACGGCGGCATAATGGCGAACCGTGAAAAAGGAGAGGTGTCGTTTTCCTGCGAGGGAAAAACATACACCATGAAACTCGGGACCGGCGCCATGTGCGCGATCGAGGATGCGACCGGCAAGAGCATCGGCGAGGTCGGCAAGGCGCTCGGCAACCCGGAGACGGCCACGCTCACGATGGTGCGAATTGTCTTCTGGGCATCTTTGCAGGGCCACCATCCCGGCACCTCGCTGGCCGATTGCGACGAGCTAATCGACGAGATCGGCGTTTCGCGTGCTGGTGAGTTAATCGGGCAGGCCTTCCAGGCGGCGGCGGCTAGAAAGTCGCCCGACGCCCGCCCTCGGACGGCGACGGCAGCCCCCTAGACTGGCCGTCGCTGATTTCGTCCTGGGTCGAGGCCAACCAGCCTTATGACCTGTTCTGGACTCTGACCTTCCGCGAGATCTCCATCATCCTGCAGGGGGTCGCCGACCGGCGCCGCGCCGAACAGGATGAGCGCATCGCGCTGGCCTGGCACATCGAGGCACTTTCCCGGCGATCTAAGCTTCCCCGCTTGGAAACGCTTCTGCAGAAGCCAAAGGCCAAGCAGAAGGAGGCGATGAGCGCGGACCAGATAGAGGCCTCCATGCGGGCATGGCTTGGCGGACGGAAGGCTAAAGCCGGCGCCAATCCCACGGCGGAATAAAAGGACCTTGCCAGACGCCAAGTTTGTCGGCCTTTGCGGCGGCTTGCTCTGCCGTAAAGGCGCCCTTCGAATAGCGCGGCCAGTCCAGGGCTTGTCCGTTGCGCACCATCCATGCCGAGACGCTTTTGCCATCGGCGCGAAAGCACTCTGCCAGAAGCCGCTTGTAGCGGTCTTTGCCGCTCGCCACGCAGCGGGTCGGACGCGATGCTGCCAAAAATTGTTCCAGGGCTTCGGCCGAAGCCTTGCCGCATCGATAGTCAGCGCCGTTTGTGGTTTTGCAGGTTTGGCGCGTTTCGGGGGCGTCAATTCCGCTGAAACGGATGCGCTGACCATGGATCTCGATCGTGTCGCCATCGATCACGGACGCGCGACCGCCGATGTCCGCAGCTTGGCTAATACTAGAGGCCAGCAGCAAGCTGATTACCAGTAGCCTCATTTGCCTTGTCTTTCGGGCAATGTTGCTATTGCCGTAGCCCGGAGAAGACTATCGGGCGCGGTAACTAATATCGCGCACTGATCCTCATTTAACTTGGCGGCAAAATTCATAACGGCTTGATCGTGGCCGCCTAACCGCTTCTCAGCCGCGCGGATCTGTTCTTCGTGCCTTGTCCCTCTTGCTTCTTCGATAATGAAGGGCATGAGCCGATTGGCCGCTATGACGCATGCATTCGAAGGTGCTCCTGCTAGCACCGATGTGGGTAGCATTGCCCCGGCGATGAGAAATCTTCGTTTCAATATATAGTTCTCCGAAAGGCCGATTCATGGCAGGCGCTGTAATCGGTGCGCTCCGTGTCAATCTTGGCATTGACAGCGCACAATTCCAAGAAGGCTTGAAGAATGCGCAGGCTGCGTTGGGCAACGCTGGCAAGTCCATGCAGCTGGTCGGCAAGAGCCTGTCGACCTATCTGACCGTGCCGCTGGCCGGGGCAGGCGCGGCGATTTTGAACACGGCCGGAAGCTTCGAAGCGTCGATGAACCGCGTGCAAGCGGCAACGAATGCGTCGACGGCCGAGTTCGACGCCATGAAAAAGATGGCGCTTGATCTGGGCGCCAACACCTCGAAGTCGGCGTCGGAATCGGCCGACATGATGGAGATGCTGGCCAAGAATGGGCTAACTGCGCAGCAGATCCTCGCCGGCGCGGCATCCGCATCCATCAAGCTTTCCGAGGCCACAGGCGGCGATTTGTCTACAGCCGCTGATGTTGCCACAAATGTCATGTCACAATTTAAAATTGGCGCCGAGGACCTCGGCGAGGTTGTCGATGGTATCACAAATGTGACGCTGACTTCCCAATTTGGTTTTAACGATTACAAGGATGCCATTGCACAAGCGGGCGGGATTGCCGGCGCCTTAGGCGTCAAGTTCCAAGATTTTAATGCTGCGATTGCCGGAACATCGTCCGTGTTCAACAGCGGCGCGGATGCGGGTACTTCTTTCAAGACTTTTTTGACGACTCTCGTCCCGAAGAGCAAAGCTGCCCGGGAACAGATGGATGCGTTGGGTCTGAAGTTTTTCGACGCTGGCGGCAAAATGAAGTCGATCGCCGACATTGCGGAAAACCTCAAAACCAGCCTTTCTGGCCTAAGTGATGAAGCGAAGAACGACGCCGTCACGACGATCTTCGGTTCCGACGCCATGCGGACCGCGCTCGCGCTCGCGGATCAGGGCGCCGAAGGCATCAACAAGCTAGCCGCATCGATCCAGCGTCAGGGGTCTGCGAACGAGCAGGCGCAGGCGCGGATGAAGGGCTTCAACGGCGAGCTGGAAAAGCTTGGCGGCTCACTGGAGACGCTGGCGAACAAGATCGCCGACGCCGGGCTTTTGCAATGGGCAACCCAGGTCGTCAGCAAGATGTCGGAGTTTGTGGACAGGCTGGGCCAGACGAACCCCGAACTGCTGAAGTGGGGGACGATCGTTGCCGCCTCGGCCGCTGCCATTGGTCCGCTGGTCATCGCGGTCGGCGCAGTCGCCGCCGGCATCGCCGCCATCGGCGCGCCCATCGCCGTGACCGTCGCCGGCTTTGCCGCCCTGGCCGCCGGGGCTGCGGCGCTTTATGCCAACTGGGATCAGGTCAAAGCATCGTTTCCAACAACGGCGGCGGTGATCGAAAAGGCTATCGCCGTTATCGAAACCACGGCGACCGGTCTGATGACCCAGCTCGGACTTGTCGGGCAGTATCTGGGGCAGTTCCTGACGGGCAACCTCACGGCGGCCGGTGAAACGGTGCGCCAGATCTTCGCCAATCTCGGCAGCATGTTCACGGATCTGGCGAACATCATCTTTCCGGGTGCCGGCGACGCCATCAAGGCGAAGATCGCCGAAGTCGTCTCGTCGGTGACGAACTTCATTTCGTCGATGATGGCGACGTTTCAGGCAATCCCTGGTCAGATGGCCGCCATTGCCGAGGAAATCGCTGCCTCATTTGCCGCTCTGCCAGGTCGCATGCTGGAGATCGGTGGCCAGATCGTCGACGGCCTTGTCAACGGCATCCAAGCCAAATGGGAGGCGGCGAAAGGGGCAATTACCGGCATTGCCGACAGCATCACGAACTCGGTCAAGGCCACCCTCGGCATTCACTCGCCGTCGCGTGTCATGCACGAGATCGGTGAATTCATCATGCAGGGCCTCCAGAACGGCATGGCGGCGGGAACGCCGAATGCTGTTTCAGAGGCGGGCAAGGCGGCGCAAGCGGTTTCGGCGCAGCTTGCAACTGCGGGCGCGGCCGGCGGGGGCGCGGTTTCCGGTGTTGAGACCGCAACGGATGCCGCCGCGGACGGCCTCTCCAAGATGGAGAGCGTCGGACAGCAGATGGCGCAAACCCTGGGCAATGCCTTCACGGGCCTGATCAACGGATCGAAGAAGCTTAAGGATGTCGCGCTCGACGCCCTTTCAAGCATTGGGCGCTCGCTGTTGAATAGCGGCCTCCAGGCTCTGTTCGGTGGCGGTGGATCCGGTGCGGCGGGTGCAAGCAGTGCAGGAGGCGGGTTCGGCTCGATCATCGCGCAGGCGATCGGGTCACTGATCGGCTTTTCACAAGGTGGGTCGATCATGCCGGGCGGCGCGGCAAATGGGACGGGTATCGACAGCCAGACTGTCGCCTTTCGCAAAAAGCCTTCCGAGCGCGTCGATATCTACGAACCGGGCAAGATGAAATCCTCGTCCGCTCTGAGCGTGCGTGGGGGTGATATCATTATTCAGGGGGATGTGAGTGAGCGGAATTTGCAGGCGATCCGCGATGCCATCGCTGAAAACAATGAGCGGCTGCCTGATATGATCGCCGATCATGATCGCAATCCGCGCATGCGCAGGCGTTTTGTCTGATGAGCGTCGTCTATCCTTATCCGGTCGAGGCGCTGTCCGATCAACTGCGAATCGAAAGCATCCTCTGGGATATCCAGCGCAATGACGAGATCTCCGGCGACGGCGAAGGCTCGGTCTGGCAGGCCGAGCTGGCGCCGCCGCTCTGGGTCGGCACCATCAGCCTTGTCCCTATGGACAGCGGCGAGGCGCGACGCATCGCCGCCCGGCTACGCAAGCTGCACGGCATGCAGGAGGCCCTGTTCTTTGTCGACCCTTCGACGGAATATCCGCAGGCCGACCCGGAGGGCCTCATTCTCGGGAATGCCACGATCAACATTGCGTCTGTCTCGTCCGATCGCGACGCCATGAGCTTTTCCGGGTTCCCCGCCGGTTACAGGCTGACGGAAGGGGACAAGCTGCAAATCTCCTATGGCTCCGACCCCGTGCGCTTCGCGTTCCTTGAGATCTCCGAGGCCGGCGCGGCGAATGGCGTCGGCACCACGCCGCAGCTCGGCGTCTTTCCGCATGTCCCGGTGGGCGTGGGCGCTGGCCTCTCGGCACGGTTCGCAAAGCCTGCCTGCCGCTGCGTTGTCATGACCGGCTCGCATAACCCTGGCACGGCACGCAAGGTCGTAACCGAGGGCGCCGGCTTCAAGCTCATCGAAAAGAGGTGAGCGATGCGCGACGTTGATCCCGACTTCTTCGCCGCGCTCAAGAATGCGCGGCGTGACGGCATCGTGCCGCGCCGGATCGTGACAATCACGGCCAAGACCTGGCCTGACGCCAACGGCAACACCGCGCCGGTGCAGCGCAGCTTTTGGACCGATGTCGACGATGTCGTCTTTGATATCGTCAGCGGCATCACCGGTCAGATGGAAGCTCGCACCTGTTACGGCAATGTCGATCTGAAAGTTTCGTCGATCAAGCGGGTGTCCGATCTCACCATTCAGGAGGTGACGATCTCGGCAAGCCAGATCGCGCCGCCGGTGCAAAGCCTGATCCGAGATCAGGACGTTCGGCTCGGCAAAGTCGAGATCTTCGATTGTCTTCTGAGCCCGAAGTCTCGTCGCCCGGTCTCACTGCCGGAACTGGTGTGGCTGGGCGAGATCTCGGGCACTCCGATTTCGACGCCTAGCAGAGGCGAGGCCGGATCAATCACGATCAAGACCGTGTCAGACGCCATCATGATGCTGACCCGGAAGAACCCCGCCAAAAGCTCCTATCAGGAGCAGAAGAAGCGTGATGGGGATGAGTTCGGCAAATATTCCAATTCGGTCAAGGACTGGAAAATCAAATGGGGCATGTGATGACGCGGCGCGCCGGCTGGATTGGCGCCTATGCCGACCTGATCGACGAGACGCGCTCCGAGCCTTTCGCCTGGGGGCGCAATGATTGTGCAGTGGGCCTCTGCGCACGCGTGGTCGAGGTGCTGACAGGCGTCAACCCGGCCAGCCGCTTTGCTGGCCAGTTCGACGACGCGGCTTCAGCTTATCGCATCATGCGGGCCGAAGGTTTCGAGGATCTGGCTGATCTCGTCGCGTCCATCCTGCCGGAATATGACCATCCGTCCGAAGCGCAGATCGGCGATCTTGTCGCTGTGGCGAACGACACGCCTTTCCGCCACGCGCTCGGCGTCTGCAATGGCGAGCGCATTTTCGTGTTGACCGAAACCGGTCTCGGCACGCTGGACCGGCGCCAAGCCGTCAGGGCATTCAAGGTCGGCTGACCCTTCATGAAAAAACTGTCTTTGCTTCTCAACGCCCTTGGCTTCTGGCTGATGGCGGAGCCGGCGCATGCCGCATTCGTCGCTGCTATCCCCGCCTTTCTGACGGCGATCGGCAGCACGGCGATCGGCAAGCTGGTGCTCGGCGTCATTGCCATGGCTGCGCATTCGCTGCTGGGGAAGGCGCTGGCGCCGAAGCAGAAGGCGCGCACGGGCGTCAAGCTGGATATCGAGATTGGCGACGACCGGCCCGTGTCGGCCGTGCTCGGCTATTATGCTGCTCCCGGCCGGCGCAAATATGCCGGCACCTGGGGTTCATCCAACCGCCACTTCGTCGACGTGATCGAGATCGCCAGCCTGCCGTCTGCGGGCCTGCGCGGGATGTGGATCGACGACGAGCGCTGCACCATCCTGTGGAATGAACCGGACGAAGACGGTCGCGGCTATCCGATCAAGGAGTTCCGCAAAGACGACAAGGATCACGCGTGGATCATCTTCCACGACGGAACACAGACTGCAGCGGACGCCTATCTGGTCGAGCATTTCGGCACGCACGAAAAGCGGCCCTGGACATCGGCCATGGTCGGGCGGGGCATCACCTATGCGGTGATGACCTATCGCTATTCCGACAAATACTGGTCGGGCGTGCCGGCCTGCATCTTCGAGCCGCAGTCGATCCCGCTCTATGACATCCGCAAGGACTCGACGGCTGGCGGCAACGGCTCGCATCGCTGGGATAACCCGGCGACATGGGAGCCGTCCGTCAACCCCGTCGTGCTCAAGTACAACATCATCCGCGGCATCTTCCACAAGGGCGAATGGTTCTATGGCGGGCGCAATGTCGCTGCCCATCGTCTGCCAGCGTCGAACTGGATTGCGGGGGCCAATGAGGCGGGCCGTCTCCTCGTCATCCCCGGCCAGGATACCGAGCCGCAGTTTCGCGCGGGTATCGAGATCTCGGGCGATATCGAGCCGTTGGAGCTGGTCGACGATCTGCGCGCGGCCGCCAATGCCCGCATTGCCGAAGTAGGCGGCATCTTCAAAGTTCAGGTCGGCGGCTTCGGTGCGCCGGTCCTGGCGATCACGGATGCCGATATCGTCATCACGAAGGGGCAGAGCTTCGAGCCGTTCCCCCGGATCGAAGAGACGGTTAACGGCATCAATGCGACCTATCCGAACCCGGATGAAAAATGGAAGTCGAAGGACGCGCCGCCGCTTTATGACGCCGATCTCGAAGCGGACGACGGCGACCGCCGGCTGACGGCTGACGTGCAGTTCCCGGCCGTTCCCTTCGCGCGGCAGACGCAGCGCCTGATGCGCGCCATGCTCAAGGAGGAGCGGCGCTTTCGCGTCCATCAATTCTTCCTGCCGCCGGAAGCCTGGGTTCTGGAGCCTGCGGTCGACGTCATCACATGGACGAGCGCACGCAATCGCTACGTCAACAAGCGCTTCCTTGTCGTCGACATCGAGGGCGAGCTAACGATGAATCAGCTCGTCACGCTCAAGGAAATCGACCCATCCGATTATGACCCGGATGCAGCGGCCGTGCTGCCGACGCCCTCGGGCTGGATCGGCCGCATCGAAGAGCCCGTGCAGATCATGCAGGGCTGGACGGCAGAGGCCGAGACGATCCTTGACGCCGATGGGCGCACGCGCCGGCCGGCAATCCGGGTGCGCTGTGCCACCAATCTGGACGATGTGCGCGCCGTGCATGTCAAGGTGCGGCTCAAGACGAGCGGCGCCGTGCTGTTTGACAGCGACGCGCAGCGCTATGACCCCGCCTCGGCATCGTGGCTCTTGTCGGGCGCATGGTGCCTGCCTGCGACAGACTTCGAGGTGTCGGGCCGCCTGATCCCCATCAGCGCGCGCGATACGGCTTGGGGCGCCTGGCTGCCGGTTCGCACGCCGGATGTGCGGCTGTCGATCGAGGAGCTGGCGGCGGAGGTCCAGGCGCAGCTGACGACGCTTAAAGCGTGGATCGACGACGGACTTGCGGACAAGGCGACGGCCACGGCCGAGGCGCTGGCAGAGGAGGCGCGCGAGCGGGCTGCAGCGATCGAGGCGCAAGCCGAAGCCCTGGCGCAAGAGGCAGAGGCGCGGGCGCAGGCGATTCATGCGCAGGCCGATGCTCTTGCGGTTGAGAGCGCGGAGCGCGCAGCGGCGATCTCGGCCGAGACGGACCAGCGGGCAGCCGCCGCCTTCGCTTCGGCGCGGCTGGTGCGCGGCGCCATGGACGATATCGCGGCCATCCGCAGCTATGTGACTGAGCTGAGCTATGACGGCAGCTTGCAGCGTGACGAGCTGCGCCGCTCGCTGAGCCTGCGGATCGGCGAGGTCTCCGCCAGCTTTAACGAGCGCATCACGGTTGCCCTCTCGCAAACCTCCGCCATCGCCGAGCGCGTCACGACGCTGGAGGTGACGGCGGGCAATCTCTCGGCGGCGATCACAGAAGTCGATACCGCGCGCGTCAATGATAACGAGGCCTTTGCGCAGCGGTTGGCGGCGCTGACGCTCGGCACGGACAATCAGTTCGATCCCGCGCGTCTCTGGGCTTTCGAAACGGGTGCGGAAGGCTGGGCCGGTTCGCCGGCCGTGCCGGTGGCCGCCGATGGCTGGCTTCGTCCGGCCAATGGCGCGGCCGATCCCTATATCACGTCGCCCACGGGGCTCGGCATCTCGGCCAATGCTTATCGCCAGCTGCGCGGCCGGCTGGAACTTACAGGCGCCCCGACCTGGGAAGGCCGGCTGTGGTGGCGCGGCCCGGCCGACACGACGTGGACGCTCGCGCGCTCTGTCACCATCGCTGCGCCTACGGTCGATAGCAATGGTGTCGGCCTGTTCACCTTTAATCCGTCGTGGAGCGGCACGATCGATGCCATTCGCCTCGATCTGGTGGAGGCGCAGACGGCGAGCGATGGTGTGCGCATCGACTGGCTGGCGATCGGCTCGCCTTCGCCAGGGGCCTCCCGTGCCGAGCTGTTGGCCGAGCAAAAGGCGCGGATCGACAGTGACAGCGCAATGGCGACCTCGATCACCTGGGTTCGGGCCGATCTGACGAGCATCGAAACGGATGTGACCGGTATCGCGTCCGGCGTCCAGGCCCTGACCAGCGATGTCGAGGCGATTGACGGGCGCGTGACGGCGCAGGGTGAGCAGCTTGTGACGCTGACGGCCGAGGTGGATGGCAAAGCCTCGTCCGAGGTGGTCGACCAGCTGCAGGCGACCGCGCAGGCTTTGTCCGGCATCACCAACACGATGCTGGCGCAGGGCAGTTCCGTGCGCGCCATTCGTTCCGTGGTCGACCCTCTGGCGATGGCCGGCATCGAGGCCGGTTTTGCCCGGCTGCTTGGCGATCAGGATAACCGCGAGGCAACCGCGCAGGCGACGCAGACGCTTAACACCCGCATCGAGCAGACCGGCAGCAGCCTTGCCATCCTCGCAGAGGCCACAACGAAGGTTCAGGCCGCGCTGGGTAACAAGGCCGAGTCCTCGGCCCTGGCCAGCCTGAGCAGCGATGTGCAGGCGGTCGCCGGCCGCGTCGATACCAGCGGCCGCGCCGTCACAGGTTTGCGCTCCACGCTGGACCCGATCGCCATGGGGTTGATCGAAGCCGGCTTTGCCCGCGCGCTTGGCGACCAGGAAAACCGCGAGGTGGTGGCCGAGGCGACGCAGACCTTGACCACGCGGATCGAGGCGACGCAGGGCAATATCGACGTGCTCGCCGAGGCGGTTACGGCAGTCCGGGCGCGGATCGGGCAGCTGGCGGAAGCCAGCGCTGTTGCAACGCTCGCCACGCGCGTCACGGCCACAGAGGGTTCAATCTCGTCGCAGGCCTCCTCGATCACGGCGCTCAACAGCGCGGTAGCCAACAAGGCCGAGGCGGCGGCTGTGTCCAGCCTCTCGCAGACGGTGACGGTCCAGGGCAATACGATTGCCTCGCAAGGCACGGCGATCACCAGCCTCAACAATGCGGTGGCGGGCAAGGCCTCGTCTTCGGCCCTATCCTCGCTTGCAAGCACTGTCTCGCAGCAGGGCGATGCACTGGCAACGCAGAGCACGGCGATCACCAACCTCAACAATGCGGTGGCCGGTAAGGCGTCCTCGGCCGCGCTCTCATCGCTCGACAGCAAGGTGACACAGCAAGGTGACGCCATCGCCACCCAGAGCATGGCGTTGACGAACCTGAGCAACGAAGTGGCGGGCAAAGCTTCGTCTTCGGCCCTATCCTCGCTTGCAAGCACGGTCTCCAGCCAAGGCGATGCGCTGGCGACGCAGAGCACGGCGATCACCAACCTCAACAATGCGGTGGCCGGTAAGGCGTCCTCCGCCGCGCTCTCCTCGCTCGACAGCAAGGTGACGACGCAGGGAGACACCATCGCCAGCCACAGTGCGGCGCTGACGTCACTGGGCAATGATCTGGCCGGCAAGGCTTCGGCATCCGCCCTGTCCTCGCTGTCCAACACGGTTTCGCAGCAAGGCAACACGATCAGCGCCCAAGGGCAGGCGATCACGTCGCTGACCGGATCGATCGCCAACAAGGCCGAGGCCTCGGCCGTGTCCACCTTGTCGCAGACGGTGCAGGACCAGGGCGGCCAGATCTCGGCCAATGCCTTCGCCCTGACACAGGTGCAAGCATCGCTCAATGGCGTGACCGCCAATGCAAAGCTGAAGATCGAGGCAGTGGCCGGGCCGGAGGGTTATTCGCGGATCGGCTTCTACACCAGCGTCGACAGCAATGGGCAGACGCGGGCGCAAGGCCTTTACCTCGACCAGCCGACCGACCCGAGCAAGAAAGCGCGCGTCGTCGTCGATGCAGAGGGGTTCGCCATCATCGACGGTAGCGGCGGCAATCCGAACACGTTTTTCGCGGTCGAGAATGGCGTCACCGTCATTCCCGAAGCCCGTATCGGCACGATCACCACGGACAAAGTGATCATCTTGGATAATGCGGTCAAGGAAGACGCGATCGACAATCAGGCGGTGGCGCAGATTTACACCTGGCAGGCCGGCAACGTCATGACGCATTCGTCAGGCGTCACCAACATCGCGCAGACCGAGGATCTTCCCAAGGATGCGCAGGACGTTCTGGTGATCCTTGGCGATGTGCGCGTGCGCGCCAGCGTGCTCGATGCCGCCAACGCGCCGATGAATGTGACGGTCTCGCTCTACTGGGGCTCCACGTACATCTCTGAAGCTTACGTCGAACTCGATCGCGTCACGCCGCGCGGCAAGACGGTCCAGATCCAGGGCGTTTTGAAGGACGGCGCCGGGTCTCAGCCCCTTTACCTCAAGCTCAGCAAGGACGTGACGGGCACCGTCACCATCGGCTTGCGCACGCTCAACACCACCCGAAACAAGAAGGCGCTCCCGCGATGAGCATGAAAGTCCCGATATCCGCCGTCGTCGAACTCGGCGAGGTGGCCGCGCACCGCGACCATCTTATCAACCGCAACCTTTTGCTGGCGCAGCTGGTGGCCGACCAGCAGGCGCGCATCGCGGAACTGGAAGCAGCCCTGCAGGCAGCGACCGCAACCGAGAAGGAGAACGCCGATGGCGCTGCCAACGTACTACGGTGACGGCACGGCCACCGTGAACGCCAATGACGTGCAGGTGACCGGCCAGGGGACGCAGTGGATCGCGGCCGGCGCGGATGGCAATGATTATTTCCAGGCGGCGGGCCTGTCGGTGCGTATCGCGTCGATCAATAGCGCCACCAGCCTGACGCTGGCCAGACCCTGGCCGGGCGCCTCGCGCAACGCCGCGACCTACGAAATCATGTATGCGCCGGAGGCGACCCGCGCCTTTGCCGCTGCGAACAAGGTGTTGGGCGCCCTCGGCAATGGCAATATTCAGGCGATCGCCGGTCTGGAGACGGTGGCGGACAAAATCATCTATTGGACGAGTGCGGGCGTTGCGGCGCTGACCGGCCTGACGGCAGCGGCGCGCAGCCTGATGGCCGCCACGTCGTTTTCCGATGCCTGCGCGGCGATCAAAGCGGTTTTCTCGGAAAATCCCGTCATCACCGGGTCTTTGAGATACAAGATCGGCGCGGCGGGGCAGGGTGTGATCATCGACGATATCGCGCGCACCGATGGTGTCTCGCGTTATCGGCGTTATTTCAACACCGACAACAGCGTGTCCTTTGCGCCGCACGACGCCAACGGCAACTGGCTTGGCACAGCGCATCGCATCGCGCAGGACCGGTCGAATATTTTCGTCAGCAACAGCCTGGTGATGCCGGGCTATGGCACTGGTCCCGGCGTCGGGATCGACGCCAACGGGCGGCTTAGCAACGCCGTGCCGTCGACGATGGAAAATGCGTACTATCAGCGTGGTGCGGTCGGCGAATATGCGCGCTTTTTTTATGGCGACATCTATCAAACGCCCACCCGGGTGGGGCAGATTTCCACCGATGGCCTGTCCGTTTCCTACGGCACGGCCTCCGACTATCGCCTCAAGACGGACGTGTCGCCGCTGGTCTCGTTTGCGATCGATCCTGACGAGTTCGCCGGGATGGACAATGCGCTTCTGCGCGTCATGGGCATGCGCCCGGTCTCCTATCGCCGCGTTGACGATCCGGCCGCTGCACTCCAGACGGGCTTTATCGCCCATGAGCTGCAATCCGTCGCCCCGCATGCCGTGACCGGCGTCAGGGATGCCCTTCAGGATGTCGGCCGCCTGGAGATCGACGAAACCGAGCACACTCCGGCAGCGACTTACGAGAATGTGCCCGCAGACAACGCTGCCGGCGGGCGATGGACCAAAACGGGGAAGTCTGCCGTCTATCAGACCGTCGATCATTCCAAGATCACGCCAGACCTCACTGCCGCTTTGCAGGCTCTGACGCTGATGGTGCTGGATCAGGAAAAGCGCATCGCGACGCTCGAAGCACCGACCGCCAGCGCCTGACGATGACGGGCGCTCCGGCGTCCGATCCTTCATAGGCCGACAGGGTCGGCATCTTTCAAAAGGACATCACCATGAAAACGATCCTGGATATTCAGGAGCGGCTGATTTCTCGTGGCTTCTCGGTCGGGAAATCGGGCGCGGACGGCATCAAGGGCCGCGATACCGATGCGGCACTGATCGCCTTCAAGCGCTCGGTCGGCCTGCCCGTGAACCCGTCCGTCGATGCCGACACGCTGGAAAAGCTGTTTGGCTTTCGCGTGGCGGACGCCAAGCCGGTCGGCAACGGCGAACCGGATTGGCTCACCTTCGCGCGGCGCTATTCCGGCCTCTCGGAAATCAAGGGGCGCGCGCATGCGCCGGAAATCCTGGAGATGTGGCGCATTCTCGGCCTGTCGTATCGCGATGACGAAACGCCTTGGTGCGCGGCCTTTGTCGGGTTCGTGCTGGAGAGCTGCGGGTTCGCGTCCACGCGCTCGGCCTGGGCGCGGTCCTATGAGAACTGGGGGCAAGGCATCAAGGCGCCGGCGGTTGGCGCTGTCGTCACCTTCAAGCGCGATGGCGGCGGGCATGTCGGCTTCGTCACCGGCCGGGACCAGCGCGGCTATCTGATGGTGCTTGGCGGCAATCAAGCCGATGCCGTCAACATCAAGCCCTTCGATCCCAAGCGCGTCACCGCCTACCGCTGGCCGCCCGGTCAGGCACTGCCAATCGGCGCCGTGCCTGTTGTCGCCAGCAATCAAGCCCTTTCCACGAACGAAGCCTGAAGGAGCATCGTCATGCAGAAATATTCCAAGGCCATCGGCGCCGCTCTCGGCGGGGCGGCAGCCGGCACGGTTGGTCTGCCGGTGCTGCCGGAGGGGACGCCCTGGTATGGTTATGTCGCGCTTTATGCTGTGTCGATCGGCCTGCCGGCGGTGCTGACCTATCTCGCCCCGCGCAACGCGGCCTGACGCCATGGAGAGGCTGGCAAAAATCGAAAGCGTGTGGAGCCGCTTCGGCTCCATGATCAATACGCTGCTGTTGGTCGGCATCCTCTTTGGCGGCGCCGTCAGCGTCGGCTCATACAAGACGGAGATGGAAGGAAAAATTTCCACGAATGCCAGCGAGATCAAGCAGCTGGAAAAGCGGCAGGACGACAAGTGGACAAACCATGACAACCTGCACAAAGAGCGGCAAACCGACATCGGCACCCAAAACGGCCGCAACGAGGAGCGATTTCGCGCGCTTGAGCGCGACGTGCAAAAGATCGACAAGCTGGATTACCGGCTCACCAGCACCGAGACGATCACCACCAACACGGCACAAGCCATCAAGGAACTGCAGGCGCTGATCAGCCAGCAGGCGGGCGACCTTCGCGAGGTCCGCGCGATCCTGCAGCGCCTTGAAGCCTCCGAACAGCGCCGCGTGCGCTGATCCTTTTACCCCCTCAAAATCTGGAGACATGACCATGGCGTCAACTCGCGCGCGGCTGGCCGTCGCGTATCTCGTCGGGCTCGGCCGGCTGCTGCCGTTTGCCCTGCCTGCCGCCTACACCGCCGCCATCAGCAGCGATGGCACATACCTCGTCGATGGCGAGGGCAACTACATCATGGGAGGCATCTGATGCCCGGATTGCTTGTAACCTCACTGAAGGAGTGGCGTCGCCAGCTCAATATGAGCGTTTGCGATATCATGGGCGACAGCCGTGCGGCTCAAGCCGGCGTCGCCGTCTTCGCGCCACCCGCACGTCACATCGGACTGTCCAACCTCTACTGGCTCAACTGGGCCAATGTCCTGACCGGACAGCGGATGAGCATCAACCGGCTGTTTGCATCCTCGGGCAAGCGGACGGATGAATATATCAATCTGTTCAAATCCGCGCGCGTCGCCAGCGATGCCGGTTGGGCGATCTGGAACTATCCGCTCGTCAACAATCTGGCGCAGGCGGAGGCTGGCTATACTCATGCCGTGACCGGCGCGACGATCACGACGGCAAATGTCGCCGCTGTGGCCTTCGCAGATTTGCAGGCGGAATGGGAAAGCGACCTAGCTGCCGGCAAGCGCCTGATCCTCCTGACCGAACCGGGTGCAACGAACCTCTCCGCCGCCAGCGTCCAGGCGTTGCATGACTTCAATCTGCGCCTCAAGTGCTGGGCCGAGGGCAAACCGGGCGTCTATCTGTTCGACTTCTGCGCACTGCTTTGGGCGGCCACGCAAAGCGGCAGCCTGATCCGATTCAAGCCGGGCGTTCTTCAGCCGTCTGACCCCACGCATTACAGTGCTCTGGGGGCCTATACGGTCGGCAAGGCCTTTGCCGACTTCCTCCGGAGTAACTTGCCGGCGCGCGACAGGGCCATCGCAGGGGTTCACGAGGCACGGCCCGCCAATCCGCGTCAGATTGTGGCAAACCCGTTCTTCATCACGACGAGTGGCGGCGCGACGGGCGCGAACATGACTGTTTCGAGTGGGACCGTCCCCGGAAACACCGCCATCTCCGCCACGGCAGCATGCTCGGTGGCGATTTCCAACGCTGACGCTGATTCAGGCAATATCTACGGCGGCAAGGCCATCACCTACGCGCTCACCGCTGGCGCCGCGGCGACGGTCGCGCGCATCGCGGCCGACAGTCCTCCAACCAGCTATTGGTCGGTTTCTGATATTCTGGAGACGGGTGTTGAGATCGACGTGGCCGCAAATGCCGGCGGCGCGCATGTCTACTCGACGCTTGAGATCAACACTGACAAGGGCTCGAAAAACGCTTGGTCGATGTATGGTCTGACATCGCAGGGCGCTGGGCCGACGGAAGCCTATCATATGTCGATGCGCACGGAGCCCGAGCCGCCGATCGATGGTTCCGTAACGGTGGGCTATGCTGCGCCGATCATCTACGTCGCCTTGGCGGCCAACGCGACGTGCTCGATCAGCGTGCAACGGCAGTGGGGCTATCGCCGCTACCCCGCAACGCCGCTGCCGGCCGTGCCTGTGGCTTGACGCCGGATCGACTCACGCATGCTGCGGCCGCCTTCGGGCGGCCGCTTTTGCAGGACGAGACCGTGATGCTGGCTTAGCCAGTAGGTTGCCTATTGGCTTCATCCTGATTCTGCGGAAGATTACATCTTCCAAAGAAAATGAAGGCAGTTCGAGCGTATTGACGTTGCCTTTTCACCCAATCGCTTCGTAAGCTTCGCAAATATATTAAAGGAAAATTACATGCTACTAGGGGTTATGATCTTTATGATCCGATAGTCTCCTGGGCAACCTGCAACAACATATCCGCTTTCGTGAAGGCGTTTCTGATCACCTGGAAGACGGGGCGCTCTTTTAGGCGACCATCGGAAAAAATCGGAAATGGATCGACGTTGACATCAAATTCTGCAGTAACGGAATTCTCCATCCTCGCCAGCCTGATGGTATTGTCGTCAATTCTCACCGGAGGTACATGGATACGCAATCTTCCTGTTCCGGCCTCCTGAAAGCGAACCTCAAATTCACGAATGTTGGAATTAACTCCCACGGCTGCAATAACGGCATGCTTATTTCGATTGACGTCCTTTGAGAAGTTTCGGAGATCTTCATCTCCTTTCCATGATCCTTCTGTTGCCCAATAAGGCTGTAACGCTTCAACAATAAATTCCTCTAATAAGTCGGTTAATTTCTTTTTCTTGAAAAATAATTTCAGATCGGCCTCGTTTTCATGCCATGGGAATGTCAGTGATTTATCTTCCTTCCCTGTTATTATTCTCATGCATTCAGAGTAAATTTGATCGAAAGAGTGCTTTATGTTCAACGAAGCATTGTGCAATTTCTGGTGAAAAATATCAGGTATCGGATTATTAACAACTGCAAGAACGGCTGTCTCCGTGTTTGCAAAGCTTCTCTTGAATTTTATCGACACAGCTCCTGATTTTACATACTCTTCCCATGCGGAATTCATGGAATCTATATCTGATGACGCCCATTCAAGCATTTTTCTTGGCGAAGTAAAATTCAATGCCGATGCCCCCATATGTTATTATTCCAGTTTTCGTGCTTTTAATTCAGCGATGCAAGCCAGTCGTCAAGCCAGTTCCGCAGGAATTTCATGTCATTTTCTTTGAGCGAGTATTTGAGCGGCCTGACAGGACAGGCTTCTTTAAAGGCTTGAACGGACATTCCGCAGTACGATGCAGCCTTCTGTAAAGAAAGAACTGCTGGCCAATACTCGCCGAGGCTTTTGCTGTTAGCATAGTTCATTTCGTTCTCAGGAGACCTCTGTCGTCTCGTAAACGCCGTCATGGCGATAGCAGCCCGCGTACCGCTTTCGTGATCGGCAGGATGATGCAAGCCGCCAGCATACACCAGACGGCGAGCGAATATGCGACCCCCCACCAAGGCATGGCCGGCGGCGCCTTTGCATCGTGGTCAATGATGGTCACGGCCTTGTCACGCTTGGGCATCTTAAAAATCATATCGGTTTGCGTTCTTTTAAGCTTGTTCATAAAAAGGATTTCCTGAAATGAATGAGGATCGGACCCAATACATTGCAAACATGCTAGCCCAGATGGCGCGGATGATCCCGGCGCGGGATCGGCCGCTGTTGGTCTATCTGATCGAGATGGCCGCAATGGAAGCGAGGGATGGGCCTCAGCTGTCCGGGGGCAAAAGCAGTAGCCCATTATCCGGCAATGGGCGCTGAAGCACCTTCGCCTCGGCCCAGTCTGCCCGCATCCAAACATCGACTTCCTCGGCTGTCGTGAGGATGACCGGCATGGCTTTCGGGTGGATGGGCTTGACCACGGCATTCGGCTCGGTGGTCAGGAAGCCGAAGAGATGATGCTCGCCTTCGCGGGGGTTCTTAATTGACCCGCGCGTTCCCTTCCAACCCGTCCAGATGCCGGCAAAGAAGGCGAGGGGCCTGTCTTCGTTGATGGCAAACCAGCGCTTGCGCTTCTTCGGCTTGGTGTCCTCCCATTCGCAAAAACTCGTCCACGGCACAACGCACCGGTTCTCGGGCCCGAGCCAGCGACGCCAGTGCGGCGAGGTGACATTGCGGATGTTGGTAACGCCCGTATCCGGCTTGTCGCCAAGGATAGAGGGCGGCGTGGGCATGCCCCAGGTCAGCCGATCCCAGGCTTCGCCATCTTCCGTTCTCCGCAGGACGGGCGCCGGACGATCGGGGTAGATGTCCATCGACGGTTCAAGGTTGCCGAGACGATCGAGCGCCTGCCGGAAGGCTCGCAGGGCTTCCTGGTTGGTGCTCACATTGTACAGATTGCACATTCCGTCCTCCTAGCGCTTCCCATGCTTGCGAAGGGTATCATAGGCGTCATCATGGATCGCCTGCCGGATTTTCTGATAGCAGAACTCGACCCGCACAGCGGCCTGGCGCGGGGTCTCCTCCCATCCCGCCGAGGGGTGATCAAGCTTGATCTGAGCAGGCGCGTGCGTCAGCAGCCACAGCCATTTCTCGCGATCGTCGGCGCTGAGAGCCGCGATCCGAAAAATCCGCCCGATAGCGATGGCGCCGTCAAAGCCGACATAGTCATCGCCATCCTGCCATGTGCGGGCCCATCGCAATTTTGGTTTTGAGTTCGGGGAGATCTGATGGCAGGGCATCCAGCCATTGGGCAGCGGAGCCGCTTTGCGCTTAGGCGCCTCGGTATTGGCGGGCCCATCCTGTCCCGGCTTGACGATGATGATGAGCTCAAAGGTCAACAACAGCGCCTCGACGATTCTCTCGACGATCCCTCTGACGGCGGACTGACCGTCCTCGCCACCCATGAGCAAACTTGCAAAAGCCTGTTCGTCGGAGACCTCAAGCAAGGCGCGCTCGATCACCTGCTGCACCGTTGCGTTGGGCGTCGGGCGACCCTCAAAGGAAAAGGCGAGCTGCCTGGCCATGCGCTCGATCATGCTGGCGGCGATCGGCGTGACCACTGTCAGATCTCTCTGCTTGCCGATGCCGACGCCGCCAAAGCGACGGCGATAGGATTGCGGCATCAGATGATAGTGCATCGAGATGCTCTGCCTTGCCCACTCGCGCAGATCGTCACTCACAATGCCACCTTGAACGTAGTCCTAGCCTTATGCCTTTAATCCTAAGGCATGACCGAACAGAGAGAGAACATCAAGGGGCTGAGAATCGGGATAGCGGCGGATAGCTATCCCGATTGGCGGCTGGACAGTATGCGTAAAATCTCAATTGAATGCGAAAGAGCGGAGGTGTCCAGAGCGGCTCTAAGTCAATGCAATTATTTGATTTCGTCACCCCGGCATGGGGTATAATAGTGGCAGTCAAATCAGTTAGTTAACGTCTACTATTGCAATTGTTATCGCAACCGCTGACAGCATTTTGTTTCTCATTGAGCTGCTCAAGTTGTCGCTGAAGACAGACCGGTCAAACCAACAGGCCTAGCTTATATTTCGGCCTTCGGATCGCGCTTTATCCTCGCGGAGAGAAAGCGCATCGGCATAAGCCAGTCGGATAGTCGCTGCCAATTGATCAGAGAAAAACGGCTTACTCTCCAAATATGCAGGCTGAGTATGCTTAACCTTTAGAAGCATTTCTGGATAAGCAGTGACAAAAACAATACCTGAATCGTGTGTCTTAAGTATTTCGTTGACTGCATCGATGCCACTGCTACCGTCTGCCAACGGTATTTCAGTTGTGATAATGTCTGGTTTGATTGCAATTGCCTTTTCAATTGCTTCCTTTGCTGTGCGGACGACTGCTCCTACAACAAATCCATGTTGTTGCATTATGGCAGCGATATCCTCAGCAATTAGCAGATCAGGTTCGACGACCATCGCGACGGGACGTAACGATTTCAATGTATCTAGCTTATGCCGGACGTCGTTGGCTTCAGAGATTGACTGCTGGAGTCTGCATTTCAGATCGTCCCGTTCAGCAGCTACTGCATCGAAGTCTGCTCGTGCCACTCTCGGAGAGAGGGCAAGCTTAGAAAGCGCGGATGTCAGGCCAGTCTCCCACCAAGAACGCTTCCGTTCAAAATTGTAATTCCCGCGCCCCTCGATACCTAATGTTTCCAGAATGAGTTGTCGAACCGTCTCCAGATCGCTCTTTGCGGTGATGTCCCACCCCTGTATTTGCCCCAGCGTGTTCGTTACATCAGTGAAAGTCACAGGAGGTACAACTATAGGAAGAGGTTTTAACGCGAGAGCCCAAGTACCGCCAAGTTCCATGACACAGAATCGGCTGTCTAAATATGAGGGTGTCATGAGGAGTATAACCAGCTTGGGGTGCTGAATTTGCTCACGCATATTTGTATTAAAATTGTGGCTAAGCGGATTTCCATGCCCCGGAAGACTGGAACAGAAAATCGATTTTTCTGGTACGCCGATGGCATCTGTAAGAAAATCAACAAGCAGTTCAGCAAGGTGCCGGTCGGCTACTGCATGGCTTATAAAAATTTCACTCATGGAAAAAGAACCTTGGGAGTAGTGTTTCCGTCTAGCGCCTCCGGCATGGGGTGCAGGACTTTGTTGTAAGGTCTACCATTGGCCTATCAATGACGCGGCATTCATCGTCCAATCTACTAACAGCCATCGGGCTCATTCGAGATCAGCCTCGTCTTCAAGCAGCTTAAGCGACCGCTTATCTATTCTGACAGTCGTTGATCTATCTCGCTTCCAGATAAGCGGCTGCACAAACCTCCATCTGACGTTTATTTCAATCGTTCCATCATCGCTTAGATCATCCCAGTTTGGTGGCTTCAATACGGGGAATAGCCGGTCGTCTTTTCCGTCCAAAACAACCGAAGTTTCGCCTCGCACTATCGAGGCTACGATGCCTCTAATTCCGTCATTTGTTGCAACGCGCATGACGTTGTCTTCTGAGCCGTTTGGCCATGACGCGATCAATGGGCGCTCACTGTTGTTGACGAGCCGTAGGAACGCCTTCCGTTGCTTGCCCCCTTCGATCAAAGGCTTGGCGACTAAGAACAAGGATGGGGCGTGCTTGTAGAAGCGATCCCACACAACAAAAAGGCCGGTCAGGATGCCGACGGCGGATCCAAAGAAGGTAAATATCGATGTCCATCCCGCCATTTGCCGCCCGTTTCCATCATCGCGTGTAAACCACTATCTATTTGTCGGCATGATGCGTCCAGGCCGCATGCAGCGCTTGGTGGGCCCGGAGGGGTTGCCATCCCTGATATTTGTCGGTGTCCCGGGTCTTAATATGTGCATAGCGTTTGAGCGATACCCATGACCGATGACCCGATACAGCGGCGACATGCGGGATCGTCCACCCCATCTCAAACAAACGCGAGATCCCTTCGTGCCGCAGGTCATGGAAATGCAAATCCTTGATATTGAGAAGGGCGCAGGCCCTTGTGAACGAGGCACTGACAGACTTCTCGTTGACGGGGAATATGCGCCCGTTACCCATAGGCTGCCGGTCAATAACGGCCAACGCCTCCGGCACGAGATCGCACCACACGTGATTTCCCATCTTTTCGCCCGGGTTCTTCATGTCCCGCACCAGCACGCGACTGTTGGGCCGGTCGAGGTCTTCCCATTGAATGCGGCAAATCTCCTCCTGTCGCCGCGTCGAAAACAGCGCGAAGATGATGATGTCCTGCATCGGCATCTTCAGGTCCGATCGAATGCTGCGATCGGCATAATGGGCAAGCAGGCGATCAAGCTCCTCAATCGATGGCCGGCGGTCGCGCTGGCGCGACTTGCTGATGGCGCCAATGTGCTTCAGCACCTTTCGTGCATCGGCCATCGCGGCGGCATCCAGTTCAACACCCCAAGCGGGCTTTGCAATGGCGAAGACGGACGAGAGAAAGGACAGGTAGTTGTCGACCGTCTGCGGGGTGCGCGTCTCGCCTAGCTCGCGTCCATAGGCAACGATGTCATGGCTCGCGATATCGCGGCATTTCTTCTGAGCGATCTCCGCCCCCTTAATGGCCTTCAGCACCTGGAGCTTCGTTCGCCCGAAGTCCCTGACGGTCTCACGCTCGTACCGCTCGATCGCCTGGGCCAATGTGATGTCGGTGCCCTTCGGCCGGAGCAGGACGCCTGGTGCGTTGAGTTCAGTCTCTCGCTTCTTGAGCCAGGCGTTCGCGGCCGGCCGACGATCAAAGGTCTGCGCCTCGGTGTGCACCACCTTGCCGTCTCGCCTTATCCTTATTTGCGCCGTATAAGCCTTCGTTCCATTGGCGCGCTTTCGCTCGGATATCGTTCCCATTGCGTTTGCTACAAGCCTCCCGTGGGTGCTACGCCGTAGCATTAGCACTGAGGGAAGGGGCGGGGAAGAACGCGAAAGAAGGAAAATCAGACATGAACGGAAACGGAATGAAGAACGAACAAGGGGTGAAGTCAGGCTATTTCAATGCCCCCCTCTTCGCCGTCGCACCTATGATCGATTGGACCGATCGTCACTACCGCGCCTTTGCCCGGACGATGACGCGACATGCTCTGCTTTACACCGAGATGATCGTCGCCGATGCCGTGTTGCGGGGCGATTGCCAGCGGCTGCTCGGCATGGATGCGGTCGAGCATCCGGTGGCGCTGCAGCTGGGAGGGCATGATCCGAAGAAGCTTGCCGACGCCGCGCGGATCGCCGTGGATTACGGCTATGCCGAGATCAATCTCAATGTCGGCTGTCCCTCGGACCGCGTGCAGTCCGGCACGTTCGGCGCCTGCCTGATGCTGACTCCCGATCTGGTGGCCGACTGCGTTTCGGCGATGAAGGCGGCGGTGGCCCTGCCCGTGACGGTGAAATGCCGCATCGGTGTCGACCAGCAGGAGCCGGAGATGGCGTTGCGCGCGCTGATCGATGCGGTGACCTGTGCTGGCGTCGATGCCGTCTGGGTCCATGCGCGCAAGGCCTGGCTCGAAGGGCTAAGCCCGAAGGAGAACCGCGAGATCCCGCCGCTCGATTATGGCCTCGTGAACAGGGTGAAGGCGGAGCGGCCGGAGCTGTTCATCGGCCTGAATGGCGGGCTGCAGACGCTAGAGGCGGCCTGCGCGCATCTTGGCGCCATCGATGGCGTTATGCTCGGCCGCGCCGCCTATCAGGACAGCGGCCTGCTCTCTGCCGTCGATGCGCGCTTCCCAGCCCTTGTCGGTGGCGAGGCAGGCCGGCTTGCGCCGCAGGAGCCGCTGACGGCGCGCGGGCATCGGGCGGATCCCGCTTTCTGGCAGGGCGTGGCGGAGACGATGGCGGCCTATGCCGGCCGGCACATCGCCGCCGGCGGCCGGCTGATCCATGTCACCCGCCATATGGTCGGCCTGTTTCAGGGATGGCCGGGCGCGCGCCGCTATCGCCAGATCCTCTCGGCCGATGCCGCGCGGCCCGGTGCCGGGCCGGAGGTGATCCTCAGGGCCTTCGATGCCGTTCTGGCTGCGGCCGATATGCGGCTTGAGGAAGCGACCGAGGCGGTTTGAACGCCTCCGGGCAATTTGCCCGATCCGCGTATCGGCCGGATTGGCGGTGTCGCCGCCTGTTCCCCCTTGGCCTGTTCCCCCTAACGGTCCGGCCTCAATGCAAAAAGGCGAGGGGATGCCTCGCCTTTCGCCCGTCTTGGAAAATCATGTCCGGCGGGCGCAAGGCCCAGCCGGGCGCGCGCCTTAGGCAGCGCGGATGTTGACGGCCTTCGGGCCCTTGCCCATGCGATCCGGCTCGGTGTCGAAGGTGACCTGCTGGCCGTCCTTCAGGGTCTGCAGGCCGGCAGCCTGGAGAGCGGAGATGTGGACGAATACGTCCTTCGCGCCGCCTTCCGGAGTGATGAAGCCGAAGCCCTTGTCCTGGTTGAAAAACTTTACGGTGCCCTTGGTGGCCATGGGGGAAGTCCTTTGATCCCTTAGAAAGTCAATGCCAGTCCCCCGCTTATGCCCTGAAGGGGCGGGAGGCCGGTCTGCGTCCAACCCGGCAGCGTCATCAACACGTGGCCGGGCAGTAGTCTGGATGTCACGTACGGGAGGAAAGAACATCTACGCCGAAGGCCCGCCATGCTGCCGACAGAACAAGCCGGTGACAGCACGAAACACCTCCCACCGCTGGCGCCGGATTCCGCGAGCCCTGGCGGATCGTCCATCACGGTGTCCACTCAGGCCTGCAGCGCCCCGGCCGGCGGCAACCACATCAGTCCAGTCTCCGGGATGAAACGCCCGAACGGTCGTGATCTGTGACAGAACAGCCCTGTTCTGGCAAGGTTTTTTTCCCGCGCGGCGCGTGTTCCAGGCCTTTTGCCGGCGCTTGCGAACGTTTTTTCCAGCCCACCCCCGGGCGGACGCAAAAGCGTCCTTTTTCCGGCCGAGTCTGGTCTCGACAGCGTGAACGATGATTCTGTTCCGACCGATGGCGCCATGAGCCCGGCCTGTGCAGGCTTTGGCCGGCGGGACGCAAAGCGGCTTGAAGTCGACGGCCGGGCGCGGTACCCCAGAGGTGGCGTCCGAGGGACCAGGCCGGCGATGCGTGCGGCCCGGCTAGCATGTTCGCAAATGGCGGACGGATGATGCGCCGATCAGGCGACAGGTGGCGCGCCATCGGCGGCGGGCGGACGGGCAAGCATGAAGGAGTGGGCCTGGTGATCGATCCCTATGAGCTTTTGGGCCTGGAACAGGGCGCGGATGCGGAGGCGATCCGGCTGGCCTATCGCAAGGCCGCCAAGGCTGCGCATCCGGACACCGGCGGCGATGCCGATGCCTTCGCCCAGCTCCAGACGGCCTATGAGCTTTTGCAGGACCCGGTGCGCCGCCGCGTCTATGACGATACCGGCTTCGATCCGGAATTGGCCGACCCCAAGGCACTCAAAGGTCTGATGATGCTCGAAAACCTCGTCAACGACATGATCCTCGACGAGCGCGAGCCCGGCAGTTTCGACCCCGTGGCGGCGATGCGCCGCAAGCTCTCCGACGATATCGTCAAGAGCCGCTTCCACATTCTCGAGCTGGAGCGCCACCGCACGCGCGTGCGCCACCATATCGACCGCCTGGGACGCCGCCCCGAGACCGACGTTCTCGGCGCGATGCTCACCGCGCGCGCGGCAACGATCACCGAGGCGATCCGCTCCGCCGAGCAGCAGATCGAAGCGATCGAACAGGCCTATGAGATGCTCTCAGGCTATTCCTACGAACTCGAGCATCCGCCCGTCGCCGTTCCGCTGGAGCGCGACGAGGCCGAGGCGCAGGCGGCGGAGTAGCCGCGGGCTTTCCCTATCGGATCTTCGCACTGAGACTCGGCCCTGGCCGATAGCTCAGACGGTGCGCCGTCGAGGCCGCGAACGGCCGCTTGCGATCCTGTGACACCGCGCATCCTGCTGGCTGCGCTTTGCGTTTCCCTCCCTTCCTCTCCCGCCGCGCCCCAGCCTTATGCTTGCCAAAGGGCGTCGCATCGGGCTGCTTGATGCTGTGATGAGCAGAGCCGCCGCCAGAGCCTAGGCCGCGGGAAATAAAGGCTGAGGATGCACAAAATTTCCCAGAACCAGGAGCAGGTTGCACAAAAACGCGCCTTGTGATTTCATGTAAGAATTCCCTGACTGATGGATGGAGCAGCAGGGAACATCCCCAAGGGATGCAGCCGCACCACGCGGTTTTTTCTAAGTCATTGAAAAGCAGGAATTTTCTGATGATTGGTGGAAATGTTAAACTCGAGCTTCTCTACCCCACGGTGAAGGAAGCGGCGATCGAGCCCGTCAGTGCGCCGGTGAGCGACACGGCGGTGGAATTCACGGCGAAGGATTTGCATCCCACAGGGCGTGCGCCCGTGGCAGTTCAGCACGACATCACGGGGTCGGTCTACACCTTTACGGTGACGGAAAACCGCTACTGGTTCTTCGACTTCCGCTCCGGCGGCGATGCCGCCAACACCTACAAGCTGACCTTCGACGCTCTGGGCGGCAGCAACAGCCTGTCGCTCCTGAATGCCGACATTCTGCGCAATGACATGGGCTTCAAGGCCACCGACGTGGTGGCCGGTGACAATGCGCTGAGCGTCAATCTTTCCGGCAAGCCCTATGGACCCGCCACGGAGCTCTCGGTGCAACTCGGTTTCCTCGTCAAGGGCACGGCGGGGAACGACACGCTCGAAGGCATGGCCGGCCGCGACCAGCTCGAAGGCGGCGATGGCAAGGACACGCTGATCGGCGGCGCCGGCGCGGATGCGCTGATCGGCGGCGCGGGGATCGATATCGCCTCCTACCGCACCGCCGGCAGCGGCGTCACCGTGGATCTGGTCAAGACCGCAGGCAATACCGGCGATGCCGCCGGCGACAGCTTCACCGCGATCGAGGGGCTGGAGGGCTCGAATTTCGACGATGCCCTCACGGGCTCGGCCGGTGCCAACACGCTGACCGGCCTTGATGGCAATGACAAGCTGTTCGGCCTGGGCGGCAATGACAGCCTCTATGGCGGCAATGGCAACGACACGATCGACGGCGGCGCGGGCAATGACCGGATCATCGGCGATCTCGGCAAGGACATCCTGACCGGCGGCGCCGGCAAGGACACGTTCTTCTTCCGCAATGTCGCCGATTCCACTACCTCGGCGGCCGGGCGCGACACCATCCTCGATTTCAACGGCAAGGCCGGCGACAAGATCAGCCTCAGCCTGATCGACGCGGACACCACCCATGCCGGCAACCAGGCCTTCACCTTCATCGGCACCAAGGGCTTCTCCGGCGATGCCGGCGAGCTGCGCTACAAGAAGCTCGGCGGCGACCTCTATGTCTATGCCGACATCAACGGCGACAAGAAGGCTGATTTCTCGCTGCATCTTGATGGGGTGAGCGATCTGCAGAAGGGGTATTTCATTCTGTGATGTGACTGACGTCCGCAGGGACGGTGCGAACGCATCGGACCGAATGGCGGCGTTCGAGGGCACCACGCAGATGCTTAAGCGGCGGTGTCCTCGTCATTGCACAGGGTTGGAGAAGAACTGACCCGCACGATGCTCTGATCAAGCTCGACCTCTCCCTTCCGCAATCCTCGAGCTTGTCCCTGAACTCTGCCGACGTCGATAAAATCGAACCGCTGCAGATATCAGGGGCAAGCCCGAGCATGGGGACAGAGTGAACAGCTCCCATCGGAGGCCTGTTCGAGCGGACCATCCGAAAATCGCATCAAAAATGCCGAGCCAACGACGCGCTTACGTCGTCTATTCTGATCAACGGCATCGATGACCAGTCTGACGGCCTACCGCCCAGGCCGCCCGGTCTTCCCCTTGGTCCGCCCCTTACGCTTCACCTCTGCCGGATCCTCATAAGACCCGACCCCCGTCTTCCCGCGCGCCAGCGGGCGCGGGTCGTCGGTGGCGCGCTCGGGCTGGCCTTCCATGAGCGGGGAGAAGCGCTTTTTGGTGCTGAGGCTTTCCTCGGGACGTTCGGGCAGGGCGCCGGAGACCGGCTTTTCGGTGCGGCCGACGGTCATTTCGTCCAGCGTGTTCTTGCGGAACAGCGGGCGGGCCGTGTCCGTGCCGGGGCCCATATCGTCGAGCGAGGGCTTCTGGAACAGGGAGGAGGAGTTCGCGGCCGAGCCCTTGCCTTCCGGGGCAGAGCTTCCTGCCTTCCCCGTCGTGCCTTCGGCACTCCGCGCCGGGCTTCCTGCTTTCCCGGTCGCGCCTTCGGCACTCTTCGCCAAGCTTCCTGCCTTCCCTGTCGCGCCTTCGGCGCTCCGCGCCTCTTGTCGGGCGATCGGGTCGTCCATGGTGGCGAGTTCGGCGGCCTTGAGGCGTTTGATCTCGTCGCGCAGGCGGGCGGCGGTCTCGAAGTCGAGGTCGGCGGCGGCGTTGCGCATCTGCTTTTCCAGCGCTTCCAGATGGGCGGCGAGGTTGTTGCCGACCATATGGCCGCCCGAGGCATAGCCCTTGCCGGTGGCGCCGGAAATATCGGCGCGGACATGATCGCGCTCATAGACCGAGTCGAGAATGTCGGAGATCTTGGCCTTCACCGATTCCGGCGTGATGCCGTGTTCGGTGTTGTAGGCCATCTGCTTCTCGCGCCGGCGCGCGGTCTCTTCCATGGCGCGGCTCATCGAGCCGGTGATGTTGTCGGCATAGAGGATGACCTTGCCGTCGACATTGCGCGCGGCGCGGCCGATCGTCTGAATAAGCGAGGTTTCCGAGCGCAGGAAACCTTCCTTGTCGGCATCGAGAATGGCGACGAAGCCGCATTCGGGAATGTCGAGGCCCTCGCGCAGCAGGTTGATGCCGACGAGCACGTCGAAAGCGCCGAGGCGCAGATCACGGATGATCTCGATGCGCTCCAGCGTGTCGATGTCGGAATGCATGTAGCGCACGCGGATGTTCTGCTCATGCAGATACTCGGTCAGATCCTCCGCCATGCGCTTGGTGAGCACGGTGACGAGGCTGCGATAGCCCTTGGCCGCGGTCTCGCGAATCTCGCCCAGAACGTCGTCCACCTGGGTCTTGGCCGAACGCACCTCCACCGGTGGGTCGATCAGGCCGGTCGGGCGGATCACCTGTTCGGCGAAGACGCCGCCGGACTGTTCCAGCTCCCAGCCGCCCGGCGTAGCCGAGACGGAAACCGTGTCGGGGCGCATGGCGTCCCATTCCTCGAAGCGCAGGGGACGGTTGTCCATGCAGGAGGGCAGGCGGAAGCCATATTCGGCCAGCGTCGCCTTGCGCCGGAAGTCGCCCCGATACATGCCGCCGATCTGCGGAACGGTGACGTGGCTTTCGTCGATGAACAGCAGGGCATTGTCCGGAATATATTCGAACAGGGTCGGCGGCGGCTCGCCTGGGCGGCGGCCGGTGAGATAGCGCGAATAGTTTTCGATGCCGGCGCAGGAGCCTGTGGCCTCCAGCATTTCGATGTCGTAGCGCGTGCGCTGCTCCAGCCGCTGCGCTTCCAGCAGGCGGCCGGCCTTTTCCAGCTCGGCCAGACGCAGCTTCAGTTCTTCCTTGATCGCCTTGATCGCTCCGTTCAGCGTCGGGCGCGGGGTGACATAGTGCGAATTGGCGTAGATCTTCACCGATTTCAGGTCGCCAGTCTTCTGCCCGGTCAGCGGATCGAATTCGGTGATCGCATCGATCTCGTCGCCGAACATGGAGATGCGCCAGGCGGCATCCTCCAGGTGGGCGGGGAAGATCTCGATCGTATCGCCGCGCACGCGGAAGGAGCCGCGTACGAAGTCCATGTCGCGCCGCTTATATTGCTGTGCCACGAGGTCGGCCAGCAATTGCCGCTGGTCCAGCCGGTCGCCCACCGCCATCTGGAAGGTCATGGCCGTATAGGTCTCGACCGAACCGATACCGTAGATGCAGGAGACCGAGGCGACGATGATCACATCGTCGCGCTCCAGGAGCGAGCGGGTGGCGGAGTGGCGCATGCGGTCGATCTGCTCGTTGATCGAGCTTTCCTTCTCGATGAACGTATCCGAGCGCGGCACATAGGCTTCCGGCTGGTAGTAATCGTAATAGGAGACGAAATATTCGACCGCGTTTTCGGGGAAGAAGTTCTTGAACTCGGAATAGAGCTGCGCCGCCAGCGTCTTGTTCGGCGCGAGGATCACGGCGGGGCGCTGGGTCTCCTCGATCACCTTGGCCATGGTAAAGGTCTTGCCCGAGCCGGTGACGCCGAGCAGCACCTGGCTGCGCTCGCCGGATTTCAGGCCCTCGACCAGATCGGCGATCGCGGTCGGCTGGTCGCCGGAGGGCTTGTATTCCGTGACCATGCGGATCGGCACGCCGCCTTCGGATTTTTCCGGGCGATGGGGGCGGTGCGGGGTCCAGAGCTTGCCGTCCTTGAACAGGGGATTACCGCTCTCGATCAGTTTCGACAGGGCCTCGACCGTCGCCGTCACCGCGCTCGGTCCTTCAAGCCCGGCGCTGTCAGGCACGGAGACCGCCTTGCTCTTTCCCGCCTTAGTCTTCGCGCCGAAGCCGAGCGCTTCGGCCTGCTCCAGCGTCACATCCAGCCCGGCCACGGGGTTGAGGCCGGCGGCGGCACGCGCCTTCGGATCGCTGGAGGACCCCATGGAAGTGCCGCGCGACGATTTGCCTGGGGACGATTTGCCCGATCCGGCCGTCTTTCCCGCAGCCTTCGCCTTGGTCGGCGCGGCATCGCTCTGCTTCTCCCGCGCGGCGGCCTGCTCCACCTGCTTGCGGTGGCGACCGGCGCGGGAGGCGACGTCGTGGCGGGTCTCGATGCTTTCGGCCTCCGCCATGCGCTGCAGCTCCTCCGCCCAGTCGGCAACGTTGGAGGAGAGCGGTGTCGCGGACTCGAAAGAGGCCTGCGGCGCTTCGCCGAAGCCGTCGGATGTGTTCTTGGATCTGGCCATGGCGGGAATATGGAGGGAGTCCGCGGGAAAGAAAAGGGTGCGGCGGAACAAAGGGGGATCGTTTTTAGCGCATCGGGCCGACAACCGGTCCCCGGCTTTCGGCCCGATGCAAAAACAAAATCGCGGAGCGTCAACCCGTCGTGTCGCGGGCGTGCGGGGCCACGTCGCGGCGGAAGATCAGGAAGGGAATGAGGGCCAGCAGCGCCACGGCGCCATGCAGCCAGTAGGCGGCGTGGAAGCCGAAGTCCTGCGTCAGCGTGCCGGCGACGATGTTGGAGGAGGAGGCGCCGATGCCCTGCACGGTCATGACGGCGGCCAGGCCGACATTGAAGCGCCCGGTGCCGGAAAGAATGCGCTCGGCCGCCACGGGGGTGGCGATGCCGATCAGGCCTGCGCCCAGGCCATCGAGAATTTGCACGGGATAGATCATCCAGAACTGATCGAAGCTGCCGGCAATCGCGCCGCGGATGGGCAAAGCCAGCAGGCCGATGATGAAGATCGAGGCGAGGCCGAAGCGGCGGATGAGGAAGGGGGCGGCGATCGCCGCGCCGATCATGGTCAGCTGGGATACGCCGGTGATCAGCGCCGTGGTGCGGAAGGGCGTTCCGAGCTCGACTGAGAATTGCTGCGCCACCAGCCGGCTGATCGGCGCATTGCCGAAATGGAAGACCAGCATGACGACGGCGAGAACGATCAGTCCGCGCGAGCCGACGAGAACGGAATAACCCGACGGACCTTCCTCGCCCTCGTCATGGCCCAGGCCGCGCGCGACCTTGTGGTCGATCTTGGCAGGGTCGATGGCCAGCGCTGCCGCGACCGCGCCGATGGCGGTGACGACCATCAGCACAACGATGCCCGAAAGGCCATAAAAGGTTGCGGCGAAATAGACGCCGGCCAGCGAAACGACATTGCCGGCATGGTTCCAGAACTCGTTGCGCGAGACCTGGTGAGGAAAGGCAGCCTCGCCGACAATGCCGAGCGTCAGGCCCATCAGCGCCGGGCCGATCACCGCGCCGACAATGGCGGTAACCGTCTGCCCGCCGACCACGACGACCATGTTCGGCATGGCCAGCGTCCAGAGCGCGGCGGCGGTGACGAGGATGACCGGCACGATCACCAGCAGGCGCTTACGGGGCGAATTGTCCACCAGCGCGCCGAAAAGCGGGGTGGCCACCATGCCGAGCACACCGCCGAAGGTGGCGATGGTGCCGAGCGCGAAGGGGGTCCAGCCCTGCGTCGCCAGGAAGGCATCGAGGAAGGGCCCAAGCCCATCGCGCGCATCGGCGAGGAAAAAGTTCAGGAAGGCGAGCGCAACCAGCGGTGTGGCGACCATGGCGGGCCCCGTCTTGCGGTGAAGGGGAAGAGCGGCAGCATCGTGCGACATCGGTATCCTCGAAAACGGGGCGACCGATACAACCAGCCGCAGCGCCGCAGAAAGGCGCCAGCAGGCGGTTAGTTCCGCATCATCTAATATTTTTTCGCAAATGCGTGACCGGGCCGTGAACGGGCGCAAAGGAAGAGAGCCGGGCAGCCTGCGCCGACGACTGTCCAGCCGCCTTTGCGGCGATTTCAAGCGGCGCAAAGGTGGCAGGATGGACGTCGTCCCCGTGCCGGCATCATCTGCGAGGCAAAGGCCCACCTGGGCCGGCCGGCCGAGGATCCCTCTCGGCCGTTACTCTGCCGGCAGCGGCTTCGGCTTGCCCTCGTCATCCAGCGCTACCATGATGAAGGTGGCTTCGGTCACCTTTTCCAGATCCCGATGGCGCGAGCGCTGGGCCCAGGCCTCGACATGCAGCGTGATGGAGGTGCGCCCCGCGCGGGTGATCTCGGTATAGATGTTCAGCGTGTCGCCGATCTTCACCGGCAGCTCAAAGGCCATTTCCTTGACCGCCGCGGTGACGACACGCCCGCGCGCCCGCTCGGCCGCGCGGATGCCACAGGACAAGTCCATCTGTGCCATGACCCAGCCGCCGAAAATATCGCCGGCCGGATTGGCATCGGCGGGCATGGCGAGCGTGCGCAGGGTGAGTTCGCCGGTGGGCTTGGGCATGGGACAGGATCTCCTGATGTTGCTGGTGCGGCGCACAGTAGAGCAAGCCGCAGATGATGGAAAAGCGTTTTTCAGAGGACGCTTGCAGGCGGCGGGGCATGCCGGAAGTCTTCCTTTGGCCCGAAACCCTGCTTGTGTAAGACTTGATTTACCTTGTTCCTCAATTCTGGGTCCTTGGAGACCGGCCATCCTGCCTTGGTCTCACAAAGGGCGGATCGTCGGCGCAAGCCTTGCGGCGGCGATCACGGATGGACCCATGCGCTTCGATGACACTCCGACGGCTTTTTCCGCTGCCTGCCCCCGGCGCCTGGGGGCGCCTCTCCCGGCCGGGTGCGGCATTCGCGGGCGAGGGCGCTTCCTGCTGCGCAAGGCCGGCTTTGCGGCGCTGATGGCCGTGCTGTCTGCCTGTACATCGGACGGGCTGGAACTCGAACCCTCCGCCCGGCTCGACCCCGACCGCGCCGCACCGGCACGCGCCTCCTCGGGGCTTGCCCCTGTGGCCGAGCCGCCGCCGGGACCGGCCGCCGCGCCTCTGGCCGAACCGGAGCCGGACGGCGCGATCGGCCCGGCCGCCTCGTCCTCCGGCTATCCCGCGCGCCATCACCGGGCGCTTTCTGCGGCATCGTCCGCTTCCTTTCCGTCGGCCTCTGCTTCATCGGCCGCGCCTTCGGCCGGCGTCGATGTCGATGGCATGCTGGGCGCGCCGGCGGTGAAGGGGCTGGCCGAGGAGGAGGCCGAGCAGATCGCTGAAGGACGCAGCAGCCAGCCCGTGGTCGATGGCATTGGCGGAGAGGTGCATGCAGTCGCGCCTCGCCGCCTGCCGGAGCCGGAGAGCGGGCCGCCGCCGGCGATCGACCCCGACCTGCCGCCGCTGCCGCCACGGGCCGGGGCCGCGCGCGCCGAGCGCCGCTCCGATGCCCGGCCTCCGACGCGGGCGGGGGAGGATCAGGTGGCCTTCATTCCCCGGCTCGTGCCGAAGAGCGATGCGCCGATGTCGCTGCCGGCGCCGCCGGACGGCACGATGCCGGCCGACGAGGTGGCCTGCCGCCGCCAGCTCAAGGCGCTCGGTGTCACCTATCGCGAGGTGCCGCGCATCACCAATGGGCCGACCTGCGGCATCGAGCATCCGGTGAAGGTCTCCGGCCTCTCCGGCAACATTGCCGTCAGCCCGGCGGTGACGCTCAACTGCCAGACCAGCGTCGCCTTTGCCTCCTGGGTGAAGAACGAGCTCGCGCCGGCCGCGCGCCTGCGCTACCTCTCCGGCGTGGCCGTGGTGAAGCCGATGGGAGGCTATTCCTGCCGACCGATGAACAACCGGCGCGGCAATCCCATGTCGGAACACGCCCATGGCAATGCGATCGACATCGGCACCTTCATCCTGAAGAGCGGCAAGGAGATCGACGTGCGCAAGCCCGGCTTCTTCGCCTTCCGCGAAAAGGGGCTCTTGAAGGCGGTGCGGGCCGACAGCTGCAAATATTTCAACACCGTGCTCGGCCCCGGCAGCGATCCGCAGCACAAGGACCACTTCCATTTCGACCTGCGCGACCGCCGCTGCGGCTATCGGCACTGTGATTAAGCTGGGCGATTGATCCTTCAGCCTCGTGCCGCGCGGCAGAGGCGCAAAAAAAAGGCCGGCATCATGCCGGCCAAGAGGAACGGGACCTGGCGCAGAGGGGACTGCCGTCGAGGTCCATGCAGACGAAGCTGGTGTGCGCAGGTTCGTCGCGGGCGACACTGCCCAGCCTCGGTCACCGTTTGATGACGGATCGGCGACGGCTTGGTGACACACCCTGTGGATGCGCGGTGGAAAGGACTGCCTCAAGCGACGTTGAGGATGTTGTCCCACGGCACGATCGGTTGTGCGCCCTATATCGCCGCGAGAGGCTGCTTGACTCTGGGCCTGCCTTTATGGCCGCTGTCGAGATCCGCATCGTCCCGGTGCGCGCAGGGAGAAAGCCATGGCATCCTCGCCCGGATTTGCCGAGCGGATCGCGCTCTATGCGCTGCTGACGGCGCTCACCTCCTTCAGCATCGATGCGCTGTTGCCGGGCCTGCGCCAGCTGGGCGCCGAGCTGGCGCCCGCTCCGCCGCTCTCCACCCAGCATGTCATCTCGCTCTTCATCTTCGGCATGGTGTTCGGCGAGCTTCTGATCGGCCCGCTCTCGGATGCGCTGGGTCGCCGGCCGGCGCTGATGATCGGGCTTGGCATCTACGCGTTCGGCAGCGTGATCGCGCTCACCGCGCCTTCGCTGCCCCTGCTCGTTCTCGGCCGCATCCTTCAGGGGGTCGGCGTGGCCGGGCCGAAGATTGCCACACGGGCGATGATCCGCGACCAGTTCGAGGGCGATGCCATGGCCCGGGTGATGTCGCTGATGTACACGCTGTTCATTCTGGTGCCGATGCTGGCGCCCACGCTGGCGCAGGGCCTGATTGCGCTCGCCGGCTGGCGCAGCCTGTTCGCCGCCTATCTCGTGCTGGCGGCGCTCGGCGGCGGCTGGCTGATGCTGCGCCATCCCGAGACCTTGCCTGCCGGCCGGCGGATTGCCTTGCGCCCCGCGCTGATCTGGCGCAATGGCGGACGCATTCTGGCGCACTTGAGGGTGACGCTGCTGATCGCGGCCACAGGCCTCGTCTTCGGCGCGCAGCTCCTCTATCTCAGCACCGCGCCTGATCTGTTCTTCGATCTTTACGGCATTGCCGAACGCTTTCCGCTTTATTTCGCCGGGCTGGCGCTGGGCATCGGCCTCGCCACCTTCGTCAACGCCGCGCTGGTGCGGCGCCTCGGCATGGCTTCGATGGCCAAGGCCGGCTTTGCCGGGCTGATCCTGTCCAGCGCTGCGCTGTTTGCCGCTTCCTGGGCGGGCCATGGCAGGCCCGCGCTCGTGCTGTTCATGGCGGGGCTGTTCGCGGCCTTCTTTTCCATCGGCATTCTCTTCGGCAATCTCAATGCCTTGGCCATGCGCGCGCTCGGCCAGATCGCCGGCCTCGGCGCCTCGCTGGTCTCCGCCGGGTCCAGCCTTGTCTCCACGCTCTTTGCCGTGCTGCTCGGCCGGCTTTACGATGGCAGTGCCTACGGCCTCTCGGCCGGCCTGCTGCTGGCCGGGCTTGGCGGCGCGCTCCTGTTCGCGCTGGCCCTGCGCTGCGATGCGACGCCGGTCGAGCCGGTGACCGCAGAGGCAGACAGGTCGCGTTGAGACCTGCCGCTCGAGGCCGCTTGTTCACATCCTCATTCTCAACTACGGACTGAGAGGGGGCGCGTGCTCTCCTGCTCCAAACTGTGTCCTTGACGTCGGATTGATCCCCGACTTGCGCATTCCGCCAATAGGGTTTCGCAGTAGACGTCATCGCTCGAATGATCTAATTTCGAGAAATAGACTATTTTAGTAAGCTAAGTATCGTGAAGACGGATTGTGGTAACAGGTTCCTGGTCGGACACACTGAATTTCAGAACCATGTTTTTCGAGGGGCTGTCGGAAATGATTATGCCATCGATGTTTGCAGGTTCGAGGATCTCTCTTCCCATGACTGGGATCGCTATGATTGCATCGTTCCCTTAAGTCTCGCAGACTACAACCCGTTGCGCAGGATCGGCGCGAGACTGGCTGGAAAGGCCATCTATCCCACCGCCTCCGCGGTCGCGGTCTGCGATGACAAATACGCGTTTAATCGCGTCGTCTCCAATTCGCCGTTCGGTGTCATGATCCCGCAACTGATCGCAGATGTGAGCGCCAGCCCCTTTCCCTGCATCCTGAAACGAAGACACGACCATTTCGGCGTGGAATCGTTCGTTCTTCGATGTGAGGGCGATGTTTTGCAGCATGCGCGTCGATTGAAGTCGGATGACTATTTTCTCCAGGAATACATCGAAGGCAAAGAGGAATATGCAACCCATATCCTGCTACGCGATGGAGAAATCGTCTTTTCCTTCAATGTTTTGTACGAGGTGGCGGATCAGCCTTTCGTCAAGGGAAAACGCCAGCATCACCTATCGATGAAGACTGCAATCGCTCTTCCCTTCCTCAAGGATTTTCTCAAGGTTCTGGACTATATCGGATTTCGCGATGGCACCTGCTGCCTCGATTACAAGATTTCCAACGGCACGCCCCAGATCTTCGAGATCAATCCACGTTTCGGATGGTCGCTCTTCCATGATTTCGGCCCCTATCTGCGGTCTTATAGAGAGGCGGCGCAAGGCTGGACCGGCGCGTCCGCTCCCGCGCTGAGCGATCCCGCCCCGCTGATGGCGGATGCTTTGCCGTAAGCAAGCGGGGATGGCGCACTTCTGGGATCAAGACTGCAGCCACACCTCTGGGTTCGGCCTTCGGCTCCATCTGTGCCACCAGCTTGATCGCCAACGTGCTTAAATAAACCTTAAGATGTTTCGAACACAAACAGTCGGACAGTCTCGTTCCTTTTGTCTGTCTGTGTTTCGAAAGGTCGCCCGGCATGAAGCTGCTGCCCCCGTCGTTTCTCGCCCTGCTCATGGCAGGGCTGCCGCTGTCGGCGGCGCGTGCCGGAGATTATCCCTGGTCCGGCGACTGGGCGCTGACACTGGGCGGCTCCGTGGCCAATGCGCCGGCCTTCTACGGGGCTCGCGACCGTCGCTTCGTCTTCTCGCCGATCCTGTCGATCGGCCGACAGAGCAAGCTGGACCGGTTCGTCTCGCGCAACGACAGTGCCAGCCTGCCGCTTTACGATTCCGGCCGGGTGAGCTTCGGCCTTGCCGGGCGCTTCCTGGCGGCGCGCGACGAGAACACGTCGGAGGACCTGCATGGGCTTGAGGATGTGCGCTTCGGCGGCGAGGTCGGCGCTTTTGCCCAGGCCTATCCGACCGACTGGCTGCGCACCCGCGTCGAAGTGCGCCACGGCATTCGCAGCCATCATGGCACCGTGCTCGATCTGCAGGCCGATGCCTATACCGACATCACGCCGACGCTGCGCATCTCCGGCGGCCCGCGCGCGACCTATGCCAGCTCCGCCTTCGGCCGCGCCTATTATGGCGTGAATGGCGAGCAGGCGGCGGCTTCCGGGCTGGACCCCTATGATCCGGGCAGCGGCTGGCAGTCTGTCGGCGCGGGTGGCGCGCTGACCTGGAAGGCCACCGACAAGGTGGAAACCAGCGCCTTCGTCGAGTATCGCCGCATGATCGGCACCGCCGCCGACAGCAGCCTGGTGCGCCAGAAGGGCTCGGAAAACCAGCTGACGGTCGGCCTCTCGGCCAGCTACCGCTTCGATTTCACGCTGGAGTAGGGCGCGGAACTCTTCTTTAAGGATAGGACAGCGGGAGGAAACGGTGCGTCGCCGCTTTGCTGCGCATTTCCCTCCGCCGCCCGCTTGGCCGGACCGCCCTGCCGCCCCATCTATGGCGGCGACAGCTTCCGCGCCCAAGGATCTCCCCGCCTATGCCCCCCATCGTCTCCGTCTCCGGCCTCGTCAAGACCTATGGCAATGGGTTCCAGGCGCTGAAAGGCATCGATCTCGATATCGAGGAGGGCGAGATCCTCGCGCTGCTCGGGCCGAACGGCGCCGGCAAGACCACGCTGATCTCGATCATCTGCGGCATCGTCAATCCCTCCGGCGGAAAGGCGCTGGTCGGCGGTTTCGACGTGGTCCGGGATTTCCGCAAGACCCGGGCGATGATCGGCCTGGTGCCGCAGGAACTGACCACCGACCAGTTCGAGAGCGTCTGGAACACGGTGACCTTCTCGCGCGGCCTGCATGGCAAGCCCGCCGATCCCGGCTATATCGAGCGGGTGCTGAAGGACCTTTCGCTCTACGACAAGAAGGACAACAAGCTGCGCGAGCTCTCCGGCGGCATGAAGCGCCGGGTGCTGATCGCCAAGGCGCTGGCGCATGAGCCGCGCGTGCTGTTCCTCGACGAGCCCACCGCCGGCGTCGACGTCAATCTGCGCAAGGACATGTGGAAGGTGGTGGAGCGGCTGCGCGAAAGCGGTGTCACCATCATCCTCACCACCCATTATATCGAGGAGGCCGAGGAGATCGCCGACCGCATCGGCGTGATCAGCAGCGGCCAGCTCCTGCTTCTCGAAGAGAAGGCGGCGCTGATGAAGACGCTGGGGCGCAAGACGCTGGCGATCGATCTCGCCCGGCCGATCGATACCGTGCCCGAGGCGCTGGCGGGGTTCAATCTGCGGCTGGAGGAGGGCGGGCGCCGGCTGGTCTACGACTATCACGCCTCGGGCGCGCGCACCGGCATCACCACGCTCCTGGCGGCGCTCGCCGAAGCCGGACTGACGCTGAAGGACCTCTCGACCCGGCAAAGCTCGCTGGAAGACATTTTCGTGGAACTGGTGGAGGCGGGCCGATGAACGGGCAGGCGATCAAGGCGATCTATCTCTTCGAAATGGCCCGCATGCGCCGCACGCTCTTGCAGAGCGTGGTCTCGCCCGTCATTTCCACCTCGCTCTACTTCATCGTCTTCGGCGCAGCGATCGGCCAGCGCATCCAGGAGATCGACGGCGTGCCCTATGGCGCCTTCATCACCCCGGGACTGATCATGCTGACGCTGCTCACCCAATGCGTCAACAATGGCGCCTTCGGCATATACTTCCCGAAATTCACCGGCACGATCTACGAGATCCTCTCCGCCCCTGTCTCCATGGCCGAGGTGCTGATCGGCTATGTCGGCGCGGCCGCGACCAAGGGCATGATCATCGGCCTGATCATTCTGGCCACCGCCTCGCTCTTCGTCGATATCCGCATCGCCCATCCCGTGATGATGGTGGTGTTCTTCGCGCTCACCGCCATCACCTTCTCGCTGCTCGGCTTCGTCATCGGCATCTGGGCCAAGGATTTCGAACAGCTGAACCTCATCCCCATGCTGGTCGTGCCGCCGCTGGTCTTCCTCGGCGGCAGCTTCTACTCGATCAAGATGCTCCCGCCCTTCTGGCAGGCCGTCAGCCACGCCAATCCGGTGCTCTACCTGATCTCCGGCTTCCGCTGGTCCTTCTTCGAAGTGGCAGAGGTCGATCCCATGATCAGCGTCGCCATCATCCTTGGCTTCCTTGCGGCGCTGTCGGGTCTGGTGACCTGGATCTTCCGGACGGGGTATCGGCTGCGGGAGTAGCTTTGTCCCCAGGCTTGAGGGCCCGATATGCCATTGCCGTGCTCGACGCTATAGCATCTACTGAGCGCTCGCCTTGTTTTAGTCCAACACCGCCGCGCCGCGCAGAGCCGGCGCTGCCGCCGAGGCACAAGTGACGCCGTGACGCGTCCGCGCCCATCATCCATCCTAGCGTCCTTCTACCAAGCATACCGGCTGTCGATTCCGCTGGCTTGCTTCAAGCCCCCGACACGTCACCGTGGCGCGGACATTTGCGGCGCTTCCCGGCTTGACATGCTTTTTTTGCTTACACGCCGTCTATCGCAAAGCCTGCGAACGTTTGTGCGACATACGTCAGAAGAGCAGGATCTGCAGGTCGCCGCGCTGAAGGCGATAGCTGTCGCCGAGCCTCGCGGACGCGGCTTCGGAAGGTGGTAGAACGCTCTTCGTGAGGGCCAGAACGTCTTGGCTGACGCTTACCCCTTTCTGCGAGGGGACTATAACCGTCGACTGCGGCGGCGCAGCGATTTTCGCCTCTGACAAGTCGGTCATGATGCTGCTGGCCGGATATCCGGCTGCAGTAAGTGCGGACTGCAGATTGACAGCATCGTCCCTCCGCGAGTCGCGGTAAAACACTAGGACGGTGTACCCGCTGTTTCGCTTGAACAGTGCGCCCTGATCGTTGATGTCGGCAACCTTTAGACTCGACGAATTTCGCATTCCATTGATGACGTCAACCAGTTTCCGGTTGATGTCCGCCTGCTTCTCCAGTGCATCCTGGGCTTTCTGTATCTCGATGTTGAGGCGTGGAATATCATTGTCCTTGACATTGTTGGCAGTATTCTTCGCCTCGACAGCGTCCTGAACGGCGACATTGAAGTTCAGTTCGAATCCGATGAAGGCGATTTTCGCGTTGCTCACCCGTAATACGCCCATCACCAGAAGGGTGACTCCCATAATCAGGACCAAAGCGTAAGCGGATGTCGGATAATGCCGGGCGACGAAGTACAGCCCGAAGACGAGCAAGGTTGCCCCTGCCACCAGAAGAGTGAACTCCATCCAGCTTTCCCCGCGTTCGACGTAATGTCATGAAATGTAAATTTTATGAATTCTATATTAGGCAAAATTTATATTTAATGACAAGGGTTGCATCGTGGATAAGGCACAATTTCTCTACATTATGAGCCCAATCTTCGAGGTTTCAGTTCATTAGCGGACCGCACATCGGGTTTGCGAAGTCCCGGCGGACGGCGCGCGCACCGGCTGCGCGGCATTGAAGGCCGAGACCAGATCTTCCAGGGTGGACGTCGTAGAGCGTCGCGCTGGCAAAGCGGCATTGCGGAAAAGACGACGTCGGAGAGTTTGATGTCCTGAAAGCCCGAACACGCCAAGTTGACGTCGGTGCCGAACCAGCCGATCATATTGCAGTGGTTATATAGCTTACTGGAGAAGTTGATCTGGTTTAACGAGGTGTTTGTGAGATTGGCCTCATTGAGCCTCGCCCTCAGCCGTCGGTGTCGTTCACGAGCTGGCTGCGCATCAATCCCTCAGCCTCAGCTCATTCGTCTTCATCTGCAAAAGATCCAGCGTCGAGAGGAAGCTCATGCCGAGCAGGCTCTGGTCGAGCCGGCCTTTTTCGGCAACCAGCGCGGCCACGCGGGTGCGCTCGATCGGGCCGATGGCGACGGTGTCCAGCGTGATGGGGGCAGCGCGCGCTTCGCCATTGGCGGTCAGCACGCGGCGGGAGAAGGTGAGCTTGTCGGGCGCAATGCCGATGCGCTCGGCATCCTCATAGGACAGCGTCACGTTGCTGGCGCCGGTGTCGACCAGCATGCGCAGGCGGTTGCCGTCGACTGTGACATCGGCCTCGAAATGGCCGTTCAGCATCTTGCTGAGCACGACCTCCTGATAGCCCTCATTGTCGGTGAAGACGGCGGCATAGCCGGGCATCAGCCCGCCGGCCAGCCGCTGGCCGAAGGACTGCAGGTCGCTCTTGTAGACATAGGCCGTCACCAGGGCCAGGAGCAGAACCAGCCAGATCAGCAGCCGCTGCAGCCGTTGGCCGAGCTGCATGCGCCCGCGCCAGAGGCCTGCGGCCATCACCGCCAGGAAGGCCGAGAGCGAAACCAGCCGGGCAAAGGCGTCATTGCCGAGCCCCAGCATCTGTCCACCATCGTGATTGAACAGGAGAATCGCCAGGCCAAGCGCGAGAATGGAGAGGCCGATGACGAGCGGGTTCATGAAGCGGTCTCCTCCTTGCAGGATTGAAGGGGCAGGCGGGATGGATCGGGCAGGCCGGTGCGGACCCGCCGGGCCGCAAGCTGCGTCATGATCTGCGCGCGGCCCTGGTCGCCGAGCGTCGCCCAGGCCCCGATCTCCTCCAGCGTGCGGGCGCAGCCGAGACAGAGGCCGCTTCGGGCATCGATGGAGCAGATGTGGATGCAGGGCGATTGCACGATGGCGGGTTTCCCGTGATTGTCTGAGGCACGGCCGCAGGGATCCGGCGTGCGGATATGCGTGTCGTGGTCTTTGCAGGCCGCGAGAGGCGATCGGCGGCCTTCTATGCTGCGAAGCGCCGGCTTGTGCATCCGGCGGAGGGACCGGCGCGAAGGATGCGCCGTCGTTGATATTGGCCTGTTAGAGCATGACCGCAAGGGCCACCAGCAGCGCGGCTTCGCTCAGCTGCTGGGTCGCCCCGATCGTGTCCCCGGTATGGCCCGCGAGTCGGGCGCGGACATGGCGGGTGAAGAGGAAGGTGGTGCCGGCGCAGGCCAGCAAGGCGAGGCCGGCCGCCCCCGCCGAGTGCAGGGTGAGGGCGAGGAGCAGCGCGCCGGCGAGTGCGAAGCCGCCGGCGGTGCGCACGGCGCCCGCGTCCGGCTGACCGGCGCCAGCCGCCGTTCCCGAGGCGCGCGCTGGCGGCAGGGCCTGCCAGTGATAGAGCATGGCGAACCGGCTGAGGCCGGCAGCGAGCATCATCAGGATGACCAGCGACAGGGGGGGCAGCACTGCCATCAGCGCCGCCAGGCTCGCAACCCGCAGGCCGAGCGTGAAGATCAGCGCCAGCGCGCCATAGCTGCCGATGCGGCTGTCCTTCATGATCTCCAACGCCCGCTCGGCCGTGCGCCCGCCGCCAAGCCCGTCGGCGCTGTCCGCCAGCCCGTCCTCGTGCAGCCCGCCGGTTATCGCCGCCATCAAGGCCAATGCCAGCAGAACGGTCACCAGTGGCGGCGCCTGGATCGCCGCCAGCAGCCCCGCCAGCATCGCCGCCGGTGCCGCGATCACCGCGCCGGCCAGTGGAAAGGCGCGCACCGTCAGGCTCATCCGGCCGTCATGGCCGATGAAGAACCGATCCGCCACGGGCAGGCGGCTCAAGAAGGCGATGGAGCGGGCGATGTCGTCGAAGAAGGACAGGGCGGGACGAGACATGGGCATGCGGCCTTGTGCGGGAGCATGGCAGGCAGCGGCCTGCGAATCCCCCGGGCTTTGTGAAACGCGGTTGCCGAGATCACCGCCAAGCGCGCGGGATTGTCAAATTCAATCCGACCGGCCCAGTGCGGCGAAAAGGGAATTTCCATCCGCGCCGCCATGGGCTAGAGCATGTCGCGCAAAAGCGGTCGCCGGTTTTGCAGGCACGACATGCCGCAAAACAAGGGGTTAAAGCATGGGAAGCTGCTCCGGCAGATCACAATTCGCTTGAAAGCGCCGATGACGCGCCGTCATGGCCCTGTCCCTCCGCCCTTGCTCCGGCGTGCGGCGGGCGAAGACGGCCAAAAATGCCGGTCGCGGATACCGGCCAAAGATGATTGAGAAGGACGACAGAGATGAGTGCCAGCGGGCTGCCTTTCGACGATTTCCGCGCGCTTCTGCGCAGTCTGCCCGGCCCGGATGGCGCGGCGCTTTCGGCCGCGCGGGCGCGCGACAAGGAGCTGACCAAGCCGCCGGGCTCGCTCGGCCGCCTGGAAGAGATCGCCTTCTGGCTGGCGGCCTGGACCGGCCGCGCGCCTGCCGTCACCCGGCCGCTGGTCGCCATCTTCGCGGGCAATCACGGCGTCGCCCGCCAGGGCATCACCCCCTATCCGCCTGAAGTCACCGCGCAGATGGTTGAAAACTTCGCCGCCGGCGGCGCGGCGATCAACCAGATCTGCGTGGCCTATGATCTCGGCCTGAAGATCTTCGACCTCGCGCTCGACTACCCCACCGGCGACATTAGCGAAGAGGCCGCTCTGTCGGAACGCGACTGCGCGGCGACCATGGCCTTCGGCATGGAAGCGCTGGCCGGCGGCACCGATCTGCTCTGCATCGGCGAGATGGGCATCGGCAACACCACGATCGCCGCCGCCATCAATCTCGCGCTTTATGGCGGCAGCGCCGCCGACTGGGTCGGCCCCGGCACCGGCTCCACCGGCGAGCTCCTGGCGCGCAAGACGGCGGCGGTGGAAAAGGCCGTGGCGCTGCATCGCGACCATCTGTCCGATCCGCTGGAAGTGCTGCGCCGTCTCGGCGGGCGCGAGGTGGCGGCGATGGCGGGTGCCATCCTCGCCGCCCGGGTGCAGAAGGTGCCCGTGATCATCGATGGCTATGTGGCCACGGCGGCAGCCGCCATCCTGCACGCCGCCAACCCGGCCGCGCTCGACCATTGCCTGATCGGCCATGTTTCGGCCGAGCCCGGCCATCTCGCGGCCATCCAGAAGCTTGGCAAGACGCCGCTTCTGGCGCTCGGCATGCGGCTGGGCGAAGGGTCGGGGGCGGCCATCGCCGCCGGCATCGTCAAGGCGGCGGCCGCCTGCCATTCCGGCATGGCCACCTTCCCGCAGGCCGGCGTGAGCAACGCCGAAGTGTGAATGGCCGGGCAGGGGATGAGCGGAGCGGCCGACACAATTCGGCCCCTTTCTCAACCACCCATTTAAGATTTGATGCAATCATCCTTTCCGGTCGCTGAAGGCGGCCGGAATTTGCGTTAAGCGCGCCGCATGCGCGCCCATGGGGATGAAGGCAGAATCATGCCGCAGGCTGTTGGATCCAGGATCACGATCAAGGCTGTCGAACGCGCAATGGCGCGCCGCTCCTGGCGCCTGCGCTTTTCGGCTGCGCTGGAAGAGGCCTTCCTGGAAAGCTACGTGGGCCAACGCCTGGCCCATGCGCTGGTCTGGTGCCTGACGGCCATGGTAATCTACGATCTGATGCTGGTGAAGGACGCGCTGCTGATGCCGGAGCATTTTCCGGCCATGTTCGTCATGCGCTGCATCGTCTTTACCGCCGCCTGCCTGTGGCTGACGTATGTGAAGCTGCGCTGGCGCCAGCCCGACCTGCACGACCTGCTCTCGGTGGCGATTTTCCTGCTTGCCGTGCTGCTGCCGCTTCTGGTGATGGTGTGGAGCGACAGCCCGTATCGCGTCGTCTATCAGGTCGGCACCGTGGCGATGATGATCTACTTCACCCTGGTGGTGCGCCTGCGCTTCGTGCCGACGCTCTGCGCGCTGATGATCGCCACGGCGATCCAGATCTCGGCCACGCTGGTCAGCGGCATGCTGACCATGGCGGCCTTTGTCTCCTTCACCACCATTGTCCTGTGCTTGGCGGCGTCTGCCTATATTCTCGAACGGGCCGAGCGGCGCGATTTCCTGCGCTTCTGGCAGGAGCGACTGTTGCAGCAGTCGCTGCGCGAGGAGGCCGAGCGCGATGGCCTGACGGGCCTGCGCAACCGCTATGGCCTGGCGGCCGATGTCATCGGCCTGTGGCAGACGGCCATTCCGCAATGCATCTTCGCGCTGATGATCGATATCGACCATTTCAAGGCCTTCAATATCGCCGAGGGCAGCGCCCGGGCCGATCGCTGCATGCAGCGCATCGCCGCCCGCCTGTGCGAGTTCGCCAATCAGCGGGTGCGGATCTACCGTAATGGTGGCGACCGCATTCTGGTTCTCGCGCTCGACATGACGATCGACGAGGTTTTCGGGCTCGCCGAGCAGCTGCGCGCGGCGGTGGAGGGATTGGCCATTCCGCATCAGGCGCTCGGCCGGGGCCAGGTGGTCACCGTCAGCCTCGGCGTGGCGGCGGCCGATGCGCCCCACACTTCGATCGATACGCTGCTCGACCACGCCGCCTTCGTGCTGCACGAGGCCAAGCGTCATGGACGCAACTGCGTCTGGCCGCCGCAGCTGCCCTCGCTGCTGGCCGCACGCGCCGCCGCGCCAGTGTCGCTCACGTCGTCTGGGATGGAAGAGTGTGGGGTGGTAGAAGGCCGGCTGGCGCTGCGGGCCTGAGCCCGGGGAGGCAGCTGGCCTTAGTAGACGCCATGCCGCGCCCTTGCGGCCACCAGGGCTTAAGTTCGGGGAAGCGGTGCCATGGTCCGGGACCCGTTGGTCCGCATTGTCGTGAAGGACTTGGCGGATCGATTCGTTCGCCGGTGCCGACTGTCGGACAAATTGTCCGTCATAGGATTTGCCGATAAGGATGACTTTGCCTTGCGGACGCGAGCCTGTATGTAGGGCGGCGCGCGCCGTGGCCTGCATCTGGCCGGACGTGCTTCGGCCTCCGTCGGGGCCATTGGGGTGTGACAGGAGCTGGACAGGGATTGACGATCATCGACCGCCCCAACCTTGCGCCCAAGAAGCGGCGGCGCCGCAAGCTCACCGGGCTGCGGCATCTGCTTGCGGCCACCAGCTATTCGATCGGCGGCGCGCGCCGGCTCTTCGGCGAAGCCGCCTTTCGCCATGAGCTGATCGGCTTTTGCGTCGCCATGGTCGGCTTCGTGATTTCCGGCGCCACCCTGTTTCAATATGTGGCGATGGGCATCCTGTTCCTGATGATGATCGCGTTTGAAGCACTCAACACCGCGATCGAGGAGATCGTCGATCGGGTCTCGCCGGAGATTTCGGATATGGGCCGCAATGCCAAGGACCTGGGATCGCTCGCCTGCCTCTGCCTCGTTCTGGCCAATTCCGGCTATGCCTTCTATGTGATCTTCATCTCCCATTTCCTGCCGCATTGACGGCGAACTGGAAGGTCTGAACCGTATTCGGACAGATGGGGACGGATTGCGCTTTTCCGTAATTTACGCGAAGGAGCGGCGGCGGCGTTCCACCGGCTGGACCTGGCGCACGGCGGGCAGGCTGTCCAGCACCCGCTTGGACGGAAGGATGGCGATGGCTTCCGTGCCCTCGCGCAGCTTGGAGCGCAGCAGGAATTCGCCGCCATGCTTGGCCAGCAGGGCCTGAACGATCGGCAGACCGAGACCGGTGCCCTGCTCGGCGCTCTTGATGGCGATGGAGCCCTGGCCGAAAGCGGAGAGCACCACGGGGATCTCTTCCTCGGGAATGCCGGGGCCATTGTCGCGGATGCTGACATATTGGCCGCCGCCGGCCGTCCAGCCGACCTTGACGAGGATTTCTCCGCCGGCCGGCGTAAACTTCACCGCATTGGACAGGAGATTGAGAGTGATCTGGCGGATGGCCTTTTCATCCGCCCAGAGCGCGGGCATGGCGGATTCTGCCTGGTGCCGGATCTGAATGTTCTTCGAGCGGGCGCGCAGCTGCACCATGCCCATGCAGTCCTCAACGATCTCCAGGAGATGCACGGCCTCCTCATGCAGCTCGTAGCGCCCGGCCTCGATGCGCGAGAGGTCGAGGATCTCGTTGATCAGATCGAGCAGGTGCTGGCCGGAACGGTGGATATCGCCGGAATATTCCTTGTAGATCGGGTTGTCGAGCGGGCCCAGAACCTCGGTGTGCATCACCTCGGAAAAGCCGAGGATGGCATTGAGCGGCGTGCGCAGCTCATGCGACATGGAGGCAAGGAAGCGCGACTTGGCCAGATTGGCGTCTTCCGCCCGCCGCCGCGCCTCATCGGACATGGATTTGGCAACTTCCAGCTCGGCGATCAGGTCGTCCTTCTCCGACTGGATCGCCAGGATGCGCAGATTGGCCTGCTGCATGCGGTTGGTCATGACAAGAAGGAAGAGCAGCGCCACGGCGATCGCGGCGGCCAGCGCGGCCGTGCTCAAGTCGTGGCCTTCCACCGCGCGCAGCGCCAGCACGCCGATCACGGGCAGGAAGGTGGCGATCAGCGCGGGGCGTAGCAGCACGGTGCCCATCGCCGTGGCCGCCAGCCCGATCAGCAACGCGCCGCCATGATAGGCTTCAAACAGGTCCGGCCTGCAGGCAGAGCAATCCTGGAGCGCAAAGATTGCCCAGCTCACGCCGGTGAGACCCTGCAGCAGGATGAACTGGCGACGCAGCGGCGCAACCTGTTCCTGGGTCAGCGTCACCTTGCGCGCGCGCCACGCCACGACGATGCAGAGCGCCTGAAGGCTGAGCGCCATGGCCATCCAGGCGGCCAGAGCCAGGTCGCCGGCGAGCCACATGCCGAAGGCGGCCGCGAGAAGAATGGTCAGCGCCACACCGGCGCTGTTGTGCACCACCGAATCGAGATGCAGCCGCATCATCTCTTTTTCAAACACGGCATTGCTGAAACGACCCGTCTGCAGTCGCGCCCGCGTCGCGCGCACGGCCCGCGCCACAGCGCGGTTCGGACGGCTCTGCGTTCGGTCGACAATGTTCTTGTCAGGGTTGGCGCTGGCGGTGTGCGGCATTACATCGTGTGTGACGCTGGGTGATGGCGATGGGTCTGTGGGCAAGTCTAGACACCAATTCTTAAGAAGATGCCTCCCTTGGCGCGCCTTCTCCGCAGGCGACCTGCTGGTGACCGTGCTGGTGCTCGCCGCCGTTGCGCTGCTGGTCGCGATCCTGTCGCATCCGAAAGGCGCACGCAGTGTCAGCGGCCGGGCGCAGGTGGTTGATGGCGATACGCTGGTGCTGTCGGGCCGTCGCTTGCGGATCCGTCTCGTCGGCATCGACGCGCCGGAGCGCGCGCAGACCTGCATCCTGCCGGAAAATCCGGCCTGGGACTGCGGCGAGGCGGCGCGCCACAGGCTGGAGCAACTGATCGACGGACGCGCTGTGACCTGCGAGGGCGAGGGCCAGGACCGCTACGGCCGGCTGCTCGCCCACTGTAGGGCCGGAGAAACGGCGCTGAACGCAGCGATGGTCGAGGCCGGCTTCGCCGTCGCATCCGGCGATTTCCGCGCCGAGGAGGCCCGGGCGCGGCTTGAGCATCGCGGCCTTTGGGCCAGCCGCTTCACGCGCCCGCAGATCTGGCGGCGGATGCAGGCCGACAATCTCAAGGAGCCGGCGGCCCTGGGGGCGGCGGTCGACAGCCTGTTCTCCGCGATCGGCGATGAGATCGCCGATGTCCTCGCGCAGGCCATCGCATGGCTCTGGCCGGAGAGAGGGGATGAGAGTGCGGTGAGGCCGGGCGGTGGATGAGAGACAGAATGAACAAAGCCGATTTGAAACACTGTTGCGATGCCAGCCCGGCGCCTCCTGCGTCTTTGGTGGCCACTGGCGATACGAGAACGAACCCTGCCGCTTTTCCCGACGACGATCTCACTGCCCGCATGGCGGCCTGCCGCATCTGTCGCGAGGCGCCACTAGGGGGCCCGGAGCGGGCCTTGCCGCAGGAACCCCGGCCGATTTTCGTCCTGTCGCCCCGCGCACCCGTGCTCATCGCCAGCCAGGCGCCGGGCGTGCGCGCGCATGACAGCGGCGTGCCCTTCAACGATCCCTCGGGAAACCGCCTGCGCCAATGGCTGGGCGTCGATCGCACGCTGTTCTATGCGCCCGACAATTTCGCCATCCTGCCCATGGGCTTCTGCTTTCCCGGGCATGACCGGCATGGCGGCGATCTGCCGCCGCGCAAGGAATGCGCGCCGGCCTGGCGGGCGCCGGCGCTCGCTGCCATGCCGGGCCTCCGCCTCATCCTGACGATCGGCGCCTATGCGCAGGCCTATCACCTCGGCCCGCGGGCCTCGATGACGGAAACGGTGGCTGACTGGCGGGCGATCCTGAGCGCGTCGCTGGCGGAGGAGGGCGCGCCGGCCACGCTGCCGCTGCCCCATCCCAGCTGGCGCAACAGCGCCTGGCTCAAGCGCAATCCCTGGTTCGAGGCCGAATTGCTGCCGGAGCTGCAGGCGCGGATCCGCACGCTCATATCCCGGTGAAACTGAAAATTCATTCTTCCCTTTTTGATATGAGAGGATGTAGAAAGAATAATATTCCACGCAGCGCCGCTGCATGCCCCGCCATAGACCGGCCCCTCGGCCGGACGCCGCCAAGGACCGATGCCCATGGACCGTCTCGACCGCAAGATCCTGCGCCTGCTGCAGGAGGACTCCACCCTCGCCGTCGCCGATCTCGCCAAGAAGGTCGGCCTGTCGACAACGCCTTGCTGGCGGCGCATCCAGAAGATGGAAGAGGAGGGCGTGATCCGCGGTCGCGTGGCGCTGCTCGATCCGGCCAAGGTCAACACCAAGGTTACCGTCTTCGTCTCCGTGCGCACCAATGCCCATTCCACCGAATGGCTGAAGCGCTTCTCGGAGGTGATGGTGGAGTTTCCCGAAGTCGTGGAATTCTACCGCATGAGCGGCGACGTGGATTATCTCCTGCGCGTGGTCGTGCCCGATATCGCCGCCTATGACGCCTTCTACAAGCGCATGATCGCCAAGATCGAGATCCGCGATGTCTCCTCCGCCTTCGCGATGGAGCAGATCAAATACACGACGCAGCTGCCGCTGGATTACATGATCCTGGAACAGGCGAAGTCGGCGGAGGATTGAGGGTCGTGTTGCTGCACGGGTCGTCCGCTCTTATGTTGAGGCGGCTGCGCCTTGTCGGTGCCGCGCATTGACTGGCTTCGGCCGGCCTTAAGGATGAGAAACGCATGATGAGAGCGCTTTCGGATCTCAGAGATCTTGAGGCTCGGCTTGAATCGGTCGGCGCCCGCGCCCGTCAGGATGCGGAGGCTTGCGGCAGCTCGGTTTTCTATGCCGGGCAGAATCGAGACGGCGCGATCATGGAGATGACGGCACAAGGCGAGCGGAAAAGCTTTACGGTTTCCCAGGGTGTGGAACACCATGCCGCCGAGTGATCGGCCTGAGCTCGTCGTTCTCGCCGGACCGAATGGCGCCGGAAAATCCTCGCTCTACAAAGCCAGCCAGTTCTCTGGCCTCTTCATCAATGCCGACGAGATCGCGCGGGAACTGGATCCCGTCGATTCCGCGCGAAAATAGCTGGCCGCAGGTCGTCAGGCTATCCTTCGCCTTGATAAGGCTTTCGTATCGGGTGCCGACATCGTTTATGAAACGACGCTGAGCAGTCACCAGTCGCTCGGTGTGCTACAAAGAACCAAGGCGTTGCGTTATGACGTCATGCTTCTCTTTGTGGCTCTGGACAGTGCGGATCTGCATATTTTGCGCGTCGCACAACGTGTGACTGGTGACGGCCATGACATTCCTGCCGCGACCATCCGCCGGCGTTATGAGATCTGCTTTGAAAAGCTGGCCAAAGCCTTGCCGCTCTGCGACATAGGGGTTCTATTCGACAACAGCGGACAACAACCCGTTAAAAAACTCGAGCTTCAAGGAAGTATGCTTCAGCACGCGGTTTTGGACGAGACAAGAATGCTCGACCGACGTTTTGCATCCGCTGTCGAAATGGCACATCCCGACTTGCGCGAAAGCCTGTTCGCAGGCCACGGGCAATAGCCTCGGCTGCGGCTCATCTGGTCCGATGAAGATCCGTCTTGGGGGGGGGCGTGACCCAGGAAAGCGGTTTCGCCGATGGTGCCAAGCGAACGCGCCCGGTTGGATCACGGATCAGCGCTTCGCCTTATCCAGCCGCGCCAGCAGCGAGGACGTGTCCCAGCGGCCGCCGCCCATGGCCTGGACCTCGCCGTAGAACTGATCGACCAGGGCGGTGACGGGCAGGGTGGCGCCGTTGCGGCGGGCTTCCGTCAGCACGATGTCGAGATCCTTGCGCATCCAATCGACCGCGAAGCCGAAATCATAGCGGCCGTCCTTCATGGTCTTGTGGCGGTTCTCCATCTGCCAGGAGCCGGCGGCGCCCTTGGAAATCACCTCCACCACGTGCTCGATGTCGAGCCCGGCCTTTGCGCCGAAATGCAGGCCCTCGGCCAGACCCTGGACGAGGCCGGCAATGCAGATCTGGTTGACCATCTTGGTCAGTTGGCCGCTGCCGGCAGGGCCCATCAGCCCGACCATGCGGGCATAGGCGGAGATGACCGGCTCGGCGCGGGCAAACACCGCCTCGTCCCCGCCGCACATCACGGTGAGCACGCCGTTCTCGGCGCCCGCCTGGCCGCCGGAGACCGGCGCATCGATGAAATGGGCGCCACGCGCCCGGGCCGCTGCATCCAGCTCGCGGGCGACTTCGGCCGAGGCCGTGGTGTTGTCGATGAAGACGGCGTCGGCCGCCAGCGTCTCGAAGGCGCCGCCGGGGCCGGTCGTCACCGCGCGCAGATCGTCATCATTGCCGACGCAGGCGAAGACGAAATCCGCGCCCTCGGCTGCTTCGGCCGGCGTCTCCGCCCGCTGGCCGCCGAATTTCTCCACCCAGGCCTCGGCCCGCGCGGCGGTGCGGTTATAGACCGTCACCTTATGGCCGCCCTTGGTGCTCAGATGTCCGGCCATGGGAAAGCCCATGACCCCGAGGCCGATGAAGGTGACGTTTGCCATGATCCGCTCTCTCCTGAAATTCGTTTGGCTCGGCGTCGGCGCTTCAGCCCTGCAGCCGCGCCACCACCAGATGGCCGGGCGTGGGCTCGCCCTGTTCCATGCGCACGGTGATCTCGCTCACTTCCAGCACGGCAAAGCCGGTCGCCTCCAGTCGTTCGCGCACATAGCTTTCCGCATGGGCGAAGCGCTGGTGCGGGCCGACCATGAAGCGGCGACCGGCCAGAATCCCGTCGGGCAGGGTCTCGCTGGAAAAGATGAAGATGCCGCCTGGCTGCATGGCCTCGGCGGCGGCGAAGAACAGCGCTTCCAGGCCACCCATATAGGGCAGCACATCGGTCGCGGTCACCAGATCGAAGGGGCCGTCGTCATTGTCCTCGAGATAGTCCACCGCCTCGGCGACATAGAGCGTCTCGTAGAGCTCTTTCTCATGGGCGATCTCGACCATGTTCTCCGAGAGATCAACGCCGGTGATATCGGCCGCCATGTCGCGCAGCGCGCCGCCGGTCAGCCCCGTGCCGCAGCCGAGGTCGAGCATCTTTTCAAAGGGGCCGAGGCCGAGCGCCTGCAGGCGCTGGCGCACCATCACGGGCACGGAATAGCCGAGCTGCTCCACCAGCACATCCTCGAACACCTGGGCATGCTGGTCGAACAGGGTTTCGACATAGGCGTCCGGCGCCTTGTCGGGCGTCTCGCCGCGCCCCATGGCGGCGATGCGCACGGCGGCGCCGCCATGGTCCTCGGGGTCGAGGGCCAGAACCTCTTCATAGGCCTTTACGGCCGCATCGATCTCGCCGGCCTTTTCCAGCGCCAGCGCGCGGTTATAGGCTTCGGCAAGGGCGTCTTCGTCGATCTTTTTCATGCCCGCGCTTCTACAGGAAGCCGCGCGTCAGCGGAACCGTTTTCGCACATGCGGCACGGCTTTTGCGCGGCAGGACGTGTCGGCCGGCGCGGGCGTCAGTTGATGACGAACTCGCCCTTCAGCGCCCGCCAGTCGCTGGCCGAGATCAGCTTGCGATGGACGAAGCGCACGGAGTGCAGCGGCCCGTCCAGCGTCTCGCGCCAGAACTTCAGGAAGCTCTTCATCTCGGGAAAGTCGGGGGCGAGATCGTAATGCTGCCAGAGGAATGTCTGGAGCAAGACCGGATGATCCGGCAGGCGATAGGTGATCTCCGCCGTTGTGAGGCCGTAGCCCCGCATCTGCAATTCCAACTCTCGTGTCATGCAGGACCTCATCTGTTTCAATGTGGTCCGATGAAGTGTGCGCCGCCATGGTTGCGCGAGGGTTAACGACCATGACGAATTTTTGACAGCCGGCGCACCCCACGCTCTCGCGGCAGGCGCGCCGGCCGGAGAGGCTTTATCGCTTCAGATGCCGCGTCAGGCGCGCATCCAGCCAAGCCCACAGGTTGCGCAGGATCTCGACGATCATGAGGTAGAGGATCGCGGCCCAGAGATACATCTGGTAGTCGAAGGTGCGCGAGAAGGCGCGGCGTGTCTCACCCATCAGGTCGAAGACGGTGACGATGGCGACGATGGCCGAGCCCTTGATCATCAGGATGATTTCATTGCCATAGGGGCGCAGCGCCACGATCAGCGCCTGGGGCAGGATGACCTTGAAGAAGGTGACGCGCGCGGGCAGACCGAGCGAAGCCGCACCTTCGCGCTGGCCGCGCGGCACGCTCTCGATCGCGCCGCGCAGGATCTCGGCCTGATAGGCCGCCGTGTTCAGCGTGAAGGCCAGCAGGGCGCAGTACCAGGCCTCGCGGAAGAACCACCAGAGGCCGACCGCGTCGAGTTCCGGCCGAAAGCTGCCAAGCCCGTAATAGACCAGGAAGAGCTGGGCGATGATCGGCGTGCCCCGGAAGAAATAGACATAGACATAGCTTGCCCAGGAGATGACCGGATTGCGCGACATGCGGCCGAAGGCGAGTGGCACCGAGAGGATGGCGCCGAAGACGATCGACAGCGAGACCAGCGTCAACGTCACCCCGAGGCCGGAGAGCAACGTCGGGCCGTAGGTGAAGAACTTCTGTGTGTCCCAGCCCTGCACGGCGCCGATCGCCACGCCGATGGCTGCCGCCAGCCAGACGCCAAGAAAGATGCGCCCGGCCAGACGCTCCGCGCTATAGGGCCGCGCCTCTTCCGGCGGCGGGGCCTGCGGCGGGATCATGCGCTCGGTGACACTCATCGGACCACCTCCGCGCGGCGCGCGCGCTTTTCGAGCAGGGAGAAGACGACGGAGGTGGCGAGCGCCAGCAGGATGAAGAGCACGCAGGCGAGGCCGAAGAATTCAAAGGCGCGCTTTGTCACCCGGGCAGCGACGCCGGTCTGGCGGAGAATATCGGGCAGGCCGATGACGGAAACGAGCGCGGTGTTCTTCAACAGTTCCATCCAGAGATTGCCGAGGCCGGGCAGCGCCACGCGCAGCAATTGTGGCAGCACGATCAGCCGCATGGTGCGGCCCTTCGACAGGCCGAGCGCATAGCCGGCCTCATATTGCCCCTGCGGAATGGCGTTGAAGGCCGATTCCAGCACCTCCGAGGCATAGGCCGCGAAGACGACACCAAGCGCCACCATGCCGGCGGCAAAGGCGTTGATCTCCACCGGGCCGTCATAGCCGACAGCGGACAGCGCCTGCTGCACCAGGATCTGCAGCCCGTAATAGACGATGAACAGCGTCAGAAGCTCGGGCAGGCCGCGAAACAGGGTGGTGTAGATATTGGCCGAGCGGCGCAGCGACGGCTCGCGCGAGCGCTTGGCCAGCGCTACGAAGAAGCCGAAGGCCAGGCCGAAGGGCAGGGTGGCCAAAGCCAGGAAGAGGGTGATCTTGAAGCCGCCGGCGATCTCGTCGCCCCAGCCAGCATCGCCGCAGGCCAGAAGCGACTGGCCGGCAAACCAGGTGAACACACCCGCAGGACCGCAGAACAGGTCCAGAGCGGTGGTAAGCTGCTCCAGCGCAGCGGTGATGGCGTCCATGCATCATTCCCCGGATGGCGTGGTCTCATGGGAAAGCCGCGCGGCAAAGCGGGCCGGCACATGGTTCACGCTTCTTCGTCTTGTCGTTTTTTGTCTTATCGAACTTGTCGCGCCGGCGCAAAGGGCGATGGTCGCGCATGGGCAAGGAGAGAAGCGCCGTGCCGCAGGGTGACCGCGGCGCCGGCGTCACAGGCGGAGGGCAGGCGCTCGTCCCTTTCCGCATTCGTGGAGGGTGGCCGGCGAGGGCACGCCGGCCGTATTTTCTGCTTAAGTCAAAGCCCGCCTGTCGCGGGAAGGATTGAGAGCATTTCCAGCGACCATAGGATCCCCCTCAATGCTCTGTCTCCTTGCTTTTCACGCAGTCCGGACACAAAAGCGCTGACGCCCTCTTGCTGGACAGGCGTTAGTTGCCGTAGGCGTCGAAGGTGAAGTACTTGTCGTTCACCTTCTTGTATTCGCCATTGGCGCGGATCGCCTTGATCGCGGCGTTGAACTTCTCGCGCAGCGCATCATTGCCCTTGCGCAGCGCGATGCCGGCGCCCTCGCCATTGATGACCGGGTCGATCGGCAGGGTGCCAAGCAGCTTGCAGCAGGCGCCATCCGGCGTCTTCAGCCATTCCGAGAGCACGACGACGTCGTCGATGGCGCCGTCGATGCGGCCATTGGCGAGGTCGAGCTTATACTCGTCGGCGGTCGGATAGAGCTTGAGGTCGGCGCCCTTGAGGTGCGCTTCGGCATAGTTGGAATGGGTGGTGGAGCTTTGCGCACCCAGCGTCTTGCCGGAGAAGGCATCGCCTGTCGCCGCCGTGATCTTGCTGTCCTTCGGCACCGCGATGGCCGGCGGCGTGTTGTAATATTTGTCGGTGAAATCGACCTTCTGTTTGCGCTCCGCCGTGATCGACATCGAGGCGATGAAGGCATCAAATTTCTTGGCGGTCAGCGCGGGGATGGCGCCGTCCCATTCCTGTGTCACGAAGGTGCAGTCCGCCTTCATCTGCGTGCAGAGCGCGCGGGCGATGTCGACGTCGAAGCCGGACAGCGTGCCGTCGGCGGCCAGCACGTTGAAGGGCGGATAGGCGCCTTCCGTGGCGATCACGATCTTCTCGCCATCGGCCATGGCCGAGCCGGCGGACAGGGCAAGCAGGGCGGCCGAAGCGGCCATGGCAAAGCGTTTGGACAAGCGCATGTCGATCCTCTCTGGTGGGGGCGCCGTGATCTCTGTTGGTTTTCTACCGTCTCCGGTCGCTGGCGCCCTTGATCGCGGCCTTGCGGGCCGTGGCGCCGATCATCCTATGGGTTTCGGCCAAAAATCAACAGCAAACCGCCGGAGCGCATGCGGTCAGGCACTGGAAAAGCCCGGCCCCGGGAGGCTTTTCCCCTGTTCACGCGCTCCGCATGCAGGCTTTGCGGGGCTCTGATCCTGTTTAATGGCTGTCGGCGCGCGCAGAATCGGCCGGGACCGAGGACTGTTGCGCCATGGCCGGCGCGTCCCGACTTTCGTAGCGGTTTCGGCTTCCTAGCGCCAAGGAGTGGCCCCCGACGCAGGCGGAAGAGGGCAGGCAGGCTGGCCCTCCGCGCTGTTTTTCAAGCAGATCAAGTCAGTAGCGCTATGGCAAAGCGCGCGGCGGCGCCTATGTCCGCCAGCATGAACGGACCATTCATCGCCGATTCATGCGCACCCGCTTAAACGGGTGTGACAAGAAGCCATCGCGCCGCCTTTTTTTCCTGCGCAGAGCCGAGGTCCGGAAGGGGCCGGCGCGCCGGAAGAAAGGGCGCGCCAGACGGACCTCTTCCATCCGAGGAAAGACCCAAATGAGCAATCGATCGCGACTTTTTGCTTCCGTGGCCCTGCCGATCCTGGCGGCCACCGTCGGGCTTCAGCCCGCGCTCGCCGATAGCCTGCATGCCCCCTTCCAGGTGGCGCAGCAGGATGCCGTCGAGGGCGGCCAGGGCGGAGACAATCCGGAAGAGCTGCGCCGCAAGCGCCGGGAGGAGCACCAGCGCGAGCAGCAGGGTGAGCCCGGCCGCGCCGAGCAGCCGCAGCGCCGCCAGGCGGCGCCCGATGCCGGGCAGGACGGTGGTCCCTCCGACCAGCAGCGCCAGCGCGAGGAGCGGCGCAAGCAGCGCGAGGCCGATCAGCAGCAGGGCGGCGAGCAGCCCCAGCGCCGCCAGGCGGCACCCGAAGCCGGGCAGGATGGCGGCCCCTCCGCCGAAGAGCGCCAGCGCCAGCGTGAGGAGCGGCGCAAACAGCGCGAGGCCGACCAGCAGCAGCAGAATGGCGATGAGCCCGCACAGGGCCGGCCGAAGCCGGCCGCCGCGCAGGATGGCCAGCAGCCGAGCGATGCCGAGCGCCAGCGCGAGGAGCGGCGCAAGCAGCGCCAGGCCGAGCAGCAGCAGAATGGCGACCAGCCGGCCGCGGAAAAGCCTGCTCCCGACAAGCCCGTCCAGACCAAGCCTGCCCAGACGAAGCCGGCTCAGGAAAAGCCCGCTCAGGGCAAGCCGGCGGCCGACACGGCCGCACCGGGTCAGGATGGCGGCCTGTCCGATGCCGAGCGCCAGCGCATCCGCGAGGAGCGCCGCAAGCAGCGCGAGGCCGACCAGCAACAGCAGAACGGCGACCAGCCGGCGCCGCAAAAGCCTGCCGCCGGCAAGCCCGCTCCGGCAGGCGACAAGCCTGTTGCACCAAAGCCCGCGCCCGGCCAGCCCGTGCCCCAGCCCGCGCCGGACGCCGGTCAGGATGGCCAGCAGCCGACCGACGCCGACCGCCAGCGCATTCGCGAAGAGCGCCGCAAGCAGCGCGAGGCAGACCAGCAGCAGCAGAATGGCGACCAGCCGGCCCGGCAGCCGGAGGGGCAGCCGGCCCAACAGCCGGACGGTCAGGCGCCGCGTGAGCGTCCACGCCCCGATCAGGCCGGCCAGAACGGTGCCAACCCCGGCGATGCCCGCCGCCCCGGCGGCCGTGGTGCCGACGAGCTGACGCCCGAGGAAGCGCGCGACCTCGAGCAGATGACGCCGCAGCAGCGCGAGCAACTGCGTGAAGAGCGCCGCGTGCGCCGCGACCTGCCGGACATCTCCGAACAGGACCGCCAGCGCATTGCCCGCGATCCGGCCAAGAGCGACGACACCGTCGTTCTTCCGGTGGAAAACGGCGCGGCCGTTCTCGACAGCGACAAGGATGCCGACAGCCGCGGCGGCCGCGAGGCGCGCGAGCGCCGTCGGGCCGAGCGCGAGCAGCTGCGCGAGGAGCGTGGCAATGTGCCGCTGCCGAAGAACGACGCCGACGCCCAGGCGCCGATGCGCGAACGCGGCTTCGACCGCGACCAGATCGACGAAGCCCTGCGCGAGCGTGGCCGCCGGGTGGAGCGCGCGCCGCAATTCGACCTGCAGGACGCCATCGACGCCTTCGTCGGCGCCAACCAGCCGCGTCCGCGCATCGAAGAGCGCCGCAACAACCGCACGGTGATCGATTTCGGCGACGAGATCGTCGTGCGCGGCGATGACCGGGCCCGCCTGCGCCGCGATTCGCAGGACACCTATTACGAGGAGCTGCCGCGTGGCCGCTCGCGCGAGGTGATCGAACGGCCGAACGGCGTGCGCATCGTCACGATCTACAATTCCTATGGCGACGTGATCCAGCGCACCCGGATCGACCGCGACGGCCGCGAATATCTGATGGTCTATGCCGACGACATGGATGACGATCGTCCGCGTCCGCCGATCTACGATGCCGGCGAGGACCTGCCGCCGATGCGCCTGCGCGTGCCGCTCAATGATTACATTGTCGACACCTCGTCGCAGCCGGACCGGGACTATTACAGCTTCCTGTCCGAACCGCCGGTCGAGCGGGTGGAGCGCACCTATTCGATCGACGAGGTACGCAACTCCGCCCGCCTGCGCGACAAGGTGCGCCGCATCGATCTCGATACGATCACCTTTGCGACGGGAAGTGCCGAGGTGCCGATGTCGCAGGCCAAGACGCTGCGCCGCGTTGCCGATGCGATGATGGAGGTGATCAACAAGGATCCGGGCGAGACCTTCCTGATCGAAGGCCATACGGATGCGGTGGGATCGGACGAGTCCAACCTGATCCTGTCGGACGAGCGCGCCGAATCCGTCGCGTCTCTCCTGACCGAGGTCTACAATATCCCGCCGGAAAACCTGGTGACCCAGGGGTATGGCGAGCGCTACCTCAAGGTGCTGACCAACGGCCCCTCGCAGGAAAACCGCCGCGTCACCATCCGCCGCGTCACGCCTCTGGTGCGCCCGGTGGCCCAGCGATAGGGCGCTCAGGCTCCTGATGCGTGGAAGGCCCGGCTTCGGCCGGGCCAACCTTATAGTCATACTTTTCAGTTTTACTTGCTTTCCCGATAGGAAATTATGTCTTCATCAGTAAGCGTCGTAATTGACGCGTCAAATCCACATTTATTTGATATTATACTACACAAATCTGTCATTTTTCTATAATGATCAATTATTATTTCTAGTGCATCCTCTTCTTTATCATTTATTATTATAGGTCTTTTGTAACGATATAAGCCTAAATCTCGATCTACCGGCTCTGCGAATCCCATCTTTTCAAGAAACCGTTCGCCAAATGGTCTTCTGTGCATAAACTCATTGCGTAGGTCTGTGGCCTCTTTCATCCATCCAGATGTCTCAAATTTTGTCGAGCTGGTTTCCTTATTTTTAATGTAACCTTTTGCCAAAAATATTTTGAGTATTTCATCTCTTTCGACATGTTCGCTTCTTAGTGTATCAATTAATTTCGCGAAAGAGTCGATTGTCTTTGGATCTTTTCCAATTCGTATGGAGCAGAATGCGGCAATATAATCTCTTGCTGCGCCGAGATGCATGAAGAATGAATGGACATAAGCATAAAGATTATTATCTAGAGATGATGATGATCGGATTCCCTCCAAATGACCCAACGCTAGGTGGTTTGTGAGTTTTTCATTATAAAAATCACAGATTTGTTCTACGCTGATATCCAAATTTCTAAGACTCAAACTAATGGAAGCGGAGACTCGCTCGACGTCTGTGTGGCTATCCAGGATAGCCGCTATTTTTTCATATGTTGGTTGACCAAGAGATCTTAAATCACTTTTGGTCCTGTTCTGCGCCAGATTTGCTCTGATATTACTCCACAAATCTGCTGGTGATAGCATATGTTTGGTTTGTCCAGGTATGAAAGGAGACCAGCTACAATGATAGTCGCCATCAGTCCAACCTATTATCTGAAATGCGACGAATTTGAATCTGTAATGCTTTAAGAAGGACTGTAATTCAGATCTGGACATAGTGCCCTTTGAACATGCGTGGCCATTTTCTAAAATTGGCCCAATATACCACGTTTTATCCATAAGTTCAGCGGCGCGCATGCCGCCGGAATAAATTTGAAAAAATGCATCACCATCAGGTTCGCGCGGAATTATTCTAGTTTTATTCCCATAAATTGCTGTTTTCATTGTCTATTTTCTCCCGATATGACGGAATGCTGTCATTGAGGCGACCATGCTATATTTATCCATAGAAAGTGATGTTTGAATATTATGTTCATTTTCTGGAATTAATAATCTAGATTTGTATTGATTAGTGATGTTTTCTAATTTAGTTTTTTTTAATATGTATTAAGTTGAGAGAAGGTTTTGGTAGAAGGAACCGTGAACTTGCACTAATTGAGCGCCATCGCAGGCCTGCCTTCCTGTCCCGTGCGCGGCTCTTCTGGAGAATCCCCGATGCTTCGTCTCATCCTCGCCCTTCTCGTGAGCGTCGCCGTCGCCGCCCCAGCCTTTGCCGGCAAGGATGGGCTGATGGAGCCGAAGCTGGCGCTTTCCGGGCGCCAAAGCGGTGCGCCGCGCGTGGCGCTGACCTTCGATGCCTGCATGGGCGCGGCCGACCAGCGCATTCTTGCGACGCTGGTCGACAATGCCATCCCCGCCACGATCTTCGTCACCGCCCGCTGGCTGAAGCACAATGCCGCAACGGTTGCCGTGCTGCGCGCGCATCCGGATCTGTTCCAGATCGAAAATCACGGGGCGATGCATGTGCCGGCGGTGGACAAGCCGGTGTCGATCTATGGCATTCCCGCCGCCGGATCGCCCGAGGCCGTGATGGCCGAGGTCAAGGGCGGGGGCGATGCGATCATGGCGCTTGGCCTGCCCGCGCCGCACTGGTTTCGCGGCGCCACCGCCAAATACAGCACCTCCTCGATCGCCGAGATCCGCAGCCTCGGCTATACGGTGGCCGGCTTCTCGCTGAATGGCGACGAAGGCTCGCTGCTCGGTGCGCGCATGGCCGCCCACCGGATCGCCTCCGCCCGCGATGGGGACGTGATCATCGCCCATATCAATCAGCCGACCCATGCGGCCGGCGAGGGCGTGGTGCAGGGCATTCTCGCGCTCAAAGCCCGCGGCTTCACCTTCCTGCGCCTCGACGATGCTGCCGAGACCGGCAGCAATGCGACGGTGAACTGACGGCGCGTCGGCCTGTCTGCACGGCGTGCCGGCCGCGAGTGCCGGACATGCCCGCCATCCTGCCGAGGTCCGCACTGCCTCTCTTTTTCGATCCTGTTCCTCCGCGTGAAAGCGCCCTAAGTCTTTGTTTCGACAAAATGCTGGCGGGATAGTCCGGAGATTTCAAGCCTGACGGCGAAGGACGCGCGGCAGGCGGCTTCGAGCGGAAAGGAGACTGCGCCATGAACCGGAGAGATGATCGCAAGAGCATCGGCAAACGGGCGGGAGAGGATGCCGGGCCGACACGGCGCGCGCTATTGCGCGCAGCCGGTTCTGCCGCGCTTCTGCCGCTCGCCGCCCCGGCCTTGGCCACCTCGCCGGCAGCATCCTCGGCGGCAGCGCCCGCTCCCGGCGCCGCTGTGCTCGGGCCGGCGGAGCCCCCGCTGATCCACGAGGATTATGCCATTGCCCGCCGCAGCTTTCACACCAAACTCCTGCGCAAGGGCCCGGCACCGGACAAGGGCGATCCGCTGACGCCGCCGCCGGGTGCGGAGGCGATCGGCTATCGCTCCGGCGGACTGTCGCTCACCGCCTGGGTCTCTCCGGGCCATGACGACGCGAAGAACCGCCGTCCGGGAATCCTGGTGCTGCATGGCGGCAATGCGCTGTGGCATGGGCATTGGGACCTGACGACGGCCTATCACAAGGCCGGCTATATCGCGCTGATGCCGGCGCTGCGGGCGGAAAACGGCCAGGACGGCGCTTTTTCCGGTTTTTACGACGAGCTGAGCGACGTGCTGGCCGCCGCCGAGCGCCTGCGCGGCCTGCCGGGGGTGGACCCGGATCGGATCTATCTGGCCGGCCACAGCATTGGCGGCACGCTGACGCTGATGGCGGCGCAGGCCAGCCCGATGTTCCGAGCGGCCGCGTCCTTCTCGCCCAATCCGGACGGACGGGTTTTCTTCCGCCGCTTTCCCGAGGATATCCGCTTCGACACCAGCGATCCGCGCGAATATGACATGCGCTCGCCGATCTGCTTTGCCGTAAGCTTCAAATGCCCCGTGCTGATGCTGCACGGCACGGCCGAGACCCGCACCGATTCCATCATCCGCATGACCGCCGCCCGCGCCAGGGCCAAGGGGCTGGATGTGCGCCGGGGCGTGATCGAGGGCGGCCATATGTCGGCGCTCGATGGCGAAATTCCCGAGAGCCTCGGCTTCTTCAAGGGGCTGGCCTGACGCATCAGTGCGGCTGGTTTTCAGGCCGGGTGCTTTCTCACAGTCCGTTCAAGACTTGCTGTTGGTCTGACAAAAATGGTGATTTCGAGAACCGGAACGCAGCGTCCTTAAGGGACGTGAGAACCGGAAGCGCGGAAATCGCCATTTGCAGGCGGCCAACGGCGCTTATTGGATAGACTGTCAGCCAAGACCCAGCCGCGCCGCCACGAGATCGGCAATCGCGTCCGTGTCGTCGAGATCGATCACGGGCACGGCGGCATCGTCCACCGGATGGTCGGCGGCGATCGCGAAGATGGTGGGGTCGCCGGGCGCCAGCGGCTCGTGCGCGCGGGCGTCGCGACGGCGGGCCTCGATCTTGGGGATCGGCGCGCGCTTGTAGCCCTCGACGATGACGAGATCCACCGGCGTCATCCGCGCCAGCAGGGCGACGAGATCGGGCTCCGGCGCGCCGCGCAGTTCCTGCATGATGGCGATGCGGTCATTGGCGACGATGGCGACCTCTCGGGCGCCGGCCTCGCGGTGGCGATAGCTGTCGGCGCCGGGCCGGTCGATGTCGAAGCCGTGATGGGCGTGCTTGATGGTCGAGACGCTGAGGCCCCGCCGGGTAAAGAGCGCCACCAACCGCTCGACGAGCCCGGTCTTGCCCGAATTCTTCCAGCCGGTGACGCCAAGCACGCGCTGGGGCCGGCGGCTGTGGGCCGGGCTCTCCGTGTCGTTCGAAGCGGTGGCCATTTTCGGGTCGGCAGTGTCGCGCGTGTCGTACCGCTCGGAAAAGTTGGAATGCGCGCCGGTGGATCGCGCCTCGGATCGTGCATGATTTGGATGCTCAGCCATGCCCGCGGGGTGAACCACGGCGACACGGCGCGTGCCGGCGCTCTCGCGGCGCGGCAATGGCTCTTCGATCCGGGTCAGCTCCGGGCCGGGCTCTGCCCCAAGCTTGTCCGGCTCTGTGACCTGTGGCCCGGCTTCATGCGCCATTGCGCGCCCATGTTTCTCGGCCGACAAGTGATCGCTTGAGGCAGACTGCGTCCGAAATTCCAGTTCTGGCCGCTCCGTGGCGACGGAGTGCGCTTCAAGCTGTTGCCGCAGATCGCGCGGCTGTCCTGCGTCCCGGTGCGCGCCTGCGGCCAGCCGCTCTTCGGCCCGCGCCAGATCTTCCGGTGTGTTCAGATTGTCGAAGGGGTCCTGTCCCTCCGGCACGGGAAAATCCACCACCACATGCGGATGCTGCTGGATGAACCCGCGCACCCGGCGTTTGGCATCGGTGAGGATGAAGGCGCGCAGGGCATCTGCCAGCGTCACCGGCCAGAGCGCGACGATCGGGTGCCAGATGCCGCCGGAGGCCGCCACCGCGATCGCTTCGCGCCCTTCGACGGCGGCTGCGAGGCGGGCGAGGAGGTCCTCGGGCAGGAAGGGGCCGTCGATCGGCACCGTGGCGACATGGCTGGCGCGCGGAACCGCTTCGTGGGCAAAGCGCATGGCCGCCAGCACGCCGGCAAGCGGGCCGGGCCGGCCGGGCAGGGGATCTGGCACCACGCGCAGACCTACGGCCTCGTGCGGCGCAAACAGGCCATTGGCGACGATCTCGTCCGGCGCGTTGAGGGCGATCAGGCTCGCCTGCGGCCGCAGCCTTTCGATCAGATGGGCGATCATCGGCCGGCCCGCCAGTGTGACGAAGGCCTTGTCCTGCCCCATGCGCCGCGACAGGCCGCCGGCAAGAATGACGAGCGGCGGCGCCTTGGGCTGGGGCCGAGTGGACGGCAGCCGGGCAAAAGGGGGTGGCGCAGAGGGCGATGAAGCCGCGTGGGAAGGGTTTGACGGCGCGCCGGTGTGCGGCGAAGGACTTGAGGGCAACAGGCCGGGCGCAGAGAAATCGCCGGCTTCGTCCGGGTGCTCGGGCTGCATGCGTCAGCCGCCCGTGACGCTCATATGCCGCGACACGGCCGGGCGCCGGGCGCGGTCGATGACGAAGTCATGGCCCTTCGGCTTGCGCAGGATCGCCTCGTCGATCGCGGCGTGCAGCGCGGCATCGTCCGGCGTGGCGCGCAGCACGCCACGCAGATCGGCCGCATCCTCCTGACCCAGGCACATGTAAAGCGTGCCGGTGCAGGTCAGCCGCACCCGGTTGCAGCTCTCGCAGAAATTATGCGTCATTGGCGTGATCAGCCCCAGCCGGCCGCCGGTCTCGGCCACGCGCAAATAGCGCGCCGGCCCGCCGGTGCGGTAGGTGTCCTCGATCAGCGTGAAGCGCTCGGCAAGGCGTGCGCGCATTTCGGACAGCGGCATGTAATGCTCGGTCCGGTCCTCGCCGGTCTCGCCAAGCGGCATGGTCTCGATCAGCGTCAGGTCCATGCCCTCGCCATGGGCCCAGCGCAGCATGTCGGGGATCTCGGCGTCATTGATGCCCTTGAGCGCGACAGCGTTGATCTTGACGCGAATACCGGCAGCCTGAGCCGCACGAATGCCCTCTAGCACGGGGCCGAGATCGCCGCGACGGGTGATCGTGCGAAAGAGATCCGGCTTCAGCGTGTCGAGCGAGACATTGATGCGCCGCACGCCGCACTCCGCCAGCTCGTCGGCAAAGCGCGTCAGCTGTGAGCCATTGGTGGTCAGCGTCAGCTCTTCCAGCCGCCCGGCCTGAACATGAGCGCCCATGGCGCGCACGAGCATCATCACATTGCGCCGCATCAGCGGCTCGCCGCCTGTTAGTCTCAGCTTACGCACGCCGCGCGCGACGAAGGCCGAACAGAGCCGCTCCAGCTCCTCCAGCGTCAGAAGCTCCTTGCGTGGCAGGAAGGTCATCTGCTCTGCCATGCAATAGGTACAGCGGAAATCGCAGCGGTCGGTGACAGAGACGCGCAGATAGCTGATCGCGCGGCCGAACGGGTCCACCATCGCCGGCAGGGGGGAGGCCGGGACCGGCACGTTGCCGCGTCTGTCGATGATGAGCGTCGTCATGATCTCTCCCTGTCCTTGCCGCTCTTGTCTTATCGCCTGGCTGGCGCGCAGGCAAATGCGCATGACCGCCATGGCGTTTCGTCTCTGCGGCAGGCCGATGTTTCGCATGTCGGCGGCTTGCCGCCGGCTTTCAAGTCGTGGAAAGCGCTGAAGGGCGAAGTTTCTCCGGGATCGATGGCTCATCCCCGCTGTCTCCCTGGCAAAACTGCGCTAATTCAGGGGAAATTCAAGGAGAGACGGGCAATCATGAGCGATATTTGGCCGACGGAGCTGAGCGTTTCGAAGGATCGGCGGGCGATGACGGTGAGTTTCACCGACGGCGCACGCTTCGTGCTGCCGGCCGAGCGCATGCGGGTGCTTTCGCCCTCCGCAGAGGTGCAGGGCCATGGGCCGGGCCAGAAGGTGACCGTGCCGGGCAAGCGCGATGTCGGCATCCGCGCCGTGCAGCCGACCGGCAATTACGCCGTGCGCATCGCCTTCGACGACGGGCATGATACCGGCATCTTCACCTGGTCGTATCTGCGCCAGCTGGGCGAGGAGGGGGAAGCCCTGTTCGCCGCCTATGAGGCGGAACTGGCCGAGAAGGGTCTCAGCCGCGACCCCAGGGCGGGCGGCCGGTGAGCGAGGCGGGGCGCGGCTGGCTGCGCGAACGCCGGGCGGAAGACGCCGACAAGGTGGATTTCCCCGAGCTGTTTTTTGATCTCGTCTTCGTCATCTCCATCCTGCAGGTGTCCCACCGGCTGGCCACGCATTACGACGCGCTGGGCTTCGTCGAGACGCTTCTGATCATGTTGGCGCTCTGGTGGGTGTGGATCTTCACCACCTGGGTCACCAACTGGCTCGATCCGGACAAGCTCCCTGTGCGGCTGATGCTGTTCGCGCTGACCTTTCTCGGCCTTCTGCTCGCCTCCGCCGTCGGCAAGGCCTTTGACGAGAAGGCGCTGCTTTTCGCCGGCGCCTATGTGACGATGCAGGTCGGCCGGTCGCTCTTCGCGCTCTATGCCTTTCATGGCCACAGTCCCGACGAATTTTCCCATTTCCGCCGGGTGACGATCTGGCTGGTCGCCTCCGCCATCCTCTGGATCGCCGGCGCGCTTCTCGGCGGCCATGTGCAGCTGATGCTCTGGATCGCGGCGATCGGGATCGAATATGCAGCGCCCGCCGCCGGATTTCGCGTGCCGGGGCTTGGGCGGTCGGAGGGGGACGATTGGGACGTGCTGGGCGCCCACATGGCCGAGCGCTGCGCGCTGTTCGTCATCATCTGCCTCGGCGAAACCATTCTGGTCACCGGCCGCACCTTAAGCGACATGCCGATGGAGCCGCTGACCTTCCTGCTGGCCTCGACCGCCTTCCTGACCACGGCGCTGATGTGGTGGATCTATTTCCATTTCGGCCATGACCGCGCGGCCGAGGAGATCGAGACGGCGCGCGAGCCGGGCGAGGCGGCCCGCACCATCTTCACCTATGCCCATATTCCGATCGTGGTGGCGATCATTCTTTCGGCGGTGGGGGAGGAATTCGTGCTCAGCCATCCGACCGGCGAGACCGAGCTGAAGACCGCCAGCGCGCTGATCGGCGCGCCCGCCATTTTTCTTCTCGGCAATGTCTGGATCAAGCGGGCGGCCACGGGCCGCATCCCGCCCTCGCATCTGATCGGCCTGGCGCTGCTGGCGCTCGCCATTCCCATGTCGCTGGTGCTTCAGCCCTATGCGCTGTTTGTGCTCGCTATGGCGATCCTGGCGGTGACAGCGGCCTGCGAGGTCTACTTCCTACGCCGCGCCTTGGCGCATCTGCGCGGCAAAGAGAGGGAAAAGCAGAGCGGTGAGGGGTGAGGGCAGGCAAAGAGTGAGGTCATCGGGCCGCGTTTGATTGTCGGTCCGATGCTTGAGGATTTCGTTTCCGGATCGGATTTGTCCGAAAACCTGTACCCAGTTTTCAGCCCGATGCGCCGGATGCGCTACCGCCGATAGATCAGCCAGCCGCGCCGGCTTTCCTTTTTCATCCCGTCTTCATAGACCGTGCTGCAGTTGCGCCCGGAGTTCTTGGCGCAATAAAGAGCGATGTCGGCCTTGTTGTAGAGGTCGAGATAATCTGCCGCCTGCGTCGCTTGGCAGAGGCCGATCGACAGCGTGATCGGCCCGTAATTGACACCGGTCTTGGAGTTCTTGAACGGTGTATTGGCCAGCGCCTGGCGAATGCGTTCGGCGATCTGATAGCTTTCGTCCGTAGAGGCATCGGTGAGGATGACGGCAAACTCCTCGCCGCCGGTGCGCGCCACGAAGGTGTCCCGTCGCAGGGTGGCGCGGATGACATTGCCCACGGTCGCCAGGATCTTGTCGCCGATCGGATGGCCGAAACTGTCGTTGATCTTCTTGAAATGATCGATATCGGCGATCAGCAGGCTGGTCGAGGCGCGGTGCTGCTCGGAATTGTAAACGGTTGCGAGGCGCTCGTCGAAGGCGCGGCGATTGGCAAGCCGCGTCAGCGAATCCGTGTTGGCGATGCGCTTGTATTCGTCCAGTTCCTGGCGGATCGCCTCCATCTCCACCGACTTCTGCGACACGTTTTCCGCGCGCTCGCGTCCCTGCGTCACGGTCTCAGTGGTGGCGGACGTCAACAGATCGACGGCCTGGCGCAGGATTTCGGCACCGGCATGGCCTTTGATATTGATCTGCGCCGTGGTCTCGTCCAGGAGCTTTGTGTAGCTTTCCAGCGCCACATGCTCCTCGCGCATCATCGACAACAGTTCTTTGAGATGGCGGGCGAGATGGGCATGCACCCGCTCGACGCCCGCGGGATAGTGAATATGAGCGAAGTGCCGGGCGCCGATCAGGTCGAGCTCTTCCTGGGTGGCCTTGCTGCCGAGCGCGGCAAGCTCCTGGGTCAGCTTGGGGTTCGAGCCGAGATAGGCTTCGTAGTAGAGTTCGTAATTGCGCGGGATCGGCGCCACCCCCATGACGCGCATGGCGAAGGTCACTTGCGCGGCAATGTCAGGCGCCTGGTTCTTGCTCGTCTTGGCGTGCGCCATCGCGAACCCTTTCCCCTCAATTCTCTTTTGAATCCAATACGGCGTAAAGATTGGAGAAGCTTTAAAGGTTTGTCGTTCCCGAAAAATTTGAAAAGTTTTTACGCAATTAAGGCCTTCTCGGCGCGCGATGCCGGGCCTGCGGCAGACAGGGCGGCGGTGCTGCGCCGTCCTGTCCGGTGTTTCGCCCCCCGTCCTGATACGATCAGGCGGGGCTGATCATGGTCTCCGGGCGGACGACCTCGTCGAATTCCGCGTCGGTGACATAGCCGCCGCCGACGGCTTCCTCACGCAGCGTGGTGCCGTTCTTGTGCGCCGTCTTGGCGATCTTGGCGGCATTGTCATAACCGATCTTCGGCGCCAGGGCGGTGACCAGCATCAGCGAGCGCTCAAGCGCCGCCTTGATGTTGTCCTCACGAGCTTCGATGCCGGTCACGCAATTGTCGGTGAAGGAGATGGCGGCATCGGCCAGCAGCTGCACCGACTGCAGGAAGTTATAGGCCATCAGCGGATTGTAGACGTTGAGCTCGAAATGGCCCTGGCTGCCGGCAAAGGTCAGCGCGGCGTGATTGCCGAACACCTGAACGCAGACCTGCGTCAAGGCCTCGCATTGGGTGGGGTTGACCTTGCCGGGCATGATCGAGGAGCCGGGTTCGTTTTCCGGCAGCGACAATTCGCCCAGACCCGAGCGCGGGCCGGAGCCCAAAAGGCGGATGTCGTTGGCGATCTTGAACAGGGCGGCAGCCGTGGAATTGATCGCGCCATGGCTGAAGACCATGGAATCATGCGCGGCCAGCGCCTCGAACTTGTTGGGCGCGGAGGTGAAAGCGATGCCGGTGATCGCAGCGATCTCTTCCGCCACCTTCTCGGCAAAGCCGATCGGAGCATTGAGACCGGTGCCGACCGCGGTGCCGCCCTGTGCCAGCTCCTGCAGGCCCGGCAAAGTCATCTCGATGCGCTTGATCGATGAGGCGACCTGGGCGGCATAGCCGGAGAATTCCTGGCCGAGCGTCAGCGGCGTCGCATCCTGCGTGTGGGTGCGGCCGATCTTGATGATGTGGTCGAAGGCCTTCACCTTGGCTTCCAGCGCGGCATGCAGATGCTTGAGCGCCGGCAGCAGATCGTGAACCACCCGTTCGGCGCAGGCAATGTGCATGGCGGTCGGGTAGGTGTCGTTCGACGACTGGCTCATATTGACGTGGTCGTTCGGATGAACCGGCTTCTTGGAGCCCATCACGCCGCCGAGCATCTCGATCGCCCGGTTGGAGATCACTTCATTGGCATTCATGTTGGACTGGGTGCCCGAGCCGGTCTGCCAGACCACCAGCGGGAAGTGGTCGTTCAGCTTGCCGTCGATGACCTCCTGCGCCGCCGCGACGATGGCGTCGCCCACCGTCTTGTCCAGCCGGCCGAGCGCCATGTTGGTACGGGCTGCGGCCTGCTTGACGATGCCGAGCGCGCGCACGATGGCAAGCGGCTGCTTTTCCCAGCCGATCTTGAAATTGCCGAGCGAGCGCTGCGCCTGCGCGCCCCAGTAGCGGTCCGCGGCAACCTCGATCGGGCCAAAGGTATCGGTTTCGGTGCGGGTGGCTGTCATCGTTTCCTATCCCTCAAAAAGCGCGCCGGCCGAGGATATCGTGACGGGGCCAAGCGTCGCGGATGCCCGTTGGTTTGGCCCATCGGGGCGGGGCTTGTAAAGGGGGCGCGGCACCCTCCCGATGCTGGCCGCAAGATCCAATCGATTAAGCTGCGTAAGCCGGGCAGAAGGGCGCGGCTGGGTGCGTGGCAGTTCCGTCACACGGCTTGTCTTTCTTGCCGAAACGGCTCTCACCCGTCCTGTCACGAAGGCGTGAAAGATTTTCTAAACCTTCTGGATTCCTGTTCGTTTTCAGGGAGATGAAATGGGCGATCCGCCCCAGTCGGTGGCGTTCGGCGGCATCGCGCCGGCCCGGCGTTTCCTTTTCATTCACCATCCTTTTCTATAGGTGTCTGAGCTCGGTGAAGGACAAGACCGAATCGAGCGCGAAACGCCCCCGCTAGGCCTTTGCGAGACAGGACTGCAGCCCATGACATTGAAGAAGACCGCGACCCTCCTCGCGCTTGCGGCCGGATGCGGCCTTTCCGCGCTTGGCGCGCCTCAGGCCCATGCCCTCACCCTGATGGATCTTTTCCGCAAGCGCAGCGAGCCGGTTCAGCAGCAGGTCACGCTTCCAGGGGTCTATCAGCCGGGCGAGGGTGCGGTCGCCGCGCCGCCCGCGCAAAAGCGCGTCGCCGAGCCGCTGCCCAAGGTGACGGCGCCGAAATATTACACCTACAAGGCCGACGCACCGCGCCGGATCGACGCCGCCCGCCTGCTCGATCCCGTCATCACCGGGTCGATTGCGCAGGGCACCGATGCCGCAGACCCCGCCTCGCCGGGTGCGATGCTGCGCGCGGTGCTGCCGACCGTGTCCGTTTCGGCCACGTCCGACATCGCCAAGGCGGTGGAATCCTTCTACGCCGAATCGGGCCATTTCCTCTGGATCGACGACCATGGCGTGACTGACAAGGCCCGCGCCGCGCTCGCCACGCTCGCCAAGGCCGACGCGGTCGGGCTGGATGCGCGCGACTATGCCGTCGCTTTGCCCGAAGAAAGCGCCGATCCGTCCGCGCGCGAAAAGGCGCTCGCCACCTTCGAGCTGAAACTGACCGTCGCCGCTCTGTCCTATGTTCAGGACACGATCCGCGGCCGCATCGACCCCAACCGGATTTCCGGCTATCACGACTTCAAGCGCAAGGACGTCAATCTAGCCGGTAAGCTGAAGGTCATGGCGGCCTCCAACGATATCGCCGCCTATCTCGACAGCCAGACGCCCGATGGCCCGCAGTTCCAGGCGCTGCGCGCCGAGCTGGCGCGGCTGAGCACCGAGGCCGGTGGCGGCGCGCAGAGCGCGCCCGTGCGCATCGCGCCCGGCACGCTGATCAAGCCCGGCGACAGCAATGCCGAGCTTGCCAATGTCATCGCGGCAATGCAGCAGCGCGGCTCCGATGCCTTCAAGGCGCGCCATGCCGATCTGCTTGCCAGCTATGCCGGTTCCCCGGACTATACGCCCGAACTGGTCGACATGGTCGAGGATTTCCAGGCCGAGCATGGCCTCGCGCGCGACGGCGTGATCGGCCGCGGCTCCATCCGCTTCCTCACAGGCGGCGCAGCCGAGAGCGCGAGTGGCCGCATCGACAAGCTGAAGATCGCCATGGAGCAGGCACGCTGGCTGCCCGACGATCTCGGCAACCGCTACGTCTTCGTCAACCAGCCCGCCTTCGAGGTCTATTACCACGACAAGGGGCAGGAGCAGTTCGCCATGCGCGTGGTGGTCGGGGCCAAGGCGCACCAGACCTTCTTCTTCGAGGACGAGATCCAGACGGTGGAGTTCAACCCCTATTGGGGCGTGCCGCAGTCGATCATCATCAATGAAATGCTGCCCAAGCTGCGCAGCGACCCGAATTATCTCGACCGTCTCGGCTATCAGGTCGAGGTCGGCGGCCGCGCCGTCGCCTCCTCCTCGGTCGACTGGTATGGGTCGACCAAGAACGTCGCCGTGCGCCAGCCGCCTTCCAGCGACAATGCGCTGGGCGAGCTGAAGATCCTTTTCCCGAACGCGCATGCGATCTACATGCACGACACGCCGTCGAAGAGCTTCTTCAAGCGTGACCAGCGGGCGCTCAGCCATGGCTGCATCCGCCTGGCCGACCCGCGCAAGATGGCCGCCGCCGTGCTGGGCACCACCCAGGACGACGTGGCCAAGCAGATCGCCAGCGGCAAGAACAAGGGCGTCTCCGTGCCGAGCCGCATTCCGATCTATGTCGCCTATTTCACCGCCTGGCCGAACAAGGACGGCAAGGTCGAATATTTCGACGACGTCTATGATCGCGACCTTTACATGAACAAGGCCTTCGAGGCGACGCGTCTCGCCCGTCAGACCCGCGGCTAAGCGCATCTGCGTTTGCCGAAGCGAAAACGAAGCCCGCGCGGGTCGATCCGCGCGGGCTTTTTCGTCTGCGGTCCTGCGCTCGTCTCAGCCCGCTTTGGCCAGAGCTGCGACCCGGCGTGCGGGTTCGATCTGGTGCAGATGCACGGCGAAGGTATCCCAGGGCGCATCGATGCCGGCCGAGGACAGAAGCTGTGTGATCTCGCCGCGATGGATCGCGGCATGCGTGGCCACATGCAGCAATATTTCGCCCCGGCTCATGCGTCCCCTATCGCCATCGGTGAAGGTGAAGGCGATCTCCTCGCTCAGCGTGTCCGGGTCGCGGTCTGAGAGATAGTCGATGTACCAGCCGTCGCAGGCCTCCGTGTCATGCCGCAGGCTCGGTAGATGCGGTGTTTCCTCGACGCTGTCGGAGAGATAGGAATGGGCACGGCCGGTCAGATGCGCGGCGAAGATCTGGCCGACGATTTCGATGTGGCGCATGCGTTTCAGCGCCGTGGCGCGCGGCTCGGCGGGGCCATTCTCCGGCAGCGCGGCGAGGGTGTCGAGAAAGGCTTTGTTGGCCCAGCCGTGATGGCGGTAGAGGCGCGCGAGGATGTCGATGATCATGGTGTCGGTTTCCTGCAGAAGAACGGGTTTCAAACAGGCTTAAACGTCCCGCCGGAGGGGCATCATGTCTACTCGCATCGCCAAGGGCGCCGCCAGTATGCGCAAGACGCCGCGACAGGCGCGTTCGCGCGCCCTGGTCGAGGCCATTCTGGAAGCCGGGGCTCGCATTTTGAGCGTCGAGGGTTGGGCTGGCTTCACCACCAATGCCGTGGCCGAGCGCGCCGGCGTCAGCATCGGCTCGCTCTACCAGTATTTTCCCGACAAGCTTGCGCTGACCGATGCGATCCGCCAGCGCCACCTCGATGACTGCATGGCCGTGCTGCGCCTTTCGCAGGATGCGGCGCTTTCGTCCGACGCCTTTGCCGCCGGCCTTGCGCGCGCCATGATCTCGGCGCATCTGAAACATCCCGGCCTGCACAGGGTGCTGCTCGACGAGGCGCCGGCTTCGAGCGACTATCGAAATCCGCAGAGCGCTTTCGAGCAGGCCTATCTCGCCTGTTTCGAGGCTGCAGTCGCCCGCTATCGCGGCGAAGCGAACCGCGTGGCGGCACTGGTCCTGTCCGATGCCATCGATGGCATTGTCCACAATGCCGCGCGGCGCGGCATGCTCGCCGAGCCCGAGGTGGAGCGGGAGCTGGTGGCCGTCGTGCTCGCATCGCTTGCGCTGAGGACGCGATCTTCCAGCTGAGCGCGCGTCTTGAGCATGGGCGAGGCGCGCAGAAATTCACAAACAAGAGCCGATGCCTGTGATAGGGATTTCGGTCAAATCAGTGTATCGGCATCTGCTTCGCTGAGGTCCGCCCGCCGGTCGGCCTTGTCAGAGCCGGCAGGTTTTCGGGGCCGTCGTGCTCTCGATGTCAAATGTTCAGGAAGGTCATGATGCGGCGCTTCATTCCTCTCTTCGCCGGGGCCGCCTTCGGCGCTTCGGCCATGTGGGCCATTTCCACCGTGATGGAGCCGGCGCAGGCGGCCAGCGTCGCCACCTATCGCCAGCTCGCCACCTTCGGCGCCGTGCTGGAGCAGGTGGAGCGCAACTATGTGACGCCGCAGAAGGAGGGGGATCTCGTCGAGAACGCCATCAACGGCATGCTCTCCTCGCTCGATCCGCATTCCTCCTACATGAACGCCAAGGACGCGGAAAAGGCCAAGAGCCGCATCAGCGGCGAATTCGGCGGCCTGGGCCTGCAGGTGACCATGGAAGACAACCTCGTGAAGGTGGTCTCGCCCATGGACGACACGCCGGGCGCCAAGGCGGGTGTGCTGGCCGGCGACTTGATCACTGAGATCGATGGCCAATCGGTCAAGGGCATGAAGCTCGAGGACGCCGTCGGCAAGATGCGCGGCAAGGTGAAGACGCCGGTCAAGCTGACGCTGGTCCGCAAGGGCGCCGACAAGCCGATCCGGCTGACGATCCTGCGCGATACGATCACCGTCGAGGCGGTCAGGTCGCGGGTTGAAGGCGATGTCGGCTATATCCGCATCATCTCCTTCACCGAGAAGACGCAGGAGGGGCTGGAGGCCGCGATCGCCAAGATCAAGAAGGAGATCCCCGAAGATCGCCTGAAGGGTTATGTTCTCGACCTGCGCCTCAATCCCGGCGGGCTGGTGAACCAGGCCGTCAGCGTCTCCGACAGCTTCCTTGATCGCGGCGCGATCGTCTCCATGCGCGGCCGCAATCCCGAGGAGACGCGCCGCTACGAGGCGAGGCCGGGCGATCTCACAGATCACAAGCCGATCATCGTGCTGGTGAATGGCGGCTCGGCCTCGGCGGCGGAAATCGTTTCAGGCGCGCTGCAGGACCTCAAGCGCGCCACCGTGCTCGGCACGCGCTCCTTCGGCAAGGGTTCGGTTCAGACCATCATTCCCATGAATGATGGCGGCGCGCTGCGCCTAACCACCGCGCTCTATTACACGCCCTCGGGCAAATCGATCCAGGGCACCGGCATCACCCCCGACATCATCGTTGAGCAGCCGCTGCCGCCGGAGCTGCAGGGCAAGATGGAAACGACAGGCGAATCCAGCCTGCGCGGCCATATCCAGGGCAGAAACGAAACCGATGCCGGCTCCGGCTCTTCCGCCTATGTCCCCCCGGAGGCCAAGGACGACCTGCAGCTGCAGGCCGCGCTGAAGCTGCTGCGCGGCGAGAAGACCGACCCGGCCTTCCCACCGCGCACCGATAAGGCCGCGGCGCTGAAGTAGTCGCAGCGCCTGCGGGCGGCATGCTATCGGGGATGACGTGCTATCGAGCCTCCGTCGTCTCGCGGCCCTCGCCACCACGCTGCAATCGGGCATAGATGCCTGAAGCGACCATCAGCGTGGCATGGGTGCCATCCTCCGCCAGGCCTGTCTCATCCAGCACGAGGATGCGATCGGCGCGACGGATCGTCGACAGGCGATGGGCGATCACCAAGGTGGTGCGTCCTCTGGCAAGTGCCGCCAGCGCGGCCTGCACCGCACGCTCGCTGTCCTGATCGAGCGCGCTCGTCGCCTCATCGAAGACCAGGATCGGCGGATCCTTCAGAAAGACGCGAGCGATCGCCAGACGCTGCCGCTGGCCACCGGAAAGGGTCACGCCCCTTTGGCCGATTTCGGTGTCATAGCCCCTTGGTAGCGCCTGAATGAAGTCATGCGCATGGGCCGCGCGGGCAGCCGCCTCGATCTCCGCACGGGTCGCTTCGGGTCGGCCGTAGCGCAGATTGTCGGCCACCGTTCCTGCGAAGAGATAGACATCCTGCTGCACGAAGCCGATCGCCTGGCGCAGCGAGGCGAGGGTGACGCTGCGCACATCGGTGCCGTCAATGCTGATCGATCCGTCTCGCACGTCATAGAAGCGGGCGAGAAGCGCGCAGAGCGTGCTCTTGCCGACGCCGGAATGACCGACCAGGGCGACGAATTGGCCGCCGTCAATCGTCAGCGACAGCTGCCGCAGCACGTCGCCTTTGCCCCCGTAGCCGAAACGCACCGACTCGAACGTGATTGCGCCACGCTCGACCTTCAGCGGCCTTGCATCCGGCCGTTCCTGCAGATCCGGAACGATCTCCAGGATTTCCATGGCTCGGACGAAGCCGGTATAGCCCTCCTGCCAGAGGCGGATGACATTGGCGAGCCGCCGGACCGGATCGACCAGCACGCCAACGGTCAGCAGCAGGCTGAGCAGATCGGCCGTGGAAATCCGCGCGGAAAGGATGTGCCAGGCGCCGACAGCCAGGACCAGCCCCGTGAGAAGCTGGGCGAGCCCGTCCATGCTCAGCGAGAAACAGGCCTCATGACGATAGCTTTCCACGCGGCTGGCAAGGAAACGGCTGTTGAGCCGCTCGAACGCAGCCCGCTCGCGATCCTCCCCGGCAAAGGCCTGAACGAGGCGGATGCCCTGCAGCGTATCCTCGATCCGCTCGTTGATCGCGCCGATCTCCTGCTTGCTGCGGGCAATCGCCCGGTTCATCCGCCCGTTGAAATGCAGGGCCAGCAGGACGGCGAATGGGGTGATCGCCAGAACCATCCAGGCAATGACGGGATCGAGCAGGAAGAGCACGACGACGGCGCCTGCGAATTTGAGCCCGGCAATGAACAGATCCTCGGGCGCATGATGGAAAAGCTCGCCCAGCCAGAGCGAGTCGCTGGTCATGCGGCTCATCAGCTCGCCGGTGCGAACCCGGTCGTAAAAGCTGAGCGGCAATCTCTGGCAGTGGTCGAACAATTGCCGGCGGACATCGGCCTCGATGCGCGCGCCCATGACATGGCCCCAGTGATCTACGAAGAACTGCGCGCCGATCTGGGCACTCAGCGCTGCGAGAAGAAGGCTGGCGGGGGCAAGCAGGGCTTGCGGACTGGATGATCCACCCTCCAGCGCGCCGATCTCGCTGACGAGCCGGTTGATACCCAGCGGCACCCAGACGCTGCAGGCGGCGATGATCGCGGCAGCGAGCAAGTCCGCGGCCAGAAGCGCACGATGGGGAAGGTAATAGCCGAGAAACCGGCGCAGCCGGTCGGATTTCGCGGCGTTTTTTGAGGGATGGCGGCGTTTAAGCGGCGGCGGATCCTTCCGCGCCGGAGAAGAGGAAAAAGCCATGAACAAGACGATCCTGAGAGATGAAGCGGCGGGTGGCGTCGTTCAGGATCGTTTTCATGGGGTATCCTCCACCGTATCTGGCGGTGGAAGATTAGGACAAAGACCGGCTTTGTGCAACCGGTGCGCTGTTCCCGGCTAGGGCGGCGATCAGCCGGCCATCAGCCCTTCGACCAGCGTGACCGTCAGTTCGTCGAAGCCCTGGATGATCACGTCGGGATCGAGCGTGGCGATCGGCACGTCGGAATAGCCGAAGGGGACGGCAATGACCGGGACCTTGGCGTTGCGGGCGGCGAGGATGTCGTTCAGGCTGTCGCCGACCATCACCGCGCGGACCGGATCGCCGCCGGCCAGCCGGATGGTGCCGAGCAGGTGTTCGGCATGGGGCTTGCGCACATCGAAGCTATCGCCGCCGGTGATCGCCTTGAAGCGATGGTCGAGCTTCAGCTCGGACAGCAGCGTCTTGGCGAGCTTTTCCATCTTGTTGGTGCAGACGGCGAAGGCGTAGCCCTCCGCTTCCAGCCGGTCGAGCGCGTCGATCAGGCCGTCATAGGGCCTGGAGACGCCGGGCATGTGCGCATGATAATGCGCCACGAATTCCTTCATCTGGAAGGCCAGTTCCTCCTCCGAGAGCGCGCGCTCGCGCAAGGCAAAAGTGCGCTCGATCATCGCTTTGGCGCCGCTGCCGACCAGGAAGGTCAGGTCGTCATAGGTCACCGGCTCCAGGCCGGCCTGGACGACGGCGTGGTTCAGGCTGTCAACCAGATCATGGGCGGTGTCGATGAGCGTGCCGTCGAGATCGAAGACGATCAGCGGCGCGGAGGCGGAGCGGTCTGCGGACATGGGCATGTTCCTGGTGGGGGCTTTGCTGCCGGCGCGAGGGCCGACGGGACGGAAGAAGGCCTATCGGCTGTAGGAGATCGGCGGTTCCGTGGCAATGGGGCAGGCGTGTCGGGTCCGGGATGACGCAACAGGGGAGATGCGCAGGTCATCCTGGGCGACGTGACCTGCGCGGCCTTTCCGGGACCGCGATTGGCTCTTTTGTTTGCTGCGCGCCGCGTGTAAACGTTGCCTCCGCCAGGGCCTTGCCGGCCCCGGTGGTGGGATGGCCGAGGCTTCTCCTGCCTCCCCGAGGGGGATATCGGTGGATTTCGCACGGCCGCGGCGCAGTTTTGGCCCGGCAGGCTTCTTAAGGGAGAAGGCGGCGCATGGACGCCCGTCAGATGAAGATCAAGGCGGCCGAGGCCGCGCTCGCCCATGTCGAGGACGGCATGCGGCTTGGCATCGGCACCGGCTCGACCGCCGAGGAATTCGTCCGGCTTCTGGCCGAAAGGGTGGAGGCCGGGCTGTCGGTTCAGGGCGTGCCCACCTCCGAGCGCACGGCCCGGCTCTGCGTCGAGCTCGGCGTGCCGTTGCGCTCGCTCGACGAGCTGCCCGAGCTCGACCTGACAATCGACGGCGCGGACGAGGTGGATGCCGAGCTGCGGCTGATCAAGGGCGGCGGCGGCGCGCTTTTGCGCGAGAAGATCGTCGCCAGCGCATCGGCGCGGATGATCGTCATTGCCGACGAGAGCAAGGTTGTTGACACGCTCGGCGCCTTCAAGCTGCCGATCGAGGTCAATCTCTTCGGCCTGGCGGCAACGCGGATCGCGATTGAAAAGGCCGCGTCGCAGTGCGGTCTTTCGGGCGAGATCGCCTTGCGCATGACGGGCGACGGCGCCTATACGACCGATGGCGGGCATCTTATTCTCGACGCATCTTTTGGCCGCATTCCTGATGCAGAGGCGCTTTCCAACGCGCTCTACCGCATTCCGGGCGTGGTCGAGCATGGCCTCTTCATCGGCATCGCGTCGCTGGCGATCATTGCCGGCCCCGGCGGGGCCCGGGTGATGACGCGCTGAGCGCATCCCGGCGGCGGCGATCACAGTTCAAGGACAGGAGAGGCCCGGGCGCATGGTTTGCGGGCCGCTCGTCAACAGACAGGAGTTTTCCCTCATGATTTCCTTCGCACGTCACGGCCGCATGCTGGCAGCCGCGCTCGTTCTGACCACCGCTCTTGGCGCCGGCGCCCGCGCGCAGGACGTGACGGACGCGCAGCTGAAGGCTGCCCGTGCCGCGATCGCCGCCATCGGCGCGACCAATAATTTCGACAATATCCTGCCGAATCTGGCCGAGCGCCTGAAGCAGGGCCTGATCCAGTCCTCGCCGAACTACGAGGCGCTGATCAACAAGACCGTGGACGAAAAGGCGCTGGCCTTGGCCGCGCGCCGCGCCGATCTCGAGCGCGAGGCCGCGACGATCTATGCCAAGACCTTCACGGTCGATGAGCTGAACGCCATCGCCGCCTTCTACAGCTCGGCAGCCGGCAAGAAGCTTCTGAATGACGGCCCGATCGCCACGCGCGAAATGCTGAAAGCCGCCGATATCTGGGCCGCCGGCGTCTCGCGCGATCTGCAGACGGCTACTAGCAAGGCGCTGGACAAGACGCTGACCCCGCCGGCCGCCGCCGCTAAGCCGTGATTGGCAAGCCCTGATCGGCCCGGCCTCGTTCCAGAGCCCGGCTTTGCACCCCGCCATCGCATTTCGGATGGCGGGTGCAAGGCCGGGCTTTTCTTTTGTATCCCTGATCTCCACATGCTGCGGGCGCGCAACGGATTTTTTCCTGAAAACCGGTTCACAGCTTTCGGTTCGATGCTCTAAGACGGTCGCGCGTCTTGTTTCCTCTGCCGCCGCCTGGCCGGCAGCCTCTTGTCGACCCCATCCGGGAGTATTCTCATGCCATCCTACGACTACGACCTCTTCGTCATCGGCGGCGGTTCCGGCGGCGTGCGCAGCGCGCGGCTGGCGGCGTCGCTCGGCAAGAAGGTGGCGATTGCGGAGGAATTCCGCTTCGGCGGCACCTGCGTTATCCGCGGCTGCGTGCCGAAGAAGCTCTATGTCTATGCCTCGCAATTCTCCAAGGATTTCGAGGATGCCGCGGGCTTCGGCTGGAGCGTCGGCGAGATCGGCTTCGACTGGGGCAAGCTGGTGGCGGCCAAGGAGGCCGAGATCACCCGTCTCGAGGGCCTCTACCAGAAGGGCCTGACCAATGCCGGGGCAGAATTGATTGCCAGCCGCGCGGAGCTGACCGGCCCCAACTCGATCAGGCTCCTGGCCGACGGCCGCACTGTGACGGCCGAGCGCATCGTCATCGCCGTCGGCGGGCGCCCCACGCCGCATCGCGATCTTCCAGGCCACGAGCTCTGCATCACCTCCAACGAAGTCTTTGACCTGCCGTCCCTGCCGAAATCGGTGCTGATCGAGGGCGGCGGTTACATCGCCGTGGAGTTCGCCAATATCCTTCAGGGCCTGGGCGTTACAGTGACGCTGATTTATCGCGGCCGGGAAATCCTCTCGCGCTTCGACCAGGACATGCGCCAAGGCCTGCACCGGGAAATGGAGGCCAAGGGCATCCGCATTCTCTGCGGCGATGTCATCACTGCCGTGTCGCGCGGCGAGGGCGGTCTCTTGAAGGTGGAGACCCGCGAGAACGGCACGCTGCAGGTGGAGCAGGTGCTGGAAGCGATCGGCCGCGTCCCGCATACGCAGGGTCTCGGCCTGGAAGCGGCCGGTGTGCGCACCGATGAGAAGGGCGCGATCATCGTCGATGCCTTCTCCCGTACCAGCGCGCCCGGCATCTATGCGCTGGGCGACGTCACCAACCGTGTGCAGCTGACCCCCGTGGCGATCCACGAGGCCATGTGCTTCATAGAGACCGAATATAAGGGCAATCCGACCTCGCCGGATCACGACCTGATCGCTACCGCCGTCTTCTCCCAGCCGGAAATCGGCACTGTGGGCCTGACGGAGGAAGAGGCTGGCCAGCGCTTCGAGGAGGTCGAGGTCTACCGCGCCGAATTCCGGCCGATGCGGGCGACGCTGTCGGGCCGCTCGGAAAAGATGATCATGAAGCTCCTCGTCAATGCTGCCGACAACAAGGTGGTCGGCGCGCATGTGCTCGGCCATGCCGCCGGCGAAATGGCGCAGCTGCTCGGGATCTCGCTCAAGGCCGGCGTCACCAAGGCCGACTTCGACCGCACCATGGCCGTGCACCCGACCGCGGCCGAGGAGCTGGTGACCATGTACAGCCCGAGCTACCGGCTGAAGAACGGCGTGCGGGCGTGAGCAGTGGCGCGCAGGGCTCGCCCTGTGTGCGGACAGGCCCGCGCCGGATGTTCCAAGGCCGGCGCTAGGCCCTGAGACGCAGCGGCAGCTCGTCCAGCCTGCCGGAACCCGTGCGAGGCCGCCAGCCGATCGATGCGCTCGATCATCCGCTCCACCGCGTCGTTCATGATGACGAGCGCCGCCGGCCGACGTGCGGCGGTTGTGGAGCGGCTCGCCGGCCTCCCGCAGGCGCAGGCGACGGCTCTTCATAGGGCGATGATCGCGGGCGCGAAAGGGTGTCGGGCGAAAATGCGGCCGCTCCTGGCGAAATGCTGGCGCGGTCTATGCAAGCAGCGGGTTAACGTCTATAAGCCCGCATCCTTAAACGCCGCTTCGGGAGGAAGCCGGCGGTTATTCGCTTGCCGGGGCGGCAGGCGTGGTTTGAAAGGCTTTGACCATGGGTGAGCATCGCGCACAGAACTGGACTCCGACGAGCTGGCGGCAGAAGCCGATCCAGCAGGTGCCGGACTATCCGGATGCCGCCGCTTTGGCGGCGACCGAGGCGCAGCTTGAGAGCTTTCCGCCGCTGGTCTTCGCCGGCGAGGCGCGGCGCCTGAAGAAGGCGCTGGCCAATGTGGCCGACGGCAACGGTTTCCTGCTGCAGGGCGGCGATTGCGCCGAGAGCTTCGCCGAGCACGGCGCCGACACGATTCGCGACTTCTTCCGCGCCTTCCTGCAGATGGCCGTGGTGCTGACCTTCGGCGCCCAGCAGCCGGTGGTCAAGGTCGGTCGCATTGCCGGCCAGTTCGCCAAGCCGCGCTCCTCCAATGTCGAGCGTCAGGGCGATGTCGAGCTGCCGAGCTATCGTGGCGACATCATCAACGGCATCGAGTTCACCTCGGAAGCCCGGATTCCGAACCCTGAGCGCCAGCTGATGGCCTACCGCCAGTCGGCCGCGACGCTGAACCTGTTGCGCGCCTTCGCCATGGGTGGCTATGCCAATCTGGAGAATGTGCATCAGTGGATGCTCGGCTTCGTCAAGGACAGCCCTCAGGCCGAGCGCTACCGCAAGCTCGCCGACCGGATCTCCGAGACCATGGATTTCATGAAGGCGATCGGCATCACCTCGGAAAACAATCCGAGCCTGCGCGAGACCGATTTCTTCACCAGCCATGAGGCGCTGCTGCTCGGCTACGAGCAGGCGCTGACCCGCGTCGATTCCACCTCGGGCGATTGGTATGCCACGTCGGGCCACATGATCTGGATCGGCGACCGCACGCGCCAGGCCGATCACGCCCATGTGGAATATTGCCGCGGCATCAAGAACCCGATCGGGCTCAAGTGCGGCCCGTCGCTGACCGCCGACGGCCTGCTCGAGCTGATCGACCTGCTGAACCCTGCCAACGAGGCCGGCCGCCTGACGCTGATCTGCCGCTTCGGCCATGACAAGGTGGCCGAACATCTGCCGCGCCTGATCCGCGCGGTCGAGCGCGAGGGCAAGAAGGTCGTCTGGTCCTGCGACCCGATGCATGGCAACACGATCACGCTCAACAGCTACAAGACCCGGCCGTTCGAGCGGATCCTGAACGAGGTGGAAAGCTTCTTCCAGATCCACCGTTCGGAAGGCACGCATCCCGGCGGCATCCATATCGAGATGACGGGCAAGGACGTGACAGAATGCACCGGCGGCGCCCGCGCGCTCTCCGGCGCCGACCTCGGCGACCGCTACCACACCCATTGCGACCCGCGCCTCAATGCCGACCAAGCCCTGGAACTTGCCTTCCTGCTGGCCGAGCGGATGAAGGGCGGGCGCGACGAGAAGAAACTGGTCGTCAACGGCTGAGCGACAGGGCGCGCAGCTGCTGCGCGCCTTTCCCGCTCGGGTGTACGGCCCGAGCGCTGCAACTTTACGCGCCTAAAGCCTATCCTCCCCGCCATCCTCGGGCTTGACCCGAGCTCCTTCGCACGCTGTCGCGCGCGGTCGGACGAGCAATACGACGGACGGGGCTGCCGGTCGGGTCGCTCCGCTGCTGCCTGCGACCGGTCCGGCGTTTCCACCCCCTTGCGGGCATAGGCCGCAACGCCGCGCGCCGTCCGCAGCCCGTGCAGCTGCCAATGGATGACGCCATGACCCGTCTGCGCATCGCGCTCTACCAGCCAGACATAGCCGGCAATACGGGCACGATCCTCAGGCTTGCCGCCTGTCTCGGACTTGGCGTCGACATCATCGAGCCGGCCGGCTTCGACACCTCCGACCGCAATCTCAAGCGCGCCGGTCTGGACTATATCGCCACGGCCGCGCTGACCCGGCACGTGACCTTCGCCCGCTTCGAGGAATGGCGGCTGGCGGAGGGGCGGCGGCTGGTGCTGGCGTCCACCAAGGCGGCACAGCCCTACACAGCATTCGCCTTTGCCGAGGGCGATGTGCTGCTGTTCGGCCGCGAAAGCGCCGGCGTGCCTGACGCGGTGCATGAGGGGGCCGATGCGCGCATCCTCATTCCCATGCAGCCCGGCCAGCGCTCCCTGAATGTCGCGGTGTCCGCCGCCATGATCGCGGGCGAGGCCATGCGTCAGCTGGTCTGGAGCGTTTAGGGCATCGGTGCGAGAGGTGAGGATCGGATATCGGCAAAATCTGATGCACCAGAGCAAAGGCTGATTTCCAGCCCGATCCCCAGCCTTTTATCGGCCCATTCCGGCTCGGTTTCCGCAAAACCTGCGCCACAAGCACGTCCTCAATCCGAAGCACCTTCTTCCTTCGGCAGCGACAGGCTGCTCCATTCGTCGCGTGCGATGTTGGCGCCGATGGCGAAGGCGAACTCGACGACATCGCGGCGGTCGGGTGTGACCACGCAGCGATAGCGCAGGCCGATCCATTGATCGCGATCGTGCACCGCCGCGCCATCGGCCACGAACAGCGGCCCCTGCAGGCTGGGCGGCGCCAGCGCATAGCTGATGATGAAATCGGGCCGGCGGCGGCTGTCGTGCCGCTTGATCTGCTCCATCGCCTCGATGTTGCACAGCTGCTCGATCTGGTCGTCAGGCGACAGCGCCCGCAGCGCCTTGACCGCTTTCCGGCTGCGCGGGTCCTTGAGGATGGCGGCCGCGAACAGCCGTTTGGCGGGCACGAGATCCGCAGGAGGGCCGGCGGCCTGCCTGGTGGGTTGCTGTTCTGAAGGCGGGGGCGGTGGGACCGCCGCCCCTGCGTCAGGCGCCTTGTCCTCCGAGGGTGCCGGCTGGTCCGCTGCCGCCTGCGGGCCGTCGGCGGTCGGGCCTGAGGGCGATGGCTCGGCCGGGGGCTGTGGCGCCGGCGCGGGGGGAGGCCGGGCCTCCGGCTCGGTCACCACCTCGACGGAAAGGCCCTGTTCGCCGGAGGGAGGCAGCTGAGCCGGCGCGAGGAGCAGAATGAGGAGCGGGATCAGCGCGAGATGAAGGAGCAGCGAGAGGAGGTAGGGCCACCGCGCCTGCGTGTTACCGGCCGGGATGGCCCGGGGGCGGCTGCTGCGGAAAAGCGAAACGGGCTGCGCTGGCGGCGTTTCCGACATGCATCCTCCGCCTGTTCCATCTCATTCCGCGCGGCAAAGCCCCTGTGGCCGGACGAGCTCCGCCGGGCGCCTATTTTAGATTGTCGGAATTCTCGGCAGAAAACAGGGCTAGAACAAGGCGGGGAGAGGGCAAGAACGAGGTCCAGCCGGACCCGGCTGCTTTTTCCGACGTCGCCGACGGAGCCATCATCCTGATCGGGGCATCGACCTGAAAATCATGCGCCATGGGCCGCGACAGAATAATTTTCCAGCCGTCGCGCTTCCAGTCTCTATTGCGTCGGATGTCGTGATCGAAACCGCTGCGCGCTCTTGCGCGACAGGCTTCAGTCTGCCGTCGGCAGGCGGCGCATGGTGAATTCGATCTGGTCGTCGTCAAGCGCGCGCCAGCTTTCCACCTCGGTCCAATAGGCCGCCTTCGGCCAGGTGTCGAACCATTCCTGCGCCTTCTCGCGCGCCGCCTGGCGCTGCAGCCGGAAGGTTTCGCGAATGAAGCTGTCGGCCTTGCGGCGCGCGGGCGCATCACCGGCGCGGCTGCGCGCGATCTGCCGCTTCAGCCCGTCCAGCGGCGGGCGCCCGCTGGACAGTCTCGCCTTGTCCTTCATCGAGAGCTCTCTTGTGCCGATCCAGCCCCTTGGGGCCCCTGCTTTTCCAACACGCGCTTTCATTGACCATAAATAGGGATTTCCAGGTGCTTTGACGAGTCTTATCCGTCGACGTCAGGAAAAAATACCTTTCTTCTAGGCACTCGACTGCGCCGGCCGCTCACAGGGCTTCGCAGCCGGCGCGCACTGGAGTAAGGACGGGGCGGGCCGTGGCGATGCCCGGCGGCCCGCGCCTGCGAAGGGTGGGACGTGGATTGAAACAATGTTGACGTCGCGACCAGGTCCGGCGCCAGCGGTGGCCCTACGGGGGCGTGCGGATGGCCGCGTGGGGTGTTGCTCCCGCGCGCGGGGCGTAAGAGGAGAGTGCGATGGACCGACCGAGCCTGCCACAGGGCCTGACCGCCGATATCGAGGAGAAGAAGGCGGCGGCCGAGGCCTGGTTTCACGGCCTGCGCGACCGGATCTGCGCCGATTTCGAGGCGCTGGAAGACGCGCTGGACGGCGCACTGTCCGAAGGCAGGCCGGCCGGCCGTTTCGTGCGCACGCCCTGGGCGCGCGATGGCGGTGCGGGCGGCGGCGGCATCATGTCGATGATGTCGGGCCGGGTGTTCGAGAAGGTCGGCGTCCACACCTCCACCGTGCATGGTGAATTCTCGCCGGAGTTCCGTGGGCAGATCCCCGGGGCCGCCGAAAACCCGGCCTTTTGGGCCTCCGGCATTTCGCTGATCGCCCATCCGGTCAATCCCAACGTGCCGGCCGTGCACATGAACACCCGCATGGTGGTGACCACGAGCCGCTGGTTCGGCGGCGGTGCGGATCTCACCCCCGTGCTCGACCGCCGCCGCCGGCAGGACGATCCAGACACGCAGCGCTTCCATGCTGCGCTGAAGGAGGCCTGCGATGCGCATGCGGTGGCCGATCATCCCCGCTTCAAGGCCTGGTGCGACGAGTATTTCTTCCTCAAGCATCGCAACGAACCGCGCGGCACCGGTGGCATCTTCTATGACTGGTTGCATTCGCCGGAGGAGGCCGGCGGCTGGGCAGCGGATTTCGCCTTCACCCGCACCGTCGGCGAAGCCTTCCGGGCGATCTATCCCGAGCTCGTTCGCGTCAATTTCGAGACGCCCTGGACGGATGCCGACCGCGAGGAACAGCTGATCCGCCGCGGCCGCTATGTCGAATTCAACCTGCTTTACGATCGCGGCACCATCTTCGGGCTGAAGACCGGCGGCAATGTCGACAGCATCCTCTCCTCCATGCCGCCGCTGGTGCGGTGGCCGTAAAGGGCGATTTTCATGGACATCCATGATCGACGGGAGAGGTTTGAAGTGCGAGGGCTGCGCGAGCAGGAGATCGTCGATCTCCTCGCCCTTTATCGACACCTCGATCCGCAGGATGCGGAAACGCGACCCGCCGATGCCCTGGCGCGCTGGCGGGCACTGAAGACGCTCGCCGGCAGCGACATTCTCGTCGGCTGCCTGGAAGGACGGCTGGTTGCCTCTTGCACCATGGTTCTTGTTCCCAACATCACCCGCGGCGGCAGATCTTACGCGCTGATCGAAAACGTCGTCACCGACGGCGCATATCGTCAGCGCGGCTTCGGGCGTGCTGTGTTGCATGCCACCGCCGAGCGCGCATGGGAGGCCGGATGCTACAAGGTCATGCTGATGACGGGTTCCAAACGGCCGGAGGTCCACCGCTTCTATGAGCGCGCCGGCTTCGTGCAGAACAAGACCGGATTCCAGATGCGGCGGCTGGAGCGCCGGAGCGAATAGCGCGGGTTCTTGGGCAAGCTTGCCGACGATGAGTCTTGATAAGCGCCCTCTGTATTCGCCGTGATGTTCGGCCCTGAGCCGAACATTCCTTGCAGCGCATCCCGAAGCCTGAGGATGACCCTGGAGACGGGGTTGCAGCGGCGCCGGGGTCGCAGACCGTCTTTCTCCCTGTGCCGCCACGTCGCATTGAAACGCGACGCGCGGCAGCAAGGCCACCGCGCGTCGTCTTGCCGATCACACCGGATGCGTTGCCTCGACCACGGCGAGCGCTGCCATGTTCACCACGCCGCGCGAGGTGACCGAGGGCGAGAGGATGTGGGCGGGCTGGGCCGAGCCGAGCAGCATGGGGCCGACATGCAGGCCGTCCATCATGCTCTTGACCACGCCGAGCGTGATGTTGGCCGCATCGAGATTCGGGAAGACCAGGAGATTGGCCTCGCCCGTCAGCGTGCTGTTCGGCATGACGCGGCGCCGCAGGGCTTCCGAGATCGCCGAATCGCCATGCATTTCGCCATCCACTTCGAGCTCCGGCGCGATCTCGCGCAGGATGTCGAGCGCACGGCGCATCTTCGACGCGCTATCGGAGGCGCGCGAGCCGAAATTGGAATGCGAGACCAGTGCGGCGCGCGGGGTGATGCCGAAGCGGCGGATGGCCTTGGCCGCCATCACCGTCTTCTGCGCGATCTCTTCGGCCGTCGGGTTGAAGGTGACGAAGGTGTCGGTGAGGAAGATGGCGCCGCGCTGCAGGATCAGAAGGCTCAGCGCCGAGAAGTCGAGCACGCCGTCACGCTTGCCGATGATCTGCGAGACCTCGCGCAGATGCTTGCTGTAGCGGCCTTCCACGCCGCAGATCAGCGCATCAGCCTCGCCCCGCTTGACCGCCAGCGCGCCGATCACCGTCTGGTTGGTGCGCACGATGGTGCGGGCCGCCTCGGGGATCACGCCACGACGGCCGACAAGCGCGAAATACTGATCGACATAGTCGCGGAAACGGCTGTCGCTTTCGGGGTTGATCACCTCGAAATCGGCATCCGGCCGGATGCGCAGGCCATAGCGCTTCAGCCGGTTCTCGATGATCTGCGGGCGGCCGATCAGGATCGGCCGGGCCGTGCCTTCTTCCAGCAGCACCTGGGCGGCGCGCAGCACGCGCTCGTCCTCGCCCTCGGCGAAGATTACGCGGTTGTTCGGGGCATTCTTCGCCTCGGTGAAGATCGGCTTCATGATGAAGCCGGAGCGGAAGACGAAGCGGTTCAGCTGGTCGAGATAGGCATCGAAATCCGCGATCGGCCGGGTGGCGACGCCGCTTTCGGCCGCCGCGCGGGCCACGGCCGGGGCGATGCGCAGGATCAGCCGCTGGTCGAAGGGCGAGGGGATCAGATAGTTGGGCCCGAAGATCGGCGTCTCCCCGCTATAGGCGCGGGCGGCGACATCCGAAGGCTCTTCCCGGGCGAGGCCGGCAATGGCGCGCACGGCCGCCATCTTCATCTCTTCATTGATGGTGGAGGCGCCGCAATCCAGCGCACCGCGGAAGATATAGGGGAAGCAGAGGACGTTGTTAACCTGGTTGGGGAAGTCGGACCGGCCGGTGCAGATCATCGCGTCGGGGCGGGCGGCGCGCGCCAGATCGGGCATGATCTCAGGCGTCGGATTGGCCAGCGCCATGATCAGCGGCCGCTCGGCCATCTGTTCCAGCAGCTCCGGCTTCAGCACGCCGGCGGCCGAGAGGCCGAGGAAGACATCCGCGCCGCCGATCGAATCGGCCAGAACCCGCTTGTCGCTCTTCTGCTCATAGACCGATTTCCAGGGGTCCATCAGCACCTCGCGGCCCTCATAGACCAGGCCTTCGAGGTCGTGCACCCAGATGTTCTCGCGCCGCGCTCCGAGATTGACGAGCAGGTTGAGGCAGGCCAGCGCGGCCGCACCCGCGCCCGAGGTGACGATCTTGGCGTCCTCGATCTTCTTGCCGGCCAGCTCCAGCCCGTTCAGCACGGCGGCGGCGACGATGATGGCGGTCCCGTGCTGGTCGTCGTGGAAGACCGGGATGTTCATGGTCTCGCGCAGGCGGCGCTCCACCTCGAAACATTCCGGCGCCTTGATGTCTTCCAGATTGATGCCGCCGAAGGTCGGCTCCAGCGCCGAGACGACATCGACCATGCGTTCGATGCCGGGCGCATCGATCTCGATGTCGAAGACGTCGATGCCGGCGAATTTCTTGAACAGGACGGCCTTGCCCTCCATCACCGGCTTGGAGGCCAGTGGGCCGATATTGCCGAGCCCGAGCACGGCCGAACCGTTGGACACCACGGCGACCAGGTTGGCGCGGGCCGTGTAGTCGGCGGCGGCCTGCGGATCGTCGCGAATGGCAAGGCAGGGCGCGGCGACACCGGGAGAATAGGCGAGCGCGAGGTCGCGCTGGTTGCCGAGCGGCTTGGTCGGCTGGATCTCCAGCTTGCCGGGGTGGGGATAGCGGTGGAAGAACAGTGCCTGCGCATCGAGATCGCCGCTCGTCGGCCCGGCGGGCTTCGCGGCCCTGCTGGTATGCTTGTCACCCGTTATGTTCTTGTCGCCGGTGCTCATGCTTCTCACCCCTGCTGCTGATCTGACGAGGCCGCGTTTTGGCATGATTGAAGGGGATCGTACAGGTCGTTTTCACCTGCGCATGGCTGGGATGCATCCGGTGTCATTCTCCTGAAACACGAGTCTGGTTTTCCACTTGTTGAGGGGTATAGCCAGAACAGAGGTGCAGACCATGACCGAGGCCGAGACCAGCCGGACCGCCGATCAGCCAAGCGAGCGCCGCTTCCGCACGCTGTTCATCTCCGATGTGCATCTCGGCTCCAAGGCTGCGCGCACGGATTATCTCCTGGATTTCCTGCGTCATCACGATGCCGAGACGATCATCCTCGTCGGCGATATCGTCGATGGCTGGCGGCTGAAGCGCAGCTGGTACTGGCCGCAGAGCTGCAATGACGTGGTGCAGAAGCTCCTGCGCAAGGCGCGCAAGGGCACCCGGATCATCTATATCCCCGGCAATCACGACGAATTCCTGCGCGACTTCCCCGGCATTCATTTCGGCGGCATCGAGGTGGCGACGCGCCACATGCACGAGGCTGCCGACGGCAAGCGCTATCTGGTGCTGCATGGCGACGAATATGACGTGGTCGTGCGCAATGCCCGCATCCTCGCCTATCTCGGCGACTGGGCCTATGACGCCGCCATCGTCATCAATATCGGCCTCTCGGCCGTGCGCCGCCGTCTGGGCCTGCCCTACTGGTCCTTCTCCGCCTGGGCCAAGTTGCAGGTGAAGCACGCCGTCAGCTTCATCGGCGCCTTCCAGAAGGCGGTGGCCGAGGACGCGCGGCGCGCCGGCGCCGACGGCGTCATCTGCGGCCATATCCACCACGCGCTGATCGAGGATATCGAGGGCGTGCGCTACATCAACACCGGCGACTGGGTGGAAAGCTGCACCGCGGTGGCCGAACATTTCGACGGCCGCATGGAGCTGATGACCTGGCAGGCCGTGACCAAACGCCCGGTTCCGGCCGAGCCGGAGGATGGCGATGAGGCAAAGATCGTGCTGGCGCAGCTGATGGCGCGGCATGCGGCGTGAAAATGCAACCGCTGTGCCTTTGTCATAGCGGCATGTCAGGCTGATCGGAATTTTTCCTGCGGGGCTCAGGGTCAGGACCCATTAAATTCATGCGAGCCACTTGCATGCGCGCAAACCTGCGGGGCGGGACGGATTTCGCGCATGGTCTGCGTCGGAAAGCCGGGAAAATGCCCCGTGTTCGGCGGCTGATGGCGCTGTCTTAAGACCGTCAGCGGCGCGCTTCCGTTGCCATGCGAACCGCGAGTCCAGCAAGCACCGTTCCCATCAGCCAGCGCTGCACCGCGAGCCAGGTCGGACGATTGGCCAGAAACAGCGCGATCGATCCGGCAGCAATGGCAATGATCGCATTCACGGTCAGGCTAATGACGATCTGCACCGTGCCCAGGATCAGCGACTGGGTGAGAACGGACCCATGTTCCATGCTGACGAACTGGGGCAGCAGCGAGAGATACATCACCGCGATTTTTGGATTGAGCAGATTGGTCAGAAGACCCATCATGAAAAGCTTGCGCGGACTGTCTTTCGGCAGATCCCGTACCTGGAAGGGCGAGCGTCCGCCGGGCTTGACTGCCTGCCAGGCGAGATAAAGCAGATAGAGTGCGCCGGCAAAACGAAGGGCGTCATAGGCATAGGGAACGGCCATGACGATGGCCGTGATGCCGAGCGCCGCACAGGTCATATAGACGAGAAAGCCGAGCGCCACGCCACCGAGCGAAATCAGGCCTGCCTTGCGTCCCTGACAAATTGAACGCGAAATCAGATAAACCATGTTCGGCCCCGGCGTGAGCACCATGCCGAAGGCGATCAAGGCGAATGCGAGCAGGCTGGCTGTTTCGGGCATTTGGGCGACGTCCCTATCGGTGATTTTCCTTAAATCACTGAACGCTAAATTCTATTGGTGAGCAAGGGCGTTGCACCGCCGTCTTTTCGCGCGGAATTGGCAGCGTCGTCGCGACATCGAGGATATCGAGGGCATGCGCTACGTCAACACCGGCGACTGAGTGGAAAGCTGCTGAGGGGCAGATCATAATCATCGGTTGGGCTCTCTGGCGGCCTGACCTGCGGACTTCGTCGGATTCTTACATTCAGATCGTTGTTCAGCGGCCGTTCATGGCGACCCATTAATTTCCGATCTGCTAAAGAACGGTTCTTAAGGAGGTCTCATGAAAAAGCATTTCCTATTGGCCACAACTTTCGCGGCCTCGCTTGCCTTCGCCGCACAGGCGCGTGCGGACTTCACGATTGGCATCATCGCACCCCTGACGGGCCCCGACGCTGCGGATGGCAGCAGCGTCAAGAGGACGATGCAGGCAGCAGCCGATGCAATCAACAGCAATGGTGGCATTCGAGGCGATAAGCTGGTTTTGAAGTTTGGCGACGATGCCAGCGATCCATTGAAGAGTTCATCGATCGCTCAGGACTTTCTGGATTCTAAGATTAACTTCGTCATCGAAGTAAGACTTTCAGATCTATCGGAGCCCCTTCACGTTGTCAGCCAGTCGTCAACAGATATTATGGCAGAAGCGGGGATAGGGATTTTTCTTTTAATGAAAGAATTCCCCAAGATCGATCTCATCGACGGCGGGCGGACCAGCAATCTCTCTAATGAGTGCTACCGCGCAGATGCTCGCCAAGGTGTAATTGCAGCGAATTATGTCGTAAAGAATTTTAAGGACAAAAAGATCGCGATTGTCGATGACTCGAGGGACTATGGAAAAACGCTGGTGGATGCCTTCAAGACGGCGCTCAACCGAGACGGCGTGACGGAAGCACTCGAGATCTCTCTGGGATATGGCTCTTATGATTACATCGAAGAGGCGGAAAAGGCGAAGAAGGACGCACAAAAACTGAAGAATGCGGGCGTTGAGGTTATCTACTACGGAGGGGTCTCCGGAGATATAGGCGTACTTCAGCGTCAGTTGGAAGAAATCTCCGCCAAGCCGCAGATCATCGGTGGCGATGCCTTATCTGACGTCAATTACCAGACCTTCTACAAAAAGGAATCGGACGGGACTGTCTTCACCGACGCGCCCCGCAACACTTTAATCACCGATTTAGACAGTGCTCGAACCGCGCTCAAGGAGCGCGAAATCCCGATCGAAGATTTGACGCTGCGCTCTTTTGCGGCTGTGCACGAGCTGGCATCCGCCATTCGAGATGAACTATGCTACGGCTACAGCGAATTTTCTCTGATCACAGACATAGAAGACGGGAAGCCAACCATCTATATCGACCCGAGAGCCATCCAAGTCAGAATAAGCTCCGATCCGGCTATCCCGGCGAAAATCGATAAGGCGACTGGAAACAGGACATTGCCAAGCTACTCATTTTATCAGTGGAAAGCTGGAAAGATCGTTCCAATCGCCGAGGGCTCTCAGAGCCCAACCGAAAATTGATATAGGTTCCATTCGGCATCTCGGTAGCAAATATACCAGATCGGCCTGGGCTGCGATCCAATGATATGCGGCTGCACTTCAGTATCGAACCGAGAACCTTTTCCCGCTGTTCGGTCCGATGCTTTAGAAAATGGAGACCTCCCCCGCGCATTCCCGCGGGGAAGGTCTGTTCTCTCGCTTACTGCGCCGCTTCGGTCGCGTCGCCCTCGTCTTCCGTGAGGAAGCCGCCGGATTGGCGGGACCAGAGGTCGGCATAGAGGCGGCCCTGGCGCACGAGGTCTTCATGCGTGCCGGTCTCGACGATCCGGCCGCGATCGAGCACGATCAGCCGGTCCATCTCGGTCAGCGTCGACAGGCGGTGGGCGATCGCGATCACCGTCTTGCCCTGCATCAGGGCGAAGAGGTTTTCCTGGATCGCGGCCTCCACTTCCGAGTCGAGTGCCGAGGTGGCCTCGTCGAGGATCAGGATCGGCGCGTCCTTCAGGAAGACGCGGGCGATCGCGACACGTTGGCGCTGGCCGCCGGAGAGCTTGACGCCGCGCTCGCCGACATGCGCGTCGAGCCCGGTGCGGCCCTGCAGGTCGGTGAGGCCCTCGATGAAGTCCCAGGCGTTGGCGCGCCTGGCCGCATCGATGATCTCCGCGTCGCTCGCCTCCGGACGGCCATAGGCGATGTTGTCGCGGATCGAGCGGTGCAGAAGCGCCGTATCCTGGGTGACCACGCCGATGGCCTGGCGCAGGCTGTCCTGCGTGGCCCCGGCGATGTCCTGCCCGTCGATGGTGATGCGCCCGCCCTCCAGATCGTAGAAGCGCAGGAGCAGGTTCATCAGCGTGGTCTTGCCGGCGCCGGAGCGGCCGACCAGGCCGATCTTCTCGCCGGCGGCGATGTCGAGGGTCAGGCCCTCGATCACGCCCTTGCCCGCCTTGCCATAATGAAAGCGGATATCGTCGAAGCGGATGGCGCCGCGGCTTGCGGCAAGCGGCTTGGCCTCCTTGGCGTCCACCACCTCATGCGCCCGCGTCATCATGCTCATGCCGTCATAGACCGTGCCGATCGCCTCGAACAGGGCGGCCACTTCCCACATGATCCATTGCGACATGCCGTTGATGCGCATGGCGAGGCCAATGGCGACCGCCACCGAGCCGACCGACACCGTGCCGTTCAGCCAGAAGCCGATGCCGCAGGCGCCGACGGCAAAGAGCGCCACGGCATTGTTGACATCCACCCAGATGTTGAGCAGCGTCACCTGGCGCATCTGCCGGTGCACCGTGTCGAGGAAGCCGCTCATGCCGTCGCGGGCATAGGCCTCTTCCCGCCCGGCATGGGAGAAGAGTTTCACCGTGCCGATATTGGTGTAGCTGTCGGTGATCCGGCCGGTCATCAGCGAGCGTGCATCCGCCTGCTCGCTGGAAAGCCGGCGCAGCCGCGGAATGAACACCGCCAGAATGACACCATAGAGCACCACCCACAGCACCAGCGGCAGCACCAACCGCCAGTCGATGGCAATCACCAGCACCAGCATCGAGGCGAAGAAGCTGAAGGCATAGACGAAGACGTCGATGATCTTCATCACCGCCTCGCGGATCGACAGCGAGGTCTGCATGACCTTGGTGGCGACGCGGCCGGCGAATTCGTTGGCGAAGAAGCTCATCGAATGGCGCAGCAGGAAGCGGTGCATCTGCCAGCGGGCGATCATCGGGAAATTGCCTGCCAGCACCTGATGCATCGTCAGGCTGTGAATGGCGCCGATGATAGGCAGGGCGATCAGCACGAGCCCGGACATCAGCATCAGCCGCAGCCCTTCATCCGACAGGAATGTCTGCGGATTGGCATGGGTCAGCCAGTCGACGATGTTGCCGAGGAACTGGTATAGCAGCACTTCGCCCAGCGCGATCAGCATCGAGCAGACACCGATGACGAGCAGCCAGGGCCAGGCGGGCCGGGTATAGTGCCAGCAGAAGGCGAGCAGCCCCTTGGGCGGCAGGCCCGAGGCATCTTGCGGGTAGGGATCGAGCCTTTGCTCGAACCAGGACAAAAGCGTGTTCAGCGACATGTGAGAGCAAGCTCCCGAACGGGCGGCACGGCGCTGGTTCTTCCATGCACAAGCATGAGGGAACGCAGGAGCGGTGACGAACAGATAAAACACACGGCCGCTGTGGCCGCGAAACGGATCAAAGGGAAATTTCAGAAGGAAGGCGCTCTAGGAAAGGCGCGGAATGCGTTAAGCCAGAATAAGGGCTCGAACCCAAGAGGTTCCGCCTGGGAGGCCGATACGCGATGCATTATCCATGATGCGCCTCCTTGTTTGGCGTTAACGACAGATGCGGTTCTACCCGCGTTTTTTGTCTTTGACCAGACGATCTGCACGAAAAAGCAGCATTACCGGAGATTTTGTTGCCGTTTGGCCACAGATTCGGTCTGTCACTGGCCCGGGCGGCTCAGGCGGGACTGTAGCGCACGAAGGCGAATCGGCGGCCATCCGGCGACCAGTTCGGCACGTTCATGGTTCCCTGGCCGCCGAAGAGCGGGAACAGCTCGCGCGCATCGCTGCCATCCGGCCGCATCAGCCTGAGGCGCACCGAGAGATCGCGCGGATGGTCGAAGACATCGCCATCATAGGAGAGCACCAGCAGGTGACGCCCCGAGGGCGAGGGGTGGGGAAACCAGTCGCCATAAGGGCTGTCGGTAATGCGCTCGACGGCAGAGCCGTCCGAGCGCACGCGCCAGATCTGCATGCGGCCGCTGCGGCTGGAGTTGAAGTAGATCCAGGCGCCGTCATGGCTGTAATCCGGCCCGTCATTGCGGCCCTCGCCATGGGTCAGACGCATCTCCGGCCCGCCGTCGATGCCGATCGTATAGATGTCGAACACCTGGTCGCGAATGCCGCAATAGGCGACGCGTTGGCCATCCGGCGACCAGCCATGCCAGTAGGAGGGCAGATTGGTCGTTACCTGGCGCGGCGTGCCGCCGGCGGAAGGCAGGATATAGATACAGGACTTGCCATGCTCGGTCTTGTCGCTGATCGCCAGCCAGGCGCCGTCGGGCGAGAGGCCGTGATCATTGTTGCAGGTCACGGCAAAGCCGGTGTCGATCGCCTCGAGCCCGCCACCGGCCAGCGGCAGGCGGTAGAGCCGGCCATTGCCATTGACGATCAGCGCGCTGCCGTCGGGCGTGAAGTTCGGTGCCTCGATCAGCCGGTCGGTCTGGAAGACCACCTGCGTTTCGCCGCTATCGACATCGTGGATTTCTACGGAGCTGCGCATGATCCTCTTCCATCCTGCCGGGCATTCGCGCGCGGGCGCGCGTCCGAACGGACTGCCAGCGCAGATGAAAGCGTCGCAGCGCCTCCGTCAAGCCCTGGCGCGATGCGAGAGAGCAGCAGGCGCTCCCTCATAGAGCGCGCCCTCAGATTTTCCGAAGCGGCGCTGCCGCCATCTTGCCAAACCGCCGCTTCCGGCCGAAAAGCGGCGTAACCCTCAGGGCAAGGAAGGCAGACCGCTCATGGTGCATCTCGACGACGCCGCTCACCGCCTGTTCGGCAAGCCGCTGGAGGCGCTGGGCAGCGCTGAGCGCAGGGTGCTGCACAAGACCAAGACGCGGCAGCCCGTTTCGGAGGATCTTAATGTCAGCTTCGAGGCGCAGCAATCGGTCGGCGACCGGCTGGCCGATGGCATCGCCCGAGTCGGCGGCTCCTGGAGCTTCATCATCGGCTTCCTTCTGTTTCTGGCGGTCTGGGCCTTCGCCAATACGGTGCTGCTGACCAAGGATGCCTTCGACCCCTATCCCTTCATTTTCCTCAATCTGGTCCTGTCCATGGTTGCCGCCATTCAGGCGCCGATCATCATGATGTCGCAGAACCGCCAGGCAAGCCGCGATCGGCTGGATGCGGCCAAGGATTACGAGGTCAATCTGCGCTCGGAAATCGAGCTGATCTCGCTGCACAACAAGGTCGACACCATTCTTCTGGCCGAAATCGCCAAGCTGCAGGAGGAAGTGGCGCGGCTGCATTTGCGGCTGGATGCGGAAAAGACGGGCGGCGAGCGTCTCTGATCCTGGTCCGCGACGCGCCAAGCGCTCGTTCGGCGTGGCGCAAATGCACGATCTTTAAAAAAAGCTCATCGTTGCGAACGGTGCCCGGCGCTTTGTCCCTTGTGTTGGATCAAGGGCTTGATACCCATGGGGCAGGGTGCGACTCGTGATCGGGAGACCGGCTTCCGTCGCCCATGGCGCAACGGGGCTTTCCCTTCCCGATGCGCGTCCTATGTTGCTGGCGATCGAACAGGAATTGGGTAGGAATGACGGTTCTGCGTGAGCGGGTGACGAAGCGGACGTGGCAGGCCAAGGCCGGCGCAGTCGCACTGGTGGGTCTGGTTCTGACGGGCTGCGGCACGCAGGCCAAGAACGATACGTTTAGCCTGTCGGCCATGCCGGCCATCGAAGGGCCGGCATCCACCCGCCGGCAGATCCTCGTGCCCGAGCCGACCGCGATCAAGGCGATCGACAGCGAGAACATCGTCGTCCGCCTTAAGGGCTCGGAGCTGCAATATCTCGCGCAGTCGCAGTGGAGCGACCGCCTGCCGCGTCTCGTCCAGGCCAAGCTGGTGCAGGCCTTCGAGAACACCGGCAAGGTCGGCGGCGTCGGCAAGCCGGGCGAGGGGCTGGCGATTGACTATCAGGTCGTCACAGAAATCCGCACCTTCGAGATCAACACCGTCGGGGGCAGCCATGCGACCGTCGAGATCTTCGCCAAGATCCTCAACGACCGCAATGGCACCGTGCGCACGCAGAAAGCCTTCCGCGCGACTGTGCCAATCCGCGGCAGCGACCATGCCGGCATGGTCGCTGCCCTTGACGGCGCCTTCGCCAAGGTCGCCGCCGATCTCGTGGCCTGGACGCTGGTTTCGATCTGATCGAGCCTGCGGGCCGGCGCTGGAAGGCGATGTCTGCGTTGCGCCAGTTTGCTCGACCTAAGATGGGACGCCCGCTTGCCTGCGGTTTTGAACATTGGTGATGATGAGGCTGGTTGACTTTGCCGCTGCGTGAAGGGGAGTCTTCTTGAGACTTGCTCCGCTCTTGACAGTCCCGCTCATGATGATCGCGGCCTCTGGCGCCGCCGGAGCGCGCGATTTTCCGCTCGCATCTTGCAAGAGTTGGAATGCAACCCTTGAGCATAGGTCAGGCGTTGACAGCCGGCGGGCAACCATGACCGGCACGGCCACAGAAGCGAATCTTGCGGAATATTGCCAGCGCGACCCCGGCGGAGAAACAGTGCAGTATGGCGGCGATCTCACGGTCAAAGCCTGTATCGCCAAATACCGCCAGCAGGCCGGACACGCCTCCTATCGCGCCGTCGCCGATTGCACCAAGGGAAGCCTGAGCTTCTTTCCGCCACAGGGCGATCCTCAAACCGTCCTATTTCCCCTTGCCGAAGATGCGGATACCTCCTGCGCCTCAGGCATGCCGCCGCTCATGGCCCAGTTCAAATTGCTCTGTCCCAAAGCTGCCGCTCGATACCATATCGAGTGAAGACGGGATCGAGATCCCGCGCTGCTCATCTCGCTCCTACAAAATCCGATCGATCGTTTCGCGATGTCTGGCGCTTCCTGGCAGAGGCGCAAAGTCCTCGTTTAGTTATGCTCGGGCTTGTCCGAGCATCTGTAAATTGTTGAAACCTCTCCGAAATCACCATCTTGGCAGATCCTCGGGACAAGCCCGAGGATGACCTCGCACATGTCGACTTTGCCAGAAGTTTCAAAAGTCGGACGCGATCCTTCAGGATTTAGGACCATCCTGCAATTCGATCGCTGAGAGAATGTTACCTGCGCCGGCATTGTCCCCAAACGAGGCATGCACCGCGTCAATGCGCGCCTGTCTTCGCCAGGGCGATCTCGTTGACCACCGTCGTCACGCCATCCACGCGCTTGGCAATCTCCAAGGCGGTCTCGATCTCTTCCGTGCTTCCCACTTGCCCGCCCAACAGGATCTCGGTACCGCGCGCGATGACGGTTATGCCCGTCGCGTCGAGCGCACGATCGGCGGCCAGCGCATCTGCAATGCGGGCCTCAAGCGCCGCAACGCCGTTTGCAGCACCTTCCTCGGCCGGCACTTCGTGAAACATCCGTTCCTTGTAGACCATGTCACCGTCCTCCTTGCCATGTCCCTACCGCCGCGCCAAAACGCGACCGCTTCCACTCGACATAATGCGCTGACGGCCGCTTTGGTTCAGCCCTAAACGACCTGGAGGCAGGCAGCGGCTTGGAGAGCGCTCTTCTCGGCTCGAAAGGTTGGAGCTGGCCCTCTGGAAAACAGAGCCTAAGGCGATCAGGACGGGCACCGTTTCCCGCTCCTATACGCAGTGCCAACTCTACCAACGATTTGCCCGGCTCATCGCTCGACATGAAAAAGCCCGCCCCGGTCTCCCGAGGCGGGCTGATGTTCCGTTACAGGCCCGAGCCGCTTAGCTGAACCGGCCGGCTGCGTGGGCGAGCATGGTATAGACCTTGCCCGTATCGGAGGTCAGGTAGGTCTGCGTCATGGTCCGGTCGCGGTCGTTGCGGGCGACATCGGCCAGCAAGCGCTCGAAATCGGCGATGTAGCGATCGACCGCGGTGCGGAACTCCGGCTCGCGATCATATTTGCGCTTGATCTCGTCGAAGGTCTGCTGGCCCTTCAGCGTGTACAGACGACGGGTGAAGACGTCGCGCTCGCCGCGCTGGTAGCGGCGCCACAGATCGATCGAGGCCTCGTGGTCGATCGCGCGGGCGATGTCGACCGAAAGCGAGTTCAGCGATTCCATCACATGGCGCGGGTTGCGGCTGTCGGCCTGCGCGCGCTGCGGCTCGGCACGGGCCGGCTCGGCCATGCGCGGCGCCGGAGCGGCGTCGAGGCCCTGATCCTCGCGCGAGGCAGCGCGCAGGAGATCGCGCATCCAGCCACTGCCGCTGTCGCCGGCCTCTTCGCCACGCGGGGCCTGGGTGCCTGCGCGCGGATCGATGCCGAGGCTGCCGCGCAGGAAGGCGGCATCGGCTGCATCGCGGCGCGGATCGGCGGCCGGCTGCGCGGGACGCGGCGGTGCCGGCTGCTGGCTTGCCGATCGCAGCGTGCCGCTGGCGCCGGGCGTCGGCCGTGCTTCGACAGGCGCGGCCTGGCGGGGTGCGGGTTCTGCCGGCTGCGGGGCCGGCGCAGCCCGGCGGGCGGGCTCGGCCGGAGCGCGCTGGCGCAGATCAGGCTCGGCCATCGGCGCGGGCGCCGGGCGGCTCTGGGCCGGTGCCACGGCATAGGCCGACTGACCGAGATAGGGCTGCTGCTGCGGGGCAGGAGCGGCGATCTGCGGCGCCGGCGCCGGGCGCAGGGCGGCCTGGACGGCGGCGGAAGCCGAAGCGGAGGCCGCTGCCGCCCCACGCGGCAGGCCGACTTCGAGCTGCGTCGAGGAGCGGCCGATGATGTCGGACAGTTCCTGCAGCGCCTTGATCTGCTCGCTGACGGCGCGACGCATGGCGCCAGCGCTTTCCTTTGCTTCTTCCGGCAGGTCGAAGGCACCGCGGCGCAGCTCCTCGCGGGTCGAGTCCAGCTCGTGGCGGATCTCGGCGGCGGAGCGGCGCAGCTCGTCGGAGGCATCGGCAAAGCGGCCGACCGCCTGTTCCATCGCCTGGCGCAGGGCATCGGTGGCAATCAGCGCCTCGCGCTCTGCCTCGCTCAGCGTGCCGCGCACCTGATCATAGGCCTGGGCGACCGTGCCGGTGAGATGGCTGGCGAACTGGTTCGCGCGGCCTTCCGCCCGGGCGAAGACATTCTCGACCGAGGAGCCCGTTTCCTCGCTGGCCTGGGCCAATTGCTGGCGCAGGACCTCGGCAGCCGCCTGGGCGCGCTGCTCGGTCTGCGAGAGCATGCGGCCAACATCGCCAAAGGAGCTGTGAATGCCGTCGCGCAGGTTCTGCGCCACCTCGGTCGAGCGCTGCTCGGCCCGTTCAAAGGCACCATTCACGAAGCCTTCGACGGCGCGCATGGTCGTCTGGATCTCGTCCGAGCGACGGACGAGGCCCTCCGTCAGGGTGCGCAGCGCCTCCTGACGCTCATCGAGCGTGCTGGCGAGGTTGGACTGGGCGGCGCCGAGCAGGTCCGAGGCTTGCGACAGGATCTGTGCCTGCTGGTCGAACTGCTGGGAGATGCCGCCGAGGCGCGACAGCGTGCCGGTGGACACATCCGCCAGACGGCCGATGCGCTCGTCCACGAGCTGGATCGCCGCGGACAGAACGCCGGCGGTCTGCTCGGTCGTGGCCGAAACCCGCTCGCGGGTGGCACCGAGCTTCTCATCGATTTCCGAGAGACGCGCGGTGGACTGTTCGAGCACCGAACCGATCGCCGCATTGTTGGCCGAGAGCCGGTCGATGAGCCCTGATGCCACGCTCTGCAGGCGGCCTTCCATCGCCCGCATCGTGTCTGCCGTGCCTTCGGCGCGGCCGACCAGGGCATTGATCGTCTCGTCGGTGCGGGTCGTGATGGCATCCACCATGGCCGCGCTTTCGCTGCGCAGACGCTGGGCGGAGGTTTCGGCCGCGGCCGACAGCTGCTCCGTCGCCTCGCGGCCGGTGGCGGCATACCGCTCGACCATCGGGATGGCCTGCTGCTCGATCAGGCGCGACAGCTCGGCCGTGCGTCCGGCCAACAGCGAGTTGATGTCGCGGGTGCGCTCGTCGAGCGTGGTGCGGATTGCGTCGCCACGGGCTGCCAGCGCCTTTTCGGCTTCGGTCACGCTGCGTTCGAACAGCGCGCTCTGGTCGGCGAGCTGGTTCTGCGCAGTGGCGGCGCGGCGCACCGCGCCATCGGTGGCTTCCGCGACATTGCGGGCGAGCTCGGCGCTGCGGATCGCGGCCGCGGCGGTCGTCTGGTCGAGCTCCGTCTGGAAGGCGGCCTGACGGGCGGCCAGCGCTTCCGAGAAGGCATCGCCGGTCCGGGCCATCTGCTCGGCGGAGCGGCGCGACTCCGCATCCAGCTGGCTGGAGACATCGCCGACGGCGCCGCGCAGATTGCCGACGAATTCCGAGGCCTTGCCTTCGATCGTGCGGCTGACCGCATCGAGGCCGACATTCAGCGCACGGTCCATCGTGTCCAACCGCTCGCCGATGCGGGCGGTGTGGGCGTCGGCGGCAGCGGCGATCCGCTGGGCGGCCTCGGCGCTGGTGCGGTCGATACGCTCGCCATGCTGGGCCATCGCGTCGCTGACGCGGCCGGTCGCCAAGTCGCCGGCGCGGCCGATCTCGGTCGCATGCAGCGCCAGGCTGTCGGCAATGCGGTTGGCGACGGTCTCGCTGGTGCGGTCCACAGTCTCCATGCTGCCCTGCAGCGTCTCGACGACGCGCCCGGCAGCCTGCTGGCCGGCGCGGTCCAGCGCCTGCGAATTGACCAGGATCGCCTCGCCGATCTCACGACCGGCACGGTCGAGCAGCCCCGCCACGCCCGAGACGCTGTCGCCGATGCGGGTTTCCAGGCCAGACAAGGTGGTTTCGACCCGCTGCCCGGTCTCGTCCAGCCGGCTGTTGATGCCGGCGGCGGATGCATCCATGCGGGCGCTGAGCAGGTCGGCGGCGCGGCCGATTTCGCCCGCGGTCTCGCCGAGCTTCTGCGCCACCTGGCCGGCGCTGGAGCGCAGACGGTCGTCCAGCGCTTCCACACTGGTGTCGATCGCCTGGCGCAGCTGTTCCTGGCGCTCTTCGAGCGTCATCTCCAGCATGCTGCCGCTGGTGGCGAGCGTCGTCGCCATGGAGGTCGTCTGCTCCTCGAAGCTCTCGGAGAGGCGGCTGGTGGTGTCGGCAACCACGGTCTCAAAGGCCTTGAGGCCGGCATCGAAGGCGTTGCGGATCGAACGGTCCGCGCCATCCAGTCGCTCGGCGATCTCGCTGGAGCGGGCCGACAGCGTCTGGCCGATCTCGACCGAGCGGCTGGCGAGCGCCTGGGTCAGCTCGTTGGTCTGGACGGCCAGCGCCGAGACCGATTCGCCCGAGGCGATCGAGAGGCTGCGCGCGGTCTCATCGACCTGGCGGCTCAGATGGGTGGCAATGCCGGTCGCACGGTTTTCCATGTCGGCGGCGATGCCGGAGACGCGGCTGGTCATGTCGGCGGCCAGGCTGGAGGTCCGGCTGGTCATCGACTCGGCGATATCCGCGGTGCGGCCCGTCAGTTCATCGGCCAGCCCGCTGACGCGGGAGGTCATGTCCTGGGCAATGCCGGCCACACGGTCACCCAGAGCGCGATCGATCTCGCCGACATGGTCTGCCATGGTTTCGGCGATGGTGGCGGCGCGCAGCGACATGGTGTCGGCCAGCTCTTCGCCCCGGGTCGTGATCTTCTCGACCATGTCCTGGGTGCGCGAGGCAATGGCGCCGCTGATCTCGGCCGTGTGATGGGCGAGCACGCCGTTGAGCACCACGGCCTGGTTCGCCACGCTGTCGCGCAGCACGCGGGTGCCGGCGGCCATGGTCTGCTCGAGCCGCTCGGCACTGCCCGAAACGGTCTGTTCGATATCGGCCGTGGAGCGGGCCATGGCGCTGGTGATGGCGCCGGTGCGTTGGGCCAGCATTGCGTCGAGGCGATCGGCCTGTTCGCCGAAGCGCTGCTCCAGACCTTCCGCCTTGCCGGCGAAGACGCCTTCGAGTGTTTCGGCGGAACGTGCGACGGTCGCAGACAGGGCCTGGGTGTTGCTCGACAGCACGCCGTCGATCAGGCGGCTGTTGTGATCGAGCAGGGCGCCGGTCTCGCTGACGAGACCCGCCAGACGCGCGGCGCGCTGGTCGAGGGCGGTTTCCGCACGGTTTGCGGATTGACCGAGGGCGTCCTGGTGGCGGGCGAGCAGGGCGTCGATGCGGCCTGCGCCGCCTTCCAGCGTCTCTTCCATCTGCTGTGTGGACAGCGCCAGCACGCCGGAGAGCGAGCCGGTCTGTTCTTCCAGCACCTGGCCCAGCCGCTCGAAGCGGTCGGCGCCGGTGTCGAACATCTGCTCGATCTGCTGGGCGGACAAGGCGAGTACGCCCGACAATGTGCCGGTGCGGTCTTCCAGCGTCCGGGCAAGCTGGTCGCCGGCTGCCTGAAGGCTGCCTTCCACCGTGTCGGTGGTGTGCTCGAGCGTTTCCGTATGGCGGGCAAGCAGGCCGTCGAGGCGTTCGGTGCTGCCGGCGAGCCGGCTGTCGATCGCATCGATCGACCGGCCGAGCATGCCGGAGAGCGCGTCGGTGCGCTCTTCCAGCGCGCCGTCGAGGCGGGCGGCCGTCGCCATCAGATGGCCTTCGATCGCCTGGGTCGTGCCGGAGAGAATGTCGGCATGGCGGTTGACGAGGCCGCTCAGGCGCTGGCTGTTGCCATCGAGCGTTTCCTCGATCTGGTGGGCGGAAAGCGCCAGCACGCCGGAGAGCGAGCTGGTCTGGTCTTCCAGCATCCGGCCGAGCTCGGTGGCGCTGTCGCGCAGATTGCCTTCAATGCCCTGAGCGGTGGCGGCGAGCGTTTCGGTATGGCGGCCGAGCAGGCCGTCGAGCCGGCCCGTGCTGTCCTCGAGCATGCTCTCGATCGACTGGGAAGACAGCGCCAGCACGCCGGACAGGGCGCCCGTGCGCTCTTCCATCAGGCCGGACAGGCGGTCTGCCTCTTCGCGCAGGCTGTTTTCGATCGTCTGGGTCGTGCCGGACAGGAGGCTTTCGTGGCGGCCAACGAGATCCCCGAGGCGCTCGGCATGGCCGTCCAGCGTGGTTTCCAGCGCGGCGGAGGACAGGCCGAGAACGCCGGACAGGCTGCCGGTGCGGTCTTCCAGCGTGCGGCCGAGTTCGTCGGTCGATTGGCGCAGGCTGGTTTCGATGGTCTGCGTCGCATCGGAGACCAGCTGTTCATGACGGGCCACGGCCTCGCCGAGACGGCCGGCATGGCCGTCGAGCGTCTCCTCGATATGCTGGGCCGACAGCGCCAGCACCCCGGAGAGCGAGCCGGTGCGGTCTTCCAGCATCTGGCCGAGATCAGCCGCAGTCGCGCGCAGGCTGCCGTCGATCGTCTCGGTCGCGCCGGACAGCGATGTGCCGATCCCCTGCGCGTGGCCGGTCAGCATGGTGTCGAGGCGGGCTGCGCCGGCGCCAAGCGTGCCGTCCAGTGCCTGGGCCCGCTCGTCGAGCAGTGTCGAGAGGCTGCCGGTGTGGCGGCCGAGCAGGCTATCGAATGCGCCGGTGGCCGTGCCGAGGCTGTGTTCAAGCGCGGCTGCGCCGGTCGAGAGGGCGTTATCGACAGACGCGCCGGCGGCCAGGATGGCCTCGCGGGCTGCTTCGGTCGAGCGGGCCATGCCGGTCTCCAGCGCATCCTGCGCCGTGGTGAGCCGGTCGGCATGCTGCGACAGCAGACCGTCCAGGCGCTCGGCATTGCTCTCCAGCGACTGGTCGATGGCGGCGGTGGACAGGGCCAGCGTCCCGGAGAGCGCGCCGGTGCGGTCTTCCAGCATCCGCTCCAGCGCGGAGCCTGTGGTCTCCAGCGTGTTGGCGAAGGCATCGCGGCCGGCCGCCAGCGCGGTGCCGATGCGGTCGCCATGGGCGGTGAGCAGCGTGTCGAAGCGCTCGGCATTGCCGTCGAGCGTTTCTTCCAGCGAAGCGGCGGAAAGCGCCATCATGCCGGAGAGCGAACCCGTGCGGTCTTCCAGCATCTGGCCGAGCTGACCGCTGGTGGTGTCCAGCGTGTTCTGCAGCGCCTCGGTGTTGCTGGCGAGCGTGGTGCCGATCCGCTCGGAATGGGCGGAGAGCAGCGTATCCAGGCGTTCGCCATTGCCTTCCAGCGACTGTTCGATCGCGGCAGTGGACAGGGCCAGCGTGCCCGAGAGCGCGCCAGTGCGGTCTTCCAGCATCCGCTCCAGCGCGGAGCCGGTGGTCTCCAGCGTGTTGGCGAAGGCATCGCGGCCGGCCGACAGCGCGGTGCCGATGCGGTCGCCATGGGTGGCGAGCAGCGTGTCGAAGCGCTCGGCATTGCCGTCGAGCGTTTCTTCCAGCGAAGCGGCGGAAAGCGCCATCATGCCGGAGAGCGAACCCGTGCGGTCTTCCAGCATCTGGCCGAGCTGACCGCTGGTGGTGTCCAGCGTGTTCTGCAGCGTCTCGGTGTTGCTGGCAAGCGTGGTGCCGATCCGTTCGGAATGGCCTGCCAGCAGCGTGTCGAGACGCTGGGCATTGCCGTCGAGCGTTTCTTCGAGCGAGGCGGCGGAGAGCGCCATCATGCCGGAGAGCGCGCCGGTGCGGTCCTCCAGCATCCGGTCGAGCTGGCCACTTGTGGCGTCGAGCGCGTTCTGCAGCGCCTCTGTGTTGCTCGCAAGCGTGGTTCCGATACGGTCGCCATGCGCGGTGAGCAGCGTGTCGAGACGTTGGGCATTGCCGTCGAGCGTGTTTTCGAGCGAGGCGGCGGAGAGCGCCAGCATGCCTGAAAGCGCGCCGGTGCGGTCTTCCAGCATCCGGTCGAGCGTCGTGCCGGTCGTCTCCAGCGTGTTGGCGAAGGCTTGGTTCCCGGTCGATAGGGTGGTGTCGATCCGCTCGGCATGGCCGGCCAGCAGCGCGTCCATGCGCTGGGCGCTGCCGTCGAGCGTTTCTTCGAGCGAGGCGGCGGAAAGCGCCATCATGCCGGAGAGCGCGCCGGTGCTGTCTTCGATCAGGCGGCCGATCTCGGCGCCCGTGCTGGCCAGCGTCGATTCAAAGGCCTCGCGGCCGCCCGTCAGCGTGGTGCCGAGGCTGTCGACATGGCGCGACAGCGTGCTGTCGATGCGGGTGGCATTGTCTTCGAGCGTCTGCTCGATCGAGGAGGCCGAAAGCGCGAGCATGCCGGAAAGCGAGCCTGTGCGGTCTTCCAGCATCTGGCCAAGCTGGCCGCTGGTCGAGTCGAGCGTGCTCTGGAGCGCTTCGGTGTTGCTGGCAAGCGTGGTGCCGATCCGTTCGGAATGGCCGGACAGCAGCGTGTCGAGGCGCTGGGCATTGCCGTCGAGCGTTTCTTCGAGCGAGGCGGCGGAGAGCGCCATCATGCCGGAGAGCGCGCCGGTGCGGTCTTCCAGGACGCGGCCGAGGTCGGCGCCGCTGGTTTCCAGCGTGTTGCGCAGCGTCTCGGCATTGCGGCCGAGCGTGGCATCGAGCGCTTCGCCATGGGCGGAGAACAGGCCGTCGAGACGGGTGCTGTTCGCCTCGAGCGTCTGCTCGATCGATGCGGCGGACAGGGCCAGCATCGAGGACAGCGCGCCCGTCTGGTCTTCCATCAGCGTGCCGAGGGCCGCGCCATTGTCGCGCAGCGCGCCTTCGATCGTTGCCGTAGTCGTCGACAGCATGCGGTTCATGTCGTCGGCATGGCCCGCCATCAGCGTGTTCAGCCGTTCGGTGCCGCCTGAAAGCGTGGCATCCATGGCATTCGCGCGCTCAGCCATCAGTGTCGACAGGCTGGCTTCCCGCTCCGCAAGCGACTGGCCGACGCGGTTCGCAACCGCATCCAGCCGGATTTCGGCCTGGCCGACGCTTTCGGACATGGCGCTTGCCAGACGGTCGCTGACCGTGGTGACGGCCTGATCGACCAGTTCGGCCGACTGGCCGAGCGTGGCGCTCAGCGCTTCGGCGCGGCGGGCCAGAATGCCGTCGATCCGCTCGGATGAGGCCTGCAGCGTGCTGTCGATCGCGTCGGCATTGGCGGCCAGCAGGCCGGCCATGTCTATGGCGCGCTCGGTCAGCGTCTCATCCAGCCGCGTCTGCGCGGCGTCGATGCTGCCGATCACCTGGCCGGTGCGGCTGTCGAGCGTTTCGGTGATGCGGCGTTCGGAGGCGGTCAGCGTTGCGTCCAGCGCGGCGGCGCGCTCGCCGAGGCTCGCCTCGACGCGTTCCTGCGCGGCCGTCAGCGCGCCGATCAGCGAGCCGGAGCCGGCCGTCAGCGCCGCCTCGACACGCTCCGGCACGACCGAAACCGCCTGGCTGAGCGCTTCTGTGCGCGCCGTCAGTGTCTGGTCGAGACGCTCGCCGGCTGTGTCGATGAGGTCGACCAGCGTCTGCTCGCGTTCGGAAACGGCAGTCTGGATGTGATCGATCGAGCGGTCGAGCAGGGTGCCCAGCGCGGCCGAGCCTTCGCCGACCGTGGTTTCCATGCGGCTGAGCCCGTCCTGGATCTTGGCGTCCAGCAGGCTGGCGCGGCGATCGAAGGCATTGGCGAAATCTTCAAAGCGCGAGTCGAACTCGGTCGAGAGCTGACCGATCGTCGCCTCGAGCTTCTCGCTGAAGAAGCCGGAGCGCAGGTCGAGATCGACGATGGCGTCGTCGCCGGCGCTCTTGAGCGTCTGGCGGAAGGTGGCGCCCTTTTCGTCGAGCGTGTTGTTCAGCGAATGGATCAGGTCTTCCAGGCCGCTGTTGATCGCCTCGTGGCCGATGCTCAGGCTTTCATTCAGGTCACGCGTGCGGGCAAGCAGCGTCTCGTTGAGCTGGCGGGCGCGGTCGTTGAGCGCAATGTTCAGCTTCTCGGTGCTGGCGTCGAGCGCAACGGCGCGGGTCTCGAACTGGCTGAGCAGCTGCTCGCCGCGGCGCGTGACGGTTTCCAGGCGCTGGTCGAATTCCTCGTTGAGCGAGATCGTCGCGGCCGACAGATGCGTCATCATCGAATTGGTGCGGTCGGCCAGCATCGAATCGAGCGCCTTGGAGGCGACGCCGGCGCGGTCGGTGAGCGTGGCGGCGCGGGTCTCGATCAGCGAGGCGAAGGCTTCGCCGGTCATGGCGATGCGCTGGGAGAAGTCCTCGCTGGCAATCGCCAGTTCGGTGGTCAGCTGGCTGTGGACGCCGGAAATCGAGGTGCGCAGGCGTTCGGCATGGCCGACGATCGATTCGCGCTCGAGGCTCAGCTCCTGCAGCAGCGTGCGCACGCGCAGCTCGTTCTCGCTGTAGCTGCGCTCGAGCGCGTTGACCTCGGTGTGCACGAGCGATTCAAGCTCGGTGGCGCGCGCAATGGTGCGCTCGATGCCCTCGTTCATCGCCGAAACTTCCCGGCGCACCGCATGGCCGACGGACATGATCCGGTCCGTCGCCGCCGTTTCCGGCTCGGCGAGGCGCATGGCCACTTCGGCCATGGAGCGGGCGGCGCTGCGCATTTCCTGCGCGCGCGCCATCATGGCGCCGAAGCCGAAGAAGACGAAAATCGGCAGAATCAGACAGACGGCGGCGCCGATCAGGCCCGGATTGGCGGCAAGGTCGGAGAGGCTGCGCAGGCCGGCAAGGCGGTCGCCATAGATCATGAAGGTGATGATCAGGCCGGCCAGAAGCCAGAAGGCCGAGAGGAAGAAGGCGGTGCGCATGGTCGAGCGGCCGGCGCGCAGGTCAGCGTTGCGCAAGCTTGCCTCGTTACGACGGGCATCGTCATTGGCAGGCTTGAAGGCCTGGTTGCGCGCGCCGGTTTCCGCCTGGCGGGGGGCGTCCTCGCGGCGGGCGGCCTGGGGCTGGCGCTGCTGGCCGCTGCGCGGCTTCTGCGACGGCGCTGCACGCTTGGGTTCGGTCGACTGGTCGTCGAGCGCGGATTTCAGCTCGTCGAAATCGATCTTCAACGCATCCTCCAAGGCCTGAAACGCCTTATCGTCCATCGATTCATTGGGCTTCTTCGTCGCCATTGCGGATACGCCTCGTTACCGAACCAAAGCTCTTTCCGCGACTGGCGCCCTCCGCCGCCGGGCTTCCGCGGGGAAGCATCGGCGCACGCCATGTCACGAGATCGAGCCCGCTGGCGGGGCAGGGAGCGCGCCGCCGAGATGCGCCCTGCCGACCAGCTGAATTTGTTACTCTTCCGGGCTTTTAGCACCTGGTGATGCCACCCTCACAGCGTATCGTAGTGACACATCCCAGGATCTCTTACAATTAACGCCCCCGGCCATTCGTTAAAATCCTAACAATTTCTTAACGCGCCCGATGTGCTGATGCTTTGAAAAGCAATGGTTTGCAGGCTGTTGCCCCGTGTTAACCATAGTGAAAGATCATGCCCTCTTTGTGCCTCCTTTTAAGGGGATAGGCAGCGGCTCCGCGTCATTCTCGCAGTCCGGCCGGCGCGCCGGGCCGTGCGACAGCCGGAATCACATCACCGCGCGTTCAGCGCCCGAGGGAATCACTTTTCCGGAGGTCGCCGAACACCAAACCTTGAGGACCTTCCGCCATGGCCGAGCCGGCCTCCACCATCGCCTTCGATGCCCCGCCCTGCGACGGCGCGCGCACCCCATCCCAGGCCCGCCCGATCGACCTCGATCATCTTGCGCGCCAGACGATGGGCGACAAGTCGCTGGAAATCGAGGTGCTGCAGCTTTTTGCCCGGCAGGCCCGCCAGGTGGTCAAGGAACTCGCCGGCTGCGATCCAGCCAGATTTCCGTTTCTCGCCCACCAGCTGAAGGGTGCGGCACTGGCGGTGGGCGCGCAGCAGGTCGTTGCGGCAACACGGGCGCTGGAGGAAGGGCCTGTCGGCGCCGAAGCGCTGGCCACGCTGCATGCGCGCGTGCTCGACTGCGAATTGTTCATCCTCAAGCTGTGCCGCTGACAGGGCCTCGCGCCGAAAGCGGCAAACGGCTGTCGCGCACACCCCCCCATACGACAACCCAATGGCGGGGCATCCGGCCGATGGCGATCTCGGCCGCGGCTCAAGGCGGCTGGCAGAAGCGCTTGTGATAGGCCGGGCGATCAGCCTCGCCCTGCGTTGCGCGGTTGACGGGCTGGCTGATTTGGTGAAGAAAACCGGCTCGTACCGTCTCTCCGCTCCAGGGGCGACGTCTTTCGACCGCCTGGTCGCTCCAAGAGCCCGAGAGCCTTTCATGCCGAAGCTTACCATCGTCGCCTTTGATGGCACGCGCTATGATTTCGATGTCGCCAACGCCACCACCGTCATGGAAAATGCGGTGCGCAATGCCGTGCCCGGGATCGAGGCCGAATGCGGCGGGGCCTGCGCCTGCGCCACCTGTCACGTCTACATCGACGCGGCCTGGACGGCGGCCGTCGGTGGCCCCGAGGCGATGGAAGAAGACATGCTCGACTTCGCCTATGACGTGCGTCCGACCTCGCGGCTCTCCTGTCAGATCAAGATGAGCGACGCGCTGGACGGTCTCGTCGTCCATGTGCCCGAGCGGCAGGCCTGATCCGGCCTATCGTGCCGGACTTTTCCGAAGACCGGGTCCCAGCTTTCGGTGCGATGCCTCGAGCGTGATGTCCCCCGGCATATGGCGCGTAGCCGCGCCGTCAGTCGCCGTAGCGGATCTTGCCAGACCGCAGACGCAGCTTTGCCTGCGCCGCCAGCGCATGGCGGGGATGCCGGCGGATGAAGCGTTCATAGGCCTCGCGCGTGCCTTGGCGTTCCACCATGGAAAATTCGCGGCGGATCGCCTCCTCGGCATTGCCAGGCGGGTTGATGCTGTGTGGTGTGTGGGGTGGATGATCGGCAGCCATGGCCCTGTCCATCGGGGTGATTGCGCAAAGCGCCGTGACGAGAAGGACGATGGCGCGAAGGCGGCTTGCGGCGCCTTTGCCCTCATGTCGCGATGGCGACCTCGCGTCGCGAAGATCCTTCCTGCACGCCGTCATGATCTTCTCACTTTTTCGACCTGGTTTCTCTGTGGGGTTCGGCTTGAAACCCTGCATGCAACTTCTGCTCTAAGGGCTTAAGGCTTTTCGATCTTTCCTTAAGCTGTGTCCAGTAGACAGGGATGAAAGCGGGCTGAACTTAAGCCGGCAGGGGCTCTGTTCACAAGGGTGTCCGTGCTTGTATACCACGGATGTCCAAGGAGGCGTAAGGACAGTATGGCACAGACGAAAACCGTAAACGCAACCGGCAATCAACTGATCGACGGCGTGCTCTATGAGCAGGCCTGGGCCGATCGCACGCTGACCTACGCCTTTCCCACCGCGCTGTCGAGCTATGGCTATGGTCAGGACATCAGCAGCGACTTCGCGCCGATCTCGACCGCACAGAAGCAGGAGGCGCTGTTCTTCCTGGAGCGCTCGCGCGGGACGGCAGCCGATGACGGCTTCTCCGTGGAGGGCTTCACGCAATTGTCGCTTTCGCAGGGCACCCCCGATGACGCCGTCATCCGTTTTGCGCAGTCCTCCAACGACAACGAAACGGCCTATGCCTATCTGCCCGACAGTGACGAGACGGGTGGCGACATCTTCTTCGGCATCGCCTATCGCGGCAAGCCGGAGGATTATCGCAAGCCGGTGGCCGGCAATTATGCCTGGCATACGCTGGTCCACGAGCTCGGCCACGCGCTCGGCCTGACCCATGGCCATGAGAGCGACGGTTTCGGCATGCTGCCTGCGGCCCAGAACTCGCTCGAATTCTCGGTCATGACCTATCATTCCTATATTGGCGCCAAGGGCGAAGGCTCCGAATTCGAGCCGTTCGGTGCACCGCAGACCTTCATGATGGCCGATATCGCCGCTTTGCAGACGATGTATGGCGCAAATTTCGACACCAACAGCGGCGATACGGTCTATCGCTGGACACCGACCAGCGGGCGCACCGTCATCGACGGCAAGGTGGTGCTGACGCCCGGCGCCAACCGCATCTTCGCCACGATCTGGGATGGCGGCGGCACCGACACCTTCGATCTCAGCGCCTACAAGACCAAGCTGGCGATCGACCTCAGGCCCGGCGAGGCTTCCACCTTCAGCGCCGACCAGCTCGCCTTTCTCGGCGGCGGTCCGAACGACGGCTTTGCCCGGGGCAATATCTTCAATGCTCTGCTTTACAACGACGATCCGCGCTCGCTGATCGAGAATGTCGAGGGCGGCAGCGGCAGCGATGTGATCATCGGCAATCAGGCGAACAACCAGCTCGCCGGCGGCAAGGGCGATGACAGGCTCTCGGGTCTGGAAGGCGATGACGTGCTGATCGGCGGCCTGGGCAAGGACCGGCTCGATGGTGGCGCCGGCAGCGATACCGCGTCCTATGCGCGCGCCAGTGCCGGCGTGAAGGTGGATCTGGCCAAGCCCGGCCAGAACACAGGCGAAGCCTCGGGCGACCAGTTCATCGCGATCGAAAACCTTCTCGGTTCGCGCTTTGCCGATCGTCTTGCCGGCGATGCTGGCAACAACAGCCTCGATGGTGGCGCGGGCAAGGATGTGCTTCTGGGTGGCGCCGGCGATGACCTTCTCATCGGCGGCGAGGGCGCGGACGTGCTGACCGGCGGCGCCGGGGCCGACAGCTTCGTCTTCCGGTCCGCCTCGCAGAGCACCCTCAAGGCGTATGACCGCATCACCGATTTCAGCCCGTCCGAAGGCGACCGCATCGACCTCAGCGCCATCGACGCGATGACGCGCAGCGCCGGCAAGCAAAGCTTCACCTTCATTGGCACCGAGGCCTTCTCCACCCGTGGCGGCGAGCTTCGCTATGAGAAGACTGGCATCAAGACGATCGTGACGGCCGATCTCGACGGCGATCGAAAGGTGGATTTCGCGCTGTATCTCGACAAGTCGATCACGCTCGACGCGGGGATGTTCATCGTCTGACACCGCGAGTGGAATGAATTTGACATTTGATACCCATATGCCGCGAACTCAAGGATCAAATGTCAAATTCGAAAACTCCACTAGAGACAAATAGTTGGTGGTGGTCTTTAAGATTTTGACATTTGCCCCCGAGGGTGCCGCGAACGGTAGCAAATGTCGAAATCAGACCACTAGGAGCTTGCATCAGGCGGTCGGCCGCCCATGCGGGCCGCCGCTTCGGTTAAAGCGCCAGAGCAGTCAGTCGTGCTGCTTGGCCGCCTGCCAGAGCGCTTCCATCCGGTCGAGAGAGGCTGCGTCCAGCGTCTCGCCCGCTGCGGAAAGTTCGTGCTCGATGTAGCTGAAACGCTTGCGGAATTTGCGGTTTGTGCCGCGCAGCGCCTCTTCCGGATCGGCCGCGACGTGACGGCCGAGATTGACCAGCGCGAAGATCAGGTCGCCCAGCTCGTCGGCCACCTTGTCCTGCCGGCCGGCGGCGAGCGCCTCCCGCAGCTCGCCGATCTCCTCCTCGATCTTGTCCAGGATTGGCGCGGGGTCGGCCCAGTCGAAACCGACGGTGGCCGCGCGCTTCTGCAGCTCCAGCGCCTCGATCAGCGCCGGCCCATGCGCCTTGACGGGCGTCAGATGGCTCTTCGCCGGCTCGGGCGGCAGGCCGCGGGCGGCGCGGCGCTCGGCACGCTCGGCCTTCTCCTCCTGCTTGATCGCATCCCATTGCCGCTTGACGCTTTCGGGCGTGTCGGCCGCGCTGCGGGCGAAGACATGCGGATGGCGGCGGATCATCTTCGCGGTGATGGCCTCGACCACGTCGCCGAAGCTGAAGGCGCCCTGTTCCTCGGCCATGCGCGCATGGAACACCACCTGCAAAAGGAGGTCGCCCAGCTCTTCGCGCAGATCGTCGAGATCCTCCCGATCGATCGCATCCGCGACCTCATAGGCCTCCTCGATCGTATAGGGCTTGATCGAGGCGAAGGTCTGGACGATGTCCCAGGGGCAGCCGGTTTCGGGATCGCGCAGCGCGCGCATGATGGCAATCAGCCCGGAAATATCGCGCGCCGGCGTCATCACGGGATCGGTCTCGGGCCGGTCGGTCATCGGCATGCCTCAGTTCAGCGGAATATGGTTGTCGGCCTTGCTGGCCTGGTACTGGTCGGACAGCGCGGCGTAGTCGGCGTGGATGCGGTCCATCTGCGCCTGCAGCGCCGCCTTCTGCGCATCGGCCGAGGCCGCCACCATGTCGCCGAGATAGGCCGAGCGCCAGAAGGCATTGCGGCGGTTGTAGCCGCCGGGCTCCAGCGTGAAGACTTCTTTCAGGATCTTCAGGTCGTGGGGAATGGCGAAGCTGTCACGGGAATCTTCATGGCTGAAGAAATAATAGAAATTGTCGAAGCCGGCCCAGGTGATGGCCGAGAGACACATGGAGCAGGGCTCATGCGTCGAAAGGAAGATCAGGTCGCGCGTGTCGCGGTTTTCGGCCTGTTCGTAAAAGCGCTTCAGCGTGTGCACCTCGCCATGCCACAGCGGGTTTTCCAGCTCATTGTTGGTCTCGGCGATCACCAGCGACAGGTCGGATTTGCGCAGAATCGCTGCGCCGAACACCTTGTTGCCGGCGGCCACGCCGCGCCGGGTCAAGGGCAGGATGTCTTCTTCGATGACGGTGAGCAGACGGGCGGCGAGGGCGTCCTCGGAGAAGGCTTGGGGCATGGGCTGGCTCCGGAAAGGGCGGGCGATCGGATGCCCGCGGGGGTGACATTTGCTCCATATTTCATAATGGCGAGCAAAAGAATACGGTGGGGCAAAAAGCGGCGAACAACTGTTCCTTCAAGTCGATGGTCGTTTCCGGCATAGTGCCGCGCAATTCGTGATCCGGAGTTCCTTTTCATCATGTCGCAAGCGCTGACCGTTTTCCCGGCCTTCTTCCGCGTCGCGCGGAAGCCTGTAGCCGTGTTCGGAAACGGCGACGAGGCCTATGCCAAGGCCCGGCTGCTGCTGAACACGCAGGCGCGCCTGATCGCCTTCGTCGACGAGCCGGAGCCCGACTATGCCGCCTTCCTGCAGGCGCGCGGCATCGAGCAGGTCAATGCGCCCTTCGCGCCTGAACAGGTCGAAGGCATGGCGCTGGTCTTCGCGGCCACAGGCGAGGCTCTTCTCGATCAGGCGATCGTTTCCGCCGCGCGTGCGGCGAAGATCCCGGCCAATGCGGTGGATCAGCCGGAATGGTGCGATTTCATCACGCCGGCGCTGGTCAATCGCGCGCCCGTGGCCGTGGCCATCGGCACGGAAGGGGCGGGCCCGGTGCTGGCGCAGATGATCCGCGCACGCATCGACCAGATGCTGCCGCCCTCGCTCGGCGCGCTGGCGAGCCTGGCGGCCGCCTATCGCCATGCCGTCGACCGGCTTTTGCCGCGCGGCAGCGCCAGGCGGATCTACTGGCGTAATTTCTTCTCTGGCCCCGTCGCCGATGCCGTCGCCGATGGCGATCTTTCGGCCGCGCGCCGTGCCGCCACCCGTCTGCTCAAGGCGCCCGAGGCTGCCGAGGGGCGTGTCTGGCTCGTCGGCGCCGGCCCGGGCGCGGAAGACCTGCTGACGCTGCGCGCCCAGCGGGTGATGATGGAAGCCGATGTGCTGGTCTATGACGCGCTGGTGCCGCAGGCGATCGTCGATATGGGCCGGCGCGATGCCGAGCGACTTTCCGTCGGCAAGCGCAAGGGCTGTCACTCCAAGTCGCAGGCCGAGATCAACCAGCTTCTGGTGCGCCTTGGCCGCGAGGGCAAGCGCGTGGTGCGGCTGAAGTCGGGCGATCCGCTGGTCTATGGTCGCGCGGGCGAGGAGATGGCGGCGCTGCGCGAGGCGGGGATCGCCTATGAGGTGGTGCCGGGCATCACGTCGGCGCTGGCTGCCGCCGCCGATTTCGAGCTGCCGCTGACGCTGCGCGGTGTCGCCTCCTCGCTGGTCTTCACCACGGGCCACGATCTGACCGGCGCGGTGCTGCCGGACTGGGCGCGGCTTGCCGTCTCCGGCGCCTCGGTCGCGGTCTATATGGGCCGCACGGTTGCCGCCTCGGTCGCCGAGCGCCTGGCCGAAGCCGGCCTGCCGCGCGAAACGCCTGTTGCGGTTGTCGAGAATGCCAGCCGGGAAAATCGCCGGCTCATGCACGGCACCCTTGCCGATCTGCCGGACCTGGCCTATCGCGAGGATCTGAGCGGCCCCGTGATGGTGATCATCGGCGAAGCGGTGGCCGGCGCCAATTTCGACCGCTCGCAGCCGCTGTCGCGCGCAAGGGCCGGCGGCGACGAGGGCGAGCGGCTTTTGCCTGCTGACAAGAAGAACGAACGCGTGAGGGCATGAAGATGAGCGACAAGGTCTTGACCGCAAACCGTCTGTCGGACGGAATCTCCGTCTGGCTGGATGCCTCCGGCCAGTGGGTCGAGAATCTGCAGGACGCCTTCGTCGCCCGCCATGCCGAGGCCGTCGCCGCGCTGGAAGCCAGCGGCAAGGCCGCCGTTGCCGACAACAAGGTGGTTGACGTCAACGTCATCGAGATCGAAGAGAAGGACGGCGTGTTGCGGCCGCTGCGCCTGCGCGAACGCATCCGCGCGGAAGGCCCGACCATCGACTACGCGCCTGGCTATCGCGGGCTTCTCGGCCCCTTTGAAGCCGCCTGAGGAAGAGAAGACAGTTTCATGTACCGTTACGACGAATTCGATCATGCCTTCGTGTCCGAGCGTGTCGCGCAGTTTCGCGATCAGGTCGGCCGGCGCCTGTCGGGCGAGCTCGCCGAGGATGCGTTCAAGCCGCTGCGCCTGATGAACGGCGTTTATCTGCAGCTGCATGCCTATATGCTGCGCGTGGCCATTCCCTATGGCACGCTGAACAGCAAGCAGCTGCGCATGCTCGCCCATATCGCCCGCAAATATGACCGCGGCTATGGCCATTTCACCACGCGCCAGAACATCCAGTACAACTGGCCGCGGCTGGCCGATACGCCCGATATTCTGGCCGAGCTCGCCAGCGTCGAGATGCATGCGCTGCAGACCTCGGGCAATTGCATTCGCAACGTCACGGCCGACCATTTCGCCGGCGCCGCCGCGGACGAGGTGGCCGATCCGCGCCCCTATGCCGAAATTCTGCGGCAATGGTCTTCCGTCCACCCGGAATTCTCCTTCCTGCCGCGCAAGTTCAAGATCGCGGTGACGGGCGCCGAGCGCGACCGCGCGGCGATCCAGGTGCATGATATCGGCCTGCATCTGAAGAAGAACGAGGCAGGCGAAATCGGCTTTGCCGTCTATGTCGGCGGCGGGCAGGGCCGCACGCCGATGATCGCCAAGAAGATCCGCGATTTCCTGCCGGAAGAGGATCTGCTCTCCTACACCACCGCGATCATGCGCGTGTACAACCTGCACGGCCGTCGCGACAACAAGTACAAGGCGCGCATCAAGATCCTGGTGCACGAAACCGGCGTAGAAGAGCTGGCCGGCCAGGTGGAGCAGGAATTCCTGCAGCTGAAGGATAGCGAGCTGAAGCTGCCCGATGCGGATATCGCCGCCATCACCGCCTATTTTGCCCCGCCGGAGCTGAAGAACCGGCCGGAAGGCTGGGAGGCGCTGGCGCGCTGGAAGAAGGCCGATGCCGGCTTCGCCCGCTGGGTCGATCAGAACGTTGCCCCGCACAAGCACCCCGATTACGGCATGGTGACCGTCTCGCTGAAGCCGATCGGCGGCATTCCGGGCGATGCCAGCGACAAGCAGATGGATGCGGTGGCCGATCTGGCCGAGGAATTCGCCTTTGACGAGATCCGCGTCAGCCATGAGCAGAACCTGATCCTGCCGCATGTGGCGCTGGCCGATCTGGAGCCTCTCTATCGCGGCCTCCTGGCGCATGGGCTCGAAACCGCCAATGCCGGCCTGATCACCGACATCATCGCCTGTCCGGGGCTGGATTATTGCGCGCTGGCCAATGCGCGCTCCATTCCGCTGGCGCAGGAGCTTTCGACCCGCTTCGGCGCGGCCGAGCGGCAGGCAGAAATTGGCGAGCTGAAGATCAAGATCTCCGGCTGCATCAATGCCTGCGGCCATCACCATGTCGGCCATATCGGCCTGCTGGGCGTGGAGAAGAAGGGCGCCGAGCTCTATCAGATTACGCTGGGCGGCTCGGGCGACGAGAACAGCTCGATCGGCGAGATCATCGGCCGCGGCTTCGAGCCGGAGAAGGTCACGGATGCGGTGGAGACCATCGTCGACACCTATCTCGGCCTGCGGCTGGAACAGTCGGAGACCTTCCTGGAGGCCTATCGCCGGGTCGGCCCCCAGCCCTTCAAGGATGCGCTCTATGGCGCCACCCAGGCCGCAGCGTAAGGGGACCTGATGATGAGCACCACGCCGAAGATCTGGAACGAGGCCGGTTTTGTCAGCGACGACCCCTGGGTGATCGAGACGGAAGAGACCAAGGCCGGCCACAATGAGCGCCCGCTTCTGCCGCTTGCCGATTTCCTGGCGAAAGCGGGGGATGGCGAGCGCGAGCTCGGCGTGCTGATCGCGCCTGCCGACGATGTCATCGCCCTGCAGCCCTTCCTGGACCGCATTGCGCTGGTGGCGCTGTCCTTCCCGGCCTTCAATGACGGGCGCGGCTTCAGCCATGCCTCGCTGCTGCGCAGCCGTCTCGGCTATCATGGCGCGATCCGCGCGGTTGGCGACGTGCTGATCGACCAGATCCCCCTGATGCTGCGCTGCGGCATCGACAGCGTCGCCGTGACCAATGCCACGGCGATCAAGCGCCTGGAAGAAAACTGTCTGCCCGGCATTCCGCATCACTACCAGCCGACCGCCAAGCCGGCCGACAAGGCCGGCGGCTATAGCTGGCGGCGCGTTTCCTGACATCCGACCCCGGCCGGCCAGCTTCGACGGGTTCGGTCGGTTCGCAAGGGTTGGGACGGAAAATAAGGCAACCGGCAGCCGCCCTTTCGCGCGCGCCTGTCGGTTGCGAAACGTTTTCGCTGTTGCGAAGCGGAATGGCGAGGCCATATTGACGTAAAGCATGCGCGCCGGAGGCGCCGGGATGCGGGGGCAAACCCCGTGTCGGAGGCGGCAGATGGCGAGCGGCACCATCGAAGGATCGACATCGACATGAATGCTCCGGCCAAGACCGAAGACTTCGCCGCCACCATTCCGGCCGGCGTGTTCGCTGAAACCGTCACCGAGGTTCAGCACTATACCGACCGGCTGTTCCGCTTCCGCATGACCCGCCCGGAAAGCTTCCGCTTCCGCTCCGGCGAATTCGCCATGATCGGCCTGATGGTCGAGGGCAAGCCGATCTACCGCGCCTATTCGATCGCCAGCCCGGCCTGGGACGAGGAGCTGGAGTTCTTCTCGATCAAGGTGCCGGATGGCCCGCTGACCTCGCATCTCCAAGCGATCAAGCCCGGCGACACCGTGCTGATGCGCAAGAAGCCGACCGGCACGCTGGTGCTCGACGCGCTTACCCCCGGCCGCCGCCTGTTCATGTTCTCCACCGGCACCGGCATCGCGCCCTTCGCCAGCCTGATTCGCGAGCCGGAGACCTTCGAAAAGTTCGAAGAGGTCATCCTGACCCACACCACCCGCGAGGTGGCCGAGCTGACCTATGGCCTCGACCTGATGGAAGAGATCCGCAACCATGAATTCCTGGCGGAACTGGTGGGCGACAAGCTGCGCCATTATCCGACCACGACGCGCGAGGCCTATGACAAGACCGGGCGCATCACCGACCTGATCCGCAATGGCACGCTGTTCTCCGATATCGGCATGACCGGTTTCGATCCCGCGGTCGACCGCGCGATGATCTGCGGCTCCTCCGAGATGCTCAAGGAAACCAAGGAGCTTCTTGAAGCGGCCGGCCTCACCGAAGGCGCTAACAACAAGCCCGGCGAGTTCGTGATTGAGCGCGCCTTCGTCGGCTGATCTTTTTAGGCTTGTCTTGATGCGAAAGGCCGGTTCCGGATCTCGGGGCCGGCCTTTTTCTTTTGGCGCGGAGCGGGGGATGCCGGTGGGGTATCGCGGCGGGCGTGCTTTTCGATATATCAAATATCTTTTCAATTACTCAGTTTCTCCTGACCTGAACGCCACCTACGTCCGGCTAACTCCGCCAGAAACACGATCCAATCAAAGCATGTGACGCCATTTACGATCTATTTCGATATATCTGTTGACGAGGCGCCATGGCAGGCGCATAAGATATATCGAAATCAAATCGAAAGGAGTTCGATATGTTTGGATTTGAATGGGTTGGCGGTCGTCACGATCGCGATCTCCTGCTGGCGATCGGTGGCCGGCACGAGCGGCAGGGGCGCCATGGCCATCCCGAGGGGCGCGGCGGCCGCGGCCATGGCGATGAGGGCGGGCGTTTCACGCGGCTTCTGGGGCAGGGCGACCTCAGGCTCCTGGTACTGCTGATGATCGAGAAGGAGCCCAGCCATGGCTATGAGATCATCCGCCAGATCGAAGCGATGACCGGCGGCGCCTATGCGCCGAGCCCGGGCGTGGTCTATCCCACGCTGACCTTCCTGGAAGAAGCCGGCCATGCCAGCGCGCAGGAAGACGGCAACAAAAAGCGCTTCGCCATCACCGATGACGGCAAGGCCCATCTGGACGAGCACCGCCAGCGCGCGCAGGAGCTCCTGGAGCGGCTGAAAATGGCCGGCGAGCATCGTGAGAAGCGCGAGCGGCACGACAAGCACGAGGGGCATAGGCGCGACGGTCACGGTCACGAGGGCCGTCCGCAGGCCGGTGCGCCGCTGCCGCCGGGCGTGGATGCCGCCATGCTGCACCTGCGCGATGTCCTGGCGCGCAAGCTCGCCGAAGACGAGAAGCGCGCCGGCGGCCTGGTGCGACTGCTCCTGCAGATGGCCGACGAGGTGGAGGCGGGGGAGCGGCCCTGATCTCGCACAAGCCGGGCGGCCGATCGGAGCGATCGGCTTCCCTTGGACGGGTTCGGCTCCTTTGGAGCGTCACGGTCGAGAAGTGGGAGCCGGTTCCCACTTCTGTCCGATACGCGATCGGCGCTCAGCCGCGCTGCGCGGGGGGCAGGTGTGTAAGGATGGCATAACTGCGGCCGGCCTTCACGGCGGCGCTCATCAGCGCCTTCAGTTCGGGATAATCCTTCGGCGCCGTGACCAGCCGCGTCATCACCAGCCGGCGGGTGATGACGAGCCTGTTGCCCTGCGCCTCGACCGTGCTGTCGAACTGGCCGGCCGGATTGGCAAGATGAACGGATGCCGGCAGGGACTCTGCCTTGAAGCCCTCAGGAAGCGCGATGGTCATGTTCCAGTCGAATGTGCCGACCTCGCTCGTGAACGGCGCGACCTTGACGTCCGTATGCAGCAGATTGGCCTTGCCGGACAGGGGCTCGGTGTCGAAGCCTGCCTGCAGCGGCAGGACGGCGTCAGTCTGCGACAGGTCCACCACGGCCGGCGCGGTCCAGCTGGCGGTCATCGTCAGGTCATCACGCCAGCTTGCCGGCTTTTTCACCGTCAGCTTTCCCTCGCCATATTGGCCATTGCTTGCCAGATTGCGCGTCAAAAACGCCGCCTTGTCCTCGGTCTCGAACTGGTAATAGCGCACGGCCCAGGGCGAGACGGTGACCGTCGCATGGCCGGTCAGCGTGCCGTCGGCGCCAAGTGTCAGGTCGGACCGGTTGGTGATGTGGACCTTGTCGGCTTGCGCATCCGGCAGGCGCATCAGCCGGCTCGGCTTGCCGATGATCATCGCCTGCTTGTTCACCAGCCCGTCGTCCAGCGTGGCGAAGGGGGCCTGCTTGTCCGTCGGATTGTCGAACAGGTCGAAGTCCGGCAGGTAGACGATCACATGGTTGAACTGCCAGGCGACAGGGATCGGCATCGGCTCATAGAGACTGCCCCATTGGACCACGGCACGCTCGGCGCGGATGCCCTCGGCCTGTAGCAGGGCCCGCATCAGCGCGGACTGGTCCTTGCAGTCGCCAAAGCCATTGTCCAGGATCTTGCCGACCGGATGCTCGACCCAACCGTCATTCGGATTCAGGTCAAGCGCCGTATAGGCGATGTTCTGACGGATCCAGTCATGGATCGCGGCGGCGGCGTCCAGCCCCTTCTTCTCGCCGACGATCGAGTCGGCCAGATGCTTGACCCGCTCGGCTGTGGCCGGGTCAAGATGCTCTTCAGTCTGGCCGGCGATCCGGTCGCCATTTTCCTCCAGTCGGGTGAGGGTGGTGGCCATGAAGCGTGGGCGGAACTGCGCATCCGCCACGGTCGGATAGGTCACGCGCAGCTTGGGAATGCCGGTCAGATGCGCCCGGATGACGCGGCGGTTCCCGGTCGTGCGGTCCTCGGTCTCGATGCCGGGATCGGCAAACCAGCGCAGCGCCAGATCCGCCGGCGCATCGATCAGCACGGTCTCGTCCTCCACTCGGCGGTCCCGGGGAGCCACTTCCAGAATGTTCACGCCGAAGAGCTGTGGCTGCCGCCGCACCGTGTGCCAGCGGATGTGAACCTTGGTCCCGGGACCCACCTGCGGAAAGAGCACGGTGACCTTTTGATCCGCATTAAAGCCGGGGGCGTTCTTCGACTGCTCCTTCGAGCGGGTGAAGATATCCTCGGGCGGCACGCTCATGCGCGTGCCGTCAGGTTTTACGGTCCAGGCTTCGGCAACGTCGAGCGTCTCCGTCTCGGGGGAATAGCTGAGAGAATGCCGGGTGTTCTCGGCCTTCTCGCCCGGCTTGATCGGCGTCTCGTCGATGGTGATCCAGCTTTCCATCGTCAGGTCCGGATTGATCCGGTACTCCCTGACCTCATGACGGCTGCGATCGCTCTCCGGCGCGTTCTCCTCGCTTCGCGCGCGGCCGGGATCGGTAACGACGGCGGTCCCGGCCAGAAGCAGAAGGGCGAGGCCAAGGGAGACACGGCCAAGGAAAGGGTGAGAACAGCGCATGCTCCGGGCTCCGTGAGCGTGGCGGACAGGCCGCGCGCCCGCCTGCCGGGCCACCCTTGCCGCATCCATCCTCGTCAGCGATCCGTCTTCTTTGCTGCAAGAATATGACCGACTGCTGATTGATGGCGAAAAGGCTCTAGGCTCCCTTCTTGCAGACAAAAAAAGCCCCGCCGGTCCGTCGCTGGACAGGCGGGGCTAGGAGGGCGCATCGCATGGCGGAAGAGGGAGGGAACATCCGCAATGCCTGGGGATACGCCAGGAGAACATCGTGCCGGTCGCGCCCGTTCCGCCGGCCTGGGGCCATGCGAGGTCGCGGTTGCGCATGTCCGCTCGTCGCCGAGCCGGTGCCTGCGCAGGGAAGGATCAAGATCATGTGCGCCGTGCCATCATGGCCGGTGGAGTTTCGCAAGGAGCGAGGCCATCGGGGCTGCGGCACCCGCATCGCAGCTTACCGCCCGTCGCTCTTTCCAGCCACGCCATTGTGGCAGTCTCGCAAATAAAGTCTGTCAGCTGCCGTATCATTCGGCAAAAGCTCAAGCAGTCTCCACTCGATCGCGACAAGCTTTATCAGCATCACGATCGATGATCTGTATTCTTTGCGTCGCTGTCGATTGCCTCGACTGCTTGTCTTGATGTCTATGATCCAACAATACTGTGAATCAATGGTTTCTTCCATCGTGAGAATTTATGGGTGATTTGCTGTGGTGAGATCGAGGACGCGCGCGGGCGTCGTTGCGTGGCGGGCGTTCGGTCCGCGGCGGCAAATGATAGCGCGCGGCGGCACGCATCTGATCATCCAGATGCGCGCAGTAAAATGAATTCAATGATTTAAAGCGATGTTGCCAATTTTCCAACTCTGGATCGCATGCGTCGCGACCGGTGGAATTACTTCGGCTCGTCTTCGCGGATCTGCTCCAGCCGGTATTTCAGCAGGCGAATCATGCGGCGATCGAAATTGATCGCCTCGCGCCGGTCGAAATCGGCCTGCGCCTTGTCATGCGCTTCCACAACCGTGGCCGTGGCCTTGGCGACATCCGCCTGCATGGCGGCGCAATCGGCCCGGGGCGGCAGGCCGGTCAGGGCGCGTTCGAGATCGCGGGCATAGTTGCGGGCGATCTCGGCATGGCGCTCCTCATGGCGCTTGATGTCGGCGGAGAGCGTGTCCCAGACGAGGCCGAGATCCTTGTCGGCATGGGCGCGCCGGGTCCAGCGCGGCAGGATCAGTCGGGTCGCCAGCGTCACCTTGGCGGTGCCGACCGAGCAGCGATTGCCCTGGCTGACATAGCTGACCGTGCCGCCGAACTTGATCTTGGTGGCGCCGGGATGGCGCGCGCCCGTGCTCTTCATCAGGGGACCATGGGCCGAGAGCGCCTTGTCCAGTTCCTCCGCCGTGTTTCCGCCGATGGGGAAATAGGTGATGGTCTTGACCATCTGTGTCTCGGCATGGGTGATGGCCGCCGGGATCGTCAGCAGGGCCGCGACGAGACAGCCGCGCAGGAGAGACGCGCTGGACCGGGAGGAAAAGGCGCGGGACGGAACGAGAGACATGGGAAGCGGTCCGGGCGATTGAAGTGGGGCCAAGCTTCGGGCATAGCCTGCGCTGATGCAAGAAGAAAGCGCCCGCCTGTGTTGAACGCCCCTTTTGCAGGTCGCTCTTGCAGGCCCTTCTCGCAGCTTTGGCAGTCGGATGCCTGTGGCCTGGGGCAAGGGTCTGTTTCATGCCGGCAGGTGCGCCATGACGACCGGAGAGCCCATGACCCGAGACACCATGACCCGAGAGCCCATGACCGCAGAGCAAGAGGCAATGACGATTGATCCCTTCGCGCCCAGAGACTGGGCGCTCGCCCATGGCCGCAGCCTGACTCTGGGGCCCAAGGCCCTGATCATGGCGATCGTCAATGTGACGCCCGACAGCTTCTCCGATGGCGGGGCGCATCTGGATCCGGGCGCGGCGGTGGCCCATGGCAAAGCCTGCCTCGCCGCAGGCGCCGAGATCCTCGATATCGGCGGTGAATCGACCCGCCCGGGCGCAGCACCGGTGAGCGCCGAGGAGGAACAGGCTCGTATCCTGCCCGTGATCGCGGCGCTCGCGGCCGAGACCGACGCCATTCTCTCCATCGACACTTACCGCGCCGAGACCGCCCGGCTGGCCATTGCCGCCGGCGCGCATCTCATCAACGATGTCCACGGCCTCTGGCGCGAGCCTGAGGTGGCCGATGTGGCCGCAAAGGCCGGCGCCGGCCTCTGCCTGATGCACACCGGCCGCGACCGGACGCGGCATGACGACGTGATCGAGGACCAGACCCTGTTCTTTGCCCACTCGCTTGCCGTGGCGCGCCGGGCGGGGGTGGCGGAGGCCGCGATTGTGCTCGATCCGGGCTTTGGCTTTGCCAAGGAAACGGCCGAGATCAATCTGGCTCTGATGGACCGGCTGCCCGAACTTTTTTCGCTCGGCTTTCCTCTGCTCGTCGGCACTTCGCGCAAGCGCTTCCTCGGCACGCTGACGGGGCGCGAAGCGGCGGCGCGCGATGTCGCGACGGCGGCGACCAGCGCGCTGATGCGCATGGCCGGCGCGGCGATCTTCCGGGTGCATGCGGTGGAGGCGAATCGCGATGCGCTTCTCGTGGCCGATGCGCTTCTCGCCAGGCGGCATGGCGCGCCCAAGAGCTGAGATTGCGGCAGGCCGCCGCGCGGGCCTGCGGTGAAGCGCGGCTCCAGGGGCGGGCGCGGGCGGCTTTCCCTTGACAAAGCCCGGTGTCCATGCGCTTGTCCGCCCGATTTTGCACTGCCGCCTCGGACATCCCTTCATGGGGGCCTGTCTGTCGGGGCGGCGAAGCTTTTGCCTTCTCGAGACTTCAGGACAGACCGATGCATCCTTACCGCAGCCACACTTGCGCCGCCCTGAGACCCTCCGATGTCGGCGCCAATGTCCGCCTTTCCGGCTGGGTGCATCGCGTGCGCGACCATGGCGGCGTTCTCTTCATCGACCTGCGCGACCATTACGGTCTGACCCAGGTGGTGGTGGACCCCGACAGCCCGGCCTTCAAGACCGCCGAGCAGGTGCGCGGCGAATGGGTGATCCGCATCGACGGGCTGGTCAAGGCGCGCACGGCCGAAACCGTCAACAAGGCCATGCCGACGGGCGAGATCGAGCTTTACGCCCAGGAGATCGAGGTTCTTTCCGCCGCCAAGGAGCTGCCGCTCCCGGTCTTCGGCGAGCCCGACTATCCCGAGGACGTGCGCCTGAAGTACCGCTTCCTCGACCTGCGCCGCGAGACGCTGCACAAGAACATCGTCAAGCGCACCCAGATCATCGCCGACATGCGCAACCGCATGAACGCATCAGGTTTCGCCGAATACACCACGCCGATCCTCACGGCCTCCTCGCCGGAAGGCGCGCGCGACTTCCTGGTGCCGAGCCGCATCCATCCCGGCACCTTCTTCGCCCTGCCGCAGGCGCCGCAGCAGTACAAGCAGCTCCTGATGGTGGCCGGCTTCGACCGCTACTTCCAGATCGCGCCCTGCTTCCGCGACGAAGACCCGCGCGCCGACCGCCTGCCGGGCGAGTTCTACCAGCTCGACGTCGAGATGAGCTTCGTCACGCAGGAAGACGTCTGGAACACGATGGCGCCGGTCATCACCGAGGTGTTCGAAAAGTTCGCCGAGGGCAAGCCGGTGACGAAGGACTGGCCGCGCATTCCCTATGACGTGGCGATCCGCAAGTATGGCTCCGACAAGCCCGACCTGCGCAACCCGATCGAGATGCAGGCCGTGACCGAGCATTTCGCCGGCTCGGGCTTCAAGGTCTTCGCCAACATGATCGCGTCGAACCCGAAGGTCGAGGTCTGGGCGATCCCGGCCAAGACCGGTGGCTCCCGCGCCTTCTGTGACCGGATGAATGCCTGGGCGCAGTCCACTGGCCAGCCGGGTCTCGGCTATATCTTCTGGCGCAAGGAAGGCGAGGTGCTGGAAGGCGCCGGCCCGCTTGCCAAGAACATCGGCCCCGAGCGCACCGACGCGATCCGCACGCAGCTGGGTCTCGATGATGGCGACGCCTGCTTCTTCGTCGCCGGTGATCCGGCGAAGTTCTACAAGTTCGCCGGCGAAGCCCGCACCAAGGCCGGCGAGGAGCTGAACCTGGTCGACCGCGACCGGTTCGAGCTGTGCTGGATCGTCGATTTCCCGTTCTACGAATGGAGCGAGGAAGAAAAGAAGGTCGACTTCGCCCACAACCCCTTCTCCATGCCGCAGGGCGGGCTCGAGGCGCTGGAAAACCAGGATCCGCTCACGATCAAGGCCTTCCAGTATGACGCGGTCTGCAACGGCTTCGAGATCGCCTCGGGCTCGATCCGCAACCAGTCGCCGGAGCTGATGGTCAAGGCCTTCGAGCTCGTCGGCCTGTCCAAGCAGGATGTCGAGGATCGCTTCGGCGGCATGTACCGCGCCTTCCAGTATGGCGCGCCGCCGCATGGTGGCTGCGCTTTCGGCATCGATCGGGTGATCATGCTGCTGGTCGGCGCCAAGAACCTGCGCGAAATCTCGCTGTTCCCGATGAACCAGCAGGCGCAGGATCTTCTGATGAACGCGCCGAGCGAGGCCACGCCGACGCAGCTGCGCGAACTCGGCCTGCGCGTCGTACCGCAGCCGAAGAAGGACTGAGGCTCTCATGCCGGCGGCATTCGCGGCGTGGTGGGGGCGGTTGAAAGACGCCCTGCCGCGTGCGGTTGCCGCCGCACTGGCCGCGACCATCGCCTATGCGACCTCCCGCTGGCTGCTCGGCCATCCCCAGCCGGTTTTCACCGCCGTCGGCGCCATCATCTGCCTGGCGCCGGGCATTGCCAGCCATGTGCGCCAGAGCGTCAACGTGCTCCTGGGCGTCACCCTCGGCATCCTGATCGGCGAGGCGGTTCTGTTCATTCCGGGGCCAGCCTGGGAATTTCGCGTCGGGCTTGCCGTGTTCCTGTCGCTGGCTATTGGCGCGTCCTTCGGCCAGCCGGCGGTCTTCGCCATCCAGGCCGGCGTTTCCGCCGTGCTGATCCAGCTGATGGGGCCGGAAACCGCCGGGCTCAACCGTCTGCTCGATGTGGCCATCGGGCTCGCCGTCAGCCTGCCTTTCGGCGCGGCCCTCTATCTCACCCGCAAGACCGACCCAGAGAGCTGAAGCGCGCGCGTCTTGTCAGTCGTTGCGTCCGCCTGCCTTTGCCCTTATAAGCGTCCGATCACCACGGACCCGGTGTGACTCCGGGTGGCTCTTCTGGCCGCCGATCCGCCAGACAACGCACATGCATCCCCTGATTTCCCCCGCGCCGCGCTCTCATGCCTGCGCCTGATGCATGATCTTTGCGAAAAACATCCTCATGACGACAACACTCACGTCCTACCGGCGCGAATGGTTCTGCAATGTCCGCGGCGATCTCCTGTCCGGCATCGTCGTGGCCCTCGCGCTCATTCCCGAAGCCATCGGCTTTTCCGTCATTGCCGGGGTCGATCCCAAGGTCGGCCTGTTCGCCTCTTTCGCCATTGCCTGCGTCTCCGCCTTTGCCGGCGGCCGTCCGGGCATGATCTCGGCGGCAACCGCCGCCACCGCCGTGCTGATGGTGACGCTGGTCAAGCAGCACGGGCTCGAATACCTCTTCGCCGCCACGCTGCTGATGGGCGTCATCCAGATCGCCGCCGGCTTCCTCAAGCTCGGCCGGGTCATGCGCTTCGTCTCGCGCTCGGTCATCACCGGCTTCGTCAATGCGCTGGCGATCCTGATCTTTATGGCGCAACTACCCGAGCTGATTGGCGTGCCGCCGCTGACCTATGTCATGATCGCCGCAGCGCTGGCGATCATCTATCTCTTTCCCTATGTGACCAAAGCGATCCCATCGCCGCTGGTGGCGATCGTCGCTCTCACGGCGGTGGCCGTCTTCACCGGCATGGATCTGCGCACGGTCGGCGATCTCGGCGAGCTGCCCTCGACCCTGCCGATCTTCGCGCTGCCCAACGTGCCGCTGACCCTGGAAACATTGCAGATCATCCTGCCCTATTCCTTTGGTCTGGCGGCGGTCGGCCTGCTGGAATCGCTGATGACGGCGCAGATCGTCGACGACATGACCGACACCGGCAGCTCCAAGAGCCAGGAATGTGTCGGGCAGGGGGTGAGCAACATCGCCTCCGGCCTGATCGGCGGCATGGGCGGCTGCGCCATGATCGGGCAGTCGGTGATCAACGTCACCTCGGGCGGGCGCGGCCGCCTGTCCACCTTCGTGGCCGGCGCCTTCCTGCTGGTGCTGATCCTGGTGCTGGACGATCTCGTGCGCATCATCCCCATGGCGGCGCTGACGGCCGTGATGATCATGGTCTCGATCGGCACCTTCTCCTGGCGCTCGATCCTGGATCTGCGCCGCAATCCGCCATCCTCCTCCATCGTGATGCTGGCGACGGTGGTCACCACCGTCGGTACGCATGATCTGGCCAAGGGCGTGCTGGTCGGCGTGCTCCTGTCCGGCGTCTTCTTCGCCGGCAAGGTGGCCCGGCTCTTCCATGTGCGCAGCGAGTTGAGCGCGGATGGCCGGCTGCGCACCTATCGCGTCGATGGCCAGCTGTTCTTCGCCTCGACCGAGGCCTTCATCGCCGCCTTCGACTTTGCCGAGCCGGTGCCGGCCGTGCGGATCGACGTCAGCGCCGCCCATTTCTGGGACATCAGCGCGGTCGGTGCTCTGGACAAGGTGGTGCTGAAATATCGCCGCCATGGCGTGGCGGTCGAAGTCACTGGCGTAAATGCGGCCAGCGCGCCGCTGCTGGAGCGCTTCGCTGTGCACGACAAGGAGGGCCAGGCGCTTCCGGCCGGCCACTGAGCCGGCGTTGCGCGCACTTCCGAAAGAAAACGCCGGCCTCCAGGGGCCGGCGCTCTTTTGTTTCAGATGGCCTCCGGCTCACTCGCCGGCATTGGCCTCCACGCTCACGCCCAGCATCTTGGGTAGCGTGTTCGGCGCGCCCATGGCGGCACCGGCGATCATCGGGAAAGGCACGGGCTTTTCCGGATTGGCGCTGATGGTGAAGCTCTTGGGGTCGGACAGATAGGTGCTGACCGCGTTCGAGATCTGGTTCTGCAGTTCGGGGATGTTGAGCTGCGCCACCATCAGCGGCGTCAGGCCCTTCAGCGATTCGGCCAGCTGCTTGCCGCTGACCTTCTGCTGCGCGCCGAAATAGTCGAGCAGGCGCTGGGTGATCGAGGCGTCGTCGAAGCGGATCTCCGCCGTGTTGAACGTCAGCTGCTGCAGAAGCCCGAGCATGGACATGCCCAGCGCCTGGTTCGCCTGCTCCTTGTTCGGGTTCTCCTCGGCGGCCTTCACCGCCTGCTGGATGGCATTCATGAAGGTCGGCGTATAGCCCGACATGCCGAGCGTCATGGAGAGCTTGCCGACCTTGTCGAAGTCCGCTTCGAGATTGTCGAGCGACAGCGTGCCGCTGCCCACTTCCCAATTGCCTTCCATGGAGATTTCGCCGTTCAGCGTGGAGAGGCCGAGTTTGTCGATGGTCTCGCGCGACTTCGGATCCTCGACCGTGTCGAGCGCGATCTTGATGCCGGTGGCGCTGCCGTCGAATTCCAGGCCCTTGTCGCCTTCCTGGCGCGACACGTTGCTTTCCGTCGCTTCCATCGAGAACACCGTCTTGCCCTTCACGGTGACGGTGACAGGGCCGCTGGCGGCGGTCTGGTAGTAGAGCAGATTGTCGAGTGTGTTGCCGGTGGTGGAGGCCGGGATCTGCAGACCGCCGATCGCCATGTCACGCGCGGTGATGTGGCTGTCCTCCTGGGTCATGTCCAGATCCTGGAACGCGACCGTTTCCACGTAATAGGCGCCGCCATCCTTTTCCGCCACGCCCTCGAAGGCGATGTCGCCGAGCGGGATGGGCGGCTGGTTGAGCGGATTGAGGCTGGCGCCCTTGAGCGTCACCACATCGCCTTCCACCTCGATCGCCTGATAGGCGATCTGGCCGCCAGACGGCGAATAGGCGGCATTGAGCTTGCGGACCATGTCGGCCCCGTCGAGCGCGAAGGCCGGCGCGGCCAGCGCGAAGAGGGCGACGCCTGCCAGCAGGCTGCCAACGGCCCGCTTGCGCAAGGGCGTGGAACGAGTGGGGCGGCTCAGGGTCATCAAGGGGTTTCCTCCGGTCGGTTGCTTTTCATTTCGTTTGCGCCATGCCATCGTCCGGCGCAGCGGCGGCACTATAGGGCGCAGGCCGCGACGATGAAACAGGCCGTTTGCCCGGCTTGTCCACAAAGCGCGGGACGGCGCGCGCTTGATGTTCACCTTTTGTTGAGGTAGCAGAAGCCCATGGGACAGAGCCTTCCGCCCTCCGGGCCAGACGATCATATCCAGCCCGTCGATCTCAAGGCGGCGCTGGAAGAGCGCTACCTCGCTTATGCGCTGTCGACGATCATGCATCGTGCGCTACCCGATGTGCGCGACGGGCTGAAACCGGTGCATCGGCGTATCGTCTATGCGATGAGCGAGATGGGGCTGCGCTCCAACACGGCGTTTCGCAAATGCGCCAAGATCGTCGGCGAGGTCATGGGTAATTTCCATCCCCATGGCGACCAGTCGATCTATGATGCGCTGGTGCGGCTGGCGCAGGATTTTTCCGTTCGCTATCCGCTGGTCGACGGGCAGGGCAATTTCGGCAATATCGACGGCGATAGCCCGGCGGCGATGCGTTACACCGAATCGAAGATGACGCCGGTCGCCGAGCTGCTTCTGGGCGGCATCGATGAGGATGCGGTCGATTTCCGCGAGACCTATGACGAATCGAACCGCGAGCCCGTGGTTCTTCCCGGCGCCTTCCCCAACCTGCTCGCCAATGGCTCCTCCGGCATCGCCGTGGGCATGGCCACCTCGATCCCGCCGCACAATGTGCATGAGCTCTGCGATGCGGCCACGCTTCTGATCAAGCGGCCGGATGCGACGATCGAGGAGCTGGTGGACAAGGTGCCCGGCCCGGATTTTCCGACCGGCGGCATCATCATCGACGGCCGGGCCTCGATCATCGAGGCCTATGCCACGGGGCGCGGCGGGTTTCGCGTGCGCGCGCGCTGGTCGGTGGAGGATCTCGGCCGCGGGGCATGGCAGATCGTCGTCACCGAAATTCCCTATCAGGTGCAGAAGTCGCGGCTGATCGAGAAGGTGGCCGAGCTTCTGATCGCCCGCAAGCTGCCGCTGCTCGAAGACATCCGCGACGAATCGGCCGAGGATGTGCGCGTGGTGCTCGTGCCCAAGAGCCGCAGCGTCGATCCGACGATCATGATGGAATCGCTGTTCCGGCTGACAGAGCTGGAAAGCCGCTTCCCGCTCAACCTGAACGTCCTGTCCATGGGACGCATCCCCAAGGTCATGTCGATCCGCGACGTGCTGCTCGAATGGCTGCAGCATCGGCGCGAAGTGCTGCAGCGCCGCTCGCGCTTCCGCCTGGCGGCGATCGAGAAGCGGCTGGAGATCCTCGGCGGCTATCTCATCGCCTATCTCAACCTCGACGAGGTGATCCGCATCATCCGCGAGGAGGACGAGGCGAAGCCCGCGCTGATGGCAGCCTTCTCGCTGACCGACCTCCAGGCCGAATCGATCCTCAACATGCGCCTGCGCTCGCTGCGCAAGCTCGAGGAGTTCGAGATCCGCACCGAATTCGACAACCTCACCAAGGAGAAGGCAGGCATCGAGGCGCTGCTCGACAGCCCGGAAAAGCAGTGGAAGACGGTCTCGGACGAGATCGCCGATGTGAAGAAGCGCTTCTCCAAGGCCACCGACCTCGGCCGCCGTCGCACCGATTTCGCCGAGGCGCCACAGGCCGATGTCGAAGCGATCCAGCAGGCGATGATCGAGAAGGAGCCCGTGACGATCGTCATCTCGCAGAAGGGATGGATCCGCGCGCTCAAGGGGCATATCGCCGATACGTCCAGCCTGCAGTTCAAGGAAGGCGACGGGCCGAAGCTTGCCTTCCCGGCCATGACGACGGACCGGCTGCTGATCGTCACGACAGGCGGCAAGGCCTTCACGCTCGGCGCCGACAAGCTGCCGGGCGGGCGCGGCCATGGCGAGCCGCTGCGCATCATGGTGGACATGGACACCGACCAGGATGTGCTCGCGGCCTTCGTCCACGATCCCGCGCGCAAGCGCCTGATCGCCTCGACATCGGGCTATGGCTTCATCGTGGCCGAGACCGAACTCGTCGCCAATACCCGCAAGGGCCGTCAGGTGATGAATGTGGCGCTGCCCGACGAGGTCAAGCTCGCTGTGCCGATCAAGGGCGACCATGTCGCCGTTGTGGGCGAGAACCGCAAGATGCTGGTCTTCCCGCTGGCGCAGGTGCCGGAAATGGGCCGCGGCAAGGGCGTGCGCCTGCAGCGCTACAAGGATGGCGGCATTTCCGACATCCGCTGCTTCGCCATCGAGGAGGGCCTGACCTGGGCCGACAGCGCCGGCCGCAGCTTCTCCAAGACGCGCGAGGAGCTGATCGAATGGCTGGGCGACCGCGCCGAGGCCGGAAGACTGGTGCCCAAGGGCTTTCCGAGGAGCGGGAAGTTTACGGGGTGAGGGGATGGAGCGCTCTGGCCAAAATCATGGGCCGCGCCTGACGACGATGCGTCTTAGCATGTGCACAACGTCCTCTTCCTGCATCTGGGCGGATGCGATCGAGATGACGAAGTCATAAAGGGTCGTATCGTCTGTTTCGATCTCATAGCCGTTTTCTGCCAGGAAAACGGCTGCGGCTACGATGGCGATCCGCTTGTTTCCGTCCACGAAGGCATGATTGCGGCATAGGCCGAACAGATAGGCTGCCGCGAGTTCAATGATGTCATCGCAGCCATAGTGGAACTTGTTCATCGGTCGGCCGAGTGCCGACTCAAGCGCGCCTTCGTCGCGCAGCCCTGAAGCACCGCCGAACTGATGGATCTGCATGTCGTGTAGATCTTCGACGATCGATCTGTCGAGAAAGACCGGCTCCGTCATTCTGCGAGCCGCTTCAAAGCAACCTTGTATTTATCCATGAACTGCTGGGCTGCAGCGCGCTGGCGTGACCGTGTCGATTCAGCCGGTGTGATGGTCATCACGCCTTTGGCGGCAGCGATCTCCAGAAGGTCCCCCGCCTTCAGGCCCAGTTCCTCCAGCACTTCCTTCGGAATGACGATGCCTTCCGCATCATCGATTTTCTGAATGGCGACCTGCATGATCGTCTCCTATCTCCCTCGGTTCCGTACCTAGGGGAAAATTTGCAAAGGTCTCATTGTCCACGTGACGGTGCCGCCCGCGGCCCGCCTTGCCCTCATGCAGATTAAACCACATTCCCACCGCCGCGATAAGCTCAGCGAAGAGCCGCCTCGGCCGCTTGGCGGTGGCGCATCTGCCAGAGGGCATGGGCGAAGAGGGCGAGGATCAGGATGGCGCCGCCGGCAAGCGTGCGGCCTGTCGGAGCCTCGGCGAAGATCAGCCAGATCCAGACCGGCGCGAGAACGGTTTCCAGGAGGTAGAACATGCCGACCTCGGGTGCCGAGAGATAGCGTGGGCCGGTGGCCAGGCAGAAGAAGGCCAGCGGAAGAAGCACGAAGCCGTCGAGCAGCACCCATTGCGGCGCCTGGATCGCCCAGCCATCGCCCATCATCGCCAGTGCCAGTCCGGCCGGCAGCGCGGCCGAGACAAGTGGCACGAGGCCCATGGGTCGCATGCTGGCACGGCCGAGCGTGATGGCGCCGGCGATGCTCAAGGCAGAGGCGACCGCCATGAGATCGCCCGTCAGATGACCGCCCTCGAAGCCGCCGCCGACGATCAGCGCGACGCCCGCCAGCATCACGGCCATGGTCACAAGCGTGGCGGGTGCCGGGCGCTCCTTCAGGAAGATCCAGGCGATCAGCGCTGCGAACATCGAGGTGAAGGCCAGGAGGAAGACGACATTGGCCGAGGCCGTATGAAACAGCGAGGCCACGAAGAACACCGAGCCGAGACCATAGAGCAGGGCGGCGAGAAGCCCCGCGCGGCCGGGCAGCAGCGGTTGTGCGCGCCCCAGCACGCGGTTCAGCACCAACCAGATGATCAGCGCCGCCACCAGCATCGACAGGCTGCGCGCAGCCAGAACCGGCCAGAAGGCGCCGTCGGCCGAGCGCATCAGGGGAATGTCGAAGGACAGGGCCAAACCGCCGAGACCCGTGATCGCCAGGCCACGGCGGCGGTCGCTTGAAGGCGCTTTCATGATACCGTCAGCGCGGAACGGCCGGACGGCCACCAGGCTCCGGCGGCGCATAGGGCTCGCCATCATAGCGTTCCCAGCCGCGCGCCATCAGATGTTCCTGCGGCAGGAACTTTATCTTGTAGTCCATCTTTCGTGAGCCCTTGACCCAATAGCCGAGATAGACATGCGGAACGCCGCGCTCCTGCGCCCGGCGAATATGGTCGAGGATCATGTAGCTGCCGAGCGACCGGTCGACCAGCTCCGGATCGTAGAAGGAATAGACCATCGACAGGCCGTCGCCCATCCGGTCGGTCAGCGCCGTGGCGACCAGCGGTCCCTTGGCCGTGTCGGAAATCCCGCTGCCTTCCACGCGCAGGCGATATTCGATGATCTTGGTGTGGACATGCGTGTCCTCCACCATCATCGCATAATCGAGCACCGACATGTCGGACATGCCGCCGCGCTGGTGGCGGTGGTCCAAGTAGCGGCGAAACAGGCTGTACTGCTCGTTCGACGGTTCTGCCGGATATTCGGCCGAGACGAGATCGCTGTTGGTGGACAGGATGCGGCGCATGGAGCGCGAAGGCTTGAATTCGCCGGCGAGAATGCGCACGGAGACGCAGGCGCGGCAGCTCTCGCAGGCCGGGCGATAGGCGATGTTCTGCGAGCGGCGGAAGCCGCCCTGGGTCAGGAGATCGTTGAGCTCGGGCGCGCGCTCGCCCACCATATGAGTGAAGACCTTGCGCTCCATCTCATGCGGCAGATATGGGCAGGCCGCGGGCGCCGTGAGATAAAATTGCGGAGACGGAGCGGTTTGGGTGTTCATCGGGAGCGGTGTGGCCGGATCTCTGTCCAGGTGCGAATTGCGGATCGCGCGATGATGGCAAAGCTTGCCTCACCGCGCAAGCTGGCCATGCGCCACACCCGAGACCTTTTCATGACAGGCAAAAAATAGGCCCCTGCCGCGTCGCGACAAGGGCATTCCGGGTAGCATTGTCGGCCGTCTTTTCCAGATCGTTGCGCGCATCGGCGCCACGGCTGGACACTCACTCGATCGTCAATAGCTGTCGCTGCGAATCGTGACCGTGCCGATCAGGAAGTCGTGCAACAGGCGGCCGCGCTCTGTGAAAAGGCCGATCAGCACGATGAACGGCGTCAGCAGTGCATTGGCGAGCCAGAAGATCACGAGATGGACGATGGCGGTCAGGAAATCCATCGGCCGGCCATCGGTGCGCGCGATCCGCAGGCCCATCATCCGCATGCCGGGCGAGGCCTGCCCTCTACCGCCAACCGTGAGGCCGAAATAGAGCATGGCAACAATAGCAAACAGCGCCGGATAAAGCAGCCAGGCGAGGCCAAGCGTCAGAACACCGACAAAGGCGAGCACGATGCTTGCCGGGATCCAGAGCACCGCGACAAGAATATAGTCGACCACGAACGCCATGACGCGCCGGCTCAGGACGCCGCGATAGGCGGTCCATTCGGTCGGGGGCAGGCGAATTTCATCAGTGCGCATGGACATGGCAGTCTCCTTCGGTCGTCCGAAATGCAATATGGAGGCCAGTCCTGCCATATTCAATGGCACGCATGAGAGGGGGCATGCTTCATCCGGAACACGCAGGTTCGGTACCGAGCGCGCGGGGTGCGCTCAGCGCCGCAGCTCGTCAGGACACGCTGCTCTTCAGCCCTTTGCCAGCTTGCGCGCCGCCTCCACGGCGAAATAGGTGAGCACCCCGTCACAGCCGGCCCGCTTGAAGCAGAGCAGGGTTTCCATCATCACCCGGTCGCCGTCGATCCAGCCGTTCATCGCCGCCGCCTTGATCTGGCTGTATTCCCCGGAGACCTGATAGGCGAAGGTCGGCAGGCCGAAGCTTTCTTTCAGCCGCCAACAGATGTCGAGATAGGGCAGGCCGGGCTTGACCATCAGCATATCGGCCCCTTCCTCCACATCGAGCGCTGCATCGCGCACCGCCTCCATGCCATTGGCCGGGCTGATGTAATAGCTGTTCTTGTCGCCCTTGAGCAGGCCGCCGGTGTTGATCGCCTCGCGATAGGGGCCGTAGAAGCCGGAGGAGAATTTCGTCGCATAGGACATGATGCCGACATCCTGATGCCCCGCCGCATCCAGCCCGCGGCGGATGGCGCCGATGCGGCCGTCCATCATTTCGGACGGGGCGATGATGTCGGCGCCGGCATCGGCCTGCAGCACGGCCGCGCGCACCACCTGTTCCACCGTCTCGTCGTTGACGATGATCCCCTCGCGCAGGATGCCGTCATGGCCATGGCTGGTGAAGGGATCGAGCGCCACATCGGTGATGATGCCGATGCCGGGCACGGCCTTCTTCACCGCACGGGTGAACTGGTTGATGAGATTGTCGGCGAGAATGTGCGAGCCCGTGGGGTCGCGCAGGTCCATCTCGATATCCGGGAAGGGCGCGATGGCGGGAATGCCAAGATCGGCCGCCTCCTTCACCGCCTCCACCGCCTTGTCGATGCTCATGCGGCTGACCCCCGGCATGGCGGGAATCGGATCCATGACATTCTGCCCCGGCGCCAGAAAGATCGTCCAGATCAGATCATCGACCGTCAGCCGGCTCTCCTGTACCAGCCGCCGCGTCCAGTCCGCCTTGCGGTTGCGGCGCATGCGGCGGTGGCCGGTAATATGGTCCACGAGATGGGTCTTGTCGGTCATGGCATCGTCCGATCGCTGAGGGAGAGAAGGGCCGGCGAAGACGGCCCTAGATGCGGTCCTCCTATCACGCATGGCCGGATGCGGCAAAAGCCGGATCGACGGGCGTGGCGAGCGGTCGCAGCCGGCGGGACGCTACGCGCCTGTGAACGACGCCTCCGCCATGCTCCGATTGGCGCTGGCGCGTGGGCACGCAGGGCCTTATGGTGCGCCGCCATGTCCCTCGACTCCGTCCAGCTTCCCAAGGTCTCGCTCGCCGAGACACTGTTCGCCCTCTTCCTGCGCTTGGTCGCGCTCGGCTGTTTCTGGTCCGGGCTGAACTATTGGGCGCTGCTGGTGGGCTATTCCTATGGCGGCATCGCGCGCTTCGATCTTCTGCCCGTGCCGTGGCGCGTGGTGGCCACCACGCTGGCGGTCACCTATCCCGTGGCGGCTCTGGGCCTGTGGCTGCTGGTCTCCTGGGGGCCGGTGATCTGGGTGGTCGCGGCCGCGACCGAAATCGTCATGTACGGCTATTACACACAGGTCTTCGGCGAGAAGCCGCTGATCCTGATCCTGCATGGAATGGTGGCCGTGGTGTTCGTCCTGTTTCGGGCCGTGATCGCCCGTCAGCGCTACCGCCAGGCCCATGCCGCAAGGAACGATTTACCCTGACAAGCGAGGCGTTGAACGTAACAGGCTGTTAACGCTGCGTTTTAAGTAGAGTTTTATGGGCATTCGATAGGCTTCTGTCCAAGGCGGGTAAAAACAACAAGACCGCCAATCAAACAGGAAGAGGTCACATCATGCTCAACGCGAAGCTCAAGGCGCAGCCCGCGCCGGTCAAGGATCCGCAGGAAGAAGCGATTCTGGCCCTCTACATGGAATCGCTCCACCTCGTGGAGCGGCTGCACCGCCGCCTGCTCGACGTCATCAAGGACGAATTCGACCGCCAGGGCCGCAGCGACGTCAATCCGATCCAGGCGCTGCTCCTGTTCAACATCGGCAATGCCGAGCTGACCGCCGGCGAGCTGCGCTCTCGCGGCTACTATCTCGGCTCCAATGTCTCCTACAATGTCAAGAAGCTGGTCGATCTCGGCCTGATCAACCACCAGCGCTCGCGCATCGACCGCAGGGCCGTACGCATCAGCCTGACGGACGACGGCCAGGAAATCGCCGAGACGGTCGCCAAGCTCTATGAGCGCCATATCGGCTCGATCCAGAAGGTCGGCGGCATTGGCACCGACGAGTTCAGCCAGATGAACCGCCTGCTGCAGCGTCTTGACCGCTTCTGGAACGACTCGATCGCCTATCGCATGTGACACGCCGCGCTTGCGGGTCCCTCCAAGGCCGGACGCTTCCGAGACGGGAAGCGGCCGGCCTTCGCCGTTTTGCATCCCCGCGCGCCGCCAAAACAGCGGCCGGTCGCTGCAATGGCTGTTGCGCGAAAGACACCATCGCCCCGCAACCATCCTTTACTCAGCCGGATGGGCCTCGCGCCAAACACGCTTTGGCCATATTGCTGTGACAGCTAAAACGGGAGCGAATTCCCGTTATTTGATGCGGTTGATCCCGGGCTGGGCAGGTCGATCGTCCCGACAGCGATGGACGAGACATCGCATGTGCGCCCCGGCAATTCATCACGAAGCGTTGAGAACGTGTGAAGCGATTTATCGCGTCGGGATCGGCTAGATCTGAACGATTCTTAACCATGACGATGTTAGCGCTGTGGCAGGATGAAGATCCGCAGCATGGATGGTAGGATTATGTCGAAGAAAACCGAACGCGAACCCGTTTCCCGCCGCACCTTTCTCCGTTCAGCCGCCGGGCTTGGCGCTGTTACGGTCGCCGGCAGCGCGTTCGCGCAGGATTCCCTGCAGGATGTGATCGACGCGCCGCGTCGCGGCATGTGGGACGACCAGTTCGACGCCAAGGCCTCGCGCGCCGCCGTCTCGGTTACCTCGAACAATCCGATTTTCGGCCTCGACACGCTTTCCAACACCCAGGCCGCCATCGGTCAGTATCAGTCGATCGTCACGAATGGCGGCTGGCCGGCGGTCAATCCGCAGGTCAAGCTGCAGCTGGGCGTCACCGATCCCTCGGTGCAGGCGCTGCGCAAATGGCTGATCATCGCCAGCGACCTGCCGCGCGAGGCCGGCATTTCCAATTCCTTCGACTCCTATGTCGATGGCGCGGTCAAGCGCTTCCAGGTGCGCCATGGCCTGCCGCCGGATGGCGTGATGGGCGAGTATTCGATCAAGGCCATGAATGTCACGGCCAATGTCCGGCTGCAGCAGCTCAACACCAATCTGGTGCGCCTGCAGTCCATGTCCGGCGATCTCGGCCGCCGCTTCGTCATGGTCAACATTCCCGCCGCCTATATCGAGGCAGTGGAGAACGGCCGGGTCGTGCAGCGCCACACGGCTGTGGTCGGGCGCCTGTCTCGTCCCACGCACATCATCAATTCAAAGATTTACGAGGTTATCCTCAACCCTTACTGGACCGCGCCGCGCTCGATCGTCGAAAAGGACATCGTGCCGCTGATGCGCAAGGATCCGGAATATCTCAAGCGCAACGCCATCCGTCTGATCGACGGCAGCGGCAATGAGGTCTCGCCCGAATCGATCGACTGGAACGCCGACAAGGCGCCGAACCTGACGTTCCGCCAGGACCCGGGCAAGATCAACGCCATGGCCTCGACCAAGATCAACTTCCACAACCCCAACAACGAGTACATGCACGACACGCCGCAGCAGGGCCTGTTCAACAAGCTGGCCCGCTTCGAAAGCTCGGGCTGCGTGCGCGTGCAGAACGTGCGCGACCTCGCCACCTGGCTGCTCAAGGAAACGCCCGGCTGGTCGCGCCAGCAGATCGAGGCGACGATTCGCGGCGGGCAGAACCAGCCGATCAAGCTTGCCGAGGAAGTGCCCGTCTATTTCAAGTACATCACCGCCTGGGCGGCCAAGGACGGTGTCGTCCAGTTCCGCGACGATATCTACCAGCTCGACGGCGCGCAGGAACTGGCGCTGCAGACCACCACCGGCATCGAGCCGGTGACTGGCGGCAGCGACGGCCTGCCGCAGTAAGCGCGTCAGATATTTTGGATGCGATGAGGCCGTGCCCCGCCGGGCGCGGCCTTTTCCGTTTGGAAGATCGGAGCGAAAATCGGGGCTGCTCCGCGGCTCTGTCTTCTGCGTTGGCGCCGGATTATCGCGAAAATCGGCCCGGCTTTCGGCTCCGATGCGCGAATGGCTGTTTCGCGCCGCCGCTGGTGTGGCAAATGGCGCAAAACGTCCTGCGCGGCTTGCCCTTGCCATGCGAGGACGATAAACACCGTGCCACATCCTTCAAGGAGTTCGCCCTATGAGCCATACCGCTGTCCAGGAAGCCTTTTTCTCGCGCTCGCTCGCCGATACCGACCCGGAAATCTTCGGTTCGATCGAGAAGGAACTCGGTCGCCAGCGCCATGAGATCGAGCTGATCGCGTCGGAAAACATCGTGTCGCGCGCCGTTCTGGAAGCGCAGGGCTCGATCATGACGAACAAATATGCCGAGGGCTATCCGGGCAAGCGCTATTATGGCGGCTGCCAGTTCGTCGATATCGCCGAGGAGCTGGCGATCGAGCGCGCCAAGAAGCTGTTCGGCGTCAACTTCGCCAACGTCCAGCCGAATTCGGGCTCGCAGATGAACCAGGCCGTGTTCCTGGCGCTCCTGCAGCCGGGCGACACCTTCATGGGGCTCGACCTGAATTCCGGGGGGCACCTGACGCATGGTTCGCCGGTCAACATGTCCGGCAAGTGGTTCAACGTAATCTCCTATGGCGTTCGCGCGGAAGACCATCTTCTCGACATGGACGACGTGGCCGAGAAGGCGCGCAAGCACAAGCCGAAGCTCATTCTCGCCGGCGGAACGGCCTATTCCCGCACCTGGGACTGGAAGCGCTTCCGCGAGATCGCCGATGAAGTCGGCGCCTATCTGATGGTGGACATGGCCCACATTGCCGGCCTCGTCGCCGGTGGTCAGCATCCCTCGCCGTTCCCGCATTGCCATGTCGCGACCACCACCACGCACAAGTCGCTGCGCGGCCCGCGTGGCGGCATGATCCTCACCAATGACGAGGATCTGGCGAAGAAGTTCAATTCGGCCGTGTTCCCCGGCCTGCAGGGCGGCCCGCTGATGCATGTCATCGCTGCCAAGGCCGTTGCCTTCGGCGAGGCGCTGCAGCCGGAATTCCAGGACTATGCCGCCCAGATCGTCAAGAACGCCAAGGCGCTCTCGCAGACCCTGGTCGATGGCGGTCTCGATATCGTTTCCGGCGGCACGGACAACCATCTGATGCTGGTCGACCTGCGCAAGAAGAACGCGACGGGCAAGCGCGCCGAGGCCGCTCTCGGCCGTGGCTACATCACCTGCAACAAGAACGGCATTCCCTTCGATCCCGAAAAGCCCTTCGTCACGTCAGGCGTCCGCCTGGGCACGCCGGCCGGCACGACGCGCGGCTTCAAGGAAGCGGAATTCCGCGAGATCGGCAATCTGATCATCGAGGTGCTCGACGGTCTGAAGGTGGCCAATTCCGACGAGGGCAATGCCGCCGTCGAGGCTGCCGTGCGCGAGAAGGTCGTGGCGCTCACCGGCCGCTTCCCGATGTATCCCTACATGTAATCGGCTCCCATGCGCTGCCCCTATTGCGGATCGGAAGACAGCCAGGTCAAGGACAGTCGCCCGGCGGAGGATGGCACGGCCATTCGCCGCCGGCGGATCTGCCCGGACTGTGGCGGTCGCTTTACGACCTTCGAGCGGGTGCAACTGCGGGAACTGACCGTGATCAAGAAAACCGGCCGGAAGGTGCCTTTCGACCGGGACAAGCTGATGCGCTCCTTCGAGATCGCGCTGCGCAAGCGCCCGGTCGATCGAGAGCGCATCGAGCGCGCCGTTTCCGGCATCGTCCGGCGGCTGGAAAGCTCCGGCGAGAACGAGATCGCTTCCGAACAGATCGGCCTGCAGGTGCTGGAGGCGCTGAAGGGCCTCGATGATGTCGGTTTCGTCCGCTACGCCTCGGTCTATCGCGATTTTTCCCATGCAGACGACTTCGAGAAGGTGATCGCCGAGATCTCCGCCAAGATCGCGCGCGATCCGGGGCACTGACGCGAATGCCGGAACAGCGCGGCTCCTGCGTGGATGAAGCGATGATGCGACGCGCGCTGGTGCTGGCGCGCACCCATTTGGGCGCCACCGGCAGCAATCCTTCCGTCGGCTGCGTCATCGTCTCCCCTGACGGCCAGACCGTTCTGGGCGAGGCCGTGACGGCGCGCGACGGCCGCCCCCATGCCGAGCCGCAGGCGCTCAGCCTTGCCGGCCCGGCCGCCCGCGGTGCAACCGCCTATGTCACGCTCGAACCCTGCTCCCATTTCGGCAAGACGCCGCCCTGCGCCGATGCCCTGATTGATGCCGGCATTGCCCGCGTCGTCGTCGGCCTGCAGGATCCCGACGAACGTGTGGCGGGGCGGGGGCTCGCCCGACTGGAAGCCGCCGGCATCGCCGTGACGCGCGGCGTTCTGGAGGCGGAAGGCCGGCATCTGCTGGCCGGCTATCTCCTGCGCAAGACGGCCGGACGGCCGCTGGTGACGGTCAAGCTGGCCGTCTCGGCCGATGGCACGATCGGGCGGCGGGGCGGGGGCCAAGTCGCCATCACCGGGCCCGAGGCGCGCGCCGATGTTCACCGGCTGCGCGCGGAAAGCGACGCGATTCTGGTGGGAATCGGCACGGCGCTGGAAGACGATCCGATGCTCGACGTGCGCCTGCCCGGCCTGGAGGATCGTTCTCCGCTGCGTCTCATCCTCGATCGTGGCCTGGCCTTGCCCGTCGAAAGCAAGCTGGCGCAGACGGCAGGACGCGTGCCCACGCGGGTCGTCACGGCGCCCGGCGCACGCGCCTTGCAGCCCGAGCGCGTGGCGGCGCTGGCCTCGGCCGGCGTGGCCGTTCAGGAAGTGGAAGGTCTGATGACGCTGCTTGACGATCTCGGCGCGGAAGGCCTGTCCAACCTGATGGTGGAGGGCGGCGCGCAGGTCATCCGCTCCTTTCTGGAAGCCGACCGGATCGATCGGCTGCGCCTCTTCACCGGCCGGGTACGGATCGGGCCTGAGGGCGTGGAAACACCGTTTCCCGAGAGCCTGCTTGCCGAGCGCTTTGCCCTGGTGCAGGAAGAACAGGTCGGTGCCGACACGGCCCGCCATTTCGAAAGGATCCGCTGATGTTCACCGGTATCGTCACCGATGTCGGCACGGTTGCCGAAACCAGCCCGCTGGATGCCGGCGTCAAGCTGCGCATCGCCACGGCCTATGATCCTGAAACGATCGAGATCGGTGCGTCCATCGCCCATTCCGGCGTCTGCCTCACCGTCGTGCGCCTGCCGGAACAAGGCTCGAACGAGCGCTGGTTCGAGGTGGAGGCCTGGGAGGAGGCGTTGAGGCTGTCGACCATCGGCGACTGGTCCGAGGGCACGCGCGTCAATCTGGAGCGCTCGCTGAAAATGGGCGATGAGCTGGGCGGCCATCTCGTCCTCGGCCATGTCGATGCCACGGCGGAGATTCTCTCGGTCGAGCAGGAAGGCGAGGCGACCCGTTTCCGGCTCAGGGCGCCGGAGCATCTCGCGCGCTTCGTCGCGCCCAAAGGCTCGGTCGCGCTCGACGGCACCTCGCTGACCGTCAATGCGGTCCGCGGAACGGATTTCGACGTCCTGATCATCCGCCACACGCTCGAAGTCACCACCTGGGGCCTGCGCCAGGCCGGCGACCGTGTGAATTTCGAGGTGGATACGATGGCGCGCTATGCCGCGCGGCTGGCCGAATTTCCCGCTCCGAAGCCTGAGGCCTGAAACGCGGAAATCAAAGAAACGGGCATCTTGATGACCGTTTCTGCAATGCTGCATTAGCGTTCGAGAATGACGACCGTTGCACCGTGATAGACGGTGCGGGCGACTTCGCGAAAGCCGAGCTTGGTTGCGACCCTGAGCGAGGCCTTGTTGGATACGTCGATCAGGCAGGTCCGGCGCAGGGTAGGGAAGCTCTGCTTGGCCCAGGCGAGCGCTGCGGCCACGGCTTCGGTGGCATAGCCCTGGCCATGAGCGGGCGGCACCAGCGCCCAGCCGGTTTCCATCGTGCCTTCGATCGATGGCGTGATGACGCGGTGGAGATCGTGAAAGCCGGCCTCGCCGATGAAGGTGCCGGTGGCGCGCTCCTGAATGGCGAAGAAGCCGAAGCCGAAATAGTGCCACATGCCGATCTGGCGCAGGAAACGGGCCCAGGCCTGTTCGCGCGAAAAGGGCACGCCGCCGATGAAGCGCGTCACCTCGGCATCGGCGAAGAGGTGCACATAAGCCGGGAAGTCGTCCCGGCGATAGGGCCGCAGGACCAGCCGTTCGGTTTCGAGCGTGGGAATGGACGGCATCGGCATTGGTTCCAGGCATGCGGACGGGCGGCTGGACGGGGTTTCTCACGGCGTCCAAGCTCATTGAAGCCAGCAGAGGTTAAGGAGACCTCACGCACTGACGCCGTTACCCGCGAAAAAGCTTCCTTGATCGCCTTCAGGTCGCTTTCCGTGCAGCGGACCGGCGCAGCACCACCACCTCGCCATGATAATCCGTGCGCGCAAATTCCGAAAAGCCAAGCTTGGCGGCCAGCTTGAAGGAGGGCTCGTTTCCGGGAGAAATGATGGCGGTCATGTCGCGGCTGGCAAAGTGAACGTCAGCCCAAGCGATCATGGCGTCCATGGCCTCGAAGGCATAGCCCTTGCCATGAAACTCTGGCAGCAGCACCCACCCGGTCTCCAGCGTGCCGATGAGGGAGGGCGTCATGTCGCGCCGGACCTCATGAAATCCCGCCTCGCCGACGAAGCGGCCCGTCACGCGCTCCTCGATCGCCAGAAAGCCAAACCCCATGAAATGCCACATGCCGGGTCGGTTCATGAGCCGAATCCAGCATTCTTCCGCCGTGAAGGGCTTGCCGCTGATATGGCGAACAACGTCGGGATCCGCCCAAAGGTCACAAAAGGCTTGGTAATCATCGCCGCGATGCGGACGCAGGATCAATCGATCTGTCGTCATTTCCGGCATGGCATGCATGGATGAGCGCTCCTTCACATCAAGAGTCTCTGCATTAGTATGGTTTCGGAAAGCTGCACAGGCTCGCTCCCGACGAAAATCGCTTGCCAAGCGCGGCAAGCCGTGGTCTGACCCCCAAGATTCCAGAAAGCTCACGCACATCATTGCCGCAGGGATGCCCCATGACCGATTCAGAAAAGCCGCATATCCTGATTATCGAGGCCCGCTTTTACGACGACATGTCGGATGCGCTGCTCGATGGCGCGACCTCTGCGCTGACCGAAGCGGGAGCGACCTATGACGTCGTCACCGTGCCGGGCGCGCTGGAAATCCCCGCGGCCATCGCCATGGCGCTCGACGGCGCCGATGAGGATGGCACCTATTACGATGGCTTCGTCGCGCTCGGCATGGTTATCCGCGGCGAGACCTATCATTTCGACATCGTCTCCAACGAATCGAGCCGCGCGCTGATGGATCTTGCGGTTAGCGAGAGCCTGGCGCTGGGCAATGGCATCCTGACGGTGGAAAACGACGAACAGGCCTGGGCGCGCGCGCGCAAGTCCGAGGGCGACAAGGGCGGCTTTGCCGCTCGCGCCTGCCTCACCATGATCGATCTGAAGAAGAAACTGAGCGGCCAGCCGTGACCAAGACCACCCCTGAAAGCGATGGCGCCTCCGCCGTCAAGCAAGTCAACCAGCGCGGCGCGGCGCGCCTCGCCGCCGTTCAGGCACTCTATCAGATGGACGTCGGCGGCACCGGCGTCCTGGAGATCGTCGCCGAATACGAGACCCACCGCCTGGGCCAGGATATCGACGGCGAGACCTATCTGAAGGCGGACGCCGGCTGGTTCCGCTCGATCGTATCCGGCGTGGTGCGCGACCAGCGCACGCTCGACCCGATGATCAAGGCGGCGCTGCAGGACGACTGGGCCCTGTCACGGCTTGATTCGACCGTGCGCGCCATCCTGCGCGCAGGCACGTTTGAGCTCGTCGAGCGGCGCGACGTGCCTGTCGCGGTGATCATCACTGAATATGTCGAGATCGCCCGCGCCTTTTTCGAGGACGAGGAGCCCCGGCTCGTCAATGCCGTGCTCGACCGCATCGCCCGCCAGTTCCGCACGGACGTGCGCAAATAGGCCGCACGGCACGCTCTTTTCGCTCCCCTTGTGACGATTAGCCCCCGCTCTGCACAGCGGCGGGCGCTTGACGCGCTTTTTTCGCCGCCGCACTCTGTCTCTTTCCGTTCTCGCGCTTGAGGAGGTGCCGGGACGGAAAAGAGGAGAGGCGGCACCGGTCGAGGGTTACGGCCCGCCGGCCGCCGGAGGAGGAAAGAGCGAGATGACCATTTTGATGGGCGTGATCGCATGCGGGCTGGTGTCCGTGGTCTATGCCGTCTGGGCGACACGGGTCGTTCTGGCGGCGGATCAGGGCAATCAGCGCATGCGCGAGATTGCGGGTTTCATTCGGGAGGGGGCGCAGGCCTATCTAACGCGGCAATATGGCACGATCGCGCTGGTCGGCGCCGTCGTCTTCCTGGCCGCCTGGGCGCTTCTGTCGGCCATGGCGGCCTTCGGCTTTCTGGTGGGCGCCGTGCTCTCCGGTCTCGCCGGCTTCATCGGCATGCATGTTTCGGTGCGCGCCAATGTGCGCACGGCGCAGGCCGCCTCCGTCAGCCTGGCCGCAGGGCTCGATATCGCCTTCAAGTCCGGCGCCATCACCGGCATGCTGGTGGCGGGTCTCGCGCTGCTCGGCGTCTCAGTGATGTTTCTGGTGCTGACGGGCTTTCTCGGCCTGGAGCCCGGCTCGCGTGCGGTGATCGACACGCTGGTGGCGCTCGGCTTCGGCGCCTCGCTGATCTCGATCTTTGCGCGTCTCGGCGGCGGCATCTTCACCAAGGGGGCGGATGTCGGCGGCGATCTCGTGGGCAAGGTCGAAGCCGGCATTCCCGAGGACGATCCGCGCAATCCCGCCACCATCGCCGACAATGTGGGCGACAATGTCGGCGACTGCGCCGGCATGGCGGCCGATCTGTTCGAGACCTATGCCGTCTCGATCGTCGCGACCATGGTGCTGGCCGCCATCTTCTTTGCCGGAACGGCCGTGCTGCAGACGGCCATGCTCTATCCGCTGGCCATTTGCGGCGCCTGCATCCTGACCTCGATCGCCGGCGCCTTCTTCGTCAAGCTGGGCGCCAATGGCTCGATCATGGGCGCGCTCTACAAGGGCCTGATCGCCACGGGCGCCCTGTCGATTCTCGGCCTGGCGCTGGCCACGAGCGTCACCGTCGGCTGGGGCACGCTGGGCACGGTGGCCGGTCGCGAGATCACCGGCGCCAACCTGTTCTTCTGCGGGCTGGTCGGGCTGATCGTTACCGCGCTGATCGTCGTCATCACCGAATATTATACCGGCACCAACAAGCGGCCGGTCAATTCCATCGCCCAGGCCTCCGTCACCGGCCATGGCACCAATGTCATCCAGGGCCTGGCGGTGTCGCTGGAATCCACCGCTCTGCCGGCCATCGTCATCGTCGGCGGCATCATCGCCACCTATCAGCTGGCGGGCCTCTTCGGCACCGGCATCGCGGTCACGGCCATGCTCGGCATTGCCGGCATGATCGTCGCGCTGGACGCCTTCGGCCCCGTGACCGACAATGCCGGCGGCATCGCCGAAATGGCGCATCTGCCGCCCGAAGTGCGCAAGGTGACGGATGCGCTGGACGCGGTCGGCAACACCACCAAAGCGGTGACCAAGGGCTATGCCATCGGCTCGGCCGGCCTCGGCGCGCTGGTGCTCTTTGCGGCTTATGCCAACGACCTCGCCTATTTTGCCGCCAACGGCGACCGTTACCCCTATTTCGCCGATGTCGGGGCGATCTCCTTCGATCTCTCCAATCCTTATGTGGTGGCCGGGCTGATCTTTGGCGGTCTGGTGCCCTACCTGTTCGGCGGCATCGCCATGACGGCCGTGGGACGAGCGGGCGGCGCGGTGGTGGAGGAAGTGCGCCGGCAGTTCCGCGAGAAGCCGGGGATCATGCAGGGCCGCGACCGGCCGGATTACGGCCGCGCGGTGGACATGCTGACCAAGGCGGCGATTCGCGAGATGATCATTCCCTCGCTGCTGCCGGTGCTGGCGCCCATCCTCGTCTATTTCGGCGTGCTGGCGCTTTCGGGCTCCAAGGCCTCGGCTTTTGCCGCACTCGGCGCCTCGCTGCTTGGCGTCATCGTCAATGGCCTGTTCGTGGCGATCTCGATGACCTCGGGCGGCGGCGCCTGGGACAATGCCAAGAAGAGCTTCGAAGATGGCTTTGTCGACAAGGACGGCGTGCGCCACCTCAAGGGTTCCGAGGCGCACAAGGCCTCGGTGACCGGCGATACGGTCGGCGATCCCTACAAGGACACGGCGGGACCGGCGGTCAATCCGGCGATCAAGATCACCAACATCGTCGCCTTGCTGCTGCTCGCTGTTCTGGCCTGACGGCACGTTGCATCGGACCGAAAAGCCGGCGGCAGGCTTTCGGGAAACGCCGATGTTTCTAGAGCATCGGACCGAAAAGTGGGAACCGGTTTTCGGAAAAATCCGATGCAAAAACAAAAAATTAGAGCATCGGACTGCGTACGATTTTCAGTCTGATGCTCTAACTCGGAAACGAAAAGACCCGCGCGAAACGCTTCGCGCGGGTCTTTTGCTGTCTCTTGCGGCTGTCGGGCGTCAGTTGCTGCCGTTGCCGCCGTCGGCGAAGATCGACCGCGCCATGCTCTTGCCGACGCCATTCCCGCTGAGAATCTGGCCGAGGAAGGTCATGTCCTTGCCGCCGGTCGGTGTGGTGCGGGTGATCATGTCGAAGACGCGGCCATCCTGCAGCGTGTAATGCGCAAGCTTGGCGACCGTGCCCTTATCGTCGAAATAGACCGCGAGAATCGACTGGTCGATGATCTTGGAATTCATGAAAGCCGCCGCGCGGTGGCGCTTCTGCGAGATGTAGTAGAATACCTCATTGTCGAAGGTGGCGGTGGTGGACGGCGTGCCGAGCGACAGCAGCACCTGCTCGCGGCTGGAGCCGACCGGCACCAGCGCCAGCGTCTGCTGGTCCACGATATAGCCCTGGGTATAGGTCTGCCCCAGTGAGTCGGCCGTTGCGCTGCAGCCGCCGAGGGCGGCCGTGGCAAGCATCAGCGCCACGAGCGTGGCCCGGCCCGGCGCGCTGGCCTGCATCTGCCCGTTTTCGGCGCTGCTGGCCTGCGAAAGGTTCCGCGTCATGAAAATGCGTCCCGTCAACGACATCTACCCCTGGACTGCCACCGCGAGAACGATGCGGCGGGCGCCGCCTTCCGGCCGCGCCATTGCTTTTTGTGCCTGCTTCGGTAAACCAGCTTCCGCGATCATGCAACATGACGATGCGCGGCCGTTGCTTGGATGAATGGCCCCCACGGCTTTTGAAGCAGGCAAACCTAGGCGTAATCATGGTCTTCGGGCTGTTCGGCAAAAAAAACGGCAATGCGGCAATCGTCGCCCGGCAATATCAGCTGCTGACGGCCTCGGCCCGGCAGCCGCGGCTTTATGCCGAGCTGGGTGTGCCCGATACGGTGATGGGCCGGTTCGAGATGATCTCGGCGGTGCTGATCCTCTATTTCCGCCGCACGCGACAGAGCGCGCGCGCGGGGCAGGAGATCGCCCAGGAGATCGTCGATGCCTTTTTCCAGGATGTCGATCACTCGATCCGCGAGCTGGGGGTCGGCGACCTCAGCGTGCCCAAGCGGATGAAGCGTCTGGCCGGCATGTTCTATGGCCGGCTGGAGAGCTATTCCGCAGCCCTGGACGCCGGCGATGCCGAGGCGCTGCGCGCAGCCCTTGCCCGCAATCTTTATACGCAGGCGGGGGCAGAAGCGCCTGATATGGGCGGATTGGCGCATTATATGATGGAGGCGGAGGCGCGGCTTGCCGCCACCGCCGAGGCTGAGGTGGAAACCGGCAGCCTCACCTTGATTTCCGGGACGAACGAAGCATGACATTCAAAGACAGACCGCCCTTTTCCTATCGCGTGCGCGTGGGCCACGTGTCGCACAATCCGCTCGAGGTGCATGTCGAGGCGGACGACAGGGAGCGCGTCGCAATCGCCGAGCTCTGGCAGGTGCTGTCGGTGGAGGCGCTCACCGCCGATGTGAAGCTGACGCGCTGGAAGCGCGACGGCGTGAAGATGGTGGGCCGGGTTAAGGCGCGGCTGACACAGGCCTGCGTCGTGACGCTGGAGCCGGTGGAAAGCACGGTTGAGGAGCAGGTGGAAGCGATCTTCGTGCCGGAGGATTCGCGTCTTGCCCGCATTGCGGCCAATGACAGCGCGGAGATGTTCGTCGATCCGGATGGTCCCGACATGCCCGACACTTTTTCCGGCGATGAAATCGATATCGGCGCGGCGGTGGCGGAATATGCGGCGCTGGGCATCGATCCCTATCCGCGCAAGCCGGGCGTGGCCTTCGCGCCGGCGCCGGTGGAAGAGACCAAGGAAGAGAAGCGCCCCAACCCCTTTGCCGCGCTGAAAGACTGGAAAAAGGATTGACGCGGCGCGCCGCGCGGTACATTCCGATGTCGCCTGTGCCTCAGGGCGCGACTTTTCGGCTGCCCTGTGACAAGAAGCCGTTGGTTGGCGGCATGGCATGGCGTCGCCTGACGGTGCGAGATGCACCCGGGCCGAAGAACGAGAACCGGCCGGGCGCATGCCACGCCGGCCGGCTGGACGTAACAGGAATGAGCGGGCGTGATCAGAATTTCTCTTGATGTGATGGGGGGCGACTTCGGTCCCGAGGTCGTCCTGCCGGGCGCTGCCCGGGCGCTGGAACGCCATCCTGATATCCGCTTCCTCCTGTTTGGCGACCAGGCGATCTGCGCGCCGATTCTCGAGCGCTATCCCAAGCTCAAGGCCGCCAGCAGCTTCGAGGCGACAGAGATCGCCATCGCCATGGACGAGAAGCCGAGCCAGGCGCTGCGCCGCGGTCGCGGCAAGTCCAGCATGTGGCAGGCCATCGATGCGGTGAACCGTGGCGAGGCCGATGTGGTGGTCTCCGCCGGCAATACCGGCGCGCTGATGGCCATGGCCGTCTTCTGCCTGCGCACCATGTCCGGCATTCAGCGCCCGGCGATCGCCGCGATCTGGCCGACGCTGAAGGGCGAGAGCATCGTTCTCGATGTCGGCGCCACGATCGGCGCGGATGCCCGCCAGCTGGTGGATTTCGCCCTGATGGGCGGGGCGATGGCGCGCGCGCTGTTCGAGCTGGAGCGGCCAACGCTCGGCCTGCTCAATGTCGGCGTCGAGGAAATCAAGGGCCAGGAAGAGGTGAAGGAGGCCGGAAGGCTGATTCGCGAGGCGTCTTTCGAGGGCATCGACTATTCCGGTTTCGTCGAAGGCGACGATATCGGCAAGGGCACGGTGGATGTCGTCGTGACCGAAGGTTTCTCCGGCAATATCGCGCTGAAGGCTGCCGAAGGCACGGCCCGACAGATCGCCTCCTATCTGCGCGCGGCCATGTCGCGCACGCTGATGGCCAAGATCGGCTATCTCCTGGCCAAGAGCGCCTTTGACCGACTGCGTGAGAAGATGGATCCGCAGAAGGTCAATGGCGGCGTGTTTCTCGGGCTGAACGGCATCGTCATCAAGAGCCATGGCGGTGCGGATGCCGAGGGTTTTGCGGCGGCGATCGATGTCGGCCATGACATGGTCCGAAATGGGCTGAAGAATAAGATCCAGGCCGATCTGGCGAAATATCGGGCCGTCCAGACGCCGGAAGCGGCGACAGGCGATGCTGCCGCCCGCGGCGAGATTTGAAAGCAAGAGATGATCAGAGCTGTCGTGCGCGGTTTCGGAGCAGCGCTTCCGAAGCGGGTTGTTCCCAACGCGGAACTGGAAAAGACGGTCGACACGACCGATGAATGGATCGTGCAGCGCACCGGGATCCGCCAGCGCTACATTGCCGGGGAGGGCGAGACCACGGCCTCTCTGGGCGAGGCGGCCGCGCGCGAGGCGCTTGAGCGCGCAGGGCTCGAGCCGCAGGCGATCGACCTGATCATCGTCGCCACCGCCAGCCCCGACAATACCTTTCCGGCGACCGCCGTCGACATTCAGGCCCGCCTCGGAATCACCGGCGGCGCGGCCTTCGACATGCAGGCTGTCTGTTCCGGCTTCGTCTTCGCCATGGCGACGGCGGATGCCTATCTGCGCACCGGCCTGGCGCGCCGGGCGCTTGTCATCGGCGCGGAGACCTTCTCGCGCCTGCTCGACTGGAATGACCGCACCACCTGCGTGCTGTTCGGCGACGGCGCCGGCGCGGTGGTGCTGGAAGCGGTGGAGGGCGAGGGCACCGTGGCCGATCGCGGTATCCTCACCGCGCAGCTGCGCTCCGACGGCTCGCACAAGGCAAAGCTCTATGTCGATGGCGGCGTGTCGACGACGGGCACGATCGGCCATCTGCGCATGGAAGGCCGCGAAGTGTTCAAGCATGCCGTGGGCATGATCACCGACGTGATCGAGGCCGCCTTCGCCGCGACAGGCACGACCGTGGAGGATGTCGACTGGCTGGTGCCACACCAGGCCAACCGCCGGATCATCGACGGCTCGGCCAAGAAGCTCGGGATTCCGCTGGAAAAAGTGGTGGTCACCGTCGATCGGCACGGCAACACCTCTGCCGCCTCCATTCCGCTGGCACTCCATGCCGCGGCATCGGACGGGCGAATCAAGCAGGGCGACCTCGTGCTGCTCGAAGCCATGGGCGGCGGCTTCACCTGGGGCTCGGTCCTCCTGCGCTGGTAAATGAATTTATCTATTGGAATGAACCGCTTGACCCGATGAACCTTCGGCAATAGTCTGCCCTCCGCATCAGCGCACTCAACAGCGGCGGGGAAGATGAGCGGAAAAACGGTAACACGTGCGGATCTGGCCGAATCGGTGTTCCGCAAAGTCGGACTCTCGCGCACCGAATCCGCCGAGCTGGTCGAAACGATCATCAACGAGATCTGTAACGCCATCGTGCGCGGGGAGAGCGTCAAGCTCTCCTCCTTCGCCACCTTCCAGGTGCGCGACAAGAACGAGCGGATCGGCCGCAACCCCAAGACCGGCGAGGAAGTGCCGATCTCGCCGCGCCGGGTGATGACCTTCAAGGCCTCCAACGTGCTGAAACAGCGCGTTCTCAAGGCGCATCTCGCCCGCAAGGCCAAGACCAAGCCCGCCCCGCCGGCGCCTTGAGGCAGCCGGCTTTTCCCGCATCTCTGCCCGTTACAGGATCGCGCGGCCCCGGCGTCTCTCTGTTTCGTGCGGCTGACCCGCGATGCCGCGCGCAGTGGCCTGATCCGGCGCTGTCGCACGCGTGGCTGTTTCAGGAGCCGGCCATGTCAGGAAATGCGTTGAAAACCAGCCGATAAGCCATTGATCTTCGCCCTGTTTGTGTGAAACTCCGGCCTCATGTCGTGGGCCATCGTCAGGGCTGCGGATCGGGCTTTCCCGGCGGCGCCAAGCACCGGACGGCTCGTGCGGTCGGCGCGGATCCACGACACCAGCAATCCGCATGCGCCGGCGCGGCGCCAGAGGCTTTCGACAGACATGATGGACAAAAGTCCCGACGCCTTTCGCACCATCAGTGAGGTTGCCGACGAACTCGACCTGCCGCAGCACGTGCTGCGTTTCTGGGAGACACGCTTCACCCAGATCCGGCCGATGAAGCGTGGCGGCGGCCGGCGCTATTACCGGCCCGAGGATGTCGATCTTCTCAAGGGCATCCGCCATCTGCTCTATGATCACGGCTATACGATCAAGGGCGTGCAGAAGCTGCTGAAGCTCAACGGCAACAAGTTCGTGGCAGCGATTGCCAGCGGCGATCTGGCGACCGTGGAGGCGCTGGCCGCCGCCAGCAACGAGGATGGCACGTCGAAAATCGCGCATGGCGAGGACGACCAGATCGTCGGCCGCGCCAAGCCGCCGGCCAGCCGCCGCTTCTTTTCCTTCGGCGGCAGCCAGGAGGACATGGCCGACGTGTCGATCGGCAAGGGCTCGATCAACAAGGAGGATCGGGCGCTGCTGCAGGAGGCGCTTTACGATCTCTTGGAATGCAAGCGCCTCTTGGATCAGGTGCGCTGAGACCGAACGTGCCCGTGTTCTGTTCGGACCTGTTTCTACAGCGAGCGCAGGCTGAAGGTCGGCGAGGCGATGATGACAGATTCCTTGATCCGCGCGGCGACCGCCGAGGACTTTCCTGCCCTGCGCGCGATCGAGCATGCGGCCTTTGAGACCCTGCGCCGGGCCGGCGCCGTCAGCGGCCCTGCTGCGGTGAGCGGCGATGCGGACCTCCGGCGCTATCTTGAGGCGGATTGTCTCGATCTGGCGATGGACGCGGCCGGGCAGCCGATTGGCTATGTCGGCGCATCCCTGCTGCAGGGCTGGCTGCATGTCGGCGAACTCGACGTTCACCCCGCATGGCAACGCCAGGGCATCGGCCGGCGGCTGATGAAAGGGATACTGGACAAGGGGAGATCAAGCGGCCTGCCGGGCGCCACGCTGACGACCGACCGTCTTGCAGCCTTCAATGCGCCCTTCTATGCTTCCCTGGGCTTCCGGCCCGTCGATGACGCATCCTTGCCCTGGCTTCAGGCCATTCTGGACGCGGAGGTGGCAAAAGGCCTCGATCCTGCACGCCGGCTCGCCATGCGGCTGGATTTCTGACTTGCCCCAAAAACGCCTCTCGCCTGACCTGCTCAGTGAAGCTTCAGCGACAGCTGCTTTGGTTCGTATTGCGGCTTGCGGGCAATATCGATGCGCGAAAAGGTTTCGCGGCGGCGGCGCTCCGCGGCTTCACGGGCTTCGCGCGACGCAGCGACGGCGGCGAGAGCGGAGGCGATGACGTCCTGGGTCCGGTTCATGCTGGCTGCTCCTGAAGAAGTGTTCCCGCTTTGTTCCATAGCTGATTTGCGAATCGGCGGCAAGCTTTTCCACAGGAAAAATTTGCTCATGAGCGGAGCCGCAGGCTTGGCGCAGGGTTCAGCGGGGCGGGGCATGCGCAAGGCGGAGGCAGGATTCTGCGCTGGCCGAGGCAGACTGCCATGGGAGCATGGCAGTCCGTTTCGCGCCTTCATGCATCGGATCTCACGATGCCGCGGTCGGGAAGCAGGCCTGTGCCGTGAGCTGATGGGCGGAGTTTGACAAAAGGTCGATCAGCTTCGGTATGGGCGAGGTCACCGTCTTCGTCAGCGTCACCTTGGAAAAGCCGGTGGCGCCGTAGCAGGTTGCGCCATCCTCGATGACGATATTCGAGGCGACCAGGGTGATGCCGAGACCCGCTGCCGCGGTGATGACGTAGCTGTTGGCGCGGCTGGCGTCATAGGCGCCCGCGTTCGAGCAGGCATTGTTGCGGATGCCGATGCAGCGCGCGCTGGTCAGCGCGACCTTTTCCAGCGCATGGTTGATCCACATCACCCGGGAGACCTCGATTCCCCCGAACAGCAGGAGCAGCATCGGGCCGATGAGAATGGCGAATTCGACCGCCGTCGCTCCCTGTCTGGCGCGGGCAAGCTTGGCAATACGCATCTACTGCACCTGGGCCGCTGTCTGGATGGTGATGCCGTTGCCGGGAATCACGCCGTAATTCGGAAACATCGTCTTGTAGGGGCGATTATAGGCGATGCTGACATATTTGCCGGCCGGGGCGCCGCTGGCGCAGGTGCTGGTACAGGAGACCGCTCCGCCCCAGGTGATCGTTCCGCCGCTGCTGGTGGGGCAGCGGCATTCATCGGCCGCCGAGGCCGGACCCGAGGCGGTGATGGTCGTGGCGGTCACATCATATTGACGGCTGCCATTGATGAGGATCCGCGCCGTGCCACCCGGGTCCGGCGCCCGCAGGATGGCTGCGAGCAGATTGGCGGTCGAGTCTGCCGTGGAGGATGTCAGGCCGGCGCCGCTCGTCAGAGCCTGGTTCGCCGCCGAGGACACCGCCGCGTCCGCCTTCATGCGCTTGATGATGAATAGGCTGACATCGGAGACGCCGGCCATCAGCAGCACGAAGAGGGGCGCGATGAAGGCGAATTCGACGGCCGCGATTCCCTCGCGCGCGCGGGCGAGGCGGGCAAGCGAGAAAGAGGGAGAGGGGAAAGAGGGAAGGACCATGGTTATCGCACCAGTTTCGCGCTCTTGCCGGCGCCCCCGCCCGAAGACAGCAGCTTGTCGCACTGCGACGCCGCCGCGCTGCCGCCGGAAATGGAGATGGCCGAGCCGATGAGGAACAGACAGGCATCCTGGGCCGAGGCACCGCCGCTCATGGAAATCGGCGCGAGCGGGAAATAGAAGGCGCCGGAAATATTGCTGCCGCTCGCGCCGGCCGTCAGCGTGCCGCCGGCCTTGACCTTGGTCGGGCCGATCACCGCAAGCTGAGCGAACTGGCCCGAGCCGGGTGCGCGCATCACCATGTCCTTATAGCCCGCGGAGGCGCAGTAGGCGGTGCCCTTGCAGGCATCGCTCGTCATGGTCTCCTTGCCCGAGAGGGTGATGGTGACATCGCGGCCGGAAAAGCTCAGATCCTTGCCCTGGCAGGTGACCGAGCCGCCATTGTTCTGGCCAAGGCCCATATAGCCGTCGATCGTATAGGGGCCGGAGCCGAATTCGAGCCCGCCGGCCATGTCCACCGAGCCCATGATGTCGTGCTGGGAGGCGGCGGGAAAGACGACGCAGGTGCCGCCGCCGCTCTGGACCTTGCCCCACAGGCGGAAGAGCTGAGCCGTGCTCGACGCAGTGCTGAGATAGGCGGAACCGCTATCGACGAACAAGGCTCGCCCGTCGGAGGAGGGGCCGATCTTGTAGCTGTTGCCCGTGCCGCTGCCGAGCGTGGTGACATTGCTGCCGGACACCTTGACGCCGTTGGACAGCTCGAAGGTGGAGGGGCCGGCAAAGGTCAGCTGGCCGTTGCTGTTGCCGCAGAGGCTGTAGCCGCAATCATTCGTTGCAGGACCGATGCGGAATGTGCCTGCGCCGAAGGAGCCGGCATCACCATTCAGAGAAATACCGCCCGACACGGTGAAGGTGCCGGGGCCGAAGGCGTAGCTGCCGCCACCGGTCGAACGGATGCTCTTGAAATTATAGGTCGTGTTAGCGGGGCCGGCGAGGTTGAACTCGAGCTTCAGGCTGCTGCCGATCATCAGATCGCCGAAGGTCATCGATGTGCTGGTGCAGGTCACGCGCCAGAGTTTTTCATTGTCGCTATAGCTGGCCTGACAGCCTTGCGCGGCAAGCGCCTGTTTGAGCGCCTGCTGCTTACTCGTGTCCCAGGGATCGAAAACGAGATCCGCTCCATTGACAGTCGCCGGTTTTGCCGGCGCCTGCAGCGATGGCTGGTCGTTGAAACGGGCGACCGCTGCCAGCACGCCGGGATTGCTGGCCAGCGGATCGGCCGTCACGCCCTTGCTGATCGGCGCCGGCGTGCCGTCCTGCTTCTGGATCGTCTGGCACCAGCTTGGCTGATCGGGCGGCGAGGCGGAATTGTACAAGGCCCCCTTGGTGACAATCTTGGTGCCGCAGGGCGAGGTAATCGTGGCGTTGGAGGCCACAGTGCAGTTGGGCACATTGAGCGTGGTGCCGCCGGACATCGTGACACCGGTGCCCTGGGCATCGAGCGCAATGACACAGCCGGCCGCATCGCCGCTGCTGCCGCTACCAATCTCCGTGGAGGCAATCGCCTGGATCGTCAGCGCATTGGTACCGAACAGCTTTGCAAGGAAGGTCGGACCGCTGGTGGTGATCGTCACATTCACCGCCTTGGCGCCCGAAGTGCGGGGCGAATCGACCAGCTCTGCGACGACGGCGCTTGCGGGAATTTTCTGCAATGCGGCAACATTGATCACCGCCGCGCGCATGCTGTCGGTCGATTTGGTGCCGCCATAGGCGAGTGCGCCGGCATAGGAGGCGAGATCGGCGGCGCGCTGCTGTTCCGCCTGGCTATTGAGCGCGCGGCCGTAGTCCACAGCAAGCGCGCCGACGCCGATCACCATGGGCAGGGTCAGCGCGCCGATCAGCGCCATACCGCCACTGCGGGAACGAAGGAGGCGCAAGAGCGGACCGGCCGGCCGGCTGGTCCTTCTGATCATCGCCGCTTCGGCCGGGCGAGGAGGCTCTTGAGGGAACTGGCGGCGCATCATCGACACCCTCTGGCGTTTCTCGGCCTGCTGCACGGCCCCAGGTCACGCCGCGCGATCGGCAACGAACGGATCTGCGTTGTTCGTCATCTACGGCAGGCAATTTCTGCTTTCTATTAGATCCTATGCTATTAATTTTATACGAAAATTCACACGGTCCTTCGCCGAAACGACGCAAATACAGGCAATTGCTCGCATTCCGCGCTCTGACTCTGGCGTGTCGCTGCGCCTGGTTGTTGCTTGCACGGCGCGCGGCAGGTTTGCCCCGAATGCGACCTTGCGGAGATCATGCCGTCAGATCCTGTCACGCACCTGCTTCTGGCCCGTTTTCTGAAGAAAAGTGAAAAAGGGGCTTGCGCCTAAATTATTGGTCCTATAGGGATCTCGCCGTGTCGGAGCGTAGCGCAGCCCGGTAGCGCACTTGACTGGGGGAACGATCCCCTCACTCCGAATTTCTCTTTATCTTAAACTCCTTAGCCACGGTGGCATCGTCCTTCGTGGGAATTTTCGTGGGATTTGCTGTCGCCTCCAAGGCGGCGCGCAGGTCATCATCGAGGGCGTGCGCGTATTTGGCTGTGGTGGCTACATCGGCATGGCCGAGCAGCTTTTGCGCCACGCGCAGATTGCTGGCGCGCAGCACGCGGGTGGCGGCTGTATGGCGAGTGTCGTGAAACCGGAAGTTGACCACGCCTGCCGCTGGGACAGCCCGGCGCATCGCGCTCTTCAAACCGCTCTCGCTGAGCGGGTATCGCTGGCCCCGAACCAGCTGTTCTTTTTTTACGGTTCTTTTCGCGACGAACGTGAAAACCTTGACGGGGTGATGGTCCTTGATCGACCACAGAATGTCGAACGTCTCTTGCGACATGGGGATGGTGCGGATTTTCCCGCCCTTGCCTGTCACTGTGAATCGCCGGGAAAAGAAGTCGACATGTGACCATTCCAGCCCGAGGATTTCCATCCGCCGACATCCATTCAGGAAGGCGAAGCGGATCGCGTCGTCATAGCCGCGCTCGAGCTGCGACATGATGGCGTCCTCTTCGCCGATCGAGGCCTCGCGGACGCGCTCTTGAGGCTCGCGCAGGAGATGCTCTCCCCATCGGACATCGCCTGTCCGGATCTTCCAGACTTTGCGAGCGCGCAGGATGATCTCGCGCAGCGGCTGGGTGCAGGTTCGGTTGACGGTCGCGGGGCTGACGAGCTTGCCTTCATGGATCTTGCCATCGGCATGCCGGCGACTTACCCGCTCGCCGCGGCGCTTGGCGACGATGCGCGCCACTAGGGCGTCGTCAATGTCCATCAGGTCGGTGTTGCCGCCGATCTGGGTCTTGAGCCAGTCCAGCACCTTCAGCGTCGTCTCATAGTTTTTATGGTGCTGGCCGATCTCATGATACCAGCGCAAGGCTGCGGCCTCGAAACCCATCCTGTCGGATGGAAGGGCGGCCTCGGCTGCCATCAGCGCCTTGGCGATTTCCCGCTGATTGTCTTCGACGGCTTTTGCGTCCCGCTTTTTCGTTGCGCCAGTATCGCCAGAAAATCGACGGCCCCTGACGACGAAGTCATAGGAATATGTGTCTTTGCCGGGGCGCTTGTAGAGGGACATGAGACTTTCGATCGTTTGGCTTTGAACTCGTCCAGATCTTCCTGCGCGTAACGGCGCAAGGCTCGCACCGAGCCTCTGCCAACGTTAATCCACCGCAACTGCCCGTCGTCGGTCAAGTCACGAAGTTGGCGTACGGAAATTTGCAGTTGTGCCGCTGCCTCCGCCGGCGTTAGGAGGTCAGGCATTTCTGCTCTCCAAGGCTGCGGCCCCAGATGCGGTCACCGCTTCCGCAGCACCTCCAGGCTGTTGATCGCAACCGCCCTCGGCCGTGACATTTTGCAGCTGTGGCGGATCGGCTTCAGGAAAGGGCGTGGGCCAGGTGAAGAGCGCGATCTCTGTCGGCCCGGGTTGATCGCGCGGGACCGTCATCTGATACTGACCGCTCTTGTCCGCGACCAGCCGAACCAGCGTCTGCAGAGAGATGTAAGCGAGAGGCTCGCTGCTCGTGACAGCGAAACCCGCCTCCATCATCTGCTGCTCGAGCTGCTTGTAGGCGGCGCGCAGGGCATCCCTGCCGCTCTCGATGCGCGTTGCCAGCCCCACCTTTTCCGATGTCGCGTTGAACTTGCGCGGCACGGCGACGGCGAGGTCGATGCCCGCGGCGAGGGCGAGCAGGTCGGCGCAGATGACGACATCCGCCAGCTCCTCGGCCAGCTGTTCGAGTGTAGCGCGGGATCCGGCCCAGCCCTGGCGCTCGCGCTCCAGCTTCTTGACCACATTGAGCGCCTCGCCAGCTTCGCCAGCGAGTTCGATGGCGCGAAAGCTCATGTCCGGCTTCCGGCCTGGGCACCATTCCTCCTGACGCGCAATGTTGGCGGCGCGCAGGCGGGCGAGATCTCCTGACGTCATCGTCCCTGTCTCCAAAGCTGGAATTCGTCATGCAAGCGGCGCCAAGCGCCGGCCGCGGCGGGGTTGGTGTTGAGCTCGGCGCGCGAGGTGACGCGGCAGAGCGAGCGGACGCGGTTGGCGGCGCGGGTCTCGTCCGCGCTCTCGACGCCGTGGCGCTCAGCCAGGAAGACCTGGAAGATCCGCTGGCCGCAGAGGATGCCGGCGAGCTGGGCGTGGTCGGCCGGGCCCTTGCGCCCGCGCGGCGGGGCTGGCGCGGGCGGCGGCTCCAGCGCGCGCAGGCGGCGCAGCGCGTCGCGGACGAGCGCCACGAGGGCGGCGATGTGCTCCGGCGCGCTGATGAGCAGGCGCTTGTCGTCGAAGGGGCAGGCGCGGAGCACCGTCGCGATCGGCTCGAATGCGCCAGTCATCGGGTCTAGCCGCTCCACGCCCGGCTTGCCCGTCGTGGTGTCAAAGCCCTCGCCCCATCGCCCCTCCACCAGTCCGGATGTATCGCGGATGACGGGCCATGCTCCCTTGGCGGCATCGATGTCGATGAGGCTTTCGGGCAGCGCGATGGCCAAGGGGCATGGCTGGCCCTGCGCCTCGAGGCGGCGCCAAACCTCTGCCAGGAGAGTGAGGAGCGCGGCGATCCACACCGGCGCGTTGGTCATCAGCCGCCGGTCGGCAAAGGGGCAGTCCGGCAGGATCACGGCGATTGGCGTGACCTTGCCCGTGCCTTCTTCATAGAGGCAGAGTTCCAGCCGGGCGGCGGCCTCGTTGCGGCTCTCGGTCCAGCGAGGCGCGGCGAGGACTGCGGTCTCGACGATATTGGGCAGGAGGGCGAGCGCGTGGGCGAGGGGCGCTGGGGTCATGGCGCAGCCCCTGGCAGGCTATCGATGTTCGCGAGGATAGGCGGGGCGAAGGTGTAGACGGCAACCATAGGGTTTTCGTCCCAACTCCGCGGACCGTTGATGCTCTCCCAGAGCTGCATATAGCTGATGCGTGGATCAACATGATAGTTCGCGGGCGTTACGCCGTCCGACTCGTAAAACATGGTCGCATAAGGCATCCATCCAGACTTATGTGGCTCGATACCCTCCGCGATCGCGTCGGCCTCACGGATTGCCTGCAGGCGCTCCACGCGAACCTCCGTCACGATCAGCGTGATCCGGGAGGCCCAGCGGGGCATGTGCATGCCGGGGCGCCAGCGCATCTGGTATCCGAAAAAGGACGGATTTGTCGCATAGAGGACATGATCCGGCAGGCGCAGCGCTGGTGGGATATCGCTGACCTTGCTCCCGCACCCGCTCCATTCGACATAGGTGCATGTGTGGTCATCCCACGACGGATCGTTCGCCGGAGGGTCTGGCAGGTATTTTTCCTTGACCCAAAGACGGTCGCCGACGCGATAGGGCAGGCGGTCGAGCAGCTCGTCTTTATTAATGTCGTGCCAGACGCCGTTCGCGTCCTCGAATCTGTAATCAAGGACGGCGGGCGCAGGCCAAAGATCCGCAATCCGGCAAAATGCTGCTCCGCCGCGTAGTCTCTTGATCGTGCGGCGGGTCTGACGCTTGCGCCCTTCGATCAGGGCGCGGACCATGGCGCCGGTGAAGGGGACGGGGAGGTCAGCCATTCGCGTTGCTCCGCGCTTCCCGCATTATCTGCCGGCATTCCGCTGCCACCTCCGCATTCGTCGGCTGCCGTCCTAGGCGGAGCGCAAGCTGGTTCCAGATCGTGCCGGGATTGTCGTTGCGCCATGTGGTGGTGACGATCAGGCTCTTCTCAGCCATTGGCCTTGCCTCCCTCGCGCGCCGCATGCAGCAGGGCCCAGGACGGGCCGACATAGCCGTCGGCACGCTGCGGCATGTAGGTGCCGACAATGTGCGGATGGCCCTCGAAGGTCATGATGATGGGGCCGGGCGTGCCCTCTCTGTTCCTGGTGGCGCGGTGAAAGGTTGCGGCGCCCTTTTCGCCGGACTGCTTTCTGGTCAGCGCGCAGATCCTGTCGAATTGGCTGACGATGGCCGGGTCAAAGGCCAGCGGGGCTGTCGCGCCGTCGCCGGCATCGGCAAAGGCCGCAGTCAGCATCCTGCGCCACTGCGGCTTGATTCCGGGCGTAATCTCGAAATCGAGGCCCTGAACGGTATATCCCGCAGGGACGGTCGTGCTCATTTGGAGCATCGGGAAGAAGTCCTGCCGCTCCTCGGCCCACTGCGGATGGCGCATGCGCGGCTCGATCCACATGCCATGGTCGTGCGCAACGAAGCGCCCCGGCTGCATCCATTCCGGCATTTCGGCGGTCAGTCTCTCTCCCTCCTGCCAGAAGATCGCAGGCTCGGGCGGCGTGGCGGCCTGAAAGGCATCTTCGGGAACGTCCAGGGTGAGTGGTCCGCTGCAGGAGGCTTGCTGATCGTGGATGAGCAGAAGCGCATGCGCGTTCGCGGCGATGATCAGCGCGCCGCCCTGGCGCGCCGGTTCCACGAACAGGTGACCGTGGATAAAGGTGGTCTCCTCCGGAAGGGATTGGCCATACTCGATGAAGGGCTGTAGGACGTACAGCCATTGCGCGGCGAAGGTGACGTGGTTTTTTCTGTCAGACATGGAGGCCTCGCATCGTGCCGCTGTCGCGGCGCTGGGCCAGGTGCATGCTGTTGCGCGGCAGGGAGATCAGCGAGATCTGATCGCTCTGGGCCGTGCGCTCGATATGCTCGACCAGGATGCGGCGTTCATCGGCGATGAGCGGACGGGTGCGCTCGGCGCGCCAGAAGGGCGTGCGGGCGGCCAGATATTTCATGACCGTCTTGCGCGCCACGCCATAGCGCGCGGCCATCTGGACGGGCGTCACGCCCGCGTGCCAGTCGCGCAGCACCACGCTTTCGGCGGGCATGTGGCGGTTGCGGATCGAGGGGTAACGTGGGCCTGTGGTCATGACAGCAGCCCCGTTGCGGCCTCGGCGCGGGCGCGTGCATAGTCGGGATGCGGGGCCGGCAGGTCTGCGCCGGGATCGTCCTCGCGCGTCACGAAAGCGTGGTGAAGGCCTTCGGCGAGCGTCAGGAAGGCGATGTCCTCGGGCGAGCGGTCATGCTCCTCGGCCGCCTGGCGCAGGCGCGCCTCCGTGGCCTCGTCCAGCAGGATGGTGATATGCGTCATCGTTCGCGTCTCCTTGTGCGGGCGCGTTGGGGTGAGGTGTCGATGTCGGGTGTGCCGCGGGTGCGGCGGGAGGGCCGGGCTTTTTGGCTGTGGCGGCGGCTTAGCGCCAGAGCGCGCGGATCACCGCGAGCGCAAGGCCGAGATATCCAAGCCCGGCGAGCGAAAAGAGCAGGCCGAGGGCAAGGCTGGCCGGCCAGTCGCGCCGGTTGCTGGCGCCCGGCAGGAGCCGGCGGATCATACCCGCGCCTCGATGGCCATGCGCCGCTCGATCTCGATCAGCTGCAGCGACATCTGGGTGCCGATGATGAGCAAGCAAGCGACGGAAATGACCAGCGTGGCCATCGGCGCCTGATACCAGGCGCGGCGGGTCAGATGCTGGAGCGTGGGTCTGTCAGGCAGTTTCATGGGGCATGCTCCTTTCAAAGAGGGGAACGGTTTCGCAGTCCCGCGCGATCGGCGCGGGACGCCGAAGCGGTTCATCGTCCTCCAAAGACCGTCATCAGAAAAACCGCCCAGAAGATCCCGCCGACGATCAGGGCGGTGGTGGCCCAAAGCAGGGTGTGGCGGACGTTGCGTTCGGCGCGCGCCGCGCGGGCGCGGCGGCGGGCGATGGCGGCCGTGTCCATCACTGCGCACTCCGCCTGCCGTCGATGCGCTTGGTGTCGCCCGCCAGCGCCAGCTTTGCCGCAGCATCGCCGTAGAGCGCGATGTCGCCTGCCGGAAAATGGCAGGCGAGATCGCCTGTGGTGCAGCCGGGATAGGCGCGCATGTGGTCGGCCATCTCGCGCGTGGTGCGCTCGGCGTCGGTGATGCGCTGCAGGGCTTTTGTCATGCGGGTCTCCTTCATGTGAGGGGGTGAGAGGGTCAGGCGGGCAGGGTCACCAAGCAGGTGGCCACATGGGTGCCGCTCTCGCGAAACGATCCGTCGGGCAGGGGCTCGATCGCCCCGCCCTGCGCCTCGACGAAAGCGCGGAAATCGCTCGACAGCCGGTTTTCGCGGAACTGGACGCCGGCCGACATGATCGCGACCAGGAACCCGCCGGGCGCCAGGAACCGGTGCGCATGCATCACGTGGCGGATGTCGTCCTGCCGGGCGAAAGGCGGGTTCATCACCACGCGGTCAAAGCCTACAGCCGGCGCGGCGGCCAGAAAATCGCCGATCGTCAGGCTGTCGGCGATCGCGCGCAGCGGCTCGGCGCGCCTGGCGTCTATCTCCCAGCAGGTGACGGCGGCGCCGGCGCGGCGCGCTGCTGCGGCCATGCGGCCGATGCCGGCGCTGGGCTCCAGCACGGTCATGCCGGGCATGATGCCGGCGCGGGTGACGACCTCATCGGCCAAGGGCTCCGGGGTGTCGAACTGCCCGAAATCCTGTTTCGTCCGGCTGTAGCTGCCGGTCAGGAGGATCGGCTCGATGGCCTCCAGCGCCTCGCCGGAAAAGACATGCGCCCTTGCGCGCCTGTCCCACTTGCCGCCGGCGGCCTCGATCACCTTGTTGGTTTCCGCATAGAGCTTGCGGTCCATCTGGCCCTGCAGCGTCAGGGTCGCGCCGCGAACAATGGCGGCATCAAGGGCGCGCATCACCTCGATCGATATTTTCTGCATGGCGGGCCTCCTCTCAAAAAATCACATCAACGGGGGATTGCAACACGTGTGGGTTGGGGCCAGCTTGAAAGGGTCGGGAGCGGCAGGCGGAGCAAGCCCGCCGCTCCCTGGCATCCACCGCACCGAAAGAAAGGAACCGTGCGATGAATGATCCGATGACCGAGCCGCGCGCCCGTCTGGCCCTGCCGACGAGCCCGCCCCGACCCGATGGCGGCCCTGCCGGGCCGCGACAGCCCGTTCCGGCGCCGCAGCCGCGCCCCAAACCTTGAGGAAGGACCATGACCCGCGACGATGTGCAGAGCCCCGAGACCGTGGAGAGCAGCGACTGGCTCGACGCGAGAAACAGCATTGCGTTCAATGCCTTGCGTAACGCGCTCTACCACACGTCGCGGCGTCTCACCTTCGAGCGCTGGAGCCGCTGGTGCAATCTGGCGGTGCTGCTCCTGGGCGCGGGCGCCTTTGCGGATCTGAGCCGCCGGCTGGAGATCGACAGCTTCGCGCTCATCTCCGGCTTCCTGACGGCGCTGATCGGCGGCTTGCAGCTGGTGTTCGATTTTGCCGGAAAGGGGCGCGACCATCAGGCGCTGCAGCGGGATTATTACCACCTGCTGGCCGATAACGAGGCCGTGCCTGTGGCGAACGCCGCCGATTGCGCGGGGTGGCAAAGCCGCCTGACCCGCATCGCGGCCGACGAGCCGCCGATGCTGCGCGCGCTCGATGCCAAGGCCTATAACGACGCGCTCGCCGGAACGCGGCTCTACCCTGAAGATCAGCGCGTCGTCATTCCCTGGTGGCACCGCATCCTCGGCCAGGTCTGGGCCTATGAGGGGTACGACTACAGGACGCGGCGCGAGCTCATGGAACAGGGCGCGTGAGCCAACCGAACCGATTTTGATGTGACGATGCATCCGCGCGCTCCCTGGTGACCCCAAGGGCGGCGCGGGATGCGAGACCTGTTCCGCGCCGCCCCGGTCTGGGGTGATGGGGAAAAGGTACCTATCGTACCCTAAACTGTCAACGCATCGGGTACAAATAATACCTCAGAAAGCGATAAGCGCGTGTATTGATTATAAATTTTAGGTTGCTAGTCTCTCAAGGTAAGCCAGTACGGGTGGCTTAGGGGAGGGCTTGTTATGCGTTTCATCTGTGCGTGCGTGTTGATCATGCTTTCTGCATTGACCGGTGCTCAGACTGCCCGTGCAGAAAAGGATATGTGCGAAGTGGTTGGTCAAATCGCAGAGGCAATCATGCAGAGGCGACAGAATGGGTCGTCTTTACAAAGCAGCCTGGAGCTTGTCAGGAAAGTCGGCCCAGAAGGGACGGCCAAGGTTTTTGAGGCCTTGGTTATCGCTGCTTACGAACGCCCGATGTTTAGTACGGATGACAACAAAAAAAGTGCAGTTGGTGAATTTCGAGATGACAGCCAGCTCGCCTGCATTAAGGGCACGCGTTCGAAGTAATGCTCAAAAATCAATAATTGATCGGCGCACTCTGCCGATTACTGAAACTGCTCCCTCAAATTTCGGTGCTGCAACATCATCGTAGCTTACTGGCTGAAAGGGTGGTTGCTCGCCTGGGCGGTATCTCTTGTAAACGGCGGACCCCGTTTCATCGGCGACGACATAAAGCGCGTTCGGAGCCAAGCGCCGGTCGCGTCTGTTAACAAAAATGATCGATCCCGGTGGGCTGATTTTGTTCATCGAGTTTCCATCGACTTTCAGAGCAATCCAATCGCCCTCTGGAAGATCCAGTGTCGCTACGGTCGGAAATTCCGAAAAATCCGTTATACCATCCTGTTCGGTGAGCTGCCCCGCGCTGACCCAAGATATGATGGGTACATCAAGGACATTGACGGTAGCGGCATCATCGTCTGTTGGCAGCCCAATACCGTGCTGAAGCCAATTTAGGCTCACTTTGAATGCTTTGGCGTACTCTTTGATGTACCCAGAGACAAAGTCGTTTCTTCCTGCTTCATGAGCTTTGTAGCTGTTGGGGTTCCAGCCAAAGCGCTCTGATGCCGCTACGGCGCTCGTGAAGCCCGCTAGCTTGCGCGCCTCCTGGAGCCGTGCGGCTCGTCCTTGCTTCTCAAAAATCTTATTTTCTTTCAACATGGTACAAAAAATACCCAGACAAAAGGTATAAGTAATCCTACTGGGCGCTTGACATTCAGGGTACAATTAATACCCTCTGATGCATGACCCACGCTGACATCATTAATGGCTGGCCGACCATCGGCGACTTCGCGTCTGACATCGGCGTGAGCTATGGCGCCGCAAAGGCCATGCGACGCAGGGGGTCGATTCCATCGGCCTATTGGGTTCGTGCCGTTGATGGTGCGGAAAAGCGCGGGCTCGATGGTGTCAGTTATCAGCGCTTGGCCCAGCTGGCGGCGGCAGCCTTAGAGGCCGCCGAATGAGCGCCTCGCCCCTGTTCCCCCGGCGGCCTTGTGCAGCCTCCCTCTCTCCGGCGCTGCGCTGCGGCCCGGAGGGTCTTTCTCGTGTTTGGAGTGCTGGCCCATGTCCATCTCTGATCTCCGGCGGCGCCTCGCTGCGCTCTGCCGCAAGGCGGCAGCAAGTCTCGATCCGTCCGTGCCAGAGCCGGAAATTTTCCGCCTGCAGCTCATTCTGGGGCAACATCACTCGGCTATCCGCAAGCTTGAGCGGCGATGCAGGGACACGGAAGCGCATCTGCAGAGCATTCATGATGCGCTTTCCCCGCCGCGCTGACGCGCTGCGTCGTGTCGCGCCAATCCTGGCTCACCACCTATCAGTGCGTTCGCGATGGCGCCTGCTTCTTCGCCAGCAGCTCGACCGCGTTTGCGATCTCTTTTGCGCTGCTGCGAAAGCCGTGCGCGAAATCTGCGAACGATTCCTGTCCCGGCGGCATTTCGAATGCGAGATCCACCATTTCGCGAGCGACCTGTTCCAGTCCGGCCAGAAGTGCGTCCTTCTCGGGATGGATCGCGATCAAGTTGGTAATCGCCGCATGCAGCAGGCTGACACGGCCTCGAAGGTCGGCGTTGGCACGCGCTCTTTCCGTGTTCTCTTCGTCCAAATCCACGGGCCTATGCTTCCTTTTGGTTGTTCTAACGGAAGGTTGAGCATGATCCGTGACATGCGGCAAGCAGGTTGTGGCCTCTCCCTGCCTTTTGTCTTTCCTTCCCCTGCGCGCCGGTCGTCTCCTCTCAAGGGCCAGGCTGCGCGCGGTGCCCGGCCTCGACGTTCCCTGGGCCGGGCACCGCTTCCATCGACCACGCGCCCGGGCTGTGCGTGTGGCCGCCAGGGCGGCGACGGTGCTCGTCTCCCGTCGCCGCCCGCTCTTCGATTCGATCCGGTTCATGCCGTGGTCTCCCCTGTTTGCTGCGGGCCGCCAATGGGGCCCTGACGTGAGGTTGTAGGCGTCCCCGCGTCCGATCTCACGGAATCCTTTCCGCTCCGATTTTCCTTGACCTTTTCAAAGGGTGCTTTCGTGCGCGCTATTTCTGACGAGCATGCTCACGCCATCAAGGCCGCCACGGCCGCCGGTATCGAAGCGCTTGGCGGCGTGCGTCAGGCGGCAAGCCTGCTCAAGGTCGGATCGTCCACCTTGAGCAAATACGCCTCCACCTCGCCCGAATGGGCCGACAGTTTCATCCGGCTCGACCTTGCGGTGGAGATCGACCGGCGGACGCCGCATGCGTTTCTGCACACGGCCATGTCGCGCCTGGTGCAGAACAAGCCCGTCTCGGGCTTTGGCGAGGTGACGGCCTCGGCCATTCTGCGGCTCGACGGCGTGCTGGACGATGTGGTGCGCGAGATCGCCCAGGCGATCGAAGACGGGCATGTGGATGCGCGCGAGCGCCAGGCCGTGCGGGCCAAGATCATCGCCGCAAAGCAGGAGCTGGCCCGGCTCGACGCGCTGATGGTGGGAGGGGCGGGATGAGCGACCTCCTCGAACCCCGCACGGAGACGCTTGCCGCCCTGCAGAGGCTGCTGCCCGACGATCCCGACGAGGCGCTGTATCTGGTGCTGGTGCTGGCCGCGCTGCTCTCGGTCCAGCGCGGCGAGAGCGACGATGCGACCCTGGTGCGCTTCCTGCGCGCGTTTCGCGACGTGCGCGCGCGCGGCCTTTTCGGGGAGCCGCAGTGATGGACACGAATGTCGGCGCGCATGTTCCCGGGATAATTTACGGCGAGGACAAGGGCGCTCGCGAGGAGATTGAGGCTTTCGACCATCTCCCGAAGATGCTTCGCAAGGCCTTGGCTTCTGCGCCCTTCGACCTTTGCGCCACGCGAATTGCGGATGCGTATCTGGCCGGCAAGATCGGTCTGGTGGAGGTGCTCGCTGAGGTCGATCGCCTAAATCGCAATGCGTTGCGCGCCGCCTATCAGGAGCGGGGCATGTCGCCATGACGCCGCTGCTCGTCTCCTATGCCGAGCCCCTGCCGATGACGGCGGCCGACCGCGCCTGGATGCGCGCGCTCGGGGCGGCCGGCGGGCGCTGCGAACTCACCAGCGAGGACCGCCTGCATGCGCTGAGCTGCATGGCGCTGGGCCTGATCCTGCCCGAGCCGGGCGAGGGCGGCGTGACCATGGCTGTGATGACGCGGCGCGGCCGCGACTGGCTTGATGATTTCAGGAGGGCGCATTGATGACCGATGGACAGGCTTTGCGGGCTGTGGCCGCGCTCGATTTTCCCGATCTCTCGCCCGGCGCGGTCGAGGGCGCGCCGCCTGTCATGCGCATGGTCGCGCCGGCGGAACTCTGGGTGGATGAGAGCTATCAGCGCGGGCTGTCCGAACGGTCGGTCCGGCTGATCCGCAAGATCGTCTCCGAATGGTCCTGGGCGGCGTTCAAGCCGCCCGTTGTCGTTGAGGTCGATGGGCGGCTGAACGTGATCGACGGGCAGCACACGGCGATCGGCGCCGTGACCCATGGCGGCATCCCGGCGATTCCGGTGATGGTGATCGCCGCACCTAAGCGCGAGACCCGTGCCTCGGCCTTCGTGCGCCACAACCGGGACCGGATTTCCGTTACCTCCACGCAGCTGCATGCGGCGCTGGTCTCGGCGGGGGATGAGGATGCGCTGACCGTCGATCAGGTCTGTGCCCGTGCAGGGGTGAAAATCCTCAAGCATCCGCCGTCCATGGCGCGGTTTGCTGTGGGCGAGACGCTTGCTGTTTCGGTCATTTCCGGCCTGGTCAATCGCCGTCATGCGCGCGGTGCACGTGAGGTCCTGGAGGTGTGCGTGAAAGCCGGCGCGGCGCCCGTGTCGGCAGCTCTGATCCGCGCGGTGGAGCATCTGCTGCATTCTGCCGAGTACAAGGGCGAGATCGATGCGGAGCGGATCGCGGTGGTGATCTCGGCGCAGATGAGCACCCTTTTCAGCGAGGCGCAACGCTTTGGCCATGAGCGCAAGATGCCGCTATGGCGCGCTCTTGCATCGGTTATCTACCTCAACCGCAAGCGGGTGCGCCATGGGTGATGCGCGGGCTGAGGGTCTGGGCTACGCCCTCGAAAGGGTGCCGTCATGAACGCGGTCACGCCTGTCATCCCCGCCGGTCTGCTGCAATCGGTCGAGCGCGCGCGGGCACTGCTCGACGAGGGCGATTATGTCGCGGCGCGGCTGCTTTCGGCCGGGGCCTATGAGCAGGCCAAGGCGGCCGTGGATCATGCCCAGCGGGTCAAGGCGAGCGACCGGCTGATCGCCAAGGCGCGCGAAATGCAGCTCTCGGCGCTGGAAATCGAGGCCATGGCCACGGTCGGGCTGGCGGATGAGGTGGATGCGGCGCAGGCGGCGGGGCTGATTTCCGCGCGCGGCGGCCGCCCGAAAACCGTCGCTGGCGGGGACGGTTTTCGCATCGCCGATCTCGGCGTGACGCGGCAGCAGCTGCACGAGGCCCGGCGGCTGCGCGAGGTGGTGCGCCAGATGCCGGACTTTGTGCGCGTGACGCTGGGCGAGCGGATCAAGGCCGGGCTTTCGCCGACGCGCGCCAATCTGCGCGCCGCCATCGGCACCGCCTCGGCCGGCAAGGCCGACAGGGGCGACAATCTCTACCAGACGCCGCCCGAGGCCACGCTCTCGCTGCTGGCGCTGGAGCGCTTTTCGGATCTCGTCTGGGAGCCCGCCTGCGGGCGCGGCGCCATCGCCCGCGTGCTGGAAGCCTCGGGCTATCAGCTGCGGCTTTCGGATCTCAGGGACTACGGCACGCAAAGCGAGGACGGCACGGCGCAGGAGGTGGGCAACTTCCTGGCCTCGCGCGCGCCGGAGGGTGGTGCGGGGCCGGATATCGTGACGAATCCGCCTTATGGCGAGGATCTCAACCGCTTCGTGGCCCATGCGCTGCGCGAACACCGGCCGCGCAAGATGGCGCTGCTGCTCAACCTGAATGTGATCTGCGGCTACGCGGATCCGGACCGGACCTTCTGGATGGAGGACCATCCGCCGGCCCGCGTCTATGCCTTCAAGCACCGACTGCCGATGATGCACCGCGACGGATGGGAGGGCGAAAAGGCCTCCAGCCGGATGAACACGGGCTGGTTCGTCTGGGAGCGGCAGGAGGACGGCAGCTATGGCCGCTCGACGCTGCTCCACCGCATCGATTGGGAAGACTTTGCCGGGCGCGACCCGCTCTCGCCCAACTATGCCGGCGCCTTCGGCCGCGCCAGCTTCGTCGATGTCGATGCCGAGGATTTTACGCGGCAGACGCCGCGGCGAACCCTCGCCGAATCCGTGGAGGCCGTGCGCGAACAGGTGCGCGCCTGGTTGGCGGCGGCGCGCGGGCAGGGGCGAACCCAGCTCGACCGCCGGACGCTGCGCCAGCAGCTCGGCATCCGCGACGCGACGGCCATCGCATTGATCGACGAATTCTGCGCCGTCGGGCTTCTCGGCCCGGCCGATGACGGCGGCGCGCATCCGATTCTGGACTGGGGGAGTGACGCGGCATGACCGAGGTGTTTTCGCGCGAACCGATTTTTCCGAGGCCGATTCCCGTTCGGGAGCCCTATTGTCGCGCCGCATGCCTACGTTGCGGCTGGCGCGGCTCCAGCGAGCAGACGCTCGGCGACGCGTGGGATGCGTGCTGCATGGATTGCCCGTCCTGCGGCTCCTGGCAGGTGACCGATAGCGTGGAGGCCAGCCCGGCCCAGCCGCTGCGCGCCCGCTGGCTGGCGCGCCTAGTGCTTGCCCTGTTGCACCGTGGGCTGACGCGCGCGCCGGATTTCATCATCGGCGGGTGGGATCGGCCCTACATGCTGCGCTGGTTCGTGATCCCGCGAAACCGGTTTTTCAACATCTACCACCACCACATCCGCCGCTCCGACGACGATCGCGCCTTGCACGACCATCCCTGGTGGAGCCTGTCGCTGGTGCTGGAGGGTGAGATGGTCGAGGTGCTTTCCGCCGATGGCCTGACGCGGCGGGCCTTAAGCGCCGGCGATATCGTCCTGCGCAACGCCGACTCGGCGCACCGGCTGGAGCTGCCGGAGGGTGGCGCCTGCAAGACGCTGTTTCTGACCGGCCCCAAGATCCGCGACTGGGGCTTTCACTGCCCCAAGGGCTGGAAGCATTGGCGCGATTTTGTTGCGGCGGACGATGCGGGCTCGGTCGGGCCGGGGTGCGATCCATGAACACGCCGCGCATCGAAACCCTTTCGGCCGCGCCGGAGATCGGCCGCTATTATCTGGTCCCAACGGTCGAAGGACGCTGGAACGACCGGCTTGCCCGCTGGCCGGTGATCGGCCCGCGCCATAGCGATGCGCATTGCCTCCAGTTCGACTTCCAGCACTACCACCTCGATCCGCGCTTTCTCGTCGGCAATGGGTGGTACTGGCGATCCGTGCAATCTCAGCCCCTGATGATCTCCAACCGGATAAATCCAGATGGTCTGCCCGCGCCGGTCTGGCGCCGGCGCAAATGCCAGCGGCTGGAGAATCCGAAGGCGCGCGAGTTTCGGGCGGATCTCGCCAAGAGGCAGGTCGCAAATTTCGATTGCCACCTGAGCGAATGGGCGGGACGCCAGGCGCGCCATGATGGCCAGGGCTGGGTTTGCCCGCACCGCAACGTTCCGCTTGCGAGCATGCCGGTCATTGATGGGGCGATCCTTTGCCCGCTGCATCTGCTGCTGATCGACGCGCGGACGGGTCGGGTTCTGCCGGCGAATGCGAAGTGCGGGGTGGCGCCATGAAGTCCGATCTCTTCGCGATCGGCGAGGCCGAACCGCGCCTGTCCACCGGCCGCCCCCTGATCGTTGACAGCTTTGCCGGCGGCGGCGGCGCGTCCACGGGAATCGAAATGGCGTTGGGCCGCTCGCCCGATATCGCCATCAACCATAATGCGGCGGCGTTGGCGCTCCATGCCGCCAATCATCCCGACACGCTGCACCTGTCCGAAAACATCTATCGGGTGGACCCGCTGGATTACGTGCGCGGCCGGCATGTCGGGCTCGCGCACTTCTCGCCCGACTGCAAGCACTTCTCCAAGGCCAAGGGCGGCAAGCCGGTGGAGCGCAACATTCGCGATCTTGCGTGGGTGGTGGTGCTCTGGGCAGAGCGGGTGCGCCCTGACGTGATCACTATGGAGAACGTCGAGGAGTGGAAGGACTGGGGGCCGTTGATCGAGACCGAAAAGGGCCTGATGCCAGATCCGGAGCGCCGCGGCGAGACCTATCAGCAATGGTGCAAGGCCCTGCGCCGGCTGGGTTACAAGATCGACAAGCGCGAAATCCGCGCCTGCGACTACGGCGCGCCGACCATCCGCAAGCGGCTGTTTCTGGTCGCCCGCTGCGACGGAAAGCCGATCGTCTGGCCGGAGCCGACGCACGGCGCGCCTGACCATCCCGACGTGATCGCCGGCCGCAAGCTGCCCTGGCGCACGGCGGCGGAATGCATCGACTGGTCCCTGCCATGCCCTTCGATCTTCGATACGGCGGCCGAGATCTTCGCGAAGCATGGCCTGCGGGCCATCCGGCCGCTTGCGGACGCGACCATGGCCCGCGTGGCGCGCGGGATGGGTCGCTATGTGATTGCCGCCAAACGGCCCTTTCTTGTTGGAATAGCCCACGGGGATAGTGGAGGCCGCAGGGAATACGGACTCGACGAGCCTTTGACGACAGTGCAGGCGGGCGGCGGCAAGCAAGCTGTCGTCGCCCCGTCTGTCATTCGTTTCAACACGGGCGCAACCGGACAGGATCTGCGCGAGCCGCTTTCGACCATTACCGCGAACAGCTACATCAAGCGCCCGGGCGGCGCTGCGCCGCTAGGCATCATCGCCCCGCATCTGATGACGATGCGTAACTCTGGCAAGCCCTTCAACGGAGCGGATGAGCCGACCCATACGATCACAGCCGGCGGGGCTGGGCTGACGCTGGTGGCGCCGCATCTGTCTGCTTTCTATGGCGCAGGCGAGGGCGGTCAAAACCGCGCTGCGCCGGCAGACGAGCCGTTGCGCGTGGTCACCACGGAAAACCGACATGCTGTCATTGCGCCGGTGTTGACCGCCGCGCAGCATGGCGGATCGGTGCGTTCTCCAGATGCGCCCTGCCATACCATCACGGCAAGCCAGAAAGACCAGAATGCCGTCATCGTGCCGACGCTTGTCGGCTGCGGCGGACGCGCCGGGCAAAGCCGGCCGCGTGGCGGCGACGAGCCGATGGCGACGATCACGGCCAAGGCTGACGCCTGCGCGGCGGTGGCTTTCCTGGCGCAGCAGAACAGCGATCCCCGGACGCTTGGCAGCGAACTAAAGGAGGCGCCGCGCCCAGGCCGTCCGGCTGATGCTCCGCTTTCTACCGTCACGGCGTCAGGCAGTCAGCAAAGCGTCGTCTCGGCTTTCGTGGCGCGTCAGTTCGGCGCGTCGGTCGGCCATGGCATTGAAGAGCCATCCGCGACCGTGACGGCTGGCGTCAACAAATCGCAGCTTATCGCTCCTTACCTGCAAGCCTACTATGGCACCGGCGATGGCGCCCGGCTCGACGAGCCCGCCCGCACCGTGACGACAAAGGATCGTCACGGACATGTCGAAGCATCATTCGCCGCCCCGCCATTCACCCGGGAACAGGAAGCCCGCGCGCGCCAGGTTGCCGAATTCCTGCGGGCGCATGGCGTCTGGACGGGCGGCGAATTCGTCACACTCGACATCGACGGGCATGTCTTCGTCATCGTCGATATCGGCATGCGCATGCTCGCGCCACGCGAACTCTACAACGCACAGGGCTTCCCGCCTGATTATGTGATTGACGGCGGCTGGGATCAGCAGGGCGATCAAGGCCCGATCTGGGTCGATTTTCCGAAGAGCGTGCAGGTGTCCTGTGTCGGCAATAGCGTGTCGCCTCCGCCTTATGCCGCCATCGTCGCGGCCAATTGCGGCCATCTCGCCATTCAGAGGGAGGCGGCCGAGTGAGTGTGATCGCCGTGGCCCTCAAGCATATGCTGGCTGCCGGGATGTCTGCCGATGCCATCGTGGCGGCGGTGGAGGAGATGGAGTGCGTGCGCGAAAACGTTACGCCCGTAACGCTTGAGGCGTTACGCGTAACGCTTGGCGTAACGCCTGATGTTACGAACGGAAATGCGAAAAAGCGGACGGCGGCGGCCGAGCGGCAGGCCAAATTCCGCAAAAAACGGGCGGCCGACGCGGAAATTCAGGCAAAAACGGCCGACGATGCACGAGATGACGTATCGGGCGATCGCGATCTCTTTGCGGCCTTGGACAGTGGCGAGGCGTTACGGGGCGTTACGGAAAGCGTTACGGGCGTTACGCCGGAGACCCTTCCTTCCCCCGAAGGTTTTCCCCCCACACCCCCCTTTCCTAACCCCCATCTATCCTTACCCCCTAGCCCCCCTAAAGGGGGGCATTCCCCCGCCGACTTTGCCGATTTCTGGGCTCGATACCCGAACAAGGTCGGCAAGCCCGATGCGCTCAAAGCCTTCGTCAGGGCCATTCGCCGCGCCGATCTGGGTGAGATCCTCGCCGGACTGGAGCGCTACGCCGCCAAGACCGACGACCGGCCCTGGTGCAATCCGGCTACGTGGCTCAACCAGGACCGCTGGGCCGATCAACCCGTCGTCGTGACGCCGCAGGCCCGGCCCCGCTCGCCGCCTTCGGCGCGACAGGAGCGCGATGCTGCGGCGCTCGCCGCCATCCATCGTGCGCAGCAAGCCTCCCGACCCGACCCAATGCCCGGAGACCGACATGACCGAAATCCAGCCCATGACGGCGCGACCCTCGATCTCGACGCCGGAGACTATCGATCTCACCGACCGCATTCGCGCCACGGATAGCGGCGTGGTGCTGGACGCGCTGGAAAGCCTGATGACGGCTGGGTTTTCCATCCCCGGAAACATCCGGCCCGACGTTGTCGGCAAGGTCTACGCCTACGCGCTGGATGGCTTGCCGGCGATTGCGCTGAGGAGCGTTGCGCGCAGTCTGATCCGCGGCGAATGCGGTCAGCCGGAGAATGGCTATCTGCCTCGGCCGCCAGAACTGGCTGCGCTGGTGCGCGCGGAGGCGCGGCGGCTGGCGGACGATCGGCGACGAGCGATCGAAACCCGCGACAGCCTGAGGCTGGCCAAGGCGCAAAGGCCGGCGGCCAGCGAAGAGGCCAAGGCTCGGGTACGGGCTTTGGTCGAGAGCGTCGTCAAGGCGCGTTCTGCTGAGGAGGGCGCGCCGTGACGGAGGTTCGTTCCAAGCCCAGCCGCGACACGCTGCTGCGCCGACTGCACAAGGCGCATGAGACCTGGCCGACGCGTCTCGAGGATCGTGCGGCGCTGGTCGAAAAGGCCTTTCTGGCGCTGGATGAGGAGGCGCAGCGGCTCGCGCTGGCGCTGCAGGCGGACTATGTCGAAATCCTTTCCGGCAAGGTATGCCGCTACAATCTGTATTTTAGCGAGCGGCGCTGGGAGCGGCTGACCGATGCCGATTTCGCCGAGCTGGCCCGGCGTCGAGCCGCTCCGAAGTTCGTCCCCGTGCCGCCCTTCGGCAAGCTGTGGTTTGCGCTGCGTATGCGTGCGCTGCTGGCTGGCCCTGAAGCGATCAATCTCCCGCTCGATCTCCGGGCTTCGACGGAGGAGTTTTACGCTGGATGGGTCCAGATCAATCCGGAGCGTGGACAGCGCTTGCTCGCGCGGCGAGGCGTCGCGGTGGCGACGGATGGCACGCTGATCTTTCCCGAGGATTTCGAAACGCGCGACATCGTCCGGCGCTATCGCGACGAGGGTTATCCCGAGGTCAAGCGTCTGCATGAGGACGCACTTGCCCGCCGCGCGGGCTCGACCGATGCCGCGCACGCGCCTCTCGCCGATCTGGTCGAGGCGGTTCCTGCTGGCTCGCAGCTCTTGGCGGAATGGCGGGCGCTGGAGGAGGTGACGGGCTGGCCACTCTTGCCCGACATGGGATCGCATCCCGGCCATGCCTACTACCCGCCGGGTGGTCCTGATGAGTTAGGGGCGTTTCAGCAGGCGGTGAAGGCGATCTTGGGAGAGGGGCGATGATGGCAACGAAAATTGATGAGATCCGCGCGGCGCAGCCGATAGAGATCCGCGAAAAGGTCTATCGCCAGCTCGACAAAGCGCAGCGCGAGGCGCGAATCAGGGTCGAACAGATCGGCATGGCCAGCCAGAGAATCGCCGACGACTATCCGCATCTAGCCCGCTGGATCTGCCTGAAGGTTGTGGCGGGGCGTGAGCTGGCTGTGGAAAAAGAGCTGCGCGCGCTTGATGTGCATGCGGCGTTGCCCAAGCGGAAGGGGCAGGAAATGCGAATTCGCGGGCGCATTATTCCCCCCAAGGATCTGGCGGCTATGCCGGGATATCTGTTCGTCCGGTGCGTTGTCACGCCTGCCTCTGTACTGGGGCTTCTTCATTTCGATCCGCGAAAGCGGGTTCTTGGCATTCTTGGCGGCGCTGAGAAGCCCTTCTTCATCCCTTTGAAAAACATCAAGAAGATGCTGGGGAAAGCAGAAGCTGGCGACTACGATGATAGGGGAGGGCCGGTTCCGTTTCAGGTGGGAGAGCGCGTGCGTCTCGACGATTGCCCGTTTGGCGACGTGCCCGCGAAGATCCTCTCGGTCGATGAGCGGAGGTCTCGTGTCGATGTTGAGGTGATCATCTTCGGTCGGCCCACGTCCGTTAGCATGGCTCTTGCGCAGATCGAAAAACTGTGAGCATGAATCCGCCCACGGATGAGCTTGTGATCCTGATAGTGAGCCCTTGAGCCGACGGCATTGCGACCGAAGGCGAGCGGAGAAAAATTTCTCCCGGGTCGGTACACCGGCAAGCCCCATCCCTGACGGCCTCGACCACTTGAGGCATCGATTCAGGGTCCGTGCTACTGCTATGGACAGACAACAGACAAGGCGGCCTTCGGGGTCGCCTTCGCCATGTGAGGGCATGGGTCATCATCGACCGATGCCCCCCTACTGCCCTCCTTCGATAGGGGGTGCCCCCACCGCCCCCTGACCCCACCCCCCCCTGGGTAAGGGACCGTACCCGGATTTCCCCGCCCGCGGGCCGGGACGACCCCGGGCGGGGGACAGTTAGAGTGCTCAAAATGTTGGGTTAACGGGGTTAATGGGTTGATGGCTGTCGGTTAACGAGGTTGACGGATGAGCGATGTCATGTGGTCGGTCGCGCAGATCGCGGCCCGTGATGGCGTCTCGAAGGCGGCTGTCTCCAAGGCGATCAAAAAGCTGCTCGAAGCGCATCCGGAGACGCCGGTGGTGCGCGATGGTCAGGGGCGGATCGCCTCGATCTCGCTGGCGCACTACGACGAGTACCGGGCCCGGTTCGTCAACCCCGCCAAGGCGTCGGCGCCGATCCGCGAGGTCAGTAGCGACAGTCCGCCGAGTCTGCCCAGGCTCGATCCGAGCGATTCCTTCGACGAGGCGCGCCGGCAGTCGGAATGGCTGAAGGTCGGACGCGAGAAGATCCGGCACCAGCAGGAATGCGGCCAGTTGGTCCGCCTGGACATGGTCGAGGAGGCCCATAAGAAGCTGGGGGCCGAGATCCAGTCCGTCATTCGTGGACTGCCAAATCATGCCGACGAGGTGGCGCTGGCCATTTCCAAGGAAGGCGTCCACGGGGTGCGGCAGGTGCTGCGCACGATCGCCTTCGCGATGGGCAACAAGATCGCCGACAAGATGGCGGCGATCGCCGAGGCCGCGCCGGAGAGCGATCCGCTGATCGAGAGCGAGGACATATGACGATCCATCCCGGCGCGTTGCGGTTTGTCGGCCAGACGCTGGCCGATGCGATCCGCCCCACGCCGCCGGTGCCGTTTCATGAGTGGATCGGAAAGAACATCGTCCTGGTGGACGGGCCGAGAAAAGGCGAGTTCTGGACGGCGGAAGATGCGCCCTATCTGGTCGAGATCGCCGCCTGCCTGACGCAAGAGCACCCTTGCACCCGCGTCACGGTGCGCAAGAGCCAGCAAACGGGCGTCTCGATCCTGGCGCTTGCCTGGATGCTCTACATCGCCGAGACCTGCCCCGATAACTGCCTCTACGGCGTGCCGGGCCTCGACGCGCTCCGGGATATCAATTCCGGCAAGATGCAGCCGCTCATCGACGAGTGGCAGCGCGAAACCGGCAAGAGCGTGGTCTACCCGACCACGTCGCGCTCGGGCGAGGGGTCGAGCACGTTCCAGAAGAAGTTTGCCGGCGGGACGCTCTACCTCGCCAACGCGAACGCGGTCATGGATCTCTCGGCCAAGACGACGCGCTACGGCGTGAAGGACGAGGTGTCCAAATGGCAGGAGCTGCCGAACGGCGCCGACCCGGAAAACCTGTTCTTCGGCCGCTTCACGGCCTTTCGCCGGCAGAAGAGCTACAAGATTTTCGAGCTGTCTACTCCGGAACTGGATAGCGGCGATCCGCTGGGCGAGGGGCCCGGGCATTGCCGCATCGACCGGTCGTTTCGCCAGTCCGACCAGCGCTTTTGGAACATCGGCTGCCCGGAATGCGGCGAGGAACTGGTGCAGCAGGACGCCTTCCTGCTGATCGACAGGGATCACCCGCACAAGACCGTGATGGCCTGCCCCAGCTGCGGCCATCATATTTCGGAAATGGAGCGCGTGGCGGCCGTTCGGCAGGGCCGATACATCGCCACCGCGCCCGGCGAGGATCGGCATCCCGGCTTCCATGTCGATGCCTTCATGAGCTTGATGATGTCCTACGAGGCGATTGCCGAGGACAAGATAGCCTATGCCGCCAAGGGCGAGGCGGGCGCGAAGGATTATAACAATCTGGTGTGCGCGCTCCCCTACGCCATGAGGGGCAACGCCCCCGATCACAAGGGCCTGATGCAACGGCGAGAGGACTACCCTGCCGATACAATTCCCGCCGGTGGCCTGATCTTCGTCGGCGGCGCCGACATCCAGAGCCACGGCATCTATCTGGAGGTCGTGGCCTTTGGCGAGGATCGCCAGAGCTGGACCGTGTCCGCAGAGTATTTCAAGGGGGCGACAGACAATCCGGCGGCCGGCGCTTGGCTGCTCCTGGAAGATTTCGCCGCGCGCGAATTTCCGGATTGCTGGGGGGTGCTGCGCCGTCTCGATGCGCTGGCGGTCGATAGCGGCTACCGGACCAATCAGGTGCTAGAATGGTGCCGCCGGCATCCCGATACCTACGCCATCAAGGGCATGCCCGGGCGCGGTATCCCTGCCATCAGCATTCCGACGCGCAAGTCGGTCAACAAGCGTGGCAAACGCAAGCGGTTCGGCTCGGCCATGACCTGGCCCGTGGGCACCTGGGCACTCAAGGCCGAGTTTTACGGGAACCTGCACAAGGATGGCTTGGCGGCCGGGCAACCATGCGACCCGCCGGGTTACTGCCACTTTCACAAGGGCCTGAACGAAGAATATTTTCAGCAGCTTACGGCTGAATATTTTTCGTCGAAGCTTGTGAAGGGGCGTCTGCATGAGGAGTGGATGACCCGCAGGGCGGACAACCACTATCTCGACTGCCGCATCTACGCGATGGCGATTGCCGAGCACCTCGGGCTGTCGCGCAAGACCAAAAGCGAGTGGGCCGCGTTGCGGGCCCGGCTGGAGCCGGAAGTGCCGACGGATCTTCTGTCGGTGGCGCCGCTGATCACGGCCATGCAGGCCGTCGTCAAAGCGGTGGCCCGGCCTGAAGAGGCCAAGCCTGCGGCGCCAGTTACCTCGACCGTTCCTTCGGCGCCGCCCGCGCCAAAGCCGCCGACGCTCGAAAACAGGTGGAAGAAACGCAATGCCGGAAAAACCTAGGGTCAAGGTGCCCGCCGGTCAGCGCCCTGTCGCGCCGGCGGGGCCGTCTGGTGTCGGAGGGCGTCCCGGGTTCCGCTCGGCCTATATGCGGGACTCGCAATCCGGCGTCATCGCGGCGCGACCGGCCTCGCTGCGCGAGCACCGCGACGAGATCCGCCGGGTCTGGACGCGCGCGGCTGGCTTGGCGATCGATCTCCTGCAGAACAGCGGACGGCTGCGCGGCGCAGCGGATCAGATCATCGCCGATACGGTCGGCGTCGAGCTGCAGCTCAATCCGCGCCCCGATCTGGAGCGGCTGGGCTATACGCCGGCCGAGTCGGTCGAGCTGGTGCGGCTGATCAAGGCGAAGTGGAAAACCTATGCGTGGAACCCGCGCGAGTGCGATCTCCGGGCGAAGCTGACCAATGCCCAGCAGACCGATATCGGCGTGCGGAACTGGCTGGCCTATGGCGAAAGTACGGGCGTCATCGTCTATCTGCCGCGGGCGCAGCGCCTGCCGGGCACGCGCACGGGCACGAAATTCCTGCTCATCTCGCCGCACAAGCTGGTGCAGGAGACCATGGAATTCGAAGGTCTCTATCAGGGGATCTTTCACGATGCCTACGGCCGCCCGCAGCGCTATCGCTTCCGGGAGGACCGCGACGGCATGCAGGCCACGGTCGATTATGCGGCCTGGGATGCGCAGGGGCGGCAGATGGTGATGCATGCCTTCGACCCGTTCTCTGCCGAGGACGTGCGCGGGATCTCGCCTTTGGTGGCCACATTCCGCAAGTATCTGATGGCCGAGAACGTCGATGATGCGACGGCGCAGGTCCGCTTCCTGCAGACGATCTATGCGGCGGTTCTGAAAAGCGACAAGCCGAGCGCGGAGGCCTTTGAGGCGCTGGAAACGCTCAAAGATGTCGGCGGCGGCGAGATGGTTTCCGCGATCGCCTCCGACTTCGCCAATTACTTCAAGGCGCAGCTGGACCGCGCGGCGGAAGCCGAGATCCGCTTGGGTGCCGGCGCCGGCGTCTCGCATCTGGCGCCGGGCGAGGACCTGGAGTTTAAAACCATCACCTCGCCCGGTCCCGACAATGGCGCCTTCATGGCCTCGCTCCACCGCGAAACCGCGCGGGCGCTTGGCATGAGCTATGGCGGCTACACGCTGGATTACAGCCAGGCCACCTATGCCTCGACCAATATGGAGAACTCGGCGCTCTGGCCGATCGCGCAGCGGCGCACCGATCGCATCGCCGCGCCGCATGTGCTGGTGCCCTATGCCAGCTGGCTCGACGAAATGATCGAGGAAGGGGACATTCCCTTTCGCGGCGGCGTCGAGGCCTACAGGGCAAACCGGGACGCGGTGCAATGGGCGCTGTGTCAGGGGCCGTCCAAGCCGACGGCGGATGACGAAAAGCGCGCACGCGCATCGAGCGAGCGTCTGGCCAATGGCACGGGCACGTTGGAGGGCGAAAACGGCGAGCTGGGTCAGGATCCGGAAGAGGTCTTTCAGAGCCGGCTCCTCTGGCACAATCGCTACAAGGAGGCGGGCATGCCGTCGCCCTTTGAGCGCGGGCAGGCCAGCAAGTCCGCCAATGCCGCGCAGGAAAACGACAATCAGCGGGGCGCCAAGCCATGACCAATCTCGTGACCATCGCCGGCATCCCCGTGGATGCCGACGATCCTTGCGCGCTCTATGCGGCGCTCGCCGCTGCCAAGGCCAAGCGGCTGGCGGGCGAGGCGGTGGAGGAAAGCGAATTGCAATCGCCGGTGATGCGCCAGCGGGTCAAGGTGGCCTCCTCCAGCATCGCCGATATCGACAAGGAACTGGTGCGGCTACAGGCCGCCTGCCAAGCCAAAATGACCGGTTGCCGCCCGTCCCGGCGCTGGCCGTTGCGCTACTGAAGGAGGGCGATCATGAGCATTCATTACGGTCATATCGCCCAGAAGGTGTTCAACACGCCGCTGCTTTATGACGATCGCAAGGCCGAGGCTTTTCTTGAAGGCCTCGGCGGACGCCTCGCCGGCTCCTCGGTCATCATAACCAATGGCGCGGGCGCGGTGGATCACGTCGGCGGCGGCAATGGCCGGCCGATCGCCGGTAAGGTCGGGGGGCGTATCGAGCGCGCCTATGGCGCGGCGGGGCTTCTGCCCTTCGACATGGTGCAGGGCGTCGCGATCATTCCGGTCGAGGGCTCCCTCGTCCATAAGGGCGGCTGGCTCGGCGCGTCCTCGGGCCTCACCTCCTATCAGGGACTGCAGGCGCAGATCGCCATGGCGGCCCAGTCGCCACGGGTGCGCGGGGTGGCCTTCGAGTTCGACAGCTATGGCGGCGCCGTCAATGGCGGCTTCGAGACGGCGGCAATGATCGCGCGGTTGTCCAAGATCAAGCCGACGATCTCGATCCTGACCGATTTCGCCTATTCCGCGGCCTATATGCAGGCCAGCCAGACGCGCGCGATCGTCGCCCCGAAATATGGCGGGGCCGGCTCGATCGGTGTGATCATGATCCATGCGGACATGTCGAAAAAGATGGAACAGGACGGCGTCGCCCTGACCATCATCCGCGCCGGCAAGAAAAAGGCGGTGGGCAATCCTTACGAGGCCCTGCCGGCCGATCTCGCCGAGCAATGGACCGCCCAGGCGGAGGCCATCCGGGGCGATTTCGCCGAGCTGGTCGCCAAAGGGCGGCGCGGCCGGATCACCAAAGCCAGGGCGATGGCGACCGAGGCCGATGCCTATGACGCCACCGATGCCCTCGCGCTCGGGCTGATCGATGCGATCGCCGACCCGCTCGACGCCTTCAACGCCTTCGTCGCCGAAGTTAACCGGAGCTGATCCCCCATGACCAATTTGCTTGACATCATCCGGGGCGCGGCCCGCCCGGGAGCGCCCGAACTCGTCCTCGACGAGGCTGCTTTTCTGGCCGATCAGGCGGGCACGCCGACGGCTGCCGCGCCGCCGGCGCCCGCTGCGGCGGATGCTCCGCCGGCAGTAGCGGCAAGCCTTGCCGCACTGTCCGCCTCCGCTGCGCAGCCGCAATCCACCTATGCCGATGGCTATACCGCGGCCATGACGCGGATGGGCGCCGTTCTCGGCGCGGACGGCATCAAGGGCAACGCCTCGCGCATGGCGGCGGCCTTCGACCTTGCCACCGCCGCGCCCGGCATGGCGGCCGATGCCGTCGTGGCCTTTGTCACGGCCAATGTCGCGGCGGCGCCTGTCGCCGCTGGCGCAGCGGAAACGGCGGCCGCTCCTGCTGCGGCACCTGCAGCCGCCGCTGTCCCTGCCGCGCCCGTTGCCACCTACGAGCAGCAACGGCTTGCCGCCGCGCAGCTCGCCATGCCCGGCGCCGCCCAGCCGGCCAAGGCCGAAAGCGGGCTGCGCAAGGCCGTCAATGCCGAGATCAGCGCCATCAAGGCGCGCTGACCCCTCTGACCCCTGTTACCGGAGAACTCCCCCATGCCCATGGCTGTCTTCAAGACCACGCGCCCGAACCAGGTGTCCGATCTGGTCAAGCGCGAACTCGATCCCGAACTTGGCCGCGAGGTCTTTACCCTGCTTGGCGGCGTCGGCACGCCGCGCACGGTCCGCCTCGGCACGCCGCTGGGCCGTATTGCCGCAAGCGGCGCGCTTGCCGTTGTCGCCGCCGCCGTCGCCGGCAATACCGGCAATGGCACGCTGACGCTGGCCAATCCCGCCTTCGGCACGGGTGTCAAGGTCGGCGATTACGCGGTGACCTGCAGCGTGGGCGGCGCGGACGGAACGTCGAAGTTCCGGGTTGAGGACCCCGATGGCGTCGTGGTGGGTACGGCCACGGGCGGCGCGGCCTTTTCCAAGGCGGTGCGCTTCACCATCGCGGGTGGCGCCACGGCCTTTGCCGTCGGCGATACCTTTACCGTCACGGTGTCGCAGGGCGTCGGCGCGGATGATGGCAAGGTCAAGGAATGGGACCCGACGGCCATCGACGGCACCCAGCACATCTGGGGCTTTTCCATCCGCGAAGTGACCGCTGCCGTCGGCGTGGACAACACCACGGACGGGCTCGCCATCCGTCGCCTGTCGGTGCTGCGCGCAGGAGCAATCCTCTGGCCCACCGCCGCGACGGATGCCCAGAAGGCGGCGGCCATTGCCCGCATCGATGAGCGCCTGGCGCTTGCCATCCGCACCTGATCCCCTGTTTCCCTGACCGGTTGGGCTGCACGCCCACCCGCCCAGCCTGAAAGGCTCCGCTATGCCGGAAATTCTTCTCCCCTATACCGATGTGGAGATGACCGAAGAGGTCAACCGCATCCCCAATACCTATGGGCTGCTCAATGCGCTCAATATCGCGCCCAGCGAGCGCAAGGGCTCGCGCTATGTTCGCATCGGCTATCGCGATGGCCAGATCTACGTGCTGGCCCAGGCGCCGCGCGGCGCGCCGGGCGATGTCGGACCGAACGACAGCGAGAACTCGATCATCCTGGAAATCCCGCATTTCCCCCATATCGATTTCATCGCGCCCGACGACATCGACGGCCTCCTGGAGATCGTCAATGGTCAGGTCACGCCGGCCTCGCTGGATCGCGAGCTGGGGCGCAAGCTTGCGAAGATCCGCGTCAAGCATGCGATCACGCGCGAATATATCCGCCTCGGCATGCTCAAGGGCCTGATCAAGGACGGCAAGGGCCGCACGCTCTATGACCTTTACGATGTCTTCGGGATCTCCAAGAAGGTCGTTGATCTCCAGCTCGGCACGGCCACGAACCTGATGGACAAGTGCGAGGAAATCCGCGACCACGTCCAGACCAACCTCAAGGGCGAGACCTCCGACGGCATCGAGGTGATCACCAGCCCCACGCTGTTCTCCCGGCTGGTGAGCCACCCGAACGCTGAGAAATTCTGGCTGAACGCACAGAACGCCAACTATCAGTCGCAGATCGGCCGTTCCAATCTCGGTAACAACTGGGGTCGCCTGTTCCTGTTCGGCGATATCCTCTGGCGGGAATATAAGGGCAGCCTGCCGGTCAAGACGGCGAGCGGCGAAATCGTCTCTGAGCCCAACGTCGCCGCCGGCAAGGGCCATGCCTATCCGACCGGAACCCAGAACACGATGCGCACCTATGACGGGCCGGCGTTTCATATCGATCTCGTCAATCGGCCGATCGAGGGTGAGGAGCCGATCCTCATCACCACCAAGCAGCTCGACCATGGCGCCGGCTACGAGATCAAGAGCCAGTCCAACTTCCTCGCCGTCAACAAGCGGCCGGAAACACAGGTCGAGATCATCACCTCCAACTGATGTTGCGGCCGGGCGTGAGCCCGGCGCGGCCATCGAAAGGGTGCCTCATGGTGGACTGGGCCGCCGCGCGTGCCTTCACCGAACACGCGTGCTCGGGAATTTTCGACCTCACGCCCTGCCGCCTTGTCGGGATGCGCACGGGGCAGTCGGTCAATCATCCGGAGGCGGAGGATCCGGGGCGACCGCCCTTCGACTTCCTCGGGAGCATCGACCTGCAGCCTCCGCCGCGCACGATGATGCGGGCGCTGCCATCTGATCCCGGCACCACGGGCGGGATCGTCTCCTATGATGCGGTCCTGTCGGCGCGCATGACCGAGTGGCCCTGGCGGCCGGTCAAGCGCGATGTGGTGCTCTCGGGCGGCAAGAGCTGGCGGATCGAAACGATCGACCGCGACGGGTCCGACCGCGCCACCTGCTATCTGATGGAGGTCCGTCATGCTCTCGGCTGAGGCCGTCCGTCTCCTGGCGGTGGAGACCCTGCTGCCCACCGCGTCCCTGCCGGATGGGCCGTTTCCGACCATGGCGCGCGGCCGGGTGCTGGACAGTCGTCCGGCCGCGATCGCCGATCTCGACCGCGCGGCACCCTACACGCCCGTCGTCAGCCTCTATACGCCCGAAAGCGGGGCGCGGCTGCGCGGCCCGCATGCGCCGGCGGGCGATACGGAAGCCGATTGCATTCTCGATGTCGTCTGCGAGCTGGCTGTGGTTGCCAGCGATCCCCAGTCCGGCGCGCCGGATTATGTCGCGGCCATGGCCGAGACCGATCCGACGGCCCGGCTGGTGCTGGCTGCGCTTGCCGCCCAGGTTCGGCATCTCCTGGAGCGCTCGGCCGCCGGTGGGCCCTGGCGTCGGATCGTGCGCCAGGTGCGCGAGATCGAAATCAAGACCTATGGTGTGCCGGAATATGGCCTGCGCTGGCACGGCATGGTCCTGCGGTTTCATCTGTCGATCCCAGACGATGATTTCGACCTGGCCGGCGGACTGCCGCAGCCCTTGCGGCAGATCGCCGAGGCGCTGCCGGCGGGCTCCTATGCCAAGGCCAAGCTTGCCGAACTTGCCGATGCCTTTGCAGCGGAAGCGCCCGCCGCATTGACCGAGATGCGCGGCGTTACCGCGGCCGAGGGCATCGTCTTCGGCGTCACAGACTGAGGAGCCATCATGCCCCCGCTTTACGTTCCCCGCCCCGGGCTTTCCATCCCCGGTGGCTGGCCCACTGAGGGCGCGCCGATCGACCCTGTCTCCACCTTTCATCGCAACCTCGTGCGCGATGGCGATCTGGTCGCGCTGCCGCCGCCAGATGCAGATCCCGCGCCCGCCTCCGCGCCGTCTCCTGCGCCAAAGACCCCGAAAAGGACCTGATCCATGGCCACCAACATTCCCGGCGATATCGTCGCGCCGCTGCTTGCCTTTGATGTCGAGTCCGCCGGCCTGTTTTCCTCCGAAACCCGGATGATCCTGCTTGGCCACGGGCTGGCGGGCGCAGCGCTGGCCGCCGGCGCCATCGCGCTTTGCACCACGGTGGATCAGGCCCGCTATCTCGCAGGCCGTGGCTCGATGCTGGAAAGCATGTTCATCCGCGCCCGGCAGAACGCGCCTGCGCAGGAAATCTATCTTGCGCGGGTGGATGATTCCGGCACGGCGGAGGTGCGCACGGTGACTGTCGGCACGCCGCCGGCCGCCGGCGGGCAGGGCATTCTGCAGGTTGCCGGCGAGCGCGTCGCGGTGCAGATTGCAGCGAGCTCGTCGGCCTCGACGGTGGCGGCGCAGCTCGCCGCCGCCATCAACGGCTTTTTCAACGCCCTGACGAAAAAAAGCCTGCCCTTCACGGCGACCGTCGTGGGCGCCGTCGTCACGCTGACAGCACGGCACAGGGGCGCCTATGCCGGCGGTCTCGACCTGTTCGTTCCAGTCACCGATGGCGTCAATGCCTTTTCCGGGCTCTTGACCTTCGCCACGGCAACGGCCGGTGCGGGTGCCCCGGATCTCGCGCCGGTGCTGGCGGCCATGGGCGACGATCCCTTCGAGATCATGGTTTCGGCCTTCGGCGACGACACAAGCCGCCTCCTGCTCGATCAATTCCTGTCGTCGGTTTCTGGCCGGTGGTCTTACGCGCAGCAGCTCTATGGCCATGCCTTCTACCCGCGCACCGGCACGGTCGCCGAACTCACCACCTGGGCGCTTGCGCGCGACAGCTGGCACCTGACCATGATCCCGGTGTTTTCCAATGCCGGCAACGGCACGCCGGCCTATGAATTTGTGACCGCCCTTGTCGCGCGGATCGCGTCCTTCCTGGGCTCCGGCGTCGATGGCCGTGTCTCGGCCAATCAGAGCGGGCTGGTGGTCGAGGGCGTCCTTGCGCCGCGCGACCGCAATTACTGGCCTGATTATGCCACGCGCGATGCGCTCCTGAAAAACAGCGTGAGCGCCTGGAAGGTCGATGTCTCGGGCAATGTGCTGATCGACAAGATCGTGACGCAACAGCAGACCACCAATGGCGTGCCGGATACGGCGCTGCGCGATATTCAGGCGGTCTATCAGATCACCTATGCGCTCAAATATGTCCGCGCGCAGCTGGCCTTCGAGCATTCCAACAAGGCGATCGTCGATGACAATCCGGCCGATCTGCCGACGCTGGTCACCGCGCGCGATATCCAGGCGACGCTCGTGACTTCGACCATGGAGTTAGCCCGGCGCGGCGTGATCGAGGCGACGGAAGCGGCCTTCGCCGAGATCCGCGTGACGCGCAACGCCGACAACCGAAACCGCGTCGATATGGTGCTGCCGCTCGACCGCGCCAATCCGCTGGACATCTTCGCCGGTCTCGCCCGCGTCTACGCCTGATCGGCCCAATTTTTTAAAGGAGTAACTCCATGGCAGGCAAGGATTTCGGCGGCAAGATCTCGTTCCGGCTTTCGAGCGGGCCGGTCATGTCGCTGCGCGGCACCTTTTCCGTTCTGGTCGCCAGCCAGACGAATGAGGCGATTACCAACCAGAACGGCTCCACCGACCGCGTCGGCACGCCCACGTCACCGCGCGCCAACGTCGCCTTTGCCGATGGTGGCATCGACTATGCGGCCCTGATGAAGGCGCCCCGCATGTCGGTCACCATCGTCGAGGAGTTCACTGGCGTCACTCACCATTTCATCAACGCATTTTTCTCGGGTGACCCCGAGAACAACCGCATGAATGGCGAGGTCAGCGGCCTGACGCTGGTCGGTGAAGTCTATCGCAAGACGGGAGGCTGATCATGGCAGCCAAGGAAGTGATCCTCTCCAGGCGCTACGAGGTTCCCGGCGTTGCGCCCTTTGACCGTGTGACGCTGCGGGAACCGACCTATGCCGATCGCTATATGTCCGGCCTCGGCCTTCCGCAGGAATGGCAGCCGAACGGGCGGGGTGGCGGCATGGTGGTGACCTATCCCGAAGTCGTGGACGCCTATCTGCAGCGGCTGATCGTCTCCCCCGGCTACGAGCATATCTCCGGGATCTCGGCCACAGATGGCGGCCGCCTGGAGGCGGCGCTAGCAGGTTTTTTTCTGGAACCGACGGGCTCGACCGCATCGCCGACGAATTTGTCTTCCGGCTCGGATGGGAGCCCGGCCGCGTCGCCGGAATGACGTTGCGGGAAATCGGCTACTGGGCCATGCGCCTGGTCGAGCGCGCCAGGCGGCAACCGGACGGGTAGCGGGGCGGCAATGGATCTCAAGCTTTCCAGCGCGGATATCGCGCAGCTTCAGCGCAGTTTTCAGCGCATGCCGGGCGAGATCCAGACAAAGGTTCTGGCGCGGGTCATGCGGCGGCTGGGCTCGATGGCGCGCACGCGCATCGTCGCGCGCTCGTCGAAACACACGCAGATGCCGGCGGCAATCGTCAGGGCCTTGACAACAGCGGCCTTCAACGCCGGCGGCAATACTTCGACGGTCGTCGTCAATTCGAACTGGATCCCGCTGCAGGCGCTGGGGGCCGTCCAGAATGCCAAGGGCAGCTATGTCAACCGGCGCGGGCAGTATGATCATGCCTTTGTTGCGCAGTTCGCCTCGGGGCATGTCGGCGTCATGCAGCGCATCCCCGGAACGCAAATGCCGAGCAGGCAGACAAAGCGGGAGCAGATCCGCGAGCTGTTCGGTGCAAATCCCGCCCATGCCATTACCAATGACCCCGAGACCTATCTCGATGTCATGGCTGAGGTGATCCAGGAATACATGCTGCCGCGCATGGTGCATGAGCTGGAACGCGTCCTGTTCAAGTGAGGATTTGATGGCAAATCGTAAGATCAAGGCGGAGCTGGAGTTTCAGGGGCGAGACAATAGCGGACCCGCTTTTCGCTCTGTCGCCCTGCGCATGGGGCAGGTCGAGCGCCAGATGGCGCAGTTCAACCGGACGGCTGCGTCGATGGATCGTCGGATCGGCGAGATTACCAAGCGCACGGGCGCGGTGCAGCGCGCCGCGCAGGGTGTCGAGACGGCGATGTCGGGCGTCAAGACGGGACTTGGCGCGCTTGCGGCTTATGGTGTCGGAAAGGGCATCAAGGATGCTGTTTTCGACTTTGCCGCTGCTGAGCGGCAAATGACCCGGATGGGAACGACCTCGGGCGCCACCGCTGAGGAGATGGAGTCCGCCTTCGCCGATATGCAGAGGATTGCGAAGGACCTACGCTATGACAGCGTTGCTCCTGCCGTCGAAGCAATGGACACGATGGTGGCCTCCGGCAAGAGCATCAAGGAATCGCTAGAGTTTTTGCCATCCGTATTGGCAACGGCGCAGGCATCGGGGGCCGCCACCAACGATATCGCCAATACTGGTTTGAAGACGGCCTCCGCTTTGGGGATCGAAGCAAGAAATATGCAGGATGCTTTTGACGTCATGGTGACTGGCGGCAAGGCGGGGCAGTTTGAGCTAAAAGCCATGTCTCAGTACATTCCCGGCCTCGCCAACAGCTTCGCGTCTCTTGGCTATAAGGGCGAGTCTGGGCTCAAGCAGCTCGTGGCAATCCTTCAGACGATTCGAGAGGATACCGGCGACGACTCTTCTGCGGCGACATATGCGCAGAATGTCTTCGCGAAAATATACAGCACAGATAACATCAAGAAATTCAAAGATTTGGGCATAGACCTGAATAAGGAATTGGATGATGCCGCCAGAAACGGCGAAGATGTTGTCTCTGCATTCACGCGGATTTCCAATGAGTCCATCAAAGGGGACCTAAAAAAGCTCCCTCAGTTGTTCACCGATGAGCAATTCCGCCTTGGCATGCAGTCGCTGATCACCAGCCAGGATAGTCTTAAGCGCTTTCTTGAGGCGATGAATGCGCCGGATGTGAAGGGCACCGTCTGGCGTGATGTGCAGCGGGTCATGCACGACACCCAAGCGTCAATCGACGCGCTTTCGAATAGCTGGAGCCAGCTGAAGACGGCTTTCGGTAAGGGCGTTGCAATCAATGGCGGAACCGAAGCCATTGATGCCCTGACCGGTGTCATCGACTATCACACCGCGGTCAATCGCGGACTGGAAAAGAACGGCGTCAACGGTTTCTGGAACCGCACGAAATTCGGTCTGACGAGCGATCAGATCGAAAAGGACCGCATGGCGATCGCCGGCGGCTACAAGGATCCGGCCTTTGTCGAGGACTACAATAAGCGGATCTATGAGGCGCAGCGGGCCAAGCCATCTGTTGGCCGTCATTCCTCTTCGACGCCTGTGCCGGCAAAGCCGGAAGTGAACCCGGCCTTTCTTTCACCTGACGCAGGTCAGGCCATTCAACGGTTCTTTTCGCCGCCTTCGGCAGACCAGGTCAGGGATGCCCTCAAGATCGTCCCTGGAAAGGGAGAGCGGGAGTGGGAGCGTGCGGGGGAAAATCTGGCGGAAGGCGGGCGCGAGGCGGGCAAGCACATCGACGACAGCGCTTCCGCCTTCCGCGTGGCCGGATACGATGTGGCGGCAGCCATTTCGCGCGCTGCCCAGGCGCTCCTCCAGGCGGGTCGCTCGTCCATGGCTTTCAACAGTGACGGCTCGTCCTACCGGCCGCGCGTCAATGCCGATACCGGCCGCAGCATGCCGCCGACCACCTTCGGCCCTGCCGGCGGGCGGTGACGGTCCAATCATCTACGGGAGGCGCTCATGCGCGACTGGGTCAAGCTCCTTCGGGCGGCGAGCTATCGCGGCGTGCCGTTTTACGTCGAAAGCGACACGCATGATGGCGGCAAGCGGCTGGGGCTGCACGAGCTGGCGGGCGGCTATACGGCCTATGTCGAGGAGATGGGCGCGCGCGCCGAGCGCGTCTCGGTCACGGCCTATCTGCTCGGCGATGTCGCGGATCTGCAGGGCGCCGCCCTGCGCGCGGCCTGCCAGATGCCGGGGCCGGGCCTCCTCTGCCTGCCGGTCGATCTGCCGCGCATGGCCTATGTCGAGGAGTTTTCCCGGATGCGGGAGCGCGACCGCATGGGCTACATCGCCTTCGGACTGACGGCGGTACCGGCAGGGGCGGGGGCCGTCGCGGCGCTGGGGCTCGGCAATCTCGCTGCGGCCTTTCAATCCGGCGTGTCGAAGGCTGCGGCCTCTTTCGCGGGGCTGTTCTGATGGCGGCCGATCGTTCGATCATTCTCGCATGGGTCGCCGATCTCGCCACCACGCTGGTGGCAAGCCCCATCGATCTCGCCGATCTGCTCGACCGCATCGAGGCGGCGCGTGGGCTCGGTCGGGCGGACTTCGCCGGTGAGGTGCTCGACCTCATGCGCGTGCCGGCCGAATGGGCCCGGGCGCCCGACGACTTCGCCCGCTTCGTCGCGCCGGCCGAGACCGACGCGGCCACGTCTGAGGCCTGCCGTGTGCTGCTGGCGGTCGGACTGTCGCTTGCGGCGCCGAGGATCGACTGGCCCTCGCGGCCGGAGGCGCGCACGGCCCGCGCGGCCCTGGCAGACGCGCTCGAGGCAGCGCTCGACATCGGCTCGGCGCGCGGGGCAGCGGGCGTGGACCTTTACGCCTGGCTCTCGGATCTGGGCGGCGTTGCCTTGCGCATCCTCTCGGATCTCGCGGCCAATGCCGTGCCGATGGTGCGGGTGGAGACGGGTGTGTCGCTGCCGGCCAGCGTGCTCGCCTGGAAGCTCTATGGCGATGCGGGCAGGGCGGAAGGGCTGGCCGATGTGGCGCGCAGCCTGACGCCGATGCTGATGCCGGTCACGTTCGAAGCGCTCGAAAGATAGGGCGCGGCGCGGGAGCGTGAATTTCAGGGAGTTGTCATGATCCTCGAAAGGGTAACGGCGGAGGGACTGCCGCCGATCAAGACCACGCGTGTCTCGATTTCGGCTGAAGAGGCCGCGCGCACGGCAACGCTCGATCTGCTCGTTCTGGGGCCTGGTCTGCCGGTGTCGATCGGCACGCCCGTGGTGCTCAAGGCCTCGGGAGAAGTGCTGCTGACGGGCTATGTGAGGGATGTCAATCCCGCCCATGAAGCCGAGAGCCACACGCTTTCCGTCAGCCTGGTCTCGCGCACCATCGATTATGTCGAGTGCTCGGCGGATCACCCCTCGGGCGAGATCCTCGACAAGGATCTCTCGGCGATCGCGAAAGAGCTCGATGCATCGGGGATCGGTATCGAGGCAGACGGCGATTTTCCCCGGGAGCCGCGCCACAAGCTGCAGCCGGGAGAAAGCGCCTTCGCCTCGATCGAGCGGCGCGCGCGCGGCCGGGGCGTGCTGATCCATGACACGGCCGAGGGTCGCATCAAGCTGGCCATGAAGCCGGAAGGCACCCATGCCGGCGGCCTGGTCTTCGGGGTCAACATCCTGGCCGGCAGCGCCACCTTTACCGAGGCCGGGCGCTACAGCCATGTCAAGGTGCGTGGCCAGGCGGGCGAGGGGGTCGGCAAGGCGCAGCTGCGCGGCGAGGCGACGGTGGTCGATGACGGCGTGTCGCGCCGCCGCGTGCTGATCGTGCCGCATGAGGGCGAGACCACCAGCGACCGCATGAAGACGCGGGCCCTCTGGCAGGCCAAGCGCGCGGCCGGCAATGGCTCGACCGCCTCGATCACGGTTTCGGGCTGGCGCGATGCCGCCGGACGGATCTGGTCGCCGAACTGGCTGGTGCAGGTCGAAGATCCCTATCTGGGGATCGACGGTCTCATGGTGATCAAATCCGTTTCGCTGGAACAGGGCGACCGCACGGAGGCCATACTGTCGCTCGCCGATCCCCGGGCGCTGGGCGGCGAGAACCCGCGCGGCAGGAGCGCCTCCGGCTATGGCGCGCCGGGGCCGGTCAAGCCGGTGTTCGGGGATGAGTAGGATGGATCTGAGACGCTTTGAATTCGACGGTCGGATGGACGAGCGCGACGGCCAACAATTCGTGTCCGGTCGAGCGCTGTTCGGCGATGGCTGGACGCGCATTCACCGGGTCGAGACCCATGGCTTTGCCTCCATGCCGGTCAAGGGCGCCAAGGGCCTCCTGCTCGCGCCGCATCCCGATCTGGGCTTCGTTCTGGGGCTCGAAAATCCCGGAATGCGGCCCGCGGGAATGCCGGGGGGCGGGACGGCGCTTTACGACGCGGGCGGCAACATCATCCGCATGGTCATGGGCGACGGGATCCGCATCGATATCGCGGGCGCTTCCATGACGCTGACGAAAGGCGGAGTGACCCTGACCATCTCCGCCGGCGGTGTCGAGATCACCGGCGGTTTCCTCAAGGTCAACGGCGTCAGGGTGGATGACACCCATGTGCATGGCGGGGTCGTTCCCGGCAGCGGCAATACCGGCACGCCGGCGTGATCTGACAAAGACGGCGAACGAGGGACAGCATGGTCAGGATCATCCCGATCGAACCGGAGCAGGAGCCCTATCGCGCGCCCGATCTCGTCTGGGATGGCATTGCGGGGGATCTGGCCGTCAATGCGCTCACCCATCCGCAAGCGCCCGGCGATCTCAAGGCCGAGCAGGGCCTGGCCACACAGGTCCTGATCTGCCTGATGACCGATGTCAGGGTCGAGGCGAGCGAGCTGCCGGACGGCGTGGAAAACCGGGGCTGGGTCGGCGACGGCTTCGACCTGGCGCAAGGGGAAAGCCCGATGGGCTCCAGGCTCTGGCTTTTGCGCCGCCGTCCGATCTTCGACGGGATCGAAACCGTCGTGGAGGACTATGTGCGCATGGCCTTGCAGCCGCTCCTCGACCAGGGCGTGGCGGTCTCGCTTGATGTCACCGTGACGGCCGACCGGCCGCGCAACCGCGTGGACTATGCGGTGGCAATCAAGGGGCGCAGTGGCGCTCTTGTCTACGAACAGAAATTCCAACTGCTGTGGAGCCAGATCGATGGCGTGGATCATCCGCTCACCCGCTGAGATTTCCGGACGACTGCGCGGCGCGTTCCGTCAGTACCTGCCGGGCACCGATACCGCGCTGAAGAACAATGTCCTGACGGTTATCGTCAAGGTCCTGGCGCTGCTGGCGCATGAATTCGAGCTGCGCATGGCGGCCCTGTCGCGTCAGATGTTTCTGACCACGGCGACGGATTTGCGCTGGGTCCGGCTGCATGCCTCCGAGATCGGAATTTATCAGCGGCAACCATCGGCGGCGGCAGGGCTTGTCACGGGCTCCGGGGCGGCGCAGGCGGTCTATCCGGCCGGGATCCGGCTTGTCTCCGGCGACATGACCTATCTGACGACGGCGCCGGCGCTCTCGGGTGCCGATGGCAGCCTGTCCTTTGCCGTTGCCTGCGAGATCAAGGGCGTTGCGGGCAACCGCGAGGCCGGTGGCCTCCTGGGGCTTGCCGATCCGGCCTTGCATCCCTCCCTGTCGCTGGAATGGACAGTGGGCGCAGGTGGACTGGGCGGCGGGGCCGATGTCGAGGGCATCGAGGAGCTGCGCGCGCGGGCGCTGGCGCGCAAGCGCAATCCGCCCGGCGGCGGCACGCTGACCGATTACGAGCGGATGGCGACGGATGTGCCGGGCGTGCTCAAGGCCTGGGCGTACCGGCCCCAGAATGCGCCGGGCATGCTGGTGGTCTACTTCCTCTTCGCCGGCCGCGCGGGCTCGATCCCGCAACCGTCCGATGTCGCCGTCGTACAGGCGGCGATCGATGCGCGCCGCATGATCCGCCTTGACGATAGTGTCGCCGTGGCGCCAATCGCGCGGCCCGTCAATGTCACGATCGGCGGCTTGCAGTCGGATACGGACGAGATCAGGGCGGCGATCGCCGCCGGCATTGCCGCCATGTATGTGGCCCGTTGCCGGCCGGGCTATCCCGACGACAGTTTCACCCTGCCGATCTCCTGGATCTCGGAGGTGATTTCGGGGGTGGCGGGGGAGGAGCGTCACCGGCTGGTCGCCCCCTCGGCCGATATCGTGCTGACATCAGGGCAGTTTCCGGTGAACGGGACGATCGCCTATGTCGCGTGATCCGGGGCTGGCCAGCTACACCTCCGTGCCGACCGTGCTCGATGGCGTGGTCTCCGCGCCCTTGCCTTGGGATACGCTGTCGCAGCCCGTCAATGACGATCTGATCGGCGCTGCCCTGTCGCTCTGGCCGCAGGGCGCGGCCTTCGGTAGCCCGGACGGGCAGGCCGTGCCGCTCGAAAGCCGGATCGCCCGGCTGACCCGCGCGCTCCTCTCGCCCTTCGAGACGCTCTATCAAAGAGCCTATCGCCTGGCTTTGGAAAGCACGGTGTTTGGCGCCGACGAACTCCTGACCGAATGGGAGGCGGATTACGGGCTGCCCGATTCCTGCGTTTCGGGTGAAACGGGGGTCGCCGAGCGTCTCCGGGCGCTGGAGGCCAAGGTCAACAGCGTTGCAGCAATCGCCATTGGCGATTTCATCCGCATCGCCGCAGCCTACGGCTTCAAGATCTTCGTGCGGGAGCCGGCCATCTGGCAATGCGGCTTTTCCGAATGCGGCGGCGATCACGAGCTGGGAAGCCCTCGCGAGGAGATCTACTGGATCGTCCAGGTGGTGAACTCGGCAGTGGATTATTTCCGGTGCGGCGACAGCGAGTGCGGTTACGACCCGCTGTTTTCCTTTGCCGATGGCGAGCGCCTGCTGTGCATCATGCGCCGCATCGCTCCGGCCTGGACCATTCCCGTGCTCTCGCTCGATGCGCTGGAGCCGCCGGCGGAGCTGCCGCCGGGCCTGAACTGGATCGTCCTCGATGGCACCGATCCGCCCGAATACCTCACGCTCGACGACGACTACGTCTTCGACGCGCCCCCGCTCTGAGATCTCTGCCGCTTCGGCTTGATCCTCTGAAAGGCTTCCATCATCATGCGCTATATCCCACCGTACGGGTCCGCCGACCCGAACGCGCCCTATGTCGACCGCAATGCGCAGACGGCGCAGCGCGGTTCGGCCGTGCCCGCCGAGTTTTTCAACGCGACGCAAGCCGAGCTGCTCGGCCTGATCCAGGCCGGCGGACTCACGCCGACCCAGAACGGCCAGCAACTTGCCACCGCGATCCAGCGGGGGCAGATGAATTTTGCCGGCGCCTCGGCCCAGGGTGGCAATCAGAACGCCTGGATTGCCACCCTGGCCCCGGTGCCGGTGGATTTCCCGGCTGGCTTTACGGTCACGCTGTTCCTGTTCGTATCCAACAACGGCCCCGTGACCCTCAATCTCAATGGCAAGGGCGCCAAGTCAGTGCGCCGCTCGGATGGCTCCGAGCTGCAGGCGGGCGATGCGCTGGCGGGTGAGATCCTGACGCTGGTCTATGACGGAACGGTTTGGCGCGCCGGCCGTCCGCTTGGCAACCAGTATCTGCCGCTTGCCGGCGGCACGCTGACGGGCCCGCTGACGCTGCCCGGTGCGCCCTCGCAGGATCTGCATGCGGCCACGCGCGCCTATGTCGATCACCCCGGTTTCGTCGGCGTCGCCAGCGCGGTCACTCTGACCCAGGCGCACTTACGCAAATATATCGAGGTGACGGGTGGCGGCTCCTACACGATCACCCTTCCGGCGCCGGAGGCGGCGACGACGACGGGCGGCATGTACTGGTTTTACAATGCCGGCGCATCCGAAAAGACGCTGGCGACGCCAAGCGGGAATTTCGTGGGTCCGCGCGGGTCCAATGGCCCGACCCTGACATTGCCCCGCAATGCCTTCGTCTGGGTCATTGCCGGCTACGACAACTGGGTGGTGGTCTATCAAAGCTATTCCTTCACGCTTCTCGGCGCCGCCAGAACCCTGCCGCCAAGCGCCCTGGGGGGCTATGTCCAGCTTGGCGGCGCCACGACCTATACCGTAACGTTGCCCAACCCCTCGGACTTCTCGGGCGCGGAGCTGGAAATCTACAATTCCGGCTCGATCGCCTACACGCTCGCCACGCCCTCCGGTCAGTTCGTCGGCCCGAAGGGCAGTGGCGCCGCGACGGTCAGCATTCCCGCCGGCGAATATTTCATGCTGCGCGCCGGCACGGTGCACTGGATCGCGCACTGACCCGGCGGCTCTTCCGCCCGACATCCTTAACAATCTGAACAAAGAGGATCTGCCGTATGGCAATCTCCTTGCTGGATGCGCTGGACCTGCGCGCCGCGCCCGCGCGCGAAAAGCTTGACCTCGACTCTGCAGCCCTGTTCCCAGAGGAGCATTTCGCGCGTCGGTCCGACCTGAATATTCCGGGGATCGACGGGCTGCAGAACCGCCTGCAGGACATCGATCAGGCCATCGAGACCGAGAGAGACGAGCGGGCCGCCGACGATGCCGAGCTGCGCCAGGATCTGGACGGATTTCGCGGCGATCTGCAGTTCGAGGCGGACGAGCGCGAACGACAGGATGCAATGATCCGCACGTCTGTGGTTAGCGAGCGTGAAGCGCGCGAGGCGGGCGATAATGCCCTTGATGGGCGCGCCGATGCGCTGGAGCTGGAGGTGACGACGGCACGCAACGGCTTCCCGTCGCTGGACGGGCGGCTCGATGCCGGCGATCAGGCGCTTGCGGATGAGGTGGCTGCGCGCGAGGCGGCCGACCACGCTCTTGATGGGCGCACCGATGCGCTGGAGCTGGAGGTGACGACGGCGCGCAACGGTTTTCCGACGCTGGATGGGCGGCTCGATGCCGGCGATCAGGCGCTTGCGGATGAAGTAACCGCGCGTCTGGCAGCCGATGCAATCCACGACGACAAGATCAGCGGCTATGGCAGCCGGGACATTCTCGATCTCGCCAAAAAATACGTCCGCGCTGGCTATGACAATGTCGTTTTCGGCATCAACTGGCGCATCCTCTCGGCCTATCGCGAACGCGACGATACATCGATCATCGGCACGCGCGCGCTCGAAATGGCCGCCTACCGTGTCGACAACGATCCCCGCTTTCTCCGGTCCGGTCTCGCCGCGGCGGTCCTCGACCGTCTCGGCCGGATCGTTACAGGCCTTCGGCTGCGCGATGATACCTTTCTGATCGGCGCCACGGGCCTGGAGACAGGCGGCGGCTGGCGCATGGCGAAGGAACGCCGGCTGGGGCGTTCCGGTCTGATCGCTCCGGTGATCGATAGCGCGCGACGCCTGATCTCCGCCTATCGCCTGCGGGACGGCGCGCATGTGTTTTTCGGCCGCCGCCTCGACGTGGCGGGTATCCGCCTGGATCGGGGCGACAAATATGCGCGCTCGGGCATTGTCGGTGCCCTTTTTGACCGAGCCGGGCACCTGATCCGAGGCCAGCATCCGCGCCTCGATCGCGAGATGATCGGCGCGGCCGGTATTCAGACGCGGTTTCAGGCGTGGAACGGGATCGATCCCCGTGCGCTGGCGCGCTCCGGCTTCCTGCGCGCCGATGTCGATCCCGCGCGAAACATCCTGACCGCCGTCAAGGCTGACGGGACGCGCTATGCCGAAGGTGAGGTGCAGCCGGATCCGCCGGATCATGGGTTTGAGCTTACGCTCGAAGGCGGCGCGGTCATCTCGAATGATCGGAAGACAGGTGCGCGGCTCAAGCTCTCACGCACCGGGCAGGTGGCGAGCGCGCCGCTCATCGCTCCGGATGGAATGGCGCGCTGGACGGCGGACGGCACCACCTGGTTTTCCCCTGTTGATGTCGCAAAGTCGCATCGGGTGATGCCGATGCGCGAGGTGCTGGGCGTCGGCGACAGTCTGATGGAGGCCGACTGGGGGGCGGAATTCGCCACGATGAGCGGGATCCCCTTCCGCAACATCGGACGATCCGCAGCCACGAGCCGCAACTGTGCGGCACGCGTCGGCGCCGTGCCGCTGCGGCTCTATTCGGTGACCGGCGAGATCCCGGCCTCCGGCACTGTCCAGGTTTCGACGCTGGACAAGCTGGGCTTCGCCTCGTTCTACGCAGAGGGCTCGGTCTCCGGCATCCCCGCCCTCTGGGGCGGGGTGGCGGGAATGCTCTCCTGGGATCGCCCGTCCGGTGTCATGCGCTGGACCCGCACCACGCCGGGCGCAGCCATTCCGCTCACTGGATCGTTGCCCTGCATTTGGCCGCCGATCGAAAACATTACCGGCGCTGCTCTTCCGGATCTTCTGGAGCGCCGTCTAATCCTCGATTGGGGGCGCAACAATCCGGATGAGCCGGAGCGGATCCTGGCCGACTTCGAGGCGACGATCGCGGCGCAGCCGACGGCGGTCAAACAATTCCTTGTCTGCCCCTTCATGCCGGAGCGGGACGAGGTCCTCACGAACCATCCTCGCGCGCGCAACCGCGCCTGGCTTCTGGCCGAATGCCGAAAGCGCTGGCCAGACAATACCGTGGACAAGCTGGCGGCCTTCATCGCGGCCGGCAATCCTGCCGATCCTGACGATGCCGCGGCAATCGCCGCCGGCTATCCGCCTCCCTCGCTGATGCAGCCCGACAGGATCCACCCCAACGCGGCCGGACGCACCGTCACGGCGACGTTTTATGTCAACATCTTCCAGGCAAAAGGATGGGCGTGATGGCCGGTCTCTATACGCAGCTTCGCGACGTGGTGGCCTCCGGGCCGCTTTTGATGCCGGATGAAATCATGGATGAGGGCACGCTCTCCGTCATCGATTTCATGGACCCTTATACCTGGCCCGATTACGAGATCGTCACGCCTGTCTCGACGACGAAGGAGTACAAGCAGTTCGATGCGCGCGCCTTCGAGCAGGAGGGGCCGCCGGTTAAGTTCAACCATCCGCTTACGGTCGCCGGTGGTGCAATTGCCTTTGATGGCGACAAGGGCGAAAACCTTGTGCTGCCCCCGGCGTGGAAGCTGGATACGGGCCTGAAACATTTCGGGATGGCCTTCTGGGTGCAGATGGGGCCGACGATTCGGGAAGGGTTTAACAACCGGATTGCCGGCTTTAACGCGCCTGGCAATGTGAACCAGTGGTATGTGGCGCCTACGGGCGACAACACCAACAAGGTCGCGCAACTCGAATTCTACTGCCGGCCGGGCGATACGACCTACGGGCTGGCCTCTATTTCAGGCTTATCGGTTGCCAACGATATCTTCAATTCGTCCATCCTGCTGATGGGGTATGAATATGAGGAGAACCAGGCGGGTACGCATTTCGACCAGCGCTTTTATCTCGGCCGTGGTTTGCGCGGGGCGCGCACAGCCGTTCCCAAGGTGCGCGAATTTTTGCCCGCCACGACAGCGGGCAACGCGCTGATCGGTTGCCCGGCCGATTTTACCGGCGGCACCTTCCAAGGCAATTTCCGCCGCGCCTGGCTGCAGGACTTTGCGAAGTCAAAGCGGACCATGGAAGAAATGATCGCCCAGGACTGGGACGTCAACCGCGCCCGGATGGGCGCGGTCTAAGCGCGCCCGCACACTCAAGGAACATCGCTATGACGTTTGAACAGTGGCTGCAAAGCCGGCTGACGGCGCACGGCTATGCCGTGGGGCCCATCGACGGTAAGATCGGCACGGCGACGATCGCCGCGCTCAAAGCCTTCGAGGGCGCGAACGGCCTCAAAGTGGATGGTATCGCCGATCCGGCCGTGGTGGCGGCGCTCAAGGCCAGCGCCAGCGCCGTACCGCCCAAGACCATGACGCAAATCCCCGATCGCGACCGTGTGCCGACGATCGATGTGCGCCAGCCCTCGGCCATCCAGTGGCCGCGCCAGGCCGATTGCATGGAGTTTTATGGTCCGGTCGGGACGCGGCAGACAACGATTGATATCCCGTTCGACATGCGGCTGGCCTGGGCGCGATCAACCGTCGTGCGCAAGATGACACTGCATGAGAAGGTGGCGCCCTCGGCGCTCATCGCACTCCAGCGGATCGCCGAGGTCTACTCGGCCAAAGAGCGGGCCGATCTCGGCATCGATATCTTCGGCGGCTCCCTCAACGTCCGGCGCATGCGGGGCGGCAAGGCTTACAGCATGCATAGCTGGGGCATCGCCATCGACTTCGACCCCGAGCGAAACGGGCTGACCACGGCCAAGCCGCAGGCGCGGCTCTCGCATCCCGACGCCGTCTCCTTCTGGCTGGCCTGGGAGACACAAGGCTGGCTCTCGCTCGGCCGCGCACGCGACTTCGACTGGATGCACGTCCAGGCCGCGCGCCTCTGATCTTCATTACTCCCTCGCGAAAGGATCGCATCCATGAACGACAATGCGCGCACCCTGCAGGCAGCGATCACGACAGCCGTGACGCGGGCAGTGCAGGATCCCGATGTCAACGCTGCGCCCGAGGCCGCTGGCCCGATCATAGCGGCCGTCACGCAAACCGTGCTTCCCGATGTGCTGCACGCCACCAATAACGAGCCCTGGTATCGCTCGCGCGTGGTGCTGGGGTCGTTGATGACGATCCTTGCCGCCATCCTGGCGCTGTTCGGCGTCGGCTTTGACCTGGAGATGCAGAGCAAGCTGATCGACCTCATCCTTGCCGCCGCGCCGATCCTCGGGGCGGGTTATGCGCTCTATGGTCGGCTCAAGGCGCGCCGGCCCATCGGGCGGTAGTGCCGATGGCCCCTGATACGGATCCGAGCATCCATCGCCAGCTTGGCGAAATGGCCGCCTCTTTGCGCTCGATCAGTGAGACGCAAACGGAGGTCAAGGAAACGCTGCGTCGTGCCGACGACAAGGCGTCCGCCAGCCGGGCGGAAATGTACCGCAAGATCGATGACACCAACAGCCGCTTGGCAGCCGTCGAGGCCAACATCGCCGATGTACGTGGCGATGTATCCGAGATGCGACCCGTGACGGATGATGTCCGCCGCTGGAAGCTTATGGGCCTCGGCGCTTTGGGCATGATCGGCATTGGCGGCATGGCGATCGGCGTCACCTTCGGCGAGGCTTTGCGTCGTATCGGCGCCCTGCTTATCGGCCGCTAAGACAGCCTTCGCGCCGCCTGTCCTTTCCTCAACCTCTCGAAAATTGGAGAATGACCATGGCTTTTTCCGGGCTCCATGTCCTGTGCGCCCTTGCCGGCCAGGACGGTGACTACAGCAATACCCGCCAGCCTCTGCTGGTCTCGCCGCAGTGGTCGCAGACCATGGCGGCGGCGGGGACTACCACCAATGCCGCAGCGTCCGCCGGGTCCATCTTCCGCGTGCGCGTCTCGGCGCCGACTTACATCGCGACGGGGTCTGCGCCGGATGCAAGCCAGACGACTGGCTCCACCACGAGCTCGGCGCGCGAGCTGATTCTGCCGGACGATGGTCCCGTCGATCGCTATGTGGCAGTCGGCGACAAGCTGGCATGGGTGCTGGCATGAATGCTCTCAACAAGTTCGGCGGCTTGCGCAAGTCAGTCAAGGTGCTGGGCGACAAACCCGGCACCAGCGTGCCGAGGGCGCCATTCGGATCCATTTTTCTTTCTGACAATGACAGCGCGATCCTGACGGATATCGATGGCGCGCGGATCACGGAGGCCGTGTGATGGCAGCAAGAACCCTTTCCGCATCCACCCTTTGGAAGCGGTCCCTCAACGCCTATCTGGCGGATATCAACGGCGATTCCCGTGCTGCCCAGGGCGGTGTTGCCGTTATTCCGCCTGCGCGGCATATCGGGCTATCGAATATCCACTGGCTCAACTGGGCCAATGCTCTGACCGGCAACCGCCTGCGGATCAACCGCCTTTTCGCGGTCTCCGGCTTCCGGAGTGACCAGTATATCAGCTACTACAGGGATAGCCGTCTGGCATCCAATGCCGGGATCTCGATCTGGAATTTTCCGGTCGTGAACGATGTTTCCCATGCCGGTGCGCAGACCGCAACGGGATCTATTGCCGGCACAACGATGACCCTTGTGGTCAATACCGTTGCGGGCACATTCAACCCCGGCGGCATCTTGAGCGGCTCGGGTGTCACGCCTGGGACAAAAATCGTCAGTCAGCTCACTGGGACGCCCGGCAAAGAAGGCACTTATCAGGTCGATACGGCCCAGACAGTCGCCTCGACCACGATCACCTCGACGGGTTACACGGATACGATCACCGGCGTCTATGTCGACGTGAGCAATGTTGTCCAGGTTGCCTACGCAAACCTCGTCGCGGAATGGCAGCTCGATCTTGACAGCGGGAAGAAGGTTGTCCTGGTCGCGGAAACCGGATCGACCGCGCTCAACGCCGCCCAGGTCAATGCAGTGCTGGATTTCAATCTCCGGCAAAAGGCCTGGGCAGAAGCAAAGAGCGTGCACCTGTTCGACTTCGGGCCAGTCGTCTGGGCGGCGACACAGAGCGGGACGTTGCTCCGTTTCAAGAGCGGCGTGCTGCAGCCGTCTGATCCCACGCATTTCTCCTCGCTCGGCGCCTTCCTTCAGGCCAATGCCGGGCCGGTGGACTGGATCAAGGCCAACTTCGTGTATCGCGACAAGGGTGTGGCGACAGCAGCGGACAGCCGCCCCAACAATCCGCGCCAGATCATCACCAACCCGTTTTTCCTGACGCTTTCCGGTGGGATCACGGGCGCTAACGTTACCGTGTCCAGCGGTACGGTTCCGGCCAACACGAAGATCTCGGCACCAGCGCCAAGTGGACCTTGCTCGGTCGCGATCACCAGCGCTGCTTATGACGCGGCTGACGCCAATAGCGGCAACAAAGTCCGTTTCGCCTTGACGGCTGGTGCTTCGGCCGTCGTGGCACGCATCGAATTTGACAGTCCGCCGACCACATACTGGCAGATCCAGGACCTGCTTGAGGCCGGCGTCGGCGTCGATGTCGAGGCGAATTCAGGCGGCGCGCATGTCTACGGCGCGCTCGAAATCAGCACAGCTGGCGGCGGCACGAAAAACGCATGGGCGCTCTTTGGGTTGCCTTCTCAAGGCCCAGGGCCGACATCTGCCTATCATATCGATCTCAAGACTGAGATCGAGGGCACTTTGCCTGGGTCGACGGCGACGGCCTATGCCGCCCTCGTCGTATATGTCGCCATTCCTGCGAATGGAACGGCCGCGGTATCGCTGTCGCGCCCTTGGGGGTATCGTCGATACGACATGCCGGCCTTTTAAAGCTGTACGTGACAATGCCACTCGGCCGCCTTCGGGCGGCCGTTTGCGTTTGTGGCAAACCGTCGCATAGGCCCGATCCGTACAGAAAGTGCGATGTAGACCTATCCCTTAGTTGAATTAACACGAGTTCATATGCCCGTTCATAAAAGGAGATTCTAATGAACGAGCATACATTGCAATACGTCGCAAGCACGCTAGTGGAATTGGCACGCCCAGTACCGAGAGATCAGCAGCCGTTGCTGGTCTACCTGATCGGAATGGCGGCGATTGAGGCAGGCGCGGGTGGTCAGCCTGTGACGAATAGAAAAGTCACCGGTGGGCGAAGGATGTAACCGCTATGACTGAGGACAATCGGCCGCGATAAACGGCCGATTGTCACTCACTGATTCTGTAAAGCTTACCTCTGGGATCACCGGCGCGGCTGGCGTCACCGTCCACACCACTTATTCCCCTTATTCGGCCAGGGTTGAGCAAGCCCCTCTTTGACAAGTTCTTGGCCCGCATCTCGACCGTTCCGAATAAACACACGAACAAGCGCACGATGATCAGTCGTCCGGTCGCTTAGGCCACTGTTCGCGATTCTGTAGCCGCCGCCCATCAGCTCCTGCAGCCTGAGCTTGGCCTTTTCTCCCAACGCCTTTTCTCGCGGACATTCCGCACCGAACGTCTCCGGCGCGTCGATGTCCAGCAATCGCATTTTTAAGCCACGTTGCCAGATCGTGTCACCGTCAACGACGCATGTCACCTTTCGTTCTGCGCGATGTCCACCCGAGCAGATCTCGACGGCGCCGGCACACCGAGCGATCAGCAGCATGCTGATCGCGATAAGCATCAACCAGACGATCATCGAATAAATGACCCCCATAACGGAAGACGCGTTGGCGGCGCGCTTTCGTGGTCTATGATGCTTTTCTGCCGGTCCCTCCGATCTGACGCCATCGCTCGCTGCGCTCTCCATGATCTTGTTACTCGAGCTCCGGTACTTCCCCCGACTGGAACAGCACGATCGGCGGTCCGTATTCGCCTAGAGTTGGATCAGCTTCGCGACTCCACGCGACGACACCAGTGTGTTTGTCGGCGATGGCTCGCGCTTCCCGTTTCGCCCGCTCCTCTGTGTCGACCTGCCTAGGGTCAAAAGCCTGTAGAAGATTGCCTTCATCGTCCTTGTCAAACGCTGCCAGCACAATCAGCTTGCCCTTGCTTGTCATCGTTCTCTCCTTCAAGTCGTCGGCGGAAGCCGATCACTCTGTCTACCTATTGTCCTTCACTGACAGCGTGGCAGGGGATGAATAGGGCTTAATCCTCCGCCGGCAGAAGCAGCAGCCCGTCATCCGGCAACGGCCGCTGAAGCGCCTTCGCCTCGGCCCATTCCGCCCGCATCCAGACATCGACTTCCTCGGCAGTCGTGAGAATAACCGGCATGGCCTTCGGGTGGATCGGCTTGACCACGGCATTCGGTTCCGTGGTGAGGAAGCCGAAGAGCTGGTGCTCTCCTTCGCGCGGGTTCTTCATGGATCCCCGCGTTCCCTTCCAGTCCGTCCATATGCCAGCGAAGAAGGCGAGGGGCCTGTCTTCGTCGATCGCGAACCAACGCTTGCGCTTCTTCGGCTTGGTGTCTTCCCATTCGCAAAAGGTCGTCCAAGGCACGACGCACCGGTTCTCAGGCGCGAGCCAGCGGCGCCAGTGCGGCGAGGTGACATTGCGGATGTTGGTGACGCCCGTATCCGGCTTGTCGCCCAGGATCGAGCGCGGCGTGGGCATGCCCCAGGTGAGCCGATCCCAAGCCTCGCCATCTCCAGTCCGTCGCAGGACGGGCGCCGGGCGGTCAGGATATATATCGATCGACGGCTCAAGGTTGCCCAGGCGATCAAGCGCCTGGCGAAAGGCGCGCAAGGCTTCCTGGTTGGTGCTCACATTGTACAGATTGCACATTCCGGCCTCCTAGCGCTTCCCCTGCTTCTGCAGGGTGTCATAGGCGTCTCGATGGATCGAGCGGAGAATTTTCTCATAACAGTTTTCGACCCGGACAGCGGCTTGCCGCGCCGTCTCTTCCCATCCGCAGGATGGATGATCCAGCTTGATCTGCGCAGGTGCATGCGCCAGCAGCCAAAGCCATTTTTCCCGGTCACCTTCGCTCAAGGCAGCGATGCGAAAAATGCGACCCATCACGATCGCGCCGTCAAAGCCGATGAAATCATCGCCGTCCAGCCACGTCCGCACCCATCGCCGCTTCGGCTTGGCTTCCAGGGATATCCTATGGCAGGGCATCCAGCCGTTGGGCAGCGCAGGAGCCTTGGGCTTTTCCGGGTCGGAGTGCACGGGGCTATAGTAAATATTCCGCACGGCCTCACGCATCTCGAAGGTCGACGATAGCGCCGCAACGATCCGTTGGACCATGGCGTCTATGGCAGCTATGCCTTCAGGCCCATTCATCAGCAGCGTGGCATAAGCGTCTTGATCGGAGACGGCCAGCAAGGCGCCCTCGATGGGCTGCTGAACCATCGAGTCGGGTGCCGGCTTCCCCTCAAATTCAAAGACCATTCGCTCGATCATGCCGCTCGCGATCGGGGAAACCACGGTCAAATCCCTTCGCTTTCCCACGGCCATACCGGCAAAGCGCCGTCGATAGGACTGCGGCATCAGGCGATAATGCATGGAGGCCGCCTCGCGCAGCCGTTCGACAGGATCAACCGTCACCATCTCACCTTGATTTCTGTCCTATCCCTATGCTTCATGTCCTAAAGCATGAGCGAACGAAATAAGAACATCAAGGGGTAAAAATGACAGAGGATAAGCGAGCCGCCGGGTCCACAGACGCGGTGCATGTCGAGCATTGGTGTCAGGCGCCGGGCTGTAAGCGCTGGGGCTGCTTCGGCTATGACAAGGGGAAGGGTCAATCCGACTGGTGGTGCGGAGATCATCGGCCAGATCGAATGCCTGGATACTAATCCGAAAAGCGCAATGAAATGCGATAGGGCAGACGTGTCTAGAATGACGCTAAAGCATTGCGAATATTGAATTTCAACACAGGCATGGGCTAGAATAATGGCTGTGAATCGTTAGAAACGACGTAGTAGATAGCGCAGGTGGCCTCTTCAAAGCGCGCGTTCTCACATGCTCTGAAACCTATACTCACAGGGCAATGCTGGTCTGGGTGCGTGTACCTGAAGGCCTGAGCGCCGGACCATTTTCACTACTAGCACTGCTAGTTCACTAGCAGTCCAATCAAGAGCTTGAACCGTAGCAACCGTGAAGTTGCCCACATGGTGGTAGCGCGATTTGATATAATTGTTCTCAGTGTCGATTAGTGCAAGTATTTTGAGGTCGTCATCGTCATTCAAGCCTAACCCTTGTTCGTTGCAGGCTTTAGCGAGCTTCACAAAGCCATGTCCTAATGATCGTAGCTGGGCTTCCGTCTTCCCTGCCGAGATCAAAGCTGCCTTCATGTAGAGCTCAATGCAATGATAATATAAATAGCGTGTTGGATCGCCTGCCCAGCCGCCGACGCCTTTCAGGTCACGGGCCAGCACCTGCGCTCCGACGCGATAGGCTTCAGCTTTGTTAATGTATCCAATTGGAGTACTTGAGGAGAACAGCTCACCCATTGAACGCCTTCACGCGGCTAAGGAATCAACACGCGTCACAAACTTATTCCATTGTCTCCCAACCTCATTCCGTTTGACCGGGGCGAAACGGTAGATCCAATCAGGATGCACATAGAGGCCATCAGACCTAATTGCGATTGGCTGTGATAAAAGTGACTCTGGAATATTTACATGAGGGTTCTCCAATGCAAAGTCAGCACCAGTTATGCGCTGAGTAAGCAAAGGGGCTATATTGCGATAGATGGTTTGTTTGGGACTATGTAGGCGCACTTGGAAAGGGTCAATCTCCGCCGGAAGGCCATGACTGTTGTATGCTTTGAAAAGTTTCTCCGCCAACTTTAAAGGTCCAGCATAGTCAAACATGCTGGTGATCAGCACCAAAAAAAACTGCTCAAGCTCTTCGTCGTAAGCCCAAAATGCGCATTCTGGCTTCATGCCGAGATGCTCAAGAGCGTCTACATACTTATGCCCGCATTCTAGGAGCGCCTTGTCAAGGCTGTGCGTATCCATGTGACCACTCCTTTCTCACCGAATGCTGCATCGGCCATTGCGCGGGCGGTTTTTCGAGGCATAGGGGCCGGATCGTAATATTGTGATCGATCCGCTTGTAGAATGACAAGCCACGATGGAGCCTGCGCGTCCGTCGACTTTACCTTGATGCCAGCCTTGTCCTTGAGAAGCCTAAGGTTGTGGCTGAATAAATCGGGCCTTGTTTTTATGTCAGGTGGCTGATTGAAGCGCTCAATATACCAGATATATGCTTTCAATGCGCATTCGACCGCCATCACGGCGTGGAAATAGCCCATCCGCGCACTCTTTTTGTCTTCGCTAAGCTTGCGAGCCGCCTGCTCATGCTGGCTCACAAGAGCTAGCCAACCTTCAACATCCACAGGGTCTGCCACGAACTATCTCCTAGCAGATAATTGGACAGTCCATGGACGAAGAGTCAACGGCATTCGCATTGAACGACCTGATTATGGTTCAATTGAGCTCAAGAGATTAAGAAATTATTCGGCTGTGCTGAATTAACCCTGTTTGCTGATTAATGGATGCTGGCGTGGCGGCTTCGCCGATCACGGAACGAACGGAAAACGTATCGTGGGAAACTGGTGGGACTTTCTGTTCTGCATCGCGCATTTTGGCCCCTTCTGTTCCATTTCCCAAAGAAAATTCGCGAAGGGGGCTTGCGCCTAAAACATTGGTCCTATAGGGATCTCGCCGTGTCGGAGCGTAGCGCAGCCCGGTAGCGCACTTGACTGGGGGTCAAGGGGTCGTGGGTTCGAATCCCGCCGCTCCGACCATCTAACTTCTTGATATCCCTGTCATCTCTTTCGTGCCTATCGATCATTGCCACGCCTTCAAGCGGAACATAAGAGATCCAAAAATCCGGTTTGAATGCGGAATGTCCCGGAAAATCCCCGGAACACTCTGGCTTGGATGATCGCAAGGCCACATCGGGAATTGTCCGCACGAACGGCTAGTTGGGCAGGGCCGTGGCCGGAAAGCGGCGATATCCCCACTGGCGTTGAATCGAGATTGCGCATGTCGCATTGGCATCGAGCGCGACATTGATGGTGGCGGCGATATAGCCCGTGCTTGTCGAATCGCTATAAGGCGTTTCGATTTCGGTTTTCAGGCTCAGATGATAGGCATCGGTCGGGCCCGGACCCTGGCCCCTCTGGCCATACATGGCCCAGCAATCTTTCGAACCCTTGTTGGTGTTGATTTGCATGTTGCCGTAGACATGCGCGCCTGCGCTATTGGCTTCCACGTCCACCTCAAGCCCCGTTTCGAGATTGTCGTTCACCGTCCAGTACGATGTCGGTCAGGCTCGGCGCGGTGATGGCCCTGACGACCCGGCGCACATGACCGTTCACCGGATCGAGAATGTCGACCTCATAGGCTTCCCTTTCCTCGCCGAGCGGCACGTCGGCCTGATCCCAGCTATCGCCGCCGATCCGCGTTCGCCTGATCCAGGACAGGCGCCAGTCACCGTTTGATAGCTGGATCGATCGCAGATGAACCGGCGCGAGCGGGCGCCTTGCCTTGCCCCGCAGCGTCACGGTCTGCGCGACATAATCGTCGCCGCCAAGAGAGCTTCCCGCCGGCCCGGCCCGCCAGTTGAGCGCCAGGCCGAGCATGTCGGCCGAGATGCCGGTCTGGCCCAGCGCCGTGTTCGCAACGATCACGCGCGCGCCGGCCGGTACAGGATCGCCCATGGCATCGGCGAATTGCAGCAATTCCCATTCGCCATCCTGATTCTCGACGAGCAGGGCATTTGCGCCGCCGAAGACGACAGTGTCCGAATGAGAGGCCAGCGTGCCGCGCACAAGCCCTGACCGACAGGCTGTTGCCGCGATCCCAGCGCCAGAGCGGGCCGGCATGAAGCGGCGCGGTGGTGACACCCATCGTCGCCGCCATGGTGAGGACGCCATCGAGGACAAAGCCCGATTCGCCAGGCGTCCGGTAAAGCGCGATCTCCTTGCGCAAAGGCAGCATGACGCCGCCGACATAGGCGGCATGATCGCGGTCGCCATCCTGCAACAGCGGTCCATCGATGAAGACGGCCTTTGCTTCCAGGTGGCGGGTGCGCACAGGCACCTTGCCAAGCGAGTGGCTGATGGCGAGCGGCGCGAAAGCCAGCGGCTCGACCCACGCCCCCTCCATCATGCGCGCCGTGCCATCCGTCACGTCGGTGAGCCGCACGAGCTTGCGCGTCGGCACGAATTGCACGACATCCGAAGGCTCAAGCCGCAACAGGCTTGGCGGCAGTGCGAAACGGATGCGCTCGCGCGCCGCGCTTTCCGGCATCATAGCGCCGGCGCGAATTGACCCAGGGCGCGTTGCGCTGTTCATGCCCCGAGGCAAGCGCCACGATGTCCGCCTTGCGCTCCGGGCCACCGGAGGCGCCGAGCGAAATATCGGCCGGAAAGCGTATGTCGTGGACGGTCATTTTGACTTGTCTTTAAAAGCTCGCGCCGTGAATGCTCGGCGGATGGCGAAAGGCCGTCCGTTCTTTCACGCCTAGCAGCGATGCCATCAAAGCAAACACTTCAGTCATGTACGACGACAGCGAACAGAAGCATGGCACGGCTGAATTGTGCGATGCGCGGGATAAGTCTCCGAATTGCGCATTTACTGATTTTTAACCGCCCACCTCCAGAAATTGAATTCTATTCTGATTTGGAGATTGGAATTGCCATTTTCCCGCGCACTTGCTCCTAGCATCCCTCTGGATGAAGCTCCTGATTTGCGGTCGCTGCCCGTGCGGAGGCACGTGGTGTCGCATCCGTTTATTGAAAGACTGCGTGCAGCCGTCCCGTTTGATTTCTTCGCAGTGACAGGCCTGGATTTCGATGGCTACCGGTTCGGAAGCGGACATTCGATCGACACCGATGTTCCACCAGCTTTTCTCGATGCCTATTACGGCGATGACCTCCTGAAAACCGACCCTTTTGTGATAGCCTCCATGCACACAAACAAGGTTGTCATTGAAGAGGAAGTCTACGCGAAGACGCCTCCGCCTCAGCGCTTGCAATATCTTGCCAGGACTTTTGGGGTTCTTAACCGCACTCTGTTTCCGATCAGGCGGGGCGAGGTAGGGTTCGGCGCAGTGACCTTCTCACGTGCGACGCCTTTCTCCAGTGAAGAAATCGAGTTTCTGGGTGAAGTCGCGGAGACCACGCACCGCGTCCTGACGCGACCAATCATGGAAAGGTTCTCTGCGCAGACCCTGAAGCTGATCGAGGGCGAGATCACCTGTTTGAAATTCGCCAGCCTGGGCAAAACGACGGACGAGATCGCCGCGGTGAGCGGCTACACACCTGATACCGTCAACAGCTATATGAAGACCGCTATCCGGAAGCTCAAGGCTGAAAACCGCGTTCACGCGATCGCCGAGGCAATCCGTAGAGGACTTGTCACGTAGCCGACAATCTATCCGAATGCGACTGCAAAAAGAGCTGCCGTTATAAGGCGGCCCTTTTGCGTTCTAGTGATTGGTCACTAGTTAGTAACGGGGAAAAGGAGTGCTTATTTAGCTATTCCTCACCTGCTTGCATTGTCTTTAAGACCTTTTTTAGAAGTCGCTCCCAAAACTGGGGGTGTCGGGAGAGCATGAGAGAGATGTCAACCTGGCTTAACCAAAGCAAATTGCCGCGGCGCCGGTGCGAACCATCCAGCCCAGGCCCTCGGCAGACATGGAGCGTGTTGTGGGTGTTATGTCTTTTGGTTTCTCGTCCGATGCGAGTGCCGTGCTCGCCGCAATGAGCAGGTCTCAGGCGATCATCGAATTTGATCTCACTGGCAAAATTCTGTCCGCCAACGCGAATTTTTGTGCCGCGATCGGCTATGAGCTGAGCGAAATCGTCGGGCAGCATCACAGGATGTTTGTCGATCCGACCGAGGCCTCGAGCACGGAATACCGCCAGTTCTGGCGCGATCTTGCAGACGGGAAATTTGACAAACGCCAATACAGGCGCATCGGGAAAGGCGGTCAAGAAATATGGATCGAGGCTTCCTACAACCCGGTGTTCAAGCGCGGCAAACCCTACAAAGTGGTGAAATTCGCGACCGATATCACTGCGATAAAGCTTAAAAGCGCCGACGACGCCGGAAAGCTGGACGCCCTGTCACGGGCTTCGGCCGTGATCGAGTTCACGCCTGCAGGCGAGATTTTGACGGCCAACGAGAACTTTCTCAGCACGCTTGGATACCAGCTGGCTGAAATCAAGGGCAAGCATCACTCTATGTTCTGCGACCCTACCTACACCAACAGCGAGGACTACCGCCGCTTTTGGACAAGATTGGCAGGGGGCGAGTTCATAGCCGATGAGTTCATGCGCCTTGGGAAGAACGGAAAGAAGGTCTACATCCAAGCCTCATACAACCCGATCTTCGATATGAAGGGCAAGGTCTTCAAGGTCGTCAAGTTCGCAACCGACGTCACGAAGCGCGTTGAAAACGTCGACCAGCTTGCCTCCGCGCTGCGAGGACTTGCCGAAGGTGATCTTACCCAGAAACTCGGCATGCCCTTCCTGCCGACATTGGAAAAGCTTCGAACGGATTTCAACGGCGCTGCGTCTAAACTCCTGTCTGCCATGGAGACGGTGTCGCAGAATGCCAGTGCGATCGCCGCTGCATCGCAGGAAATCAGAGCAGCCTCCGATGATCTTTCACGCCGCACCGAGCAGCAGGCTGCTTCCGTCGAGGAGACGGCCGCCGCCCTGGAGGAGATCACGACGACCGTATCCGATTCCAGCACGCGGGCTCGGGAGGCTGGCCAACTCGTCCGCAAGACGAAGGAGAGCGCCGACCGCTCCGGCTCGGTGGTTAAGCAGGCAGTTGAAGCCATGGGTAAGATCGAGGCGTCAGCAGCTGAAATCGCCAATATCATTGGCGTGATCGACGAAATCGCGTTCCAGACGAATCTTCTCGCCTTGAATGCGGGCGTTGAAGCTGCCCGCGCCGGCGAGGCCGGCAAAGGCTTCGCGGTTGTCGCGCAGGAGGTTCGGGAGCTTGCCCAGCGCTCTGCCAAAGCGGCGAAGGAGATCAAAGATCTCATCGGTGCGTCTAACGGACATGTCAAGAATGGCGTCTCTCTCGTCGGCGAAACCGGCAAGGCATTGGAGGAGATCGTCGGGCAGGTGGTCCATGTCGACAGCAATGTCGGCGCGATCGTCGAAGCGTCCCGAGAACAAGCGACAGGTCTGAAAGAGATCAATATGGCCGTCAACACCATTGACCAAGGCACCCAGCAAAACGCTGCGATGGTCGAGGAGACATCCGCGGCCGCGCATGGTCTGGCGAAAGAAGCCGACGCCCTCTTCCACCTTTTGTCCCAGTTCAATATCGGCGAAACGCATTCCCAACGTGGGGCTCTCAAGAGTGCATCGACGACACCTTGCCCGGCGGCCAACGCGGTGCGTCAGATGACAGCCAAGGTTGTTCATGCGTTCCAGGGGAACGCGGCCTTGGCGGGCGGCGACAGTTGGAAGGAGTTCTGATGTCCACGTCACCACGAAGCCAAACGGGCAGACGGCACTGGGCATTGTCGCATTCCAACTTGGAAGACAGGCATCCTCGTGGCGAAGCGGCCCCTGAACTGATGGGGTGGATGCCCCATCAGTTCACTCCACCATGTGGCCATGGCGTCAACGCTTGGCCCCACCGACGACAGAGACGGAATACTTGCCAGCGAATAGTCGCGCACCCCGATCAGGAGAACATGGTGACCTGAGTCCCTGAACTTCCTCCAAATTTTGATAGAGTCCGTCAGGCTCTAAGCAACCCGACCCTACCGGAAAACACTGGTGGCCACCTTGTCAGCTACACCACGCTGCGGGACACGATCCTTTTCCATATGTCGATTTTCCTGTTGCCCTTTGCCTTTCTCGCCAGTGAAGCTTTTCCAGGTTTACGTCCTTCAAAAGCCGGTATCGTCTTTAGCGCAGCTTTCTCCTGCCTGATCAGGGTCGCGGTCGCGAAAACGTGATGGCTTGTCGGGAACCTCTTCGCCCTTCGTGCCATTAGCCCGCCGAGACGGCGGCGCATATGCCCGCGTTTCGCGTGACAGAGCGTGGCCGTTCCATGAGCTGCGCCAGAAGGGAGAGGCAGATGAAAAAGCTTTTGATTCTTGTTCTGTCGGCAGCTTTGTCCTTGCCGGTTGCCATGCCGACGCAGGCCATGCCGCGCGCGCCGGTTGTTGCGCCCGAGGCGTCGTCCGACGTCATCCGGGTGGACGATCATCGCCGCTGGCGACCGCATCACGGCTATAACCGCGGCTGGCGCCATGATCGGGGGGGCTGGCGCCACGATCGCGGTTGGGACCGGCGTCATCGCCATTATGGCTGGCGCCATGATCGTTCCTACCGCCATCATTATCGCGACTGGGGCGTGCCGCTCGGCGCGCTGGCTGCCGGCGCCATCATCGGCGGCGCCATTGCCGCTCCGCCCCCGCCGCGCAGGGTCTATCGCAGCGTCGGCGGCTCGCATGTCAACTGGTGCTCTGCGCGCTACCGCTCCTATCGCGCCTATGACAACAGCTACCAGCCCTATAACGGCCCCCGCCGTCAGTGCTATTCGCCTTACAGTTGAGGGCAGACCAGTGCGAAAAGGCGAGGCGGGCCGCGTATGGCCCGCCTTTCGTCGTTATGGTTGATCTGCTGAGGTGCTGACGAACGCGCGTGACAGCGCCCAGCCTTGCCGGTCAGGATCAGAGGCGGCCAAGTTCACCCTGGAGCATGACTCACCCGGCGCCAGCGGATCTCCAGCGCGAAGCAGCCCCAGAGGATACCGAACAGCAGATAGACATGGCGCCAGTGGTCTATGTCGATCACGGCGGCGATCATGATATGGCCGAGAAGCGAGATCCAGGCCACCGTCAGAAAGGGCTGCCAAGGTCGATCATAAAGCAGCAGCCTAAACCCCACCGACAGCGTCGTGATCGTCAACGAGAGATAGGCGGCAAAGCCCAGCCAGCCATAGGTCGTGAGGCACTTCAGCCAGATATTATGTTCGTCTTCCGGAAAGATCTTGCTGAATTCCAGCGGGCCGATGCCAAGCGGCTTCTCGAGCATCATGCGAAAGCCGATGCGATGGCGCTCGAACCGGCCGAGATGGCCGCCATCATATTCCTGCACCAGTTGCGAGCGGTTGGAAAAGAGATTGGCCACGCGCGGGATCTGCAGCGCCAGAGACAGCGCCAGCACCATGGCGAAAGCGCCTGCGAGCACGACCATCAGCATGCGCAGGCGAAAGGCGCCGGAGCGCTCATGGATCAGCATCACCAGCACGAGCATCGCCACGGCGAAGACATAGAGCCCCCAGCCGGCGCGCGAAAAGGAGAGGAAAACCGCCAGGCCGAGAATGAGCAGGCCGGCGGCGCGTAGTGGAAGGTCGGCCAGCCGTCCCTTCAGTGCGCCATGCAAGAGGTGCAGCGAGGGCGGCACCAGGAAGGGTGCGAAAACGTTCGGATCCTGAAACGCGCCCTTGGCACGGTCATAGAGCGTGAAGATCTCGCTATTGGGCAGAAGGTGGAAATAGCCGAAAATGCCCAGCAGCGCGGTAATCACCGCCGAAATGCTCCAGGCACGGAAGATCAGCGCGATGCGGGCCGCCCGCGCCTCGATTACGCCGGCATAGAAGATCGCGGTCAGTGCCAGGAAGCCCGAGACCGCCATATACATCGGGCCGATGCTTAAATCCGTGACCATCGTCAGCGACAGCAGGCCGCCGATCATGAAGACCAGGAGGAACGCCGCCAGAAGCGCCACCGTGCGCGATAGCCGGAAGGCGATCGGCACCCAGAGCGCGATCAGCCCGGCCATCATCAGTTCATAGGGCGCAGGTTCCACGATGACGAAGCCGGAGAGAAACACGCCCAGCCACAGGGCGCCATCGGCAAGGGTGTCGGCGTGGATGCGCAGCCGCAGTCCCTCGGAGGAGGCCACGAGGGTCAATAGGCGTTCTCCGTGTTCAGAAGCCGGATCGGCGTGAGCAGGAGGATCTTCAGGTCGAACCAAAGCGACCAGTTTTCGATGTAATAGAGGTCATGGGCCGTGCGAAAGCGGATCTTGTCGTCGCTGTCGATCTCGCCGCGCCAGCCATTGATCTGGGCCCAGCCGGTTACGCCGGGCTTCACCCGGTGACGGGCGAAATAGCTTTCGACGATCTCGACATAGGTGCGGTCGGCTGTCTGGCCGGCAACCGCATGCGGTCTCGGGCCGACCAGCGACAGATCGCCTTTGAGCACATTGAAGAGCTGGGGCAGTTCGTCGATCGAGCTTTTGCGCAGAAAGCGGCCAATCGGCGTGACGCGCGGATCGCCCCGGGTGACCGCTCTGCGTGCGCTCGGGTCGGCCTGATTTGTATACATCGACCGGAACTTCAGCACCTCGATCTCCTCATTGTTGAAGCCGTGGCGCTTCTGCTTGAAGAAGACAGGGCCGGGAGAGGAGAATTTGACGGCGATGGCGGCGGCAATCATGACAGGCCAGAACAGCATGAGCGCCAAGAGAGTGAAGGTGACGTCGAAAATCCGCTTGGCGACCGAGTCCCAGTCGGCAATCGGCTTGTCGAAGATGTCGAGCATGGCCACCTGGCCGATGTGGGAATAGTTGCGCGGCCTGAAGCGCAGATTGTTCGCATGAGCGGCCAACCGGATATCGATCGGCAGCACCCACAGCTTGCGCAACAGCGTCAGGATCCGCCGCTCGGCCGAGAGCGGCAGAGCGATGATCAGCATGTCGACGCGCGCCAGCCGGCAGAACTCGACCAGCTCGGCAAAGGTGCCGAGCTTGGGATAGCCGGCGATGATCTCGGGCGAGCGGTCGGAGCGGCGATCGTCGAAAATGCCGCAGATGCGGATGTCGCCGTCCCGCTGCGCCTCCAGCGCCCGGATGAGACCTTTTGCCGGCTCACCACCGCCGATGATGACGACGCGGCGTTCCATCTGCCCCTTGCGTGCCCAGCGCGATATGGCGGCGGAGAGCGCCACGCGGCCAAAGCAGAGCATGAGCACCCCGCCACAGAGCCAGGCTGCGAGCCAGCGCAAGGGTGGCCCCTGTTCGGAGGGCAGGAGAATAAGCGTCGGCGTTGCCAGCGCAAAGGCCAGCACCCAGGCCAGCAGCAGCCGCATGAGAGTGCGCCGCACGCCCTTCAGCGCAGGGCGCTGATAGGCATCCGCCAGCTGCAGGAACAGGACCGCCAGCAGCGCGCCGCCGGTGAAGACGGGAGCAAAGCGCAACCAGGCGGCAAGGCTGTCGCCCTCCAGAACCATGGTGGCGCCGCTGCCCACAGCCACCAGCAGCAGAAAATCCATCAGCCGCGCAAGGCCGGGAACCAGGGTCGGCCGATAGGTTTCGCTGCGAAACTGCTCGGCGATCCGCAGGGCGAAAGGGTTCAGCGTGGACGTGCCTGTGGCCGCAGGGGCGGGATGGCCGGCCGCAACGGATTGCGTTGCAGGCCGCGATCCCTCTGCGTCGGGGTTCCCGGGAAAGGAAGCTTGGGTCATCGTTTCGCGCGCAGTCTGGGTCAAGGGGCTCCGCAACACTAGCGAAGGAAGGCTAAGAAACGTTTACCTTTTTGCGCTTGTCCTGAGGAACATGCCATCAACGCGCGGCGCGCAGTTGCTGATAGAGTTCCAGCATCTGCTCCGCCATGGTGGACGCGGAAAAGCGCTGGCGGAAGCTGTCGGCGGAGGGCATGGCGCGGCCGGCCCAGCCGGGCTCGGTGATGGCCGATGTCATGATGTCGCTCAGTGCCTGCGCATCATCGGGCGGCGCCAGAGCAGGGCTTTGCTCTCCCAGGATCTCCGGCAGCCCGCCGACATTGGCAGCGATCACGGGCTTGCCCGCGGCCAGCGCCTCCAGCGCCACATAGGGCATGGATTCGGCGCGCGAGGGCAGGACCACGGCATGGGTCAGCGCGAAGGCATCGCGCGCGGCCATGGCCGGCAGCATCCGGATGCGCTCACTGAGGCCGCGTTCGAGGATCATCCGCTCATAGGCGTCGCGCTGCGGACCATCGCCGATCATCAGACCGCTCATCGGCTCGCCGAGCCGTCGCTCGGTCCGGGCGAAGGCCTCGACGAACAGGTCGGGACCTTTCAGATCCCTGAGCATGCCGATGAAGAGAAAATCCGCCGCCCCGGGCCAGGGCGGAACAGGCGTGAATTCCTGATCGGCAATGCCGTTATAGATACGGGCGAAGCGTGTGCGTGGCACGCCGACCTTCCGCTCATAGGTCCGGCGTTCATAATCGCAGACGAAGACGAGCGCATCTGTCGCCCATTCCTGCAGCCGCTCCAGGGCGAAAACGGCCCTGCCGCCGGGTTTTGCCGGATCGTAATGCAGGCTGCCGCCATGCGGCGCATAGAGCCGCACGATCTTCTGCCCGCGCAGGCGAAGCAGCGTGCCGACGGTGCGGGCGACCACGCCGCCCTTGGCGCCGTGGCCGTGGAGAATATCGGGCTTCAGCGCGCCGATCTCGCGCAGGCTGCGCCAGAGCGCGGCAATGTCGGAAAGGCTGATGGCGCGCTGGATCGGCAGGCGCACGAGCCCCAGCGCCAGCTTCGGCTTCAGCGCCTCGAACAGGGCTGCCTCGAAGTCACCGCCTGTGGTGGAGTCGCACAGCAGCCCGACCTGATGCCCAGCATCCGCATGGGCCTCGACGAGATCGCGCACATGGCGAAAAATTCCACCGACCGGCGAACGGAAGCAATGGATGATCCTGAGGGGGTCTGAGCGGGCCATCGCCTCAGAAAAGTCGCTCGCGCACATAGATCGTGTCACCGGCGATGACCGGATCGGTGATCGGCACGCTGCCGGTGATGATCTTGCCGTTGACCTTGCGGGTCACGTCGATCATCGACTGGTTGGCGCGCGGGGTAAAGCCGCCGGCGACGGCGATGGCGTTTTGAACGGTCATGCCAGGGACATAGGAATATTGCCCGGCTTGTCCAACCTCACCCATGATAAAAACCGATCTGTAGCGATCCACCTCGATCGTCACGTCCGGATCGCGCAGATAGCCGCCGCGCAGCTTGGCGGCAATGGCCTTTTCCAGCTCCGGCAAGGTCTTTCCCCGCGCGGGGATCGAGCCGACCAGCGGGAAGGCGAGATAGCCTGCCTGGTCGATTGCGTAGGAGCCTGTCAGCCCGGCCTGCTCAAAGACGGTAATGCGCAGGCGATCGCCGCTGTCGACGCGATAGGCCTGAATGGTCGCCTCGTGAAAGGCAGCCGGCGGCGGCGAATAGCTGGCGCAGCTGCTGAGCGCCAGGCAGGTGAGTGCCAGCGCGGCAGCCGCGGACCGCGCTGACGCGCGATGCTTGACGAACCTGTTGGCCATTCTCCGCCTCTTCGCTTCTCGTGATATCCGGTTTCGGCAAGCCTGTTTTCCGCGAATAGGGTTAATGGCCGATTAAGGACGCGACATTCCAATATGGGTCCGTCGCATTTTCAGCCGGTTTGTGGCTGCGCGTTAAGCTTCGGGTTACCCTGTTCCTTTACCTTCTGTTTGGAAGGGAGACCGAAATGAGCTTGCCTGCCGACCGCAGCGCCGCAGATGTCGATATCGACCTGCGGGCGCTGTCCTCCGCGCTGTGGCGCCGCCGCTGGCGCATTCTGGCAACGACCGCCCTCGTCTCCGCGCTGGCCTTCGCCGGCGCCAGCATGATCACGCCCTCTTTCCAGGGCGAAACCCGGCTGTTGATCGAATCGCGAGAGCCGGATTTCTCCGCCCAGCCCGCCGCCAGCGTGAACGGACTTGCCTTCGATGATCCGGCGATCGTGAGCCAGGTACAGGTTCTGCAATCGGTGGACCTGATCAAGCAGGTGGCGCGCGACATGCGGCTCTACCAGCTGAAGGAATTCGATCCGGCGGCCGAGCCGTCCGCCCTGTCCGACCTCTTGGTCATGCTTCGGCTCAAGAAGAACCCGCTGGATACGCCGCCCGAGGAGCGTGTGCTCAAGGCGTTTCAGGAGAAGCTGCAGGTCTATCAGGTGGAAAAGTCGCGCGTGATCGGCGTGCAGTTCACCTCGAAAGACCGCAGGCTCGCGGCAGCGATCCCCAATGAGATGGCGCGGGTTTATCTCTCGCTGCAGAGCGGGGCGAAGCTGGATTCCAACACCGAAGCCAGCCGCTGGCTGGAGCCGGAGATCGCCAATCTGCGGGAGAAGGTGCGCGCGGCCGAGCAGAAGGTTGCCGACTACCGCGCCAAGAGCGACCTGTTGCCGACAGGCGAAAACGGGACACTGGCCACGCGTCAGCTCACCGATCTCTCGGCGGAACTGGCGCGCGTGCGCGCCGAGCGCGCCAACGCCCAATCGCGCGCCGATGGCGTGCGCGCAGCCATCAAGTCCGGGCGTGATGCCTCCACGCTCAACGAGGTGGTGGCCTCGCCGGCCATGCAGCGCCTGAGCGACACCGAATCGCAGCTGCAGCGCCAGATCGCCGACCTTTCGATTACGCTTCTCGATGGTCATCCCCGGCTCAAAGGCTTGAAGGCCCAGCTCCAGGGCGTGCGCGCCCAGATCCGCGAGGAGACCCGGCGCATTCTGCAGGGGCTCGACAATGACGTCGATGTCGCCAGCCTGCGCGAGCAGGATCTGATGCGGCAGATGAACACGCTGAAGGCCAGCTCCGCCAAGGCGGGCGAGGACGAGGTGGATCTGCGCGCGCTGGAGCGCGAGGCCGCCGCCCAGCGCCAGCTTCTCGAAACCTATCTGGCGCGCTATCGCGAGGCGGCCTCGCGCGTCTCCTCCAGCGCCACGCCGGCCGATGCCCGGGTGATTTCCAGCGCGGTCGAACCGGGCGAGCCGATCTTCCCCAAGGTCATTCCCATCACGGTCGTTGCCGGGCTCGGCAGCCTGCTGCTGTCCACGCTGTTCGTGCTCTTGTCGGAGCTGTTCAGCGGGCGGGCACTGCGGCCGAGCAACGGCTTCGGGCCCGGCCGCCCGCGACGCCGCGTGGCGATTCCCCTGGCTTCCGAAGCGCGGATGCCGTCGCGCCAACCCGTGCACCGGCCCGAGCCCGCGGTATTCGGCCGTGACCCGGCGGCGCGCGCGCTGGAAACGGCAGTTCACGTTCCTGATTTTCCAATGCCGACGGAGCCTGCTTCCCTGGAAGCCCGGCTGAGCCCGGAGACGCTGGCCGAAATCGCCGCGCTCGATCTTGCCGATGACGCCGGCGCCAAGGCGCAGACGAGCGCCGCTCCGACGACAGCCGAGCCCGACTCGACACCGGCTGCGCCTGCGATCGAGCCCGCGGCCGGCAGGAATGCCGATCCGCTGTCCGAGCGGCTCGACGATGTCGCGGCACGACTGACTCTGGACGAAATCAAGGTTGCGCTCTGCCTCTCACCCGGCGGCGAGGCCGGATCGGCCACGGCCGTAGCGCTTGCGCGCCATCTGGCCGATCTCGGATGCCGAACGGTTCTGATCGATCTCAGCGGCACGGCGCTGGCCTCGCGCATCATGACACCCGGCGCGCCGGCTGGAATCACCGAGCTTCTCTCGGCCAAGGTCGCCTTTGGCGAGACCATTCATCCCGACCAGCTCTCCGATGCCCATGTCATTCCCCAGGGGAATGCCGATCCGGACATGGCGCTGAAGGGCGCCGAGCGGTTGCCGATGATCATCGACGCCCTGGCCGATGCCTATCAGCTTGTCGTGGTGGATTGCGGCCATGCCCGCATCGACGGGCTGGCGCGGCTGAGCCGGGCCGAGCGCACGCGCATCCTGCTGGCCGTGGCCGAGATGGATGAGGCCGAACTCATCGGCACGCTGGAGGCGCTTGAAAAAGCAGGCCATCACGATGTCGCGCTGCTGGCCAATGTCGAACGCGGCGCGCCGAGCGCGCTTTCGCCACGCCGGCACCAGGCCGGCTGAGCGGGCGCATCGCGCTTTTTCAGGCGAGGCGGGCAGGGCGGCTCAGATGCGGCTCGAATGCTGCTTTCGCTGTCATCGCGATCATCGTTGCGAAGACTGCTGCCCTCAATCCTTCGTCGCGCTGGCACCCATGCGCCGGCGGGCGGCCTGCAGCAGGCCATAAAGCCTCGGATTCTGCTTGATCCGGGTCTTCAGCGCCACCGACAGGCGGTGGTGCGCCATGGCCGCCCGGCCGCGTCGGCTGACGGGCAAGGTCACGTCGAACAGCGCCGTCTCCCTGTTGCACCAGGAGCGCTTGTAGAGCTGGTCGCCGACGCCGAAATCGAACAGCGTAAGACCCTCGCTATGGGCCCGTTCGATGATCAGGTGAAACAGCATCTCGCCCGGGCTCGCCTCCAGCGCAATCGCCTCGTCGATCGCGCTGAACTGGCAGAGAAGGTGGCTCCCCTTTTGCGACAGGCCGGCAACGGCGGCGATCTCGTCCCCTTCCGCCCTGGTGACAATGAGAGCATCGAGCCGCAGCGCTTCCCCCGTCTCCCGAGCCGGAGCGGCGGCGAGCGCATGGAAGAAGGCGCGGATGCCGGGCTCGGCAAAGACATCGGGCAGGTTCTGCCGGGCGAAGCGGGCGGCTTTCTGGGCAAAGAAGATCTCGAGCAGCCGCGCTTTTTCGTGCTGATCCCGCGCGATCAGATGACGATAGCCTCCGAGTGCCTGCAGCTTGCGGTCGGACACGCGGAACTTGCGGCGGCGATTGCCGGCATTGAGCTGGCGCAGCGTCTCGTCAAAGCGTGCGCACAGGCTGAGCTGGTAGGAATCATTCTGATGGCGGGTGGTGGAGAGGGCGGCGAGCGGCTGCGCCTGCCCGCCCCAAAGCGCTGGCACCTTGTCGAGCAGGATCAGATCCGCACGCCCCTTCAGCGCATCCGGCAGCGCTTTCGCGAGCCGCAGACCGAGATCCGGCAGGTGCTGGGTCCAGTCGGCAGCAAAGAGCCCGGTATTGCCATTGCTGTGCGGCGTGCCAATGAAACGGGCGATGCGGAAGAACCGGCCGGACACGATCTCCAGCGGCAGGATGAACAGGAGGCGCCCCTCCAGCCGGCCGCTGACCAGCGCAAGCTCCGGCGAAAAACACGCCACCCAGGCGGCGCACCAGTCGAAGCCCTGATGCAGGGAAACATGATCCCCACCTTCCAGCGCCCGCCACGCGGCTTCCAGATGGTCGAGACGGGTATCGATGCGAAGCTGAAGCTCGGACACGCACGGCCTGCCTTCTGGCTGCTGCCGGAATGGATGTTCGCGTCTGTTTTAGCGGGAAGGGCTTAAGATTGTGGTGGTGGTTTCGGTCGATGATGTTTCGTTAGCTCGTCGTTCCGTGAAATCTATCTCTTGTGAAAGCTTGCCTATTCACGCCTTCGCCTCGCCAAGTGCACTTGTAAACTGCTTGCTGTGCCTGCAACTATGGCTTTATCGAAGCGAAGGTTCTCAGAAGATGTCAGTGAGTTCTGTGTCGAAGGGCAACCGTCTTGAAAACGCGCTCTACAATTATTTCACCAGCCAAAGAGAAAGAGGCGAAGATATCTACGACTTCTGCCGGCCGGACCGCTGCAACATTCGGCATAAGGCCAAATATTATTGCAAGGATAGGGAGGGCGACGTCGAATTCGATATTGTTATCGAGATATATCGACGTGGCGGTAAGAAACCCAGCTGCTATTATGTGTTCGAGTGCAAGAATTACGCTTCGGGTGTATCAGAAGATTGGGTGCGAGAGTTCTCAGACAAACTAACATCAGCATTTGGCCATTCGGCAAAGGGCGTTATCGTTGTTGCGTCACGCTTACAGTCTGGTGCTATGAAGGTTGCTGAAAATCGCAAAATCGGAGTCGCTAAATTTGATGAGGCCGGCATTGAGGTCATCGCTGAGCGCAAAAATTGGATGGTTGAGCACGCTTTCGTCAAGCGGCAACTTTTAGAAGAGAAGCAATGCATTAAGTCTCTAAAATTCTCCGCCTATATCGACGGCAAATTCCTCAGCGGGTTGATAAACCTGCTCGAGACATTGCAGGAAGAGGAAGCTGATCGATCAAATTTTGATAGGCGCGCGACACGCATACCCTTTGTGCCAATTAAAGCGATCCGAAGCAATGTAGAGCAATTGTTGCATAGTGTTGGCTATCGTCAGGGGCACGTTAATCTATTCGAAATCTGCAAAGAAATATCGGTTAGCGTTAATACAATCGAATACAGCGCAATAGATGCAGAGCTTACGCCTGTGCTAGGCGAGGCAAACTTTATTGAGCGAAAGATCTTAATTCGTGCTCACAACCACCCATTTCGGGAGCGTTTTACTCTTGCTCACGAGATAGGTCATTTTCGTTTAGGCCACGGCACCTATCTGTTATCTGACACGGTTATTGAACATGACCTGCTCGTAATGTCGGATTCACCCGGAGACTTTGATTACGCCCGCATGGAAGTTCAAGCTAATTTGTTCGCTTCCGAACTTCTTCTCCCAGAATTTGCCTTTAAGTTGGCTACGTCGGCTGCGCGTAAAATGAAAGGCATACGCGACAGAGGTTTCGGTTACATTTTCGTTGATGATCAACCAGTAAACTACGTTCCGTATAACGAAATTATCTGCTACCTGTCTGAGCTTTTCCTCGCATCGAAGGAAGCTGTCGAAATCAGACTTAAGTCATTAGGCCTTGTAACGGATCAACGAACGTTTGGTGTTGGTGCAGAAGCCAACAGGCATGCCAGCAATTTAATTGAGAATTTTTTCACTTTAGGTCACGTGACGAAGATCAATCAGTAGTCACTTCACAAAAAACGCATTCTATCCTTGAAGTGAATAATCAGACAGGCCAAGCCAAAGGCTGACATCGCCGCCTCTTTCAAACCGCGATCAAAATGGCGACCCCTGCAGGGCTCGAACCTGCGACAACCTGCTTAGAAGGCAGGTGCTCTATCCAGCTGAGCTAAGGGGCCGCGGGCGCCGCCGGCTTGATAGCGGACGGCGCGGAAGGGGTCAGTGCGTCCAGGGCTGGAGGCGGTTGTAGCGGAAATTGTCGCTGTAGGAGACGGCCTTGCGGGTGGCGTCCTTCGGGGCGATGACGCGGTAGTCGATGCCATTGCGCTCGGCATAGGCAACGGCTTGTTCGGCGCTGTCGAAGGTCAGCTTGACCTGCTGGCGGGTGTCGGCCGAGCTGGTATAGCCCATCATCGGGTCGATCGTGCGCGGCACATCCTGATCGAATTCGAGGATCCAGAGATGCGTCTTCGCCTTTCCGCTTTGCATCGCGGTCTTGGCGGGGCGGTAGATCTTGGCGGACATGGACCACAAGCTCCAGGCATGATTGAACGACCGGACAATCCGTCCGGCCCTTGGCGTTTGCGCAATCCATAACGCAAAACCGCCGCAAACGGAACTGCCTCTCGCGCTCAGCCTGTTCTTTTCATGAAGAAATCGTGGCGAGGCCGGATCAGTCGCCAAGCTGCATATGCCCCTCGGCATCGAGCGGGGCGAAGGGATTATAGGCGATTTCCCAGAGATGTCCGTCGGGATCGGCGAAATAGCCGGAATAGCCGCCCCAGAACACCTTTTCCGGCCGCTTGACGGGCCGGGCGCCCTTTTCGAGGGCAAAGGCGTAGGCGGCGTCCACCGCCGCCTCGCTGTCGAGATTATGCGCCAGCGTGACGCCGGAGAAGACGCGCGCCTCCGGCGAGGGATCGGCCAGGTCCGCATCGGCCGCCAGCTGCGCGCGCGAGAACAAGGCCAGCACGATACCCTTCAGCGCGATGAAGGTGATCGAGGGATTGGACGCCCTGGCCCGCTGCCAGCCAAGGGACTCATAGAAGGACGTGGCGCGCGCCACGTCCTCGACGCCCAATGTAATGAGGGAGATGCGGCGGTCGAACATGGGATCGGCTCCTTGGGTGAAGGGTGTTCATCTTATGTTCTATCCGAATTGTACCCGCAAGCGCAAAGATGCCGGTAGTGCTGCGGCTTTCGGGCGGGGAAAGGGAAGGCACCTCGCCGATTCCGCCCGAAGTTTTGTGTGGCAGCATAATACCACATGACTAACCCATTGATTTTGCTTAATGCGAATTCAAGCGCGATTGTCCCGTCTGCTTGACGGGCAGGCTGCCTTTGCCTATAAGCGCGCCTGTCCGGCCGGAACCCTCTTGCGAGGCGCTCACGGCCGTTCGTTTTTCACCCGGTGCATCCGCTCAGGTGAAACCAAGCAACAAGAAACGCCCGGGGTCGCAAGGCCATCCGGGTCTTAAACGAAAGAAGCAAAATCATGTCGACCTTCGTTCAGAAGCCCGCCGAGGTGGAGAAGAAGTGGATCGTCATCGATGCCGAAGGCCTCGTTGTCGGTCGTCTCGCCTCCATCATCGCAAACCGCCTGCGCGGCAAGCATAAGCCGACCTTCACCCCGCATGTCGACGACGGCGACAACGTCATCGTCATCAATGCCGAAAAGGCCGTTCTGACCGGCAAGAAGTACACCGACAAGAAGTACTACTGGCACACCGGCTATCCCGGCGGCATCAAGGAGCGCACCGCGCGCCAGATCATCGAAGGCCGCTTCCCGGAGCGCGTCATCGAGAAGGCTGTCGAGCGCATGGTTCCGCGCGGCCCGCTCGGCCGTCGCCAGATGAAGAATCTGCGCGTCTATGCCGGCACCAACCATCCGCATGAAGCCCAGCAGCCGACCGTCCTCGACGTCGCCAAGCTGAACAGCAAGAACGTAAGGAGCGCCTGATCGTGGCCGACCTCTCCTCTCTGAAAGACCTCGCCGCGACCCAGCAGACCGAAACGTCCGCTCCGGTTCACGTCAAGAAGGTCGACGCCCAGGGCCGCTCCTATGCGACCGGCAAGCGCAAGAACGCCGTCGCCCGCGTCTGGGTCAAGCCGGGCTCCGGCAAGATCACCGTCAACGGCAAGCCCTTCACCGGCTACTTTGCCCGCCCGGTTCTGCAGATGATCCTGCGTCAGCCGATCGTCGCTGCTGCCCGTGACGGCCAGTTCGACATCGACGCCACCGTCGCCGGCGGCGGTCTGTCCGGCCAGGCCGGTGCCGTTCGTCACGGCATCTCCAAGGCGCTCACCTACTTCGAACCCGGCCTGCGCGGCGTTCTGAAGAAGGGCGGCTTCCTGACCCGCGACGCCCGCGTCGTCGAGCGTAAGAAGTACGGCAAGGCCAAGGCCCGCCGTTCGTTCCAGTTCTCCAAGCGTTAATCGCTTCGGGACCGGAAACGGATCCTTCGGAAAAGCGGGGCCTCGGCTCCGCTTTTTTCGTTTGTGGTGTGCCCGCTCCGCGGCCCGTCGATGCCATTGCCGAGGGCCTTTGCGGGCTGTATAGGCTCGCGCTGAAGCCGATGGACCGCCGCGGGCGGGGGCCGCCTTTGGCGGGCCGCATCAACCGCCTGTCACATTGATTCCGTAAACGACGGCAAGCCTCTGACGGAAAAGGACGATACACATGAAACCGAAGATCTTCATCGATGGCGAGCACGGCACCACCGGGCTGCAGATCCGCACCCGCATGGCAGGCCGCGACGATGTCGAGCTTCTCTCCATTCCCGAGGCCGAGCGGCGCAATGCGCAGCTGCGCGAGGAGCTGCTGAACAGCGCCGATATCGCCATTCTCTGCCTGCCGGACGATGCCTCGCGCGAGGCCGTCGCAATGGTCAAGGGCAATGAGACGGTCAGGATCATCGACACCTCGACCGCCCATCGTGTCGCACCCGACTGGGCCTACGGCTTTGCCGAGATGGACAAGGGCCAGGCTGACAAGATCCGCGCCGCGCGCTTCGTCGCCAATCCCGGCTGCTATCCCACCGGCGCCATTGGCCTCTTACGGCCGCTGCGCCAGGCCGGCCTGCTGCCGTACAGCTATCCGGTCAGCGTCAATGCGGTCTCGGGCTATACCGGCGGCGGCAAGCAGATGATCGCGCAGATGGAGGATGCGAACCATCCCGACGCGATCAGCTCGCCGAACTTCCTCTACGGCCTGACGCTGAAGCACAAGCATGTGCCGGAAATGCAGACCCATGGCCTGCTCGCCCGCGCGCCGATCTTCGCGCCCTCCGTCGGCCGTTTCCCGCAGGGCATGATCGTCCAGATCCCGCTCTTCCTGGAGGACCTCGGCACTGGCGCCACGCTGGAAAGCCTGCATGCGGCGCTTACGGCCCATTATGCCGGCCAGTCGATCGTCACCGTCGTGCCGCTGGAAGAGAGCGCCAAGATGGCGCGCGTGGACGCGGTGGAGCTGGCAGGCCAGGACACGATGAAACTCTTCGTCTTCGGCACGCCCGGCGGCGCGCAGGTCAATCTGGTTGCCCTGCTCGACAATCTCGGCAAGGGCGCCTCCGGCGCGGCCGTGCAGAACATGGACCTGATGCTGTCGGCCTGACGGTTTCACGGATCGCCGGTTCGTCCGCCGCGAGAAAAGCCTAATAAAAAGCCCGTCACGCGGTTCCTGCGGACGGGCTTTTTCATTGGGTGGTGGATGAGTCGGGGGTGATGGATGAGGCGGGGGTGACAGGCGAGGCGGGCACGATGCTCATCCCTTTGCCGGGACGGCCCCCGGCAGCGCAAGGCTGCCGAGGAAACCGCGCCAATGCATGACGGCTGCGGCGAGCACCATGAGCGCGCCGGCCTGATGCAGCACGCCGAGCCCGATCGGCACTGCGAACAGAAGCGTCGCAACGCCGATGCTCGCCTGCAGCAGCACCGCCATCGCCAAATGCGTGGCGCCGCGCGCATGGGTCGATCCTGGCGCGAGCGCCTGGCTGGCGATCATATGACCGAAGGTGACAATCAGGAGCAGATAGGCGCCGCAGCGGTGCACGAACTGCACGGTCTTGGGGTTCTCGAACAGGTTGATCCAGGCCGGTTCACGCAGGAACAGGTCGCCGGGAATGAGCGCTCCGTCCATCAGCGGCCAGGTGTTGTAGGACAGGCCGGCATCCAGCCCCGCCACAAGCGCGCCGAGATAGATCTGCACAAGCGCCAGCACGGTAATCAGCGCCGCGACATGCACCGAATAGCGCGTCGGCGGACGGTCGCGGCGGCGTTCCACCTTCAGCGACCGGAAGATCCATACGCAGGCGGCGAAGATCAGGCAGGCGATCGTCAGATGGGTGGCGAGGCGATACTGGCTGACCTCCGTGCGGTTGACGAGACCGGAAGAGACCATCCACCAGCCGACGAAGCCCTGAAAGCCACCCAGCGCCAGAATGCCGAGGAGCGGCGCCTTCAGCCGGGGCTCCACCTTGCGCTTGAGCCAGAAGGCCAGCAGAGGCAGCGCAAAGATCAGGCCGATCGAGCGGGCCAGCAGGCGATGCGCCCATTCCCACCAGAAGATCGTCTTGAATCCGTCCAGATCCATGCCGCTGTTCAGCTGGCTATATTGCGGGATGCGCTTGTAAAGGTCGAATTCCTGCTCCCATTCCGCCTGGCTCAAGGGCGGAACCACGCCATGGATCGGCTTCCACTCGGTGATGGAGAGGCCCGATTCGGTGAGCCGCGTCGCCCCGCCCACCAGCACGAGGGCAAACAGCGTCAGGATGACGACGCCGAGCCAGATGCGCAGCTGCCGTCTGTCGCGCGCCTGCGTCGCCAGGGGGCCGTGATGCCCCGCTGCCACGCCGGCCAGGGTGATATCGCTCATCGCTCTTTCCAATCCTGCCTGCTGTTGTGCCCTGCTTTCGCCGACCACCAGACGCGCCTGCGCGCCAGACGGAGGCGGCATGTCGCGCAACAGGCGGGCTCAACATGGCACGGCCATGGCACGTCAAAGGCGGTTGCACCTCTGTCCACGGCCGGTTTCGATCGCATGCTGCTGATGTGCAACAGCCGGCCAATGAAGACAAGAGGCAGGTCTTTGCGGCATGCGGTCGCGCCCGCCGTGACAAAAGCCGGGCATCGACGCTTGCCCCTCTCGACCTCACGGCGTTTCCCCGTCAGACTGATGGCAAAGAGGGGAGAAGACCGCGTTGCCTGTGCGTCTGCGAAAATTTGTCGGCACGATCCTGATTATCGTCCTGGTCGTGACCTATGCGCTCGTCGCCACCACGGTGGCCTCCGCCATCCTGGGTGCGTCGCCCTGGTGGGTGCATCTGCTCTATTTCTTCTTCTCCGGCCTTTTGTGGATCCTGCCGGCGATGCTGGTGATCAAATGGATGGAGAAACCGGTCTGATGGCGAGCGAAAAGACCTTTGCCGTCATTGCCGACATTCACGGAAACCTGCTGGCGCTCGACGCCGTGCTCGCCGATATAGACCGGCAGGGCATCGACGGCATCATCAATCTCGGCGATCACCTGAGCGGGCCGCTCGACCCTTTCGGCACGGCCGAGCGGCTGATGCAGCGGCCGATGATGGCGATCCGAGGCAATCACGACCGCCACCTTCTGACCATTCCGCCGGACGAGATGGGTCCTTCGGACCGCTTCGCCGCGGCGCGGCTCACGGATGGGCACCGCGCCTGGCTCGCCGGCCTGCCGGCCACGCTCGATCTCGGCGATCTCTTCGCCTGCCATGCACGCCCGCAGAAGGATGACAGCTACCTGCTGGAAGAGGTGCAGGAAGACGGCACGGTCCAGCCGCGCTCGCTGCCCGAGGTGGCAGCGTCGCTGGAGGGCATTACAGCACGGGTGGTCCTCTCGGCCCATTCCCACTGTCCGCGCCTTCTGCGGCTCGATGATAGCCGATTCGTGCTCAATCCCGGCAGCGTCGGCTGCCCCGCCTATCAGGACGACACGCCCTATCCGCACCGGATGGAGACGGGCCATCCGCTGGCAAGCTATGCTGTGATCGACTGGACGGCGGGGCGCGATCTCGATGTCGCGTTCCGCCATGTCGCCTATGACCACCTGGCGGCCAGCGCGCACGCCGCCCGCCATGGCCGGCCGGACTGGGCCGAGGCCTTGCGGACCGGGCGGATCGGCCGCGGGTGAGGCGGGATAATCCCTTCTTTCAAGGGCGTCCACGCCTTCGTCAGCCTGCTGTGGATAACCTGTAACGCAAGGCGCCCTGTCGCCTCACTGTCACGCGGACATGGCAAGGCCCTTCCCCATGGCTGCGTCCCGCGACCTGCGCGCGAGCGCCCCTTTTCTCCATCTGCCGCATCCCGTCGCGCGCTTGCCTCGGCCGGCATGCGACAGGTGCCGCCACTCCAGCCGCCGCGCGCGCGAGGACTTTCACAGCGTCATGCGATTCGCCCAATCCTTTGAGCTCGTTCCGCTTCTCGATACCACGCTCGCTTTTCTCACCGCTTTCGTGCTAGGAACGCTGATCGGCGCGGAGCGCCAGTATCGCCAGCGCACGGCTGGCCTGCGCACCAATGTGCTGGTCGCCGTCGGCGCGGCTGCCTTCGTGGATCTCGGCATGCGCGTGGCGGGCGCGACCGAGGCGGTCAGGGTCATCTCCTATGTCGTCTCCGGCATCGGCTTTCTCGGCGCCGGCGTTATCATGAAGGAGGGGATGAATGTGCGCGGCCTCAACACCGCCGCCACGCTCTGGTGCTCGGCCGCCGTCGGCTGCTGCGCCGGCACGGGGCAGATCGCCGAAGCAGTGCTGCTCACAGCCTTCGTGCTGGCGGGCAACACGCTGCTGCGGCCCCTGGTCAACCGCATCAACCGCATTCCGATCGACGACCGGACCACGGAAGCGACCTATGAGGTGAGCATCATCTCCAGCCGCGAGGCCATGCCGCAGCTGCGCGATCTCCTGGTGGAGCGCCTCGAGGCGGCGAAATATCCCGTCAGCGATGTCACCATCATCGACCGCAGCGACGAGACGGTCGAAATCGTCGCCACGCTCGTCAGCACCGCCGTCCATCCCCACGAGATCGAGGCGGTCATCACCGTGCTCGAACAGCAAGCGACCGTCATCAATGCCAGCTGGGACGGCAGCACCAAGACCTGAACCGCGCAGGGCTGTCAGACCGTTCCCATGCGCCGGGAGCAGCGGAGGGGAGATCGTCCGCAGTCCGATGCTTCTGGCCTCTGTTTCCGAGTCGGATTTTTCCGAAAACCGGTTTCCAGGTTTCGGTCTGACACCTTAGCCTTTCGGGAGAGCCGCATCATCCAGCTCCGCCGCGCGCCGTGCGGCCGGGCGGTTGGCAACACGGGCGGCATAGGCGACAAAGGCCGGCCGCTCTTCCAGCGTCTTGAAGCGCAGCCCCCAGGCGACCTGCGCGCCGACATAGACATCGGCCGCGGTGAAATGCTCGCCGGCGATATAATCATGGGCGGAGACGGCTTTCTCCAGCGTGCTGACCACATCGTCATAGGTGCCGTATCCGACCGAGCGCGCCTTGTCGGCCGGCGGCTCGCACTGGAAGGCGCGGTTCGTCACGGCCGACTCGAGCGGGCCGGCCACGAAGAACAGCCAGCGATAATAGGATGCCCGCTCCACATCCGTGCGCGGCAGCAGCCCGGCTTCGGGAAAGGTCTCGGCGAGATAGGCGCAGATGGCCGCCGTTTCCGTTACCAGCGCACGCCCGTGGCGCAGCGCCGGCACCTTGCCCATGGGATTGAGCGCGAGATAATCCGCCGATTTCATCCGCTCGCCAAAGCCGATGAACTCGACCTGATAGGGGATCTCGGTTTCCTCCAGCATCCAGCGGGCGATGCGCCCGCGCGACATGGGATTGGTGTAGAGCACGAGGTCTTCAGTCATCGCGTTTCCTCCAGGCTTTGGCCGGTAGGCTAGCCGCCGGAGCCGGCCGTGGCAATGCGCAGCCGGGGCCGCCGGAAACGAAAAATGGCGGGGAAGCCCCCGCCATTTCCTGTTCGGATCGAAGGCAAAAGCCTCAGGCAGCCATGGCCTTGCGCAGGTTCTCGTCGATCTTGTCGAGGAAGCCGGTGGTCGAGAGCCAGGGCTGGTCGGGGCCGATCAGCAGCGCCAGGTCCTTGGTCATGAAGCCGGCTTCGACGGTTTCGACGCAGACGCGCTCGAGCGTTTCAGAGAACTTGGCGAGTTCCGTATTGTTGTCCAGCTTGGCGCGGTGGGCGAGGCCACGGGTCCAGGCGAAGATCGAGGCGATCGAGTTGGTCGAGGTTTCCTCGCCCTTCTGATGCTGGCGGTAGTGGCGGGTCACGGTGCCGTGGGCGGCTTCGGCTTCCACGGTCTGGCCATCCGGGGTCATCAGAACCGAGGTCATCAGGCCAAGCGAGCCGAAGCCCTGGGCCACGATGTCGGACTGCACGTCGCCGTCATAGTTCTTGCAGGCCCAGACATAGCCGCCGGACCACTTGAGCGCCGAGGCGACCATGTCGTCGATCAGGCGATGCTCGTACCAGAGCTTGGCTTCCTTGAACTTCTCGGCGAATTCCTTCTCGTAGACTTCCTGGAAGATGTCCTTGAAGCGGCCGTCATAGGCCTTGAGAATGGTGTTCTTCGTGGAGAGGTAAACCGGAACGTTGCGCTGCAGGCCGTAATTCAGCGAGGCGCGGGCGAATTCGGTGATCGATTCGTCCAGGTTGTACATGGCCATGGCCACGCCGGCGCCCGGCGCGTCATAGACATCGTGCTCGATCGTCTGGCCGTCGTCGCCGACGAACTTGATCGACAGCTTGCCCTTGCCAGGGAACTTGAAGTCGGTGGCGCGATACTGGTCGCCGAAGGCATGGCGGCCGACGATGATCGGCTTGGTCCAGCCTGGAACGAGGCGCGGCACGTTTTCGCAGATGATCGGCTCGCGGAAGATCACGCCGCCCAGAATGTTGCGGATCGTGCCGTTGGGCGACTTCCACATCTTCTTGAGGTTGAATTCCTTCACGCGGGCTTCGTCGGGCGTGATGGTGGCGCACTTGACGCCGACGCCGTGCTTCTTGATGGCGTTGGCGGCGTCGATCGTCACCTGATCGTCGGTGGCGTCGCGGTGTTCCATGCCGAGATCGTAATATTCGAGATCGATATCGAGATAAGGATGGATCAGCTTGTCCTTGATGAACTGCCAGATGATGCGGGTCATCTCATCGCCGTCGAGCTCGACGACCGGATTTTCCACCTTGATCTTGATCATGAAAGTGCCTCTGTGCTTGGAAGTGGGGTAGGCCCCGTGGGTGAAAGCGTGAGTGTCTGCGCTATAGCATTGCCAGACGACAAGGCAAAGCGCGTTCGCCCTTCCATTTTCCGACATGATTGCCAGGCAAGAGCATCATCGTGGCGTGGCCGGTCCGGCATCCATGGGGAGGGCAGGGCATCATGGTCGCCAGGGGCTCAAGAGGCGTGAGAATGACAGGGGACAGAACGATGCGCAGGAGCGGCGGGAACCGGCCGGACATTCGGCGGCCGATGATGATGGCGGCCGTCTCGGCGATGATGCTGATGCAACCGGCCCTTTCGCCGGCACGGGCCGCAGACATGACCGCGCCGGTGCGCGAAATCATGACGGAGGCCGAGCGGGGCTGGTCGGAGACGCCGAGCGGCGAGCCGCGCGACTATTTCGACGCGGAGCGGCTGAAGCGGATCTACAGTGCCGATTTCAACCGCGCCTATGCGGCGGCGGCGAAATTTCCGGCCTATGAGGATGGCGGCTCGCCCTTCGACTATGACGTGATCGTCAGCGGCCAGGACAGCTGCACGCTGAAGGATATCCACATCGAGGAAAAGCCCGCGGCCGGCGGCGCAACGCCGGTCGAGGTGAGCTTCGACAACAAGCATTGCCTGGCGGAGGAGGGCGCGCCGCCGCCAGACCAGAGCCATCTGACCTTCCGCATGATCGAGGAGAACGGCCATGTCGTCATCGATGACATCATCCGCCCCGATGCCGCCGGCTCGCTGAAGGGCGAACTGGACGAGATGGCCAAGCTGGCGGCGGACGAGGCCGGCAAGGACGGCAAGGACGGCAAGGACGGCAAGGACGGCAACTGAACTCCGGATTCTCCGCGCCGACGGCCGTTTTACCCTGCTGAGGGGAAAAAACTGCTACGCGCTTGCCGCCCGGATGCGGTAGAGGAGCGGTCTTTCCCGGCCTGGTCGCGCGCTTGCGCGCCCGGCCGGGGCGAACCGCAACAGGATCAGGACGACATGGCAGGAACGAACAGCGAGAAACCGCTTCTGGCCGAGGGGCCGGCGATCATTCTCGTCCACCCGCAGCTCGGCGAGAATATCGGCATGGTGGCGCGTGCCATGGCCAATTTCGGCCTGGCGGAGCTGCGGCTCGTTTCCCCGCGCGATGGCTGGCCGAGCGAAAAGGCGCGGGCCGCGGCCAGCCGTGCCGATCACGTGATCGACGGCGTGAAGGTGTTCGAGACGACGCGCGAGGCAGTGGCCGATCTCGAATTCGTCTATGCGACCACCGCGCGCGACCGCGATGGCTTCAAGGAGGTGCGCGCGCCGGGCGTGGCCGCCGAGACGCTGCGCGCCCGCTTTCGCGCTGGCCAGCCGGTCGGCATCCTGTTCGGCCGCGAGCGCACGGGGCTCACCAATGACGAGATCGCGCTCGCCGACGAGATCGTCACCTTCCCGGTCAATCCCGCCTTCGCCTCGCTCAACCTGGCGCAGGCCGTCCTGCTCATGTCCTATGAGTGGATGAAATCGGGGCTGGAATCGCTTGAATCCGTTCCCTTCCAGGCGCCCGAACAGCCCCCGGCCACCAAGACCCATCTGCATGGCCTGTTCGACCATATCGAGGAGGCGCTGGACGCGCGCGGTTACTTCCGTCCGCCGGAGAAGAAGCCAAAGCTGGTGGAAAACCTGCGCGCGGTGCTGACCCGCCCGGGCTTCAGCCTGACCGAGATCCAGGTGATCCGCGGCGTGATCTCCTCGCTCGACCGCTTCACCCGCGAAGCGCCGCGCGGCTCGTCCCGTGCGGCCGGTCTCGTCTCGCGCAAGGCGGTGCGGGCCGAGGCGCACGAGGCGGCTTCCGGTGCCGAGGATGCGGATGGCTGAGGGGTCGCTTGCCCCGACCAGCGCTTCGCCCGTGCTCCTGTTCGACAGCGGCATTGGCGGCTTGACCGTGCTGCGCGAAGCGCGGGTGCTGATGCCGGAACGCTCCTTCCTCTATGTGGCCGACGATGCCGGCTTTCCCTATGGCGACTGGCCGGAGGAGGCGCTGAACGCGCGGCTGGTCACGCTGTTCGGGCAGTTGATCGAGACTTACCGGCCCGAGATCTGCGTGGTGGCCTGCAATACGGCCTTCACGCTGGCCGGGGCCGCGCTGCGCGCCGCCTATCCGGCCATGCGCTTCGTCGGGACGGTGCCGGCGATCAAGCCGGCGGCCGAGCGCACCCGCTCCGGCCTGGTCTCCGTGCTGGCAACGCCCGGCACGGTGCGGCGCGCCTATACCCGCGATCTCATCCAGTCCTTCGCCAGCCGCTGCACGGTCAATCTTGTCGGCTCGGCCCATCTCGCGCGCATGGCCGAGCGCGCCATTCGCGGCGAGCCGCTGGACGAGGCGGCGGTGCTGGCGGAAATCGCGCCGTGCTTCGTGGAGACGGAGGGCGCGCGCACCGATATCGTCGTGCTGGCCTGCACCCACTATCCCTTCCTCGCCAATCTCTTCCGTCGGCTGGCGCCCTGGCCGGTCGACTGGCTGGACCCCGCCGAGGCCATTGCCCGGCAGGCGCGGCGGCTGGTGCCGCTGACGGAGGAGGGCTGGAACGACGAGAACGAGGACCGGGCAGTCTTTACCTCGGGCGATCCGGATTTCGCCACTCGCCGCCTTCTGCATGGGTTCGGCTTGCGGCTCGCCCCGCCGCCACCCTTTGCCTGATGTTAAGCGTTCCTCCGCCGGATCTACGCCCTTTTTCCTAAATCTCTTTTTGAGTTTTCCTCGCTATCTATAATCAGGAAAAGCGTTTTCCGATTTTGTCGTGAGATCAATAGAAATCGGCGACATCCAGGGAGAAGCCTGTGGGTTAAGCACCCCCGATGCTCGGCAGGCGGGGGTCGCCATGCTAGACTTGATCTTTGCCCGGGGTACGCGATGTCCTCCCGGTCAGCATCTGCCCCGCATGAAACGAGGATCCCCATGAACGTCGGCATCGATATGGGCACCGGCCCCGAAGGCGCGCCGGTTCCCATGGATATCGAGGAACTCCTGGCCACCCGTCTCCTGGTTCAGGGAAATTCCGGCTCCGGCAAGTCCTATCTCCTGCGCCGCCTGCTGGAGCAGTCCGCACCCTGGGTCCAGCAATGCGTGATTGACCCCGAGGGCGATTTCGTCACGCTGGCGGACCGGTATGGCCATGTCGTCATCGAGGGCGAGCGTACGGATGGCGAGCTGGTGGGCATCGCCACGCGCATTCGCCAGCACCGTGTTTCCTGCGTGCTCTCGCTCGAGGGGTTGGATATCGAGCAGCAGATGCGCACCGCCGGCATCTTCCTGAACGCCCTGTTCGATGCCGACCGCGACTATTGGTATTCGATGCTGGTGGTGGTGGACGAGGCACAGCTGTTCGCGCCTTCGGTGAGCGGCGACGTATCGGAAGAGGCGCGCAAGCTCTCGCTGGGCGCCATGACCAATCTGATGTGCCGCGGCCGCAAGCGCGGCCTCGCCGGCGTCATCGCCACGCAGCGCCTGGCCAAGCTCGCCAAGAATGTCGCCGCCGAAGCCTCGAACTTCCTGATGGGGCGCACCTTCCTCGACATCGACATGGCGCGCGCGGCCGATCTGCTGGGCATGGACCGGCGTACGGCGGAGATGTTCCGCGACCTGAAGCGCGGCACTTTCGTGGCGCTCGGTCCGGCAGTGTCGCGCCGTCCGCTGAAAGTGTCGATCGGCCCGGTCGAAACCTCCGCCCGCTCCACCAGCCCGAAACTGACGCCCCTGCCGGAAGTGGGCGGCAATGTCGAGGATCTGATCTTCACGCCGGATGCCGATGAACTGACCCGGCCGCTGCCGCGCCGCCCGGTTGCCAGCGCGCGTCCCACCACGGAGATCCTCGCCGAGCTGTCGAAGCCGCGCCCGGAACTGACGCCGGCGCCCGCGCCGCAAAGCGCCAACCCGCGCCCAGCCCAGCCGGACATGACGCCGGAAGAGCGCGAATCGCTGATGGATCAGATTCTGGAAGAGATCCTCGACAATCCGAATGCAGCCTACCGCCCCGATGGCGAGCTGTTTCAGGACTTTCTCGTGCGCTGCCGCATTCGCCGCGTGCCCGGCGCAGCCCTGTCGCTTTCCGCCTTCCGCCGCAAGATGGCGATCGCCCGTTCGGGCGTCGATGCGCAGACGGCGGACAGCGAGGGATGGCGCACCGCGCTCGATCTCTCAAGGCAGGTGACGGAGGATCTGCAGGGCGTGTTCCTGCTGGTGGCCCAGGCGGCGCTGCGTGCGCTGCCATGCCCCTCGGATGCGATGATCGCGCGCGCCTATGGCACCCATTCCGCCCGCCGCGCCCGCCGCCTGCTCGGCTACTTCGAGGAGCAGGGGCTGGTGGTGCTGCACAGCGACCCGTTCGGGCGCCGCATCGTCGCCTTCCCCGACCTGCAGGCCGAGACCGCGCCCGGTGCCGCCGACGCGCCGCCGGAGGAAACGCGCGCCGCTGCGGAGTAAGATGGCACACGGAAGGTGCGTTATGCCGTGCCTTTGCATATACGCCGGATCAACGGCTTCGTCATGATCGGGGTTGCCCCTGATATCTGCAAACGCCTGATGTCTCTACGAATCACTGACCATGGCAGATCCTCGAGACAAGCCCGAGGATGACGTCGCGCGTGATCGTCAGAACTTCGGATCAGGCCTATCGCGTCCCTGCTTGTCAGCGCTCGCCGTGACAAGCCTCGGGCGTCCCCTGGTGGAACCGCATCTGCCATCGGCCGTCTATCCAGCCCCACAGAGAGCTGCGCAGCCTGATCTTGCTCAATGCGCCGTCGATGCGCTCGCCCGTGCGATAGAGCAGCTGTGCCTCACCGGGGGCAAGCGCGCGAAGCTGGTAATCCCAGGCTTCGACCGGCGCGCGCGGGCGCATCGTCGCCTCGTCCGCCATGGCGGCGATGATCTCGTCGCGCTGGTAGACGCGTCCCGAACTGCCGATCTCGACAAAATCCTCCGCCAGCAGCGCCGCGACCGCCTCGGCATTGGCGCGAATGGCGGGCTGATGCAGGCGTTCTTCCAGCAGACGCAGGTGATCGAGATCCTGGACGGGAGCAGCGGAAGCAGCGCGCAACGCCACCACGGCATCGCGGGCGAAGACCGACATCGGAGCGGGCAGGGCGTCGAGCGGGAACCAGCCGATCTCTGCGATCTTGTCCGGCTCGGTCAGCCAGGGCTCGCCTGTGGTCTCGTCCGTCACATAGATGAGCGATACCCAGTGCTGGCGGTCGGCCGGGATGATCTGCTCGCTGAGGCAGAGAAAGCGCAAGGCGCCGATCGTCAGCCCGCTCTCCTCTTCCGCCTCGCGCCGCGCGGCCTCGGCCGCTGTCTCGCCATGGTCGACCTTACCGCCGACGATCGTCCAGTGGTGGGCCTCAGGCGCCTTCATGCGCCTGGCCATCAGCAGGCGACCCTCGCGCAGGATCGCCAGGCCACAGCCGACGCCGGGAAAGGTCAGGCCCGGTTTGGCGACCATGTCGATCGGTTCCAAAAGATCACCTGCAGTCCTATCAGCGCCGGTGGCATCCTCAACGACAAAAGGCGCACGCATCGCTGCGTCCGCCTTTTCGTCTTGTTTGCCCTGCGCGTCCGCCTCAAGCGGCTGCGCGCCCATCATGCTCAGGCCTTGCCGGCGATCAGCATGAAGGCCGGGATATCGTCGCCGAAGCCGACGGGGGTCGGGCCGTCATCCTGATCGCGGCGATAGCGGTTGCGCCGATCGCGGTTGTCGTCATTGGCCGGAGCCGGCGCCGGGGCCGGGCGATTGGCCTGGCGAGCGGAAGTCTGTCCCTTGGGCTGGGCCTTGCGTTCTGCTTTCACGGTATCCGCCTTCGCATTGGTCTCTTCGAGAACGGGAGTTTCCCCTGACTTCATGTCGGGGCGATGACTGTCGGCTGCACGCGCTTCCGCTTTTGCCTCTGCGCGGGGCGTCTCGGAACGACGGCCGCGATCACGATCACGATCCCGCTCACGCCGGCCGCCGCGCTCGCGCTTCGGCTTGGCGCTCTCATAACTCTCGGCCGGCGGCGGAAGTTCAGTCAGATCGCCGTTCAGCCACTCGATTTTCTGGTCGATCAGCTTCTCGATCGCGTCGAGATACTTGGTGTCGCGGCGGCTGACCAGCGTGAAGGCAGCGCCGGAGCGCCCAGCACGGCCGGTCCGGCCGATTCGGTGGACGTAATCCTCGGCATGGATCGGCACGTCGAAATTGAACACATGGCTGACATCGGGAATGTCGAGGCCGCGAGCGGCCACGTCCGAGGCCACCAGCAGGGTGATCTGATTGTCCTTGAAGCCTGCCAGCATCTTCGTGCGCGAGCTCTGGTCCATGTCGCCATGGAGCGCGCCGACGGAGAAGCCGTGACGGCTCAGCGAACGGTAGAGATCGGCCACGTCGAGCTTGCGATTGCAGAAGATGATCGCGTTCTTCAGATCTGTCTGCTCGCGGATGAGGTCGCGCAGAACGGCGCGCTTCTCGTAATCCTTGTCGTGAGTCGCGACGATGCGCTGGGTCACGGTCTTGGCGGTGGAGGAGGGCGGCGCCACCTCGATCCGCTCGGGATTCTGCAGGAAGCGATCTGCCAGCTTCTGAATCTCCGGCGGCATGGTGGCCGAGAAGAACAGGGTCTGGCGGGTGAAGGGGATCAGCTTGGCGATCCGCTCGATATCGGGAATGAAGCCCATGTCGAGCATGCGGTCGGCTTCGTCGATCACCAGGATCTCGACGCCGGTCATCAGCAGCTTGCCGCGCTCGCAATGGTCAAGCAGGCGGCCGGGGGTGCAGATCAGCACGTCGGCGCCACGCTCCAGCTTGCGGTCCTGCTCGTCGAAGGACACGCCGCCGATCAGCAGAGCGATGTTGAGCTTGTGATTCTTGCCGTATTTCTCGAAGTTTTCGGCCACCTGCGCCGCCAGTTCGCGCGTCGGTTCCAGGATCAGCGTGCGCGGCATGCGCGCCCGGGCGCGGCCCTTTTCGAGAAGCGTCAGCATCGGCAGAACGAAGGAGGCCGTCTTGCCGGTGCCCGTCTGGGCGATGCCGAGAATGTCGCGATGCTTCAGCGCGGGCGGAATGGCCCCCGCCTGGATCGGCGTCGGGATCGTGTAGCCGGCGTCGGTGACGGCGGAAAGGACTTTTTGGCTCAGGCCAAGGTCAGCAAAGGTGGTCAAAGGGAAAACTGTTTCCGTTCCGGTTCGTCCGAACCCTGGGTTTTTGCGGCTGCAGCAGCATTGTCGCGGGCCTCATAGGCTTAAAGCTGCGCAAAGTCAAGGAAAGCAGCCTTTTGCCGGGCCGCAGGCAGCGTTTCGACCGCGAAAATGGTTTCCAGCGCGCTATTTTGCATCCGCGAAGCAAGAAGGCCTCTCAGGCGAGTCGGATCCCGGCTAAAAGAGGCGATCGGCAGCGGTGCGAGCAGCCGCCTAATTGAGATAGGGAGCCAGCGTTCGCCCTGCCATCAGAAAGCGCATGGGATCAACGGGGCGGCCATCCAGCCGCACCTCGTAATGCAGGTGGGGTCCGGTGGAACGGCCGGTATTGCCGGAGAAGCCGAGCGTCGTTCCGGCCGTCACTTTCTGGCCGTTATGCACCGCGATCTCAGACATATGGGCGTAGCGCGTGGCCACGCCATTGCCATGGTCGATTTCCACGAGATAGCCATAGGAACCGTTGAAGCCGGCGGTGATCACCGTGCCGGGCGCGGTCGCATGCACGGCCGTTCCCACACCGATGCGGAAATCGATGCCGGAATGCAGGGCGAGGCGGCCGAGGAAGGGATCGGGGCGGTTGCCGAACGGGCTGGTGATCTGGCTGCCGGGTGCGGGGTTGCTGACCGGCAGGCGCCGCGCCTGCATCCGCGCCGATTCGAGCCGGGAAAGAGCGCCGTCGAGGGCCACGAGCGAGCGGTCGAAGCCATCAGGGGCCTGCGGCTCGATATAGGGGCCGCCAACCGCATCCTCGTCGCCCGCTGTCGGGCTGTTCGCCATGTCGAGCGGCACGCCGACCCGCGTGGCGATCGACTGGATCGCATCCGCCGTCTTGACCGCGTCCGCCGTCAGTGTGTCGATCTGCGCGCGCTGCTGGCGTTCGATCTGTTTCAGGGAAATCGTCACCTTGGAAAACAGCCGGTCGGCGCGATCGGAAAGGCTTTCGGCCGGGGCGGCGAGGCGGGCAAAGGCTCGGAGCGGGCCGGTCCGCGAGGGCTCGTCGCGCGGGGGCTCGGCCGGCCTGTCCGCCAGCGTCTTGTCCGCCGGGGTCTTAAGGCCGATCATCGCCTCGATCGCGCGGATGCCTTGCGCACTGGCGTGCTTGTCACGCGGGGCATAAGCCGGCATCGCCGGCTCCTCCTGCCCGTCGAGCGCCGGCGCTTCGTCGGCGCGAACATCCAGGCCGGAATCCTCGGCCCGCTCGACCAGGGAGCCGATCCGGCCATTGCGCGAGGAAATGGCCGACTGCTGCTCCAACAGCTTTTCCACCTTCTGCTCCACCACCTGCTGGTCGAGCAGCTGCCGGCTGGCCACGCGGTCCACCTGGGCGCGCAACGCGGCGATTCGGTCCTCGTAATCATGCTGCATGCGCGCCTGGCGGGCCATGGTGCCGCCGATCAGGTCGTCGCGCAGCATCAGATAGGCCGTGGCGCCGAGAAAGCCGACGCAGGTGAGCATGGAAAGTCCGATCGCCGTCGCCGTCATCCACGGTTTCAGCGTGACGTGACGCACCTTTTCGCCACGCGCCAGGATGAGGAGCCAGGGCTCCTTTCGCTGTCCGAAGACCCGGGATGAGGAAGTGTCTGTCACGGGCGACCTCTGGGGCGCGGGACGACCGGCCGCGCATATGAGGACATTGGGCTTTATTAAGGTTAAGATTTCCTTAACGCGCCCTTCCGCTCTCCCGGTTCCGCTTCGAAACAAATTGATGAGAGAAATTCTGCAAATATCTGACGCTGTTTGTGAAACGTCGTATTCCTTGAGGAGATGAAGCTTTAATGAAATCGACCTGCGCTAGATATTGGCGGAGGTTGTCATCGACCGGTAGAAGGCCGGGGTCAGGCCGGCTTCGGCGCGGGCGATGTCGTTGAAGGGCGCCTTGAGCGGTCCGCGGAAATTGGCGCGCACCAGATCCTGGAAGGCGCGCACCGGATCGCGCCGCTCGCGCTGGCAGAGGAAGCGGAACCATTTGGCGCCCACGGCCACATGGCCTTTCTCATCTTCGTAGATCACGTCGAGAACGGCGGCGCTCTCTGTATCTCCCGTCTCGCGCATCTTGGCCTGCAGGGCCGGCGTCACGTCGAGCCCGCGCGCCTCGAGAATCAGCGGCACGACGGCGAGCCGGGCGGTCAGGTCGTTGCGGGTATCGTGCGCCGCCTGCCACAGACCGTCATGCGCCGGCAGATCGCCATAGTCGGCCTCCATCGCGCGCAGGCGTGCCCGCACCAGCCGGAAATGCTTGGCCTCCTCGAAGGCCACCCGCATCCATCCTTCAAAGAAGGAGAGCGGCACCGGCTGGTCGGCAAAGCGCGCCACGATATCGAGCGCCAGATCGACGGCATTGAGCTCGATATGGGCGATGGCATGCAGAAGCGCCACGCGCCCCTGCGGCGTGTGCAGCGAGCGGCGCGGCACATTGCGGGGCGGGATGAGCTCCGGGCGCTCCGGCCGGCCCGGCCGCTCGGGCACCGGCGCGTCGAGCGGCGAGCGCAGCGAGAGGCGCCGCGCCGTCCAGCGGCGCGCCGTCTCCTGGGCCAGTTCGGTCTTCAGGTCGAGATCGGCCGCCGCAATCGCCTGTGCCGCGCCATCGCGCAGGCTGCGGATCGGCGGCAGCGCGATCGGGCCGGCCGAGGGCAGCATCAGCCTGCCGCCTTCACAGCCTGCAGCACCTCCTCGACATGGCCCGGCACTTTCACCTTCTCCCAGACGCGCGCCACGGTGCCATCCGGCGCGATCAGGATCGTCGTGCGCTCGACGCCCATGTAGCGCCGGCCATACATGCTCTTTTCCACCCAGACGCCATAGGCTTCGAGCGTGGTCTTCTCCTCGTCGGAGGCGAGCGCGATGCCGAGATTGTGCTTCTTGATGAACTTGTCATGCGCTTTGACCGGATCGGGCGACATGCCGATGATGGTGGCGCCGGCGGCTTCGAAATCAGGCGCGCGCGCGGTGAAGTCGATCGCCTCGACCGTGCAGCCGGAGGTGTCATCCTTCGGGTAGAAGTAGAGAACGACATGCCGGCCGCGATGATCGGCCAGCGAAATCGTGCCGCCGCCATCGCGCGGCAGCGTGAAGTCGGGAGCGGGGGAGCCAACAGCGGGCAGGGTCATATTGAATTCTCCTTATCGACCATTTCTCGCCGCACTTATATGGTCCTTGCGGCCCGATGGACCACCTGGGATTCGCGTGAGGCCGAGGTTTTCGACAGGATGGTGGCGCGGTCTGGGGCATCGCGCTGCAACGGGGTGAGAGATTTTCAGATCAGCCCGATGCAACCCAAGAGATCTCGGGCGAAGAGATCTCGGGCATGACGCTGCTTGTGATTGGCGGTCCGATGCTTCGGGATCTGTGCGGAAGGGCGGGGCGGCGGTCCTGTTTGAAGGCTGGTTTAAGGGCTAGCCCATGCCATCCCGGTCGGATCGCACACAGGGTCACGGAGCCTTGTCTTTCCGATGACGGGACCCATCTCGCTGATTGCAGGCGGCGGGACCATGACGCAAGGGGGCCGGCATTAACGCGGCCTCCGCGCCGATCAGATTGACGACGATGTGCGTGCTGCGCCTGCGCCGGCACACCAATGCGCCAGAAGAGGAAGAAGCCGCGCTGATGCCTTTCAACGACAGACCCGAAAGCTGAGCCTGCCGATGAGCGACATCCGCAATGAGCATGAGGCCCCGCCTCCTCCCGCAGCCACGCCGCCGGCGACGACCCCCGGCGCGCCAGGTGAGACCGGCGCGGGCAAAGGCCGAACGCGCCGTCGGCGCGGCTGGCCGGCCAGGCTGTTCAACGGCTGCCTCGGCCTGATCGTGATCGTGATCCTGGGCGCCGCGGGCCTCGTCGCCGCCATGGAGAACGGAGCCTTCGACAGCGTGCTGAACGAGCGCGCCACGGCGGCGCTCGACGCCGCCGTCGGCGAGAATTTTCGTGCGGAGGTGCGCTCCACCGTTCTGCGCCTTTCGCCCGATGGCGGCCTCGCGCTGCGCGCGCGCGGCGTGGCGCTGATCGACAATGCCAGCAATGCGCAGTTGATGAGCGCGGATGCAGTGTCGATCGAAGTCGATATGCGCGCGCTCCTGTCAGGACGCCTGGCGGTGACGCGCATCGAGGCTGATGGCGCGACGTTCGATTCCGCCCTCCTGCCGTCCGGCGGCCCGCTCGACCTGACCACGCTGCGCATTGCCAGCGTTCCCCAGGGGCTCGACGCCGTCTTCAAGCAGATGGATGCGATCGAGACGCTGATCAGCCGCAGCCAGACCAATGTCGTGCGTCTCTCGGATGTGAAGCTGGCGCTTGCGGGCCCGCGCAACCGCGTGGTCTCGGTGGATGTCGAGCGGCTGGACTTTGCCCGCGCACCCGATGGCTCCATGGCGATCGACGGCGCCTTTTCCATAGACGGACATGAAGCCGAGCTGCATCTGAAAGCGGAGCGGGGCGCGGGCCGCATCGAACGCTTGAGCGGCGCGTTGAGCGGCCTGCCGCTGCAAGCCCTGCTCTATCGCCCCGAGACGGACACCGAACCGGCCTTCGGCATCCAGGCCGAGGGCGGCCTGTCTATCGAGGCCATTCGCGGGCAGGGTGGTGCCCCCGGCCTGACGCTTTCGGCCCATGTCGCGCCCGGCACCTTCCATGCCGGCGACCTGCAGTCCGACGTGCTGCCGAGCGATCTCACGGCGTCCTATGATTTCGATCGCCGCGTGATCGTGCTGCAGCCCTCGATGCTGCGCTTCGGCGATGCCGTCTATCCGCTGGCGGGCACGCTGGCCGATCTTGCCGACCCAGCCGATCCGCAGGCCAAGGGCTTCGCCATCGACCTCGGCGTTATCGAAGGGCTGGCGGCGGCCACCGATGTCAACGAGGCGCCGCTGCCGTTCAATGCGACGATCAAGGGCCAGTTCCTGACCCAGACGCGCAATCTCGTTCTCAACGAGATGGCGATTCACAGCGCGTTGGGTTCATTGGTCGGCTCGCTGTCGGTCCAGTTCGGCACGACCTCGCCGGGGATCACCTTCGCCGCCTTGACCACCGATATGGCCTCGTCCGCCGTCAAGCAGCTCTGGCCCTGGTGGATGGGCAAGAATGCACGCAACTGGGTGGTGGCCAACATCTTCGGCGGCACGGTGAAGAATGGCAAGATCGAGGTGTCGATCGCCGAGGGCCGGCTGGCGGCAACGCCCGGTCCGGTCGATCTGGACGAGAACGAACTCAAGCTCGATTTCTCCATCGCTGACGCCCGCGTCAACATTGCCGGCGACATTCCGCCGCTGCGCGACGCCGATGGCAGCCTGAAACTGCGCGGCAAGCGTGTCGAGATCCAGTTCGACAAGGCCGCATCCTATTTCCCCTCCGGGCGCAAGGTGATGCTGGACGAGGGAACGCTGATCATGCCGGATGTGCATACCAAGCCCCTGATGGCGGAGATGCGCCTGGCGATCAGCGGGCAGGCGGATGCCGTGGCCGAGCTGACGACGTTCAAGCCGATCGACGCGCTGCGGCGCACGCCGTTCAAGCCAGATGACTTCAGGGGCCAGATCTCTGCCCATGTGGGCGCGCGCATCGGGCTGATCAACGATCAGCATCCGCCGCCGCCGCAATGGCAGGCCGAGCTGCAGCTCGACGGCGTGTCGCTGACGCGGCCCTTCTCCGGCCGCACCATTACCGATGTCGAAGGTGCTCTGCGGATCGATCCGCAGCAGGCGCAGCTCGACGCGACGGGCAAAGTCGACAGCTTCCCGCTCGACCTGACCATGGTGGAGCCGATCGGCGACAATGCGAAGGTGAAGCGGCTGCGCACCATCTCCGGCACACTGCCATCCGGCGCGCTCACCAAGCTGGCGCCCGAGCTGTCCAGCATCGTCACCGGGCCGATGGGCCTCGACATGTCGCTCGAGGATGGCGGACGGCAGGTGATCAATCTCGACCTCGCCAAGGCGACGGTGACTTTCCCCTATATCGGCTGGAGCAAGGGCCCCGGCGTGCCGGCCAAGGCGGCCCTGACCGTCACGGACAAGAACGGCACGACCTCCGTCAGGGGGCTCAAGCTCACCGGCGACAGCTTCGGCATTGCCGGCGATATGGTGCTGGACAAGGCCGGCCTCGTCAGCGCCCAGTTCGGCACGATCCGGCTCAGCACCGAGGACGATTTCGCCCTCGGCCTGAAGCGGCAGAAAGGCGGCTATGCGATCAACGTCTCGGGCGATTCGCTCGATGCGCGCACGGTGATCGCCGGCATGAAGGAGCCCGGGGGCAAGCCCACCGGCGTCGGCGATCCCCAGCGCATCAGCGTGACGGGCAATCTCAACGCGATGCGGGGCTTCCATGGCGAGCAGCTTTCCAACGTCAATCTGAGCTATGCCGCCAAGGGCCGCGAGATCAGCGGCCTGACGCTCTCGGCCGTCACCGGCAGCAGCCAGGCCGTGGTCGCGCGCATGGCGGCGGATGGCGATACGGTGGAGCTGACCAGCGGCGATGCCGGCGCCGTGGCCCGTTTCGCCGACATCTACAGCAATATGCGCGGCGGCCTTCTGAACCTGAAACTGCGCGCGCGCGGCGCCGGCTCCTGGCGCGGTACGGTAGACATCCGCAAATTCTCGATCGTGGACGAGGCGCGGCTGCAGTCGATGGTCTCGAGCCCCGCGCCTGACGGGCGCAGCCTGGGCGATGCGGCCAAGAAGGATATCGACGTGAAGACGGCCCGCTTCGAGCGCGCCTTCGCCAATCTGGCGCTCGACGGCGGCGCGATCTCCGTGGGCAATGGCGTGGTGCGCGGTGTCGATGTCGGCGCCACCTTCCAGGGCACGGTGCGCGACGCCAATGGCATGATGGACATGACCGGCACCTTCATGCCGGCCTATGGGCTGAACCGGCTATTCGGCGCCGTGCCGATCATCGGCGACCTGCTCGGCAATGGCCGCGACCGCGGCCTGCTCGGCATCACCTTCAAGCTCTCAGGGCGCTTCGACAAGCCCGATCTGACCATCAATCCGCTGTCGATCATCGCACCGGGCGTGTTCCGCTCGATCTTCGAGTTCCAGTAAAGCGTGAGCCGAACCCCATAAAAGAAAGGCCCGCCGGTGTCCTTGACGCGGCGGGCCTTTTTTCACGCTCGTTGCGCGCCCGTTCAGGCGGGGCGGACGAGGATATGCTTCTTCTTGCCGAGCGAGAGCTTGATCACGCCGTCGGCCGTGACTTCGCTTGTGCCGATCATCGCGCGCTCGTCGGAGACGGCGGCGTCGTTGATGCGCACGGCGCCGCCCTGAACATGGCGACGTGCTTCGCCGTTCGATGCGGCGAGCCCTGCGCGCACCACGAGCGACAGCAGGCCGACGCCCGCGTCCAGCTCGCTCCGGGGCACCTCGATCGAGGGCAGGCTGTCGGCCAGCGCGCCTTCCTCGAAGGTCTTGCGTGCGGTCTCGGCCGCTTCTTCGGCGGCCGCCCGGCCGTGGAGGACCGCGGTCACTTCCGTGGCGAGGATCTTCTTCGCCTCGTTGATCTCCGCACCGCCCAGCGCCGCCAGCCTGGCGATCTCATCCATCGGCAGTGTGGTGAACAGCTTGAGGAAGCGCTCGACATCGGCATCCTCGGTGTTGCGCCAGTATTGCCAGAAGTCATAGACCGGCAGGAGATCGGCATTGAGCCAGACGGCGCCCGAGGCAGACTTGCCCATCTTGGCGCCGGATGCCGTGGTCAGCAGCGGCGACGTCAGGGCGTAGAGCTGCGGCGTGCCCATGCGATGGCCGAGATCGATGCCGTTGATGATGTTGCCCCACTGATCCGAACCGCCCATCTGCAGGCGGCACTCGTAGCGCCGGGCGAGCTCGACGAAGTCATAGGCCTGGAGGATCATGTAGTTGAATTCCAGGAAGGAGAGCGACTGCTCCCGGTCCAGACGCGTCTTGACGCTGTCGAAGGACAGCATACGGTTGACCGAGAAGTGCCGGCCGACATCGCGCAGGAATTCGAGATAGTTCAGCGAGCGCAGCCATTCGGCATTGTTGATCATCAGGGCGCCATTGCCGGGCCGCTCGTAATCCAGATAGCTGGAGAACACCCGCTTGATCGAGGCGATGTTCTCCTCGATCATCTCGACAGTCATCAGCTTGCGCGCCTCCTCCTTGAAGGAGGGATCGCCGACCATGCCGGTGCCGCCGCCCATCAGCGAGATCGGCCGGTGGCCGGTCGCCTGGAACCAGTGCAGCATCATGATCTGGGTGAGGTGGCCGACATGCAGGCTGGAGGCCGTGGGATCATAGCCGATATAAGCAGTGACCATTTCCTTCGACAGAAGATCGTCCAGACCCGTCTCGTCGGAAATCTGGTGAATGAAGCCGCGCTCCTTGAGCGTGCGCAGGAAATCGGATTTGAATTCGGACATGGTCCCGTCTCTTCTTCGTCTGGATCGGCCAGCGCTTCGTCCTGGTCTGGCGGCGAGGGGCTTGCGCCCGGACGCGCCGTCATGCATCTGCGCGCTCTGGCGGACGCGCAAGGTCACGGGCGCCATTATCATCAAAAAGTTGACTGTGCACCCGTTTGTTGAATAGGCCCGCGCCAGCAGAGGAGAACGGCGATGACCGCAAGCCTGACCGCGATCGGCCTGATGAGCGGCACCAGCCTCGACGGGATCGATGTCGCGCTCCTGCGCACGGACGGCCTGCGTGTCGAAGCGCGGGGACCTTCGCTTGCCGTGCCCTATCCCCCAAGCTTCCGCCGCCGGCTGCTGGATGGGCTGGAGGTCGCCAGGCAGATCCGGCTGCGCTTTGACAGGCCAGGCATGCTGGCGCGGCTGGAGCAGGATCTCACCGCCCTGCATGCGGTTGCGGTGCAGGATTTCCTGCATGCCAACAGCCTGACGCCTGGCGAGATCGACGTGATCGGCTTTCACGGCCAGACCGTGCTCCACCGACCGCAGGAGGGGCTGACGGTCCAGATCGGCGACGGCGGCGCTCTGGCGCGCGCCACCGGAATCCGCACGGTCTACGACATGCGCGCGCGCGACATGGAGGACGGCGGGCAGGGCGCGCCGCTCATCCCCGCCTATCACGCCGCCCTTGCCGAGGCGCTGCCTGCGCAGCTTTCGCGGCCCGTCGTCTTCGTCAATATTGGCGGCATCTCGAACCTGACCTTTCTCGGCCGGGATCCGGGCCAGCTGATCGCCTTCGACAGCGGCCCGGGCAACACGCTGATCGACCAATGGGTGGAGGCGCATACGGGTGCGGCCTGCGATATCGACGGACGGCTGGCGGCGGCGGGAAAGCTCGATGCCGGCCTGATCGAGCGCTACCTCGCCCATCCCTTCTTCACCGGCAATCATCGCCGCGCGCTCGACCGCAACGACTTCGCCCCGCCGGAAAAGGGCAGCCTGCCGCTGGAGGCGGGCGCGCGCAGTCTGGCGCGCGTGACCGCCGCCGCGATTCTCGCCTCCGCCCGGCACCTGCCGGAACGGGTCGGCACCTATGTCATCTGCGGCGGGGGACGGCACAATCCGGTGATCTTGCAGGATCTACGCGATCTCGCGGGGCAAGAGGGCGCCCAGGTGATCACGGCCGAGGATGCAGGGTTCGATGGCGATGCGATGGAGGCCGAGGCCTGGGCGTTCCTGGCGGTGCGCGCGCTGAAAGGCCTGCCGCTGACCTATCCGGGCACCACTGGGGTGAGCGCGCCCGTGACGGGCGGCGTGGTGGCGGAGCCGGACTGAGAGCGATCATCGCCGGCATCGACGAGGCCGCGCTGCGCGCTCTGGCGAAATTTTTCGAAGGCCTCGAATTCCTCGACCATCCGTTCGCTCATCTCGCAAAGCAGGCTCGCGACCGTCACGTTCTGGAGCGCGGCGACCCGTTTGATCCGCTCGGCAAGGTCGCTCGATGCGGGAAAGCTCAGCCGGGTCATGCGCATCCGCCTTTTCTGACAAAGGCCACAGCGCAGGCGTTCGACAAAACGCGCAAGAACGCCATCAATCCTTCGACCTGCCTCAAAATCATGTCGGGCCTCCGATATCATCGCAAGGACAAGGTCGGGAGCGTGGGACACGGGCATCATGTTCAGCCCGTCGACATCCCGACGGCCTCTTCTATAACACATCCCGCCTGACGTGTAGAGACGCCGCAATATGACAGCCAAAAGTTTGGTTAGCTTATGGTGCCTCGCGATATCCCGGCTTGGCAGAGCCTGTTTCGAAATGGAGCGCGCTTATGCGGCTTGATGGCGCATAAAAAAACGGAGGCCCTCGGGACGAGGACCTCCGCTCATGATTGGACCGTTCACGGATCGGCTCCGCCGCTGCGGCGGCCGATCTTACAGTCTGTTCAAGAATTGCCGTTGGCCTGACGAAAATAGTGATTTCGAGAACCGGAGCACAGCGTATTTTCGTACGTGAGCACCGGAAGCACAGAAATTGCCATTTGCAGGCGGCCAACGGCGATTATTGGATAGACTGTTAGCGAAGCCGTTTGGCAGCGGGTTCCGGCGTCAGCTCGCCCATCAGGCGGCGATCGAGATAGTCCTCGCATTCCGCCATCAGCGTTTCGACCTGGCCGTTGAAGAAATGGTTGGCCTCCGGCACGGTGCGATGGGTGATCAGGATGCCCTTCTGCGCCTTCAGCTTCTCGACCAGATTGTTGACGTCCTTTTCCGGCGCGACCTTATCCAGCTCGCCATTGATGATCAGGCCGGAGGAGGGGCAGGGCGCCAGGAAGGAGAAGTCATAGGTGTTGGGCTGCGGCGCCACCGAGATGAAGCCTTCGATTTCCGGCCGGCGCATCAGGAGCTGCATGCCGATCCAGGCGCCGAAGGAATAGCCGGCCACCCAGCAGCTCTTCGAATCGGGATGCATGCTCTGCACCCAGTCGAGCGCGGAGGCTGCGTCCGACAGTTCGCCGGCGCCATGGTCGAATTCGCCCTGGCTGCGGCCGATCGAGCGGAAATTGAAACGCAGCGTGGTGAAGCCCCGCTTCTGGAACATGTAGAACAGCTGGTAGACGATCTGATTGTTCATCGTCCCGCCGAACTGCGGATGCGGATGCAGCACGATCGCGATCGGCGCATTCTTCTGCTTGGACGGCTGGTAACGACCCTCCAGTCGCCCTGCGGGACCGTTGAAAATCACTTCAGGCATTGCATCTCCGGAAAAAATGGGGCGGCCATGCCGCGTCCTGCCCATGCTGTCTTGACGAAAGCAGTCAGCTTTTCTAGAACGCAGTTTAGAACCATTCAAAAACTCTGGCGCGGCCGGTGCCGCGCGGGTGTCGTCTCTTACGGCAAGCGGCCTGACGATATCAAGGAAAATGCGGTGACAGCGCTTTCCTTGATGAGGACGCGGCCGGGCGGGGCACAAGACGGAACGGAACCGATGAGCCGGGCGCGCATCTATATGGACTGGAATGCGACGGCGCCGCTTCTCGACGAAGCGCGCGCGGCCATCCTGTCCGCGCTCGATTGCCCGGGCAACCCCTCCTCCGTGCATGCCGAAGGCCGGCGGGCGCGCCAGATGGTGGAGGCCGCGCGCCGGTCGGTGGCCAGCCTGTGTGGCACGCTTCCCGCCCATGTGACCTTCACCAGCGGCGCCACCGAGGCCGCCAATCAGGTGCTGACGCCGGATTTCCGCATGGGCCGCACGCCGCTTGCGATCGGCCGCCTGTATGTTTCGGCGGTCGAGCATCCGGCCGTGATGGCCGGCGGGCGCTTCAGCCCCGACCGGATCACGGTTCTGCCGGTGAATGGCGATGGCGTCATCGATCTTGGCCAGCTGGACGAGGCGCTGCAGGCACATGATGCGACGTCCGGCCTGCCGATGGTGGCCGTGATGCTCGCCAACAATGAGAGCGGCGTGATCCAGCCCGTGGCCGAGGTTGCGGGCTCAGTTCGCTGCGCCGGCGGGGTCCTGGTGGTGGATGCGGTGCAGGCAGCCGGGCGTCTTGCCCTGTCGATCGAGGCGCTTGGGGCGGATTTCCTGATTCTCTCGGCCCACAAGCTGGGTGGCCCGAAGGGCGTCGGCGCGCTGGTATCGCGCGGCGAGATGCTGATGCCGGCGCCGCTGATGCGCGGCGGCGGGCAGGAAAAGGGGCATCGCTCCGGCACGGAAAACCCCGCGGGCGTGGCCGGGTTCGGCGCGGCGGCGCATGTTGCAACCCGCGATCTCGAACCGCGCATGGCGCAGGTGACGGCCTTGCGCGACCGGCTGGAGAGCGGGATGCGGGCGGCCGTGCCCGGCCTGGTGATTCATGGCGCAGCTGCGGCCCGGATCGGCAATACCAGCCTCGTGACGATCCCGGGGCTTAAATCCGAGACGCTGCAGATCGCGCTCGACCTCGAAGGCATTGCCGTCTCCTCGGGTTCGGCCTGCTCGTCCGGCAAGGTCGGTCGCAGCCCCGTGCTCGACGCCATGGGCGTCAAGGGGGAAGAAGGCGCGCTGCGCCTCTCGCTCGGGCCACAGACGAATGAGGACGAGGTGGAGCGCGTGGTGGCGGCCATCGGGCGGATCGCCGCGCGCAAGCGGGAGGCCGGCGTGGCAGCCTGAGCCTTGCTCGAACCCTTCGCAGCCGCGCAAAAGCGTCGGAAAAGCCCGGGAAATGCCGGGCAGGCGGATGAAAATCGACACGGCGCCCCTTACATAGGCGCCAACAGACGACAGACGATTGATAAAGCAAGCCCGGCAAAAAGCGCCGGCAGATGGAGAAAGCCATGGCTGCTGTGCAGGAAACGATCGACCAGGTGCGCCTGATCGACGTCGACCAGTACAAATACGGTTTCGAATCCGCCATCGAGATGGACAAGGCGCCCAAGGGCCTGTCCGAAGAGATCATCCGTTTCATCTCCGCCAAGAAGCAGGAGCCGGACTGGATGCTGGAATGGCGGCTGGACGCCTACAAGCGCTGGTTGACCATGGAGGAGCCCAGCTGGGCCCGCGTGGACTATCCGAAGATCGACTTCAACGACCTGCATTATTATGCCGCGCCGAAGAGCCAGAGCGGTCCGAAGTCGATCGACGAGGTCGATCCGGAGATCCTCAAGATCTATGAGAAGCTCGGCATTCCGCTGCGCGAGCAAGAGATCCTGGCCGGCGTGAAGACCTCGAAGATCGCGGTGGACGCCGTGTTCGACTCGGTCTCGGTCGTCACCACCTTCAAGGAAGAGCTGAAGAAGGCCGGCGTGATCTTCATGTCGATCTCGGAAGCCATTCGCGAATATCCCGATCTCGTGCGCCAATATCTGGGCTCGGTCGTGCCCACGACCGACAATTATTACGCCACACTGAACTCGGCCGTCTTCACCGACGGGTCCTTCGTCTTCGTGCCCAAGGGCGTCCGCTGCCCGATGGAGCTGTCGACCTATTTCCGTATCAACGAGAAGAACACCGGGCAGTTCGAGCGCACGCTGATCATCGCCGAGGAAGGGGCCTATGTCTCCTATCTCGAAGGCTGCACCGCGCCGCAGCGCGACGAGAACCAGCTGCATGCCGCCGTGGTCGAGCTGGTGGCGCTTGACGATGCCGAGATCAAATATTCCACCGTCCAGAACTGGTATCCGGGCGACAAGGAAGGCAAGGGCGGCATCTACAACTTCGTAACAAAGCGCGGCGATTGCCGCGGCCACCGCTCGAAGATCTCCTGGACTCAGGTCGAAACCGGCTCCGCCATCACCTGGAAATATCCGAGCTGCATCCTGCGCGGCGACGACAGCCGCGGCGAGTTCTACTCGATCGCCGTCTCCAACGGCCATCAGCAGATCGACTCGGGCACCAAGATGATCCATCTCGGCAAAAACACATCGAGCCGCATCATCTCCAAGGGCATCGCCGCCGGCGTCTCGCAGAACACCTATCGCGGCCAGGTCTCGGCCCACCGCAAGGCCACCAATGCGCGCAACTTCACCCAGTGCGACTCGCTCCTGATTGGCGACCGCTGCGGCGCGCACACCGTGCCCTATATCGAGGCCAAGAACGCCACCGCTCAGTTCGAGCACGAGGCGACCACCTCGAAGATCTCCGAGGATCAGCTGTTCTACTGCCTGCAGCGCGGCATTCCCGAGGAAGCGGCGATCGCCCTGATCGTCAACGGCTTCGTCAAGGAAGTGATCCAGGAACTGCCGATGGAATTTGCGGTGGAAGCGCAGAAGCTGATCGGGATCTCGCTTGAGGGGTCTGTGGGCTGATGGGAGCTCCGACTGCCAAGTCTCACGCCGTCATCCTCGGGCTTGTCCCGAGGATCTGCTGAGCCAAAGGCAGGACAATGTGCGGCTTTGTCTACATGATGTCAGACAAGCCGCGCGGCGTCATCTACACCGGTGTGACCAGCGATCTGCAGGGACGCATTTGGGAACATCGTAATGAAGTGCGTGAGGGGTTTACGTCGAAGTACCAAGCAAAGAACCTCATCTGGTTTGAGCGCCACCCCAACATCGTTCTTGCCATACAATGCGAGAAGTCGCTCAAGCGATATCGCCGGGAATGGAAGATCAGACTGATCGAGGAGCTTAATCCGACTTGGCTTGATCTCTATGAAGAGATCGACAGGATCGACAACCCCTACATGCCGCATCGGAATACGACGCGCTGGAACGATTATAATTGAACCGCAGCAGATCCTCGGGACAAGCCCGAGGATGACGGAATGGGAAAGCACTTCGCGAAATTGGCAGAGGCGTCAGAGTTAGCTTCGTCATCCTCGGGCTTGTCCCGAGGATCTACTGCCGAACCGCAAAGGGCACGGTGGCTGTGGGGATGCATCCGACAGTCAGCGTCTTGCCCGGACAAATGACAGCACCGGACCCGGTGCACAAACGACCGCCGGCGGCCTTGACCCGCCCTATGAACAGGAACTGAACATGCTTGAGATCAAGAACCTGCACGCCCGCATCGCCGAGGATGGCACCGAGATCATTCGTGGCCTGAACCTCACCGTGAAGGCCGGGGAAGTGGCCGCGATCATGGGGCCGAACGGGTCGGGCAAGTCGACCCTGTCCTACATCCTGTCGGGCCGCGAGGATTACGAGGTCACCGAGGGCGACATCCTTTACAATGGCGAGAGCATTCTTGAGCTGGACGCTTCGGAGCGCGCCGCCAAGGGGATCTTCCTGGCCTTCCAGTATCCGGTCGAAATTCCCGGCGTCGCCACCATGCAGTTCCTCAAGGTGGCCATGAACGAGCAGCGGAAATATCGTGGCGAGGAAGAGCTTTCCACGCCTGACTTCATGCGCCGCGTGAAGGAAGCCGCCGCCGAGCTGAAGATCGCGCCCGACATGCTGAAGCGTCCGCTGAACGTTGGCTTCTCCGGTGGTGAGAAGAAGCGTGCGGAAGTGCTGCAGATGGCGCTGCTCCAGCCCAAGCTCTGCGTGCTGGATGAGACCGATTCCGGCCTCGACATCGACGCGCTGAAGATCGTTGCCGATGGCGTCAATGCGCTGCGCTCGCCCGATCGCGCCGTGATCGTCATCACCCACTACCAGCGCCTGCTCGACTATATCGTGCCGGATACCGTCCATGTTCTTTACAAGGGCCAGGTGATCAAGTCCGGTCCGAAGGAACTGGCGCATGAACTGGAAGCCAATGGCTATGCCGACATCATCGGCGCAGCGGCCTGAGGAGCGACGCATGACCGCTCACACCGCTTCCCCCATGACAGCGGCCGAGACCGCGCTGATGGACGCCTATACCCAGCAGCTCGGTGATCTGCCGGGCGATGGTGCCGTGCTCTCGGCGCGCGACACGCTGATCTCCGAGCTGAAGGCTTCGGGCCTGCCGACGCGCCGCGTCGAGGCCTGGCATTACACCGACCTGCGCGCGCTCCTGCGCAGCATTCCCGCCTTCGACGCGACGGCCTTTGCCCGCGGCGTCGAGCCGCTGGTGGCCGGCTCCGCCGTCCTGCGCGTGGTCGGCGGTCATGCCGATGGATCGAATGCGCCCGAGGGACTGACGGTCACGACCTATGCACAGTCGCTGCTCAGCGGCACGGCCGCCGGGGATCTCGCCGCGCGCGGCAATGACGATGCCATCGGTCAGCTGAACGGCAGCTTCGTGCGCGACGGGCTGGAGATTTCGCTTGCCGACGACAGCGCTCTCGCCCAGCCGCTGGAGCTGCAGATCGTCCAGGGCGCCGGCCAGAGCCATCTGCGCTTCCCGGTCACCTTCGGCATGCGCTCCAGGGCCACCGTGATCGAGCGCCATCTGTCGCAAAGCGAGACGGGTGCGCTGGTCAGCAGCGTCAGCGACCTGATTATCGAGGATGGCGCCGATGTCACCTGGATCCTGGTGCAGGAACAGGGCGCCGCCGATACCCATCTCGGCCAGCTGAATTTCGAGCTGGGCGCGGATGCACAGTTCCGCCTGTTCGTTATCAATGCCGGCGGCAAGCTGGTGCGCCAGGAAGTGCATGGCGTCGTCAATGGTGAGGGCTCGGATTTCAAGCTGCGGGCCGTCAATCTGATGGGCGGCGAGAGCCATACGGACCTGACCTTTACGCTCGGCCATGACGTGCCGAACACGACCTCGACGGAGATCATCCGCAACGTGGTGTTCGACCGGGCGCGCGGCGTGTTCCAGGGCCAGATCCGCGTGGCGCAGGACGCGCAGAAGACCGATGCGAAGATGGCGTGCAACACGCTGCTTCTGTCCGACGAGGCCGATTTCTCGGCCAAGCCGGAGCTGGAAATCTTCGCCGACGACGTGCAGTGCGGCCATGGCGCGACGGTGATCGACCTCAACCCGACGCATCTCTACTATCTTCAGGCCCGTGGCATTCCGGAAAAGCGCGCACGCCAGATGCTGATCAACGCCTTCGTCGACGAGGTGGTCGAGGAGCTGGAGGACGAAGCGCTCGTCGCCGCGCTCGAGGGTATCATCGAAGGCTGGCTGGACAGCCACGCCTGACGGTTCTCGCCATGGCATGGTCACGTTTGACCCTGCCATGGCGCCGACGGTCAAAGGCCTGGGATTTGCCGGTCTGTCTTGCCCGGCAACGTGGCTGACGGGGCTGGCGGATCTTGAGCCAGTTGAGAGGGCGCCGCCCGCCAGCAACAATATCCGCCCGGAGACGGGCGAGGCCGGACAGGCGCCGCGCAGGGCCTGCGCCATCGCTCAGGGAGTTCATCCACTATGACGATTTCTTCGCAGAAGCTTGCTCCGGCCTACGATGTCGAGGCCGTCAGGCGCGATTTTCCGATCCTGTCGCGCACCGTCCATGGCAAGCCGCTGGTCTATCTGGACAATGGCGCCTCCGCACAGAAGCCGCAGGCGGTGATCGACGCGGTCACCCACGCCTATTCCAACGAATATGCCAACGTGCATCGCGGCCTGCATTTCCTCTCCAATGCCGCGACCGAAGCCTATGAGGGCGCGCGCGAAACCGTGCGACGCTTCCTCAATGCTGGCTCGCTGGACGAGGTGATCTTCACCAAGTCCTCCACCGAGGCGATCAACACGGTCGCCTATGGCTGGGCGATGCCCAATATCGGCGAGGGCGACGAGATCGTCCTGTCGATCCTGGAGCATCACTCCAACATCGTGCCCTGGCATTTCCTGCGCGAGCGGCAGGGCGCCAAGCTGGTCTGGGCACCTGTCGATGACGACGGCGCTTTCCATCTTGCCGATTTCGAGGCGTGCCTCACCGAGCGCACCAAGCTGATTGCCATCACCCATATGTCGAATGCACTGGGCACGGTGGTTCCGGTCAAGGAGATCTGCCGCATCGCCCGCGAGCGCGGCATCCCTGTGCTGGTCGATGGCAGCCAGGGCGCCGTTCACATGCCGGTCGATGTGCGCGACATTGATTGCGACTGGTATGTGATGACCGGCCACAAGCTTTACGGCCCCTCCGGCATCGGCGTGCTCTATGGCAAGCGCGACCGGCTGATGGCCATGCGCCCCTTCCTCGGCGGCGGCGACATGATCCTCGACGTCACGCTCGACAATGTCACCTACAACGATCCGCCGCACCGGTTCGAGGCCGGCACGCCGCCGATCGTGCAGGCGATCGGCCTTGGGGTGGCGCTGAACTATATGGAAAGCCTCGGCCGCGCGGCCATCGCCGCGCATGAGGCGGACCTGACCGCCTATGCCAGCGAGCGGCTCTCGGCGATCAATGCGCTGCGCATCATCGGCCAGGCGCCGGGCAAGGGCGCGATCTTCTCGCTGGCGATCGACGGCGTGCATGCCCATGACATTTCGACTGTTATCGACCGGGCCGGTGTGGCCGTGCGCGCTGGCACCCATTGTGCCCAGCCGCTCTTGACACGCTTCGGTGTCACGTCCACATGCCGGGCATCGTTCGGGCTCTACAATACCCGCGCGGAAGTGGACGCGCTCGCCGATGCGCTCGACATGGCGCGCCGCTTCTTTTCCTGAGGAGATTTCGATGGCTCTCGAGATGACCGACGACAAGCCCGACGAAAAGCCGGATGTGCGCGCCAATCTGGTGCATTCCGCCATTCCCGCCGACGAACTGGCGCGCCTGTCGGACGACATCGTGGCGGCGCTGAAGACCGTCTATGACCCGGAGATCCCGGCCGACATCTTCGAACTCGGCCTGATCTACAAGATCGACATCGAGGACGACCGCACGGTCAAGATCGCCATGACGCTGACGGCGCCTGGCTGCCCTGTCGCTGGCGAAATGCCGGGATGGGTCGAGAATGCCGTCGGAGCGGTCGAAGGTGTCTCGGGCGTCGAGGTCACCATGACCTTCGATCCGCCATGGACGCCGGACCGCATGTCGGAAGAGGCCCAGGTGGCGATCGGCTGGTATTGAGCCCGCCCTCACGGGGACCGCTTCATCGATTGTCCGCCAGGAGACGCGCGGCCGGGCGCACATCGCCAAGTCTGGTGATGCGCCTTGATTAGCGCCCGCGCGCGATTTACATCTATTTGTATAGCAGGCGCCGAAACTTGACCTCGGCGGCGAGCAGGGATGATGAAAATGGCTTTTGCAGTCATGAGCATGACGGATGCGGCGGCAGCGCGCGTTCGTAAGATCGTGGATAATTCGGGCGAGCCGGCGAAAGGCATTCGCGTGTCGATCCGCAAGGGTGGTTGCGCCGGCATGGAATATGCGATCGATCTGGTGACCGAGGTGCAGCCGAAGGACGATCTGATCGAGCATCAGGGCGCGCGCGTCTATGTGGCGCCGGAGGCGGTGCTCTACCTGCTGGGCACGCGCATGGATTTCGAAACGACGACGCTGCGTTCCGGCTTCACCTTCAGCAATCCCAACCAGACCTCGGCCTGCGGCTGCGGCGAGTCGGTCGAGTTGAAACCGGCGGATCTCGCGGCTTTGGCCGCGCGCGGCGAAGCGGTGGTGCGCGCTTCCTGACCTTGTCTCCGGCTGATTGACTTGTCTCGCGGGTCGGGCGAGCCATCGGCTGCGATGGCAGATCAAGATGAGCACTCACGCCGCTTTCGAACGACCGCCGCGATCGTCAGCCCTGGCGCCTTGGCGAGGGGGGTGCAGGTGAGGCGTAACTGCTATGGCCCGATGCCGCCTGAGCGGGGAGGCTGAACGGCATGGAATGACAGCGCCCCGCTCTGGATGGTGCTGGGAGGATCTGTCGGGCTGCCGCCAGGGGCACGGCTGGACTGGTGTGTCGGTGCAGGAGGGAATGATCGTGGCGGGCGCAGGAGAACCGAGGGCAGGCAGGCTCGCGGATGCGATCGATCCGTCGGATCTCATGCAGGCGCTCTATGCCGATAATCCCGACCCTATTCTGATCGTCGGCGCGGATGGACGCGTACGATCCGCCAATGCCGCTGCCCGCTGCCTGTTTGCGACTGAAAGCCTCACCGCTCGCCCCCTGGAACATTTCGTCATCTCGCCGGACGAAAAAAGCGACAGTGTCCGGCTGCTGCGCCCGGATGGCAGCTCGGCCGTGTGCCGTCATCGTCGGCATGCCCTTGCCGATGGAGCCAGCCTGTACGTATTCCGCGATGTCGAGTCGGGCACTTCGCCCTTCGATCTGCGCAGCGCGCATATTGTGTGGGCGGCGTTGCAGGCCATCACGGAGGGCGTGGCAATCTATGACGAGCAGGAAAAGCTGCTCGCTTTCAACGAGGCCTATGAGCGTCTCTGCGAGATCGCCGGCCTGACGCCAAGGCCGGGCCTGTCGGTGCGCGAGCTGATCGGCGACTGGCTTCATCTGGGCGGCGCGCCGGCAGGTGTGGATGAGGCGATGATCGAAATCATCATCGACCGGTACATGCAGGAATTTCGCGAGCCGACCCTGCGCACCCGCATCATGCCGTTCGGCGATGGGCGCTGGATGCGGGTCGAAAACATCCGCACGCCAAGCGGCGCGGTGGTTGGCATCCGCGCCGATGTGACGGAGCTGCGCGAGGCGGAGATCGCTCTGGAACGGCAGCGCTTCGAGTGCAAGACGCTGATCGAGCATATTCCGGATTTCCTCCTGCGCTTCGCGCCCGATGGCACCATCACGTTCGTCAACGAGAATTTCACGCGGTTCCGAGGCAGCAGCGCGGAGGCTTATCTCGGGCACAGGGTTCAGGAGTTTCTGAAGGGGGGCGAGGACGATCCCTTGTGGCTGGCGCTGACCGCGCTGACGCCGACACAGCCCATCACCCGTTACGAAGACCGGATGAAGAGCATCAATGGCGAGGAAATCTGGATCTTCTGGTCCTCTATCGCCGCATTCGAGGACGACCACCTGCTGGAATATGTCGCGATCGGACGCGATATCAGCATGCTCAAGGAGCAGCAGCAGCGAATCGAGGAGCAGGCACGCGAGCTCAAGCGCAAGAACGATGCGTTGAACCAGTTCACCGGCACGGTCTCGCACGATCTCAAGGCGCCGCTCCGGCATGTGTCGATGTTTTCGGAAATGATGTGCGAGGACATCCAGCGCGGCGAATATGCCTCGGCGCCGGTCTATGCCGATCACCTGCGCCAGGCGGTGCGGCGCATGCGCAAGATGATCGACAGCCTCCTGGATTATGCGCGCGTGGCCGATGCCATCGTCACGCCGGAGCGGCTCAATCTGCGCCAGCCGGTGGAGGAGGCGCTGATCAATCTGGCGAGCTCGATCGCCGATGCCGAGGCGGTGATCGAGATCGGCGAGCTGCCGGATGTGATAGGCGACCAGGCGCTGCTTGCCCGGCTCTGCCAGAACATCATCGGCAATGCCGTCAAATACCGCCGCCAGGACGCGGCCCCCTATATCCGCATTCGCAGCGGGACAGGGACCAAGGATACGGTGCGGATCCTCTTCGAGGACAATGGCATCGGCATCGAGCCGCGTTACGCCCAGAAGATCTTCGAGGTTTTCCAGCGGCTCCATCGCGACGAAAGCGTCTATCCGGGAACCGGCATCGGCCTGGCGCTCGCCCAGCGCGTGGCCGAAAGCCACCGCGGCACCATCGAACTCGATACGGACTATCAGGGCGGCACCTGCTTCGTCCTGACCCTGCCGGCGATAAAGTCCACAGCTCGGCGATAGAACCGCTTCGCTGCGCGGGGAGGCCGGGGCGTTTTTCGCGGTCGCTTGGAGGATCTTCGCACGGCATCTGCGCACGTCGCACAACGACGCGTAAACCCGCTCAGGCGGTCGTGTCGCGTGCTGCGCCTTCGATTTTCAGCCCGATGCTTGCGCGCCAAGAGGCCTCGCCACAGGCGAGGCCTCTGATCTTTTTCGGCAGTCTACTCCGCCGCCTCGGCATAGGCTTCCAGCGGCAAGCAGGTGCAGACGAGGTTGCGGTCGCCATAGACATTGTCGACGCGATTGACCGGCGACCAGTACTTGTCCACCCGGAAGGCGCCCGGCGGATAGCAGGCCTGTTCGCGCGAATAGGGGCGGTCCCATTCGCCGACCAGATCCTCCACCGTATGCGGCGCGTTCTTCAGCGGGTTGTTGGCCTTGTCCATCCGCCCGTCTTCGATCGCCCGCGCTTCCTCGCGGATCGCCAGCATGGCGGTGCAGAAGCGGTCGATCTCGGCCTTGGTCTCCGATTCGGTCGGTTCCACCATCAGCGTGCCGGCCACCGGCCAGCTCATGGTCGGCGCGTGGAAGCCGCAGTCGATCAGGCGCTTGGCGATGTCGTCGACACTCACGCCGGCGCTCTGGGCGAGCGGGCGGGTGTCGAGGATGCATTCATGCGCCACGCGGCCCCTGGCCGAGGCATAGAGCGTCTCAAAGGCGCCCTTCAGCCGGGCGGCGATGTAGTTGGCGTTGAGGATCGCCACCTTGGTCGCCTGCGTCAGGCCTTCGCCACCCATCATCAGGCAATAGGCCCAGGAGATCGGTAGGATCGAGGCCGAGCCGAAGGGCGCGGCCGAGACGGCGCCGGCCGTCGTGGAATTGGCCTGTTCGGGATGACCCGGCAGATAGGGCGCCAGATGCGCCTTGACGCCGATCGGCCCCATGCCCGGCCCGCCGCCGCCATGCGGGATGCAGAAGGTCTTGTGCAGGTTGAGATGGCTGACATCGGAGCCGATATCGCCGGGACGGGAGAGGCCGACCATGGCGTTCATATTGGCGCCGTCGAGATAGACCTGCCCGCCATGGGCATGGACGATCTCGCAGACCTCGCGCACATTCTCCTCGAACACCCCATGGGTCGAGGGATAGGTGATCATGCAGCAGGAGAGGTTGGCGGCATGGGCCTCGGCCTTGGCGCGGAAGTCCTCCATGTCGATATCGCCATTCTCGCGCACCTTGACCACGACCACCTTCATCCCGACCATCTGGGCGGAAGCCGGATTGGTGCCATGGGCCGAGGTCGGGATCAGGCAGACATCGCGATGATGCTCGCCGCGCGCCTGATGATAGGCGCGGATGGTCAGAAGACCGGCATATTCGCCTTGAGCGCCGGAATTCGGCTGCATGGAAATCGCGTCATAGCCGGTGATCTGGCAGAGCTTGGCCGAGAGGTCCTCGATCATCACCCGATAGCCTTCCGCCTGATCGGCCGGCGCGAAGGGGTGGATCTCGGCAAATTCCGGCCAGGTGATCGGCAGCATCTCCGCCGTGGCGTTGAGCTTCATCGTGCAGGAGCCAAGCGGAATCATCGCCCGGTCGAGCGCGAGGTCGCGGTCCGAGAGCCGGCGGATGTAGCGGGTCATCTCGCTTTCTGCCCGGTTCATGTGGAAGATCGGATGGGTGAGATAATCGCTGGTGCGCAGCAGATCGGCCGGCAGGCGATGGTCCTTCTCGCCCACCTCGATCAGTGCGCCGTCGCCGCCGAAGGCGCGCAGCACGGATGCGATGGTCGCGGGACGCGAGCGCTCGTCCAGGCTGATGCCGATTCGATCCTCACCGACCTTGCGCAGGTTGATGCCCTCGGCGAGCGCGGCCTTGAGGATGACGCCCTGGAAGCGGCCGACCTCGACCGTGAAGGTGTCGAAGAAGCGGTCCGGCGCAATGGTATAGCCGAGCGCTTCGAGACCCTTTGCAAGCTGGACGGCCTTCAGATGCACCCGCTGGGCGATCGCCTTCAGGCCCTTCGGCCCATGGAAGACGGCATACATCGAGGCCATGACCGCCAGCAGCACCTGTGCGGTGCAGATGTTCGAGGTCGCCTTTTCGCGGCGGATATGCTGCTCGCGCGTCTGCAGTGCCAGGCGGAAGGCGCGGTTGCCGCGCGAATCGACAGAGACGCCGACAAGGCGGCCGGGCATGGAGCGCTTATGCGCATCCTTGACTGACATGAAGGCCGCATGCGGCCCGCCATAGCCGACCGGCACGCCAAAGCGTTGGGCCGAGCCGATGGCGATATCAGCACCCATTTCGCCCGGCGACTTTAGCACGGTAAGGGCCAGCAGATCGGTGGCGACGGCGAGGATCGCGCCGGTCTGGCGCAGGCGTGCGGCCAGGCCGGAAAAGTCGCTCACATGCCCATGCGTGCCGGGATATTGCACCAGCGCGCCGAAAACCTCGGTCGGGTCAAGATCGGCGAAGGGATCGCCGATCTTGAGGCTCCAGCCGAGCGGCTCGGCCCGGGTCATCAAAAGCGCGATTGTCTGCGGATGGCAGTTGGCGTCCACGAAGAAGGCCGTGGCCTTGTTCTTGGCCACACGCTGGCACAGCGCCATGGCTTCGGCCGCCGCCGTCGCCTCGTCCAGCAGCGAGGCATTGGCGATGTCGAGGCCCGTGAGGTCGCAGACCATGGTCTGGTAGTTCAGCAAGGCTTCCAGACGGCCCTGGCTGATCTCGGGCTGGTAGGGCGTGTAGGCCGTGTACCAGGCCGGATTTTCCAGGATGGTGCGCTGGATCACCGGCGGCGTGATCGTGCCGTAATAGCCCTGGCCGATCAGCGAGACGAACGGCTTGTTGAGGTTGGCCGTGGCGCGCAGTCTGTCCAGCGCCTGGCGCTCGGTCATCGGCGCGCCGAAGGACAGCGGCACCTTCTGGCGAATGCCCGAGGGCACGGTATCGTCAATGAGAGCATCGAGCGTGGGATAGCCGATCACCTTCAGCATCTCGGCCATTTCCTCGGGCGAGGGGCCGATATGGCGGCGATTGGCGAAATCATAGGGCTCGTAATCGGTAAAGCGGAAATCCTCGCTCATCAGGCGATCAGCTCCTTATAGGCGGCCTCGTCCAGCAGCGCATTGGCGGCGGAGGGATCGGCGAGCTTCAGCTTGAAGAACCAGCCATCGCCTTCCGGATCGCTGTTGACCAGCGCCGGATCCTCGACGATCGCGGGGTTGATGCCGACGATCTCGCCATCCAGCGGACAATAGACGTCGGAGGCTGCCTTGACCGATTCGACCGTAGCCGCGCTCGCGCCCTTCTCGAAGCTGGCACCTTCTTCCGGCAGTTCAACGAAGACGAGATCGCCGAGCTGGTCGGCGGCATGGCGGGTGATGCCGACAGTGGCGACATCGCCTTCGATCTTCAGCCATTCGTGCTCTTCGGTAAATTTCAGCATGGATCGGTTCCTTGGTTCGGCGGAGGCCGGCGTGATTGCGGAAAAGCGCGGCGTCCAGGTGGTGTGTCCGGAGGATGGCCGGAGGATGGATGGTCTGGAAGAAGGGGTGGCCCGCGCGTCTGTTCCCGCGAAGGTCAGAAGCGCACGGCCTCAGCGCTTGAAGGTCGGCGCGACGAAGGGCAGGGCGGCGACCGCAACCGGCAGGCGCTTGCCGCGCAGCTCGGCAAACAGGGCCGTGCCGGGCTTGGCATGGGCGCTGTCGACATAGCCCATGGCCACGGGCCGCTCGGCGCTGGGGCCGAAGCCGCCCGAGCTGACGGAGCCGACCGGCTCCTGCCCGTCTTCGCTGGCAAAAAGCGTGACGCCGGCGCGCACCGGGGCCTTGCCTTCCGGCGCCAGGCCGACGCGCAGCCGCTTCGGGCCGGCTTCCAGCGCGGCGAAGACGACATCGGCGCCGGGGAAACCGCCGGCGCGCGCGCCGGCCGGCTTGCGGGCCTTGCCGATTGCCCAGGTCAGCGCCGCCTCGACCGGATTGGTCGTCGGGTCGATGTCGTTGCCATGCAGGCAGAGGCCGGCTTCCAGCCGCAGGGAATCGCGCGCGCCAAGGCCGATCGGCAGCACGTCGGGATGTTCGAGCAGGCGCCTGGCGAGGTCTTCGGCGCTTGCCGCCGGCACGGAGATCTCGAACCCGTCCTCGCCGGTATAGCCGGAACGGGAAATCAGGCAGTCGATATCGTGCAGGGCGGCCTCGGCCACATCCATGAAGCGCATGGCGGTGACATCGGCCCAGAGCTCGGCCAGCACGGCCTCGGCGCGCGGGCCCTGCAGCGCGATCAGGGCGCGGTCTTCGAGCATCTCCACCGAACAGCTCTCGGACAGGGCTGCCTGGAGATGGGCGAAGTCGGCGTGTTTGTTGGCGGCGTTGACGACGAGGAAGAGATGATCGCCGCGGTTGACGACCATGAGGTCGTCCAGAATGCCGCCAGCGGCATTGGTGAACAGGGCATAGCGCTGGCGGCCGACGCCCAGCCCCAGAATATCGGCCGGAACCAACGTTTCCAGCGCGGCGGCCGCATCCTCGACCTTGCCGCTCGCGGGCAGGATGCGGATCTGCCCCATATGCGACACGTCGAACAGGCCGGCGGCCGCGCGCGTGTGGAGATGTTCTTTCAGAACGCCGGCGGGATATTGCACCGGCATCTCATATCCGGCGAAGGGCACCATGCGGGCGCCGAGCGCGCGATGCAGCGCGGCAAGCGGGGTCTGTTTCAGGCTGGCGTGATCGTCCACATCCGGTCTCCAGGTCAAGCGCACGGACAGGCCGCGCGCCGGCTCAACGATGCGGCGTCGCGTGACGCCGTCTGGTTCGAGCCCCCTCTGTCCCTTCTGCCTGAGATTGTTATCCCTTCGGCGAGCGACACGTGAGGTCGCTTCTCTCCAGATTGTACCGGCCGGCGCTGGTCCTTGGGCCTGAGAGTTTCCGGGGCGGTTGCTCCTTCGGCACCGGCGTCCCGATCAATGTCGAGGCACCGGATTCTCCCAACGCGGTCGTTCTCCAATAAAGACGATCGCGGGCGCTTGGCAAGGGGGCCGTGTCGTTGCTGGACAAAATTTCGTCGCAGCCCACAAGGCGCGACGGATCTGTGGCGGCGCAGACGGCGCAACGAGAAGCGCGAGGATGAGACTTTGGAAGTGGGAAGGGAAACGGAAAGGATCGGCATATCGGGCAGCGCAGGCCGATGCGGACAGAGCGCTGTCAGTCAAAGCATCAGGCGAAGGCGCTGAGCGGATCGAAGGCGGCTTGTTCTTCTTCCTCGGCCTGTTGGTCTTCGGCCGGCGGCTGGTCGTCGCGCTGGGGCTCGCCGTCTTCCATCATCTCGGCATAGTGGCGCAGCACGCGGGCATAGGTTTCCTGCTGCAGCTGCCAGCCGCGCTCCATCAGCATCAGGGACAGGCCGGTATTGCTGGCGCTCGGCTCGACGATGCGCGGCTTGGCGGTTTCGCCCGGCGGCCTGGTCTGCAGAAGCGTGATCGCCTCGTCCGCCGGCTGATCGCCGGCCATGCGTGCCTTCGGCTTAATCGCCTCGGCGGCGTAAGCCGCCGTGGTCGCCGATACGGTGACGACTTGGGTCATGACATTGAGCCCTGCCTTTCGAAACGTGAACCGGATGAAGAAAAATCGGGTTATCCACGGTCACGAATCGACTGTACGGACTGCACGTCAACGAGGGCTCAAGAATAGCTGCCGTATTTGCTGCAAATTTTACGGAATTTCTCTCGGATGCCCAGTATAGCCAGGCTTTCCGTCTTGGGAGGCTCGGGCGGCAACGCCATCCGAACAGGCGGGGTCAGACGGGCAGGCTTTTAAGACAATTCGAAACAATGCGGATAAGGCGCTGTTTTCATGGCGATTTACGAAGCGGCCGCGGCCGCGGCCATGGGAATGCCGGCGCCTGTACCTGCGGCCGTCGCCGCGATTTCCGTGCGCATGCGGGGCAGGGCGCCCGGATAATGCGTGCGGATGAAATCGATCATTTTCTCGCGCATTTCGCAGCGCAGGTCGAAGGCCATGCCCGAATTCGGCGCAGAACAGAGGATGCGGATCTCCATCGTCTGCTCCTTCAGGTCCGTCACCGCCACATTGATGACATCGCGATCCCACAGCGGCGAGGCAGCGACGATCTCCTCCGCCTTGCTGCGGATGGCCGCCACGGGAACGTCATAGTCGAGATAGACCATCACGGTCCCGATCAGCGAGGCGGTTTCGCGCGTCCAGTTCTGGAAGGGCTTCTCGATGAAATAGCTGAGCGGCAGAACCAGACGGCGCCAGTCCCACAGCTTCACCACGACATAGGTGGAGGTTATCTCCTCCACCTTGCCCCATTCGCCCTCGACCAGCAGCGCATCGTCGATGCGGATCGGCTGGGTGATGGCGAGCTGGATGCCGGCGAGCAGGTTCTTCAGCACGGGCTGCAGCGCCAGACCCAGCACGATGCCCGCGACGCCGGCCGAGGCCAGCAGGCTGACGCCATATTGCTGGACGGCGGGAAAGGTCATCAGCGCGGCCGCGAAGCCGACGACGACGATGATCAGGGACGCGATCCGCTCCATGATGCGCGATTGCGTCACATGCTTGCGCGCCATCAGATTGTCTTCGGCATCGAGCTTGTAGCGGCGCAGATAGACGATCGTCCAGATGTGCAGCGCCGTCTTGGCGATCCAGGCGACCACGGCGATGAAAGCAATCAGCAGCCCATGGCGCAGCACGCTCGCCTGGTCATAGCTCAAGGGCGCAAGCGTGACGGCGAAGGCCAGCGCCATCACGAGAATCAGCAGCCGCGCCGGCCGCTCCGTGCGCTGCACCAGCGAGCGCCAGAACAGATCGCGCGTGGCGACCAGCCGGGTGAGAATGCGATAGGTCACGCGGTGGACGAAGAGCCCGAACGCGAAGAAGACCGCGAGGATGACGAGACTGAACACCCAGCTGGGCACCCAGTTCAGTTCCGTCTCGATTTGGATCAGGATCTGGCGCATGCACAAAAGGCTAGGGTGCGATGCAATAATGGGAAGGGGGTAGCGCGCAAGCGCTTTGCTTGCCGCCGGACTTGACCATAAGGACGAGCCTCGCCAGAAGCTTTGCAGCCGACATCACAGCTTTGCGAGGCGACAGCCGGCGGCCCTTTGGTTAAGGAAAGATTCAGCAAAACGGCGCATCAGAACGTCAGGATGGTCCGCCTGTCGCCCAGCCTTTGCCGACACAACTTCGCCGCGATCCTGCCGTCAAGGAGGCCGCATGTTCCGATCCGCTCTGCTTCGTTCGCCCCATGCCGCCGCTGCCGGCACCTTGCTGCCTGCCCTGCGCCGGCTTACGGCCGTGGCTGCGCTCGGCCTCGTCCTGTCTGGCTGTCTGGCGCTGGAGGATGTCGCCCAGGCGCCGCAGCTCTCCAGCCAGGTGAAGGCCCAGATGGCGGCAAAGGGCACGACGCCGGAAAGCCCTGTCCTGGTGCGCATCTTCAAGCAGGAGAGCGAGCTGGAAATCTGGAAGGCGGACAGGTCAGGCAATTTCGCCCTGTTCAAGACCTATCCGATGTGCCGCTGGTCAGGAAAACTGGGTCCGAAGACGAAGGCCGGCGACCGGCAGGCGCCGGAGGGCTTCTATTCGGTGTCGGCCGGACAGCTCAATCCGAAGTCGCAATATTACGTCTCCTTCAATCTCGGCTATCCGAACCGGCTGGAACAGGCGCTCGGCTATACCGGCGAGGCGCTGATGGTGCATGGCGCCTGCTCGTCCTCCGGCTGCTATGCCATGACCGACAAGGGCGTGGGCGAGATCTACGCCATCGTCGCCAAGGCGCTGGAAAGCGGGCAGAAGAGTTTCCAGGTTCAGGCCTATCCATTCCGCATGACCGCCGCCAACATGGCCGCTCATCGCGGCGATCCCAACATGCCCTTCTGGCGCACGCTGAAGGAGGGCTATGATGCCTTTTCCATCACCCGCCGCCCGCCCAAGGTCTCGGCCTGCGGCGGCCGCTATGTGTTCAACAAGGACTTTGCCGGCGGTGAGCCGGAAAACCCCGTAGCCGCCTGCCCGCCCGCGACCGATCTGCTCGACGCCACGCTGACGGCGCGGCTGCAGGCGGAGGAAAGCAAGGTCGATACCGCGCTGGCCGGCGGCCTGCCGGTCTCTTCCTCGATGAGCGCCTATGTCGATGGCGGCATGCACAAGAGCTTCCGCGCGATCCTGCAGCAGGCCGGGCCGAAGACCATGGCCGCGAAGGTCTCCGGCACCAAATATCCGGTCAGCCGGCCCGAAGCGGCGCTCGCCGATCCCTTTCCGGGCGAGTGATTTGGCGCATTGGCGCCGGGGAGCGAACAGCGGGACCCGGATTTTCGGAAAATCCGATGCAAACACAAAGCGCAAGAGCGACAGAATCTCGGCGAGATCGCGTTATGCGATAGAGAATCCGAACATTCTAAAAATGGTTGCATACAACCATAGGAAATGATTATCCTCACCTGCAATCTTTGAGTTTCCCCGGGGCCGGGGCCGTCGACGGCGTTCGGTGCGCGCTTTCATGCGTCGCGAACTCGATGATGCACGCGGTTCGGTCGGTCGTTCGCTCCGTCAAACGGAGCAGGGGGTGAGAGTTGATCCTTATCATTATTTGGTTTGCCTTTGCGTTGCTGTTCGGTTTCCTCACGGCGAATATGGCAAGGCGGCGCGGGAGAGATTCGTCCGTCTGGGGCATTCTGGGGTTTCTCTTCGGCATCTTCGCCATGATCCTGCTTTTCCTCGCCGGTGACGCCTCGACGCGCGCCAGCTGAAGGCTTTGCTCGGCAGGGGCGCCGTCACGCGAGCGACGGTCGATCCGGCGAAGAGAAAACGGCTTGGGTGAAACGAGATGTGATCCGATGTGAAGCGGGATGCACGTCACAGCGCCGGCCCGAGCTATCGGGCCTGTGTTTCGCCGTGAATCGGACGGGAAAACAAGGCTCTGGATGCTTTCACCCGGTGCTGCGCGCCGAGGGTGAAACAGGACGTCAGCGCACCCTCACCTCGTGGTTTTGCTTCAGGCGACGCGACCGCGCCGGGGCGTGAGACAATCTGCGGCCTTGCGGGCAGGACATTTGCAAGGGCAAAGAGATCACGGCGTGGGCGCGAAGCGGGCGATCACGCCGTGCGCCACCCGCGGCGCTCTTGCGTCAACTGCCTGAAAGCATGCTCCCATGGCCGACTTCTCTCTCTGGACCGCGATCGTTGCGGGCGCCTTGTCCTTCCTGTCGCCCTGCGTGCTGCCGCTGGTGCCGCCCTATCTCTGCTATATGGCCGGCATCACCGTGGACGAGTTTCGCGGGCAGGGGGCTGTGCCTGTCGCGGTGGGCGGCCCTTCCGGTTCGCCTGCGGCCGGCGCGCGCAAGGCCGTGCTTCTGGCGGCGCTCTGCTTCACGCTCGGCTTTTCCACCGTCTTCGTCGCGCTGGGCGCCGGCGCGTCCTCGATCGGCATGGCGCTGCGCCAGCATATCGACCTTCTGGCGCAGCTGGGCGGACTGGTGATCATCGCCATGGGGCTGAATTTTCTCGGTGTGCTGCGCATAGGCCTGTTCGCGCGCGAGGCCCGCTTCCAGGGCGCCGGCCGGCCGGCGACGCTGTCGGGCGCCTATCTGATGGGGCTGGCCTTCGCCTTCGGCTGGACACCCTGCATCGGCCCCGTGCTCGGCACCATCCTGGCGGTGGCCGCCGTGCGCGAAACGGTCGGCAGCGGCGCGTTGCTGCTCGCCTTCTATTCGCTCGGCCTCGCCATTCCCTTCCTGATCGCCGCGGCCTTCTCCGGCGCCTTCATGCGCTTTCTCACCCGCTTCCGCCGCCATCTCGGCCTGGTCGAGAAGGTCATCGGCGCGCTGCTGGTGCTGGCAGGCCTCGCCTTCGTCTTCGGCTGGGTCAGCCTTGCGGCGATCTGGTTCCAGCAGACCTTTCCCATCCTGACGCGGATCGGTTGACGGCATGGGCCTGAAAACGACGTGCCGTCCGATGCTTCAAGACCTAGAGCATCGGACTGAAAATGGCACGCAGTTCGCTGCTCTAGGCCTTTGTTTCCGCATCGGATTTATCCGAAAACCGGTTCCCACTTTTCGGACCGATGCCCTAGGCTCAGGACTCATAAATCACAACCAAAAGATAACGGTTGCAGCGATGCATATGCTTGAGAAGAAGGTATGCGCGCA
>NZ_MKIO01000022.1 GCF_001938945.1 Xaviernesmea rhizosphaerae
CCCATGCCCGTCATAGTCTGACCGCAACGAAATCCCCGAACCCATCGCAAACCTCCTGTTTGCGCCATCGATTCAGATTCGGCGCCTTTGGGGAATCCCGAGAGTCGGCATCATTGAGGGTTGGTATAAGACACATTTCGCGATAGGCCAGATAGCGCCTGCCACGAAGGCAACGGCTTCGGCCATATCCCATTTCAAAATAGTCCACATGCTTGCGGAGGCCATCGAAGCAAACACTTCGATCATGTGCGACTACATCGAACAGAAGCACGGCACGGCTGAATTGTGCGACGCGCTGGATAAATCTTGGAATTGTGCATTTACTGATTTTTAACCGCCTACCTCCAGAAATTGAATTCTATTCTGAGTTGGAGATTTGAATTGCCATTTTCCCGCGCTCTTGCTCTTAGCATCCCTTTGGATGAAGCTCCTGATTTAAGGTCGCTGCCCGTGCGAAGGCACGTTGCGTCGCATCCGTTTATTGAAAAACTGCGTGCAGCCGTCCCGTTCGACTTTTTCGCAGTGTCGGGCCTGGATCTCGATGGCTACCGCTTCGGAAGCGGACATTCGATCGACACCGATGTTCCACCAGCTTTTCTCGATGCCTATTACGGCGATGACCTCCTGAAAACCGACCCTTTTGTGATCGCTTCCATGCAGGCAAAGACGGTTGTCATTGAAGAGGAAGTCTACGCGGAGACGCCTCCGCCTCAGCGCTTGCAATATCTTGCGAGGACTTTTGGGGTTCTTAACCGCACTCTGTTTCCGATCCGGCGGGGTGAGGTGGTATTCGGCGCAGTGACCTTCTCGCGTGCGACGCCTTTCTCCGGTGAAGAAATCGAGTTTCTCGTTGAAATCGCGGAGACCACGCACCGCGTCCTGACGCGACCAATCATGGATAAGTTCTCTGCGCAGACCCTAAAGCTGATCGAGGGCGAGATCACCTGCTTGAAATTCGCCAGCCTGGGCAAAACGACGGATGAGATTGCCGTAGCGAGCGGTTACACGCCCGATACGGTGAATAGCTACATGAAGATCGCCATCCGCAAACTCAAGGCTGAAAACCGCGTCCATGCGATCGCGGAGGCAATCCGTCGGGGACTTATCACATAGCGGGCGATCCACCAGAACCCGACTCCACAAAGGGCTGCCTCTATCAGGTGGCCTTTAGGCGTTTTACGATCTCCTAATGATTGAATAGTGGGCAAAATGCGCACTTAATGGGCGATTGCTCAACTGCGTATATTGGTTTTAAGTGCTTCTTCATAGGTTACTCCTAGAACTGGGTGTGCCAGGAGGGGAAGCATGAGAGAGATGGGAACCTGGCTTCAACAAAGCGATTTGCCGCGGAACCCGGTGCTGGCCATCCCCCGACGCCTCGGCAGACATGGAGTGTGTTGTGGGTCTTATGTCTCTTGGCTTCTCGTCCGATGCGAGTGCCGTGCTCGCCGCAATGAACAGGTCTCAGGCGATCATCCAATTTGATCTCACTGGAAAAATTCTGTCCGCCAATAAGAATTTTTGTGCCGCGCTCGGCTATGAGATGAGCGAAATCGTCGGGCAGCATCACAGGATGTTTGTCGATCCGGCTGAGGCCTCGAGCGCGGAATACCACCAGTTCTGGAGCAACCTGTCTGCCGGGAAATTTGATCAACGCGAATGCAGGCGCATTGGAAAGGGCGGGCAGGAAATCTGGATCGCGGCTTCCTACAACCCGGTGTTCAAGCGCGGCAAACCCTACAAAGTGGTGAAGTTCGCGACCGATATCACTGCGCTAAAGCTGAAGAGCGCCGAAGACGCCGGAAAGCTGGACGCCCTGTCTCGGGCTTCGGCCGTGATCGAGTTCACGGCCGCAGGCGAGATTTTGACGGCCAACGAGAACTTTCTCAGCACGCTTGGATATCAGCTGGCTGAAATCAAGGGCAAGCATCACTCCATGTTCTGCGACCCCACCTACACCAGCAGCGAGGATTATCGTCGCTTTTGGACAAGATTGGCAGGGGGCGAGTTCATAGCCGATGAGTTCATGCGCCTTGGGAAGAACGGAAAGAAGGTCTACATCCAAGCCTCATACAACCCGATCTTCGATATGAACGGCAAGGTCTTCAAGGTCGTCAAGTTTGCAACCGACGTCTCGACGCGCGTTGAAAACGTCGATCAGCTTGCCTCCGCGCTGCAAGGACTTGCCGAAGGTGATCTTACCCAGAAACTCGGCACGCCTTTCCTGCCGACGTTGGAAAAGCTTCGGACGGATTTCAACGGCGCCGCATTCAAGCTACGATCTGCGATGGAGACAGTGTCGCAGAACGCCGCTGCTATCGCCGCTGCATCGCAGGAAATCAGAGCAGCCTCCGATGATCTTTCACGCCGCACCGAGCAGCAGGCTGCGTCCGTCGAGGAGACCGCCGCAGCCCTGGAGGAGATCACGACGACCGTATCCGATTCCAGCAGGCGGGCTCGGGAGGCTGGCCAACTCGTCCGCAAGACGAAGGAGAGCGCCGACCGCTCCGGCTTGGTGGTTAAGCAGGCGGTTGAAGCCATGGGTAAGATCGAGGCGTCAGCAGCTGAAATCGCCAATATCATTGGCGTGATCGACGAAATCGCGTTCCAGACGAATCTTCTCGCCTTGAATGCGGGCGTTGAAGCTGCCCGCGCCGGCGAGGCCGGCAAAGGCTTCGCGGTTGTCGCGCAGGAGGTTCGGGAGCTTGCCCAGCGCTCCGCCAAAGCGGCAAAGGAGATCAAAGATCTCATCGGTGCGTCTAACGGCCATGTCAAGAATGGCGTCTCTCTCGTCGGCGAAACCGGCAAGGCATTGGAGGAGATCGTCGGGCAGGTGGTCCATGTCGACAGCAATGTCTGTGCAATCGTGGAAGCCTCCCGAGAACAAGCGACAGGTCTGAAAGAGATCAATATGGCCGTCAACACCATTGACCAGGGCACCCAGCAAAACGCTGCGATGGTCGAGGAGACATCCGCGGCCGCGCATGGTCTGGCGAAAGAAGCCGACGCCCTCTTCCACCTTTTGTCCCAGTTCAATATCGGCGGGACGCATTCCCACCGTGGGGCTCTAAAGAGTGCATCGGCTGCACCTCGCCCGGCGGCCAACGCGGTGCGTCAGATGACAGCCAAGGTTGTTCATGCGTTCCAGGGGAACGCGGCCTTGGCGGGCGGCGACAGCTGGAAGGAGTTCTGATGTCCGCGCCGCCACGAAGCCAGACGGACAGACGGCACTGGGCATTGTCGCATTCCAACTTGGAAGACAGGCATCCTCGTGCCGAAGCGGCCCCTGAACTGATGGGGTGGATGCCCCATCAGTTCGCTCCACCATGCGGCCATGGCGTCAACGCTTGGCCCCACCGACGAAAGCGACGGAATACTTGCCAGGAATAGTCGCGAGCCCCGATTAGGAGGACATGGGTGCCGGTGCCGGCGCCTTCTTCATTGACTTGCAGTATCCGAGCGCTCCAGTAGGGGTAACTCCGACACTGAATTTCTACTGCAATCCCGGACCACTCGATAGCGCCGCACGCAATCATTCAGAGGTGGCTCGGGAAATCTGCACAGGGGGGATAAGTGGAATTTCTGCCTGACTTCGGCTTAGATGCCGGGAACAGGAGATATCATGACGAGACGACCGCGCCGGAACCACAGCCCGGCTTTCAAGGCAAAAGTGGCGCTTGCTGCGATTTGAGGTGAGCAGACACTGGTGGAATTATCCCAGCAGTTCGATGTGCATGCCAATCAGATCAAGCAGTGGAAAGACCAACTCCTTGAGGGTGCGACAGGCGTTTTCGGTGATGAAGCGAAGACGGAACCGGCGGGTCCGACCGTCGATGTGAAAACGCTTCATGCCAAGATCGGCGAACTGACCTTGGAAAACGATTTTTTGTCCGGTGCGCTCGGCAAGGCGGGATTGCTGGGCGGAAAGAAATGATCGACCGCGAGCACAAGCTGTCGGTCGTGAGGCAGGCCAGGCTCCTCGGCTTCAGCCGTGGCAACGTCTACTATTCACCGCGTCCGGTATCCGATGGCGATCTTGCCCTGATGCGCCGGATCGACGAGCTGCATCTCGAATATCCGTTTGCCGGAAGCCGAATGTTGCAAGGGCTTTTGAGAGGAGAAGGGCTTGAGACTGGGCGGCTGCACGTCGCCACGCTGATGAAGAAGATGGGCATCGAGGCGATCTATCGCCGCCCGAACACCTCCAAACCAGCGCCAGGTCACAAAATCTATCCTTACCTCCTGCGCAAGCTGGCGGTCACAAGGCCCAATCAGGTCTGGGCGATGGACCTGACTTACATCCCGATGGCGCGTGGCTTTGTCTACCTCTGCGCCGTCGTGGACTGGTTCAGCCGAAGGGTTCTGTCGTGGCGACTATCGATCACGATGGAGGCGGACTTCTGTATCGAAGCGGTCGAGGAAGCGCTGGCTCGCTATGGAAAACCGGACATATTCAATACGGACCAGGGATCGCAGTTCACATCCATCGACTTCACGGCAGTGCTGAAGAAAGCTGAGGTTGCCATCTCGATGGACGGCAAGGGCGCGTGGCGCGACAATGTCTTCGTCGAACGGCTATGGCGGTCGATCAAATACGAAGAGGTCTACCTCCACGCCTACAAGACGGTGTCCGAGGCACGCGCTGGCATCGGTCGATATCTGACCTTCTACAACGGCCGACGCCCACATTCGTCCCTTGACCGGCAGACACCCGATCAGGCCTACTTCAACACGCTGGCACCAATGATGGTGGCGGCATAATCGAGGCAGAAATCCACTTAGTGAAACGCCCGAAACTGTTCAAACAAACCGAGCCACCTCTCTCCTCCAGCATGATCCGCTTGCGCTCGAACGACAGGGTCAACTGTGATCCGACATGACGCTGCTCGCGCTTGCGCAGGATCTCTCTCAACCGATCCGGCGTCAGATTCAGCGGCCGGTGCAGGTCGTCGGGACGGGCAGGGACGATGGCAAAACGCGCATTGTAGCCTTCCATGAAGCCGGGCAGAAACGCATTGCCGGCCTCCATGGTGCCGATGCCCGATAGCCGCAGCTCCTTGACCAGACGATCTTGCAGCGTCCGGTTCATCCGTTCGACACGACCCTTGGCCTGGCTCGAATTTGCGCAGATAATCTCTATGTTTAACTCGCTAAGCGCACGCCCGAACTGGGTCATGCCCTGGCCACCTTTGGCATCTTTCTTTGCCACCCGGAACACCGAATGCTTGTCCGAATAAAAGGCAATCGGTGCGCCGTGGTGTTTGAGATAGAGCTCCAGCGCCTCGACATAGGTGAAGGCACTTTCCGAGCGCACGAAACGCAACTGCATCAATCTGCCGGTCGCATCATCGACGAACACCAAGAGCGAGCACGGCGGTCCGCGATCCTCGAACCAGCGATGCTCCGAGCCGTCGATCTGCACAAGCTCGCCATAAGCTTCGCGTCGCAGCCGCGGCTGATGAAACGTCCGGCGCTGCTTGCGCGACAGCCACAGCCCACCATCGACCATCCATTTGCGCACCGTCTCGCGGGACAGACGCAATCCGTCTCGGTCAGCCAGTTTCTCCGTCGCTAAGGTCGGCCCGAAATCCGCATAGCGCTCGCGAACCAGCGTCACCGCAAAATCCCGGATGCCATCGCCGATCCGATTGTTCGACGGCCGGCCGATCGCCTTGTGCCGGATCGACGCTGCGCCGCCCGTGCGTATCCGCTCCAGCAGCCGACGCACCTGACGCTCGCTCACGTCAAGCACATGCGCCGCTGACACCGTCGTCATCCGCCCGGCAACGACCTTCGACAAAACCTCAATGCGCTGCAGATCGCGCTCGCTCATCGCTATCAATCCCATCCGCTTGTCTCCCAGGCTTCAACGCCGGGGAGTGTGACATTCCAAATTTGCGGAAACAGGACATTCCAACTTTGCGGCTACACAAGCCGATCGGGTAACTGAAATTATGGAACCTTTCTTCCCCAAATTGCTCTTCGACTTTGGAGGCAGTTGACCTGCACGCACACGATCGCTGCCGAGCTAGCGGTGGAACTCAGGCCTGCCGAGGACGATCAGTGGAATTCAGAGATATCTGCGACCATTCCCGCCGGCTCGACATTTGGAGAGACCCTTGCACGCTGCTCAATGTCAGTGACAAGGGACAAGAGCGCCATCTCGAGGAAATAAGTCGACATCCCAAGTTCAAGGACCTTCGAACGCTGGCATGCAAAGGACACCATCCGTCCGAGCGCCATGATTTCATCGCCATTATCGTGCTGGCTTGTGATGCCATTCTCCGCCGTCATATCGTGCCCCTGTTTTGATCGTCCGGATGAGTGCCCTGTCCTGGCGCATTTTCATCGGATCAAAACAAGCGTCACACGAACGTCAAAGCGGGATTACAGATCATCGTCCCGGGCCATAGCTTCATTCGAAGCTTCGGCGAGCGACTTGGCTAAGGCAACGATCCGTCGACGCACAGCATCGTTCTTGATCCTCGAAAAAGCCTGATTGAGTGCAAAGCCTTCTTTTGAGGAAACGAGCGCCTGAATACCCGCTATCTCGCCGCCATCCGCCTGATTGGGTTCGATAACAGGCGCTGCACCGCTGAACAATGCGCTCACCTCAACGCCCAGTATTCTGGCGATGCTCTGCAGGCGAGACGCTCCAATTCGGTTTGTGCCCTTTTCGTACTTCTGGACCTGCTGAAACGTGACGCCGAGCCTTTCACCTAATGCACTCTGGCTCATACCCATCATTTTCCGACGCATACGGATCTGAGACCCGACATGTACGTCGGTCGGGTTTGGATTTCTCGTTTGCATAGGTCACACTCCAAGTTCACAGTGGGCGGGTTCACAGTGGGCAGGAAAGCAGTTGTCACAAAAGCAACTTAGAATTATATAACGCAAATATCAAATACAATTTAAGGGGGTTCTTTGCCCCTCTACACCCGGACTCTTCTTTTTGTAGTGGTGATCCGCGTGACGCCGTAAAACCTTTACCACACAGCGGATCGCTCCATTCAGGCCAGCAAAGTGGCTCCATCCTCGAACGGGAACCGGTTCGAAACCAAGCCTACGCCAAATCTCCAGGTTTTCCCGATCGAAGACCTCCAAGGGCTCCATGTCAGAAAACTGCGGAACCCAGACGAGCGGGCTCGACCGGCCGACACGACAGGCGTTTTCTAGGAGAACGTTGTTGTAGAGCCGGGCCAAGCGCTTGCCAGTACCAGGCGCCACCGCCACTGGAATTGGATTGCGCAGCACCGCAAAACCCTGCTTCAGCAGAAGCAGAGCCGACGCGTTCAATTGCTTTTTGAGCGTCTCGTTGAATCGATCCCTCGCTCCATCCACCGAAACCGGATCAGCAACGAGAAGTAGTGGTCTGCCAGTCGAGAAAAGACCTGTGACCGTCACGAACTGGTCGACATGAAAGCCGCACTGATGAACGCCAGCGAAACGGCGCGGAGCGCAGTTTTGAACGAAGGCCTTTGGATCTTGCGCGGCGCCATTATCCGGAAATATCTCGATCGCACCCGGTTCCCAGCTGAGGCTCAAGTCCGTCACCCGATATCCGAACAGGGCGAAGCCTCTTGCATCGAGCGCCGCAACAGCGGCCCAGCGTTTCACATCCACGTCTGCTCTTTTTCCGGCAGAGCTTCGTGTCACCACGTCCGAAGCACCGATGAGCCGAAATTGCTGTCCCACCAGTTGATTTCCGCCGGCGATAACCGCCTCGTTGGTGCGCAGCGGCAGCCGAAGATGCCTGGCTATCTCGGCGGCCGGTTCACAACCGGGCGCAGCGATGATCTCGGTGCATTGTCCACTTTGTCCGCAAGCATTTCGAACCTGTACGAGATCCTGAATCCAAGGGCTTGTAATCGAATCCAGCCCGTCAAGGACTGGGACCAGTTCCATGAGGCAGCATAGCTGCAGTTCCTGCACCCATAGCGCAGCCTCTTCGAGGCAGGTGCGACTGACAAAAATATGGACTTTGAGGCCATCAGGCAGAGATGACAGAAGGTTTCCGATGGGAACGAGAGGCGCGAACGCGTTGCTTTCCGAGCGGTCCTTGTTGAAAAAAGCAGCGGGGATAGCAAGTGCCAGCTCGTGGAGAAGTCCACCACAATCCGAAACGAGGGCGGGTCCGTTTAAAGAGTTCAACGAGCGGCATCCGACGCCGACATCCGTCGCCGGAGCTCGTCAAAGAATATCGTGTTCTGAAAGGTCCAGGCGCGTGAGGCCTGAGGAAAAGGCGCACAGTCCGCCAGCATGCTGACCAGGCGCTCGGCGTCGCGACGTTTTACAGACACCGTATTCGCCGCCAGGATGGCCAGATGTCCCTTTCCGAGCCCCGCTTGCGCGACAATTGACCTCCATGTCCGCCTATGAAAGTGAAGGCTTCTTGCAGCCTTGAGCAATAAATCCACGTCGGCGGCGCCTAAGATATCTGCGGCATCAGCAATGGTCGCCTCGGCGTCGACCAAGGCTATAGAAAGAGGACGATAGCCAAGCTCGGCCGGCGCGTGGGAAATCGCCACATCCCCATCGCAGACGCGTCGACCGTCCCTGTAAGCCTCGAAAATCTCGCCAATACCAATCATTCCGAACGGGGCGCATTCTGCAGCTCGCAACGCGCCCATACTGGCACCGCCGACGATGACCACCCCTTCCGTCAGTGCATAAAGTATTTCCTTGTGCCAAACGGCCGCGCTATTCCCATAAAACCCGTCAATCAGGCCAATGACTTTTGCACCTGCTTGAACGGCAGCCAAAAGGTCGCCGGAAGCAGCAGGCGGCCGAAAGGCAATGTCGAGCCTCGCCGTATCAAGGCCAAAGATCGACGGGCCTGCAAAAACGATCGGTTTCATGGACGAGCCCGCCTGAACAGGAACTGTTCCAGCACCGCAGGCTTCATTCGCTGCAGACCTGGCCCCGTCGCATTGAGACCCTTGGCCAGCGTGCGAACCACATGCAACCCTTCAACACCCGTCGTCAGTGGAAACAGGTAGATATCGTCGACACCGACTGCAAAGAGGTGGTCAGCCAGTGGTTGCCACATCGGCGCAGCTAATTTGCTGGTGAACGTGACGCAAGGAAAGCCATTTTCAACCGGATCGCGAGGCGGGCGCTTCGCATCTATCTCGTGATCCATCTGATAGCGGTTGGGAGACAAGTCGTCACGAGCGCCACTAATGTCGGTCAGGCGTGCCTGTATGGCCTCTAAAAGTGCGGCAAGTGCCGCATCGTGAACGGTCAGGCGACATGCAACGCCTGCCGAGTGGCGGACCGTTGGCCCTTCGACCGTCAGAATTGACCGCCTGAGACTTGCCATGACGACCGGAATACCGATATCCGTCGTCAGATTGAAGAAGTCGACCGAAAGCCCGCGTTCCGAAATATGGGCCATGAGCAAGTCGAGCGCCGGATTCACTGCTCGCTTCAGCGTGATTGGGCCAGACGCCGCGATCCGGGTTTCAAAGGCGTCGATGAGAAAGCAGGCGTCATTCTCGACCAGTTCCAGCAAAGCATGCAGGATGGCGCGATCATAATCGAAACCAGCCGCCAGCCCCTCAGAGCTCATATGAAACGCGCGCCTGTCCCAAGGAAAATCAGCACGGAAGTCCAGCCCAATCAGTTCATATGGCGCAAAGACATCATTGCCGTGGCGAACAGAACGGCCCCTCACCCAGGCACGCTCCTGATGTCCGTCTAGATTGTCGACGTTGACACGCCCCAATGTTTCGAGGGGAATGACGTCGACCCCTCTTGCTCGCATCGCCTCCAAGGAGTCGATGCTGACAATATGGCTTTGCGTGTCTTCCGCGACTGCCCCCTCGATCGCTTCCATGACAGCCGAGATCCGCGCCTGTTCAACCGTCAGCCCCTTGCCCTGAGCGACCGATAACCCCCGGGAATTCGGCCGTGTCGCAAACCAGACCGGAACACCGATAATATCGAGATCCGTCACGTCGCCTATACGTGTTATCCCGAACCGCTTGAGCAGTTCGGGATCGATTGAGGGGTGGGACTGAGCATGAAGTTCCGATTTCGGGTGCCCCCCCGAAATCGAACGAGACGCGAGCCATGGATCAGGGTGCTGCATTCGGTGTGTCGGCAAGGATCGCTTCGAACAGCTCGCCTGCGGCCGGTCCGGACGGCCCAACGGCTTGCAATGCACTTTCAAGCGGCGATTGCGATTTGCGGTTGAAGTCCCAGCCAGCATCGATGACATCACCAACGAAAGCAAAATCAGCCTCGGACACGACAGCACCGCCGGCGATCAATGCCTCGATCCCCTGGATTTGCACATCATCCAGGCCTGTCTCCGGCTTGCCGTCCTGGTTGAGCAGCATCGCCTTTGCCGCAGCCGCAACACGTGCGTAACCGTCAATACCCTCATGCTCTGCTTCGTAGGCAATGATTGCCTCGTGTGAAACAGTCGCAACCCGCAACGGGCTGGTCCTGACAAAAAGAACGCCCGAGCCTTTTTTCCCGATGATATAAAACTGTGAACTTGCCATGATGACCTCTATTTGATGCCTGCCAACCGGAGGGCGTTACAGAAATTCTCATTTGCCGCGGGATCGCGATCCGGCGACAAGGCTGCAATGTCCCGGGCGCTCATGCCAGGGTAGTTTTCCCTTAAACGCCCCGCGCAACGGCGTGCGTTATCCAGATCGCCGCTGAGCGCGTGGCTCGCAGTCAGGATCCGCAGTGCGGGTTCATCGTTATTCATATGTGAGCATAAGTTGACGGCGCCGATGTAATCCTTCCTGTCAAATGCGATACTGGCACCGGCCCACCAGTAGATGTCTGGCGCTAGCGGGTTGAGATCGATTGCGCTTTGAAATTTTTCCCAGGCGGTCTCGCAGTCGCCGAAATGCGCCAGCGCATCGGCGTGTTGGAGCAAAAGGTCTGCCGAGTTTGGCGCCAAAGCTTCGGCTTCGAAGAATTTTTCGGCCGATCGGTCGAAATCTCTCTGGTACAGCGCCACAACGGCCTCCATCCAGAAGCCGACCCCAAGAGCGGGATCGATCTCCCTCGATGCCTCAGCTTCGGCTTTGGCACGATGCAGGAGATGGGGATCGTTGCCACCGAGCATCAGCCATTCCAGTTGCAGCGTCTGGGCAATCCGAGCCCGTGCTGCAGCAAGACTGTGGTCAAGATCAATCGCCCTCCTAAACAACGAGCGCGCGCGCCTGATAAACGGCAGGTCGCACCTCCCATTGAGGAGCTGCTGACCTTCAAGCATTAACCTGTAAGCCTCGCCATTGTGTTGGCGCCCTGGTTCGATCTGAATTCGCTCGATCTCATGTGCCAATGCGATCGCGACCTGTTTTGACAGAACGCGGAAGGCTGAGTGGATGTGACGTTCTGCAAGGACAATTTCCAGAGACCAGACGATCTCGCCGCCCTGCTCATCGATGAGCGACACGGACAGGCGTGCGTCATCGAACACCCGCGCGACAACCCGATAGTCAACCCGCAGAAGTGAGTATCGATCATCACATGTGTCCGTTTCGAAGGCGAAAGTGCTGTGCGGCGCAAGGACAGAAAAGGAGCGAAAGCGCGCGAGGCTATTGGCAACATCCTCCATGAACGCCCGTATGCCCCCTGCTGGAGGGCGACCATCGAGCCGAGCGGGACGGAGGAAAGCCACCCTCGCCAGCTTTCGCCGTGGCCTATCGCCTAAATTTCCATCGCGATCTTTGTCATAGCTGCTAACGGAGGCCGATCTCAGGCGCCTATGCAGCGCAAACGTTGCCGCCTCAGGCACCCGCCCATCGGCACGAAGTTCGTGCTGCAAGGCTTCAAAAATCTTGTTGCTCTCCAAGACATTGCCCGCCCGTGCATAGGCAGACATTGCAGCTTGATAAGTTTCTTCTCGATCAGGCTCCAGACGGACGGCTGCCGCCGTCAATTTTGCGATATCCGCACCCTTGCCCGCGCCAAAGCGCGTGAGCTCGTCCATTAGCTGCACATAGGCTGAAAAGAACAGATCCTTGAGACGGCGCCGCTCCGAAAGGAGCCAAAGGTACAAGTGATGCTGCCCGACATCGAGTCCTTGCAAGAGCTCTCCGCCAACGGCGAGGAGCGCATCCGAACGTTCTGCCGGGGCGTCAAAATTCAAGCTTCGCAGGAACCGTCCGAGGTCTGACGTCTCCGCGAGGTGGCCTGCGAGCAGGTTGTTTCCGTCTCCCTTCACAAATCCATCGGAGCTTCCCGTCAAATTCCGCATACGCAGAATCAATTGACGCAAATTGCCAAGAGCACGCTTATGCTCGACATCTTCCCACAAAAGGGATGCCGCAGTCTGTCGGGACAGAGTCTGATGAGGCGCCAGAAGCAGGGCAGCTAGCAAAATATAGGCTTTTGCCGGGAAAAACTCGGCACTCGTCCCGCCATAATGCGGTAACCCAAACAGTCTGAGTTGCATTTGATCAGCTTCGTCGGCCAATGAGTCGCCCCCGTTTTACGTTATTTAACTATGCCTAACGAAGAATGGAAAGGTGGCCATCATCACAATTTGACGTTGGCGTGACGCTGTTGAGCACATCGTGGAGGCGCAGCTATCCTGGAAGAGACCAGGCCAGTCGTTTATAGAGAAGAGCTCGATGATCGCGTTCAATAAACCATTTCTGGTATTCAACCATATGACACAGCCGTACCAGAGAGCTGATGACGTCGGATACGCGATCACCGAGTTTCTGTGGTCTAAGGGGCGGCCATTTTATCCAGTATCCGCTTTGGCACACGCAAGGGTCAGCGAAGTCAATCTTGCTTCCGTGGCATGCACCAGGTACGACGACGACAACCTGGATCTGATCTTCCAGATGCCCAAGTCAGGTGGAGGTCATTTCTTTGAGATTGTCCTACGATCGAACGAAAGCACGGCTTATGGTGGCTGGGCCTGGGGCGAAAAACTCAGTTTCGTCGACCGTTTCGTGAATGGCTATCGTGTTTTGACAGCTTTCATTGAAGGTCAGGAGGTATCATTCGAATACTCTTCCCGCTGGCACCGTTACCGCGCGAATTGCGATATACCCGTTAGCAAGTCTTTGCGTTACAGCGGACGGGAAGTCACAGAGGAAGCCAACTATTCGAAGAACGTCGTAAGACAAGCGACATTTTAATAGCATCACTGCGAAAATCATCTGAGAATAGCGAAACTGTCCTGAGATATTTCAGTAGCTTGTGAAGCAAGATCGTTTGCGACGACGACAATGGAGATCGCTTTGCGCGAGCATGACAGCCGAGCTGATATTAGCGATAAACTATTATATGGCCAGCTTTAAGCGGCCAAAATTCCGGGATGTGCCCGCCCCTCGCCTCCGCGCAAGACGTCCACCGGTGGCAGGTTAAACTGAACTATACCGGGCTGCGGGCGCTGCAAGTGACCGTCTGGAGAGCATCCAGCTGTGAGAAAATTCGCCGCTCGATAGACGCCGACACCTATGACACCCTGCCAATGCGTGGGGAGCGCTAGGAGGACGGGATGTGTAACCTTTACAATGTGAGCACGAACCAGGAGGCGTTGCGCGCTTTCCGCCAGGCGCTTGATCGTCTCGGCAACCTTGAGCCATCATTCGATATCTATCCCGACCGCCCGGCGCCGGTCCTGCGACGCGCAGACGATGGCGAGGCCTGGGATTGGCTCACCTGGGGCATGCCCACGCCGCCCTCGGTCCTGGGCGACAAGCCAGATACGGGCGTCACCAACATCCGCAACGTGTCCTCGCCGCACTGGCGCCGCTGGCTCGGGCCCGAGAACCGTTGCGTCGTGCCGTGGACGACCTTCTGCGAGTGGGAGGACACCAAGCCGAAGAAGCGCAAGCGCTGGTTTGCGATCAGCGAAGAAAGGCCCCTCGCCTTCTTCGCCGGCATTTGGACAGGATGGAAAGGGACGCGCGGATCCATGAAGAATCCACGCGAGGGTGAGCATCAGCTATATGGCTTTCTGACCACGGAACCGAATGCCGTGGTGAAGCCGATCCACCCGAAGGCGATGCCGGTCATTCTCACCACGGCCGAGGAGGTCGATGTCTGGATGCGGGCCGACTGGGCCGAGGCGAAGGGGCTTCAGCGGCCTCTACCGGATGACGGGCTACTCCTTCTGCCGGTGGAGAGTTGAAGATAAACATCTCGTAAAATGGCGCCATCTCCGCCAGCATGCCAGCAGAAAAATTTAAAATCGCGAGGATCTAGCAAACGATGGCGTCAGACTGGAGGGACCGTCAGAAGAGCATCATAGACCACGAAAACCCTTTGCCAGCCCGCCTTCCATTATGGGGGATAGCTTATTCTGTCATCGTCTGGCTGATGCTCATCGCCATAGGTGTGTTGCTGGTTGCTCGATGCGCAGGCGCTGTTGAGATCTGCTCAGGCGGGCACCGTGCAGAACGAAAGGTAACCTGTGTCGTGGACGGTGATACGATCTGGCAACGCGGCACAAAAATGAGATTGCTGGATATCGATGCACCGGAGACGTCGGGTGCGGAATGCCCGCGAGAAAAAGCTTTGGGAGAAAAGGCCAAGCTCAGGCTGCAGGAACTGATGGGCGAAGGCTACAGGGTATCGAACAGCGGCCAGACGGACCGAACTTCTGATCATCGCGCACTTGTACGGGTTATTCTTCGCGATGGTAGAGACGCCGGCAGAGAGCTTATCAGAGAAGGTCTTGCTCAACCTTGGCCGAATAAGGGAAATGTATGGTGCGGATCATAACCGCCACCATTCCGATAAAACGCGTCGTCTACATCCAAGCTTGCTACAAGGGGATGGCGGTCAATCGGCCGCCACGAAGCAAGGTAGTCAGAGACCCGGTCCGTTCGTCCTTTTTCTGTTCGTCGCAGGTTCATGGGCCGCTCCAACGTCGTTCGCCGCCATCTCTATCAGCTAGACCAGAAGTGGGCGCCGCTGTGTCAGCACCATTCGCGCCATATCGGCGAGCATACTTGCGATGTATTCTCATACCTGTTCGTTCATTCTAGAAATTTCCGTTTATCAACGAACGCATGCAACACGGATAGCTCAACCCAGGGATCGCCTTAAGCAGGAAAATGCTGAAAAGAACGTCTACGTGAGCCCTTCACCACACATGCAAACAACTGCCTTCGGGGCAGCCTGATATCAGACCGTGTGTTGTGGAGATGCAACCTCGCCAGCCTAGACCCTCTCGACTTCGGGTAGCATATGTGTTGAAAATTCCCTCGGGGACTTCTGGGGGCAATCATGAAATTCCGGACCATGGCCGTCGCATTGGCGGCAGGCGTAGCGTTGTCTTTGGCGGGCTGCCAATCGCTCACCTATGACCAGTTTCGGCAGAACCCGAAGGCGGTGAGCAAGGCACAGCTCTGCCGCACGCTCGTGGAAACACAAGACATCGGCTTTGCGCGGCTCATCGTTGCAGAACTCGCGCGGCGCGGGATTGACTACCGGATCTGCCCGGCCATGGTCATGCAGCAAAACCAGGCCGCAGCAACTGTCGCTGCCGTCGCGCTTGCAGGAACAGCCGTGGCCGTGTGTACGAACTACGATTGCTCGGCACCGGGCTACGGCCCCTCTTCCTACCGAACCTATGACGGGAACTGCCAGCATCCGTGGCAGAGAGACATTCGTGGAAATCGATGCGGGGCGAGATCGGCGGATAGCCGCCCTGGGGGGGCGGTAGATGTTCAACAATTGCAAACCAATGAGCCATAATTCGGTGGCTGGAACTCCAGGAGGCACGCATCAGAAAAAGGGCTGGCGTCTCAGACGTGCCTCAGCTCTCATCCTGCCCCTTTTGCCGATCATGGCAGCGCTGACGGGGTGTGGATCAATCACAGTTCCCGCGGCCGTTAAAATGGCGAATGGCGAAGCGCTGGTTGGAACCACTACGGCGGCAATCAGCGGCGGCACGTTTCAGGTTTCAAGCCTAAGCGGTCGCGTAGTCTGCTCAGGCAATTATGACGCTCTCGACACTCGCCCGGTTATCTCAGCACCTGTCAAATGCAATGACGGCCGCTTTGGGACGATAACTGTTCAGCGCGCACCGGATGGCGGCTCCGGGACCGGCACAGTCACGCTTGCAGATGGCTCCACCGGCAATGTCGCATTCGGCCGAGCAGCCGCATCGGTCCTTATGGTCGACAGCTCTCCCACAGCCGCGGACGAATTTGCTCTAAGTGGCGCTTCGGCGCGCCAATATACAGGCAATTGCCCTACTCCAGAAAGCTTCGATTCAGCTGGTCGCCGCTGTGGCGCTAGAAGCGCCGCGTCTCGCGCCGGCGGCTACGATGGATACGGGAACTGGGCAAACTCCTCCTACAGCGGTGGGTCGGTGTACGTCGGCGGCTATTATCGGAAGAATGGAACTTACGTGCGCGGACATACTCGCCGACGATGAACATCGGCGATCGGCCTACCGTGCGCGGCCTGCTTCAGAACGAACGCAATTTGCGCTTCCGTAACCTTCGACGCTTTCATGGAATTCTCCTCGTCCCATCACCGGGATCATAAGTGGAAAATTCCAGTTCAAACTGGCCTAATTTGCCGGGAGCACATCACCTGGTATTAGGTTCATGAAAAACTACGTTCGCGGGCAATAAACCCGCGAGAAATGAACATCAGCCAGCTCCTCGGAGTTGCAATCCGCGCCACGCCCCAAAAGCTTTGTCACGCTTCAAATGCCGCCGTCAAGGTGACGGTGACCTGAGCCCCTGAACTTCCTCAAGAATTTGGTAGAGACCGTCAAGTATTTTAGGCAACCGCCGGGCTTGGCCTGTTAGGCGAAGGCATAAAAATCAGTCACCAATTTCGTTGAACACCAGCTGGACTTTCACACTTCGCGAACGATCGCTAGCAAGCTCGAACGCTTCTCGCGCCTGTTCAAAAGGTAGAGTAGCGCTGATGAGCGGTTTCACATCTATCAATTCCCTTCCCATCAGTTCGACTGCGAGCTGGAATTCTTCGTGGAAACGGAAGGTCCCCCTCAGCTGCAGCTCCTTTGCAACGACGGCGTTAATCGGCAGCGTCGCTTCACCGCCAAGCCCCAGTTGCACGATCACACCGCCCGGGCGCAGTGTATCCAGTGCAGACACCAGCGCTGATTGATTGCCGGAGGCTTCGAACAGGACATCGAATGTCCCTTTGTTGGCACGGTAGGGCTCAAGTACACCGTCATTGCTACTGACATTCACCGCCTCATCCGCACCGATGCGGATCGCAAGCTCGAGCGGAGCCTCCGCGACATCGGTAATGACAATACGCGTGGCACCGGCCCGTCGAGCGACGAGTAGGCTCAGCATGCCGATGGGCCCAGCGCCGGTGATGAGCACTTGCTTGCCAAGCAAAGGCCCCGCCTGACGCGCGGCGCGGAGGCATACCGCCAGAGGCTCGGCCATCGCAGCCTCCCGCATTGATAGCGCATCATCAATGAGCAAAGGCTGTGATGCATGAACTGTCACACCTTCGCGAAACCCGCCCTGGACGTGCGGGTTGCGCATGGCGCTGCCCATGAAACGCATATCAACGCACTGGTTCTGCATTCCTAGCGCGCAGTAGCGGCAATGACCACAAGGGCGGCTTGGATTAACGGCAACCCGCATGCCGGGAACCAGATGCGACACGTCACTCCCGACATTTGTGACTACGCCCGAGAATTCATGGCCAAGGGCCATCGGCGCGCGCAGGCGCACCGCGCCGAAGCCGCCATTGTGATAATAGTGCAGGTCCGACCCACAGATGCCGCCAACCGAAACGGCCACTCGAACCTGATCGGGTTGCAGAAGCTCCTCAGGGACCTCTTCGATGCGCAGATCTTTCGGCGCGTGGATGACTACTCCTCGCATGACTGCTCCTCCCTCATATTTTGTTTAATGCTCAAAGGACCGCCAGCATTCCGCCATCGACATAGATGATCTGGCCATTAATGTAGTCGGACGCACCGGATGACAGAAAGACGGCGGCGCCGATCAGCTCTTCCGGCTTCCCCCAGCGTTTCGATGGGGTTCGCCCCTTCACCCAAGCATCGAATTCCGCATTTTCGATCAGGGCCTGGTTCATATCGGTCAGCATGTAGCCGGGGCCGATGGCGTTGGCCTGAATGCCATATTGCGCCCATTCCGCCGCCATGGCGCGGGTCAGCATCTTGATTCCCCCCTTGGCAACCGTGTAGGGCGCGACGGTCGCGCGCGCGAGTTCGCTGGTGAGCGAACCGATGTTGACGATCTTGCCGTGTCCGCGCGGTATCATGCGTTTCGCGGCCTCTCGTCCGATCATGAAGGCGCTGGTGAGGTTGGTGTCGATCACCCGCTGCCAATCCGCAGTATCAAGCTCGACTATCGGTTTGCGATATTGAATACCGGCATTGTTGACAAGGATGTCGACCGCGATCCCCGCCTGATCGAGTGCGGCAAAAGCCGCCTTGATCTCCTCTTCCGACGTCACGTTGAAGGACGCGGCCTCAGCCGCGTAGCCAGCGCTCCGCAACTCTTGAACGGTCTTTGCGACCCGCACCGGGTCGGTCCCGTTGATGAGAATCCGCGCCCCCGCTTCGGCGAGCCCTTCGGCCATGGCCCGGCCGAGACCACGCGATGACCCGGTCACTAGCGCGGTCCGCCCCTTGATTTCGAATAGTGATTGCATGTTCATCGGGTTCCCCTCAAAGCGCACTGCGGCGAACGGTCAGGTCGGAACGCTCAAAAACCTGCGGCAGCAACTCCGTCCCAAGCCCGGGGCCTTCCATCGGCAGGACGCAACCGTCCTCGATTACGGGGAGGTTCGTGACGAGCTCCTTATACCAACCGGTGTAGAATGCGCGGACCGACTCCTGGATCATGGTATTTGGCTGAGAAAACGAGGAATGAACCGCGGCGACGTAGGCAACGGGACCCGTGCAATCATGCGGCGCGTAGGGGCGGTGATAAGTATCCGCAAGAGAGGCGATCTTGCGACCTTCTGTCAGGCCCCCCGTCCACACCAGGTCGGTCATCACGATACCGATCGCCCCGGCTTCCAGCATATCCTTGTAGGGGAACCGAGAGCCGAGCGTCTCGGATGCGCAGATGGGCACGCTTGTCGACGCGGCGAGTTCCTTTAGAGCCGATACGGAGTTCATCCGGATCGGATCCTCATACCATGTCGGGTCGAAAGCCTCGAGTTCGCGCGCGATCTTTTTGATCGTCGGCAGGTTCCACAGGCTATGGAACTCCACCATGATCCGCATCTGGTCGCCAACTCGCGTGCGGATCTGTTCGAACGGCCTGATGGCAGCGCGCAACTGCTCGGCCGTGATGTAACGGCCATCATTTTCGATCGCAGGAGGATCGAACGGCCATATTTTCATGGCGGAAATGCCTTGCTCCAGCAGCGTCTCGGCAAGCGCGCCCGCATCCGTCATGAATCCTCTGAGATCTTCATAAGGACCTTCGGCGTCGTCGCGGAAATTCCAGGTATCCACCGGCTTGATCTTGTTCGAACGAACATAGCCGTAGCCGGCACAAGTGTTGTAGACCGGGATGCGGTCATGGCAGAGGCCGCCTAGCATCTGATACACCGGCTGGTCGCAAACCTTCCCGAAGATGTCCCACAGGGCCAGATCGATGGCGGAGGCTGCGCGGTATTCCGCGCCGGTCGAGGCCTGCGCCATTGGCAGGTTCACGAGCTCCCGGGCATGGGCCTCGATACGAAGCGGATCTCTGCCCAGCAGGCGACTGGCGAGAACATCGTGGATATGGGCCTCGACCGCGCCGGCGCCGTAGAAGGTCTCTCCGATGCCAATCAATCCTGCGTCTGTATGCACGCGCGCCCAGAGCACGTTTGCGAACTCCTGCGTTCGCAAAGTTTCGATAGACGTAATCTTCATTCGATCCTCCGCACGTCCCGCTTACGGTCCGCATCCCCATTGGCCAGCGAGCCTGCAGGCCAGCTTAGGAGTCCGACAATAATGTCGCTTGTGAAATTTCACAACATGTTTTATATGACGGGAACGCTGACTTTGTTGACCGCGACGGGAGGAGACCGGAGATGGCACGCAAGCAGACTAGGCCCGAGCTGGTAACAAACGAGGCAAAGCCGAAGCGAACGAACAGAATCAATTTCTTCGAGCTCGCCTATGAGCGGATCGAGGAGAGGCTGATCAATTGCGAGCTGAAGCCGGGGCGGCAGCTAACACTGCAAGAGTTGCAGGACGCGACGGGACTGGGCCGTACGCCGGTCCACAATGCCGTCAGCAGACTTGCCGCCGATACGCTTCTCGTGGTTCTACCGCGCCATGGCCTGAGGGTCGCACCGATAGACTTGGCGCGCGAGCGTCTGCTCTTGCAGCTGCGCCGCGACATGGAGCGTTTCGTCGTCCGGCTGGCGATCGAGCGTGCCAGCCTTTCCCATCGCAATCAGATGTTGCATATCGAGCGAGCGCTGAGAGAGCGACGCGATAAGATCACGCTTGCCGAATTCAACCTGATGGATCGACGCATCGACCAGCTTCTGCTTTCGGCGGCAAACGAGCCCTTTCTAGAGCACACCTTGCGGCCCCTGCACACGATCTATCGCCGCATCGGCTTCATACATCACACCATTTCGCGCGAGAAAACCGATCTCTCGAAAACCGTCAATTGTCACCTTTCCGTGCTGAACGCCGTGGCGAACCGTCATATCGAGACGGCCCTCGCGGCAACGGAAGAGCTGATCGGCTTCGTTGATTCCATGTTCGACGAAATGGAGACCGGCATTGACCCGCGACTGCTGGATTGCAGTATCGAGCCGATCTTCAAGGTCTGATCATTCCGACTCCGATCGCGGAAGACCGAGGTTGGGAGATGACCAAGCTTGTCTACACGTCTGGAAATTCGACACTGTTTCGGGGAATGCGGTGCTCAGGAGGCGCCGTTGTAAAGCTCAGGGAGGAGCGAGAATGAGAAGAACGGTCAATAGACTGATGGCCGCAGCAATCGCAGTTGGATTGGCGCCGTGGTGGGCGGCTCCTGCTTTCGCAAAGGACAAGATCACGTTCGCCGCGGCCGTGTTTGCGGAAGCGGGGCGCGGCGACCGCGTGAAGGCCTGGATCGAAAGCTACAATCAAAGCCAGACCGGAGTTGAGGTCGAGCCGATCGCGATTCCGTTCTCCAGCCTCGCCAACACGGTCTTCACGCAGATGGGCGGTGGAGGTGGTCCCGATCTCATCCGCCTCGATCAGACCGACTTTTTCGCGGCTATACCTTCAGGTCGGCTTTTGCCACTCGGCGACGTGATCAACGACAAGGATTACCCGTTTCTCGGGCCGGACCGCTTCATGAAAGTGAAGGATGTCCGTTACGGATTGTTGTTCGACACCACCGGTTACGCCTTGCTCTACAACAAGGATATTCTTCCCCAGCCGCCGAAGGATTTCGAGAGTTTCTTGGCAGCCGCAAGAGAGAAGACGCGGGACGGCACATTCGGCTATGCCTACCGGGCCACGATGGCTGAGCGCGCTGGCTTCTGGCAGGACCTTTGCAATTATGTCTTCGGTTTCGGCGGACGCTGGAGCGACAAGGATGGCAATCTGACGCTCAACAGCCCAGACGTGATCAAGGGCGTCGCTGCCTATAAGAAGGTCTATGATGCCGGCGTGACACCGAAGGGTGCCGATGCCGCCACATACCGGCGGATGTTTTGGGAAGGCAAGATCGCCATGAACGTCGACAATGGCGGCGTGGCGGCCATCTTCAACCGCAATGCGCCTCAGCTGCCTTTCGCCGCTGCGCCGTCTCCCTTTCCGGACAAGGCCCAGGGCCTGATCATGACAGCGCTGGTCGTGAACGCCAATACGAAACACAAGGATGCGGCGGGCGCTTTCATCAAATGGGCCTATGCGCCAGAAAACCAGAAAACTCTTCAGGCCGCCATGGGGACGAGCGTCGGAACCAGACTGGACATGTCCCCCGAAGAGCAGGCCAAGCAACCTTGGCTGAGGGTCTACGAAGAGCAGATGCAGAATGCTCTGCCGCAACTCGTCATGGGGCACGAGGACAAGACGCCGGAAATCCAGCAGATCGTCTTGGAACAGGTCCTGAAGGTGCTTCTGGAGAATGCCGATCCGAAAGACGCCATGGATCGTGCGCAGTCACTGGTCGAGCGTCGCGTTCTGCGCTGAGAATCTCCGGGGAGGCTCCGTCATGGGCCTCCCCGGCCACCATCCCGATCGAGGTCATTCATGAAACGCGCCCAACTCGCCAGAGAGAGGCTCGACGGCCATCCGTGGACGCCTTACCTGTTTGCCGCGCCCGTCGGCATCTATCTTCTGCTGTTCCAGTTCTATCCGCTGATCCAGCAGTTCTATATGAGCTTTACCGCCACCGACCTGTTGACGCCGACAGTGAATCCGTTCGTCGGCATGGAGAACTACAGCTTCCTTATCGAAGATGGCGAGTTGTGGAAGGTCTTGTCCGTTACCGCGATTTACACGGTCGCCTGCGTCGTCTTCGCCATCGGTGTGGGGCTTGGTTCCGCGCTTCTGCTTGACTCCCCGTTCATAGGACGAAGCTTGGCGCGCGCGCTGATTACCATTCCATGGGCTGCGCCTTCGGTCGCTGTGGCACTCATCTTTACCTGGATCTTCAATTCGCAGTACGGGATTTTCAACAGGGCTCTGACAGAGCTCGGTCTGCAGCTGGGTGGAGAAAACTGGCTGGACAATGCGAGCCTGGCCCTGCCCGCAATCCTCCTCACCACCGTCTGGCAGATCTTCCCCTTCTCGTCGGTCGTCATCCTTGCGGCGCTTCAAGGCGTGCCCCAGGAATTGAAGGAAGCCGCTGTCATCGACGGGGCCGATCGCCTCAACATCTTCAAGACGGCGACTTGGCCGACCATTCAGCCCACAGTGCTGATGCTCACCCTGTTCGTCACGATCTGGTCGCTGCGCCGCTTCGATCTCATCTGGCTCATGACCCAAGGCGGACCCATCGGCGCGACCAACACGATGGTCATAGAGCTCTACAGGCAGGGATTCGTTTATCGCGATCTCGGCACGGCCGCCTCGATCGGCATGATCGGCCTGTCCATCGCTCTCCTTGTGACCGTCATCTACTTCAAAGTCACGCAGATGACTGAACAGGCGCAGGGTAAACGCTGATGCGCACGTCGAGACAACTAGAACATATGCGCGTCCTGGCCGTCTTGTTGATGCTGGGCTTTGCGGCCTTTCCGATCTACTGGATGTTCGTCACCTCGATGACGCCGTCCTCGGAACTGTTCGCGTCCTCGCCTCGCCTGCTACCCGCCTGGTCGCAACTCAGCATCTATGCGGAGATCTTCAACACGATCCCGGTCGCGACTTGGTTGAAAAACAGCTTCCTCGTGGCCGCCGGAACGACGGTGCTGAGTATTCTGCTCGCCGTTTTCCCGGCCTATGCCCTCTCGCGCTTCCGCTTTGCGGGTCTGGCCGTGCTCGGTTTTGCTCTGTTCGCGACGCAGATGCTGCCCGAAGCGATGCTGGTCGTGCCGCTCTATTCGATCTTCGGGGATCTTAACCTGCTTAACACGATCCCAGGGCTGGTGCTTGCCAATACGGCTTTCGTGGTTCCGGTGATCACTTGGATCATCAAGGGCGCGATCGACAGCATCCCGTTCGAAATCGAGGAAGCGGCGCGGGTCGATGGATGTTCCCGGCTGGACATCGTTCTGGGCATCGTCATCCCGCTGGTCGCGCCGACGCTCGCGGCTGCCGCCGTGATTTCCTTCTTCCACGGCTGGAACGAATATGTCTTCGCCCAGACGCTGGTCAGCAGCGAGAATCTCCGCACAGCCTCCGTTGGTTTGGCGAGCTTCGTCGGCGAGCTCTCTACCCCCATTCATTCCGTCATGGCGGTCGGCGTCATCTATACCCTTCCCGCTATCATCTTTTACCTCTTCGCCCAACGTTACGTGGTCGCTGGAATGACCGCGGGCAGCGTCAAAGGCTGATTGGAACCTGTCATGTCTGCTATCGAGATCAACAATGTTTCCAAAAAATTCGGCGCGAAGGAAGTCATTCGCGACATCAACGTCTCCATCGACGAGGGTGATTTTCTCGTGCTGCTCGGTCCATCCGGCTGCGGAAAGTCAACCCTGTTGCGGATGCTTGCCGGATTGGAAAGCATTTCCAGCGGCGAGATTGTGATCGGAGGCAAGCGGGTCGATCAGCTGCCGCCCGGTGACAGGGATATCGCGTTCGTTTTCCAGTCCTACGCGCTTTATCCCCACCTCTCGGTGCGCAGGAACATGGCCTTTCCGCTCCTGATGCAGGAATTTCGCCTGTGGTATCACCTGCCGATCATCGGTGCGATGGCGAAGCGAAGAATCGAGAACTCGCCCCGCGTCGTCGAAAAGATCGCGAAGATGTCCAAAATACTCGGGCTGACCGACATGCTCGACCGCTTCCCGCGCACGCTTTCCGGCGGCCAACGCCAGCGCGTGGCGCTTGGCCGCGCCATGGTGCGCGAGCCGGAGGTGTTTCTAATGGACGAACCCTTATCCAACCTTGACGCGAAACTGCGCACGTCCATGCGCTCAGAGATCTCCAGGCTTCACAAGGAGATCGGCGGCACTTTCGTCTATGTCACGCATGATCAGGTCGAGGCGATGACGATGGGAACAAAGATCGCCCTGATGCGCGATGGCATCATCCAGCAGTTTGGTACAGCCCGCGACATCTATACCGACCCGGCCAACACATATGTCGCGCGCTTCATAGGCACGCCACCAATGAACCTCATAATGGCAAAATGGGACGGTGCGCGTATGATGGTAGGCTCTTTAGCAATAGCAGCTAACCTGTCTCCAACGCTGGCCGCATCCGATGTCCTGCTTGGTGTACGGCCAAATGCCATAACACTTGCGACTGATCTCAGTAATGACTCTCTGAATGGCGAGGTCGTCATGGTCGAGCACGTAGGTGCGGATTCCATTATCGCAGTGCGTCTTAAGGACGGCCGCACTGCGCATAATGATGACGGTGATCTCGACGCGGTGATGGTCACAGTCCCCGGATACTGCATGCTTTCAATGGGACAAGCGGTCTCAATCACCATCGATCCCCACCAGATGATCCTGTTTTCAGCAGCGACGGGAGAGAGAATTCGCCGCCTGACGTAGGGCGCGGTTGGATATGGTGCTCTGATCCCTAAAAACTGGACTGTTCATAACTGGAGTTATCCGCGTTATTTTCCGGCTGGGGAAAAGGAGCGGAAGCATGAAGGCATCGAAGTTTTCGGACGCCCAGAAGGCGTTCATTTTGAAGCAGGTAGACGACGGCGTGCCCGTGGCGGAGATTGTAAGCGTCCGGTCAGGCTCTTTCCGACGGGATTTCTAGGTTCCACGGCAGGAGTTCATCGATCCGGTTTATGGGATGATCGGCGATGCGGGTCAGGACATCCCGGAGATAGGCCTCCGGATCGAGACCGTTGAGCTTTGCGGTCTCGATCAGCGACAGGATCGCAGCCGCGCGTTCGCCGCCTTTGTCCGACCCGGCAAACAGCCAGTTCTTGCGGCCGAGCGCAATCGGCCGGATAGCCCGTTCGGCGGCATTGTTATCGGGCATGTTGCCATCGGCGTCCCACGAACGCTCGGCAGATTCTATCCTGTCATGTTAGAATTGTCGTGTCGGGACGGGGGCGTCGGAGTGCGAAGAAGCGGGCAGGCCGAATTGACTTTGAGCTGCGAGCTCGCGTTGTTATCTGGCTGCCCCTGCGACTATCCCGTCTGCGCTGCGAGCGCGTATCCGTAGATGTCGCACAGCCCGCGCACTCCCCCATCAACAACATGGAGGATTTGGAATGCGGTCGATCGGAATGGATGTGCATCGAAGTTTTGCGCAGGTCGCGGTTCTTGACCGGGGCAAGGTCACCGAAGAATTCCGGGTGGAACTGGATTATGACGCTGTGGTGGCCTTTGGGCAGAAGCTCCGAAAGGATGACGAAGTCATACTGGAAGCGACCGGGAACACCTCGGCCATCGTAAGATTGCTGACGCCGTTCGTGGCCAAGGTCGTGATCGCGAACCCGCTTCAGGTGAAGGCCATCGCCCACGCGCGCGTGAAGACCGACAAAGTCGACGCGCGGATTCTGGCGCAGCTTCATGCCGCCGGCTTCTTGCCAGAGGTCTGGGCGGCGGATGATGATACCCTGAACCTGCGTCGTCTCGTGTCGGAGCGCGCCGCACTCGTGCGATCAGTGCGACGAGTGAAGAGCCGGGTTCAGGCCGTTCTCCACGCCAATCTCGTCCCGAAATACTCGGGACATCTGTTCGGAAAAGGCGGCAGAGACTGGCTCTCGACGGCCCCGTTGCCCAAAGCAGAGCTCGACCTCCTCGCCCGCCATCTCGATGAACTGGACTGGCTGAAGGGCAAGCTGGAGAAGCTGGATGGTTCCATGGCTCGAATTGCGCTTGACGACAGTCGCACGCGCAAGCTGATGACGATCGCCGGAATAAATTCTGTGGTCGCCACGGCGGTGATAGCCGCCATTGGCGATATCTCTCGGTTCCCGACGCCCGACCGGCTTGCGAGCTACTTCGGCTTGACCCCGCGAGTACGCCAGTCCGGCGATCGCGGCGCAATCCATGGCCGCATCTCGAAACAGGGAAATGCGACTGCTAGAACGATGCTGATTGAAGCTGCCTGGTCGGCCGCGTCGGTTCCGGGGCCGCTGCGTGCCTTCTTTCTCCGGATCAAGGACCGCAAAGGCCTCAATGTCGCGGCGGTCGCAACCGCGCGCAAGATCGCAAATCTGATCTGGCAGTTGCTGACCAAGGAGGCTCCCTACAGATGGGCTCGGCCCGCCTTTGTTGCCATGAAGATGCGCAAGCTTGAACTGCGTGCCGGCGCTGCCAAAGCACATGGGCCGGCTGGGCCTGCCCGCGATTATTGGATCAAGGAAATACGCCATCGAGAGATGGAGCTCGTTGCACAGGCGGAGGCAGCCTACGCGGCCATGGTCGAAGCCTGGAGAGATAGGCCACCAAAACCACAAAAGGGCTGAGAAAGGGGCTGTTCAACAACATCCGTGTCGATCTCGATACTGCCGTCATCGAGGAAACGCCAAAGCGATTTCCAACGAGACAGTGCATATCGGATCGCTTCAGCCGTTCCGGACTTTTGCGGCAGGCGCTTGAGATTGTCGTCCAACCATGACCGCAGGGCTTCGACCCTGGGAGTGCTGCTCTGTTGCCGCGCAGCTTTGCGCACGTCTGGCGGCTCCCCTCGAACGGCCTTCTCGATATCGTAGAGTTCGCCGATCCGCCGCAGCGCTTCCTCGGCGATAGGCGCTTTGCCCGACGTCGTCAGATCGAAGAACTTGCGTCTTGCATGCGCCCAGCAGGCGGCTTCGAGAATGGCCGGTGGGCCGCCTGGCTCGTTCGGTTCATAGAGATCACGAAAGCCCGCATAGCCGTCGGCATGCAGCACGCCGGAGAAGGTGGCCAGGTGCTGCCTGGGATGCAGTCCCTTGCGATCCGGACTGAAGAAGGTGCAGACGGCCGGTGGTGTCGTGTCACCATGGGGACGACCGTCGCGAACATAGGTCCAAAACCTGCCTGTCCGGGTCTTCCCCTTGCCTGGTTCCAGCACCGGGACGGGCGTGTCGTCACCATGAAGGCGATGGCCTGCGAACACACGGTCCCGAAGCTTCGCCAGCACCGGCTCAAGCAATTTGCTGGCCTTACCGATCCAGTCGGCCATGGTCGAGCGGGACAGATCGACGCCTTCCCGCGCATAAATCTCGGATTGGCGATAAAGAGGCAGGTGATCGCAATATTTGGCGATCAGCACATGGGCGACCAGACCCGGTCCCGGCTTGCCGCGTTCGATGGGCAACGACGGCATCTCGGCCTTAATCTGCGTATCGCAGCCCTTGCAGGTGAAGCGGGGCTGAACATGGCGCACGACACAGAACGAGGCCGGGACATAGTGGAGAACCTCGCTGACGCTTTCGCCTGCACGGATGAAGACGGAGCCGCCACAGACCGGGCATGCGCAAGTTGCCTGGTGCGTCACGTCATGGCGTGGCAGATGATCGGGCAATGGCCGGCGGCTCGGCTTGGCCTTTGCCGGGTCGGCAGTCGACGACGATGCCAGGACCCCAGAGACTGCCATGGCTTCTGCCTCAGCCGCCTCGATATCTTCCAGCGCCAGTTCGAGTTGTTCGTAAGCGCGGTCCATCTTCTCGGAGGAGGAGCCGAACCGTGCCCGTCTGAGGACCGCAAGCTGCGCCTTCAATTTGTCGATCAGCGTGTCGCGGGATTGAAGCTTCCGAGCCTGTTTAGCCAGCTGATCAGCCTGCGCGGCGATAATGGCTCGTGTCATTGCCGGATCAATACTCCCCAGAAGTGCCGTTTGAATCTTCCCCAGTTTGCGCCGCCGGTCTTCCGGGGCGCGCCCCGGAAGACCGGCGGCGCGTCGTCATCAATAGTCCTTCCGATATCCGGAAGGAGGGAATTGGTGATCAAGCTGAGGGAGACGATGATGATCCTGGATTTGCATCGACAAGGTCTGTCGGTGTCGGCGATCGCCAGGCAGACTGGCATCGACCGCAAGACGGTGCGCAAATATATCGAGCGTGGAATGGAGGCTCCCGCTTATGGTCCGAGAAAGCCGAGATCGACAGTGATCGATCCGTTCGCCAGCTATCTCCGCGAGCGCGTGAAGGCCTATCCGGGCCTTACAGGCAGTCGACTGCTTCGCGAGATCAGGGAACGCGGCTACACCGGCGGCTATACCGCCGTGACGGATTTCCTCCGGGATGTGCGGCCGCCGGCGACAGCGGGGTTCGAGGTCCGCTTCGAGACGCCACCCGGCGAGCAGGCGCAGGTCGATTTCGCCCAGTTCCATGTCGTCTTCACCGACGAGCCTATGACGCCGAGGATCGTCTGGCTGTTCTCGATGGTGCTCGGCCATAGCCGGCTCATCTGGGCGCGCTTCGTCATGCACCAGAACCTACCCACAGTGCTGCGTTGCCACGTGGCGGCTTTCGAGGCGATCGGCGGCGTGCCAAGGGAGATACTCTACGACCGGATGAAGACCGCGGTCATCGGCGAAGGCCAGACGGAGGGCATCGTCTATAATCGCGCCCTCCTCGATCTCGCCCGCCATTACGGCTTTCACCCCAGAGCGTGCCAGCCCTATTGTGCCAAGACCAAAGGTAAGGTCGAGCGGCCGTTCCGCTATATTCGGGAGGACTTTTTCCTGGCGCGGACCTTCTGCAACCTCGACGACCTCAATGCCCAGCTGCGGCATTGGCTGGATACCGTCGCCAATCCGAGAGTGCATGCCACGACACTGCGCGTGGTCAACGAGGCCTTCGCCGAAGAGCGACAGCATCTGCGGCCGCTGCCACTGGCTCCTTTCCGTGCGGTGCTGAAGCTGGAGCGCCGTATCTCGCGCGAGGGCATGGTGAGCGTCGGCGGCAATGCCTACAGCGTCCCGGATGCGACGAGGAGCAGGCTGGTCGAGGTTCACTCGCTTGCCAATGAGATACGCATCTTTGAGAGCGGGACCCTGATCGCGGTCCATCCTATCCTGGAGGGCCGCAAGCAACGGCGCGTGCAGCCAGACCACCGACGGAACATCGTCGCGCAGCGCTCCTGGCCAAAGGCGGGCGAAGCCGGCGTTACACTCCAGCCCATCGGTGACAAAGTCCCACAGCGATCCCTGGCTTTCTACGAGGCCGTCGGCAAGGCGCTGGCCCGGGAGAACCGCCCATGAGCGCCGCCCTCGATGCCATGCCGTCGATGATCGATCGCATTCGTCACGATCTTGTCGGACTGAAGATGCCGCGCGCGCTCGAGGCGCTGGACCATGTCGTGCGACGTCTCGAGCACGGAGAGCTGTCGGCCCTGGAAGCGATCGATATCCTGCTGTCGGAGGAACTGACGCTGCGCGAGAACAGCCGTACCAAGACGGCGCTGAGGATGGGCAGGCTGGCCACCATCAAGACCCTGGCCGGCTTCGACTTCACCTTCCAGCCGTCGCTCGACAGGGATCGCATCTTCACGCTTGCTCAGCTCGGCTTCATCGAGCGCAACGAGGCCGTCCACTTCCTCGGACCGCCGGGAACAGGCAAGAGCCACCTTGCAACTGCACTCGGCGTCGAGGCCGTCAAGGCTGGGAAGAGTGTCTACTTCTGCACGCTCGCTGACATGATCACATCGCTCGCACGAGCGGAGCGTGAAGGCCGGTTGCAGGAGCGCATCCGCTTCTTCTGCCGCCCCAGTCTGCTGATCGTCGATGAGATCGGTTATCTGCCCGTCGTCACCGGCGGCGGCAATCTGTTCTTCCAGCTCGTCAATGCCCGCTACGAGCGCGGGGCTATGATCCTGACCTCAAACCGTGGCTTTGCGGAATGGGGCGATGGCTTAGGCGATCCCGTCGTCGCAACGGCGTTGCTCGATCGGCTCCTGCATCATGCGGTCGTCGTTCAAATCGAGGGCTCAAGCTATCGGCTACGCCAGCACGCCGAGCTCATGCCCGAGCATGTGCGCTCCAAAGCCCTCATCACGCCGCCGGCCTTCGCACCGCCGCCAAGGCGCGCGGTCGACCGCCGAAAAATGGTCACCTCGTCCCGTCGTCCACCCCGGCATAAATGGGGAATTGTATGTAACTTTCAGAGCTACCTGGCACGGAATTTCCAGCGTTATGTGGCACCTATAAGCAGTGTGCTGCGGGCAGCATCCACGACTTCTTCAGTGATGGCGGTCATTTCGTTGATCCGCAAAATGCGCTCGATCTGAACGAACAGACGATAGAGAAGGCGGAAGTTTCCGCCGGTGATACGCGCGATCGCGGCGACGGCCTGTGCGTCGGTGAAGTCGGCTTCGTCCAATGTGACGCCCAGTTTGCGCCAGTGCCGGGTGAGAACGAAAGACAGTTCATCGCCGAGAAGCGGCCGGTAGCCGTGAGAGAATCCGACGCGACTGTAGAACTGCGGGTAGCGCGCCATGCGCTTCTCGATGCCCGGCATCCCGACAAGGATGAGGCCGATATTAGAGCGGTCGAAAAGATCGCGGATATATTCCAGCGCAAGGTTCGACAGCCGCTCGGCCTCATCGATCACGATTAGCTCGATCAGGCCGCAACCGTCATGCGAGGGCGTCACGGTCAGGTTGTCCAGGCCCTCGTCGATGCAATAGCTGACGCGGCCGATGAGGCGATGGAGATCGTCACGCAACTCCCGAAGGGGACTTCCGACTGTCGGCGTGTAGAAGACCGTACGCGATCGTGCGAGTATTGCCTGGGTGCTGGTATCGGACTGATCACGCGTTTTCCATGCTGACCGGAGCGCTTCGGCCTTTTCCCAGTTTGCATATCTCCGGCCAGACAGGGTTTTTCCAACGCCGGCCGGACCATGACACAATCCGATATAGCGGTGTCGGCGAACCGTATTGGCGAATTCGACAAAACGCCGATGCTCTTTCGTGGCGATGAACGGCCCTTCGTCCCGCCGATCCGAAGCGGGTTTCATGGGTCATCCTCAAAATAGGTTCGCAGCCTGCGTTTCGCCGCCACCATTTGCGGCTTGGGCTTTTCAGGGCTGGTGCGCCTTGTCGTATCGGGCAGAAAGTCTTTGACGCATCCGACCTTTTCGGTGATCTGACTGCGCAGCGCTCGACGGTGTTCGGTGCGGGCGGTCTGAATGTCTTTCAGGGTGATGGTGTAGCCGGCATATTCCGGGCTGATGGCACGACACAGGAACTGGTTGCGATGAAACACGCGGATTTCCCCAACGTCGCGGGGATCGTAGCGGACCGTGACGGACTCCCCGACATAGCTGGCGAGCGTCGGATCGAGATAGCGCGAGCCCTCGAAATGGATGCCGTCCCGGTGGACGACACGCGGCCTCGCCACCATTACCAACAGGAGGTCGAGATCTTCCAGGCTTTCGGGCATTCGCGGCAGCCAGCCATCCCCAAGCCATGACTTCAGCGGCGTGGTGCCGATGGAGCTGTGAACGCGCGCGTTGTATGTGATCGTGATGAAGCGGCCGATCGCGGCGTCCAGCTCGGAAACCGACAGGCTCGGAGGTGAGACGGGTTTGCCGCCTCTGATGTTTCCAGGCAGCTCGGACAGGAGTTCCGTGTTCAGCGTTCCAAACAGGCGCTCCACCTTTCCGCGTCCCTGCGGGCAGCCGACCGCCGAGTAGGTCAACTGGATTCGAAGATCGGCAGCCACCTGGTCCAGATGGTTGCTGGTGAAATCGCTGCCATGATCGACATAGAGAGCGTCAGGAATTCCGCAGACCGGCCAGCAATCAGTAGACTTTCGCCAGATTGCCTGTCGAAGTGCGAGGGACGTGTGCAGCGCCGATGGCGCGCCGACGAACACCATGTAGCCGGCCACGACCCGTGAATGGTCATCGATGACGGTTGTTAGCCATGGCCGCACGATCGAGCCGTCGGCGTCGATCACCAGAATGTCGAGTTGGGTGTGATCGGCCTGCCAGAGGGCATTCGGCCTCTCGGCCCTGTGACGATAGATCAGCTCGAAGCGGTTCCTGAAGGCCGACATCCCCTCATGGGCAAGGGTCAGCATGGCGGGGTCGAGTTTGCGGACGATCGCGTAGACGCTGCCATAGGATGGGGCTGGTGTATTCCTAGGGCTAAGCGCCGTGGTAGCGCATCGATGAATCGCCGCGATCGTCAGGCGCGGCTTGATGAGCGCCAGCCCCTCGATCAGATCAACGACATCCGGCGCGAGTTTTTGGTGTCCTGCATCCGAGCGCAGCGTTCGTACCAAGCCTGCCAACCCCATGGAGCGGTATCGAGAAAGCCAGCGCCTGAGGGTCCGGATCGGAACGCCAGCGTCGGCGGCAACCCGGGCCAAAGGCACGCCGTCATCAAGATGCGGCTTGAGAACCTTGAAGCGCGCGGCGGCTTCGGTTCGCCGCTCCTCGGCCAACTCCGCGAAATGGGTTCGCGTGCTCCTGCCATCCGTGCCCATGATGACGCCTCCATGCCGATTTCATCAGCTTTGGCGGTGTCCGAAAGAGGATCTTTCAACGGACACTCATTCTGCGACGTTGCGTTTGACCGGAAAGTCCGACTTTGCCGGAGGTCCGCCCGTCTCATTGAGATGGTACTATATTTCTTGCAATGATGGAGCCCCTTACGTTGCAGTTTCTGCATGACGAACACGCTCATCGGCTATGCCCGCTGCTCGACTGAAAAGCAGGACCTTGCCGCCCAGAAGAGCGCTTTGCAAAAGATTGGCGTTGCTGTCGATCGCATCTACACCGATCACGGCTTCACCGGCGCGAACCGGGCAAGGCCAGGTCTGGATCAGGCGCTCGCGGCGGTGCGCAGCGGCGATACGCTCGTAGTGCCAAAGCTCGACCGCCTCGCGCGCTCAGTCCCCGATGCTCGCGCGATCGGCGATGATCTGGCCTCGCGCGGTGTGAGGTTGCAAATCGGGGCGAGCGTCCATGATCCGTCCGACCCGATGGGAAAGCTGTTCTTCAACATACTCGCCACCTTCGCCGAGTTCGAGGCTGATCTGATCCGGATGCGGACCCGTGAGGGCATGGCGCTCGCCCGATTTAGGGGAAAGTTGCGCGGCAAGAAGCCAAAACTCTCCGAGCGCCAGCAAAAGGAGCTGCGCCGGATGTATGACACCGGCGGCTATTCGGTCAGCGATCTGGCAGAAGTATTTTCGATCTCACGGCCAACCGTCTACCGAACCTTAGAGTCCGTCCGAGAATTCATGATCGGCGTGCGATCCTTCTGATGAGGGTCATGATGGAAGCGGCATAAAGGAATGCCTTGGCGGACTTCACTGTCGCCTCCGGGTCTTTCCAGAGGCGGCGGTTTCGGCTGATCCAGGCGAAGAAGCGTTCAACAACCCATCTCTTAGGATGCACGGCAAAGCCGACCTGATCCTTCGGCTTGCGGACGATCTCGACATCGACGAGTGTCGCATTTTGCGGTCTGTCGCCTGAGTATCCCATGTCTGCAAAGGCCTTGGCCACGAACGGGAATGACCTGCGTGACAGTCGTAGAACCGGGACGGCACCATCGCGGTCCTGAATGTGGGCCGGTTGCGGATCCAGCACGAGCGCGCGTCCATCCATATCGACCATTGCTTGTCGCTTTCGGCCTTTGATCTTTTTGCCCGCATCATAGCCTCGTGGACCACCGCTCTCGGTGGTTTTGACACTCTGGCTATCCAACACGGCAGCACTTGGAGAGGCCTGACGACCGGTCTGCTCCCGATCCACCATGACGAGACGGTGATTGATCCGGGTGAAGACACCAGTGTCACGCCAGCGGCAGAAATAACCGAACACCGTGCTCTTGGGTGGCAGGTCTTTTGGGATGAGACGCCAGGGAATGCCGCCCCGCAGAACATAGAAAATGGCGTTGATGATCTCCCGTAGCGGCCAGGCCGGTTTACGCCCCCTTGGCGCCGGCTGCGGAAGAAGCGGCGCTATCACCGCCCATTCCGCATCCGTCAGGTCAGTTTCATATCGAGGCTGATTGCGACTATACTGCCGCCGGGTGGTCGGGTTCCACATGGCGCTTCCATTCAGGCTTCAGACACCTCCTTGGAATCATCATCGGCCCGATCACTCAACCCTATTCTCGGACAGGCTCTTAGACCGTCACGCAGCAGAGGTCGTGGCGTCATGATGATCGGATATACCCACGCCTCCCCGAAGGGCCAGAACCTCAAACAGCAACGTGCTGTCCTTGGCGCGGCGGGATGCGCTCAAATCTTTGAAGAAGACGATCCGACCGCGCAGCCCGATCGGCCCGAGCTGACACGGATGCTCGAACATCTACGCGCCGGCGACGTGGTGACGGTGACGCGCCTTGATCGGCTTGCCCGATCCAGACGCGACCTTCTGGCGATCGCGGTGCGGATCAATGAGGCCAATGCCGGCTTGCGCTCGCTGGCCGAGATATGGGCCGACACGACCACACCGGACGGAAGCGAATTGCTGACCGTGCTGGCCGGAATCGTGGATTTTGAGCGGGGTTTGATCGCGGAAACGCACAAGCGCCGGCAGGATCGAGGCCAGAGCGCAGGGCATAAAGTTCGGTCGCGCCCCGATCCTGTCGGTCGAGCAGATCGAGCACGCGCGCCAACTCATCGATGAGGACAACAAGCCGGTTGCCGAGGTCGCTCAGAGCCTGGGAGTCCATCGCACCACGCTCTACAGGGCGCTTGGTAGCCCGGCCAGGTAGCGGAGATATCAGCATGTCGTCCATGAAGCTTCATTTTCTCGATGCGCGCGGCGCGCTCACCGATCTCCATGATTGGCTTCACCAATGCCTGACGGAAACTTACCAGAAGGCTGCTGGCCTGATGCCGTTGCAACCGCTCGACGTTGTCGTGCAAACGGGGAAGCGCATCATCCCCGAGAAAGGGCACCTCGGATATGCCCCGCTGCTGTCGCAGTGCCACTTAGCGCTGATAAGCAGTGCCAATTAGCGATCAAAGTCACAGCGAAACCCGGACAAAACTTGGGAGTTTTGCGACTATCAGCCCGGCAGGCCGAGAGTTTTGCGGCGTTCCTCGCGTGCCGCGACAATCAAATCACGCACGGCGGGATCGGAAACTTCGTCGGGATGCCGGATAGAGAGATGACGCATCGACTTGCCCGTCCCTTTCAGCCTGCCATGCGGGTCGGGAAGATCGGCACCGCGATAGAAGCCAAGATTGACGTGGTCCTTGTAAGTTAGAGCGTAGGCATAGGCTTCACTCATCTTCTTCGGCCCCCATCCCCAGCTCACCGCGCGGTCGCCCGGACGCGCGACCTCCACATTGCCGGGATGAAGTTCATTTGCCAGTTTACGCAAGGCTCGCAAGACCGCCTCGTGCTCTGGTGCGAGGGTGACAATATCCCCGAATGTTCCGATAACGTCAGTCATTCCTACTCCCTGAACGAAGCTGAAACTATGCTGCCAGCCTCTTGCTGCCGGCCTGCGATCCCATTCGCAGCATAGCATAGCCCCGCCGCCGTAGCGACAACAGGCGAGTGCGGGTGCGTCGCGTAATTCCTAATTTTTCAGCGGCGCAAAAGTCCGGATGACATATCGAACAAAAATCGGGATATTCGCGACAGACATCGGAGGTTGGAATGGATCACGTTGGTATAGCGGTTGATAATCTTGAAGCAGCTCTGGCATTCTATGATGCTGCTTTGGCTCCTCTGGGAATACGACGGCTTATGTCTTACGGAGGAGACGGTAAGGTTCCAGATCACGTCGGTTATGGGAGTGACGTAAAGCCCTATTTCTGGCTCGGACGAGGTGACGCTGCCCGGGGCTATGTGCATCTCGCCTTTCCGGCACCTGATCGCCACGCCGTTGACAGCTTTTATCAGGCTGCATTGGACGCGGGAGCACGCGATAACGGCGCTCCCGGGCTGAGACCGCACTACCACCCGGGCTATTACGGGGCTTTCGTCCTGGCACCAGACGGCTGCAACGTCGAAGCTGTGCACCATTCCTTTTCGTAACGGGCCTTGTTTATGGGCATTGGAATCCAGACCGTACGGGAACTGGCTTTAGCGTTGCCAGGCGTCATTGAGGTCGCTCATCACGAGCGGACAGCATTTAGAACGAAGCGTAAAATCTTCTGCACTGTGGATAGCGCGTCAAGCACGATGAACTTGATGTTTGACCCCTATCTGCGTGACTTTTACTGCGAACAGCACCCAAGCGCTTTCCGTCCTTTTGCAGGTGCGTGGGGAGCAAAAGGAGCCACGTTATGTCATCTACATCTCGTTGACGAAGCACTTGCAACTTCGGCAATCGCCGCCGCCTACGGATGTGCAGCGCCCATATGAAATCGTTGCAAAAACCCTAACATTTGCGACAAAATCAGCGACGCTGATGTTGCAGGGAAATTTCTGTCGCAAAAATCGGACGCAAAAGTCAAAGTTTTGCGACCGATTTTTGCGATAGTCGGTCGACCGAAATGCGTTCACGCCCCTGACAGGAGAATAACGCCGGCGATCAGCACCCCGCACCCGGTAATTCGCCACGGCCCGACCTTCTCGCGCAGGATCAACATGCCCAGGAGCGCGCCGACCATCATCGACATCTCGCGCATGGGGGCGACCAGGCTAAGCGGCGCTCCCGAGGTAAATGCCTCCAGCACGAGAATGTAAGACAGGGGCGAGAGCAGACCCACGCCGATCGCGATCCACCAGTAGCCGCGCATGGCCTCAATGGCTCGGCCGGGGTTCGCGATCACGAGCGGGGCCAGAAGGAAGAACCGCAGCAGGTTCGAGAACCAGTCCAGCACCACCGGGGCGATGCCAAGGGCTTTGACGGCATAGGCATCGACCACCGTATAGGAGGCGATCAGGCCGCCTGTCGCTGCGCCCCACCGCACACCCGTTTGCCCGCCCGGACGCTGGAAGGCGGATAGATCTCCTTGCGTGGCGATGAGTCCGATCCCGACGACCACAAGGAGCAATCCCGCCAGCCCTTGCCCGGATGGCATTTCCCCAAGGATGAAGAATGCACCGATCGTGGAAAGCATCGGGCCGGTTCCCCGTGCGACCGGATAGACCACCGACAGGTCCGCGACCTGATACCCACGTTGCAGGCAGAGGCTATAGGCTAGATGAATCAGACCGCTGAGCAGCAGGAGGACGACGCCGATCCATGACCAGGCAATGCCGTCGCCTTGTATGAGCAGGTAAAACACCCACGGGGCATAGGCGATACAGGCAATCACATTGTAGGCGAAGACGAAGACCGGGCCGACCGACGCGGCCCGTTTGGCGAGAAGATTCCAGCTTGCATGGATGAAAGATGCAAGGACAACAAGCAGTAGCGAGGCAAACGCCATCGAGACCTCCTTATGCGCCAAAGGCGCCGGTTGATCTCGACTTCTCCTCCTCTGGGATTTTGCCCCTCGGGTGCAGCCGTGGAACACCCACGGTTTCTGCAACGCTCGGTCCAGCCACGGCGCTGCCGTCCGGAACCCTAGTTGCCACTCGGTCGATGCGAAGACCTTAGTGTGCTCACATGAGCAATATCAAGCGGCACATGCAAAAATCAGGATTTCTGCGCCGGCGTTGACGACACAGTCTTGAATACATCGGTTACGAGTTCCCTCACCTGCATAACCGGCGCGTTGCGGATGGCATCGAAGCGCCAGCTTATCCCGTAAGCATAGCGCGGGAACGCAATTGGACAGGCCGACAACGCAAACGAGCCGAGATCGGACAAGGCCTGTGCCGCATGAGCTGGAATTGTCGCTATAGCGTCGGTTCCGCGCATCAGGAAAGGCAGAGCCGAAAAATGGGTCGTCGCTGCCCTGACCAGTGCGGCGCAACCCATGTTCCGCAAGCACGTCGTCGGTTATTCCCGTGAGCCCGGAATAGGAAACGAGAATGTGGTCGCGCGCGACATATTCCTCAACCTCAATCGGGGCTTCCGATCCTCTGCCGAGCGGGTCATAGACGACCAGATAATCCGAACTGCCGAGGGCGACATGTTTCAGCCGCCCGTCACTGAAACCGCCCGAGGTGATGGCAAGGTCGATCTCCCGATCGTTCAATGCCTGAGCTGCCACAAGGCTGTTGGTCTGCCGTAACACGATCCTGACATGCGGCACCGACTGCTTTGCCAGTCCGAGAATGCGCGCACCGAACGCCATTTCGAAATCATCCGACAGGCCGATCCGCACGACGACCGTACGCACTTGGTGATCGGTCTGGTAGTTCGCGGCATTCAGCGTTCCGGAGATGATCTGCAGGGCCTCCTCGATCGAAGGCTGCAAGAAGACCGCGCGAGGGGTCGGCCGAAATCCGCGCTGCGTCCGCTCAAACAATGGATCGCCATAGAGCGTGCGCAGACGCCGCAGCGCCGCGCTCACCGCCGCTTGGCTCACGCCCAGCCGCACAGCGGCCTTCGTCGCGTTCATCTCGCTCATGAGCATCTGGAACACGACGAGAAGATTGAGGTCTATATCGCTGTCTTTGGTTTTGATTATATCTATATTCCAGTGCAGTTGTTTCACTTATGGCATATAGCCCGGTAATCTGCACGGACGAAAGACAAATCCGATCATTTCGCTCAAGCAGATCGCCTTTCTATGAAACCTCGGCACATTTTCCTCGCCCTGCTGGTCGCCACGATATGGGGTGTGAATTTCACGGTGATCCGCGTCGGGCTCGGCAGCTTTCCGCCTTTGCTGCTGGCGGCGCTGCGGTTTGCCATCGCCGCCCTTCCGGTCCTGTTCCTGCCGCGCCCGAACATCCGATGGCCGCTCTTCATCGGGATCGGCGCGACGCTGTTCCTCGGACAGTTCGCCCTACTGTTTACAGGCATGGCCGTGGGGATCACCGCCGGGCTGGCCTCTGTCGTTCTGCAATCCCAAGCATTCCTGACAATCCTGATCGCATCGGCCTTTTTACGAGAGAGGCCGACATTCAGGCAGATATCGGGAACCCTCGTAGCATTCGCAGGCCTCGTGATCATCGCCGATACGGCCGGCGGTGTGGACTTCACAATGACTGGCCTTGGCCTGTGCCTCGCAGCTGCCTTTTGCTGGGCCGTGGGGAATGTCCTTCTTAGGCGTGTGGGTTCAACCACAGTGGACGTGTTCGCATTGGTGGCCTGGCTCAGCCTCATACCGCCTGTTCCACTGCTCGTTCTATCGTTGATCGTGAACGGTCCGGAAGCTCTCGGCCGTGCGATGCATACCATGAACTGGGGCGGCGTCGGTGCGGTCCTCTACATCGCCGTGCTCTCGACCACGCTGTGCTTCGCGCTTTGGGGGCAGTTGCTCAAGAGATACCCGGCAAGCGCCGTCGCGCCATTCTCGCTGCTGGTGCCGATTTTCGGGGCCGCGTCCGCCGCTTTGTTTCTCGGCGAGAGGTTCGAGGCCATGCGCATCATCGGCATGGTCATGATTCTTGCCGGACTCGTCGTCGTGGTCCTGCCCGTGAAACGCACTTGGCGATCTCAGCTAAGCTGATGCCGGAAGCTGCCGCGAAAGTTAGGAATTGCGCGACATTTCCCCATTTGGCAGATGCTTCAGCGGGAGCGGTCCCTGCGCCTTCACAGTCTGAATAGCGAAGTTACTGCGAATATCGCTGACACCAGGCAGTTTGAGTAGAGTTCCGAGCAGGAACCGTTCATAGCCGGCGAGATCGGGAACGACGACCTGTAGGAGAAAATCAGCCTCGCCCGATACCAGATGGCAAGAGATGACCTCGGGCAACCCCTGCACGGCCTTCCGAAACGCCGCTGCCGGCTCGTCATGATGACGTTCGACCTTGACCCCGACGAACACGGTCAGGCCAAGGCCGAGGCCGCCGCGATCCAGGGTCGCGTGATAACCACCGATCACGCCGGCCTTTTCCAGAATCCGGACCCGGCGCAAGCATGGCGATGGCGAAAGCCCGATTTCCTCCGCGAGTTGCACGTTGGTCAATCTGGCATCCCGTTGCAGCGCGGCAAGGATACGGCGGTCGATGGCGTCCAGCTTCAAATTTGGCATCCTGTCGCATTTTTGAGTATCGTTGTTGGCACGATACGCTAGTCAGGCGTCAAATCGAAGCGCAGATCGCAAGGACATGCCGCCGCCTCCCACGCTAATCTTTAATCAGGAAGCAAGGGAGAACGATGCAGGGCATGGCTGATCTTTCGGTATTCATCGGCGCGCTCGCTGTCGCCTATCTCGTGCCGGGGCCGGACATGGTGTTGATCCTGCAAACCGGAGCGCTCCAGGGGCGAGTACGGGCCCTTGCCGTCGCGATCGGTCTTGCCCTTGCCCGCGCCGTCCATGTGTTCCTTGCTGTTGTCGGGCTGGCGGCGCTTCTCAGTGCATCGCCGTGGGCGTTCGAGATCGTGCGTGTTGCCGGCGCGGCCTATCTGATATGGCTCGGCGTCGGAATCCTTCGGTCTCGATCCCTGTTGCCGGAAGGGGTGGTGTTGCCGGCGAGCGATAACGGCCGATCATGGTCAGCCGCCATGCGCCGTGGCCTCCTGACCAATCTTCTCAATCCCAAGGCGCTGCTGTTCTGCTCGGTGCTCCTGCCGCAGTTCATCCGGCCGGAGAACGGCAGCGTGCCGGGGCAATTCCTATTGTTGGGAATGATCCTCGTTGCTGTCGGCCTCGTGTTCGATCTTGTCTATGCCGGCGCTGGCGCGATGCTCGGCCGATGGATCGCCCTTCATCCGCTCGTACAGCTTCTTCAGCGATGGGTCTTCGCCGCGCTGCTGATCGGCTTCGGCGTGAGTCTGGCCCTGTCGCAGCGTCCCCTGTAACGACAAGGAAAGGGCAAGGAATTTGCACCAGATTCCATTCTACCAGGTCGATGCATTCGCATCTCAGCCCTTCGCTGGGAACCCCGCCGCCGTCCTCATCATGGAGGACTGGCTTACCGATCGAGACATGCTCGCGGTAGCGGAGGAAAACAACATCGCCATCACCGCATTTGTGCGGCCTGCCGACGCTGGCTGGGAACTTCGCTGGTTCACGCCGACGATGGAAGCGGATTTCTGCGGGCATGGGACGTTGGCGACAGCCCATGTGCTGGCGACGGAAAGGGGCGTTGAGGGGGATTTCGTTTTCGCCACGCAAGCGGGTGCGCTGCGGGTGAGCCGTCATACGGACGGATATGCCCTCGACCTGCCAAGCCTTCCACCAGAACTGGTGTCGGAGGTGCCGCCGACCGTCATGGAGATTATCGAAGGTCCCGGCCTCGCCGTGTTTCGCACGGCGCGGCACTGGTTCGTGGAGCTTGCCGACGAACGGGCGGTGCGGGACTTCATGCCCGATCTGGCGAAGATAGCAACACTTCACCCCCTGAGCTTCGCCGTCACAGCGCAGGGAAACGCACATGATTTCGTATCCCGTAACTTCGCGCCGGGCGCAGGTGTCCCCGAGGATTCGGTGACGGGTTCCACCCATTCGGCGCTCGTTCCCTATTGGGCTTGGAAGCTCGGCAAGGACCGGCTCACGGCCTTTCAATGCTCGCGCCGGGGCGGCCGGCTTTCATGCGAGCTGGATGGCGATCGCGTCCGCATCGTCGGCACAGCTGTCCCCTATCTGAACGGGACCGTAATTTTCTAGCCTCTCGTAAAAATCCCGGATTTTGCTCGATATGTTATCCCGACTTTTGCAACGCTGCAAAATTAGGAATTTTGCGACAGCTTAAGTGATGAAATCATTCGGTCGCGGGCCTCCATCGCAAGCACAGGCCATGTTGCGGGACCTTCAGCAACAAGCCATTCCTTCATCCTACGGCTGCCCATCTCAAGTGGGGCACCTTCACCATTTGAAGCAAGCTCGCTAACTCGCTGCGCCGAGAGCCTGACCGCGAGCACCCCTTGCCATTCCATCGCAAAAACCTTGCCGTTCATCTTAACCCCGTTCGAACCGAACCGCGGCGAGCGAGAGTCTAGCGGTGTCACCCATGGGTCGTCTGCGAACACACCCTGCAAAAATAGCTGGACCGTGCTTGTCTTCGTCTCCGAACCATTCGTTTGCAGCCTATCGCGGCTCATGCGGGCTATCTTTCGAAGCCGGCTGCCCGCAAGGCCGCAGTGTCGTGAATTTGGCGCAGTCGGATGACCAGACCATTCTGGATCACGAAATGCTCGGTCATGCGGATAACGCCCAGACCGGAGACATTCATGTCATAGATTTGCACGACGTCGTCTCCTTCGGCCAGATCGACCAAGCGATTGGCCCCTGTTACCAGCGTGCCGAATCCTGACAGCGCGGCGACGAAATCCGCCTTGTTCGGATAGGCGTTTATAGGCGTTTCGATCTCGATTTTCTCCGCAAGAAGAGCGGCGGCGGCCTCAAAGCGCCCAGCGGTCCAGTGGTCAAAGTAAGCCTGCGCAACGGCTCTTGGCGACGTTCCGGTTGATGACATGATCCAATCCTTACCAGCTAACACAAGCAGAGACTTGTATATCGAAACATGCCTTCTCACAAGTCCACACTTGTGAAAAGGCATGTTTCATGGCAGGTAAATCGGAATGGAAGCTTCTCTCGTTATAAGCGCTCTCGCCGAGCCGCGCCGGCGCGAAATCTTGCGCATGATGCGTAACACTCCTTGCTCAGCATCTGAGATTCGGGACGCCCTCGACATCACCCAGCAAGCCGTGTCTCAGCATCTTCAGATTCTTGAAACGGCAGGCCTTGTCTGGGCGGATCGTCCGGGCCGTGGCCGACGATACACGCTGGCGGCAGATGGTATCGATGCCCTTGACAGGTTCCTGAGCGAACTTTGGCCGGACGGATTGCAACGGCTGAAATCCGCTGTGGAGGCCCGGCGTGACAGTTGATCCCTACCGCCACTCGATTCTCATTCATACGCGACAGGAAGAAGTCTTTCGGTACTTCACCGAGCCTGAAGCAATTGTAGCGTGGATGGGAGACAAGGCTTCTGTCGATCCGCAACCGGGAGGTTTGTTCCTGTTGCAGTTCAACGACACGCAGGTCGAAGGCCGATATATCGAGGTCGCACCTCACCATCGACTTGTTATTGGCTGGGGTCGGCAAGGTTCTGCAAGCTTCCCTCCGAATAAAAGCAGGTTGGAGGTCATTCTCACGGCAGAAGATACCGGCACGCGCGTGACGATCATTCACTACGGCTTGCCTGTTGAAGAACAGCCGCGTCATGCCCTTGGCTGGAAACACTACCTCTCCCGCCTTGAGCGGGTTGCATCAGGCAGGGATGTCGAAGCCCACGTCGTACCCTCCGAACTGGCGCAAGGCGTAGACGAGTAGGCCGTTCGATTGCGTTTCGCAAATGTCCCGCTTTTCGCACGACATGTTCTCGCGACTTTTTCAGCGCTGCAAAATCAGGAGATACGCGACCGCCGCGTTGAGCTGGGAACTGCTCACTACTCGCTTCTTACCAACAGGACGACACCAGCAGGATCAGAGGTCCAATGGCCATTGACACTATCAAGTGGCTCCAACTCATCGCGTTGTGGCCCGTCGAGGTGTTCAAGCGCGCGGTCAGGATCATCTGTGAGTAGTTCGAGCCACACATCGACTTGGCTCTGTTTCTCAACGCGGTCTATCCACAATGTCATGCTGCCGAACGCAAATGCTACGCTATCGGTCATTTGCTTGCTGATCGGAAGCCCAACCTTGTCCCGATAGAAAGCAACAGTGTCCGCCCATTTATAGAGCGGTACCTTGATCGCAATATTTCTTCCGGGCTTGATCTCCATAATTCCTCCGGTTCCTGTGCTATCTTGTGTCCCAAAATTCCCGCAATCCGCGACACAGCAAGCTTTAAGCTATTCGCGACACAGGCCGCTAGGCAAGGAAAACTAAGAGCTTCCGCCGCAGGGCATCGGCATCCTTCAATTCGCACTCCCAGATGACGCAGGTCTGCCATCTGCCCTCAGATAGCAATTGTTGCGCCCGCTGATCGCGATCACGATTTCGAGCCACCTTGGCAATCCAATAGTCAGCATTAGTTTTGGGCTGGCGGATGCCGCGAGCGCAATCATGGCCGTGCCAAAAGCAACCATGTACGAAGATCACTTTCCTCCTGCCAGGGAAAACGATGTCAGGCGAGCCGGGCAAATTCTTTCGATGCAGGCGAAACCGGAATCCGAGAGAGTGAACCAGTCGTCTAACGATCAGTTCGGGCTTTGTGTCCTTTGATTGGACCGCCCGCATCGTTCGCGACCGAAGTTCATCGACCGTCATCCCTCAAACTCGATCCTCAAGCTTGGATCGCTTTCCACGTCAGCGACGATGCGATTGTAGCGCTCGATTATATCTTGAACCGCCGTGGGTCGGGCATCGCGTTCAAATACGCTCCACTCGTAGACATTGGTGGCGATGAACTGCTCGATCTCTATGACATCGAGACGGTCATCTACGCCGGCCTGCTTGGAAAGCGCTTTGGCGCCGCCAACACCATCTTCGGTCGTGACAATTAAAGGCCTGAGACCGAGCGACAGGTTACCTTGGCATTTGCGGATCAGTGCTTCACCAAGCGCAGCAGGCATATTTGGGACGACGCGTCACCAGATGTCGAGCTTCTCGCTGACGTCTCCGCCGATCCGATGCACGCTTTTGCCACAGCAGGGCAGTCATGGCTTTCGATGTCGATGACGACATCGATGCTGCAGTAGATGGGCGGGAAGTGAAGTAAGCCTCCGGTGGAGGCCGTGGGTTATGCCGCTTGAGCGTTCGGCGTGTATTGCTGCCAGTTCCACGGAAGCAATTGCTCCAGCCTGGTGATCGGTGTGTCGGCGATGCGGGCGAGAACGTCGGCAAGCCATGCCTGCGGATCGATGTGGTTGAGCCTGGCGGTCATGAGGAGTGTCGCCATGAACGCGGCACGGTCAGCACCACGGTCCGATCCGGCGAAGAGCCAGGACTTCCTGCCGAGCGCGAAGCCTCGCAGGGCTCCCTCGGCCGCATTGTTCGTCAGGCAAATCCTGCCATCCTCGAGGAATAACGTGAAGCCATCCCAACGCTTGAGCATGTAGTTAATCGCTTCTGCGAGGGGAGAACTGCGCGATAGCTTTGCCCGCTCGGTTTGGAGCCAGCCATGCAGCTCTTCGACGAGTGGCTGGCTGTCCTTGCGCCGGCGCTCCAGGCGCTGGTCGGCGGCAAGTCCGTTGATTTCCCGCTCGATATCGAACAGGGCGTCGATCCGCTTGACGGCTTCGAGCGCCATGGGCGAGATCGACGCAGCGTTCTTTCCGCGCTTGGCGTTCGCGGCAATGTCGGCGAGCACGAAGAATTTGCGCCTCGAGTGAGCCCAGCAAAGTGCTTGCGTCAGGGGACCGGGATCGCGGTCAGCCTTAAACAGCGGATTGTAGCCGCCATAGGCGTCCGCCTGCAGAATACCGGTGAAGGATTTGAGGTGGCGCTCCGGATGCTCCTGCCGCCGGTCCCGTGAGCCATAATACAGCGCGGCCGGCGGTGAGAGCCCGCCGAATGGCCGATCGTCCCGGACGTAAGTCCAGATGCGGCCCGTATCGGTCTTTCTCTTCGCCAGGATCGGCACGGTGGTGTCGCCGCCATGCAGACGCTCGGCAGCCAGAAGATGCGCCTCGATCAGCGAATGGATGGGCTTCAACGCCGCGGCACAAGCACCAACCTGGTCGGCCAGCGTCGACAAGCTGAGGTCAACGCCCTCGCGGGCATAGCGTTCGCTCTGGCGATTGAGCGGTTGGTGCTGAGCGAACTTCTCGAAGAGGATCATCGCCAGCAGGTTCGGTCCGGCAAAGCCGCGGGGAGTCATATGGAACGGAGCCGGCGGCTGCGTAATCTTCTCGCACTCCCGGCAGGTAAACTTCTCCCGCACTGTCTGGATGACCTTCCACTAACGCGGAATGACCTCCAGGGTCTCGGTAATGTCCTCGCCTAGCTTCGACAGCTTGGCCGAGCCGCAGCAAGGACAAGTCGTCGGGGCGGCGATGACGACGCGTTCGCGCGGCAGGTGTTTGGGAAACGGCTTACGTGACGGACGCTTGCGCTCGAAGGCTTTGACGGCGAAGACTTTGGCTGCAATCTCCGCGGCCAGTTCGTCTTCGCCGGCGTCTGCTTCAAGCTCCTCGAGTTGCAGTTCCATCTGTTCGAGGAGTCGCACTTTACGCTCGGACCGGCTGCCGTAGAGCTCCCTTCGAACCTTGTCGATCTCCAGCTTCAACCGCGCAATCAGCGCCTCGGAATGCGATACGAGCGCTTTTGCGCTGGCAGCTTCAGCCTTTGCGGTCACTGCTTCCGCCTCGGCAGCAACGCGCCGGGCGCGTTCCTGAGCCAGCAGTGCAAGCGCACTGGCAAGGTCGGTCGCATCGCTCATGACCGGATGGAATCATATTCGACACTGCCATTCCAGTGCTTTTGTTCACCCGGCGGACGTCGGCCGCCAAGTCTTTTGCGGCATCCGCCAGTCGATACCCTCCAGCAGATAACCGAGCTGCGCGGGCGTGATCACTACCGTGCCGTCGGCCGCTGAAGGCCAGATGAAGCGTCCCCGTTCCAGCTTCTTTGTGAACAGGCAGGCCCCTTGGCCGTCATGGCAGATCACCTTGATCAAGCCGCCGCCGCGGCCGCGGAACACGAACAGGTTCCCGCACATCGGATCACGCTTCAGCGCCTCCTGTACCGTCAACGACAGACCTGGAAAGCCTTTGCGCATGTCGGTATGGCCTGTCGCCAGCCAGACCTTTACACCTGCAGGAACCGCGATCATCGCAGACCCAATACACAATCGAGAATCCGGCCAAGCGCATCCGTGTCGATATCGCTGTCCACGCGGACACGACGGCCACGCCCCAGCTCAATCGTTACATCGCTGCGTTTGCGTCGGAGATGGGATGGTGCGGGTGGCTCCGGCATAGCAGGCGAGATTTTGGAAGCGGCCTCAGACACGATTACCGGCACCAACACGGTTCCCGTCTCGGTCTGCGGCTCCTCGATCCGGCACAGCTCTTTGCGCCAACGGAACAACTGGCTGACATGGATACCGGCCGCGCGAGCAATCTCAGAGACAACCGCGTCCAGCTCAAAGCAGGCAGCGACCAATCGCTCGTCTTCGCGTGACCAGCGCCGACGGCGCTCTATGGATGTGATCACCTCAATTGGATTCTTCGTCATATGACTACTCCTAGCGTTACCACTAGGACTGGCAGTCAGCAGCCCCTCATCGCAAGACGTCCTTCACCGTAGGCTTACGAAGTGAACCGCGCTTTACCGGCCGCTTCGCAGTCCGTTCCCTGCGCAGATCGTTCGACGCTTGCTCCTGATTTTCCAGACCGTCCGCCTCGACCTGTTTGCCTCTTCGAGCCCGAGGAGAAGCTGATCTTCCGCAAGAGTCGCGGCGCGACGACCGAAGCGGTGGCGCTGCAATTCCTTGATGATCTGGCGCAGCCGGTCGTTCTCGAGTTCGCGCGACAGCAAGATGACCTTGAGCGCGTTCAGTTCGTCGGGAAGCGCGTCCGCCGTCATCGTCATAGCACCACAGCAGCACACTTCGGCGCCCAGGAGGAGGGTGTTGACGCGGCTGATTCTACGGTCGCGGCGGCTACACTGCCCTCTGCGGGACAAGCGCCTCGATCGTCGCATGAACGCGCTTACAATCCAGCCCATCGAACAAGGCCGAGACCTAAGCGGCCGTCAGGCGCATCGCACCGTCCAGCATTTTTGGCCAATGCAACTCGCCACCTTTAAGACGCTTTGAGACCATGCACACACCGCTGCCGTCCCAGAAGACGAGCTTGATCCGGTCCACCCTTTTGGCTCAGAACACGTAGATCGTGCCGGAAACGGATCAACAAGCATCTCTGTTTTGACCAGCGCCGCCAAGCCCTCCTCGCCTTTAAGGAAGTCGACAGGCCGGGTGGCGACCATCACCTCTACAACTCCCGAAAATCCGATCACGACGTAGCTTTCACAGCCTGGATGACGGCAGCAATTTTCGCGGCGTCGACGCCGAATGCGGTCCTCATGATTGCCCCACCGAGCTCCAATTCGATTGCGTCGATGCTCGACCTTCTGGTTGCGCTCGGCGATTCCTGCTCTTTCACGACAGGCGTCGTGGGTACATTCAAGACCGCCGGCGCAAACATCCCAACATCGACATCAGGGACAGCTCCGAGCAGCTTGCGGGCGAGCGGACGCCAAGGGAACAACTGCTGCGGGGTCAATCCGTGACACCGAGCCACCGAGCAGACCTTCACACCCCGCTCGTAACTCTCGGAAACAATCTTCGCCTTCTGCTCGTTGCTCCACTCGCGACGACGGCCGGTGCCAGTAAAAACCTCAAACCGGCGCACCGGTTCTTCATCGCTGAATTCAAGCGTAAGCTGTGAAATCGACATATGTCTAAGCCCCCGTTCGTGCTCAACATCGTCAATCACGCACTGGTTCGAAAGGTGCGGTCGAAACACCGCATACCGTCGATCGTTCCGATTAGAGCGTTGTTATATGAATAGCCAACGCTGCCAAAAGAAAGCTCAATGCCAGCTTCCGCCAGCCTCTCTCGGAATACTTGATCGACAAGTATTGCGTACCGCAATCAAAATGTTAGATCAGCCCGCCGCGATGGACCGGCCGCCGATCATGAAGAGCCTGATCGAGCGCATCGAGCACGAATCCGCATCTCGAGTTGATGGCCATGTCGCGCCGGGCGCGGGCCGACACTCGGTCAACGTCCGTGCGCTTGGGAATGACCTCCTAGTAGGCGGACGGGGCAGCAGTATGCAGATTGGCTCGACCTCGAGCACCGAACGGTGTTCGCAGATAAGGGAAATCATCGCTTCAGTGGGCTCCGCCCGGAGAAAATATGCCGAGGCCTTGCGCCATATCTCCTTGCCTGACGAAGCTCGCGGTTATCTTGTTTAAGGCCTTCATCTTCTTGGCAATGTCGCTGGGCAGACCTGCTCGCTTGCCACTGTCGACCTCCGCCTTCTTCACCCATTCATTGAGCGTATGCGCCGAGAAGCCGATCTTCGCGGCTATCGAGCACACCTTCGACCAACAGATGCATGTTCAGCTTCGTACGCGGTAACCACTCGAACAGCGCGGGCACGGACTTCAGGAGAAAACTTGTTCGTTGTCTTGCTGGTCATAGACCCTACATTCTCACGAGTTTGGGTCTCCGGCAAATTCAGTGCGTTTCAACTTAAACACTTGAATAAATGAACGATTTCCGCACTCCTACACACAATTATATCGGAAATGGAATGCCGTTGCCCATCATTTCCGAGAATCATTAAAAATACCAACGCGCGTCCTACCCGGAACTTGAGGCCATACAGCCGTGTCTCAGCATTATTTACCTTTTAACTATTTACTGGGATTGTTACGCTGAAATTCGAGTAAATCTCCCGGTATTTAACTTCTTCGAGGGTCCTATGAAACGTCGACAATTCGTCGCAGCGGGCGCGTCGTTGCTGGCCATGCCGTGGGCGCGGCGCGCTTTCGCGGGGAATGAAATTCCGTTGCGTTACAATGCCACGGAGAAGCTGGACGAAACGTCGCTGCCCGCGAAGGCACTGAAACTCGCTTTGTCGAAGCTTGACAAACCCTATGTGTTGACACCGTCGCCAGTGGGCTATCCCACGCAATCCGGTCTGATCAATGCCTTGTCTACCGGCGGGGAAATAGACATCTGTTGGGTCGGGGTCGAGCGGAACGCTTGGGATGCCACCCTGCCAGTTCCGTTCCCGATAGACGGAGGGCTCCTCGGCTACCGTCTATTCCTTATAAATTCCGATCGCCAGCCGGATTTCAGTGGCGTGAAGTCGATTGACGCCCTTCGCAACTTTGTCGCCATCCAGGGGCCCGGCTGGGGAGACATCGATATTCTCCGCAACGCCGGCCTTACAGTCCGGACCGGTCTTTACAAGAACCTCTTCCGTATGACGGTCGGCGGGCGAGCAGACTATTTTCCCAGAGCGGCCTATGAGGCAGTCGACGAGTACAAACAGTATGTCGGGGATGTCCCCAAGCTCGCTGTCGAGCAGGACCTTATCCTGAAATATAAGTTTACAATGATGTTCTTTGTTTCGAAAAAGAAGCCCGAGCTGCGCGACGACATCATGAAGGGCTTGGCGAAGGCGCATTCGGACGGCTCCTACCAAGCCATGTTCCAATCGGACGACAACGTGGCGACGGCGCTGTCACAGGGCAATCTCGGACAACGCACGCTAATTGAGATCGAGAATCCAAAGCTGCCTTCGGAAGTGAACGCGATCGACAAACGGTACTGGTTCTCAGTTTGACGACCACGTCGCATTTTGCAGAAAGAACCGCCGTGAACACAGACAAGAGGGCATTTACATGAAGACTTCTATCAAGACACAGATCCTGATACCGACCCTTTCCATGATGGCGGTCGGTCTCGTGGTCGTAGGAGGATTTGCCGCATTTTCGCGCGCGGACATGCAGACCGACATGTTTCAGAAAAAGGTCGATCTCACCGCGCAGCTCGTGCTGAGCGGCAGCGCCAATGCAATGTGGCAGTTTGACAGTGGCATGGCGAAGGAGACGCTTGCGCCAGCGACTAGCGATCCGGATTTTCGAGCGGGTGTGATTTTCGACGACAAGGGCACCCCGTTCTATTCCATCGGCGATGCCGCGATCATCGACGCGCTGGCGAAGTCGGATGAAAAGGGGCTTGACGGGTCGTTCGTCATCAAGTCGATACCTCTCAACCGCACGGAGGAGGGCAAGCTGATGACGATAGGCCGGATGGCCATCGTCTTCGACACGAGCACTGCGGCGGCCAGCAGCTGGAGCTCCATGCTCGCCATGGGACAGCTCGCTGGCGGCGTTCTCCTCGCCTCCTGCTTCGCGCTCTTCATGCTCCTCGGACGTCTGGCGCGGCCGATCGCGCTCCTCTCGCAGGTCATGCGGCGAATGTCGGAGGGCGACTTCAACACAGATGTCCCGGGTGTGGAGCGGCGCGATGAGCTCGGCGACATGGCAAATGCAGTTGGTGTGCTGCGTGACAACTCGCTAAAGGCGCTTGCTCTCGAAGGCGAAACCGGTGAGATGCGCGCCCGGGAAGAATCCAACCGCAGGACCGAGCAGCAGCGTATCGAGCGCGAAGCCACGCAGTTGCGACAGGCGACCGACCTCTTGGGCACCTCTTTGGCAAAGCTTGCGATAGGCGACCTGACCTGCCGCATCGATACGGTTCTTGCGCCGGAGTATGAGCCGATCCGCGTCAACTTCAACGCGGCGGTCGATCAGCTGAGTGAAGCAATGAATTCAGTGATGGCGTCCGTGCGGAATATCGACCTTGGCACGGACGAGCTCGCCAGCGGTGCTGACTCCCTCTCCAAGCGCACCGAACAACAGGCCGCAGCGCTGGAGGAAACTGCCGCAGCGCTGGACCAGATCACCGCCAACGTCTCAAACTCGAGCCGGCGGACTGACGAAGCGCGCATCGTTTCAAACAGGGCGAACGGTGCCGCGGTCCATTCCACCGAGGTGGTATCTCGGGCGGAGGATGCAATGCAACGGATTGAAAAGAGTTCGCAGCAGATTTCCAATATCATCGGCGTCATCGACGAAATTGCCTTCCAGACGAACCTTCTGGCGCTGAATGCCGGAGTCGAGGCAGCGCGTGCCGGCGATGCAGGCAAAGGCTTTGCCGTGGTCGCCCAAGAGGTAAGGGAGCTCGCGCAACGCTCCGCGCAGGCAGCAAAGGAGATCAAGGCCCTTATCAACACATCCGCAAACGAGGTAGGCTCAGGCGTCCAGTTGGTCCGCGAGACCGGAGACGCATTGAAGGAGATCAGCAAGGACATTGCCGAAATCAACCTTCACGTCGATGCCATTGCTCTATCGGCACGTGAGCAGGCAACCGGCCTCGGCGAGATCAACACCGCGATCAACCAGATGGACCAGTCAACGCAGCAGAATGCTGCAATGGTGGAGGAGTCTTCCGCTGCTTCATCGACGCTCGCAGCCGAGGCCACAAAGCTTAGAGAGTTGGTGTCCGGTTTTGTCATCGACCAGCAAGTGGGCGCATTGCTGGAAACAGGACTGCGGATGACCAGGGCGGTGAACAGCATCGAAAGTTCCAAAATGATGCCGGCAATTCACCGAACACGTCGCAACGCAACAGATGGCAGCTGGGAGGAGTTCTGAAAACGAGCGCGCGTTGACGCCATTTTGAGGCACCGGAAACTCCCGCGAATTGAATCCAAATCTGAGAAGGCTTCGTGCGTCTTGCCTGTTCAAAAACCGCCAAGGCTTTAATCGCTGCTGAATGAAAGTTGAGTGGCAGGGCACTGATTGTAAAGGTCGGCGATCTCGCGCCGAGGCGTCGAGATCGTTGGTCACGAGGCTCAGGATGTGGCCGGTCTTCAGCCTGACGGTGACGACGCGGACTGGCTCCGCGAAGGGATTGGATCTGGAGCTTACGAGGCGTTCGGGCAGCTGGCCGATCGCATCCTCGATGACGCCGTCGGTCTTTCGCGCCGGCTTGGCAAAGCGTGCCTGCTCGACGAGCGTCACGGACGTGTTGATCCTCAGCCGCGTGACGAAGCGCGCGTCGGCCTGATCGATCTTCGCCCACCAGGCGAAGTCGTATTAAGCGAGATCACAGACATGGGTGGTAATCCCCCGTTCCTATCGGGGCTCGATCGTCGAACTCACGCGGCCATTTTCAGTTTCTGTGCGGGTGTAATGCCGCCGATGCCCATGTTAGGCGGTTCATTGTTGTAGGTCCATGGCCACTGCGTGGCAAACTCTTGTGCCTCCTCAATACTTTCGATGATAGGCTGGTCGAGCCATTCGTGCCGAACCGTGCGGTTAGAGCGTTCAACGTAGGCGTTCTGTTGGGGCCTGCCTGGCTGGATGTAGCTCAAGGCTACTCCCCGCCTCTCTGCCCATTCCATCAGCTTGCCACTGATATATTCCGGTTCTTGAGTATCTAAGCGGACGATTGGCTGATACCATGCCTCTATTCGGTGCTCCCGTAACGCAGCAGCCACTCTTTGGATTGCAGCCGGTCCTCTGGAAATTTTGGTCGCTAATGTCTCATCGTACACAAGAAGGCTTCCACGACTTGTGAGCTTCGCATAGTGTAACGCCGAGCCGGCCTTGCTCCTCATTTCATCGACAGAGTGTAAGCCGTCCGATACTGCCATTCCCACAGTTGCGGTCGTAAATACTTCATTACGAGCGCAGCTCGTTTGGTGACTGGCAGCTTCGATGAACCTGTTGATACCAGCCTCAGCCTGTGCTTACTGAAGATCGTTGTAAATAATCGCAAACTCATCTCCCCCAAGGCGATATACGGGAACAGGCGCGACCGCATCTTTCAGGCGCGAAGCCATCGCTGCAATTAATTCATCACCGGCTGTGTGACCAAAAGTGTTATTGATAAACTTCACATTATCCAAATTGACCAGTGCGAGTGTCCACCTCTCGCTTAAAGGCTGGCGTTCCAGTGCTGCATTGAATTTCGCACGGTTGGGCAGGCCAGTGAGAACATCGGAAAAAGCTAGGCAGCGGATCTGAACCAATTCTCTATGACGCTCAATAGCAATCATACCCAATGGCAGGAAGGACTCAGCGATGCCCTTTTCAAATGCAGTAGGAGCGCGATTTCGATGGAAATGTAATATGAGAATACCAATAAAATCACTGTCTATACCAAATATCGGGCAGCAAAGGCATGCCTTTATGCCCAAATTCAGCGCTAACGCATCCGCGCGAGACCAATTGGGATCGCTCGCAATATCACTCACAACTATGGAGCCTTGGGAGAATTCGAACATATCTTGAGAGACGGCGAGTAGGCCAAAAGCCTTGACCGCAGCGCCGATGTAGTCATCTGGAAGGCTAGGGGCAGCACAACATCGGAGTATCCCCTCACTATCATTGCCTAATATTAACGCAAGACATTCGGGAATGACTTTTTATATTTCCAAACAAATTTCTTTTAATATGAAAATCGGATTTTCACCTTGATAAATCTGATTCAATATTCTGATTTGCACATTTATTATCTCCAATTCTTCCTCCCCAGCACCATCGCATTATTTGCATTTTACTGCGATCAAGTTTACTGTTGCATGTTAATATAATTTTTAAATAAAACTCTTATAAAATTAGTACAATGCAAATTATTTATATATATCCATCTGCGAGACATGCGAATGAAATACTTCACGTTGCCGTTTTCAAGCAGTGCGTCACGCTGCAGTCCTAGTCGCCCTACGAGTGCTACTGCTCTGACCTTCAAGCTGGAACCTATCAACGATCTCCATCAACGCCGCAGCCTCCTCGGCGAGGAGTCGAGTAGCGGCATTGGTCTCCTCGACCATTGCCGCGTTCCGTTGCGTGGTATTGTCCATTTGATTGATTGTGCCATTGACCTCCGCCAGCGCTGTCGCTTGATTGCGCGAAGCCATCGCGATCGATCCAACGAGCTCACACACTGTTTCGATATCGGTAGAAATGTTCGAAAGCACTGTACCAGTTTGCTGCACCAGATCGGCACCGACCGAAACCTCGCCGCGCGTCCTGTCGATCAGCTTCTTAATCTGGCGGGCAGCCTCCCCGGATCGTTGCGCCAGTTCTCGGACCTCGTGAGCTACCACGGCAAAGCCCTTGCCGCTTTCTCCGGCGCGTGCGGCTTCGATCCCGGCATTGAGTGCGAGAAGGTTGGTCTGGAAAGCGATCTCGTCCATGACCTGAATGATATGAACAATTTCATCGGAAGCACCTTCGATCCGCCCCATGGCGGTAATGGCCTGCTCCATTACGGAGAGAGAAGCGACGGCGCTGTGTCTAGCGTTGCGAACGATCTCGTCGACTTCTTGAGCCCGGACAGCCGAGGCCCGTACAATGGACGTGACCTCATCGACCGCCGCTGCCGATTCTTCCAAAGATGCAGCTTGCTGCTCCGTGCGGTGCGCCAGATGATCGACAGCCGCGCTCATCTCCGACGCATTTCGTTGGATCACAACGGTCGTATTTTTCACTTGCTGTATCGTCGCCTGTAACCGCTGAAGGGATTGATTGAAGTTTATCCTTAACTGCTCAAGGCGACCCTCAAAGACGGTATCGATAGGCTGCGAGATGTCCCCCTTTGCGAGAAGCTCTAGACCGGCGCCCAGCGCTTCTACGGCATGTTCGATCTGGCGATCGAAAGCGCGTTTCGCCGCTTCGCTTCGTTGGCGTTCTTCCTCAACTGCGGCACGTTGGCGGTCGCTTTCCTGCTCAATCTGCAGCTTCGAGACGGCATTCGCCCGAAAGACACCAAGCGCACGTGCCATGTCGCCAATTTCGTCTGGACGCGTATCGCCCACAATCTGCGTATCGAGAATACCTTCCGCCAAGCGTCGCATGGCCATCGTGATCTGGCCGATCGGCCGTTTAAAAGTCACGACGAGGCCGGCGCCAGCGAAAATGGAAATGAGAATACCAATCGTCGTCGTGCCGAGTGAGATTGAGTTCGCATCGCTCCGGTCCCTGCCCGCGCTCTCCTTCTGGCGCTCGGCGAAGGAAACGAGCGTTCGCCACACAGTATCAATCTCAGCGGCCGCCTGTGCGAAAGTCGACAAGCGTTCGCGGCTGATGTCCACCAGGCGCAGGCTCGCCTCTTCGAGGACTGCCAGCGCCGGAACAAGCCTCGCATCCAGCTCGGCATAAATGGGGAAAACACCTGCATTCTGCTTGAGCTTGGCCAAATCTTTTCGCATGGAGGCAATCTCCTGCATCAGTCGTGTTTGATTTTCCGGCGTCGGCTGAAGGACAAAGCGCGCAAAGATGATTTGGATTGAATAGCCGGAAGTCATGAGCTGGCGCCCGTCGGCAAGCACCGTCATCGCCTTCTCGCCCGGCACGGAGAATGCGGCAAACCGGTCGGTTGCATCGTTGAGCTTACGGAGGGCAATGGGTGAGAAGGTGGCGGAAAACTCTCTGAATTGCCTGAGCTTTTCCGCGACGTCTGACACGGCCTTTGTCGAAAAGTCATTTGCTTGGAAGGTTTTCTGAAGGTCGTTCAGCAAGGCATCTAACGATTTGACAACCGGTCGTTCTGACTCAGAGAGCGCCATTGCGGTCATTCTGATCCGTTTCCTCAGCTCCGGCAGGGCAGCCTCCACCACCTTGCGCTTGCTTGCGCTATCAGATGCCGAAGCGAAAGCTTCTTGCGTTGCGAGCGCCACAGCCTGAAGGGCGCGAATGCTGCCAGCGTCTCGCAGCAGCCCCTTAGCTACATTTTCATCATCTTGCACGCCGCGCTGCACCTTCCTCAGCGCCTCTCCAATGTTCGCCTGCGACGAGACGATGATACTAACACTCTTCTGCATGCGGGCTTCGAGGTCGGTCTTGTTGCTGTGCAGCGCCCATAGTTCATCAACATATTTTCCTGTCTCCTCAATAGTAGTTCTGGCTTTGGCGAGATCGGAAGCACCGCCATCCAACTGCGCCTCGTTGAGCATGAGGGACAGCGTATCCTGCTGGCGCGCAATCCGATCCTTGACCTCTACAAGCGCAGCTTCGGTCGTTTCGGAAAGGAATCGGTGCATGCTCGCAGCAAGATCGCGAAACCCGGTCAATGTCTGCAAAACATTGTTAGACGTCTCGATCCGATTCTGAAGCAAACCAGACGCCCAAATGCCCGTCAGTCCGACCACTGATATACTCAGAACAAAAGGCAAAAGTAATAATATAACCTTCGTCTGGAAACTATAACGTGATAGCATTTTATCTACACTCATGGAGCTCCCCCAAAACATGCGACCATGCACTATTGATGCCAATATCGCTCAATCTATATTAAAACAATATTGACGAGTAATTTTTCGGAGGTTTTCCATTTGAGAATTTGGTATCGAAATTCCATTGTAAATTATTCCCGTATTTTTCTTCCATACCACGCCGCGCATTGTCAGAATTTGGGCGCTGGAAAGAACCGCCCGCTGTAAAACCGGGACCTTGTCGCCGACAGCTACCTCCTAAACCGCACTGGTTTTGCCGGAGGCTCCAACTTCTGAGAGAGTGGAGCCACATTGTGAGCAAGACAAAGAACAGGTCGTCATCTGAAGTCCGTGAGCGTGCCATCCGCATGGTCTTGCATCATGAAGCATGAACATCCGTAACCGTGGGCAAGCACACCAGAGGAACGCGGTCTCGACCAATTCGTAGGTCGATCTTGGACGTGTCTCCACCGACATTGATCCACAACGATGATCGCCTATGCTTTACTCCAGCATCACCGTTTGCAAACGGCAAAGCGGGAAAAAACGCAGACGACGCTCGCAAAAGGGACCACCGAAGCCGACCGTGCCGGCCATCCGCCGGGCCGTCATAGACGCGCTTCCTCGACGGCGACCGGTACGCGCCGCCCGAGGACTTCCTCAACGCGATGGCAAAGCCGCAGAATCAACAGTATCGCGAAGTCGTGGAATGTGATGGCGGTCGCTTCGAACTGGACGATATTGCCGTCGATACCATCAACGAGAGGATATCCAAACCGGCGCGTCGCCGAACCCCTGGAAAAGCTGGCTTCGCAAAGAGCCATAACAGCCGCCACTGAAAGGAAAACCGCCCATCCACGACCCACGCCGGATGGTTACGCATCGTCAGGGAAGCCGGCGGTTTCTCCGGCGCCGGCCTCGATCAGACATTCATGTCCAAGCTTGTGGAACTGCGCGGCGCTGTCCGGCATCAGGGCAACGCGCGCTTCACCCTCGTGCAGTTCTCCAGCGGCGCCGATCTTCGAGCGAACTTCAAGATTGTAGCAAATGTCAGTGCTCACCCCTGCGCTTTCGTTGCAGCTAAAAGTCGAGCGAGTAAAGCGCAATGGTTTCCAGTATTGCGGTCCCGGCCGCGACCCGCAACAAACCGGCTTCGCTCGTCTCGACGACCTTTAAACTGGCTGCAGCACGCGACTTCGAAAGCGAAACCTCCGTGTCAGTAAAAACGATGAAGGGAACAGCTCTGTCGAGCAAGCTCGACGCCGTGACCGGAGTCTCCTTCATCTTGGAATGCTCAGCCACCACGAGGAGATCGTCACCGGATATCAGCTTCAGAAAATCGATGTCGCTACCGACAAAGAGGATCGAGCGGATCTTCACGCTGGCCAAGCAGTTGCGAAAGAACTCCGCGAGCGGACGCATCTCGGCAGAGGCATGGATGAAGACGCAGCGCGCTGTCTTCACTAGCTCGGCGGCTTTGATCATAGCCGCTCGGTCGATAGACTCGCAAACGGTCTCAATGGAGAGATGTACCGCCAGCGCGGTCCTGTTCAGAAGGTCGTTTTCAGGATGACCTATCCTAGTATCCGACTCTCTAATCGATCTGCCCAGACGCTTGGCATATCGTCCGCGCACGCCCTCGCGGACGACGTCCTGCAATTGGCTGAACCCTTCATAGCCAAGCAATTGAGCGAAACGGACGAGCGTAGATGGTGCAACTCGCGACTGCGCTGCAACAGAGGCAACTGAACCCAGCGCCACGGCATCCGGTGTATCGATGATGTATTTGGCGACAGCGGCAAGCCGCTTGGGCAATCGCGCCTGCCGCATGAGGATCGATTGGTGCAGGGCCTCGAATGTATCGGGCGGCTTCTGCGAGGATGGGGTGCTCTCACTTTCGACGGTGCCGTTCAGTCCGGAGTGAACGGAATTGCCCCCTAAGGGCTGCCTAGTTGTTGTCATCATAGAGAGCCGGCCACGAACTGCGCGACCCCATCGCCAAACGACCAGTCTTCATCATTATTTTCTACAATTGAGATCATGAGATCAGCGGGATCAACCCCGCAGTCTCCTTTCAGCCGACTTGCAAGCCTCCGATAGAAATCGATCTTCTGCTCCCGGCTTCGCGGTCTGGAGACGACTTCGATCATCACGAAGCTATCGCTGCGCACAAAACCCAGCTCTGTATCCTGCGCAACGAAGTGCGTCGCGTCGTGCTCGAACAGAATCTGGTAGCGATCACGCTCCGGCACCCCGAAGGCAGCGAGCATGACGGCATGGACTGTATCGAGCAGCGTGCCCACCTCCTCGGTGGTCCGACTATCCTTGTGGATGTGAAGCTTGATCAGCGGCATGCGGCTGTCCTTTGGTCAGTGATCCGTGGGTAAGGGCCACGATCACTTCTGGTCGCGATCGAGGATCGATTGAACGGCGGGGTCCGGCACGAAGCGCCACTTGCGCAAGGGCCCAGCCATGACGTTCAGATAATAGAGGTCGAAACCGTATGGCGCACCGCAAGGGTGATGGCCGCGCGGCACGAGCACGACGTCGTGGTCCTTCACCGCGATGGTCTCGTCGAGCGACCCGTCGTCGGTATAGACACGCTGAAGCGCGAAGCCGTCCTTCGGGTCGATCCGGTGGTAGTAGGTCTCTTCCAGATAGGTGATGCGGGGATCGTCATCCTCGTCGTGGCGGTGGCTCGGATAGGACGACCAGTTGCCGGCGGGCGTGAAGACCTCGGTCACCAGCAGGCTGTCGCAGAAATCATTGCCTTCCATGGCAATGTTGTTGATGAAGCGCTGGTTGGCGCCGACGCCGCGCGGCGTGAGCGCGATGCCATCCGGGCCGATCCGCCGGGCCTTGTGGCCGCTGCGCCCCGGCGCGAGGCAGACGGCGATGGCGCAATCAGTCGTGGCTGTCGCCTCGAAGGCTTCACCATTTGGCACATACAGGCAATGCGGCGGCGTGCGCTCGAAGACACTCATGCGCTCGCCGAGCTCGCCCCATTCGGTGCCGGCTGCGGTGAAACGCGCGATGCCCTCCACCATGACGAGAATGGCTTCCATGTCCCCTGTCGCCTCGGCGATCGTCTCGCCAGAACGCAGGCGGTAGAGGCTGAAGCCGACATAGCGCCAGCCCGCCGATTGCGGGGTGATCTCATGGACCTTGCCATGCGAGCCGAAGGGACGGCGGCGGAGACTGCTCATGGCTCTGTCCTCACGCCGCGCCGGCCGACCGGTCCAGCCCAACCTCACGCGCCATCGCCCTGAGCGCCTTGAGGCCCATGTCCTGGTAGTGGAAGGGTTCGCGGACCGCGCTGTCCTGCTCGGCCTCGATCACCAGCCAACCGGAATAGCCACTTTCTGCTGCGATTTTCAGTACCGGTGCGAAATCGACGCAGCCTTCCGGATCGCCCGGCACAGTGAAGACACCGCGCCGCACGCCTTCGAGGAAGGACAGGTTTTCTTCTCGCACCTGCCGCATGATGTCCGCGCGAATATTCTTGGCGTGGATATGCGTCACGCGGTCCATGTACTTGTCGGCCACCTCTGCCGGGTCAGCGCCACCAAACGTGCAATGGCCGGTGTCGAGCAGCAGGCGCGTATGCGGCCCGGCCATCGCCATGAAGCGGTCGATATCGGCCGCGCTCTCGATGATCGTTCCCATATGGTGGTGGTAACCCATCCGCACGTTTTGGCTCGCGGCATGCCGCGACAGTACCTCATAGCCCTCCGAAAAGCGCGTCCACTGTGCATCCGTCAGAATCGGCCGGTCGTTAACCGGCGTTCCGTCGCTGCCGTGGACGGTGTTGGAGCATTCGCAGGCATTGATGTGGTCGCCGCCGGCCGCCTTTGTCATATCGATGAAGCTCTGCAACGCGGCGATTTCTGTCTCGAGGTCATTGAGGAGCAGGTTGGTCGAATGCCAGCCGCCGGCGAAGCGCAGGTCGTATGCACCGAGTTCCGCCTTCAGGGCGGTTCCTTCATTCGGCATCTTGTGGCCCTTCTCGATGCCATCGAAACCGATCTTACGGCAGTCCGACAGACAATCGTCCAGAGAGAGATGCGCGCCGATCGTCTGATCGTCATCGTTGGACCAAGCGATGGGGTTTGTTCCGTAAAGGATCATGTGTGCGTCCTTCATATAAAAATCTGACACTTCAGTTGAGGCGCTGACGTGGCAGCGTGGCTTCGTAATGTGCGCGGGCTATGCGCAGAGTCTCGGTCTCGCCAACGGCAGGCACCGCCACATCCCACCAGCCGCCGCCGATCCCCGCGCCTGTCTCGGCCTCTGTGTCGATGACGATGACGGTCGGGATGGTCCGGCTGCGCGCGCTTACGATCTCCGCTTCGAGACCCGCGAGATCCGGTACCTTCACCGCGTGCGCGCCCATCGAGGTCGCATGGGCGACGAAGTCGATCTCCGGCTGCACCTCGATATTGCAGTCCTTGTACATGTTGTTGAACTCAGCCCCGCCGCATTCCTGCTGCAGCCGATTGATGCAGCCGTAGCCGCGATTGTCGGTCAGCACGATCGTGAAGGGCACGCGCATCATCACGGCAGTGGCGAGCTCGGAATTGGCCATCATGTAGCTGCCGTCGCCGACGAAGCAGATGACCTCCTTCTCGGGCGCGGCGAGCTTGATGCCGAACGCGCCAGCCACTTCGTAGCCCATGCAGGAATAGCCATATTCCATGTGGTATCCGCCGGACGCCGCGCGCCACAGGATCTGCAGCGCGCCGGGCATAGTGCCCGCCGCGCACATCGCAACCGTATTCGTCTGCGCGACCCTCTGCACGGAGCCGATCACCTGAGCATCGGAGGGCAGGAAGTTCGGCTGCGATACAGACGGTGCTGCGGTTGCGGCATCCGCCGCCTCGAACCAAGCATCGCGCGCAGCGTAGTCCGGATCTGCGAAGCGATGTCCCTGAAGTCCTTCTGTCAGGCGCTCCAAGGCGACCTTGGCGTCGGCGACGAGCGGAATCGCGCCGTGCTTGGCGGCGTCGTAGCCCGTGAGGTTGACCGAGACGAGCTTACGGTCGGGATTGCCGAAGGCGGTCCAGCTTCCGGTCGTGAAGTCCTGGAAGCGAGTACCAACGCCGAGGATCAGGTCGGCTTCGGCGGCGATCTTGTTGCCGCAATCAGTTCCTGTGACGCCGGGCGAGCCGAAGTTCAGCCGCTCCTCCCAGTCGATCGCACCCTTGCCGGCCTGCGTCTCGACGATCGGAATATTGTGGGTTTTGGCGAAAGCAAGAAGGTCGGCATCGGCACCCGAATAGAGCACGCCGCCGCCCGAAACGATGATCGGCTTCGTGGAAGTTTTCAGCGCTGCGACCACGTCGTCCACCTCACGCGGATCGGGCTCCGGACGGCGAATGCGCCAGGTCTTCGGCGTGAAGAAGGCTTTGGGATAGTCGTAAGCCTCGGCCTGCACATCCTGGCAGAAGGCGAGCGTCACGGGACCGCAATTGGCCGGGTCGGTCATGACCTGCAGCGCGCGCGGCAGCGCGGTCATGATCTGTTCCGGCCGGGTGATCCGGTCGAAGTAGCGGCTGACCGGGCGGAAGCAGTCGGTGACGGTCATCGTACCGTCGTCGAAGTCCTCGATCTGCTGCAGCACGGGGTCGGGGCGGCGGTTGGCGAAGACGTCACCGGGAATGAACAGCACCGGAAGGCGGTTGACATGGGCAAGCGCCGACGCAGTGACCATGTTCGTGGCACCGGGGCCGATCGAGGACGTAACGGCCATGGCCTTCCGCCGGCGCTTCGTCTTTGCATAGGCGATCGCGGCATGGGCCATGGTCTGCTCGTTCTGGCCGCGCCAAGTCGGCAGTCTGTCGCCAATCCCCTTCAGCGCCTCGCCGATGCCGGCGACGTTGCCATGGCCGAAGATCGCCCAGACCCCTTCGATGAAGCGGTCGCCTTCCTCGGTCATCTGGACCGAGAGCCAGCGAAACGTCGCCTGCGCTGCCGTTAGCCGAATCGTATCCATCATGTCAGTGCCTTCCCTGCAACTTCTGCGTCGCAAACTTGTCCTGTTCAGCTCCTTGGGCCGTCTCATCCTGTCGCAAACCGCCACGCGCCGCGTCCCAGACGTCGCAAAGCCGCCGATAGCGCGTCTGCATCTCCGCGACAGCGTCGTCATCGGACAGTCTGCCTGCCAACCATTCGCCCGCCGTTTTGGCGAAGATCGTCCGACCAACCGCGAAACCCTTCACGAGCGGGAACTCCGCGGCGACCGCGAAGCTTGCCGCCAGTTCCGCCTCCGGCGCATCAAGGCCGAGAACGACGATGCCGCGCGTGTGCGGATCATTCTCGATGATCGCAGCGCAGGCCTGTTCCCAAGCACCGCGGCTGGCCATCGGCTCGAGCTTCCACCAATCGGGATAGATGCCGATCTCGTAGAAGCGGCGGATGAGGGTCGCGGTGGTCGCTTCGTCGACCGGGCCGACCTTCGAGGGAACGATCTCCAGCAGGAATTCAAGGCGATTGCGACGGGCGGAGGCGAAGAGGCGCTTGACCGTCTCCTCCTGCGCGGCCTGCATGGCGTCGTCGTCGTCCGGGTGGCAGAAGCAAAGGACCTTGACGACGTTGTCGAGGGGCCATTCATCGAGACCACCGAAGTCTGGGCCGATTTCCGGTTCCAGCGTCAGCGGCCGGGAGCCCGGCCACTCGACCGGTCGTCCGATCCACAATCCGGTTCCGGAGGCTGCCTGAAGCGCCTTCCGCCCAAGCCGGCTGTCGCAAAGAATGCCGTATCCCGACTGCCCATTCTGCACCCCGAGGGCGGCGCGCAGGCAGAGCTGCTTAAAGGCGCCGATCTTCTCCGGCTTCGCACCAGCCATCGTTTCGAGCTGCATGCGGTGGTCGAAGGCGAAGACCCGCATGGTCGACCAGTCGCCGTGGCGGTTCGTCGACCAGTGGATCTGTTCGAGCTCCGCATCGTGGCGGAGCGCATTGGTCTTCACGCCCCGCTCGAGGAAGAAGTCGAGTTCGGAGAGCGACGGATAGGCGGGCGTGCAGCCATGGCGGCTGACGGCGAAGGCGCCGCAGGCATTGGCATATTGAAGCGCGCGCGGCCAGGGCGCGTCTTCCAACCAGCCCTTAATCAGGCCCGACATGAAGCCGTCGCCAGCACCGAGCACGTTGAAGACCTCGATCGGAAAGCCGGGACCGCGTTCGCCTTTATCGAGCGTCGCGGGGATCGCGCCGGTGAATGCGACCGCGCCGTGGGCCCCGCGCTTACAAACCAGCGTCGCCTCCGATACGGCACGTACAGCCTTCAGCGCCGCGATCGTGTCGGTCGACCCGCCGGCGATATGGAACTCCTCTTCCGTGCCGACGATCAGGTCGAAGAGATGCAGGGTCGACTGGAGCTTCTCGGTGACGCGCCGGCTTTCCACGAAGCGGCTTTCGCCGTCGCCATGGCCGGCGACACCCCAGAGATTCGGCCGGTAATCGATGTCGAGCGCGGTACGAGCGCCATGCTTGCGGGCGAGATCGAGCGCCTTCAGCACGGCCTTCTCGGTCTGCACATGGCTGAGATGGGTGCCGGTCGCCACGACGGAGCGGGCGCGCGCGATCAGCGCCTCGTCGATGTCGTCCTCGCAGAGCGCCATGTCCGCGCAGTTCTCGCGGTAGAAGATGAGCGGAAAGCGCTCGTCGTCCCGGATGCCGAGCAACACGAGTGCGGTGAGGCGCTCCGGATCAGTCTTCACCCCGGACACGTCCACGCCCTCGCGCGCCAGTTCCTCGCGGATGAAGCGGCCCATATGCTCGTCGCCGACGCGGGTGATCAGCGCCGAGCGGAGACCAAGGCGCGCGGTGCCGGCGGCCATGTTGGTGGGCGAGCCACCGATATATTTGCGGAACGAGCCCATGTCCTCGAGCCGCCCGCCAACCTGCGCGCCATAAAGATCCACCGACGAGCGGCCGATCGTGATGACATCGAGAGTTTCACCCATTCTGTCCTCCAGGAGCGACGCGGCATGGCCGTGGCCACCGATCGCGCTGTGCCAACTCTTAGTTGGCGTTCAAGCTTGCTGTCCGCCCGGCTCCGGGCGATATTGAGTTTGGTGTTGCATTCAAAACTTTGATATTGCGCGGTACGCTGAGCTTCATTCAATTACATCGACGTCGGCCAACCTCCATTCGGGAATATCCTGGGGTCCAGAGACCCGCTGGCAGTGCCTCAGACCTGACATTGCAAGAAGCGAACAAGTCAGTGGTCACTTTCTTTGATGGCTACGCGTTTCAATTTCCGCGTTGGCTGTCGGATGCTTTAGTAGGCCGCGGGCTCGGGAGGCAGAGCCCGCGGCCTCGCCGCTTCCCCCGTAAGAAGGCGGCGGTAATCGTAGCCACTGCTTGGTGGCTCGTCCTGGCTGCATCAGCTCCGCTTCACGCGCTTTTTCTGGCGATACATGTCGGCAACCACGGCAGCCACGATGATCAGCCCCTTCAGCATTTCCTGATAGTAGGCGTCGAGCCGCAGAAAGGTGAAGCCTGAGATGATGACGCCGAATATAACCATGCCGATGCAAGTGCCGAGAACCGAGCCGCGGCCACCCGAGAGGGAAACGCCGCCGATCACAGCCATGGCGATGGCATCAAGTTCGTACATTTGCCCCATGCCCGCCTGTGCTGTGAGGCCACGGGCGGCAACCACGATGCCAGCCAGAGCGGAAAGCAGACCGGCGACGGCATAGATCTTCACCGTGTGGCGTTCGACATTGATCCCGGTGACGCGCGCCGCATGGGCATTGGCGCCGATCGCATAGGTGAACTTTCCGTAGCGGGTGTAGCGCAGGACGACATGCATGATCACCGCGACGATGAGGAAGATCACAACCGGCATCATTCCCTTCCCCAATGCGGCGAAGCTATCGGTCGGGAAGCTGATCGGTTGGCCCTTCGTGTACCATTTTGCAAAGCCGCGGGCCGTCACCATCATGCCGAGGGTGGCGATGAAAGGCGGAATGCGCGTATAGGCAATCAGGGCTCCGTTGATGGCCCCACAGAGTACACCGACAATCAGGCCGATCGCGACAGGGATGACGACCGGAAGGTCCGTCAGGCCGGGATAAAGAGCCCGCTCGAACGTTCCGATCTGGGCGAAGCTCATGGCGATCATGGCCGTGGCGCCGACGATCGATCCCGAGCTGAGATCGATACCGCCGGAGATGATAACCTGCGTCACGCCGATCGCGATGATACCAATGACCGACACCTGCAGGATCATGATCGACAGGCGCTGGGGATTGAGCAGAAACGATTGTCCCTGCAGGATCCAGCCGAGCAACTCGAAGGTCAAAGAGATGCCGATGAGAACCAGCAGGATATTCAGTTCGGACGGCAACTTGCGTTTCGCCGACGTCGCGGCCACGGCCTGTTGCGAAATCGTGTTCATGTGTTCTCCTCCTCTTCGGCGCCGCCTCAGCGCGCCGCGAGATCCATAATTTTGATCTGGTCAGCCTCTGCGCGGTCGAGAAACCCGGAAACGCGCCCCTCCTGCATGACCATGATGCGGTCGCTCATTCCCAAGACTTCCGGCAGCTCCGACGAGATCATCAGAACGGCGACGCCTTCGGCCGCCAGGCCTGTGATCAGTCGGTGGATTTCCGATTTGGCGCCGACATCGATCCCGCGTGTCGGCTCGTCCAGGATGAGAATGCGTGGCTTGGTCAGCAGCCAGCGTGCGATCAGCAGCTTCTGCTGGTTGCCGCCTGACAGATTTTCAACGATCTCGTGGAGGTTTGGCGTCTTGACCCTCAGCTTCTTCGCCATGCCTTCCGCCAGCTCCGTCACCCTCTTCTGGTCGACAAAGCCTGCCTTGACATGCGAACGGGTGATCAGAGCGGACTGGATATTTTCCAGACAATCGAGTGTGAGGAAACATCCCGTCTCCTTGCGATCCTCGGTCAGAAACGCCATTCCATGCGCCATCGCCTCATTTGGGCTCTTGATGGTGACAGGCTTGTTATCGATCAGGATCTGGCCACTGTCGGCAGGTGTCACGCCGAACAGAGCCTCGGCGACGTTCGAGCGTTTCGCGCCGACAAGGCCGGCGAGACCCAGGATTTCCCCGCGCCGCAACGAAAACGAGATGTCGTGAAAGACACCGGGAATGGTGAGGTTCTTCACGTCGAGAATGACGTCGCCGATCGCGCAATCGATCTTCGGAAACATGTTGGTGATTTCGCGCCCGACCATCATGCGGATGATGTCGTCGCGGGTCACATCCTTCGATGAATGCGTGCCGATATACTTGCCATCGCGGAAGACCGTGAACTCGTCGGCGATTTCGAAAAGCTCGTTCATCTTGTGGGTGATGTAGATGATGCCGATATCGCGGGCCTTCAGGTCGCGGATGATGGCAAAGAGATGCTCCACCTCGCGCTCGGTCAGCGCGGAGGTCGGCTCGTCCATGATGAGAATGCGCGACTCGTAGCTGACGGCGCGCGCGATCTCGACCATCTGCTTCTGTGCCACGGTCAGTTCGGAAACTTGCGTGTCGGGATCGAGCGAGAGGTTGAGCCGCGCGAAGAGCGCGCGGGTCATCTCGGCCATCTTGCCGTGGTCGATCAGGCCGAAGCGGTTTCGCGGTTCACGCCGGATCCAGATGTTTTCGGCGATCGTCATCCAGTTCATCAACTGGAGTTCCTGATGGATCATGGCGATGCCCTGCTCCAGGGCATCAAGCGGCGATTTGAGCGTCACCGGCTCGCCACGCAGGCGGATTTCGCCCGCATCCGGCTGATAAATGCCGGCGATGATCTTCATGAGCGTGGATTTGCCCGCACCATTCTCGCCCATCAGCGCATGCACGCTTCCCTTGCGGATGCGAAGCTGGACATTGTCGAGCGCGAGAACACCCGGAAATTCCTTGCGGATCCCCTCAAGCGCGAGAAGCCCGTCGATCTCGGTCCGCTCGTTCATCCGCTTGATTGCGGACGCCGTGGCCTGGCTAACCATTCCCATCCTCCTCCCAGGTTCCACGAAGGGGCAGGACGCCCCTTCGTGGCATGTCATTGTCAATTCTTCTTCTGGTAATCCTTGAGATTGGACGGGGTGACGAGTTCGAAGGGCACATAGACCTTCTTTTCGACGCTCTCTCCCTTGGCGAGCTTGAGTGCGGCATCCACCGCCCCCTTGCCCTGACCGGCGGCGTTCTGGAACACCGTCACGTCGAGATCGCCCGCCGCCATGGCCGCGAGTGCGTCCTGCGTCGCGTCGATGCCGCCGACGACGACCTGGTCCATCGGAATGTTTGCCGCCTTCAGCGCCTGGATGGCGCCGATGGCCATCTCGTCGTTGTTGGCAAGGACAGCATCGAACTTCACGCCGGCCGACAGCCAGTTGGTGACAAGGTCCGCGCCCTGCGTGCGCGACCAGTTGCCGACCTGCTCTTCCGCGATGGACATGAAGCTGCAGTCGGGCGTGGCGATCACGTCCTTGATCGCCTTCGTGCGCATGCGGGACGCCTGGTTGGAGAGCTCGCCCATGAGAACGACGACCTTGGCCTCTTTCTTTCCGGCGGCCTTCAGCAGACGGCAGGCTTCCTTCGTTTCCAGTGTGCCGGCATCGATCTCCTTGGAGGCGACGAATGCCTGCTTGTCAGGAAGCTGGTCCACATTGGCGGGCTCGCGGTTAACGTAGACAAGCGGGATACCGGCCGCGGAAGCAGCCTGCGACATGGCCGCCGTCGCATCGGTATCGACCGGGTTGACGATGATCGCATCGACGCCCGAAGCCACGAAGTTCTGGATCTGGTTCAGCTGCTTGCCGACGTCATTCTGAGCATCTTCAATTTGCAGCTTTACGTCCTTCTCCTTGGAGTAGTCGATCATGCCGTTGCGCAGCACGGTCAGAAAGTTGTCGTCGAACAAAGCCATTGACACGCCGACATTTTGAGCCTGTGCCGTGCCGGCCATCATGCCCGCCAGCAGTGCTGCCATAACCAATTTGGATTTCATGCTGCTCTCCTCCCTAATTAAGAGCTCCCTTTGAGAGAGGGGCGACCACCGCCCTTCACCCAATTACCTGTAATCGACCCAGACCCCGCCCTGATCGGCCGAACGAACGCAGTTCTCCACCCAGCGTACGCCTTCCACTCCCGCCTCGATCCCCGGATAGCGGATGCCTGCCAGACGGTCCCCGTCGTTCTCGTTGCGCGCCTCCATGGCGATGGCAAAGCGATCGTAGAGATTGGCCCAGGCTTCGAAGAGACCCTCCGGATGGCCTGCACCGATACGATCGTCGGCAAGCGCCTTTGCATGCAGGTAACCCATGCCGCGTTCCAGGATGCGCACGGGCTCGCCCTGAACCTCGAAACGAAGCTGGTTCGGCTGCTCGTCCCACCACTCGATCGATGCTTTGGAACCGACAATGCGGACCTTCTGGCTGTGCATTGAGCCGGCATTGACAGCGCTTGACCAGAGCGTACCGAAGGCACCGTTGTCATACTCCATCAACGTCATGGCGTTGTCCTCGAGCGGCGCACGCGTCTTGACGAAGCTCTGACGTGCGCACAGGAGGCGCTTGATATGTAGGTCGGGCAGGATGACCTCAGAAATATACAGTGGATGCGTACCGATGTCGCCAAGCACGTAGCTCGGGCCTGCAAACTTCGGGTCGACGCGCCAGCGGGTGGCCGGGTTCTGCAACTCGACAGCTTCATTGTGGAAGCCGTGCGCGAACTGGAGGTTAACCAAGCGGATTTCGCCGAGTTCGCCGGCAGCAACAAGTTCACGGGCATGTTCGATGACCTGATGGCCGCTATAGCCGTAGGTCACGCCGACGATGCGGCCGCGCTCGGCGGCGATCCGCTGGAGATCTTCGGCTTCCGCAACCGTGAAGCACAGCGGCTTCTCGCAGACCACGTGCAGCCCGCTTTCGAGCGCAGCCTTGGTGATCTCGTAGTGGGTGTTGTTCGGGGTCGCGATCGAGACAGCCTCGATCCCGTCGGGACGCTTTGCTTCCTCGGCAAAGAGCGTCCGCCAGTCGGCGTAGCACCGCGACGGGTCAAGCCCGAGTTCGGCACCGAAGGCGCGACCGCGTTCGGCATCAATGTCGAAAGCGCCGGCAACGAGATCGAAATAGCGATCGCGCAGCGCCGCACTGCGGTGGACGTAGCCGATCTGGCTGCCCCGGCCACCGCCAACCATTGCCCAGCGGAGCGGTCGTTTCGTCTGACGAGTTCCGTAAATCATTGAGATATCCGTCCAGGATTGTTAGAAGCCGGCCGACTTCAGGTAGTCGCGGCTGAGTTTCACATCCGCCAGGCTTCCGCCGGCGTTGCGCGGGTCACGCTCCTGCTCGACAGTGATGAAGCCTTCGTAGCCGAGGTCACCGAGAAGGATGCGGATGGCAGGATAATCGATGCAGCCATTGCCGATCGGGCACATGACGCCTTGCGCGCAGGCTTCGAAGAAGCGGATCCGCTCGCCCATCACGCGGTCGAATACGGCCTTGTCGATGTCCTTGAAATGGATGTAGTCGAGACGGTCAGCATATTTGCGCAGCGTTTCGACAGGATCCATACCGGCATAGAACGTATGACCGGTGTCGAGGCAAAAGCCGGCAACCTCTTGCGGAATATCAGACGCCAGACGCTCGATCTCGTCCTCGAATTCGATGTAGCCACCCGCATGCGGGTGGATAGTGGCGCGAACGCCGTATTTCTCGCGGGCCAGATCGGCGATCGCTCTGATATTGTCCATCATACTGGCCCAGGCCGCGTCGTCGAGCCGCGGCGCCTTGTCGGGATGCCCAGCGGCAAAATCGCGCTCGTCATGTCCCCAGTCCATGACCGTGAGATAAGGCGCTGCAAAGCGCTGACCGGCCGACTGTGGCGGCTTGGGCAGGCTGGTGATCAGCGCGCAGATCTCCTCAGTCTGACGCAGGAGGTTTTTACGATTGCCTGGGTCGAGCAGATCATTGAAGATCGTTCCGGCAACGATGTAGAGCCCCCGGCTTACAAGTGCCCGGGAGACAAGGTCAATGTCTAGCGGGACATAACCATAGGGGCCAAGTTCCATTCCGTCATAACCGGCGTCGTTGACTTCATCGAATACCAGTTCCCACGCAGGGAGATTGGGATTGCGCACGTCATCAACGCCCCAGCAGCACGGAGCTGTGGTGACTGCAATGCTCATATTGTGATTGTCCTTCCCTGGTGCCGCCCACGGGGGGGCGACCCTCCTTGGACAAAAGACTTAGCCGCAGATATCGACTTTACAAAGTTCGATTTTGATGGGATTCCATCAAAAACGAGTGGAGATAGGCAAATGGTTGCGCGAAAGGTAAGCATCACGGACGTTGCAAAGGCGGCCGGCGTGTCAATTGCGACGGTGGATAGGGTTCTGAACAATCGTGGCGGCGTGCGCACCGACAAGGAAGATCGTGTGTTGGCCGCCGCACGCGCGCTCGGCATCGACCGGGCGCTGGATCGCACGCCCTCGCGCACGTTGCGTGTGGCGGTGCTGATCCAGCCGCCCACCAACCCCTTTCACGCGTCGTTGCGCGAAGGCATTGATCTCGCTTCGCGGATGTACGCAACTTTGAACATCAAGTTTTTCGTGAAGCATATTGATCCAACGAAGGTGGAGGCGATTGCCTCACTCGTTCATGCGTTAGGTCCTTACGACGGCCTCATTATCACCAGCCCGGACGATGAGCGAATTAGAGAAGCGATTTCAAAGATATCGCTGAAAATTCCGGTAGTGACCCTTGTGGATGATGTGGGGGGTTCTGGTCGCTCAGCACACATCGGACCCGACAATCGGCAATGCGGGCGAGTAGCTGGAGACCTGATGGGACTTTTCCTTGGCAACGAAGGCGGTCAAGTCCTGATAATTGCTGGGTCGAAGGCTATCACCGGCCATCGTGAAAGAGAGGCAGGTTTTCGTGAAGTGATTTCCGAACGCTACCCTCTCTGTAGTGTTTATGCGGTCCTAGAGACCGGGGAAGATCAGGATAACGCAGGCCGCATCGTCGAACTCGCTTTTTTCAAGAATCGCGGCATTAAGGGAATTTATCATTTCTCGTCCGGAGCACTGTCCATCGTCAATGCTCTTCAACAAATGGGCAACCTCGAGCGCACCGTTGTCATTACTCACGAACTGACCTCAAATCGGAGGATGCTTCTTAGGGCGCGCAAGCTCCGCGCTGTTATTGACCAAAAGCCATTGTTAGAAGCACGACTGGCTGTGGAAACAATGGCAAAGCTGCTTGGAAGACTAGCGGGCCAAGCGAGCTCGATCTCGACCGACATTCAAATATTCTTGACTGAAAACGCTTAGGATTTCGAGAAATTTCCTACTTGTGCGTGGTGCACAGTGTCCGTCGTCGGATGATCTGAGACTTTTTGGCTTTGGAAGAATGGAGTTTCCGGCTCGGTGTCCATGAAACCGACAGCAGGCCAAGGTGAACTTGTCTTTGGCATGACTTCTCCTCCTCCGGATCGGGAGGGGCCTGACCGCGCAAGTTCGTCATTCTCCTAACCAGGATGGCCGCGAAAACAGCGTCACCACTCTCAATTCCGCAACAGCCCATTTGCCCTGTTTTTTAACGGGATCGATCGCCTCCAATAAGCAGTCGGCAACTCCCCTCCGGCGGCCAACGTAGCACAGCCCGCTTCTTCCGCGCACAGGCGGAGCAAAGCCCGCGATCGTTTTTTGGGATGTCGCGCCCCGCCTTCAACTTGGAGACTTCACGACGGAGCCGATCAATCTCAAGCTGCTCCGGCTTCATCTGGCCCTTTCTAGGAAACGACCGGCTGGGATCGTCGCCGTATTCGCGAACTAAAGTTAATGTGCGCAACACGTTCTCTTGGACATCACTGTCACGGGCCTCCTGGGCAACAGCGGCTCCGCGCTCGTTTAACAACTTCCCCGCCTCAAGATTGTACTCGCGGCCGAACTTCCTTCTTTGCATTCACGCTCTCCGGTTCCAGGAGGAACGCCTTGACCCGGTGCCCGGGGGACCAGCGCCGGGCCAAAACTGCTATGGCGCGATCATCGAAACGGGCCTGTGTGTGGCACGCCTAACGAAAGCAGGCGTGCTTAAAACTCCGGCCACTAGTCTGCCGACTTCAGAGCGGTGTTCCCCTGAACCAGATGAGCGACCTTGGAGGCGGTCTTCGGCGTATGACTCGGAACAACGCCCGACGCGACTGACTGGCTTGAAGATGATTGGCGGGGCAACCCGGGCATGCTGCCGATCTTGAACTGGCCGAGAAGGGCGAACAATTGTTCGGCCTCTCGCGCGAGGCTGTGGGAGGCAGCTGAAGTTTCTTCGACCATCGCAGCGTTTTGCTGGGTGCCCTGATCGATGGTGTTGACGGCCGAGTTGATCTCCTTCAAGCCGGTCGCCTGTTCCTTCGAAGCCTCAACGATCGCTCCGACATTGCTGTCAACCTGAACAACCTGGCTCACGATCTCGCGGAGAGCCTTGCCGGTGTCGCCGACCAAGGTTACGCCACTCTTGACGTGGTCATTGGATGTGTTGATAAGTTCCTTGATTTCCTTGGCTGCCTTCGCTGAACGCTGGGCGAGTTCCCGCACCTCCTGGGCGACGACGGCAAAGCCTTTCCCCGCCTCACCGGCACGTGCCGCCTCAACGCCAGCATTCAGCGCGAGAAGGTTCGTCTGGAAAGCGATCTCATCAATGACCCCTATGATATTGCCAATCTCGCCGGCAGACTCTTCGATCTTGCCCATCGCATCGACCGCATGGCCGACGACCTTGCCGGAGTTCTCGGCATGCTCCTTCGTGCGCCGAACCAGGGATCCGGCCTCTTGCGCTCGATGGCTAGAGTCACGGACTGTCGTTGTAATCTGCTCCAGCGCAGCAGCAGTTTCCTCCACAGATGCGGCCCGCCGCCGCCAGCTATGCGGCGAGCATCGAGCCCTGCAATCCCGCCATTGGCGGCGGCGGTGATGAGGTCCAGCGCTTCGTCGATCTCGGCCAAACTCTCCATGCGGTCCCGGACTGGCAAACAGGTCAGGTCGATATCAACCGAGAGCCGAGGCATGTCGCGATAGAACAAATTGAATGCAGTTCTGCCCTTCAGCGAGAAGACCTTCTCAGTTGCGATAAAGGGGTGAAGCCGTATCAACAGCGCAACCTGGGCGGCATATGATTCACGGGCCATCGGCAGTTCCTGAGGTTTCCACAAAATTCGAGGGCCATGATGCGGTAGCGGGGGTGAATTTTGCCACCCTTCACGCGGGCGCGGTCGCCCGTGCCCAGCTTGAAGTCATCGGGATTGAGGCGTTCACGCGACGAATGCTTACGGCGCTCTGCGAACACAAAGAACAGGCGTCTGACCTTGATCTCCCGGCAGCTCTGCAGCAGCGCCGTCAAGCGGCGCTAACTGAGCGTGGCCAACCTTTTAAATACCATATCGAGATTGTGGAAGCTCTCTTGGGCGGGGAGTTCGTCGAGGGCTTACAGTAGGGCGCGCTCCGGTAGCGACATTAGAAGCGCCCGACCGCAAGGCGTCGTACGGGCGTTGGCAGACTTGTTCTCGGTAGGGCCCAAATCTGGATCGGTGAACAGGGACCTGCCGCGGGCAATTAGGGGCGCGTCGGGTTTCAAGCGCGGTACCCATGACGGGATATCATCGTCATAGAGCCATACAGGTGCGGGAGCTTCCAACGGCAAGTAGTGGCGATATCCCTGCTCGCAGAGGGCAGTGATGCCCCTGGCATGTATCTTGTAGCTCATGATGTGCAGGAGCGAGAGTAGGCACGTGCTCCAGCCAAGCGGCGCTGGATGTGGCCTAGGGCGACGGAAGACGCCGCGCTCGAGGCGCTCCAGCCCTCCACTCTCAACATACTTTCGCGTGAGGAAGCGGCTGATGCCTTGACTCACTAGCCAACGTGCGTCCGCGACAAAGCCTGCCGGGACAGCTTCCAAGGCATTCTTTAGCTTGATTTCCTTCGGTGTATTCATGGTACACATAATAACATTGGCTCGAAGAAACGAACCAGGGCTCTTTGTAGATCTTATGAAAGAGTACAAGGCGAACTTAAAAACCTGGCTTTTCAAATATAACGACAAGTCGGAGACCCAGATTATTACTTCATCGCAGTGGACTGGAATGCGCCCGTCTTCCAGCCGCGCTGGTCCGCAATGGAGGAATATGAACCAACGACCCTCCACTACGTAGGATGCTTGCCGACCGAAAATCTAGCCAGTCCATGCAAACGGTTTATTTAGGGTGTCCGGAAAGAGGCCGTATGCGGTCTATACGTTTTTGCGTTGATTTGCACTGAGATTTCTCAATGCAAATCAACGATCATGCTTACTTCTTGCCGCCCCAGCGCTCCGGGTAGCCCGGCAGGTCCTGGCAACCGCACAGGCTGTAGTGCAGCGGCGGCATGCGCTCGTCGATGTACTGTGTCAGCACGTCTTCGGTGATCGCCGGCTGCGGAAGCACCCACTCCGGACCGGGAACAGACTTGCCATCCAGAACGTCAAGGGCCGCGATGACGGCGGTGCGCCACTGGTAGGTCGGATAGGACGGTGCGATGGCCGTCAGCTTGTCGGCTTTCCACTTGCGCAGGAAGTCCTGCTGGTCCTCGCCGCTGATCACGGGATAAGGCAGCCCGGCATCCTCGAAGGCTTCGAGCGCGGCCGTCGCCGTGTCGCCGGCGTCCATCCAGATCGCATCGATCTTCTCGCCGCGATTGATGTAATCCTCGACGACCGCCTTGGTTTTCGCGCGGTCGCTGCCTGTAAACTCCGAGCCGATGACATTGAGCCCGGCTTCGTCGAAGATGGTCTTGGCGGCCGAATAGCGCGTCTCGAGCACATCGACGCCGGGGACGATGCGCAGGGCGAGAACGTTGTCGCCCTTCTTGAGCTTGCTGGCGATGAACTCGCCCGAGGTGATGCCGAAGCCGTAGCCGCCGACCGGATGGATGTAGGTGACGGGGCAGGAGGTGTTGACGCCACGGTCGAAGACGATGATGGGAAGCTTCGCGCAGGCGGCCTCGACGGCCGGGGTCAGCGCAGCCGTCGTGTTGGGCGAGACGATCAGCGCGTCGCACTTTCCGCCGCTCACGAGCGCCTCGATATCGGAGATCTGCTTGTCGTCCTTGCCCTCGGCATCGACGACGATCAACTCCTTGAGGCGGTCCTTGTGCAGTTCGGCTTCAGCCGTGAGATTGTTGAGGCCGACAACGCGCCAGGGGTTGAAGACGCCAGCATTGGAGAAGCAGAGCGTGACCTGGCCGTCCTTTTTGTACTTGGCCGTATCGACCATGCTGTCGCCGAGGTGCTGCGCCCAAGGCTGGCCTTCCGGCCCCTGCGGCGTCATCGCCAGCAACTCCCGCTGCTTCTTGAACTCAGCCGGATCGTTGAAATCCTGCGCAAGCGCATGACCGGCGAATGTCAATGCGACGGTGGTCGCCAGAAGTGTCCTCAGTGTCATGTCGTCCTCCTCCAGAATGCCGGCCTTGCCGGCGGTTGTGATAGCGAATGCCGGTCAGGTCCGGCGGCGGCGGCGCCAGGCGGTGACGGCGACAGCGGCGATCAGGATGACACCTTGGATGCTGTCCCTGAACGCCTGCGGCAGGCCTAGGAGATTGAGCAAGGTGAAAAGAGCAAAGAGGCTCAGTGCGCCGAAGGTCGCGCTCCAGATCGAACCGCGCCCTCCCAGCAGTTGCGCGCCGCCGATCACGCAGGCCGCGATTGCCTGCAGTTCCAGCCCCTCCCCGGCATTGACCGAGACGCCGGAGAAACCGCCGAGCAGGATGCCGGCCGTGACAGCCGAAACCGCAGAAACCACGAAGGCGATGATGCGGGTCGCAGCAACAGGCGCCCCGGCCAGTTCCGAGGCCCGTGGATTGTCGCCGACGGCGAGGGCCCGCTTGCCATAGACGGTGCCGTTCAGGCCGAACCAGGCGAGCGTGACGAAGCCGACGAGAACGACCACGGCGACCGGCAGGGTCCCCAGCCCCGGAACGTCGCGCCAGACGAGCCGTCCGAGATTGCGGAAATTGTCCGGCAGGTCGCCGCGTGCCGCGCCGCCCGACCAGGCGAGCGCCAGCCCGTTGACGAGCAGCATCGTTCCGAGGGTCGTGATGATCGAGGGCACCTTGAGGAAGGCGACCACGAGACCGTTCATCAGTCCGACGGCAATGCCCATCCCGTAGAGCACACCGATGACGGCCCAGGTGATCTCCGGATCGCCGTTGATGAGTATTGACGCCGCCAGGACAACCAGCGTCGCGACAGCGCCCATCGACAGATCGAAACCACCCGTCAGGATCACATAAAGCTGGCCGCAGGCAAGGATCACCAGCGGCGCCGCGCGCCGCAGGAAATTCATGAAGAGGCCGGGTTCGAGATATGTCGGCTGGAAAAGCACGATCGCTGCGTAGAGGACGATGAACATGACCAGACCGGCATTGAGGGCGATGCGCCCCGCCCGGCGGCGAGAGGGGGTCGTCTGGGGAACGCGCGTCATGCCACATGTCCCTTCGCGCGAACGGCGTGCACGGCGACGGCCGCGATGACGATGACGCCCCGCAGGACCTGCTTCAGGAAAGCATCGATGCCAAGCATGTTGAAGCTCGCGTCCAGGGTCGCAAAAAGCAGGACGCCTGCCAGCGTACCCGCGACGCCGCCTTTGCCGCCGGCGAGGATGGTGCCGCCGATGACGGTCACCGCGATGGATTCCAGGTCATAGAGGCCATCCCGCCCGATCCAGGGCGTACCCGATTGCAGCCGCGCCGCCAGATAGAGACCGCCCGCGCCGGCAAACAGGCTGGCCACCATGTGCGCCGAGAGAGTGACGCGCTCGGTGCGAATGCCTGCAAGACGCGCGCCATCGGGGTTGCCGCCGACAGCATAGATGCGCGCACCAAAAAGCGTGCGGTCCAGCACGAAGGCTGCCGCAAGCGAGAGGGATGCGAGAAGCAGCAGCGGATAGGGTATGCCGAGGACGCCGCCATAGGCGAGGATCTGGAATTCGCGTGCCACGGTCCCTTGCAGCGCGCCGAAGGAGGCCGCCAGCACTCCCTGGATGATGAGACCCGTGCCGAGCGTCGCGATCAGAGGATTGATGCCGCCATAGGCCACGAGCGCGCCGTTGACGAAGCCGACGATGGCGCACAGACCGAGACAGGCAATGACGGCCGGTACGATCATCGCCGGGTCACCCTGCATGAGATGCGAGGCGAGCACCGCGACGGCGCTGATCAGCGCTGCGACCGAAAGATCGATCGAGCCGACGAGGATGACGAAGGTCTGGCCGAGCGCCACGAGCCCGAGCGCCACCATGCGCTGAAGAAGGCCGGTCGCACCCTGCCAGCTCAATTGTGCGGTTTCCCCGGTAGAGAGCGCCACGACGACGAAGAGGCCGATGGACATCAGCGCGAGAAGCAGGGCAACCGGCATGCCCACGTTGAGTTTTACGGCGGACTGGCTCATGCGACGGTCCTTCCAAGGGCAGGACCGGAAAGGCCGAGGGCGAGATTCATGATGTCCTCCTCGCCGGCCCCGCGGGCGACGGAACCCGAAATGCGGCCCTGGTGCATGACGATGACCCGGTCGGCGATGCCGATGAGTTCGGGCATGTCGGAGGAGACGACGACGATGCCACGACCGGAATCGGCGAAGCTGCGCATCGTCTCGTAGATGGCCGCCTTGGCCGCAATGTCGATTCCCCGCGTCGGTTCGACGAAGACGAGGATCTGCGAGGCCTGCTCCAGCCAGCGCACGATGATCGCCTTCTGCTGGTTGCCCCCCGACAGCGTTCCGATCTCCTGGCCGAAATCGGCCGCGCGCACATCCATGGTCCGCAGCGTCTCGTCGATTTTCGCATTGCCGAGGGCGCCCTTAAACGGCCGCGTGAACAGGCCCGCCATCGAACGGAGCGTCAGAAGCGCATTGTCGCGCACGGACTGGCGCAGGGCGAGGCCCTCGCGTTTGCGATCCCCTGGCAGGTAGCCGATGCCGGCCGCCGTCGCCTGCCTCGGCGTGCGAAGCGCTGTCGGTTTCCCGCCAAGCATCATCGTTCCGCCGGCAAATGGCGCGTCTCCCACAAGCGCCGACGCCAGTGCACCCTTGCCGGAATCTTCAAGGCCAGCGACGCCGATGATCTCGCCCGCCCGCACCTCGAAGGCGATTTCATCCAAGGCCGCATTGTTGCCGCCCGCAACGGCCAGCAGAACCTTGCCCGGCGGCGAGACCGGCGCGGGTGGATAGAACTCCTTCAGGTCGCGCCCGACCATGGCACGCACGATCTCCGTCACCGGCGCAGAGTCCGCCCGACGTGTCCAGACCTTTCGTCCGTCCTTGAGGATGGTGATGCGATCGGCAATCGCCGTCACCTCGGGCATGCGGTGAGAGATGTAGACGATAGCGACGCCCTCCCGCCGCAGGGTGGAGACGAGCGCGAGAAGGGTTCGGCTGTCGCGCTCGTCGAGCGCGGCCGTCGGTTCGTCCATCACGAGGATACGCGCGTCGAGAAGCAGCGCCTTGGCGATTTCCACCAGTTGCTGGAGCGCGATGGAAAGCGATGAGACCAGCGTTCGCGGATCGATCTCGGCGCCGATCCGCTTGAGGAGAAGAGCCGCTTTCCGGTGCATCGCGGCCTTGTCCAGGAAGCCGCGGCGAACGATTTCGCGCCCCATGAAGATGTTTTCCGTCACGCTGCGATGCGGCAGCAGGCTGAGCTCCTGGTGGATGATCGCAATACCCATTTCGGCCGCCTGCCGGGGATGGGTGAAATGGATCGCGCGACCGGCGACCTCAATGGTGCCGGCATCCGGACGGTAGCTGCCGCCGAGGATCTTCATCAGTGTCGATTTTCCGGCGCCGTTTTCGCCGCAGATGGCGTGCACCTCCCCGGCAACGCACTCGAAGTCGACACCATCCAGCGCGCGCACGCCCGGAAAGGCCTTCGAGATCCCCGTCATGCTGAGAGCGGGCGAGACCGTCATGCCAACCGGTCTCCGGCAGCCGCCCATTCGCGGCGAATGAAGGCGATGCTGTCGGCGAACAGAGCGTCGAGATCATCGAAGAGGTCGCGCCAAACGCGCGTCGCACCCGCCAGTTCCGGAAGGGCGCGGCCGAAGGCTTCCACCGTCAGCCAGCCGTCGTAACCACAGCGTCGCAAGGCATCGAAATGCGCAGCGAAGGGCACGTGGCCGGTGCCGGGCACACCACGGTCGTTCTCCGAGACATGGTAGTGATTGATTTCCCGGTGATGCCGCTCGAAGGTCGCCGGCGGATCCTTTTCCTCTATGTTGGCGTGGAACGTATCGAACATATAGCCGTAATTGGGGTGATTGACGGCCTGATGGATCGCCGATGCCTGGGCGATCGTCGACATCAGGTAGCACTCGAAGCGATTGACGGCCTCGGCCGAAATACGGATACCGGCGGGCGCCGCATGCTCTGCCATGGCCCGCATCGCCTCGACGCAATGGTCGAATTCGGCGGCGGTCGGCGCCAGACCGGTAAAAATCCCAACCGGGGAATGAATGGGACCGGCAATGATCTCCCCGCCCATGGCGGCGGTGCAATCGATGATCCAGCGGTGTCGGTCGCGGGCCTTGAGACGCACCGCAGCGTCAGGGCTCACTGGATTGGCCTCCGCGGTCGCCACGGCGGCCGCGCCAGCGGAAAGACCGATATCGGAGAGCAGCTTGCCCAGGCTGCGATAGTGATGCTCGTTGCCGGAAAAAACGGGAATCTCGACAGCATCGTAGCCGAGCGCCTTCAGCCGCTCCAGCTGACACGCGTGCTGCTCGCCGATCTCAGCGCCGATTACCAGCAGGTTGAAAGCCACTTTCACAACAGTCCTCCCGTCACCGCGAAGCGCGTCTGCTGCGCGCCTTTCCGGTTGACCCCACAATGACAGGCTTGACTCGGCAATGCTTGCGGACAAAAACAGTGGTAAATTTCTTAAGTCACTGTGTTGGGAGGCGCAACGTGAACAAGCATACCGTCATCTCGCCGGCCTCCGTCCGGCCTTCGGTTTTCCGCCAGCCCGACTCTGTCATGTATGCCGACAACTGCAAGGAACTGCAGGCCGCCGCGCGCCGCGGCGAAGTCGAACTCCACGCCTGGACCCGCGGCAACTATCCCGGCATTTCTCTCGAAAACCGCCTGCCGGGCATCCGCACCGTCGGTTTCTGGGACGCACGCCACAGCCAGTCGTGGGGCCTTGGGCGCCACTGCAACGAAGGCTTCAAGATCGCCTACCTCGCCCGTGGCAGCCTCGATCTCGTGGTCGACGACCCGACCTACACGCTGAAACAGGGCCAGTTCATCGTCATCCGTCCCTGGCAGTTGCACGCCATCGGCAGTCCCAATGTTGGCCCGAGCCGCCTGCTGTGGATCATCCTCGACGCCGGCCTGCGCCGACCGAGCGAAACGCCGGATTGGCCGGACTGGCTCATTTTCTCCAGGGACGAGGCTGCACAGCTCAGCGAGATCCTGACGCAAAACAACCAACCCGTCTGGGATGGCGGACCGGAACTCTGCCGCAGCTTCGAGGCCATCCCATCGATCCTGCTGGAACGCAGCCCCGCCGACGGGGAAACCCGGCTCAAGATCGCCATCAATGCGATGATGCTCAGCCTGATCGACCGGATGACCGAGCAGGCGCCCGCGCTCGATCCGAATCTGTCGACCTCGCAGCACACCGTCGCTATCTTCCTGCGCCGGCTCGCCTATGTCCTGGACGAGGAATGGTCCCTCGAAGGCATGGCGGAGGAGTGCGGGCTATCGAGAACGCGGTTTTCAGAATACTGCAAGAAACTCACCAACATGGCGCCGCGCCAATACCTTCAGCATCTACGGCTGGAACAGGCATCCCGCCTGCTGCAGGAACCCCGCAATGCGAGCGTCACGGAGATCGCTTTAAGTTGCGGGTTCAACTCAAGCCAATACTTCTCCAACGCGTTCAAGAAGCGTTACGGGCACTCTCCAAGCAGATATCGATAGACAACTTTGGCGATGTGGTTCGTTGGCCTGACCCTCGAACAGCGAAATGGTGTTTACCAGCGGAGCGCACCGCGAGAGCTGTCTGCGATCGGCGGGAGTGAGAATATGTTCACTTTCTCTTCTGTTCAAACGAGCCTGACGAGAACTGCTAGAGCTGGCTCAGGAAAGCTGCACATCCACGCCTCCGCGAAGGAGGCGACCTGCCAAGCCGTATGCATCCCATAGTCGTATGCGTTCGATCCACGCGCCCGTGAACGATCTGGTCGAGGCCCGCTTCTGCTCTAAGAGCGACCGGGAAATCCACGTGCACGCCGGCTCGACGGGGCTGGGAGCGATCAGCCGGCAGGGCAAGCCGTCATCAGCCGCCTGCGGACCTCGGCGAGAATGCGTCGCCGGTCGGAGGCATATCGCCGTGTCGTAAGGTGTACAAGCCCTTCAAAATCCGCCGGCTTCACTTGGCGGTAGAGGTCTAGCGCATGGCGGCGGCTGTTGACGATCACCAGAATCTGCTCGCGCGCACCGAGCATTGCCTCCAGCGCGGCATCGTCCAGCACACTTTGATGGCGAATGCGGGTGCGAGCCAACTGCCGGGCCAGACTTTCGGGATCGAGCGCCAGTTCGCGATCGATATCGAGCGGCAAACCCAAATCGATTCCTTCGCGCCGTGCAAGCGCCGGCTGGGTGGCAGTACACAGAACCACGGTACACCCGTAGCGCAGGACCAGTTCCACAAGCGCTCGCGTCATCGGCAGAAGCAGGCTGCGCGGCAGGGTCTGCGCCTCATCCAGAATGATGATGGCATTGGCCATGTTTTGCAGCTTTCGCGAGCGCGACAGACGCGGCGAAAGCAGGCTTCGAACAGCTAGGTCCTGTTGACAAAGTATGGCAGCCAAATCTTTGCGGCTGCGAGCGCAAGGAATGCTGAGAAGGATTTTCGTGTCTTGTCGTATCGGGTCGCGACGCGGCGGAACTGCTTGAGGCGGTTGAACATCCGCTCGATGCGGTTCCTGTCCTTGTAAGCCCGGAAGTCGCAGGCAGGCGGGTTCTTCAGGTTTGCTTTCGGCGGAATGACTGGCCTGATCCCATGGATCAGGAGTTTATCGCGCAGGAAATCGCCGTCCTAGCCTTTGTCGGCAAGGCACAGTCTCGGCTTGCCGACTGGTATCGCCAGCAGATCAGAAACGCCGTTTTAGTCCGAAGCTTCGCCGCCTGTCAGGACGAAGCCAAGAGGGCGGCCCTGACCGTCTGCTCGGGCGTGGATTTTCGTCGTAAAGCCGCCGCGTGATCGACCAAAAGCCTCCTGATAAGTCCCCCTTTAGCGCCCGCAGCCTGCGAATGGCCGCGAACCGTGCTGCTATCAATCATATGCTGCCAGTCATCCGTCAGCCCGAGTTCGACGAGGGTCTCAAGCAGAGCGTCCCAAACGCCTTGTTCAGCCCAACGGCGGAAGCGCACATAGACCGAATTCCACTTTCCGTAGCGCTCGTGCATGTCCCGCCAGGGGCATCCGACCCGAAGAACATGCAACATGACGTTGAGGTATCGTCGATTATCGTGCGAGGGCCGAGACTTCCTGCCGCGTTCGGTGGGCAACAGCCCCTCGACGATCCGCCATTCCATATCCGTCAGGTCGCCGCGAGCCAAAACTGCCTCCTAAAAGCCAGTCTTGAATCACGCTTCCGCTGATTTGGGAATCCACTTTGTCAACGGGACCTAGACATTCGTAGTGATCACAACACTCTTGATGCTTCATTTGAAAACTGGGGAGCTCAGCCTGGCCCCAAAAGCTCGCCGCTGCGGCAATACCATTTGTTAAATGTCCGCTCCTACCCGCCCGCGCTCGGCACTGGTGGCGAGAGAACGGAATAAGAGCATGGCAAAACACGATCTTTCAACTCATCACTTTCAACGAAAAATCTCGGATTTCTGCGAGGTGCGCATTGCGCCAATCGCCTCAAAGCGCGTTCTGGAAAGCATTCGGCCCTATCTCGTTGGTCTTGTCATCCACCGCCGGCCACCACCGATCGTTAGTGGCCGTATGGATTGGACGGCCATTGGCGAGGCATGCGGGGTCGAAAACCAATTAACTGCCGATTTGAAGAAGGCGCTCCGTCCGGGACTGGACGCGATTATCCGCTGGCTCGGAGAACCGCCTGCCGCCGATGACATACAGTCGACGAAAACACGCAGGAAATCGCGCAAGACCGTTCAGAGCAAGGTGGAAACTGCGACGCGTTCCAGAGCGCGACAGATCCTCTCCGACAAGACCCCGGCTACCTCGTCATCTGTGCCGAGGGGACCACAACCGAAACCAATCAGCCCATTCCCTGAGCCATTGTTTGAGGCGACCGATGATCCGGCGAGCTTTAGCGATGCGCTCGTTTATCACATGCGCCGGTTCGGCGAGAGCTACTGGCAACTCTACCGCGCCGTCGTTCGCCTGGGCGAGACGTTCGATGACAAGACTCTGCTGTCGTGGGTTCAGGGCGAGCGCGTGCCGCGATCTCTGACGAGCTTCGAGATCCTGTCCCGTATCGAGCGGCGCTACCGACTGGGACAGGGCTATTTCAAAGCGAAGCTCCCGCACCAATCCCGCTCCCTATACGGCCATGATATGGGCGACATCAGCGCTGCGGAGCGGCGACGACTTGCATGGCATCTGCCGGACAATTTCAGCAGCTTGCCGTTCTCCAAGCGGGAGGAAATCATCGAATGGGTGCGCCGGGTCATCATCTCGGGCTCAACCGACTATCGCCGCTACCAGGCGGCGGCAACCAAACAGCGTTATGCAATACGATTTCCAGGGATCACCTATGGCGGAGGCACCCTGTCTCCACGACCACAAATGAACCCGAACAGCACGAGCCACAATCCCGAGGCCTTTGAAGATCCTGATCTCCTCTCCGGCGTCGTCGATGCGCTGCTGCGGTTGGCTATGGAGATGGCCGATCTGATCCGCTTCAAGACATCGACGCTGACCGCAATCGGCTTCCAACGAAATGGAGTTTGGGGAGAGGAAACCGCATCCCAGAAGGTCGAGCATCTCGGCCTCATGTTCGGTGCGCTCGCTGCCTCACCCGCAAGCGTCGTCAAAGGGCGCGGTGTGCCGCTCAGCCAACTAACCTTTGGCCTGTTGATCTTCCCGGGCGTCTGGGACTGGTATCTCCAATGGCGGGAGCAGCGCCGCGGCTTCTACACCAAATGGGAAGAAGACATGCTGATGCTGGCGCAAGCTCTCACGCGGGCAGAGGTGGGCTGGATCCGCCAGCATCCGGAGCTCCTGAAGAAGGTTCAGCCAATCGAAGGGCTGATCGCGCCGGAGGAGATAGAATTCGCAGCACGCGACTGGCACGGCGCCTGCGACGCATTCCACCGGCATGCTGCCAATCGCTCGAAGGAAATACAGCGTGTCATGCGCGTGCACCGCGATCCGTTCGAGCCGATCATGGTGGTCCTTGAAGCAGACAGCCCGCTGTCGGAATACCGCAAGATCACAGATGAGATCCTGAAGCGTATGCCGGATGAAAACCGATATCCTCGGGCAGCAGCCGAAGCGGTCCGCTCTTTCCTTTTGCTGCGCCTCGGCCTGCATCTGGGACTTCGGCAAAAGAACCTTCGCCAGCTTCGCTTGTGCCCACGTGGGCATTTCCCGACTTCGGAGCGACGGCTGGAAGACATGAAATGCGGTGAATTGCGCTGGAGCGATCGGGAAAACGGATGGGAGGTCCTCATCCCATCAATCGCCTTCAAGAACTCAGGCTCATCATTTTTCGGACAAAAGCCGTTTCGCCTGATGCTGCCGGATTTGCTCGACCTCTACAAATACCTCGAGGCCTATATCGATCGCCACCGAGGTGTGCTGCTTGGTTCGGCAAAGGATCCCGGCACCCTGTTCGTCAAGACGGTGAAGACAACCAGCCCGGACGCGGCATACGATTCCACCAAATTCTATGAAGCCTGGCGCACCGTGATCCAACGCTATGGCATCTACAACCCCTATACCGGCCGCGGCGCTATCAAGGGATTGCTGCCGCACGGACCGCATAATCTTCGGGATATTCTGGCAACGCATATCCTCAAGCAGACCGGTTCGTATGAGCAGGCGAGTTATGCCATCCAAGATACACCGGATGTCGTTCAGCAGCACTACGGTCGCTTCCTGCCACAGGACAAAGCAGCACTCGCGGCGAAAATCCTCAATCAGGTTTGGGAGGCTGCATAGCCACTCTGATGAATGGCTGATCCACATCGCCCATGCAGATGCAAACCAAGCCCCGCATCTGTATGGACCCTGCTGGTCGTCTTCGCCTTGAACGGATACGAACCCGTGACCTCGACGTCCTGTTGCTGTATCCGAATTTTCGTTTCTCCTTTTGCGCTGAGCAATAGAGATGATTGCTGCGAAGGGGCTACGTCTTTTGGCATTAACTGGCCGTCGCCGGACACGTTATGCCCACTTCCAGTCAGCAATTCGAGAAAAATACTCGGCTTCAATGACTTCAACAGCGCCCCTACCGAAAAAGACCCGTAGCGGTGGATTCTCGGTGTCGACCAGCTTGAACAGTGATGTCACTGAATCCTGCGGATCGCCGGGTGGCATCTTGCCGAACATCTGCAAGATGCCTCTCCGAACGTCATCGTATTCCTTCATGGTTTCCGCCTGTTTTGCAGAAGGACCGGACCAGTCCGTGGCGTATGGCATCGGTTCGACCAGCGTCACCTTGATGCCGAAGTCTTTGACCTCGGCGGCCAGAGCCTGGCTCATCCCCTCGAGGGCCCACTTCGACGCGTTGTAAATGCCGAAGAACGGGAATGCGGTGACGCCGCCGATCGAAGAGACTTGAATGATGTGGCCGCTGCCTTGTGCTCTGAGATGAGGGAGTGCTGCTTGCGTGACCCAAAGCGCACCGAAGAAATTCGTTTCGAACTGGGCGCGGGCCTCAGGTTCTGAACCGCCCCGGCTTTGCCGGAGACCCCAACTCGTGAGAAGTAGGGTCTATGACAAGCAAGACGACGAACAAGTTTTCTCCTGAAGTCCGCGCCCGCGCCGTTCGAATGGTTGTCGAGCATGAAGCAGAGCATCCTTCGCGGTGGGCGGCCGTGTCTTCCATCGCCGCCAAGATCGGCTGCTCGGCGCATACGCTCAATGAATGGGTGAAGAAGGCCGAGGTGGACAGCGGCAAGCGTGCGGGTTTGCCGAGTGACGTCGCGGAGAGGATGAAGGCTCTGGAGCGGGAGAACCGCGAGCTTCGTCAGGCCAACGAGATTTTGCGCAAAGCCTCTGCGTATTTTGCGATGGCGGAGCTCGACCGCCCACTGAAGCGATGATTTCCTTCATCGACGAACACCGCTCGGTGCTCGGGGTCGAGCCAATTTGCAGACTGCTGCCGATTGCCCCGTCCACCTATTATGAGGTCATCGCCAAGCGCACGGATGTGGACCGTCTGTCGGCCCGCGCTCGACGCGACATTGCCATGAAGGTCGAGATACGCCGGGTGTTCAACGAGAACTTCCAGGTCTATGGCGTGCGCAAGGTCTGGCGACAGTTGCAACGGGAAGGTTACGACATCGCCCGCTGCACAGTCGCTCGGCTTATGAGGGCATTGGGGATGCAGGGCATAATTCGCGGCAAACCGATCCGCACGACGGTCAGTGACAAGACCGCGCCATGTCCGCTCGATCGGGTGAACCGGCAGTTCTACGCTCCCGCGCCGAACATGCTGTGGTTATCCGATTTCACCTACGTGGCGACTTGGCAGGGCTTCGTCTACGTGGCCTTCGTCATTGATGCCTTTGCACGCCGCATTGTCGGTTGGCGTGCAAGCCGGACCGCCCACGCGGGCTTTGTGCTCGATGCTCTCGACCAGGCACTTCATGATCGGCGGCCCGTTCACCGTGGCGGGCTGGTTCATCACTCGGACCGCGGCTCGCAATATGTGTCCATTCGCTATTCTGAGCGATTGGCAGAGGCAGGCATCGAGCCTTCCGTCGGTAGCGTTGGCGATTCCTATGACAACGCGCTCGCCGAAACGATCAACGGCCTTTACAAAGCCGAGGTCATCCATCGCCGGGGACCATGGCGTAACTTCGAAGCCGTGGAGTTCGCCACACTCGAATGGGTGGACTGGTTCAACAATCGACGCCTTCTGGAGCCCATCGGGAACATACCGCCAGTCGAGGCCGAAGAACGGCACTATGCTATGCTGGACGCACCAGCTTTGGCCGCATAACTTAAACCAAACGGTCTCCGGCAAAGCCGGGGCGGTTCATTCTGATACCTCTTCCACCATGCCGAAAAGACCGTAGCCGGCATTGTTGACGACAACGTCCAGACGTCCGAAATGAGCAACGGCAGCATCAATCGCGCTCTTAGCGGACGCGCGATCAGTGACATCAAGCGCAAGTGGAAGAATCAGATCGCCATATTGCTCGACGAGGGGTGTGAGCGTCTCGATGTTTCGCGCTGTGGCGGCCACCCCATCGCCACGGGACAGGGCCGCCTGAGCCCAGACGCGGCCAAAGCCGCGCGACGTGCCGGTAATGAACCAGACTTTTGATTTGGTAGACATGTTTGCCTCTCTGCCGCCCTCTTCTCTGACGGCGATCAAGTTCGGGAGTGTCGGGAGATGATTAGGGTTTCAGATGCTGCTCGAAAAATGCGTCGATCTTATCGAAAGGGATCTTGTCGTCCTGGTCGTAGAGATCGGTATGGATCGCGTACTTGACGATCAGCAGTTCCTTCGGTTCTGCCGCCGCCTTGTAAGCGTCCTCGCTGAAGTAGCGGGAATGCGCCTTCTCGCCTGCGATGAGCAGAAGGGGACGCGGTGAGATCTCGGCTATACGGGTCAGGATCGGCATGTTTACGAAGGACAGCGGCATGGTGCCGGTGAAAGCTCCTTCAGAGTTCAGCGACCGTTCGTGGAAACCGCGTGGCGTCTTGTAGAAATCGAAGTACATCCTCACGACCGGATCAGTTACGCCATCAAGGGTCTGAGGCAGGAAGCTCGGGCCCGGAGCCGGGGCGCCATTCTTCGCGTCGACCCAGCGCTGCTGACTGATGTGCTCAAGCATGCCTGTGCGCCCGGCAAGATCCATCTTGTCGTAATAGCCCTGCGCCATCAGGCGGGAGATGTCGTACATGCTGAGTGCAACGACAGCCTTGATGCGCTTGTCGACTGCCGCGGCATTCAAGGCAAAGCCACCGCCACCGCAAATCCCGATCACGCCGATGCGGCTCTGATCCACATTGGGAAGTAGACCGATGTAATCGACGGCGGCGCTGACATCTTCCGTATTGATCTCGGGCGACGCAAGATTGCGCGGCTCCCCGCCGCTCTCGCCTGTATAGGAGCGGTCAAATGCGATGGTCGCGAAGCCGCGCTCGGCCATGATTTGCGCGTAACGACCGGAGACCTGCTCCTTCACGGATCCGAACGGGCCGTCGACCACAAGAGCCGCCAGTCGTTGATCCCCGATCTCTTTCGGAAGATAAAGATCGGCCGCAAGCGTGATGCCATAGCGGTTCTTGAAGGTTACCTTCCGGTGATCGACCTTGTCGCTCTTGGGGAAAATCTTATCCCATTCCTGTGTTAACTCCAGGCTTGCTCCGGAGGGAATCGGTGCGGTTTGCGCCATAAGAGGCTGCGCGAGCAAGACGGCGGAAACGTAGCTGGCAACGATGCTGCAAGACAGCCTTGTGACGAGGCGTCCTGCGGCCGCAGCCAGAGATGTCCTGGGGTGTTGGCCGGCGCTTGAAGGTTCCTTGCGCCAAAGGCATGCAGTCATGACAATGCAAAGCATATCGATCTCCAATCAAATAGATGCTTGAGGATTTTGGATGCAGCGATTATTTCCCGCCCCTGCGCGATCTGTCCTGGCCTGCCAGGGCTGAAACACTTGGGCGTCAACCCAAGGCCTGCAAAGCTGCCTTGTTGTTCGCGAGCCAGTCGGAGAACGACTGCGGTCCAACGCCTGTGATCCTGCGAAAATCACCAGTCACGGTCCCGGCGAACCCGTCGGCCGTGTTGACGTCGAATGACGCAAAGATCCGCGCAAAGTGTTCGGGCATGCCGGCCTTCGTCATTCCTTCCACGAGGGACCTCTCGGTGATGGAAATCGCCGTGATCTTCCGGTCCAGCACACGACTGACGAGGTCCGCCTGCTCTGCCGTGGTCAAAGCCTCTTCACCGCTTAGCGTTAGGACCTGCTTGCCCTCAGTGTGCCCGGCCAAGACAGTCGCGGCAGCAAGGGCGAGATCGTCACGGGAGAGGTTCGCCAGTTTGCCCTCTCCTGCGGCATGGAACCACTGGCCTGCGTTGTGCAGGATCGCGGGCAAGGTCATGTAGAGGTTCTCGAAGTACCAGTGCATGCGCAAGATGGTCCAGGCTGGGATGCTGCTCGCTTCGATTGCCGCTTCCGTCCTGGCGTGGTCTGGCGCCACCATGACGCTGGCTTTATCGGCATTCGGCATCGACGTGTAAATGACGTGTCCAATGCCTGCCTCTTCTGCTGCCCTAACGGCCAATAGCTGCTGTTCAAGACGTCGCCCCGGCCGATCCAGAGCGTCGGTGCTGATGAGCAGCATGCGGTCGATGCCCTCGAAAGCAGGCCCCAAGGATGCTTTGTCCTCGAAGTCGGCAAAGCGGACAGAGACGCCCTTGTTGGCGAAGGCGCTCAAGCCATCGGGTCGACGCGTCGTAGCGACAATGTTGGCAGGGTCGACGTTGAGCGTAGCGATAAGGTGAAGGAGAACCAACTGGCCGAGATGGCCAGAGGCTCCGGTGACGAGCAGTTTCTGCGACATGATGTTCTCCGAAGTGCGCGCCGCATTTTGAAGGGGGAGCGGTATTTTCGAACCACGCTTGATGCGTCCCCTCGCCAGCGAGGACGAGGGGACGCATCAATGCGAATGACTGTGTGAACTAGCCGCGGTGGGCGCCAACGAGAGCTGCAACCGCTTCCTCGACACCGATCCGGCCGACGCGCTTGATCGTTCCCTTGTCCTCGAACGACAGCCAGCCCTCATTGAAGCCATCGAGGCACTTCATCCACATCTCCGGATCCTTGATGCCCTGACCTCTGAAGATGCCGTCCCAGGCTTCATGCGGAATGGCTTGAACACCGACGTCACGGCCAAGCGCCTTGCCAAATGCATTGGCGATGTCCTGCGGCGAGACCAGATCCGGGCCATGCAATTCGACAATGTGGTGGCCCGTCCAGTCCTCCATCAGAAGTTCACCGGCGGTGCGACCGGCATCAGCAACCGAGACCATGGGCAATGCACGATCAACGGGCTGCAGGAAGGAGTGGATCACACCATCATTCTTCGCGCTGCCGACGTCCCATTCGGCATTTTCGATATACCAGGCGGGCCGGAGGAAGGTGATCGGCAGATCGACATCGGCCAGTTCTTCCTCGAGGATCGTCAGTTCGCTGATCGTATTGCGCTCTACAGCCTGGGCGCCAACGCTGGACAGGGCGACGATCTTGCCTGGACGCGCTGCCAGGATCGCCTTTTTATAGGCCGCGACAATCGCCCGCGCCTTTGGCAGATCCTCCGGCTGGTCAAGGCTGGGCGGAACGACCAGAAACACGCCTTCACATCCCGAAAACGCGTCGGTCAGCGCTTCGTGGTCTTCCATCGTCGCCAGAGCAATCTCGCATCCGTGATCGGCAAAGGCCTGCGCCTTGCCGACATCGCGCGCCACAACGCGGAGCGATTTACCGGCGCCGAGAAGAGTTTTTGCGGCATTGCCACCAACGCGGCCCGTAGCCGCAGTTACTGCAAACATCTGAATTTTCCTCACCTGGACCTGTTGTTCGTGAGGTCTTTTTCTCATGTTTGAATTCGGGATTTTATCGCTATAATGTCCGGACAATGTGGACTCAAATTCCGGAACTAACATGGCCTATGACAGCCGACTCCTGACTGGTGTCACCGTGCTGATGGCGGTGGTCGAAGCCGGAACCATGGCGAGAGCCGCAGAGGCTTTGGGAATGACGGCCTCGGGTGTCGGAAGGGCCATCGCTCGCCTTGAAACAAGGATAGGCATTCGCCTTCTGGAGCGAACAACCCGTTCCCTGCGGCTCACCGATGAGGGGCGCAAGTTCTATGAACAGGTCGGGCCACACCTCGATGGCATCGAAGATGCTGCATTGGAAGCGTCCGGGTCGGCTGGTGTCGTCAAAGGACGCTTGCGGGTCAATGTCGCGCCCATCGTGTCCCAGACCATCCTGTCTGATCGTATGGGGGCGTTCCTGGCCGCCTATCCGGAACTGCGTGTGGAAATGATCATGCGGGACGCCGTCGGGGACCTCGTTGCAGATGGTTTTGACATGGCACTTCGCTTCGGCGATCCGCCGGAAAACCTGATTGCACGGCGTCTTGCAGATATGCGCGTGATCACGGCGGCATCGCCCACGTATATCGCAAGGCGAGGTCGGCCCTCACACCCCAGCGAATTGATCGACCATGAAACCATAGATTTCTGGGATCCTGTGAAGGGTCGCGCCTATGACTGGGAGTTCCATCGGGATGGCGAGACTTTGCCAGTTAAGACGCGTGCCAGACTGATGACTTCAGATGCAGCCACCATGCTGGCATCTTGTCTCGCCGGCGTCGGAATTTGTCAGATACCTCCTATCGGAGCGCACCACCTCTTCGCACGGGGCGACCTTATCGACCTGTTCCCCGATTGGCCGGGGGAGCGCTTTCCGCTCTATGCGCTCTATCCACCGCGCCAGAAGCATTCCGCAAAAGTACGAGCTTTCGTGACATTCGTGGAAGGGCTCATCACGGAAGAGGGATAAAGGGACATTACGCCGCGAGAAACGCATACCGATTCCCAGCAACATAAAGCTCTTGATGGGAATAGAACTTTTGGCAGGTGATTTCAGCGGCTAAATTCCAACACGAACAGATGCTTATAAGACCTCAGCTCCAATCGTTATATCTGACTTCTGTCAAAGAGTTCCTTTACCCACGGTGAATGATGATGCTCTTGATAGACCAAGGCAAGTTCCCGCCGTGGGCGCGTCACGCCAACGTAGAAAAGACGGCGCGCTTCACGGAGCGCAACGGTACTCTGCCGATCGCGTTGACTGGGAAAATCGCTTGCATTCACGCCATACATGACGACGGCATCAAACTCCCTGCCCTTCGCACTATGCAGCGTGCTCAGGTTCACGCGACCGGTTCCCTCTACACGGCCGGCGAGATGGGCGAGCGGGATATCGAGGTCGGCCACAGGGTCAGTATTGCGGATCATCTCGGCACAGACCTCCCATTCTTGCTCTGCGTTTCGCGCAATCGTCCGCCAATGTGCAATAAGCTCGCTGTCGAAAAGTTGTAGCCAGGTGTGGGTGGTGTCGCTGGAGTTGATCGTAGCTTGGAGAAAGCCGATGAGCTGATCCGAAAGAAGTTGCTCTTCGTCAGGCCTAACTTGAGCGCCGTAGACGATCTTCAACGCTTGCTGAAGCAGGCGGCTATACCGCGGGTCAGCACTTTTCCAGCCACCAACGACCCAACGCGCGCAATCCTCGATAAACCGGGAAAGTCGCGAACTCCGCCTGACCAGTGCGTTTCCGTCGCTGCGTACAAAGGGCGTGCCGGCCCGCTTCAAGGCTTCGGCAATCTTGTCCCCGAGATATGCAGCGCGATACAGCACGGCTATTTCGTCAAGTGCAAAGCCTCTCTTTTCCAGATCGGGAATGACAGTGTCGGCAATCGCTTGTGCCTGCACATCAAGGCCGAGCGTCACCGGCCAGAATGTCAACTCTCCCTCTGGAGCTCCTTCTGCCTCGCGATAATCACGCTCCTCTCCCAATGCCCCGAGCGACGCTCGCACGATTTTCCCGCCAGACCGGTAGTTGAAGCGCAGTCTGATGGTGCGGACATCGCAGCGTTGGGTCAAGCTATCGAGCAGTTCGGGGTTTGCACCAGTGAACCCGTATATGGATTGGTCGGAATCGCCGACCGCAAACAAGCGAATGCCCCCGCCAAAACACAATAAAAGGACAAGCTCGTGCAATGCATGGCCGAGATCCTGATATTCGTCGACGAACAAGACGGGGAAACGCGCGTGAAGTGCATCTCTGATCCAGTCGTGCTCCTTGATCATGCGATACGCCAGGAGCGGCATATCGTCGAAATCGATCAAGCCTTGCCGTCGAAGCTCGTTCTCATAAGCCTCAATGAACACGGCGAGCTCCGGATTGCGGCCTAGCCAGTCTGGCCGGCTGCGATCAACGTCCCGTCGCCGCTTTTCCGACGCAAAGTTCCATCGACGATGAGGGTCGTCGCTACCGCCGATCGCGGTCGCGTAGGCCGCCTCGACCGCAGCTCGTGTCTGGGCACGGGTCGCCACCTGAAACTCTGCAGGCAGTCCGATCGGTACGCATCGGGCGTACGGCGCTATGACCTGGCTCAGAGCGAATCCATGCACGGTTCCGATGAAGGCTCGATCACCACTTTCGATCCCAAGGCGGGCAAGGCGTGTCTCAAGCTCAATTGCGCACTCATTGTTGTAGGTGATGCAAGCAACCCCGCGAGGTTCAATGATGTCGTAAGACAGAGCGCGGGCCATCGCTGTCGTCAGCGTCTTCGTCTTGCCACTTCCTGGTCCGGCCAGAACGACGCAGTGGCCCGTCTCGCGCACAGCTGCGACTTGCTCCGGATTGGTGCTCAATTCATTGATCGCGCTAAGCAGTTGCTGACTAATGGACACGGCTCACCACGTACGCTATTGCATCGGCAATGTACTTCGGTGGGGTGAGGCCGACCGCTTTTTTCGATAGTTTTGCGCTGAGCCGGCCTTTGCCGATATCCGCGATCATAGCCAGCAGTTGCGCGGGATCAACTGAAGCCGTACCCGATCGCCAAGAGGCGATGCGTTTGGTTCGGATCGATCCGAAACCTTGGGCGCCGAGGATATCGAGGAGAGGGCTCAAAAGGGACGGCGTGTTTGCAACTGACACCTCGAACGTCTGCTCGTTAAGAAAGATCCCGGCAGGTGCAACCATTGATGCGAACGCGGCAAAGTCGAGCGCTTCCCATTGACCTCGCTGCACGGGATTGACCGCGGGCTGCTTGCGGACCTTCAGGATGTCATCCCAGAGGTCCAGCGTGCGTGTCTTGCCGAGGGGTAATTTCGTGCCGTCCAACGGATCCCAGTCGGTGATCACCGCGTAGGGCATGCCAAGAGATTCGGCCAATTTGACATATGGTGAGAAGTTCGTACCGGCTACATTGCATATGCTGATGCCGAGATCGTCGAGCCCATGGCCCAAGGCCGAGGAAAACACTGGTACCAAAGCCTCCTCGGCGTCCCCCTCCACGAAGATCACGCCACGGGCGAACAGCAGTTCCGCACGCGTGGCATCAATATAGTTCTCCAGGTCGTCGAGCTCATCAGGCGTGACAGGCAACTCTGCCAGCGAAAATGCGCGCGTCGACTGATCGCGCGTCCTCAGGTGAATGATTGACCGCAACGGAGTGACCGCAGCGAGCGTCGGCGAATGGCTGGTGACGATCAGCGATTGTCCTGCATCCCCGCCGGCGAGGAGTTTTTTGAACACCGAACGCTGCAGTTGCGGATGGAGGTGGGCCTCAGGCTCCTCTATGCACAAGAGCGAGAAATTTCGCTCATTTTTCTTCCTGCGCCAGGCAAATTCAGCAAGCTTTAGCGCGAGTAATGCGACATTGGCCGATCCGAGGCTTGCCTCTGCAATACCACGCCTGCCGCCGTCAATGAACATGGCAATAGCTCGGAAGAGCCGCAACGGATCGGAGGGCGCAAACCTGAGCCGTGCATCGATATCGTGCGCCTTGCCGGAAAGATTCAGAATGCCGGTGCGCAGCTCCTCTTCCAGATCTTTAATCGTCGGAAACGCCTCGAGCGCCTTCGTCACCTTGTCGAGTTCAACCGCGACGGCATTGAGCTCCGCTCGCGTCACTCCCGCGATTGCGTCTTCGAGGAGGGGACGCAGAGGTGAACTTCTCCATGTACCAAGCTGGCCTTCGGCATCACGCAAGGCATCGAGCATATCAATCGCAATGCGTCGACGGACCTTGCTCGGCACGGTCCGCGACTCAACACCGCCGCCGAACACGAGAAACTCGCAGTCGTCGCTCGACTGTGGCGCGCCTTTGATATCGGCCTTCTTGCGGAAGATATAGGTGAGGCGCGCGATCGTGGGATTATCCTCAGGCCTGAACTCAGAAAGCATCGCCAAAAGGCCAAGGTCGCTCGCGAAGTCTGCGAGTTCTAGATGAACTTCGATCGCATCCTCGTAGGGGGCAGCTGCCCCGTCCCAGAAATCGGACAGTTTGAGCTGACGGGCCGAATCCGGGAGCGTTGAATCAAGTATCAACCGGATGGCGAAGAGGAGATTGCTCTTGCCGACACGGTTTTCGCCCAACAAGACGACATTGTCCGAGAGCGCGATGTCAACGGATTGGAAATTTCGAAAGTTTCGGACACTTAGCTTGCTTAGACGCATGTTTTCCGGCCCATCAGTTCTCGAGCTTTAGATCTTACACCAAGGATGTATATCAACCACTTGCTCGCTGCTACTTTACCTAGAATATATTGGATTTAGATTTCAGTTTGGGGAGTATGTGATGGCTGATCGCCAGACACCAAAGCGATCAAAAGGCGGGATCACTGGTCCAGCCGAACTCGAAGCTTATGTCGCAAGCCTGTATTCGATATTGGGGTATAACGTTAAGACCAACGTGCCACTTGGTGGGCAACAGATCGATGTTCTCGTAGAGCGGCATCTCGAAGGCATCGGCGTAACCCGCATCATTGTCGAATGCAAGTACAAAACAACAGGCTCTGTAAGCAATCAAGATGTGTTCGATACCATCAATACCTTCGGAGCATTGATGAAACTGCATGGCGTATCTCACTGCGTGATGGTGACGAATACCAGCTTCTCGCAGCGTGCACAGGACGCGGCGGACAACGACAGGCTATTTAGGCTCGTACTGCTCTCTGACCTGGAAGACGATCTGGTCAACGTCGCAGATTCTCTCCTGGCTCTAAAGAAAGGCTATGAATCCGAACAAATATTCCATGAGTTCTTGCCACAATCGGCTCAAGGGCGGCTCCCCTATACCAAGGTTGATGGACAGATCGACAACATTTTAGAAGCCACCATCGAGTGGATCGAAAATTTTGGTGAAGGCTTCCTCACGGTCCTCGGCGATTTTGGAGGTGGAAAAACAACTTTGCTGAGACGACTCGAATACGAATTTTCCAGTCTATTTTTGCAGAAGCGAACCCGTCATCGTCCACTTTACTTCACACTGAAAGACTATTCATTTTATGAGGGGCTTGACGAATTCATCGCGAGCTCAGTTCGGCAAAAATATCAACGTAACATGCCCTCTAATGTCTTTTGGACCCTTGCACGCGAGGGGGGCTTCCTTTTTCTCCTCGACGGCTTCGATGAGATCATTACTGGCGTGGATCGCTCTGATCGGGCCAAGACCTTTCTGTCTTTGCATCGAATAATATCATCGGGTTCGCCAGTCATTCTGACGTGCCGGCCTGCTTACTTCGTCTCAACCGAAGAGCTCAACGACCTGATTCGGCAAGTGAACTTTAGGGATGGCCAGAAAAACCCGGGACTTCCCAGCCGTTGGGATGCTCATCTTTTCAACATCGGCGAAACCACAGCCTTGGCTCGGACGAGCCAGTTTCTTTTCGAGAAGTACGTAGACAACGCCACTCTCGATCCGTTGATGAACCTCTCCAGTACAGTGACGCACCTAGAGGTGTTCCAGCCTGCGCAAATTGACGAGTATCTGAAGAAATTTGACAGCGACTTCCGCAACGTCAGCAACAGCGGTTGGAACGAGGTAAAAGCAGAAATCGAAAAAATCTACGATCTCACAGACTTGATGAAGCGTCCAATCATGCTTTCGATGATTAAGGACACAATTCTGCAAGGCCAGATCGATATCCGCCGCCACAATGTCATCGGTGGCGCTTTTTCGCTTTACGATGCCTACACCAGCGTCAATCTGAAAAGGGATTGGGGCAAGAGCAAAGGCCGGAAGCTTCTAAGCGAAAAGCAACGTCAGGAATACGCCCAGCTCATCGCTCTTACGATGTTCAAGCGTGCCAATCTCAACGTCGACCATTCTGAGATCATTAAAGTCGCCAAAGAGTCGCCCTTGTCACTGGGCTTTTCGGCGGATCTGAGCCAACTCGACCCGGAGCAGCTTGCTGCCGATATTCAAGTAACGACTTTCTTATCGAGGCAAGGCTCTTCGTTTCGCTTCACACATAAGTCATTTATGGAGTTTTTTGTCGCCAAGTCAGTTGTCGACAAGCTGTCTGATCAACGGATGGCGAAAACGTCACTCACAGAGCCCTATACGCGCGAGATCATCTCGTTCATTGGCGAAGCGGCAACGGTCAATCCCAAGCTGCTATCCAAAGTCTCTACGATCCTGCTTGCCCAGACAAACGCCCCAAAAAAGCGAGATGATAGCGACATCATCAAGCGCAACGCCGTCGGAATACTGTTAAGCGGCACCGAGGTCATCGCAACAGACTACTTCTCGAACAATCATGTCTGGGAGCTTTCTGTGAGGAAGCGCACGATTGACGGCTTGGTCGTTCGCGGCACACAGTGGGACTATTGTGGCTGGCATCTTGTAACATTATCGAAAACTTCGATCAGTCAAAGCCACTTTATCGGCTGGCGCGTTGAAGGTGGCAGCTGGACCGACGTATCGTTTAACGGACGGCTTCAGGACAGTCATTTTGAGGACGTCCAATTCTCTAACTGCGTCGTCGCGGCCTCCACGCAGAAAACCATCTTCCAGAGCTGCGCTTTCTCCGGAGGAGCATTGACGGTCCGAGGCGAATTCCAGGTGAACTCCTCTGCGTTTAAAGCCATGAACCTGTCGATTGACGTAGGTGTAGGTGCGATCTCCCGTCTAAGCTTTAGCAATTTTGAGAATTGCGAGCTCGCAGATATCGCTGGTCCGCACTACCGGCCGGTCATGATCGAGCACTGTATCTTTACCGAATGCCAGTTTGTCGGCTTCAGCCCAAGCAGCAAATTCATAGAGCGCCTGCTATATGAGCATCAGGTCTTCTCTAAGGGATTGACGGTCGACGAGGAAAGGACAATCATTCTTGACCGCTGCGCCGGTATATTGTTCATCGACGAATTCGACGACTGGATCAAGATTGGTAAACAGGGTTTCAAGGCGATCGGTAACGTGTTCCTCGTTGCACAAGGAACATTGCAGAGCAAGATCAAAGCCAGGACGGCCTTCGTGAGAACGCTATCCAATCGCTTTGGCAAGGAGTACCCTCAGCTTCTCGGTAAATTGGAAGCGGCGTGTCCCGGCATCTTCAAAGTTCCCAGTGATCCTTCTCCCAAGCGACAGGAAGGCGGTCAAGTCGCAAAACGTTCACTCAACACATGACACCTGAATTTCAGTGCCGGTCCGCTGAGGCAAAAGCCCTTCAGATATAAAATTTGAACGGCTGTTTCTTCTCACCTTTTCCGGCGGAGCCCATCGTTAGAACATCTCCGACCATCCGGGCAAAGCGGACCGTTACCGGAAGGCCGTCGTTGAAGTTGCAGGAATTGTAGTTGATCTTGGTGAGGCCCATGATGTCGGAAAGGACGTCGCGGATCTCGGGTTTCGAATCCTTATAGCGCGTCACCTTGATGTGAAGAGGATTCGGTGTCTCCGGGCCGATATAGGTGTCAAGCTGCGGAACATAACCGGTGGTCCAGATATAAGCTGATTGTGGGTCGAGAAGTAGAGCGGTGCCGCGAAGCACGGGGTAATCGCCATCCCGGAACAGCTTCGTCTCGCCGCCGGTTGAACGGATCCGCACGCCAACGACGTTGGTCCCCTTCGGCGCGGCTTCTGCGAACGCTTCCCATTCTTCGTCGTTGAAGTATGTCTGACCGTGTATGAAGAGCTCCTTGGGAGCTTTGCCATGCGTATCGACGTAGCTGTCGAGCACGAGCTTCAGCAGATCCTTCGCTGCACCACGCTTTAGGTGGTACTCGTAGTCACCCGTCTTCCATGGGCCGTTTGCGCCACGGAAGACAACTCCGTCACCCTCATTCAGGAACATCTGCGCGGCGCAACAAGCGTGGCCGTCCGGGTCATTGGGGAGGCTTTTGTAGACCATGCCGAGATAGCACACGCCGGGTCTGATCGTTGCTAGACGCCATGGCGGTCGCGGCTGGGTTTTGTAGTAGAGCCCAGTCGCGAGGTTCCAGGCTACAGTAGCCCGATCCTGGGTCTTGCGGATCGGGTACCCGGCCTTGTTAAGGAAGGCGCCAGGCGCCAGCGTCGTTTCCCGGACCAGCTGCGTTGGAGCAATATTCAGGAAGTCGGCCTTTATCCGGCGATGGAAATCGGGAACATCGTCGAAAATCGTTTCATCGCTCTGGTCGATGACCCCGGCAAGGAGAGGTAGGCTTTCGCGCTTCTTCTGCTTTTTGCCGAAATCTCCCTTTTCCGTGGCGAGACCTGTCCGCTTTGACTCCGGCCTGCAGCGCTCATAGACGATTTCCGGAAGAACGAGGATCCATATGTCCACGGCGCGCTCTTCATTGCGAAGATGCTTGTTCACTCGATCGATATAGAGACGCGAGACCTTGTCGACGGCCTCGTGCTGATTGAAGATCCGCGACGCCCGCTCGATGTCCTCGAGCGGGATCGACAGCGCGCTAAGTTCATCAGGCTCGTAATAGATGCCGAACGTTTCCTCGAGTCCTGGGAAATTGGCAAGATGCAGCCGATTGGCCTTCTCGCCCTTGCCCGGCGGAGGAACCTGGACGATGGACTGAAGCTCGCGGCTCCAGGCGCGGAAAAGGGCGATCCCATCACTCGTACCGATGACGCCAACCCGGATCGGCGAAGCCTTCTTCGCCTTGGCATGCGGTCCGTATAGATGAAGACCGTCCTTCGGATGGGCGGTCTTTTGACCGAACGCGAACTCCAGTTCCGGCTCGTGAATATGGTCAACTTCCAGCGATCGCTCCGGAAACTTCATTCGCCACCCTCCTCATCGTTGTCCGGTCGGCCGAGAGTGCTTGCATCCGTCTCCTCATCATCCTCGTCGACGAGGTTCGGGAGAACCGTGCTCACCGGAGACGAAAACAACATTGGTGTCGCTTCGATGACGATCTCAGTCGTCTCCGAAAGGGGAAGGCGGATGAAAGCCGACTCCCCTGAAAGGAGTTCGAGGAACGCGAGCATTCGCCCATACCATTGTTTGTTCCGCCATCCCTTGCAGACGGAACGCCTGAGCCGATGGAGCTTTTTGGGGTCGTCAATCGCAACACCTGCCGGCGTTTGGTTGTCCTCTGCGAAAAGGACCCGGGATTTGAGCTTGAAATGCCAGAACGGCCAAAAAGTCGGGATTGCCGTCACGCCGAATTGCCAAATGTGGCCCTTGGCCGAATTGCGAAGCATCGAGGAGCGTCTCTTTTCACCCTGGTTTCCCCAAGGGATTTTCTTGCCCGTCGGCGCATGCTCTGCCGATGCATGGAAGCCCACGGAGTTTGAATAGGTGTGCTCGATGAAACCGTTGCGCTTGCAGTAGTTGAACCAAGCCCTCTTCATCATGGCGATCACAAGGTTCGACGCTGTCTGGCGATCGACCCGGAGCTTAGCGAAGCCCTTGGCGACAAATTCGTCGAGCGGAATTTCGTGCTTTATCTTGAAGCGGCCGGCGGATTCGAACGCCATCTCGATTTCGGGTTGATGCCCGAATGCGAGGAACCCGTTTCCCCCGACCAGCGCGCACGGATGGCCAAAGCCATCGAGCGCCCGCTGAAGCCGGTTCTTGTCAATGGCCCCGGAGCTTTCGAAGTAGCGGATGACGTCCGGCGTTTCCACGATGCGCAGCCAGTTGGACGTCAGCCGTTCCGGCTCGTCGGTGATCTCGATCGTGCCCCGTCGGCGAAACATTTCCCAGTTTGGATTGATCGACGCGTTGTCGCAATTCCGAGGCACTTTCTGGCGTTGAAGCGTGTCCAGCAGCTTGTTGAGACCATCGCCCCAACCCTTGACGAAATCGACGGCAACCGTGTCGCCAAGCCCCTTGACCTTCCGAAACGTTTCCATCCGCAATGGAACCACGAAGCGCTGGTCGCCGAGATCCTTCGCAAGTTCCAACGCGATGTCGAGATCGTCCTGGACATTCTCATCGGCAAGTGTGGAATCCCGGCATAGTAGCAATACTTTCGCCGCGCGGTGGCGAAGCGCGGCATTGATCTCGCGTCGCCAGCGGTCACCGGGTTGAAGCGTCAAGACATCAGCGAAAACCTGGTAGCCCTCGGCCTCGAGTTTCGGAGCAAGCCACAGCGTAAACTCATCGTCGATTGGCGAGGCCTTGATGATGAAGACGACATCGCGTTCGACTGGCTTGGCCACGGTCGAATTGCCGGTAGCCGGTGGAGGCATAAGCCTGGACAATGCCGGCGGTATGGTCTCAGACGCCATCGCCTTGCGAACGACCGATGACAGTACCTCCTCGAGCACAGAGGTGTTCTGGCCCCAGAGCTTCTGATGCGCCTTTTCGATCTCGGGATAAGCTCGTAGTAAGGCGTTTAGGTCGTCGGCTCCGAAGATGTCACCCGTCGAGAGCAAGGAGGGTCCGATGAGCTCGGCGAGTGCGTCCTTGTTGGCGGGCGTCAACGCAACGGATGTCGCCAGGACATATCGCTTCGGATTCAATTCATCGATGGAATGCCGTTCCTCCTTCATTTTCGATCTGAGCTTCGAAAAGCCGGAGCGGAAATAGTGTTTTGCCTGGAGAACGATGGACCCGTCTGCAACCGCGTGACGCCCGTCGATCCCGCTATCGGTGCCGACAGTAAAAGCTTCGAACCGGATGGCTAGGTCAGCCCCGACGAGATCGCGGCTCAGGTCTTCGAACTCATCTGCAGATAGCGTTGAGAAATCATACTTCATTGCCGGAGGATGATCGGCAAGTACAGTGATCGTCAAGTTGGTGGCCGGGGCAGACTGTGATGGCGACAGAGTTACCAACAGTTGTCAATTTTAGTGGGGCTTTTTCCCGCATAAGCTTGGCACGTCGACCGAAGGAATTATTCTAATGTCCTACTTGTCCACCCGCTCCGACCATCGAAGCGAGCGATGCAGGGCTTTCCTGCTTCTTCTAATAGGCCGGCGAAATTACCACCGACAGATCGACTATTTCAATCGGTGAAAAGCCGTCGGTGGATCCAGATCAAGACATGTGTGTGGAAGCGTCAGAGTTCCGGTCCACCGCTCACGTTCTTCACACCCGACAAAGTCGCGGACGCGATCTGGACGCTGGTCGGCCCATCCTGCTCGCGTCTACTGGCCGCTTTTTTTCTCTATTCGCCGGGCGCCTTTGGGGCCTGAGAAGTCAAGCCTGATTTGCTCTAACCACCGGTCAATTCACCGGAGCCTATGCCTCTGCGACGATTTCCGTTGTCAGGATTGTCTCGACAGCCGCATAGAGATCGACCTCGGCATTGGGAGCACGTATGGTTACGATCAACGAGTAGCGAGCGTGATCGTTGTATCGATCAAGATACGGCTTTTCCTTCCACCAGCCACCAACTGGAAAGATGCCGATTGCGTCACGCTCCGCAAGATCTGCCGCCGTCCCCCGCCAGAAATCCGAGTGCAGCGACCCGCTGTCGCGGAACGTTCCCAGTAGCCAGCCTTCACCGACGTTGACTGGCGCACCTTCTTCCTCGTTTCGCGCAGCCTGGTTGATGCGCGCTCGAAACTCTCCCACTGTTTCAGTTGCCGTCTTCATCTGGAAGCGCAATCCGTGCGAGGCATATCTGTGGCGCCTCGTCCAGCCTCGCTCGCCGGGATTCGGCTCGATGAAATACGACAGCGTGACACGGACTTCGACAGGCTCGGCGCCAAGGGACAGGAGGTCCTCCTTTGGCCAGGGCAGCATATGGAGCTTCATATCTCGCATCTTGACCGATCCGGTACCTTCTCGCTGGAAAGGTCGGATTTCGTCCTCGATCATCAAGGTCAGATCATTATTGGCTGAAAGCAGCGCCCGGCCAAGATCAGGCACTCCATAACCATAACGGCGGAGAAGCGCCTGCAACTGCGTCTTGTTGCCGTGGCAGTTCGCGATGCGGGCGGCCATCACAGGCGTCCATTCAGCGGAATGGACAAGCAAGGCACGGACGGTCTCTGGCCAGAGCCCGGGCCTTCCCACGATTATCTCTGCTGCCAGCTTCGCAGCCTGTGCGGTTGCGGAGCTTGTATCGCCAATTGTAGAGAAATAGCGATTTTCTGGGCGGAAATGCGTTGTCAGGATGCGAAGATCGTCGATCGGCTCTCCCGGATTCTCACCATCATGCGCCAGGTTCCCGCCCTCCATGAGGATATCCGGCTTGACCGGCCACTGGCGATCCCAGCTGACAGAGGTCCTGCTGGCGGGTGAGAGTTCTCCGGCTGGCGCAATCGGGATGTATCCCGCAAAAGCTGCATCGATAACATCAACCTTGTTGGTGAAAGCCCCGACGGTGATCGCATTCCATGCCTGCGCCGGATCGTCCAGAGGCTCGATGTCATTGCGAACAAGCAGATCGGCCGGCGTCAGATCGATGCGTATGTTTCCAGCCGATATCAGGACCAACCGCTGCGCATCGGTTTCAAAGCACAGCTGGTCGATCGATGAAGACCAGGAGGAGGCCCGTCCACGGGAATGGTTCGAGCTGGTGATGGCGGTCGTGATGACGCGGCTTCTGTGGGGCGCCTGGATTTCGGCTCGAGCGATCGCCTCACCCGTAATAGCGCCGTAGAGATCTGGTCGATTTTCCTCTGCGTCGCCAGGAGGCAGAATTCTGACACTCTCGAGACGATATCGAATTTCGAAGGGATCCTGGGCGGCCAGCGGACCGATCAGATCATTGTAAAGAGCAACCCCCGCCATGCGCGTGCCATGGCCCTGCCACGCGGGCGTGTCGTCGGCACCCCAGTCGGGATTGATCGTGTGCCAATCATCTACCGACAATACAGGCTCGATCAGTGGATGTGTGCGGCGCACCCCACTGTCAAGCAGACATATAGCAACTTCATCGGCGGCTTCCGAGACCTGCACCCGATCCGCCAGATCGTCGGTCCAGGCTTTTTGCTCGGCGCCTCCAAGACCTGTGAAAACCGCCGGAGTATCCTTTGCTCGACGCAACTCGGCGATGGTATCGCTGCTCGCTACCACACGATCCATGGTTACTGTGCTTGCAAGCGCCAGAACAACTTCACGCTCCGGAAACCGGATGGCATGCTGGCGCATCTGTATTTCCAGGGCGGCAGCCATGGCTTCGAACCGCTCGCGCCGGCCTTCGCGCAGCCAGACCTCCCACCACACTGCCACATCGGCATGCTGCGGAAACAGCTCATCCTCATCAGTGAAGAGGGAGCGTGCCGAAGCAAGCTGAGCCGTGTCGATTCGGGATATCAGGGGCTCGTTTCGCGGCCGCCCCTTGTCTGTGTCCGTTGTTCGATACTGTTCAATCTTGTTCAGGAAGTAGTTTTTCGCGCGTTCCGGGACGAATACCGCAGCCTTGAGACCACCGCCATCGCCGTCCGCCTCGCGAACGGCGACCACCTCCATCTTCTGTTGCCTGTTCGCGAGCTGGTCGATCCCAGCCCGTTCTGAAGCAGGAAGATCGAATTCGAGATAGAATCCTCGTGTTTCAAAAGCTGTCACCCCGGGCGCGGCAAGCTGGTGCTCTGCCGCGGCGACGGCTGTCCCGACGGCTTGCGCCAGTGCTTGAGCGTGGGCCTGTCTGTTGCGCAAAGGCAATGCCGGGGGGTCAATTTTCCGGTTCGGGCGACGATACGGCTCTACCGTGCCGTTATCTTTGAGGAGAAAGTGCGGTCGATTGCGTGGTCCGGTCGCCATCAGGGCCTGTTGCTCGCATCCATGGTTTCGGCGGCGGTGCGGCGTTCGGCAATCGCGTCAAGTATGCTATCGGCGGTTACGGTGCCCGAATTGTCCAGAATGACGGATTTGGCGGCGTCATCAGCCACGCGGGAAATCTCCGCCGGCGAGAGTCCCTGTGCGGCGGCAGCAACGTCGGACCATGACATGTCGGACGTTGCAAAGCGATCTAGTCTGTTACGCAGGATCGCTTCGATTAGCGATACATCCGGAAGCGAATATTCAATGACGTCGTCAAAGCGACGGAAAAGAGCGCGATCCAACAGTTCGGGATGGTTGGTCGCAGCGACGATCACCGCGTGGCTTTCGTCCTGCTCGACAAACTGTAGAAAGGAGTTGAGCACACGCCGGATTTCTCCCACGTCCTGCCGGTCCCCCCTCTTTGCCCCGATCGCATCGAATTCATCGAAAAGATAGACGCCGCGGGTTGCGGTCATCGCGTCGAAAACCAGACGCAGTTTCGACGCGGTTTCGCCCATGAACTTTGTAATCAGACCATCCAGCAGGATCGTAAACAAAGGAAGGTGAAGTTCCCCTGCCAAAGCACTCGCCGTCATCGTCTTGCCGGCGCCCGGCGGACCAACGAGCAGGATCTTTCGTCGTGGCTGTAGTCCGTGGCTGCGCAGGTTTGCCTGCTGTCGCTGTTCAGCGAGGATACGGTCGAGACGCTGGCGAAGCGGGTGCGCCAGCACCATGTCTGCAAGGCGTATGTCGGGATAACGAGCGCTTAGCAGTCCGGCGAGCTCACCTTTCGGCTGCACCAGTGCAACTGCTCCGCCCGGGCGGCGCATGCTCGGCTCTCGCGTCTTCGCCGTATCCACGAGATCCTTGACCTCCTGCGCCAGTTTGCCATGCCCTTGCCGCGCTTCATGGGCGGCCAACTGCAGCGCGGTCGACAGGAATCGCTCCTCATCGCCCGCGATGTGGCTTTTCAAAAGGGTCACGATGTGGCGAGACGTGGTCATGTTGATTTGCCGTTTCGTTCTGCTTTTGGACTATCAGCTGCAGCGCAATTTGCAACGCAATTCCCGAATAGATAACAACCAATCCGTTACTATCCCGTTCCGGAAAACTGATCGCAGTCTATCGGCCCATTCTCATCAGCATTTCATCCATTCTTTGAAAGAGCAGATTTTCGGGTGGATCCCCTGCATCAGCGCCTTCGAGCATTGAGCACAAGTCGGCGAGCGTTATGACCATAATGAACTTTCCGTTCTCGCGGAGCTGAGTTTCGGCGAGTTTCCACGCGTTCCTGTCTGCACCGTTGCGGGCTATGACAACTGCCACGGTTCTCAGCCCCTTGGCAAAAAGATACTTTTCCGTGATCTGGATCTCGGACTGAGTAATCGGTTCCTCGAAGTTCTTTGCGTCAAAGACAATGTATCGCGTTGAGAAGTCCGATGCGATCATTGACCAGAAGGAGCTGCCCTCGCTCTTGATCCTCCCCACGAGATCCATCCGATTCAATCCGTCGTCCGTGCGCAGCTGTGCGGTGAGATTCAAGAGCTCGCGGCCAAAGAGCAGCCGGATCGCCTCTTCACTCAGCAACTCGAATTCTCTCCACCCCCCCGAGCCGGGCGCGCTCTGCCGTAGTCTGGTTGCGAGGAGGCTGCCTTGCCGCACTTCATGTGCGACCCTGACGGGAAGAGGTGTACGATCGTCGAGGATCGTCTCCGCGACAAGCTCTTCCAGCTCGTTTGAAAGTTCTTCGTTCCCCTCGACAAGCTCGCGCAGCTTGCTGATATCCCAGATCTCGATGCCGGAGTCCGCAGGTGAAACCAGGTGTGCAAGCGTGTGATCAGGCAGTTCGAGCGTGAGGATGATGATGCCGCGCTCGAAATCGCTCGTTGCCAGGATCTCCCGCATGTGGGAGGTCGCGTCGCGCACCCGACGGCGCCATTCGTTCTGCCAACGGAACATTTTGATGTCGACTGCCGCTTTGAATTTCATGCCTTTCGGCTGGAATCTCAGGTCCGGTACCAAACGGTAAGACTGCCATTCCTCCTGCGAGGACGGCCCTTCATCCGGTTTCAGCAGTGCCGCATCGCCAATTTCCTTCTGGCTCAGGATGTTTTCAAGCAAGACCTCCCAGTCCCGTGCAAGATTGTGAGTTTCGATCTGAAGTTCTTTCATCTGGGCCATGTGACACTTCCCCGATATTCTGAAACTATTGCACGGAACTAGAATGGTCGGCGACCTTGATCGATGTCTAGCAGGACGCTGAGCTCCACGGCACGGTCAAACATCAGCGCGCCCTTCTGTTGGCAGCAAGTTCCCGGTCGACAGCCAAGACAGCTGATATTTACATCGGCAGCCTTACCAAAATTGAGTTCAACCTGGGAAATTTCGATCAGCGCGTTGACCCAAAACGCACAGCCAGCTTCATAGACGCTGTCGACACCCGCGCTATACCACGCCCCACGCCCGGAACCTCCCCCTCCCCGTCATCTCGCGCAGGCCGAGCTCCGAAACGATCCGCCGCGCCGCCTGCGGCGTGACGTCGAGCGTCTTGGCCACCATCCCGGCCGACACCAGCGGCTTTGCCATCACCAGTTCGACCAGTTCCGGCAATCTTGAAGACGTGCGCCGTCCTTCGAGTTTTCGCTCGAACAGCGTGCGCGCCAACGCCAGCCGGTCATGTTCCTTGATGCCGATCTCGGCGGCCGCCAGCAAACCCTGAGCAATCGCCAGCAGCCGGGTTTCGCGGTCGCGATGCCGGCGTCGATCGACGGGAATGGTTTTCAAGCCAAGATTGATGGCGGCAAGATGGGCTCCGGTGGTTATGCTACCCTGCCGCAGGATGGACGCGGCAAAAAGCCGGCCAAGCCAGGGGGCGTGCTGGAGGACGGCAAGCTCGTTCCAGGCATCGAAGGCCACGATCGCCTGCAGTACCGCCGGCAGGTTTTCGGCCTGGCGCAACACGCCGCGCCATTCGTCGAGCCGGGCATCCTCGTCCCAGTCGAGATCGTAGATCATCGGATCCTTCTCGGCTGCAACGCGGCCTCTGGCCCCGCCAGGCCGGGTTGCGTCTTCGATTGCGGCCGACGATCGGGCCAGCGTCGCATCGATGGCGGCATAGTCGACACCCGACAGATCGGTCAGGTCATCGTCCCCCTCCCCTTCCGGATTTTTTGCAGCGGCTGCGGGCCGATTGAAGCCGGCCGGCTCCATCGCCCCGGCGCCGACCGGATTGATGTCCGACGTCTGTCGCAAAATTCGGATACCCTCTGCCGATAACGTCCAATCCGGCGATTGACCAGCAATGCGTCGGCGGGTTCGTAAAACGTCGCGGGCGATGGTGAGTTCGTGGGTCGGCGTGCGGATGTCGCGGGTGGCGTCATGGAGGACAAGGTCTTCGAGGTGAACGAGCTCCCCGTCGATCCACAGCGAGGCACACGCGTCGGCGAAATTCTGCCGCTCGAGTAAGCCGGCGCCAACCGGCGAACGCGCAATCCGCTCGTCCAGACGCGTCAGCGCGATGCCGGCATCGAAAGCCGGCCGCATCAGGGTGCTCATGCTAATTTTCGCGAGATCGCAAGCCATTGAAATCATGGTAAATGATTTGCTAAACGAACTCTATATTAAAATTGCGGTTCCTCACATGGTATAATTGCAGGATTGAGTTATAACCATCGATAAGTACCCCTTATCGGAGATAAGCCATCAGGGTGCGCTTGCCTTGCCATCATTGATGCAATTCCTTATCTTCGATGGCGTTAAATCCACGCTGGGGCGCCGAACATGTCCGAACCGCAACTTTCCATCCGCAGCAGCAAGGCCCGTGATCTCGCGCATGCGCTCGCACGCCGCACCGGCCAACCGATTAACAAGCTCGTTGAACAGGCCCTCGAACGATACGACATCGAGCTCCGCAGCCAAAACAAGGCCCATCCGCTGGATGTGGTCTGGGAGCTTGCCGCTGAAGGCCGGCGAACCGTTCCGACCAGCACGACCTCGGCGCATGATGACCTCTACGATGAGAATGGGTTGCCGAAGTGATCGCTATCGATACATCGGTTCTAATCGCGATCTTCCTCGAAGAGCCGGAAGCCGAAAAATTCAAGCTCGTCATGGCAGAGAACGATATCGTCATCGGGTGGCCCACGCTCTTTGAAACAAGAACCGTATTGGCGGCCAAGAGGTTTCTCAACCCAAGTCATATCATCACGAGCCTCTCCGAGGCTTCTAACGTGACCTGCCTCGCGTTTGATCGGCAGCACTATCGCGTGGCCGAACAGGCATTGCAGCACTACGGCAAAGGCCGCCATCCCGCGGGCCTCAACATGGGGGATTGCTTTTCCTACGCAGTCTCAGCGGTGGCTAAGGCGCCCCTGTTGTTCAAGGGGCGTGACTTCTCGCAAACCGACCTGAAACTGCATCCGGCGTCGTCATCGGCATGAGCAACGCCGAGTCCAACAGTTCTTTGGATCGTCGTGTGTCAGCCCTGCACACGATCGCCTCGGTCTGCCAATGGGGCGTCGCGACGCCTCGGCGGACCTGCTGACCGACCAGGACATCGAAACGCTAAGGCATCTCGTCAACCAGGGCATGGGCGAGAACACGCTGCGGGCGCGCACCTCCGACCTTGCCCATCTGCACGCCTGATCGCTCTCAGCGATCGGCGGTCCTCTTCTATGGCCGGCGCCGGAAGCGCTTCTGTTGAAAATTGTGGCGCAGCATCTGTGGGGCTCGGAAACACGTCTTGCTGATCCTCAGCAAGGAATGCCAATCGACGTCGAAGACCAGCTTCGCCTTCAGGCCTTCCTGAAGGCCGCAGGATCTCATGCGCCCGATACAGTGCGCCGGCGGCTGGCCACCTGATCGACGCTGACAAAATGGCGCGGATTGAAAGCGGCAGCGTGTTTCGGGGGATTGATCGCTGGGGCGATGTCTCGACCCTTCCGCGGTGAATGACATCGTCAAGCAGCGTGCGCGATAAGCAGGTCTCGACCCGGCGGAGTTCTCTGCGCACGGATTGCGGTCTGGCTGTCTGACGGAGGCGGCCAATCGCCGCATTCCGCTCACTGAGGCCATGGAGCAATCGAGGCATCGGTCCGTCCAGCAGGCCTCGGAAGATTACAACAGCGCCACCCGCAGAAGCGGGCGGGCGGCTCTGTTATTCTATCGCGTGGAGGCATTACAGCATCTTGCCATGGCGGCGAATTGGTTCTTCGTAAAGTAGCGTCGAAACGTGTGCGTCTCCTGACGGAGAAAGGAGATGCATACAGCCACCTTCACGCCAATTTGGCGTATGACAGCCGCTGGCAACAGGCGATCAGCGATTTTGTGGATCCGGACTCGGGCTGCATGACTTCCGGATCGGTTCCGATCAGCGTGACGACGGCTTGTGCCTCCCCCTGCCAGTCGAGGATCGGTGCGGCGATCGCAACAAGGCCGGGAATGTAGCGGCCCTCGACTGAAGCGTAGCCGCGCTCACGCGTCTCCGCGACCAGCTTCTCGATATCCTTGTCGCTGACGATCCGCTGGCCGGCGGTGGCCGATGTCCGGCGGGCCTCCCGCAATTCGGCGCTGCGGATATCCTTCAGGGGTGCCGGCGGCGCCCAGGCGAGAAAAGCCCGGCCAGTCGCCGAGTTGAGAAGTGGCAGGATCGTTCCGAGCCCCATCGAGGTGACAGCGGGCGTTGCAGCCCGCTCCCAGCGAACCACTGTCGCGCCATGCGTGCCCCAGACGGACAGCAGCACGGTAAGACCCGTTTCCTGGCAGAGTTCCGGCAGGACATCCGATGCGCGGTTGACGAAGTCGTGCCGCGCGAGGGCTGCAAGCCCCAGCATGACCGCGCCATGACCGAGATCGTATTTGCCCGAACGCCCGGCCTGGACGACAAGGCCCGCATTGGCAAAAGACGTCAGATAGCGATGCGCCTTGCTCGGCGGCATGCCGCAATCACGCGCCAGTTCCGACAGCGCGACCGGCCCCGGATAGGCCCGCATTGCGTTCAGCAGCTTCAGGGCCGCATCGAGCGACTGGATGCCGCCAGACTGGCGATCATTGTGATCTTCATTGTCCGTCACACCCGAATCCCCCGCCTACAAGCTTGCAAATCACAAGGCGACGATAGTCACCGCCGTCGCGTTTGAACAGGTGCCTCCCGATATCGCGGCGCAAGGCTGAGTCAGCAGCCACGGACCTCCAATGCATTTGAAAAGCATCTGAAACGCCTATCCCACATCGATGTCCGGAAAAAGAAAACCAAATGGTTTCAGGTGAATATCACTTTTTGATTTTTCACATTAAGGAATCTATTGCACAGAACAGAAAATTTTATATCCTCAATTGCAGGGAGTTTTGACGAATTCGGGAGGTTTCATGAAAAAGCTGGCTTCAGTCGAGGTACTGGGTGGTGGTCCGGCCGGGCTCTATACGGCGATCCTGCTGCGGCGCATGATGCCGCATGTCCGGCTGCGTGTGACGGAGCAGAATGCCAAGGGCGCGACCTTCGGATTTGGCGTCGTCTTCTCCGATCAGGCGCTGGATTTTCTGAAGGCCGACGATCCGGAAACGCATGATCTGGTGACGCCGGCCATGGAGCGGTGGCGCAACATGACGCTCAACCTCCCTGCCGGTCAGGTGGTCCTGGATGGCGTCGGTTTCTCAGCGGTCGGCCGTCTTGAACTGATCGAAATCCTGCGCAAGCGCGCCGAGGCTCTCGGCGTCGAAATCCGCTTTTCTCAGCATATCGAGTCGCTGGACGATCTGGATGCGGATCTGATCATCGGCGCGGACGGGCTGAATTCGCTGGTGCGACGCTCCAACGAAACAGGTTTCGGCGTCCATCTCGACCATTTCAGCAATCACTTCGCCTGGTTCGGCACGGAGCGTCCCTTCGACACGCTCACGCAGACCTTCGTGAAGACCGACAAGGGCGCGTTCAACGCCCACCATTATCGCTTCCAGCCGGACCGCAGCACGTTCATCGTCGAATGCGATGAAGCGACCTTCAAGGCCTATGGCTTTGCTGGGATGGGCGAAGAAGAGAGCGCCCGGCTCTGCGAAGGCATTTTTGCCGATACGCTGGAGGGTGCTCCGCTCATCACCAACAAGTCGATGTGGCGGCAATTCCCGCGTCTTTGGTGCGACAAGTGGGTTTCGGGCCGCCATGTCCTTCTCGGTGATGCCGTCCATACTGCGCACTTTTCCATCGGCTCGGGAACGCGCCTTGCCATGGAAGATTCGATTGCGCTCGTTCGAGCGCTGGCGAGCCATGACGATGTGGACGAGGCGCTTGCCGCCTATCAGGCCGAACGCCAGCCGATCGCCAAGAAGATCGTCGATGCGGCGAACACCTCCGCCACATGGTACGAGAGCTTCGCCAGCAAGATGGACCTCCCGCCGGTCGACTTCGCCTTCGACTACATCACCCGGTCGGGCCGCATCGACATGGAGCGCCTGCGTCGCATGGCGCCGGAATTCGCTGCCCGTTACGAGGCGGAGGGCGGCAGGCAATCCACGGTGATTGCCGATCCTGTCGCTCCCCATGTCCCGGGTGCCGCCGAGATCGGCTTCGACAAGGCCGCGCATGGCAACTGCTCCAATATTTTGTGGGACAATCTGGAACGCAACCCCCGGAAGATTGCTGTCACGGGACCGGCCGGAACGCTGACCTATGCAGACCTGATTGCGGAAGCCGCACGGTGGGGCAATGCATTCACCACAGCCGGTCTTCAACGCGGTGAGCGTATCGCATTCTTCATCGATGACACGCCGGTCTATCCGGCTGCCTTCTTCGGGGCGGTGCGGGCGGGCTTCGTGCCGGTTCTTCTCAACACGCAGACACCGCCGGACGTGCTGAACTATTTCCTGCAGGATACCGGCGCGCGGATAGCCCTGTGCGAGGCCACCTTTCTCGATGTCTTCTCCGACGACGTGCTGAAGGGAACATCGCTCAAGACCATCGTCGTCGCCAACGGGGCGGCGAAGGGCGAGAAGCAGCGCGCCGCTTCGGAGTTCCTGGACGGCCACGCGACAACGCTGGCCTGCGCATCAACCGGGCCGGACGACATGGCCTTCTGGATGTACTCTTCCGGCTCGACCGGCCGGCCGAAGGGTATCGTCCATCTTCATCACGACATGGCCTATACGCAGGCGTCCTTCGGCCGCCATGTGCTGAAGCTCACGGAAGACGATATCTGCTTCTCGGTGCCGAAGATCTTCTTTGCCTATGGCTTCGGCAATGCCTTCACTTTCCCCTTTTCGATCGGTGCCACAACCGTTCTGATGCCGGGCCAGCCGCGCGCGGACGCGGTGCTTGAGACCATCGAGACTTTCCGGCCGACCGTGCTGTTTGGCCTGCCGACGCTCTATACCTCGCTGGCGCGTGCCGAATCCGTCAAACGGCGCGACCTCAGTTCGTTGCGCCAGTCGATGTCGGCGGCTGAGGTTCTTTCCCAGGATATTTACGAGGCCTGGAAAGCGCTGACCGGGCATGGACCGACAGAGGGGCTGGGCTCGACCGAGCTTCTGCATATCTATCTCTCCAACAGCCTCACCGACCATCGCATCGGCTCCGCCGGCGCGCGTGTTCCCGGCTATGAGATCCGCCTGGAGACACCGGACGGCAAGGTGCCGGACGCAGGCGAGGAAGGTGTCATGTTCGTGCGCGGGCATTCGTCTGCGCCGACATACTGGAACCGGCCGGACAAGACCCGCGAAACCATGCGCGGCGACTGGATCTATACAGGCGACCGTTTCATCGAGAAGGACGGCTACTACTTTTTCCAGGGCCGCGCCGACGAACTGATCAAGGTCTCCGGCCAATGGGTCTGGCCGCTCGAGGTCGAGCGATGCCTCAACGAGCATCCGGACGTTCACGAATGCGCGGTGCTCGGCCACCAGATGGAGGACCGGCGCATGACGCTGCGCGCCGTAATCCGGTTGCGTGAGGGCAAGGAGGCGAGCCCGGCACAGAGCGACGCGCTGCGCGCCTATGTCAAGTCGCGGCTCCAGCCTTACAAATATCCGCGCATCGTCGAGTTCGTGACCGAACTGCCGAAGACCGGGACCGGCAAGATCGACCGGCAGGCAGTGGCGGCAGCTCCTGTCAGTGAGCTGGAACAGATCGTCGCCTGAATTTCAACGCCATAAACGGGAGGAGAGTTTTATGGCAACTTACGTGTTGGTTCATGGCGCGTGCCATGAAGGGCATCATTTCGAAGACTGCGCGGCGCATCTGCGCGCCGCCGGGCACATTGTGTTCCTGCCCACGCTGAAGGGCAACCGCCCCGGCGACAGCCGGAAGACGACAACGCTGGAAGACGCCATCAACTCGCTCGTCGATTATTTCGACGAGAACAACATCGATGATGCCATCCTGCTGGGCCACAGCTGGGGTGGCCTGCCCATCACCGGCGCTGCCGACAGGCTTGCACCCGGCCGCGTGCGGCGTCTGATCTATTACTCCGCCTTCGTGCCCAACAACGGCGAGAGCCTCATGGATATGTGCCCGCCGCATTATCAGGCTCTTTTCCCGGCGCTCGCCGGCGATACGGGAGAGGTTCTGTTCCCCTTCCCGATCCTGCGCGAGGCTTTCATCAATGATGCGAGCGCCGAGCAGGCGCAGGCGCTTTTCGACACGTTGAATCCGCAGCCCTTCAACACGATGAACGACCGGATCACCCTGTCGAAGAACCCGGCGGAGATGCAGATCGGCAAGTCCTTCCTGCATTGCACGGAGGATACCTCGCTGCCGCAATCGTTGCCCTTCCATCCGCGCCTGTCGGAAAAGCTGGGGCTCTACCGGCTCGTTTCGATGCCCGGCAGCCACTCCACCTTCGTCACCGCGCCGGCGCTTCTCGCCCAGAAGATCATCGAAGCCGGCAGGGACTGATCCTGCCGGATACGCCTATCGACAATTCGCGTTCCGCTCATCGCGAGGCGCAACGACAGCTCTCAGGAAGGAAAGCATCCATGACCCTCGTTCTTCCCGCGCCGCCGACCCCGACGGTTGCCGTTCACGGCACGGATTCCCGTTTTCCCGTGCGGCGCATCTTCTGCGTCGGGCGCAATTATGCGGCCCATGCGCGCGAGATGGGCAAGGACCCGGATCGCGAGCCGCCCTTCTTCTTTTCAAAACCCGCTGATGCGGTTGTCGACAGCGGCGAGACGGTCGCCTATCCGCCACAGACGGAGAACTTTCATTACGAGGCCGAGCTGGTTGTTGCCATCGGCAAGGCCGGACGTGACATTACGCTGGACCATGCGCTCAATCATATCTGGGGCTATGCCGTCGGCAATGACCTGACGCGCCGCGATCTTCAGCTTGCTGCCCGCGACCAGGGCCGGCCTTGGGACTTCGGCAAGGCCTTCGACCGCTCCGCAGTGATCGGCCCGATCCATGCGGTCGCCGATTCCGGCCATCCGACCAAGGGATCGATCCGGCTTACCGTCAACGGCGCGGTCAAACAGGATGCCGATCTGGCCGAACTGATCTGGTCCGTACCGGAGATCATATCCTTCCTGTCGCATTCGATTGCGCTGGCGCCCGGCGATCTCATCATGACCGGCACACCGGCCGGTGTCGGACCGCTCGTTCCGGGCGATGTCTGCGTCGTGACGATCGAGGGTCTCGGCTCCCTCGAAACACCGATCGGACCGCGGACATGACGTTCAGGCTTCACAATTTCTTCCGCTCCTCGACGTCGGTGCGCGTACGCGCGGCACTGAATCTGAAGGGGCTCGATTATGAATACATTCCCTATGTGCTGCGCCGGGGCGACACGCGGCAGCCCGACTATCTCGCCATGAACCCGGCCGGGCTTGTCCCGGTTCTGGAGCGCGAGGACGGATCGCACCTCACACAGTCGCTCGCCATCCTGGAATGGCTGGAGGAGAAGTATTCTGTCCCTCCGATCCTGCCAGCCGATGCCGATGGCCGGGCACGGGTTCGCGCGCTCTCCCTGATGATTGCCTGTGAGGTTCATCCGCTGAACAATCTGCGGGTTCTCGGCTATCTCGGCAGCCGTTTCGGCGCCGACGAGGCAGCTCAGAAGGACTGGTTCACCCATTGGGTGGAGCTGACCTTCGACGCGCTGGAGGCTGAACTTGCGGGCCATCCCCACACGGGCACCTTCTGCCATGGCGACATGCCCACAATGGCGGACATCTGCCTCTACGCGCAGGTCTGGAACAACCGCCGTTTCGACATCGCGACAGAGAAATGGCCTCATATAGACCGCATCTTCAAACGTCTCGACGCCATTCCCGCTTTCAACAACGCCGCGCCGCCCAGCCAGCCGGATGCGGGCTAACAGACCTCAAGGCCGTCCCACAGGAGGAGTTCGTCATGCTCGACAAGACCGATAAAGCCCATGGCAATGCGATGATGCCGGAGGACACGCCCGAGTTGCGCGCGCTCTATCAGGCTTTCGAGGAGCAGCAGCTGATGCCGCTCTGGACCCAGCTTGGCAACCTGATGCCGCGCCATCCGATGCCGCGGGCGGCTCCCCATGTCTGGCGCTGGGCCGATCTTCTGCCGCTGGCGCAAAAGGCGGGGGAACTCGTTCCGGTCGGGCGCGGCGGGGAGCGCCGTGCCCTTGGTCTTGCCAATCCGGGCCTGGGCGGAAACGCCTATATCAGCCCGACGCTCTGGGCCGCGATCCAGTATCTCGGGCCGCGCGAAACGGCGCCCGAACACCGCCATGCGCAGAACGCCTTCCGCTTCGTCATCGAAGGCGAAGGCGTCTGGACTGTCGTCAATGGCGATCCAGTGCGCATGAGCCGCGGCGATCTGCTGCTCACCCCCGGCTGGCACTTCCATGGCCACCACAACGACACCGACCATCCCATGGCCTGGATCGACGGGCTCGACATTCCCTTCTGCCAGCAGATGGATGTCGGCTTCTTCGAATTCGGCTCCGACCGTGTCACGGATTATTCGACTCCTAAATTCTCGCGCGGCGAGCGGCTTTGGTGCCATCCGGGCCTGCGCCCGCTTTCTGGTCTGCGCGACACGGTCAATTCGCCGATCGGCGCCTATCGCTGGGAATTCACCGACCGGGCGCTGACCGAGCAATTGCTTCTGGAAGAGGAAGGCCAGCCGGCGACGGTCGAACAGGGGCATGCCGCGATCCGCTACGTCAACCCGACGACCGGCGGCGATGTCATGCCGACCATCCGTTGCGAGTTTCACCGCCTGCGCGAGGGGACGGAGACGCCGGTCCGGCGCGAGGTGGGTTCGACGATCTTCCAGGTCTTCGACGGCAAGGGCGCGGTCGTTCTCGACGGCGTGACCCACACGCTCAATGTCGGCGACATGTTCGTGATCCCCTCCTGGATCCCGTGGTCGCTGCAGGCGGAATCGCAGCTCGATCTCTTCCGTTTCTCCGACGCGCCGATCATGGAGCGTCTGAACTTCATGCGGACCCATGTGACGGAGCCGGAGCGATGAGCACGGCGCTCGACGACGCGCGGGCTGCGTTGAAGGAACGGCAAGGGCTCGGCGCACGCTACGATGCGCCGGGCGCGCCGGCCCGCGAACTCGACTGGGCGCGCCGGGGCACGGCCTATTTCGCCCGTATCCTCAACGACCTCCCCGACGATGCGCTCGACGAACCGAGTGCGATCATCGGCTTTTCGCGCCGCCGCCTCATTGCCCAGATCGGATATCAGGCGCGGCTCTTCAGCGAAATCGTGGCCTGGGCCAGAAGCGGGCAAACCGCGCCTTTCCCCAAGGAGGCCGCTGTTTCTCCCGATGATCTCGAGTTCGGCATCACCCAGCCGTCGCGTGCATTGCGCTATCTGTTCGAACATTCTGCCATCCACCTGAACGTGGAATGGCGCGACATGACCGATGCCGTCTGGGATCAGTCCGTGACAGATATCAAAGGCAAATCGGTCAACCTCCGTCAAACGCCGCTGTTGAGAGCAAAATCACTCTGGCAACATGCTCTCGACCTCAAGGCAGGCGGACGGGAGGCGGATCTCCCCATCGAGCTCAGATGAGTTTGCTCGGCGGCTCGGGTGGGAGGATTGTACCTCCCGGCCCTCCGGCTCCGGAGCGGGTGAAAGTGCAGCAGCCTGAAACCATCTCCTCTTGAAGGCGATTGTCCCAACAATTCAGTTGAAATGCAGTGTCTGCCTGAGTGACCGCGCCTTCAGCGAGTTCGCCATGAGCATTGCGATGGTCATGGGGCCTACTCCGCCGGGAACGGGCGTGATGGCGCCGGCTACATCAACAGCGCCTGCATAGTCAACATCGCCGACAAGCCTGGACTGGCCCGAACCGCGTTCGGGTGTATCGACGCGGTTGATGCCGACATCGATGACCGTTGCTCCCGGCTTCACCCAGTCAGCCTTCACCATCTGAGCGCGCCCTACTGCTACGACAAGAATGTCCGCCAGTGTGCAAATCGATGGCAGATCCTTCGAGCGCGAATGCGCCATCGTGACCGTGGCATTTGCCGCCAGCAGGAGCTGGCCCATGGGCTTGCCGAAAAGATTGGAGCGGCCGATCACGACGGCATGCAGGCCGGAAAGGTCTCTGCCATGGATGCCGCTGACCAGTTCCATCGCCCCTGCAGGCGTGCAAGGCAGTAGGCCGGTCGTCAGGTCGCCCGTGGCAAGCTTGCCCGCATTGACGACATGCAGACCGTCGACATCCTTGTCCGGGCTAATGGCCTGGATAACGCGGTCGCTATCGAGCGGCTTTGGAAGTGGCAATTGCACGAGGATGCCATCGATCTCCGGATCCGCGTTGAGGATTTCGATAAGCTGAAGGAGATCGTCTTCGGTGGTGCCGGCAGGGAGCGTGTGCTGCACGGAATGGAAGCCGCATTGCTTTGCCATCCGCCCCTTGGCGCTGACATAGGCGTGGCTTGCCGGATCGTCGCCGACGATGACGACGGCAAGACCCGGCGGACGTTGTCCCGCTGCCGTCAGAATACGGACGTCTTCCGCAACACGCGCCGTGACCTCCGCAGCCACGGCCTTTCCATCAATCATGCGCGTCATTGGCCTTAACCCATCCGTTCCGAGGCAAAAGCGCCTGGCCCCGGCGGGAAAACCACGGTCTTGTTCCCGTTGATGAAGGTCCTGTGATGGATATGGGCATGGATGGCGCGCGCGAGCACCTGGCTCTCCACGTCGCGGCCTAGCGAAATGTAGTCGTCGGGCGATTGGGCATGCGTGACGCGGACAGTATCCTGCTCGATGATCGGACCTTCGTCGAGATCGGCCGTGACATAATGTGCGGTGGCGCCAATCAGCTTGACGCCGCGCATATAGGCTTGCTTGTAGGGATTTGCGCCCTTGAATGACGGCAGGAAGGAGTGGTGGATGTTGATGATCCTGCCGGACATTTTTGCGCAGAGACGATCGGAGAGGACCTGCATGTAGCGGGCCAGCACGATGAGTTCGGCACCGCTTCGCTCGACGATTTCCAGCAGCTGCGCCTCCGCCTGAGGCTTGTTTTCCTTCGTCACCGCGATCTGATGGAACGGGATGTCATGGTTCACAACCAGCTTCTGATAGTCGAAATGGTTTGAGACCACGCCGACGATGTCGATGGGCAGCGCACCGATCTTCCAGCGGTAGAGGAGATCGTTGAGGCAATGGCCGAAGCGGGACACCATCAGCAGAACCTTCATCCGCTCCTGTTCGTCGAATACGTTCCAGCGCATGGCAAACGTTTCGGCCGCCGGTGCAAAGGCCTGTGCCAGGACGGCGCGATCAGCTCCCTCTTCCGAGAGGAACGAGACGCGCATGAAAAACGTCCCCGTTTCGAGATCGTCGAATTGCGCGCTATCGACAATGTTGCAGCCATGCTCCGCGAGAAAGCCGGATATGGCGGCAACGATGCCGCGCGTTGACTTGCAAGAGACGGTAAGGACATATTTTTTCATGGGCGATCTCTTCTGTTCGGTCGTGCAAAACATCCGTGCCGGCAGGGGTTCAGACAATTCAGCCGGTAGGCCTTTTCGGCTGGATGCCTCCATGGCTGTTCATCCATTCGACGCTCGGGCGAATTCCACCGAGCGGGAAAACGTGAATTTGCTGGATCAGGCTGTCGGGATGCGAGGCTTTATAGGCCGCGATCTCGGTCAGCATGTCCAGCGGTTCATAGGGCGCAAGCAGCTTGGAAAGATCGAGCGCGCGCTTTTGCAACACACCAAGCGAGGGGCCGATGCCGCACTCGATGGCGAATTTGATCAGCGTTTGCAGCCGGGCCGGGCCGGCAACACCGAGATGGATGGGCAAATTGATTCCGGCGGCGGCAATGCGTTCGGCCCAGGCGATGACGGCCTTGGCGTCGAAGGCAAATTGCGTCGTGATCGCCATGTCGGCTCCTGAACGTTCCGCAAATGCCTGCTTGAGGCGGAGCATGTCATCGACGATCCTCGTGCTGCCATCGCGATCGATATGGCCGGCTCCTTCGGGATGCCCCGCCACATGAAGCCGGGTGAAGCCATATTTGTCGAACAGCCCGCTTTCGAGAAGTTGAAGCGAGCTGTGGAGGTCGCCGGCAGGTCTTGCGGGGCCTCCTCCAATGATGAGAGCCTGCGTGACGCCGGCTTCGCCGCTGTAGGACCGGAGCCATGTCTCCAGAGTGGAAAGGTTGGGGATGAGCCGGGCGGGGATATGCGGCATGACGGCAAATCCGTCCTTCGCGAGGCGTGATGCGGTCGCGACCATGTCCGCAATCGGCGTCCCATCGATATGGGCGATGTAAACGCGGGTGCCCTCGGGCAGGATAGCCTGGAAGTCGTCGATCTTGGAGGCGGTGCGCGGCATCACCTCGATCGAATAACCGGCGAGTAGCGCGCGCAGCTCAACCGGTTTCGCCTCGATCGACTCGTTCCGGGACTTGAACAGGTTGAAAAGTGCCAAGGATCAATCTCCTGTACTGAACGCGAAGCGGCAAGACATGGCGGCCTGCTATCCTCCCTCGGACCGCTCGGGAGCGAGGGAGGATGACTGTTGTCCAGATCGGCCGGTGCGGTCAGATGACGGCTCGGAACTTTTCCTGGGCTGCCTTCGAGTAGGGAATGGAAGACACAGTCGCGCGGATCGTTGTCTGCTCATGCCGCTCGACATGGGGCTTGCGCGAACCGCCATTGACTTCGCCCCAGGTCAGAATGACCTCGGTTCCGATTTCGGCATGGTCTTCATCGATGCCGCAGAGAGAAATCATGTCGCGCTCGTTGATATTGTATCCGCAATATTGCGACATGCCGATCAGCTTGCCATCCTTGGAGCGGATCTCGTCCGCTTGCGGCCACCCATAGTAGGAGGTCGGCATTTCGATCGCCTTGTACATCGGGCCATCGCCGAACTGGGAACCGAAGACCTTCATGACGTCTTCCTCGTTCCATTTCAGCGAACGCTTCACGCGACGCGGCTGCTTGAGCTGCGCTTCAAGGGCCTCGCGGCCGATGAAGTCGTGATCGAACTTGACCAGACGTTCATAACCCAGCGCCCAGGGCGTCCAGTAATAGTCTTCGATATTCTCGGAATAGAGGCTTCCGCCGAGCTGCATGTTGGCCTCCCAGCTTTCTTCCGTCAGCCATTCGCGATACGGACGAAGCTCTTCTCCGGTATAGATGCCGGGGAGCGGATACGGAATCCACCCATCTTCCAGTGGCGTGCTGTAATAGGTCCGCGTTCCGGCCTGGAGGAGGCCGTGTTTCTGACCGGCCTCGAGAATGGCATTCCGAACCGTGTCCATTTCGGCGAAAGGTCCGGAAATTTCAGCGCCCGCATGGCCCGCCATTCCGTGGCGCAGCACATGGACCTTGCATCCTGCAATCGTGACATAGGCCGTGTGGAAGAATTTGATCTCCGGCCAGCCGCCCTCGCACACTTCATCGAGAATGGCGCGGGCATTGGGCCCTTCGAGCTGGAAGCGAAACTTCGTCCGCTTGCCGTCCGCGGTATAGGGTGTCGTCGGGTCGAATTTGAATTCGACATTGTAGCCACCAGTTTCGCCATTATAGCGAACCCAGTTGAGGATCGGCATGCCGCTGATCAGTTCGAAACCTTCTTGCTCGCCGTAATAGTTGAGGATGCAGTCGCCGATGTGATGACCGCGCGGCGTGCAGGCGATGTATTGCTTCGCACGGTCGGTCGACAGGTTCTCGAAGCTGCAAGGCGACAGGTAGTTGAGCAGTTTCCTGGCGTCCGGGCCCTTCACGTAGAGAACCGGCATGTGGTGGGACTGGTTGAACAGAACTGCAGCTTCCCGCCAGGCTTTCTGCTCTTCGCGCCAGTTTGTGTATTCGGGCGCGATCAACGTGGCGAACAGGCTGGTGCGCGACTTGTGATACTGCGAGATCGTATCGTTGTAAAAGTAATCGACCAGGTTGCTCTTGGAATCGATGAGTTGCTGCAGGGTTTTCATGAGATGCCTTTCTTTCTTGAAAAATGGACACACGCAGGCAGGCCCGGCACACATGTGCCGAAGCGCAGGGTTTCGGGGGGTCCGGCTCAACGCGCCTCAGCTACGCAGGCCGGACCCATTCACGCTTGGGAGGCGTCAGTTGGCTGCAGCCATCTTGCAATCGGCTGCATAAGGATCTTGTCCCCGCTCGAGAACGAGGCGGGGGGAACCCATTTCCCACTTCCCGTCTTTTCCGTTCACGACTTCGAGGGCATAGAAATTGTCGAGCGGCATATGGTTCTTGCCGAAAACGAGCCTGCCGCGCACCGATTTGAAATCGGCTGCTTCGAGCGCCTGCCGGAGAGCAGCCTTGTTGCTGAAATCACCGTTGAGCTTTTCAGCGGCGGATTTGATCAACTGGATCGCATCATAGGCTGCGGCGGCATAGTTTGAGGGATCGCGACCGTATTTCTGGCGGAAGTCCGTCACGAAACGCTTGTTCTCAGGGTTGTCGAGGTCCGGATACCAGTAGTCTGTCAGCACGGAGCCGAGCGCGCCGACCGTGTTGCTTTTCTGGAGGGTCGGCAGGGCAATCTGGTCAAGGGTGTAGACGGTGTAGAGCTTGACCTTGCCCTTGAGCCCGGACTGATCGAACTGCGTCATGAAGGCGGCAGCGCGTCCCGGATAAAATGCGAAGAGCGCGTCTGCCCCGCTTGCGGCGACCTTGCTGAACTCGGCCGAGAAATCGAGCTGCGGATCATCTCCCCACTTGGTGAAATCCTGTCCGGCGACCTTTCCCTTGAAGGTGGCGAGGAGGCCCTTCACCACATCCTGACCGGCAGCGTAGTTGGGGGCCATCGTATATACGGCCTTCACGTCGCGCTTGTTCAGTTCCTCTCCCAATGCCATGGGCATGACATCGTTTTGCCCGCGCATGGTATAGAAATTCCCGTTGCACAGCTTGCCGGCCATGTCGGACGGTGCAGCATTGGTGCTGATCAGCACAGTGCCGGAATCCAGCGCACTTTTGCGCGATGCAAGCAGGACATTCGACCAGATGTAACCGGTCAGAAAATCCACCTTGTCCTGCCGAATGAGCTTTTCGGTCTTCTGACGGCCGACATCCGGTTTCAGAGCGTCGTCCTCAACGATGAGCGAGATCGGTCGCCCGGCGGCAATGCCACCTGCGTGCTCGATGGACAGCTTCACGGCGTCTTCCACGTCACGGCCAATCACGGCAGCGGGGGTGGTCTGTGTTGTGATGAGGCCGATCTTGATCGGCTCTGCCGCCAGCGCGCTGGTCGCCACACTCGTCATCAGGGCCAGTGCCGCACGAATTACATATTTCATGGGTTCCTCCTCCCAAGCGGATCTCCATCCGCGAAATTAACATACCGATCAATCGGTATGTTTTCAACAAAAACTCATTGACGCTGCTATTATTTTTCCCGTGGCGGCAATTGCCTGCCCCGCAGCAACCGTTTCAAACCGTCAGGAATGCCCTGACCGTTTGCTCCTCCCTCAAGACCCTTTCGGGATCCCCCGTCCAGACCACCCTGCCCTTCTCCACCACGTAAAACCGGTCCACGATGCCCGACAGCCGCTGGATATGTTTGTCGATGACAATGATCGATTGGCCCAACCCTCGGAGCGCGGTTATGCACGCCCAGATCTGGTCCCGAACCACCGGGGCAAGGCCTTCCGTTGCCTCGTCAAGGATCAGCAGCCGCGGGTTTGTCATCAGCGCCCGTCCGATGGCGAGCATCTGCTGCTCCCCGCCCGACAGCAAATTTGCGTAGGACTTGCTGCGTTCGCGGAGCGCTGGAAAGAGCGAATAGACCCGATCAAGTGTCCAGGGATCGGCATGGTCCTGGCGATTTGCCGCTGCGACCCGCAGATTTTCATGAACCGTGAGATTGGGAAAAACCTGCCGCCCCTCCGGCACAAGCCCCAGCCCCTGCCGAGCCACCCTTGCCGCCGGCAAGCCACTGAGAGGCTGGCCCGCAAACTCGATGCGCCCCTCCCAGGGAGGCAGGAGACCCATGAGGGTGCGGATGGTGGTCGTCTTGCCCATTCCGTTTCTGCCCATCAGGCAGATTGCTTCTCCGGCACCAACCTCGAAACTCATGTCGAAGAGAATCTGGCTCCGGCCGTAGCCGCTCGCGACATTCCTGACCGTCAGCATCACGCCTCCTCACCCAGATAGGCTTCCCGAACCTCTTCGTTCCGCCTGATCTCTCCTGGAGTTCCAACGGCAACGACCTCACCCCGCACGAGAACCGTGATACGGTCGGCCAGTTCGAACACGGCCTCCATATCGTGTTCGACCAGAAGAATGGTCCTGCGTCCCCGCAGACTGCCGAGCAGCCGGGTCATCGCCCGGCTTTCCTCTGAACCCAGGCCGGCCATCGGCTCATCCAGGAGAAGGATCGCGGGGTCTCGCGCCAGCGCGATCGCCAGCTCGAGAAGCCTCTGCTCGCCATGGCTGAGATCGGCAACCCTGCGATGGAGCAGGTTCGGCGCCATTCCGGCCCGGGTGATCGCCTCGGATGCCGCGCGCCAAAGGCCGGCATTCCGGTCGTAACGGTTCCAGAAACGGTAGGCGTGACCGCTATTGGCGATCAGGGCGAGAATGACATTCTCACCCACCGTCATATCCTTGACCAGCGTCGTAATCTGAAAGGAGCGGGCAACGCCGAGAGCTGCACGTTTGTGCGGCGGTGCCTTTGTCACATCGCGGCCGTTTACGAATACGGAACCGGAGGACGGCCGGAGCTCACCCGACAATTGAGTCAGAAGCGTCGTCTTGCCTGCGCCATTCGGTCCGATGATCGCATGAAGCTCCCCGCGGGGAATTTCCATCGAAAGATTGCGGGTGGCATGCAGCCCGCCGAAGTGCTTCTGGAGATTCCTGATCTCGAGTGCGAGGCTCATGTGCGGGCGCCCCTTCCGTTCAGCAGGCCGGCAAGACCGCCTTTCGCCAGAACGACGACCGCAATCAAAAACAGACCGAACCAGAAGTGCCAGTATGTCGTCAGCCCGCCCAGAAACTCTTCCAGCAACAGGAAGATCAATGCCCCGAGGATGGGGCCGCTGACCGTTCCAAGACCGCCAACAATGATGATGAAGATCAGTTCGGCAGAGTTCGTCCAGCTCATGGATTCAGGTGTAACGAAGCTGGTGAAATTCGCGTCGAGAAAACCCGCCAGGCCACAGACGGCGCCGGCAGCGACATAGGCGGCGAGGCGATAGCGGAACGGATCGAAGCCGATAGCCATGACCCTGCGCTCGCTGCCTTTCGCCGCTTTCAGAAGCAGTCCGAAGTCGGATTTGATGATCCTTGAAAAGCTGAGCAAGACCAGCGCCAGGACGCCGAGCACGACATAATAGAGGACCGGCTTCTGGCCAAGGTCGATCCTGTCGCCGAACGTGCTGGTGAAGTTGATCGTCAGGCCATCATCGCCACCAAACTGACGCAGGCCGACCATGATGAAGTAGATGATTTGCGCAAAGGCGAGCGTGATCATGATGAAATGAACGCCCCTTGTCCGCAGGGCGATGAGGCCTGTCACAAACGCATATAGACCGCTCAGGGTAACGGCGACGGCGAGTTGAATTGCGCCGTTCGTGATGTCCATGTCTGCCAGGATCCCGACCGAATAGGCCCCGATACCCAGAAACACGGCGTGACCGAGGCTGACGAGGCCGCTGAGCCCGATAAGGAGGTTGAGGCTCGCCGCAGCGATGCCCAGGATCATGGCGCGCAGGAGAACGTCAAGCCAGAAATCCTGGCCGGCCAGATTCAGGATGAATGGGGCTAGAGCGAGCAGGAACAGGATCAACAGGGCAGCGAGAAAATCCCGGTCGTGACCACGCACGGCATCATGAACCGGCTCGGACCGTTCCGCGGACGTCGCGACGATCGCATTGTTGTCGGTCATGATGTCACCTGTTCGCCGGCGGGAAGAGGCCGGACGGCTTGAAAATCAGGACAAAGGTCATGGTGAGGTAAATCAGGATCGAAGCGAGTGAAGGTCCGGCCGACGATGCCACGGCGGGAGAGAAAACAGCCGCCAGAATGGTCGGCAGATAGGCGCGCCCCAGCGTGTCGATGAGCCCCACGCCCAAAGCGGCGATGAAGGCGCCGCCGATCGAGCCGATGCCGCCAATGATGATGACCACCAGGGCCAGAATGACAATCTGGCTCCCCATGCCGATCGACGCTCCGCTGATCGGCGCCACCATGATGCCGGCAATTCCCGCAAGTGTGGCACCGATGGCAAAGACGAGAGCAAAGACCCAGCGCGTTTCGATGCCCAGGGCGCGGGCCATCTCCTCATTCGAGGCCGAGGCCCTGACCATCATGCCGGCTCGTGTTTGCGTGATGACCAGCCACAGCCCGATTGCCACAGCCGCGGCGGCTGCGACGATGAACAGCCGGTAGCTCGGCAACGTCACGCCCAGCACCTCGATCTGACCACTCAGCCAGGCTGGCAGCGGAACCGACAGGCCGCGAGGTCCCCAAATGTACTTGACGGCCGAATCCGCGCAAAGCACGAGCCCGAAGGTGGCCAGTACCTGGTCGAGATGATCCCGTTTGTAAAAATGCCGGGCAATCAGCCATTCCATGGCAAAGCCAAGGACAAGGGTCGCCGGAATGGCGGCAATCATGCCGAGGATGAAAGAGTTTGTCGCGATCGCGATCGTTGCGCAGACATAGGCGCCGATCATGTAGGAGACGCCATGGGCGAGATTGATGAAGTCCATGATGCCAAACACCAGGGACAGTCCCGCGGCAAGCAGGAACAAAATCAGCCCCAGTTGCACCCCGTTGAGCAACTGGTTGATGAGCAATACGGTATTCACGTCTCTCCTCCCATTCCTATGTGCCGGAAACACATCAGGACAGGAAGCGCAGCTTCCTGTCCGCGCGTTCGGGGCGCGAGCTTGAACCAAACGCCGCGCCCTCCAGCACGCGGACGTAGTCAAAACGATCCCCATGTCAGGGAAACCCAGCGCATCGGGGCGCCCGCCCGCTGAATTTGCTGCTCCGGAACGCCGCGCAGTTTATGTGCTCTTCGCTGCCGCTTCGGTAAAACCGACGCGGCCTCCTCCATCTTCCCAATCACATTCCAGACCACACGGTCCCGAACGGATAGACCCACATCGCGCCACGTTCCACGGCTGCGCAATGCCTACGAAGCAAGGTACATGAAATTTCACCATGAGCAATAGGTTTTACAATATGCAAAACAGTGTCGATTTGCGATATGGATTCAAAGGCCGTCCGATCGACCCAAACGGCGTGATCTGAAGCGTCTCTGGCCGGGCTCCCAGAAGCGGCATCGGATCCTGCCATCGGCCAGATGACACTTTACAGTGGAGGTTGGAGGTGGGTAAGGCTTGGCCAGGAGGCCGGGCGACATCGAGGTGGGACCTCGGTTCTAGCTCTCTATGCCGGTAACCTCAGAGGATGGCATGACGCAGAAGCAGCGCCGGACCCAGGCAGAACGCAGCGCCCAGACGCGTGAAAAGATCTTGAAGGCGACGATCGATATTCTGGTCGAACAAGGAATGCCGCGCCTGACGACCGCGCTGGTCGATCAACGGGCTGGGGTCTCCAGCGGCGCAAGGGTGCATCACTTTCCAAGCAAGATCGATCTCGTCGTTGCCGCGACCGAGCAAGCCTATGCGAGCGCCGCCGAAATCGGGCGCAAACGCGCGCTGTCTGCACGCAGTGCGGTCAACCCGCTGCGCGAATATGCTGCCGACTGCCTCTCCGTCTATTTCGAGTGGCCTTTTATCGCTGCCCTGGAAGTCGTTGTCAGCGCGCGCACCGACGTTGCACTCATGGATCGCCTGAAGCCCGTTCTGGACGGTTTCCATCGCGCCATGAAAACCACCTGGACCGAATCCCTGGTGGCGGCAGGCTATCCTCAGGACATCGCGGAAGAAGAGCTTTCGCTGACGCTGAACCTCATTCGCGGCATGGCGATGAACAAGATCTGGCAACACGACGCCGCAACCTATATCGCCGCCATTGACAAATGGTGCGAAGAACGGCTGGGCCTGTTCCGGCTGCTGGCCAGCAGCCGGGCGGCGGAAACGATCAGTCGCGTCCAGCCTCAATGATTTTGCTGGCCAGCAATTTTGGATTGGTCAGGAAGGTCGAATGGCTTCCAGGCATCGTCACCAGCCTGTAAAGCCCCAGCTTTTCCGAAAGCCGAGGGTGGAAGGGGGTCGAATGCGGCAGCCCGATGTCTTCCGTGCAATACAGGAAGCTCTTCCCGACCATCATCTCGGCCGGCGCGCGGCTCAAGCGGACCGGATCGGCCATGGTGTGGAACGGATGGGGGTTGAGGCTGTCGAAAAGGCTCTTCGCCTGCTCCACCGTTCCGTCATTCACGAAGGCTTCGCGAAACACCGGCCATGGGAAGAGAACGGCTCCATCCGCCTCGCCCATCTGCCGGAACAAGGCCTGATAGTGCGGCGGACACATGTCCAGCAGGGATTCGTCCGGGTTGGGAACGAAGGCGCTGAAGTAGATCAGCCGGCGCACCGTACCGGGCTTCAGCCTGTCTGCGGCAGCGGTAATGACCATTCCGCCCCAGCTATGGCCCAGCAGAACGACATCCGTCAGTGCGTTTTCTTCGAAATATTCGATCAACGACGCGATGGCATCTTCAAGCGTCGCCGCACGACGGTCGTCCTCGGGACGATTACCCTTGAGCGTCGGGCACCAGACCCGGTGCCCCTGACCACGAAGCAGTTCAGCAACGGCCTGGAAATGACCACCATCGTGGCAGGCCCCGTGAACAAGTACAAAATCCATATGCTGCCTCCCAATAACTCCGTCAGATATTTCTTACTGGCGCAGATCGTTCCAATATCGCTGGCTTCGCCTGATCCAGATGGGCGAAATGGTTCTCCTCCGCGAATATCGGTATGCCCCGATGCTATTCCAGCGCGTTTTCACGTTTTCCGCAATATGGAATAGTTTGAACATAGTGAAATTAGTGCGGCAGGCTATGAACCGGAGGCGGCAGCTATCCGTCGCCTTCCACTTAACCGATCAATTCCTCGAACTCGCCTCATCGGCTGACAAAAATCGTTTGTCTAACGGCCTACGGGTCCAACTCCCGCCGAGAAATTGGCCAGCGACCAAACGTGAAATACATCCTATACATGAGGTTGCTGCTCCCCTCGGCGGGTGAGACCATCCGCCTTGGTTTGTCGAAGACCCAAGGAGAGCAGCGATGGACTATTACGTTGGATTGGACGTCAGCCTCAAGAGCACACACATCTGCGTTATGGACCGAGATCGGCAGGTGGTGTGGCGTGGGAGTGCGGATACGCAACCTTTGATGATCGCGGAGCGGTTGAAGAGATGGAAGGGTCATCTTGCGAAAGTGGGCCTGGAGACAGGTTCGCTGACGCCTTGGCTCTACCACGCGCTCAAGGATCTGGGTTTTCCGATCATCTGCATGGATGCGCGCCGCGCTGCGGATGCGCTGAAGGCTCGGCCTGAGAAGACGGACAAGGCGGATGCGCAGGCGCTTGCCGAGATGCTGGCGAGCGGCTGGTATTCGCCTGTGCATGTGAAGACCATGGAAAGCCATCGGCTGAAGGCTTTGCTTGGAGCGCGCGAACAGCTCGTCAACGTGAAGCGCCAGCTCTATGGGCAAGTTCGCGGGCTTCTGCGCCCGTTTGGCATCAAGATCTCGGCGCGCGCCGGCGGCAAGCGGTTTGACGAGGAAGTGCGTTCTTCCTGCAATCAGCATGATGCGCTTTATATCTGCATCGCGGCCCTTCTTGATACGCTTGCGCGGGTTGAGGTCGAGTTGGCCGGCCTCGATAAGAAGGTGCGCCAGATTACGGCAGCATCGAAGCCGTGCTGGCATCTGATGTCGGTGCCAGGTGTTGGGCCGCTGATCTCTCTGGCCTTCGTGGCGACGGTGGAAGACCCACAACGATTTGGGACAAGCAGATCCATTGGTTCCTACATTGGCCTGACACCGAGGAGGTATCAGTCAGGCGATCGGGATGTAACAGGCTCGATCTCCAGGCAGGGCGACGAGATGTTGCGACACTATCTCTATGAGGCGGCGGGCTGCCTTCTCACGACGGTGACCGCATCGTCCGCTCTGCGAAGCTGGGGCTTGCGGCTGGCCAAGCGTCTTGGTCCCAAGCGCGAACGCACGGCGGTCGCCCGCAAACTGGCGGTGTTGCTGCTTGGGCTTTGGAAGAGGGAGGATCATTTCCGCGCCGAGCCTGGCGCCAAGGGATTATAGATATCGAGATCGTGGAGTTCGTTCGCATGCGAATCCTCAATGTCCATGAGGTGAAGCGACCGGACCGGGACGGACGAATGCGAGACAGTTGGATGCGGATCAAAGACCGCGTTTAATACACTGCATCGGCCCCTGGATGTGAAGCGAAATGCCCCGTATAGTGGTGACGGACTGGGACAGACCGCACACCGAAGAGAACCATGGGACGCTTTGAAGCTTCGACCGAATTGGACAGGGAATTGCGAACGAAGATCTTGACGCAGCAGCCAAATGTAGAGAACTCTTTCCTCTCAATCCGTACGCATTTTAGCACCCCGTCAAGGCCAAGGCCCTCCTGCTGTGAAATCGAACAATCGGCAAAGGACGAGAATGTCTGATCTGCGCGATCAACAGAATGATCGCCGAGATCGATCAGGACACGCAGCACAACACGGCTACGGTCGACGAGACCGCTGCCGCGATCCGTTCGCTCAAAGAGGATGACGGCGATCTCTGGGCCCACATCGCTGCAACCAAAGGCGCAGCAGCCGATGAAGCGCTACGCCTGAAGGCATCCAGGCATCAACATCGTAAGCAAATCCGTACGGACGGCGTTCCCGCCTTCCGTTACGGAATGCAGCCCTTATCGATGGCAATTGATTTGATGGGCCTGTAGGATTGGTGTCATGCAGTCTTGCGTTGAAGACGACTGCGGAACGCCTGGATTTCGATGACGGACGAGAGGATACAGAGCAGCCTAGTCGCTGCGCACAGTCGCCTTGTGGCGTTGGCTCTTTGCCAGTTCGACAAAACGCCGCTTCACCTCGTTGAACAAGGCCGGAGGCAGTGGCCCGTGATATCCTCTCTCGCTGTCGACGGGCCGGACATCGGGCCCCGGCCAGATGACCGATTGCTTTCGGTCAACACGATCCACGAGCGCTCGTCATCAAGCCCCAGGCGACGTTTGGTCGCCGACGGGATCTCGATGGCTTCCTCAGGATCAGACGTCGGGGAATGCGTGATCGGCAGAACACGAACCGCAACTGCGCCGTCCTCAAGCGTCGCAACAATGGCCAGCACAAGAGCAGGTCGGTCCTTGTCTCCCTCTTCCCGTCCGTCAAGATGTTGCAAATGCCAGAGATAGGAGTAACGAAAGATCCAGCCGACCTTGGGTTCAATCGGCAGCATTCTTGTCCATCAGCAGTTCGGCATTGAGATGATCCAAGCCAGGCTCCATTGTCGACGCCTCGATCGCGGCAAGCTCGTCGTCACTGATCGCAGCCGTCAAATCGACCCGCCGATCCCGCCTGGCGAGGCGAAGGTAATCTTCATAGGCCATGAGCACAGTGCGCGGTCGGCCGTTCTTGGTGATGATGACCGGCTCTCGTACGGCAGCATCCTGGTATGCACCGAAATTCTTAGAAACTGCAGCAGCTGTCACAGTCGACGTCATGGCAGATCTCCTTTATTCCGGAATATACGGGATTTCCGGAATTTTTGCAAACCTGTTGGCTGATAGGGAGCGTCCATGCGTGAGCCATCGTTATCATTGTCGACAGATGAGTTGGTGTCGCGGCGTGCCTTGCAACTCGACAGCATCGCCTCCGTCCTCCCCATGGACCGGCGCGACGCGCTGGCCGCGCTGCTCACCGAGCAGGACATCAAAACACTGCGTCACCTCGTCAACGAGGGCATGGGCGAGAACACGCTGCGGGCGCTGACCTCTGATCTCGCCTATCTGGAGGCCTGGTCGCTCGCGGCGACCGGCACCTTCCTCCCCTGGCCGGCGCCCGAGGCTCTGCTTTTGAAATTCGTCGCCCATCATCTGTGGCAGCCGGACCAGCGCGAGATCGATCCGGATCATGGCATGCCCGCCAATGTCGAGCAGAGCCTGCGGACGCAGGGCTTCCTTCGGTCGCCAGGGCCCCATGCGCCGGATACGGTGCGACGGCGGCTTGCGACCTGGTCGACGCTGACCAAATGGCGCGGGCTTCAGGGTGTCTTTGCCTCCCTTGCCCTTAAATCCGCCCTTCGTCTGGCGGTCCGCGCGACGCCGAGGCCGCGAAAGCGCAAGAGCGCCAAGGCCGTCACCGGGGACATTCTCTCGAAGCTTCTCGCCGCCTGCCGCTCCGACAGCCTGCGTGACAGGAGAGACCGGGCGATCCTCATGGTGGCCTTTGCCTCCGGCGGTCGACGTCGCAGCGAAATCGCCGGACTTAGACTGGAGCAGTTGCAGGCCGAGGAGCCGATCCCGGTCGATGGCGCCCCTCCCCTGCCCTCGCTCGCCATCCATCTCGGTCGCACCAAGACCAGCCGGGCCGACAATGACGAGGTCGTCTATCTCAGCGGCCGCCCTGTCGATGCACTGAATGCCTGGCTCACGGCTGCGAAGATCGAGAAAGGCAGCGTCTTCCGGGCCATCGATCGCTGGGGCAATCTGTCCCCGCGCCCGCTCGATCCCAAGGCCGTCACCGACATCGTCAAGCAACGCGCCGCCATGGCCGGTCTCGATCCGCGCGAGTTCTCCGCCCACGGCCTTCGCTCCGGCTATCTCACCGAAGCGGCCAATCGCGGCATTCCCCTGCCGGAAGCGATGGAGCAGTCGCGGCATCGCTCCGTCCAGCAGGCGAGCGAGTACTATAACAGCGCCACGCGAAGGAGTGGCAGGGCGGCTCGGCTGATGGAGTGAGCGCCGGACGGCCGGGGCTGCCAGGGTTCAGGCGGCAGCGCATCCGCCTTTCGGGGGCGGGGGTAGTGATCACGCCGCCCGCTTCGCCTCGCAACTGACCAGCGCGCTCGCCGGCCAGTTCGAGGTGTCGTGAGCATCATGCGCGTGTGGACGTTTCAGAAAATTCCCGTTTCCGTCGCCACGCGTCGATAGGCGGCGCCGGCGGTGAAGCGGCCATCGATGACGAAGTCCTCGCCGGTGATGAAGGCTGCCGCGTCGGACGCGAGGAACGCGACGAGATCGGCGATCTCTTCCGGCGTGCCGGAACGCTTCATCGGCGTCATCTCGATCATCGGCTTCAGATGCGGGCTCGACGCATTCAGCCCGGTGACGACGAGGCCGGGGCAGACGGCGTTGACGCGGATGTTGCGCCCCGCAAACTCCATGGCCGCGCTGCGGGTCAGGCCACGCAGGCCCCATTTGCTGGCGGTATAGGCCGGGTCGTAATGGCCGGAAAAGCCGCTGTTGGAGGAGATGTTGACGATGGCGCCGCCAGCCGTTTCCGCCATCACGGGCACGATCGACTGGATGCCGAGGAAGGCGCCGGTGAGGTTCACCTTCATCACGCGCTCCCACGCTTCAAGCCCGGTATTGGCGACCGTCGACCGGTTGAATCTGCCCAATACGCGAGTGAGACCTATCGACGAGCGCTCGATGCTGCCGGTCTGCAGGGGTCCATGAGCGCCGTCGGCAACCCTTATCACAGTGCTCAGGCAGAGAGCTTCATGAAAACCCTAAAAGTCGAGGACGTCTACATCGCCGGCTACGAGACCTTTGCGGATGTGGCCGAACGCTTGCCCAGGTTCATTGAGGAGATCTACAATGCCAAGCGGCTACACTCGGCCCTTGGCTACATGTCGCCAGCAGAATTTGAAACCCAACTCGCCCAGCAGGCGGCTTAGTTTGAAGCGCCTCGCTGGTCCAGCCCGAAGGGTTCACTCCAATCCCGGGTCAGCTCTCAGTGCAAATCAACAAAGGGATGAATGTGGGCGTCGAGTGTTGTAGAAGTTCAGATATCGGCCGATGCCGATGCGGGCCTCAGACACGGTCTTGTAGGCGTGGAGGTAGACCTCCTCGTATTTGATCGACCGCCAGAGCCGCTCGACGAAGACGTTGTCCCGCCACGCGCCCTTGCCGTCCATCGAGATGGCGATATCCGCCCTCTTCAACACAGCGGTAAAGTCGATGGAGGTGAACTGCGAGCCCTGATCGGTGTTGAAGATGTCCGGCCTGCCATGACGGGCAAGTGCCTCCTCCACCGCCTCGATGCAGAAGGCTGCTTCCATCGTGATCGACAACCGCCATGACAAGACCTTCCGGCTGAACCAGTCCACGACGGCGCACAGATAGACAAATCCCCGCGCCATGGGGATGTAGGTTAGGTCCATTGCCCAGACCTGATTGGGCCGGGTGACTGCCAGCTTTCGTAGGAGGTAGGGATAAATTTTGTGCCCTGGCGCTGGTTTCGAGGTGTTCGGGCGGCGGTAGATCGCCTCGATGCCCATCTTCTTCATCAGCGTGGCGACGTGTAGCCGCCCGGTCTCCAGACCTTCTCCTCTCAAGAGCCCTTGCAACATCCGACTTCCGGCAAAGGGGTAGTCGAGATGCAGTGCGTCAATCCGGCGCATAAGGGCCAGATCGCCGTCAGACACCGGACGTGGAGAATGGTAGACGCTGCCACGGCTGAAGCCGAGAAGCTTCGCCTGGCGCACGACGGATAGCTTGTGCTCGCGGTCGATCATTTCTTTCCGCCCAGCAATCCCGCCTTGCCGAGCGCACCGGATATCGAAGCAGGGACCGTGGCCCCAGTGGGGCCGCGTAAGCCCTAAGCGGAGCATCGTTCTCCAGTGTCAGTTCGCCGATTTTCGCGTGCAGCGTTTTGACATCGATGGTCGGACCCGACGGCTCCGCCTTCGTTTCATCGCCGAACACACCCGTCGCCCCCTCAAGGAGCTGGTCTTTCCATTGCTTGATCTGGTTGGCGTGCACATCGAACTGCTGGGACAACTCCACCAGCGTCTGCTCACCTCGGATGGCGGCAAGTGCCACCTTCGCCTTGAAAGCCGGGCTATGGTTCCGGCGCGGTCGTCTCGTCATGGTCTCTCCTGTTCCCGGCATCTAAGCCGAAGTCAGGCAGAAATTCCACCTATCCCCGCTGTTCAGATTTCCCGAGCCAGCTCTGTGGAAGTAGCCAATAGGATAGTTTTTGAACTTCTTTTTGGGCTCCTTGTCGCCTCCCGCGTCCGGAAGGCGGGAAAGGTCATGGCGTTGCAGACATCGATGCAATGATGAGCGCGTCAGATGGGGAATGGTTGGCTGGAGAGCGTAGAGGCAATCATCAAGCGGAAGCAGCGTGTGCCTGCGAAATGCAACAACCACGGCCTCTTCCTCAAGGGAAAGAACCATGGAGTGCGGGTCTTTCGGGCCGGTTGGAAGATCGGACACCGAACCGCGTTTCCTCCATTTCGCCACCGTCTTCTGATTGATCCCATAGCGCTTCGACAGCGCTCTCAGGCTCTCTTGACTATTTTGTATTGCTCGACGGACTGCCTCTGTCGTTCTGGCGCTTCCATGTAGAACCTGGCCATAGTGCTTCCTTCCAGCCGTGTGAGAAAATGGCACCATCAAAGTCCGGGATCAAACATCTAGGCTCAGGACCTATTAATTTGGTTTGAGATGTGATTCACGGTTTCGGAAAGGAGACCGTGATGAGTGATGTGTTTT
>NZ_MKIO01000023.1 GCF_001938945.1 Xaviernesmea rhizosphaerae
CGCCGCTGCTGCCCCTGCCGCCGGCCGCCAGACGGTGGCTGCCCAGCAGGCCCGCGTCAAAGGCTTCGCGCTCGATATGGGCGGGCCGGACGAGGATGACGACGACTTCCGGCAGAGCGCATAGCCTGTCTAAATCTTAAGTAGACATTATCCATGCTTCGCCGCCACTGTCGCAAGACAGTGGCGGTATTCATATTTCAGTATAAGCAAACTCCATCGAGAAATTTGTAACTATTTTCGCCTATATTGGCTATCGAGGAAAAACGACACGACTTCTCTTGATAGGGGCATGACATGCGATTGACGATTAAATCGAAGCTGATCATGGCTTTCGGCGTGACAATCGGCCTTTTGATCGCAATGACACTTTACGGCGTATCCAGCCTCTCAACGATCAACCGTTCTTCTACCGACGTCATCGAAGGTCCGGTGTTGCGGCTGGAATATGCGCTGACGGCGTCCGGCAAGATGTCCGAAACCATCAGAGCCCAGAAGAATGCGCTTCTGAGCCGGACGCCGGATGAGGTCAACCGATACATGACCTCGAGCAACGCGCTGAACGACGAGCTGATCACGGTCGCCAAATCCGGTTTCGAGATCGCATCCCCGCAAGGCAAGCCCTATTGGGAAGCCGTCGTGAACGACGCCGCCACCTTCAAGACGGTTGCCGCGGAGTTGTATTCGCTTCAGGCCAGCGGCAAACTGGACGAAGCGATCGAGCTTTCCAATGGCAAGCTGCGCGACATCGCCACCGCCATGGGGCAATCGATCGGCAAGCTGATCGGCGTCCAGAAGGTTGCCATGCAGAGCGCCCGGGATGCCAATGCGGAACTCTTCGACACGACGCGCAATCTGCTTTTCGCCCTGGCTGGCGGCGCTACGCTGATCGCGCTGATCGCTGCTTCCTGGATCGCCATCGGCATCAGCCGCGGCCTGAAGAAGATCACCGTTGCCGCCGACGCCGTCGCGCTCGGCGACCTCGATCAGACCATCGAGATCACGACCAACGACGAAATCAAGGATCTGATCGGGAAAATCAACGTCATGACCGGCAATCTGCGTGCCACTGCTGCGGTTGCCACTGAAATTTCCTTCGGCAATCTGGCGGTTGACGTGAAGCCCCTGTCAGAGCGCGACAGCCTCGGCATTGCCATGAAGAGCATGGTGACCAATCTGCGCGAGACGGCGGCTTCGGCCAGTCAGATCGCGCTCGGCGACCTGACCAGGGACGTCACGCCGCTCTCCGACAAGGACACGCTCGGCATCGCCATGAAGAGCATGGTGACCAATCTGCGCGAGACCGCCCGGGTTGCCGAAACCATCGCCAATGGCGACCTGACCGTCAACGTCAAGCCGATGTCGGACAAGGACACGCTCGGCATCGCGCTGGAAACCATGGTCCACCGCCTGCGCGGCGTGGTCGGCGATGCGCTCGCCGCCTCCGACAATGTCTCCTCCGGCAGCCAGGAACTGTCTTCGGCGTCCGAACAGGTCAGCCAAGGTGCCACCGAGCAGGCCTCGTCGGCTGAAGAAGCCTCGGCCTCGATGGAGGAGATGGCCGCCAACATCAAGCAGAATGCCGACAACGCCGCCCAGACCGAGAAGATCGCCCGCCAGTCCGCCAAGGATGCCGAGGCCTCCGGCCAGGCCGTCAATCGTGCCGTCGGCGCCATGCGCACCATTGCCGAGAAGATCTCCATCGTCCAGGAAATCGCCCGCCAGACCGACCTGCTCGCGCTGAATGCAGCGGTGGAAGCCGCACGCGCCGGCGAGCACGGCAAGGGCTTCGCGGTCGTGGCGTCCGAAGTGCGCAAGCTGGCCGAGCGCTCACAGTCCGCCGCCGCCGAAATCTCGGCGCTATCAGGTGACACCGTTCAGGTGGCGACCGAGGCCGGCGAGATGCTGAACCGTCTGGTGCCCGACATCCGCAAGACTGCCGAACTGGTCTCGGAGATCTCGGCCGCCTGCCGTGAACAGGACATCGGCGCCTCACAGATCAACGAGGCGATCCAGCAGCTGGACAAGGTCACCCAGCAGAANGATGCTGAACCGTCTGGTGCCCGACATCCGCAAGACTGCCGAACTGGTCTCGGAGATCTCGGCCGCCTGCCGTGAACAGGACATCGGCGCCTCACAGATCAACGAGGCGATCCAGCAGCTGGACAAGGTCACCCAGCAGAATGCCGGGGCGTCTGAAGAAATGTCGGCGACGTCGGAAGAACTGGCTGCCCAGGCCGAGGAGCTGCAGGCCTCGATCGCCTTCTTCAAGGTCGAGCAGAGCCAGGCAGCCGCCCGGCAGGGTGCACGTCCCGCCGCAGCCCCCGCTCGCGCCAAGGCCGCACCGGCTCCGGTCTCAGCCCCTGCAAAGCGCAAGCCCGCCGCAGCAGCTCCTGCCGCCGGCCGCCAGACAGTGGCTGCCCAGCAGGCCCGCGTCAAAGGCTTCGCGCTCGATATGGGCGGGCCGGACGAGGATGACGACGACTTCCGCGTCAGCGCCTGAGCGCCTGCCGCCTATCTCGCGTCAGCGCATAAAGACATGCGCTGACGCCAGCGCCGGCCATGGGGAGCCGGCGTAAACAACCGGCCTACCGGGGTTGCAAGGGGTGAATGCATCGGTCCTTCAGCAACAATCGGGCGATCTTCGCCAAGCAATTTTTTGATCGCATTCGCACCATGGGGGTTTTTTCAGTGCGTTTCACCATCAAGTTAAAGCTGACCTTGGCCTTTGGCCTCATTATCCTGCTGGCAATCGGCATGGCCGGAATTTCCATCACGCAATTGGCCTCGTTGAACACAGCGATCGCGCGCATCGTCGATGGACCCGCGACGAACCTGCGCAATTCCACCGATCTGTCGACCGCCGTGCTCAATGCCGTGCGCTTCGAGAAGAATATCGTTCTGAGCAGCGACCCGCAGCTGATCGATAGCTTCCGCGACCAGATCAATCACCACAAGGATGAGATCAACGCGTCGGTTCAGAGGATATCACAGGTCACGCGCAATCCCGCCGTCCTGGAAAAGATGGCCAGCTTTTCGGCGCTCTACGCCAGATGGCAGCAGCTCGACGATCAGGTCGTGAAGCTCGCGCAGATCAATACGGAAGCCGCCGACAAGCAGGCAGCCGATATCTCCATGGGCGAGTCACGCAAGGTGACCAATGACATGGTCGATGCTGTCAAGACGATCAACGAGGCGATCATTCTCGATCTCAACCAGACCAATGACGCCACGGATCAGGAATATGCGCTCTCGCGCAATCTGCTGATCGGCAGCGTCGCCGTTCTCCTGGTGCTGTCGGTTGCCATCGCCGCCTGGATCGCGATGAGCATCAATTCAGGACTGCGCAAGATCAAGCAGGCGGCCGAAGCCGTGGCCATCGGCGATCTCGATCAGAATGTCGAGGTCAAGACCAATGACGAGATCAAGGATCTGGTCGACACGATCAATGTCATGACCGGCAACCTGCGCGAGACGGCAAGCGTGGCCAGCCGCATCTCCGGCGGCGACCTGACCGTCAACGTCAAGCCGATGTCGGACAAGGATACGCTCGGCATCGCGCTGGAAACCATGGTCCACCGCCTGCGCGGCGTGGTCGGCGATGCGCTCGCCGCCTCCGACAATGTC
>NZ_MKIO01000024.1 GCF_001938945.1 Xaviernesmea rhizosphaerae
AAAAACACATCACTCATCACGGTCTCCTTTCCGAAACCGTGAATCACATCTCAAACCAAATTAATAGGTCCTGAGCCTAGCTCTGACCTCCGTCGTAATTTCGAACTGCACGGGTCGTCCGGTCTTCTGCTGGACGACCATCGCCCAAGTGCGAATGTCGTGGCCGGTGACAAGTGTCCCGATTCTGAGTTTTACCAGATCGCAGCCGCGGAGCTTGCTGTCGATGGCAAGATCGAAAAGCGCCCGATCTCGCATCCTTCCTTCACGGTCCATGAAGAAGCGGACTGCCCAGATCTGGCGCTGCTTCAACGGCTTCTTGATGCCAACTTGCTTGCCTGCGTTCCAAGCCGGTCGACCCAGTGCGCCAGGATCATATTATGAGATACCCATTTCAGTTCTCCTATGGCCACCATCGGCCACAGGGAGAACGCGCACCTTCGATTCCAATGACCGGGCCGACATCGGGATGTCCGGTTACAGCGCACGGATCTTCGATAGCGGCCACCTTAGAAAACGCGCGTTGCAGGCCTCTTTCACACGATTAGCGCGGTCGCTGGAAGCGGAGCAGGCTTGCGAAAGAGATGACTGCCATGACTGCAAGGCCGATGATTCCACCAATCGACGCCGAGATCCCGAACGAGCTCATCGTAAGGGCGAGGACAAAGGGCGCCAGTGCCGAAGCGACCAGACGGGCCGCCATCATGCGCCCCTGAAGCCTGCCGTAGCCGTCGCTGCCAAACAGCGACAGCGGAAGTGTGCCCGAGACGATACTCAACAGGCCATTGCCCATGCCGAAGATCACGGCGAACAGCATCGCGCCTGGAACGGACGGTGCGGTCAGGATCAGGATCACCGCGCTGAACGGGATAAGAGCCGCGGAAATCAGAGCGAGATGCAGGGGATCGAGCCGCCTTCCAAGACCCATGTTGATCAGGCGGCTTGCGACCTGCGACGGGCCGAAGAGCGAGCCGACCACAGCAGCACTCGCGCCAAGTCCCAGCCCGGCCAATAGTGGCACCATGTGCACCAGCACCGCGGAGCCAGCAAGGTACTGCAGGGCGAATGCAAGCGTCATGACCACAAACGCCACGCGCCGACGCTCTGGCGGCAGAGTGCCGATGACTGGCTGTGGCAACGCTGACGCGGACTGCTTGCGGCTCCGTGACACTCTCTTTGCCAGCCACGCATGCAGAGGAAGACATATCAGAAGGTTCAGTGCTGCGAAGATCAGATAGACGTCCTGCCAGGAGAGAACTGCATGCAGCCTTGATGTCAGTGGCCAGAAAAGCGTCGAGGCGAACCCGGCGATCAACGTTAGGTAGGTGATGCTGCGCTGGGCCGAGTTCGGCTGAAGCTGGACGAGCAGCGCAAACGCGGCTCCGTATTGGACGAGGTTGGCGGCGACCTCAATGCCGATCAGGGCGGCAACGTAGGTGCTTCCACCAGGCGCGAAGGCGCAGGCGACCAGGGCGGCTGCTGCCGCAACAGAGCCGAACGTCATGACAACACCGGCCCCGACGCGATCGATCAGGCTACCGAACCATGGAGCTGTGAAGCCGCCGACGAGCAGCGCGACCGAGAGAGCGGCGAATACCCATTCACGCGACCAGCCGAAGGAGGCACCCATGCCCGGTGCCAGGATGCTGAAGCTGTAATAGAGCGTGCCGTAACCGACGATCTGCGTCACGCCCAATGCGGCGATCGCGCCAATTGGCAGTCTTGCGGTCATATGGATTTGAGGCTCACGCGCTGTTCCAGCTTCTCCGCCTCTTCTTTCCGCTCGCTGTAGCGATCGGTGAGATAGGTGCTCGCGTCCCGCGTCAACCATGTGAACTTCACCAGTTCCTCGCAGACGTCGACGACGCGGTCATAATAGGACGACGGCTTCATGCGGCCATCTGCGTCGAACTCCTGGAACGCCTTGGCAACCGAGGATTGGTTGGGGATCGTGACCATGCGCATCCATCGGCCAAGCACGCGGAGCTGGTTCACGGCATTGAACGACTGGGAGCCTCCGGAGACTTGCATGACCGCCAGCGTCTTGCCCTGCGTCGGTCGGATCGACCCGACCGCGAGCGGAATCCAGTCGATCTGGGCCTTCATGATGCCCGTCATCGCCCCATGACGTTCCGGCGAGACCCACACCTGCCCTTCCGACCATTGCGTCAGCTCGCGCAGCTCCTGGACCTTGGGATGGGTTACGGGTTCGGCGTCAGGGAGCGGTAGGCCGGCCGGGTCGAAGATCCGTACCTCGCAGCCGAAGTGCTCCAGCAGCCGGCCGGCCTCCAGCGCCAAGAGGCGGCTGTACGAAACCGAACGCAGCGAGCCGTAGAGGATCAGAATGCGGGGTTTATGGCTCGAGAACGCCGGACGCAGCGCGTCCAGGTCCGGCTGGCGCAGATGCTCCAGCGAGGCTGCGGGCAGGTCAGCCAATGCGCTTGCCCTCCGCATCGAGCACCTGCTCGCCGTCTTCCTTCGTGAACGCCCCCCGGTGCGTGTCCGGCAGGATGTCGAGCACGACCTCCGAGGGCCGCGACAGACGGGTGCCGAGAGGGGTTACGACAAAGGGACGGTTGATGAGGATCGGATCCTTGAGCATGGCCTCGAGCAGTTGGTCATCCGTGAGCGCCGGATCGTCGAGACCAAGTTCCGCATAGGGCGTCCCGTTCTGGCGGATCGCCTCGCGCACAGTGAGCCCGGCATCCGTGATCATCCGCACCAGTTCGTCGCGGCTGGGCGGTGTCTTCAGATACTCGACGACCGTCGGCTCGATCCCGGCGTTGCGGATCATTTCCAGCGTGTTGCGCGAGGTGCCGCAGGCGGGATTGTGGTAGATGGTGACGTCCATGCTATTCAAGCCTTTCGGATGGCAGAAGTGCCGGGCCGCACGGCCGCGCCACGCTCGTACCAGCCCTTGCTGCGGTTGACGATCCAGACCACCGACAGCATCACCGGCACCTCGACCAGCACACCGACAACCGTGGCCAGAGCCGCGCCGGAGGTGAAACCGAACAGGCTGATGGCGGCCGCGACGGCCAGTTCGAAGAAGTTGGAGGCACCGATCAGCGCAGAAGGACCGGCGACGCAGTGCTCCTCCCCGCTTATGCGGTTGAGCAGGTAGGCGAGCCCAGAGTTGAAGTAGACCTGGATCAGGATCGGGACCGCCAGCAGCGCGATCACCGCCGGCTGCGCGATGATCTGTTCGCCCTGGAAGCCGAAAAGCAGTACGAGGGTCGCAAGCAGCGCCACAAGCGACACCGGCTGCAGGCGCGCAGCCAGTCGCTCCGCATGGGTCATGCAGCGCAGGACCTGCGCTACGATCACCGGGAGCACGATGTAGAGGACCACTGAGAGGATCAGCGTGTCCCACGGTACCGTGATGGCGGACAGGCCGAGCAGCAGGCCGACGATCGGCGCGAAGGCGACGACCATGATCGCGTCATTCAGCGCCACCTGGCTCAGCGTGAAATGCGGCTCGCCACGCGTCAGGTTCGACCAGACGAAGACCATGGCCGTGCAGGGTGCGGCAGCCAGGATGATCAGGCCGGCGATGTAGCTGTCGATCTGGGTTTCCGGCAGGTAAGGCCGGAACAGCCAGCCGATGAACAGCCAGCCGAGCAGCGCCATGGAGAACGGCTTCACCGCCCAGTTGATGAACAGAGTCACGCCAATCCCGCGCCAGTGGCGGCCAACTTGGCCGAGCGCTGCGAAATCGATCTTGAGCAGCATTGGGATGATCATCAGCCAGATCAGCACCGCCACAGGCAGGTTGACCTTGGCGACTTCGGCTTCGCCGACGGCCTGAAACACGCCGGGCATCAGATGCCCAAGCGCGATGCCGACAACGATGCACAGCGCGACCCAGAGGCTTAGGTAACGTTCGAATGTCGACATCAGGCCACCTGGTTTGGAGATGTACAGCAAGGAGCGAGCGCCGAGATGATCGGCGCGCAGAGTTCCGCGCTTCCGCCACAGCAGTCTTTGACCAGGTATAGGGTAAGGTCGCGCAGGGCGTCGATCTCGGCGCGGTAGATGATCGAGCGGCTATGGCGCTCGCCTTTGATCAAGCCGGCGCGCGACAGGATCGCGAGATGCGCCGACATGGTATTTTGCGGGACGCCAATCAGCCGGGCGAGTTCGCCGGCAGGAACACCCTCCGGCTCATGACGCACAAGCAGGCGGAAGGTATCCAGGCGGGTGGATTGGGCAAGGGCGGCAAGTGCCGCTATAGCGCTTTCTGATTCCATAAATCCAGATTATCGGATTCATAATGTATAAGCAAGGATCCTGAGGTCGGTTGGGTGACACAGGTTTGCGCTCCTCAGTTTCTGTCGCCATGCCATCGACAGGCTCGCGACCGCTACTGTTGAGCGCGACGACCTGGGCAGAACCAGCCATGTCTGCTTTCGGGCAAAAAAGGGAGTGACCGCCAGGTCCGGAAAGACGGCTGAAGCTGCCAGTCTGGAACACCTGTGCCACGAACACTGAGAGCGGAAATCATTTCCGCTCCGGTGGACCTGCTTTCCGCTTTCGCCGAGCGATCGCCTCGAAATCCAGTCCCTCGAAGATCGAGTAGTCGATCTCTGGATCGAGCGGCAGGGCTTTGAGCTTGCGCGCCTCCTTCTCGGTCGCGACGTCGAAACCGTAGAGGTCGTGCTCATCGACCCCGGCGCTGTGCCCTGCCTGGACACGGCGTTCGCGCGGATCGATCCCGATTCGCGCATGTCCTGGATGTTGCCGCTGCGGAGAGAGTGGAAGACCTCGCGCCGCCCGTTGCTCTCCCCACCAGACTTCGGCTTGATGCCCGCCTTGACGAACAGCCTCTGCATATAGGACGAGCCGCTCTTGCTCGGGTCCTTCAGGTTCATGATGTTGGGGAACAGGAAGTTCGATTCCTGGCTGATAGCCCAGTCGATGAATCCGATCTGCTTCAGGAAATCGTGGAGGACGAAATATCGTTCGCTGTCCTGCGTCTTCACGGGAATCGTGGTCCATGTGCCGTTGACGTTCGACAGGCGCGTTACCTGCCCGACCCAGACATCCGGATACTGCTCGCGAATATCCGTGCCGCGCAGATGGATCAGCAGGCCCAGGCGTCGGGAGGTGAGATGGCCAAGCAGCGGCAACATGATGTCTTCCATCAGTCCGGACTCGATACCTGCGCGGAACGGGCCGTTCATCTTGGTGAAGCCGATCGGGGTTGCCTTGCGAGGGCTCGCCGCCGTTTTCGGAATCGTGATCTTGGCACCTGCAAACGGGTCGCTGAAGCCGCCTGCGGTGATGGCTGAGCGGATCGCGGCCTTGACGACGGCGAGATAGCCCTCATCCAGCGTCTTCCTGGCCAAAGGGCTTCAGGTGAAGGTCCCGGTTGTCTTCGATGACCTGCCAGGGTGTCAGATCGGGGTCGCGTTGATTATTGTCTCCCGGCCAAAACTGCATGTGGTTGACGAAGGCCTGCAGGTCGGCGGGAACATAGGTGTCGACGCGATGGTCTCCGATCAGTTCGATGAACAGCGCGAGGCGGCTCTGTGCCGTGGCAAGGTCTCGGGCGATATTGGCGCCGCCGGAAGGACGGCGTGCGGCGACGTAGGTCGGGATCACGTCGCTGAGTTTCGGCTGCACGGACTTCGGCCGCCGAACGGTTCGCCGATCCAACTCGAAGGCAGGGATCAGCCTGCCCTGGGCGTCGCGCGGCAGATCCTCATCGTCGGATTGGTCGTCAGCGCCCGTATCGCGGTGAAGGACATCGGCGCGCGATACCGGAGGTGCCACTGTCGCAGACGTCGCGTTCGGAACCTGCAGCGGTGCGGGATCGGAGAGCACCGACGACGCAGACAGTTTCGCGATCGCGGACTGCTTCAGCATGTCCGCATGACCAACGATGAGTTCGCTGAAGGGCTCGCCCCGGGCCTGATGCTCCAGTTCACGATTGAGGCTGACGAGGTCGCGGATACCAGCAGCCTTCTGCATCTCCTCGACGGGGATCGGTGCGTCCGAGCGGTCGATCATCCGAAGATAAGTCTTTAGCTCACCCTTCATCTCGATGACCGCTTCGATCGCCCGTAGCGCGCTGTCGTCGTCGTCCTCGTCGTGCATGCCTTCGCCGCCAGAAGGTCGGCCAGAAGCCGTGCGCGTCTGTGGGAGCAGGCGCCGAGGCTGAGCCGCAAGGGCGGGATGGCACGCGTGCCGCCGCTCGTCTTCGGCAGCTTAATCTGGAAGATGTAAACGGACCCTGATTTCGCAAGATAGGCGCCGGGCCCTCTGGCGCGCTTCAGCGTGGCAGGTTCAGTCTGATTCGACGCCTCGGGCGATACCCCGACGTGTGCCGGAAGGTGTACCGGACGCGATACCCGCATGATGTCCACTCCTCAACGGCCGCTGAAGAGCAGGGGTTTTGCGAGGAAATCCAAAGCTTTGCAGGTAACTGGCGGAGAGTGGATACAACCATGGCGGAGAGGGGGGGATTCGAACCCCCGATGGGCTTGCACCCATGCCGCATTTCGAGTGCGGTGCATTCAACCACTCTGCCACCTCTCCGCGGGGCTGGTTGTCGCTGTAGCGCGGGGCGGTTCATAACGGCAGATTCGGGTTGTGACAAGGGGATTTCCGAAGAAGTTTTCATAAGAGCGTCACAAGCAGGGTGTCGCGCCGGCGCTTTGCGCGGCGTGCCAAGGGCAAGGGGCGCGCATTTGGCGCGGTGAGCCTGTCGGATGGGCTTGATTGGGGCGCTGGTGAATGGTGTGTTCGGCGGCAGGCGGCAGGCGGCAGGCGGCAGGCGGCAGGCGGCAGGCGGCAGGCGGCAGGCGGCAGGCGGCAGGCGGCAGGCGGCAGGCGGCAGGCGGCAGGCGGCAGGCGGCAGGCGGCAGGCGGCAGGCGGCAGGCGGCAGGCGGCAGGCGGCAGGCGGCAGGCGGCAGGCGGCAGGCGGCAGGCGGCAGGCGGCAGGCGGCAGGCGGCAGGCGGCAGGCGGCAGGCGGCAGGCGGCAGGCGGCAGGCGGCAGGCGGCAGGCGGCAGGCGGCAGGCGGCAGGCGGCAGGCGGCAGGCGGCAGGCGGCAGGCGGCAGGCGGCAGGCGGCAGGCGGCAGGCGGCAGGCGGCAGGCGGCAGGCGGCAGGCGGCAGGCGGCAGGCGGCAGGCGGCAGGCGGCAGGCGGCAGGCGGCAGGCGGCAGGCGGCAGGCGGCAGGCGGCAGGCGGCAGGCGGCAGGCGGCAGGCGGCAGGCGGCAGGCGGCAGGCGGCAGGCGGCAGGCGGCAGGCGGCAGGCGGCAGGCGGCAGGCGGCAGGCGGCAGGCGGCAGGCGGCAGGCGGCAGGCGGCAGGCGGCAGGCGGCAGGCGGCAGGCGGCAGGCGGCAGGCGGCAGGCGGCAGGCGGCAGGCGGCAGGCGGCAGGCGGCAGGCGGCAGGCGGCAGGCGGCAGGCGGCAGGCGGCAGGCGGCAGGCGGCAGGCGGCAGGCGGCAGGCGGCAGGCGGCAGGCGGCAGGCGGCAGGCGGCAGGCGGCAGGCGGCAGGCGGCAGGCGGCAGGCGGCAGGCGGCAGGCGGCAGGCGGCAGGCGGCAGGCGGCAGGCGGCACTGGGCCGTAGGGGAGGGGCGGTTGTCCACGGCTTTGCGCATCCCGTCGCTTGACATATTCGGCGCCGGAGACCTTGACAAAATTGCGACTGTCCCGTAAGTCGCGCGGGTCGGAGCTGTGTCCTGCCTCAGGATTTCGGGTCCGGCCGGGCTTTTTGGCCTGTTCGCCGGCGGGCGCCTTGTCGTCCCGCCATCCCTCCGACTGAAAAAAGACGGCCGCGTCCTTCGTCCGAGCATGCTCGGCCGGCGGTGCAGAGCCGGTCCGAACATAAGGAAAGAACAATGTTCGCAGTCATCAAGACCGGCGGTAAGCAGTACCGCGTGGCCGCCAACGACGTCATCACCATCGAGAAGCTCGAAGGTGTCGCAGGCGACAAGATCGAATTCACCGAGATCCTCATGGTCGGCGTCGGCGCCGATGCCAAGATCGGTGCGCCCTTCGTCGAGGGCGCGCTCGTCAGCGCAGAAGTCGTCGAGCAGGGCCGCGCCAAGAAGGTTCTGTCCTTCAAGAAGCGCCGCCGCCAGAACTCCAAGCGTATCCGTGGCCATCGCCAGCACCAGACGACCGTCCGCATCGTGGACATCGCCGGCGCCGGCTCGAAGGCCGCTGAATAAGCGCGCGGACCCCATCAGGATTTAAAGGAGAACATCCATGGCACATAAAAAAGCAGGCGGCTCCTCGCGCAACGGTCGCGATTCCGAGTCCAAGCGTCTTGGCGTGAAGAAGTTCGGCGGCGAAGCTGTGATCCCCGGCAACATCATTCTGCGCCAGCGCGGCACCAAGTGGCATCCGGGCGCCAATGTCGGCCTCGGCAAGGACCACACCATCTTCGCCCTGACGGCAGGCAATGTGAACTTCCGTACGAAGGCCAATGGCCGCACGTACGTTTCTGTCATGCCGAAAGCCGAAGCAGCGGAATAAGCCGGTAGCGCTCTAAAACAGCCGGCGTCTCATCGACCCGGCTGGCGCTCTCTCGGTTTCAGAGTCCAGGCATCCAGAAGGGGAGATGGGGCAAGACCCACCTTCCCTTTTTTCTTGCCTCGATGGAGAAACACGATGCAGAGCGAATTGTTGATGGACGACCGGTTGCGGTCGCCCGAGGAAAGGCCCAGGCCTTTAAGAACCGGGAGCGATTGCCCCGTCCTCTTGTCCGCGCGGCTGGTTCTGCGCGCGCCCCATGAAGACGACATCGACGCCCTTGCCCATCTTGCCAATAATTCTTCCGTTGCCACGATGGTATCGCGCATGCCGCATCCCTACACCGTGGCCGACGCCGCCGATTTCGTGCGACGTTCGCAGGCGGGCACGATGGGCAAGTGCGTCTATGCCATTACCAAAGCGGAAAATGGTGCCTTCCTCGGTTGCTGCGGCATCGAACCGCATCGAGACCCCGAAACGGTCGAGCTCGGCTATTGGCTGGGCGAGCCCTATTGGAACCGGGGTTACGGGACAGAGGCCGCCCAGACCCTGATCGACATGGCCTTCCGCACCCGCGACATCGAGCGGATCGATGCGCGCTGCCGGGTCATGAACATCGGCTCGCGCCGGGTGATCCAGAAGTGCGGCTTCCAGTTCCAGGGCTCGGGCATGGCCCACAGCCTGGCGCTCGGCACCATGGTGCCGGTCGAGTGGTACCGGCTGGACCGCAAGATCTGGATGTCGCTGAAGAGCTGGGGGACCGGACGATGAGCGCCGCCCCCGTTCTGAGCCTCCCCGTCGTGCGCGATCCCGGCCCGGCGCCGGTTGTTGCCGCAGGTCCGGTTCATCTCAGGCCGTTCCGGTTGGCCGACGCCGACGCCGTGGCCAACTCGCTGTCCGACCAGGCGGCCGCGCGCATGCTTCTGGGCGTGCCGGCGCCCTATCTGCGCCAGGATGCGCTGGACTGGCTGATGCTGGCCACATCGGGCCTGCTGCCCGGCTGGCGGCTGGCCGTGACCATGGCCGACGACGTGACGATCGGTGCCGTGAACATCCTGCCCAAGGCTGGCCACTGGACCCTCGATTACTGGCTCAGCCGGTTCTACTGGCGGCGGGGCCTTGCGCGTCAGGCAGTCTCGGCCGCGCTGGATCGCTTCTTCCAGCGCATGCCGGAGGCGGAGATCCTGACGCTGACGCCGGCCGACGATGCCGCGGCACTCCGGCTTCAGGCCGGGCTCGGCTTCACCGTCACCGGCTGCCGCGAGGCTTTCGTCGAGGCGCGGGGCCGCATGGTGCTGATGATCGAAGCCCGTGTGGACGCGGCGGCGCTGCGCCGGGTCTGACTTCGGGCCGGTCCTTTGAGCAGGCCGCTTGAATGGGGAGGTGCATCCGTCCCGTCCGGCGGCCGCTTTAATGATGATAAAATGCCCGTGCGCGGCCTCAAGTCGGGGCGGCGCGCGGGATCGACCGGGCCGGAAGGCGCCGATTGTCTTTGACCTGCCGGCTGAGCGACGATATCGAAAGACGGCATTTTGAAAGGCCGGCGGATCTGCCGGGTGACGGGCATGAAATTTCTCGATGAAGCCAAGGTCTATATCCGCTCGGGCGATGGCGGCGCCGGCGCCGTCTCCTTTCGGCGTGAAAAATTCGTCGAGTTCGGCGGCCCCGACGGCGGCGATGGCGGGCGCGGCGGCGATGTCTGGGTCGAGGCGGTCAACGGGCTGAACACGCTGATCGACTTCCGCTTCCAGCAGCATTTCAAGGCCGGCACCGGCATTCACGGCATGGGCCGCAACCGCACGGGCGCCGGCGGCGCCGACGTGACGCTGAAGGTGCCCGTCGGCACCCAGATCTTCGAGGAAGATGGCGAGACGCTGATCATCGACATGATGGAAGAGGGCCAGCGCTTCCGTCTGGCGGCCGGCGGCAATGGCGGATTTGGCAACGCCCATTTCAAGTCCGCCACCAACCAGGCGCCCACCTGGGCCAATCCGGGCCTTGAAGGCCAGGAAAAGACGCTGTGGCTGCGGCTGAAGCTGATCGCCGATGCCGGTCTTGTCGGCCTGCCCAATGCCGGCAAATCCACCTTCCTTGCCACCTGCACCCGCGCGCGGCCGAAGATTGCCAACTATCCTTTCACCACGCTCCATCCCAATCTCGGCGTTGCCACCATCGACGGGCGCGAGTTCATTCTGGCCGACATTCCCGGCCTGATCGAGGGCGCGCATGAGGGCACGGGGCTGGGCGACCGTTTCCTCGGCCATGTTGAGCGCACCCGCGTGCTGCTGCATCTGGTCTCCGCCCAGGAGGAGGATGTCGCCAAAGCCTACAAGACCGTGAAATACGAGCTTGAGGCCTATGGCGGCGATCTGACCGACAAGCCGGAGATCGTCGCGCTGTCGCAGATCGACACGCTCGATCCCGACACGCTGAAGAAGAAGCAGAAGGCGCTGGCCAAGGCGAGCGGCGCCACGCCGCTTCTGATTTCCGCCGTGGTCGGCACCGGCATGACTGAGACGCTGCGCGCGCTGCGCGACATCATCATCGCCGCCAAGGCGCAGGATGGCATCGTTGACGACGATGACGATGGCGATGAAGACGACGGCGACGCAGTCTACAGGGACGAGGACTGAGCATGACCACGCGCCGCAAACCGCTCGACCGGCATCGCCGGATCGTCATCAAGATCGGTTCGGCACTTCTCGTCGATCGCGCCACCGGGCTGAAGGCGGCTTGGCTGCGATCGATCTGCGCCGATATCGCGGCGCTGCGCAAAGCGGGGGTGGAGGTCATGGTGGTCTCCTCCGGCGCCATCGCGCTCGGCCGATCGGTGCTGAACCTGGCCCCGGGCACGCTGAAGCTGGAGGAAAGCCAGGCGGCGGCGGCCGTCGGCCAGATCGCGCTGGCGCGGGCCTGGTCGGAATGCCTTTCGGCCGATGCGCTGGTGGCCGGCCAGATCCTGCTGACGCTGGGCGATACGGAGGAGCGGCGGCGCTATCTCAATGCCCGGGCCACGCTGAACCAGCTTTTGAAGCTCGGCGCGGTGCCGATCATCAACGAGAACGACACGGTCGCCACCTCCGAGATCCGCTATGGCGACAATGACCGTCTGGCCGCGCGCGTGGCCACCATGGCCGGCGCAGACCTGCTGGTGCTGTTGTCGGACATCGATGGTCTCTACACCGCCCCGCCGCATCTGGACCCCAAGGCCGAATTCCTGCCGCTGATCGAGGCGATCACGCCTGAGATCGAGGCCATGGCCGGCGGCGCGGCCTCGGAGCTGTCGCGCGGCGGCATGCGCACCAAGATCGATGCCGGCAAGATCGCCACCACCGCCGGCTGCGCCATGATCATCGCCTCGGGCAAGGTGGATCATCCCTTGCGTGTGCTCGGCGAGGGCGCGCGGTCTTCCTATTTCGCGCCCTCGCGCGCGCCCGTGACCGCGCGCAAGACCTGGATCGCCGGGCAGCTGCAGCCGGCCGGCCGCATCACTGTGGATGCCGGGGCGGAAGCGGCGCTTAAGGCCGGCAAGAGCCTGCTGCCGGCGGGCCTCAGCGAGGTGTCCGGCAGCTTCAGCCGGGGCGATACGATTGCCATTCACGGGCTTTCCGGCCGCGAGTTGGCCCGGGGCCTGGCCGGTTACGATGCCGACGAGATGCGCCAGATCGCCGGCCGCCGCTCGGGCGAGATTGCCGAGATCCTCGGCCATGCCGGCCGCTCGGCTGTCGTCCACCGCGACGATATGGTCATGACCATGGCGCATGCCACCAGCATTTCCGCCCATGAAAGGAGCCCTGCCGATGCTTGACCGGATCGAGACGACCCCGCGCGAGACAGGGCTGCCGCCGGAAGACGCTGCGATCGCGGCGGAAACGGCTGAGCGCCTGTCCGTCGAGGCTGTGATGGCCGAGATCGGCGCGCGGGCGCGTGCGGCCCGCCGGCCGCTCGCGGTTGCCACGACAGCGCAGAAGAATGCGGCACTCCTTGCCATGGCCGAGGCGATCCTGGCGCGGCAAAGCGAGATCCTCGAGGCCAATGCCCGCGATGTCGCGGCCGCCCGGGCTGCCGGCGTCGCCGGCTCCTTTCTCGATCGGCTGCTGCTGGACCAGGGACGGCTGGCCGGAATCGCCGCGGCCTTGCGCGACATCGCCGCGCTGCCCGATCCCGTGGGCACGGTGATTGCCGCCTGGGAGCGGCCGAACGGGCTGAAGATCGAGCGCGTTCGCACGCCGCTGGGCGTGATCGGCGTGATCTATGAAAGCCGGCCGAACGTCACGGCGGATGCCGGCGCGCTCTGCCTCAAGGCGGGCAATGCCGTGATCCTGCGTGGCGGCTCGGACAGCGTCCATTCCTCCCGCGCCATCCATGCCTGCCTGGTCGAAGGGCTGGAGGCCGCCGGCCTGCCGGCCGATGCCATCCAGCTCGTGCCTGTCACCGACCGTGCCGCCGTCGGCGCCATGCTGACGGGCCTTGCCGGGGCCATCGACGTCATCGTTCCGCGCGGGGGCAAAAGCCTCGTGGCGCGGGTGCAGGCGGAGGCCCGCGTGCCGGTTTTCGCCCATCTGGAAGGCCTCTGCCATGTCTATGTCGACCGTTCGGCCGATCTCGACATGGCGCTTGCCGTCGTCGTCAATGCCAAGATGCGCCGCACCGGCATTTGCGGCGCGGCCGAAACCCTGCTGATCGATGCGGACGATGCCGGCCGTCTTGCCCGCCCGCTGGTCGAGGCTCTGCTGAAGGCCGGCTGCACGGTGCGTGGCGATGCCGCGCTCAAGGCCCTGCTGCCCGACATCGCCGCGCTGGAGCCCGCCACCGATGAGGACTGGGCGACGGAATATCTCGATGCGGTGATCTCGGTCGCGCTGGTGGACGGCATCGACGGCGCCATCGCCCATATCGCCCGCTGGTCCTCGGCCCATACCGAGGCGGTGATTGCCGAGGATGAGGCTGTCGTCGCCCGTTTCTTCGCAGAGGTCGATTCGGCGATCCTGCTGCACAATGCCTCCACGCAGTTCGCCGATGGCGGCGAATTCGGCATGGGCGGGGAAATCGGCATTGCGACGGGCAAGATGCATGCGCGCGGCCCCGTCGGGGTCGAGCAGCTGACCTCTTTCCAGTACAGGGTGCATGGCACCGGTCAGGTCCGGCCATAAGTGGAACCGCACGCCGTCGGCCGTCGCTATCTGGTCATGCCGCATGCCGAGCGGGGCATGGTTGTCGGCCTGTTCGGCGGGTCCTTCAACCCGCCGCATGACGGCCATCAGCTGGTGGCCGACATCGCCCTGCGCCGCCTGCGGCTGCAGCAGCTCTGGTGGATGGTCACCCCGGGCAATCCGCTGAAAAGCCGCAGCGATCTGGCGCCGCTGTCGGAACGCATCGGTCTCAGCGAGGCGCTGGTTCACGATCCGCGCATCAAGGTCACCGCCTTCGAGGCCTCCTTTCCCGCGAGCTTCACCGCGCAGACGATCGCGCGCATTCGGGCGCGCAACCCGGCGGTGCGCTTCGTCTGGATCATGGGGGCCGACAATCTGGTGAGCTTCGACCGCTGGCAACGCTGGCGCGAGATCGTCGGCAGCGTGCCGATCGCGGTGATCGACCGGCCGGGTGCGACGCTTGGCTATCTCTCGTCGAAAATGGCCCGCACCTTCGACTATGCCCGTGTCGACGAGGAGGATGCCGCCACGCTCGCCTTCCGCCGGGCCCCGGCCTGGACCTTCATCCACGGCCCGCGCTCGCCCCTGAGTTCCACCGCGCTCCGGGCCGCCCGTAAGAGCTAGTGCGAGGCTTGTGACGCGGCAGGACTTTCCACACTGCCTGTCTTGAAAGATTAAGGGTTCGGTGCCTACATTTACAGCACGGGCAAATCGGAAGACGACCGAACAGCCCGGCACTGCCTGTTCTGTTCTTCGGAAAGGAAAGACCCTGACAACAGTACACGCGAAGGGAAGTGTCACCCGCATTTTCCCGCCCCGCACGGATAGCAGCAAAATCGCAGCAGACCGCGCGCTCACCGTCGTTCTTGGCAGCCTCGAAGACTCCAAGGCCGAAGATATCGTCACGATCGACATTGCCGGGAAGTCGGCGCTCGCAGACTACATGATCGTGGTCTCCGGGCGATCGAACCGCCATGTCGGCGCGATCGCCGATCATCTCCTGACCGACCTGAAAGAGGCCGGCCTCGGCACGGCCCGGGTCGAAGGTCTCGAAGCGTCCGATTGGGTGCTGATCGACAATGGCGACGTGATCATCCATATCTTCCGCCCAGAAATCCGCGAGTTCTACAATATCGAGCGGATGTGGTCGGAGCCGGATATCGAGGACGGCACGGTTCACTGAACCGGCCCCGCGGCCAGTGTGCGAAAGGCGATGCCCGGTGCGGCGATCTCCGGGCGCAATAGTCTTTGTGCGCTTGCACCTGTGCCGCGGCGTACGTCAAAGCCATCCGGCAGGGACCGCGCATCCCAGACCGGAGGGGGCCTGACCTGAAGGCTTCGGGTCTTGTTTTCGTGTCGGATTGTCTGACAAGCCTGTTTCCGCTTTTCCGACCGGTGCTTTATTGTCCCCGCTTTCGAATCGCCCGTCTTTGACGGGTCCGTTAGAGCAGCGGACTGACAATCATACGCAGTCTGATGCTCTGGAATTTTGTTTTTGCATCGGATTTTTCCGAAAGCCGGTTCTCACTTTCGGTCCGATGCTTCCAGGGGGGCTTCATTGCGTATCGGTCTGTTCGCCGTTGGACGGCTCAAGGCTGGGCCGGAGCGGGAGCTTGCCGCCCGTTATCTCGATCGTTTCGCCAAGGCCGGGCCGGCCATCGGCCTGGAATTTGCGCGCATGACCGAGGTGGCCGAGAGCCGGGCGGGCAGTGCGCCGGCACGAATGAAGGAAGAGGGCGCGCTTCTGGAGAAGGCGCTGCCGGAGAATGCCGTTCTGGTGCTCCTGGACGAGCGCGGCAAGGCCATGGGCTCCGAAGAGTTCGCCCAGCTCATCGCCGGCTGGCGCGATGGCGGCAAGCGCGAGATGATGATCGCCATCGGCGGCGCCGACGGGCTGGACCCGCCCTTGCGCGAGCGGGCCGATGCGGTTCTCTGCCTCGGGCGGATGACCTGGCCGCACCAGTTGGTGCGCATCCTGATCGCCGAGCAGCTTTACCGCGCGGTCACCATTCTTTCGGGTCATCCCTATCATCGCGCCTGAGGCAGCACATACGTCACCTGTCATGACCGATGATCGACGGGCCGGGTAACGGCGGAAGCCGCCGCGTGGCGCCTTGCCCTATTCTCGCCCGGTTGCTGCGCAACGGCCTTTGATGGCCCCGATCGCCATCGGTCGGTCCAAGGGGTCGATCCGGCAAGGACGACAGCTCCGGAAAAGACGGGCGCGGTAGCAGACAGACTTTGATCCCCTGATGCGGGCAAGGAACGGGTGTCGGGCGGCATGGACGCTCAGCGGAAGATCGGTCGGGACCGACGCGGCGTGGCCACCGGCCGGCGCGCGCTGTCGCGCGTCCTTCTCTCCGCCCTTCTGCTGTCCTCCGCCTGCCTCATCGGCCCTTGCGGCCGGGCCTGGGCGCAGGAACCTTCCGCATCTCCTGAAAGCACATCCCCCGCGGCCGGCAGCTCATCGCCGGATGCGGACCTGTCCACGCAGGCCCTTTCTCCCGCGTCGGACACCGCGAGCGCTGCTCCGGATGCGGCCGCCGATCTGGCCCGCCGGCGTGATTCCACCCGCAACGAGCTGACAGCCCTCGAACAAACGATCCAGCTTTCCGAGGGCAAGGCCACCGAGCTCGAAAAGACCATTGCCGAGATCGAGAAGTCCAACGGCGCCCTGCGCCAGGCGCTGGTCGATTCCGCCGCCAAGCGCCGCACGCTGGACGAGCAGATCCGCGCGGGCGAGGACAAGCTGATCGATCTGCGCGCCCGCGAGGCCGCGGTTCACGAATCTTTGAAAGCGCGGCGGGGTCTCCTGGCCGAGGTGCTGGCGGCGCTGCAGCGCATGGGCCGCAATCCGCCGCCGGCGCTGCTCGTCACGCCTGAGGATGCGCTGGGCTCCGTGCGCAGCGCCATCCTGCTCGGCGCCGTGGTGCCGGGCATTCGCGGCGAGACGGAAAAGCTCGCGGCCGATCTGGCGGCGCTGAACGGGCTGGTGCGCGATATCGGCAATGAACGCGACCGGCTGACGGGCGATATGACTGCGCGGCTGGAGGAAGAACACCGCACAACCCTGCTTTTGCAGGAAAAAGAGAAGCTGAACGGCGAGACCGCAGGCGCGCTGGAGGCCGAGCGACGCCGGGCGGCCCAGCTCGCGGCGCAGGCGAAGAACCTCACCGGCCTGATCGGCACGCTCGAAAGCCAGATCACCTCGGTGCGCCAGGCGGCCGAGGCGGCACGGGTGGAAGAGGCGGCGCGGCAGATGCAGTCTGAGGCCGAGCGGGAGGCGGCGCGGGCCCGCGCCGAGGCCGGCGTGCCCGACAAAAACCGCATTGCCCCCGCATATGCGTTCAACGATTTGCGGGGCAAGCTCGCGCTGCCCGCCACGGGGTCCGTCCTCAAGCGGTTCGGCGACGATGACGGAACGGGCCATTCCCTGCAGGGCATGATGCTGGAGACGGGTGCGGCTGCGCTGGTCACGGCCCCTTCGGATGGCTGGATCGTCTATGCCGGCCCCTTCCGCAGCTATGGCCAGATGATCATTCTCAACCCGGGCGACGGTTTCCATCTTGTGCTCTCGGGCATGGAGACGGTGAACGTGCGCCAGGGACAATTCGTCGTCGCCGGCGAGCCGCTGGGAACGATGGGTGCCACCCGTGTGGCGAGTGCGGCCGCTTTGGCGCTGGAAACCAAAGAGCCAACCCTTTACATTGAATTTCGAAAAGACGGCAAACCGGTTGATTCACAACCCTGGTGGGCCAAATCAGACACCAGAAAGGCACGCAATGATACGTAGGGCTTCACTCGTTCTGATCGGGGCGTTGATGGGCGCGTCCGCGATGGGCGTCGTCTATTCGGCCTCCGTTCCCGCAGTTGCGGCGAACGCGTCGACCTATCGCGAATTGTCGATCTTCGGCGACGTCTTCGAGCGCGTGCGCGCCCAGTACGTCACACCGCCGCAGGACGACAAACTGATCGAAGCCGCGATCAACGGCATGCTCACCTCGCTCGATCCGCATTCCAGCTATATGAATGCGACCGATGCCGAGGATATGCGCACCCAGACCAAGGGTGAATTCGGCGGCCTGGGCATCGAAGTGACGATGGAGAACGACCTCGTCAAGGTGACGAGCCCGATCGACGACACGCCGGCCGCCCGCGCCGGCGTGCTGGCCGGCGACTTCATTTCCAAGATCGACGGACAGGACGTGCGCGGCCTGAAGCTCGAGGAAGCCGTCGACAAGATGCGCGGCCCGGTCGGCAAGGCGATCAAGCTGACCATCCTGCGCAAGGGCGCCGACAAGCCGATCGAACTGTCGATCGTACGTGACGTCATCGCCGTGCGCGCCGTCAAGTTCCGCACGGAAGGCGATGTCGGCTATCTGCGCGTGATCTCCTTCACCGAGAAGACCTTCGACGACCTGAAGAACGGCATCGAGAAGATCAAGGCGGAAGTGCCGGCCGACAAGCTCAAGGGCTATGTCCTCGATCTGCGCCTCAATCCGGGCGGCCTGCTCGACCAGGCGATCAACGTCTCCGACGCCTTCCTGGATCGCGGCGAGATCGTCTCGACGCGCGGCCGCAACCCGGACGAGACCCGCCGCTTCAACGCCACGCCGGGCGACCTGACCGATGGCAAGCCGGTGATCGTGCTGATCAATGGCGGCTCGGCCTCCGCGTCTGAAATCGTGGCCGGCGCGCTGCAGGATCTCAAGCGCGCCACCGTGCTCGGCACGCGCTCCTTCGGCAAGGGCTCGGTCCAGACGATCATTCCGCTCGGCGATGCCGGCGCGCTGCGTCTGACCACTGCGCTCTATTACACGCCCTCGGGCAAGTCGATCCAGGGCACCGGCATCACGCCGGATATCAAGGTCGACCAGCCGCTGCCGCCGGAACTGCTGGGCAAGGTGGAAACCACGAGCGAATCCAGCCTGCGCGGCCATATCCAGGGTCAGAACGAGACCCAGGAAGGCTCGGGCTCGATCGCCTACGTGCCGCCGGAAGCCAAGGACGACATCCAGCTCAACTATGCGCTGGACCTCCTGCGCGGCCAGAAGACCGACCCGGCCTTCCCCGCCAGCCCGCTGAAGGCCGAACTGAAGAAGTAAGCGGGATCGTCGCCCGTACGATCCATCCAGCCGCCGCCGGCCCTGCCCGCGGCGGCTTTTTCATGCGCGGACGGCTGCGGGGCTGGCCAAGCGGGCACCGGCGCAGCCCTCGCGCAAGCCAATCCATGGCAAAAGGGGCAGGCTCGGGCAGTCTCATGTCCGGGCCGTCGCTTTCCCTTTTTCGCCGCCGCCCGAGGATCCCTTGGCCACCGACCTCCACGCCCCTCTCGGCCAGAACAGACGGCCGCCGCCCCGCCGGCGCGGCGGGGCGCTGACATCCGGCCGGCTTCTGGCCGGGCTGGCCGTTTGCGCCCTAATCGGCGGCTCGGCCGCCGTGGCGCTGATGCGGCCGGACGGGCTGCTGGATGCTGCGCCGACTGCCTTGCAGCAGGCGAAGGCGCCGGAGGCGGTCACACCTGCCGGACCTGCCAAGGCGCAGGCCAAGCGCGCAGACGGCATCGAGCACACCACCAATCCCGATGGCTCCACCATCACCAAATATACCCCGCGCCGGCAGGGGCTGGACGGCCCCGCCATGATCGAGGTCGGGCCGAACGGCACGCAGGACCCGCGCATGGCCGCCACGCCCAATGCCGCGCTCTACGAGGAGACGGCCGATGGCCGCCTGCCCATCATTGCCGACAACGGCACGCGGCCGATGGACTTCTATGCCCGGCCCTGGTCCGGCGCGCGCGGCACGCGCATCGCCATCGTCGTGGGCGGGCTGGGGCTCAGCCAAACCGGCACCGACCGCGCCATCCGCACGCTCGATCCGGCCGTGACGCTCGCTCTGGCTGCCAGCGGCAACAGCCTGATGCGCTGGACCCAGGATGCGCGCCGCGCCGGCCACGAGATCCTGCTGCAGGTCCCGATGGAGCCTTTCGATTACCCGGCCAACGATCCCGGCCCGCGTACGCTGAAGGTGCGCGCCGGCGGCGAGACCAATCTCGCCAATCTGCACCAGGCCATGGGCAGCATCACCAATTATACCGGGATCATGAACTTCCTCGGCGGCCGCTTCCTGTCCAGCTCCGCCGCGCTGGAGCCGGTCCTGCGCGAAGCCGGCGCGCGCGGCCTGCTGTTCCTTGACGACGGCACCTCCGCCCAGTCCCTGACGGGCAGGCTGGCGGAGGCTCTTTCCGTTCCCCATGCCTTTGGCGATCTCGTCATCGACGGCGCGCTCGACCGCGCCGCGATCCTGAAGAAGCTGGACGAGCTCGAACGCATCGCCCGGCGCAATGGGACGGCCATCGGCACGGCCTCGGCCTTCGATGAAACCATCGACGCGCTGGCCGACTGGATGCCGGAGGCCGAGGGACGCGGCATCGAATTCGTTGGCGTTTCCGCGCTCACCCGCGATCCCGCCAAGGAGCCGCTGAAGAGCGCGGCCACGCCTTGAGGCGCCGTTTCCTCTAACCCCGTCCTCTCCTCCCGCATCGCATGGTGTTTGACATCAAAGCGCGCTAGACAGGCTCCGCCTGCCTGCGCCTCTGCCCGGCGCGGCGGGTGAAGACAAAGGGGCCGAAGGGGTGCGCGATGAGCAAGAAGGATGACGCCGTGCGAGTGCGGGCCGAGGATCTGCCCTACCGCCCCTGTGTCGGCATCATGGTGCTGAACCGGGAGGGGCTGGTCTGGACCGGCCGGCGGCTGACTGAGGGCAATTCGGAGTTCGACGGCTCCGCCGAGCGCTGGCAGATGCCGCAGGGCGGCATCGACGAGGGTGAGGCGCCTCTGGAGGCGGCCTATCGCGAACTCTACGAGGAAACCGGCATGAAAACGGTGAGCCTGCTCGCCGAGGCGCCGCACTGGATCCATTACGACCTGCCGGAGCATCTGATCGGCATCGGCCTGCGCGGCAAATATCGCGGCCAGACCCAGCGCTGGTTCGCCTTCCGCTTCGAGGGTGACGAGAGCGAAATCGCCATCGACCCGCCGCCCGGCGGCCATGCGCAGGAATTCGATGCCTGGGCCTGGCGCCCGATGGAGGAGGTGCCGCAGCTGATCGTCGCCTTCAAACGCAAGGTCTATGACGAGGTGGTTGCCGCATTTCGCCCTCTGGCGCCGTGAGAGGCGGCCTCTTGGAGCATTGGACCAAAATGGTATCAGGTTCTGACTTTTTGATGTGACTTCTGCACGTTTCGCTTGAGCAGCGGGCCGAAACCTCTCGGACGTCATGCTCGGGCTTGTCCCGAGCATCTGCAACGCTTTGATTTTGTTGATGTCAGCAGATCCTCGGGACAAGCCCGAGCATGACGAAAGGAGAGGTTCCGCATCATAGGGCCGTCACGCTGAAGCGATCTTCCCGACCTCACGGAAAATCGTTTGAAGCAATTAAGTCCTTTGTTTCGTGTATCGTATCCGACTTTCAGTCGACTGCTCTCAAGAGGCCGCCGCATCAAGCCGGGAATGCGGTCCCCGCTCTGGACCGATGCCGCGGCCTCAATGCCCCGGCGCGCCGCCGCCCTGCCGGCCCGGATCCACCCGCCGCAGGATCAGCGCCAGCGGGATCACCGCGAGCGAGATCATCGACAGCGTGTAGAACACGTCGATATAGGCGAGATAGCTCGCCTGCTCCGCCACCTGCCGGCCGATGGCGGCCATGGCTTGCGCCTGCGCATCGGCCGCGCCCGTGCCGTGCTGAAGGAAATAGGCCTTCCAGCCCTGCAGCGCCTGCTGATAGCCGGGGTCGGAGGGGATGACATGCTCCACCAGCCGGCTCTGATGCCATTGCTCGCGATGGGCCAGCACGTTGGAGGCGATGGAGACGCCGATCGAGCCGCCGGTGTTGCGCGCGGCATTGATCAGGGCCGAGGCCTGGTCCGTCTGGTCGGGCCGCAGGCCGTCATAGGAGGCCGAGGTGATCGGGATGAAGATCAGCGGCAGGCCGAGGCCGAGGATCATGCGCGACCAGGCGAAGAAGCCGAAATTCAGGTCGCCATTCAGCCGCGTCAGGTCCCACATGGCGGCGGCGATGATCGCGCAGCCGATGGCGATCAGATATTTCGGCTGGATGATCCCGGTGATCCGCCCGGCCACGAACATCATCACCATCGTCACCAGGCCGCCCGGCGAAAGCGCAAGGCCCGCCCAGGTTGCGGTATAGCCGAAATTCTCCTGCAGCACCTGCGGGACGAATTGGGTGGTGGCGATCAGGATCGCGCCGGTGGCCATCATCACGATGAAGCAGGAACCGAACTGCCGGCTGGCCAGAAGCCTGACGTCGATCACCGGATTGCCGGCTGTGAGCAGCCAGGGAATGGCCAGCAGAAAGGCGAGCCCGCAGATTGCCGTCGCGACGATGATGAAGTTCGAGCCGAACCAGTCCTCCGTCTGGCCCCGGTCGAGCACCAGTTCCAGCGCGCCCAGGAAGGTGGCGACCAGCAGGAAGCCTGTGATGTCGAAGCGCACGCCGCGGCGCTTCATCTCAGCGCGCTCCTGCTTCAGCCCTTCCGGCTCCTTCACCAGGAGATAGACCAGGGTGAAGGCCAGAATGCCGACCGGGCCATTGATGAGAAAGCACCAGTGCCAGGAGAGATTGTCGGACAGCCAGCCGCCGAGCGTGGGGCCGACGACAGGCGCGACCACCACGGCGACGCCGAACAGGGCGAAGGCCTGGCCGCGCTTGGCCGGCGGAAAGCTGTCGGCGAGGATCGACTGGGAGATCGGCACCATGCCGCCGCCGGCAAAGCCCTGGATCATGCGGAAGATCAGCAGGGATTCGAGGTTCCAGGCCAGGCCACAGAGCACGGAGGAGAGGGTGAAGGTGGCAAGGCAGGCCAGATAGAACGACCGCCGGCCATAGCGCTTGGCGATGAAGCTGGAGGCCACCAGCACGATCGCATTGGAAACCAGATAGGTGGTCACCACCCAAGAGGCCTCGTCCGCGCTCACCGCCAGGCCGCCGGAGATATAGCGCAGGGCAACATTGGCGATCGTCGTGTCCAGCACCTCCATGAAGGTGGCGATCGAGACGACCACGGCGATCAGCCAGGGATTGGTGGCGCCGGCCGCGGCGCTCCCCGAGGCTGCGCCGCTGTGCGAGGCTGCCGCGCCGGCCATCTCAGGACCTCGGACGGACGGTGACGGTCGGCACGACCGACATTCCCGGCCCCACGGGCACATCGGCGGGCCAGCGATCGACGGTGATCTTGACCGGCACGCGCTGGGTCACCTTGACGTAATTGCCCGTGGCGTTTTCCGCCGGCAGCAGCGAGAAGGCGGTGCCGGAGCCCGGCTGGATCGACTCCACCTTGCCGGTGAGCGGATGATCGGGATAGGCATCGATGCTCAGCGCCACGGCCTGACCGGGGCGCATATCGGTCAGCTGGGTTTCCTTGAAGTTCGCCACCACCCAGACTTCGTCCGGCACGAACATGGCGAGGCTCTGGCCCTCGGTGACGAATTGCCCCTTGGCGCCGGAAAGCTGGACGACGCGCCCGGCTTGCTGGGCGATGATGACCGTGTCCTTGAGCTTCTGCTCCGCCGCCGCCGCGCCGGCTTCCGCCTGATGCAGCGAGGCGATGGCATTGGCGCGCTGCGCTTCCGCGACAGCCTTGTTCTTCATGGCCGAGACCACACTTGCCTGGGTCTGGGCCGCATTGGCCTGGGCCTGGCGCAGAGAGGAGGTGGCCTGCTGCGCGGTCTGCACCGTGCCCGCCCCGCTCTTGGCCAGATCCTGCTGGCGATTGGCCTCTTCCTGGGCAAATTGCAGGGCGGCCGCCGCCGAAGTCTGCTGCGCCCGCTCCTCGTCGATGGCGGCCCCTGCCGCGGCGATCTGGGCCTCGGCGCTTTCAATCGCCGCGCGGGCCGATTCCACCTGTCCCTTGGCCTGGTCGAGCGCGATCTGGTAGTCGGTCGGGTCGATGGTCATCAGCCGCGCGCCCGCGTCCACATGCTGGTTGTCGGTCACGTCGATGGTCTCGACATAGCCCGACGCTTTGGTGGCGATGGCGAAGCTGCGGGCCTCGACAAAGGCATCGTCGGTCGATTCGTAGGGGTGGAAATAGACCAACCAGACAAAATAGCCGACAATGCAAATTGCCGCGACAGCCAGAAGGCCGAAAAGGATCCATAGCGGATGCCGGCGCAGGATCGACGGCTTCTTCGCTTCGCTCTTATTTCCGTCAGCCGCGTTCTCGGACTGCGGCGGAGACTTGGCGGTGGAGGACGCGGGCGAGCGGGCTTCGCGGGCGGCGGGCGAAGACGAACGCGGTTCGGCGGTCATGGGGAGATGCTCCGGTCTTGAGCAGGCTCGAAAGATGGTTCAGACCGGACAAGTAGAGCGGCGCTGCGCGACGGCTACTGCGGGACCGCTCAAACAGCAAGATCTTGCCTATGGCATCAGACTGGGTATCAGGCGGCCAGCGGCAGGCTGATCGCAGACAAGGCCTCGAAGCTCGGCCGGGCGACGAGGTAGCCCTGGATGTAATCGACATTCAGATCCGCCAGCGCGTGGAACTCGGCTGTGGTCTCCACGCCTTCGCACACCACCTCGACGCCGAGCGCATGCAGCATCTCCACCATCTTGCCGACCATGATCTGGCGCACCCTGTCCGTGTCGATGCCGCGGATCAGCTCCATGTCGAGCTTGACGATATCGGGCTGGAAGCGGCTCAGCAGGTTGAGCCCGGCATAGCCGGCGCCGAAATCGTCGATCGCCGTCTTGAAGCCGATCTCGCGATAGGTCTTGAGGATGGAGAGTACATGAGCGGTGTCGAGCTGCTCATCCTCGGTGAATTCGAAGATGATGCGATCAAGCGGAAAGCCGGTGCGCTTGGCCGTATCCAGCGTCAGGCGGATGCAGGCGCGCGGCTCGTAAACGGCGCGCGGCATGAAGTTGATCGACAGGAAGGGTTTTTCGGCATGGTCGAACAGGGTCGAGGCAAGCTCGATGGCCTTGACCCGGCATTGCTGGTCGAAGGCGTAGCGCATCTCGTCCTGCACCAGGGAGAGCACCGAGCCGGCGCCTTCTCCCGCCACGCCGCGCACCAGCGCCTCATGGGCGAAGATGCGCCCGGAGCGCCGGTCGACAATCGGCTGGAAGGCCATGGAGAAGGGATGCGCGAAGGCGGCGCCGTCGCGGCAGCCGAGGCAAGCGTGAGCCATGAAAGATCTTTCCTCACAAGGGGAGCATCAGCCCTTGGACCTGAACGGGCCCGATGCTCCGGACGATAGGGCAGGCACGTCGTTTCCCTTCGTCCTCATCAGCCCCCGCTGCACGATCGAGAAAAGTCAGTCCGAACAATAGCGCGGTCGCGCCGGAGCGTCACGGCATGATTGCGCATATGGATAAGAGAGTCTGTCCGAGACCCTGCGTCAGGGTTGCAGCATGGGTGGATGGCAGGACGGAACCTTGCAGGCTGCGCTCTGTTGGACCCTGCATCACCCGTTTTCCCACTGGAGTGCTTGCCATGGTCCGCCGTCCGCTCATCATCCTTCTCGCCGTCGTCGTGGTCGCGCTTCTGGCCATGTTCCTGATGCGCGGTCCCGGCAATATGGGCCGCAATGACGGCGCCGAGCAGACGCAGACTTCGCCCCACGCGATCAACCAGTCGCCGTAAGCGATCTTGCGAGAATAGGGTCGGCGCTGCGTCCGCGCCGCCTTCAGCAAGGCCCGCAATGCGGGTTGGGGGCGAGTCGGGGCCGAAAGCCGGTTGCGATAGGCAGAAATCGCCACAGAGGCCGGGGAACTGCGGCAGGAGGCTTTTGTTAGCAGGGAGAGTGCGCGAAGGACAGGCGCGGGATGTCCCGGTCCTTGGCGGGCGCCCTGCGCTGCGCATTCGCCCCCTCGTGCGGCCAGGCTTCCCTTTCAGCCGGCTGCGCCCGAGCGGACCTGGTGCGGCGGCGCCGGGTCCGCTCTTGGGACGGACCCTTATGAGGACCGGATGATCTGAACGGAATCGTGCTCCGCGCCCAGCCATAAAAAAGCCGGCGCTTGCGCACCGGCTTTCTCAAAAACAATCGCTCTTTAAAACCAGTCAGGCGGTCGCGGATTAAGCGCTCGTCTTCGGGGTCAGAACCTGGCGGCCGCGATACATGCCGGTCTTCAGGTCGATGTGGTGCGGACGGCGCAGTTCGCCCGAGTTCTTGTCTTCGATATAGGTCGGAGACTTCAGCGCGTCAGCGGAACGGCGCATGCCGCGCTTGGACGGGCTCGTTTTTCTCTTCGGTACAGCCATTTCTAAAACTCCACGTGTCTGGGCAAACACCGTTCGCAGCCTCGCAATCGGGGCCCATCGAAACAGATGTCGATCTTCGAAAGTGGGGCGGCTTATACATGCAATAGCCGTGCTTGACCAGTCCCCACAGGTTTTTTTTGGCAGGAGGTGGACGCAAGGTCCTATGCCGGTGACCGTCGATCGGCGACCGGGCTGGGGATCGGTGGCCAGGCAGATGCGTGCCCGGCAACATCACCGATGATTCTAGCCTTCGCCCCTTTGCCTCGCAAGCCCTGCGGCTTCACTTCGCCTCAGGCCTCGTCTTCCGGCACGATCCAGGGCTCGGCCAGCGCGGCCTCCTGCCAGGCGCGGAAGGCGGGATGGGCCTCGACCGCCGCCATATAGGCGCGCGAGCGCGGATCCTGCGTCAGCGCATAGATCTCGAAGCGGTTGGTGACGGGGGCATACATGGCATCGGCCGCGCTGAAGGCGCCATAGAGGAAGGGTCCGCCGGAGCGCGCCAGCCGCTCGTGCCAGATCGTCTCGATCCGCGCGACATTGTCCATCACGCCCTCGGGCAGGTCGATCGCCTTCACGGGACGGCGGATGTTCATCGGGCAGGCATTGCGCAGCGCATGGAAGCTCGACAGCATTTCCGTGGCGATCGCCCGGGCATCAGCGCGCGCGGCCCGGTCCTTCGGCCAGAGCCCGGCATCGGGAAAGAGCTCATGGGCATATTCGATGATGGCGAGCGATTCCCAGACCTTCAGATCGCCATCGACCAGCAGCGGCACGCGCCCGGTGGGCGACACCGCCTTGAGGCCGGGATTGCCGGCGGGAAAGTCGAAGAGGATCACCTCGTCGCGAAAGGGGATGCCGGCGGCCGTCAGCGCCAGCCAGGGACGCAGCGACCAGGAGGAGTAGTTGCGGTTGCCGATGTAGAGAACGAGATCGCGCATGCGGGGCGGCTCCGGGAGGGATGAGGTGTTGCGACCCTAGCCCGCCGCCCGTTTCGCCGGCCAATGAAAAGGCCTCATGCTACGGATAAAGACAGGTGATGTAATCGGCCGAAGCGCCGGCGCGCCGCTCGATCAGGGTGGCCAGCCGCTTCAGCCCGCGCCCGGGCTTGGCCGGATTGCGGTCGAAGGGGTTGGGCAGGGAAACGGCGAGAAGGGCGGCCTGTCGCCGGCTGAGATTGGCGGCCGACACGCCAAAATGGTGCCGTGCGGCCGCTTCCGCGCCATAGATGCCCGGCCCCCATTCGGCGATGTTGAGATAGATTTCCATGATCCGCCGCTTCGACCAGACGACATCGGCCGTGAGTGCCAGCGGCAGCTCCAGAAGCTTGCGCAGGAAAAAGCGGCCGTTCCACAGAAACAGGTTCTTCACTGTCTGCATCGGGATGGTCGAGGCCCCGCGCGTCGTCTCGCCCTCCAGAGCATCCTGCACCACCCCGCGCATCTGCACCCAGTCCACCCCGTCATGGGCGCAGAACTGCCCGTCCTCCGAAACCATCACCGAGCGCACCAGATGCGGCGAGATCTTCTCGAACGGGGTCCATTGCCGGTCATAGCCGCCGCGCAGCACCACGTCGCGCAGCATCAGCGTGGAGACCGGGTGGACGAAGCCGGGGGCATAGAGGAGGATCAGTCCGTAGGGGGCGACCAGCAGGACCAGGAGGACGAGAGCGATCCGCCGCAAGGCGCGGCGCAGCCCGGATGGCGCGCGCGTGCCGCCTTGCGCCATGCCGCTCTCCTCGCGTTCACCCTGCCGTTCCGGCGCATTCTCCAAGCCGACCGTCCTTACCGCCCGCTGTCTCCACGGCGCCGCCTCCGGCCGACTATGCCGCGCCCTGCCGTCCTCGGCAAAGGCAAATCCACGGATGTCCCTTCCCATCAACGGAAATCGCGCGCAATCCGGCGCGCTTGGAGGGTTTCACCCGCCCTGTTGCCGGACGGAGGGCATGCCCCGCCCTGTCAGCCCCAGCCTTTTCAGGTTCAAACGTGCCGACAGTTCGGACGGGATCTCGCACCCGCCAAGCCACGGCTTGAAAGCCGCCTCGACCCATGCCAAACAGCCGGCATGACCGAGCCAGACCGCCTTTTTCTCGCCGATCTCGCCCGCGCCGCGCAGGCGGTGGAAGCCTGTCTCGACGGGCTGCTTTCGCCCGAGCCCGGCGCAGACGAAATCGCCCGCCCATCGCGGCTTCTCGCCGCCATGCGCCATGGGGTTCTGAACGGCGGCAAGCGGCTGCGGCCCTATCTGGTGCTGGAAAGCGCGCGACTGTGTGGTGGCGACCATCTGGCGGCGCTGCGCATCGCCGCCGCGCTCGAATGCATCCATTGCTATTCCCTGGTGCATGACGACCTGCCGGCCATGGACGACGACGATCTGCGCCGGGGGCAGCCGACCGTGCATATCGCCTTTGACGAGGCCACCGCGATCCTGGCCGGCGATAGCCTGCTGACACTCGCCTTCGACATTGCCGCAGCACCTGAGACGCCGCTGTCGGGCGAAAGCCGGGCGGCGCTGGTGGTGGCGCTGGCGCGCGCGGCCGGTATCGGCGGCATGGCCGGCGGCCAGGCGCTGGATCTGGCGGCGGAACTCAGCCCGCCCGACGAGGCGGGAATCGTGACGCTGCAGGCGATGAAGACCGGCGCCCTCATCCGCTTTGCCTGCGAGGCGGGCGCGCTGATCGCCGGCGCCGATGCCGCCACGCAGGCCAGCCTGCGCCGCTATGGCGAGGTGATCGGCCGCGCCTTCCAGATCGCCGACGACCTCCTGGACATCACCTCCGATGCCGCGAGCCTCGGCAAGGCCACCGGCAAGGACGAGGGACGCGGCAAGGGCACGCTGGTGGGCCTGCGCGGGATCGACTGGGCGCGCGAGGAGCTCGGCCGGCTGGTGGCCGAGGCGGAAGACCTGCTTTCGCCTTTCGCGGAAAAGGGCGAGACGCTGAAGGCGGCGGCGCGTTTCGTGGCCAATCGAAAGAATTGATTGCGGGCTATGGAAGCCGATCCCGAGCAGGGCGCCATGCTCCGAAGACTGCAGGGCTCGCCATTTTATTCGGTCAGGTGGTTTACCTGCTCTTCAGACACCTTTGCTTGCAAAGGTCGATCAAACCGCGTGGCCATTCTTGCAGGGCCATTCATCCCAAGGGATGAGGCGCATCCGACCCCTGGCTTCGTTTCTTCTCTTTGACGGCATGCACCAATGCGTCGGAAAGGGCTGTGATCAAAGGCGGAAATCGCTCGACCGTCACGTCAGCGCTTGAGCTGAGGATATTGTTTTTCAAGCACTTACGTGTTCGACTATGGATCCTCGGCTCAAGCCCGAGGATGACCTCACGCGAGAAGAGAAACGGTCCATCGGCTCAAGTCAGCAAGGAAGCGGGCCTGAGCCGTCCCTACTCCGCCGCCGCCTGGCCATTGCCGAAGCGCTTCTCGATGTAGTCGCCCACCAGCGTCTCGAAGTCGCCGGCGATGTTGGTGCCGCGCAGCGTCATGGCCTTCTTGCCGTCGATATAGACGGGGGCGGCCGGCAGCTCGCCGGTGCCGGGCAGGGAAATGCCGATATCGGCATGCTTGCTCTCGCCAGGGCCGTTGACGATGCAGCCCATGACCGCGACCTTCAGCCCCTCGACACCGGGATATTTCGCCCGCCAGACCGGCATGTTGCGGCGGATATCCTCCTGGATCTTCTGGGCGAGCTCCTGGAAAACGGTGGAGGTGGTGCGGCCGCAGCCGGGACAGGCGGCGACCACGGGCAGGAACTGGCGGAAGCCCATGACCTGCAAGAGCTCCTGCGCCACCTGCACCTCGCGCGTACGGTCTCCGCCGGGCTCGGGGGTCAGCGAGATGCGGATCGTGTCGCCGATGCCCTGCTGCAGCAGAATGCCGAGCGAGGCGGAGGAGGCGACGATGCCCTTGGTGCCCATGCCGGCCTCGGTCAGGCCGAGATGCAGCGCATGGTTGGAGCGTGCCGACAACATTGCATAGCAGGCAATCAGATCCTGCACATTGGAGACCTTGGCCGAGAGAATGATGCGGTTTCGCGGTAGACCGATTTCCTCGGCCAGCTCGGCCGAGATCAGCGCCGATTGCACGATGGTCTCGCGCATGACCTCCTCGGCCGTCAGCGGAAAGCCCTTGGCCTGGTTGTCGTCCATCAGCCGGGTCAGAAGCTCCTGATCGAGCGAGCCCCAGTTGACGCCGATGCGCACCGGCTTGTCGAACGCAATCGCCCGCTCGATGATGGCAGCGAACTGCTTGTCCTTCTTGTCCTTGAAGCCGACATTGCCGGGATTGATCCGGTATTTGGCCAGAGCCTCGGCGCAGGCCGGATGATCGGCCAGCAGCTTGTGGCCGATATAGTGGAAATCGCCGATCAGCGGCACGTCGAGGCCGAGACGCTCCAGGCGCTCGCGGATCTTCGGCACGGCGGCCGCGCTCTCGTCGCGGTCGACGGTGATGCGCACCAGCTCGGAGCCAGCCTTATGGAGAGCGGCCACCTGCGCGACCGTGGCGTCGATATCGGCCGTATCCGTATTGGTCATCGACTGGACGACCACGGGCGCGCCGCCGCCCACCGTGACGCCGCCGACGGAAACGCCGACCGTGGTGCGGCGGGGCTGGGGAGCGAAAGCAAAGGCAGACATGACCGACCTCGTCTCAAGGACCTGAAAAGACCGTCCGGCGGCAGGATGCGCGGGCGCGCCATCGGCGCCTCTGCACAAGGGCTGCATCGAACCGGACCTGCCTTCAGGTGAAGGAGGCCGGCCCGCTTGTCAACGGCAGCGGCCCTTACGCCCTGGCTTTGACGGCATTGTGACGCATAGCCACGGCAGTCGGCGAAAGGTCAGGGGCGGAAACAGCGCTTCCCGCCACGCGGCCATGCCGCCTTCAGGGCTCAGCCCTTGCCGGCGTCGGCATGGCGGGCCAGATGCGACAGGGCCAGCACCACGATGAACAAGGCCGGCACCGAGAGGAACACCACCGAGAGGCCGGTATGTTCGGCGATGAAGCCGATCAGCGAGGGCGCGAACAGCATGCCGGAATAGCCCATGAAGCTCGCCACGGATATGCCGATGCCCGGCGCCAGGCCCGGCATGTTGCCGGCGGCGGAAAAGGCGATCGGCACCATGTTGGAAATGCCGATGCCGGCAATGGCGAAGCCGAGAATGGCGAGCGGGGCATCCGGGGCGAGGCCGGAGAGAACGAGGCCGACAAAGGCTGTCATGGTCGACAGGCGCAGGGTGCGCACCGCGCCGAACCGGTCGCGCACGAGATCGCCGGCAAAGCGCATGATCGCCATGCTGGCCGAGAAGGCGGCATAGCCGAGGCCTGACAGCGCGACGGATGCGCCCTGCTCGTTGCGCAGGTAGAGCGCGCCCCAGTCGAGCACGGAGCCTTCCGGCACCATGGAAAACAGCGCCACCAGGCCGATCAGCCAGGGCAGGGGATTGAGCGGCAGCCGGGTCTTTTCCGCCTTGGTGTCGGGATGCGGCGCATCGGAGAAGATCATCGGCCAGGCGAGCGCGATAAGCGCCAGGCCGATCCCGGTGACGACAAGCGCATGGACCAGCACGCCGAAGCCTGCCATCAGCGCTCCGCCGATCGCCGCGCCGAACAGGCCGCCGAGGCTCCAGTAGGCATGGCAGGAGGACATGATCGCCCGGCGCATGGATTTTTCCACCTCCACCGCATTGGCGTTCATCGCCACATCCATCGCGCCGATGAAGCCGCCGAAGACGAACATGGCGATCGTCGCCGCCCAGAGATCCGAGGCAAGCGTGAGCAGGAGCAGGAGCGGCGAAAGAAGGAGTGCCGCGACCTTGACCACCGGCTTGGAGCCGAGCCTGGCAATGGCCGCGCCAGCGACCGGCATCATCACCAGCGAGCCGATGCCGAAGGTGAGGATCAGAAGACCGAGCACGCTTTCGCCGATGCCGAGACGCTCCTTGAATTCGGGAATCTTCGGCGCCCAGCTGCCCGTGACGAAGCCGTTCATCAGGAACAGCATGGACACGGCAAAGCGCGGCCGGGACATATAGGCGCTGCGGGGCAGGGCATTGGTCGAGCTTTCGCTCATCGGGGTGTCTCCAGGGTTTCGGGCGCCGCCGGGCAGCGGCGGGCAATGTCTTCGGGTCTTGTTTTTTGGTCTGGCGGTCAGGCGGGCATTTCCGCCTATTTCGCAGCCGGCCGCCTTGCCCTGATCAGGCCGATGCCGGCCTCGGCTAGGGCGGCGAGGTCGGCATCGGGTGCATCCGCCTCCACGGCCAGATGATCGAGCCCGCCGGGCGGCAGCACGGCGAAGGGCGCGCGCGTGCCGAGCTTGTCGCTGGTGGCGGCGCTGGCCACGCTGGCGGAGCGCTCGGCGATCAGCCGCTTGAACGAGGCGTCGTCGTGATCCTGGGCGGACACGCCGCCGGCCGCATCGATGCCGCAGGCGCCGAGAATGCAGATGTCAGGCACCAGTCGCGCTGCCTCGCGCTCGGCCGGGCCCCCCAGCGCCGCACCGATCGCAGGCGAGACCCGCCCGCCGATCAGGATCAGGGTGAGGTCGGTGCGCTCTGCCAAAGCCGCGGCGATGACCGGCGCATGGGTGGCGACCGTCAGCGACAGACCATATGGGATGGCGCGAGCCACGGCGAGATTGGTGGAGCCGACATCGAGAAACACCAGCATGCCCGGCTGGAACAGGGGAACCAGTGCTTGGGCGAGCGCGGCCTTGCGCTCCGGCTTCTCGCGCAGCCGCGCCGCCATGGGCATGGCCGCCTCCCGCCGCAGCGCCCCGCCATAGACGCGGGTGCAATGGCCGGCGGCGGCCAGTTCGCGCAGGTCGCGCCGCACCGTATCCTCCGAGACGGAAAAGGCGCGCGCGAGATCGGCGGCGATCACCCGCCCCTCCGCCTCCAGCCGAAGGCGGATCTGCGACTGGCGCTCGCGTGAGAGAAGGTCAGGCTGCATCGTCAACCATGCATGAACGGGAATGAATCGGTAAGAACATGCATATCCCGCTCCCCGGGAAAGGCAAGGGCTCATTCTGCGCTTATGTCACCCAGGCCTGCCCTTTCGCCGGATCTGACAGGTCCTTGCGGCCGCGCCATCTTGATTTCGTCGCCGGGCGCGGCATTTCCGCCAAAGCGCATGGCGCGCGGAAAACTATTCCGCGCGAGCGCGCCTGCGGCAGAAGCGGCGCGCTCGCCTCGGTCGCCCCCGGCATGCGATGGTGCCGACCCCTTCGCCGGGCTTGCGCATCGGGACGCGTGCGCAAGACGGGCGCAGGACAATAAAGAACAGGATGAGGTAACACCATGAAATGGCTTTCCACGCTCGCTGCCGTCGCAGCGCTTCTCCCGGTGCTGGCCGGCACGCAGGCTGCGGCTGGAGAACGGCTGGATCAGATCAAGAAAGCCGGTGTGCTGAAGATCGGCACCGAGGGCACCTATGCGCCCTTCACCTTCCACAATGCCGAGGGCAGGCTGGTCGGCTTCGACGTCGAGATCGGCGAGGCCGTCGCCAAGGAAATCGGCGTGAAGCCGGAATTCCTGGAGGGCAAGTGGGACGGGCTGATCGCCGGTCTGGATGCCAACCGCTATGACGTCGTGATCAACCAGGTCGGCATCACCGAGGAGCGCAAGAAGAAATATGATTTCTCCGAGCCCTACATCGCCTCCAAGGCCGTGCTGATCGTCAAGGCCGACAACGATGCCATCAAGGGCTTCGCCGACCTCAAGGGCAAGCGCGCGGCCCAGTCGCTGACCAGCAATTTCGGCAAGCTCGCAGAGGCGAATGGCGCCGAGCTCGTCGGCACCGACGGCTTCGACCAGTCGATCCAGCTCGTGCTGACCGGACGCGCCGATGCCACCGTCAATGACAGCCTCTCTTTCCTCGACTTCAAGAAGCAGAAGCCGAACGCGCCGGTGAAGGTCGTGGCCAGCCAGGACAAGGCGGAATATTCCGGCATCATCCTGCGCAAGGGCGAGCCGGAGCTTCGTGACGCCATCAACAAGGCCTTGGCGGCGATCAAGGAAAACGGCACCTACAAGACGATCTCGGACAAATATTTCGGCGCCGACGTCTCGAAGTAAGACCGAAGGGCGGGACCGGGCCAACGGGCCGGCCTCACAGCCTGACCGGCACAAGATCGGCCCTCGGGTGCTCGCCCGAGGGGCCCATCTGTTCTAGGTCCTGTGCACAGGCTCCTGTGGACAGGCTGTGGATAGGGTGGGTCTTCAGCGGGGAAAAGCCGGGGAAAGACCCTGGCGGCATTCGCTCAATCCGCTGATGGCTTGACGGCGAAAGAGCAGGGGCCGAAAGCGGGAACCGGCCTTCGGGCGAGATCGCGGCGGAAACAATCAGCGGGAGCATCGGCGCGATGCTCCCATTTTGTCAGCAAAACGAGGATGGCGCGTGCCCGACTGGCTCCAGCTCATGATTCAATCGCTGCCCTCGCTCCTGATTGCGGGGCTGCGCTTCACCGTGCCGCTGACGCTGCTCTCCTTCGTGCTGGGGCTGGCGCTGGGGCTGCTCACGGCGCTGGCGCGGCTCTTCGCCCCCGCACCCTTGTCGATGATCGCGCGCTTCTATGTCTGGGTCATCCGCGGCACGCCGCTGCTGGTGCAGCTCTTCGTCATCTTCTACGGTCTGCCGAGCGCCGGCATTCTGCTCGATGCCTTTCCCGCCGCGCTGATCGGCTTCACCTTGAATATCGGCGCCTATTCCTCCGAGATCATCCGCGCCGCGATCTCCTCCGTGCCGCGCGGCCAGTGGGAAGCCGCCTATTCCATCGGCATGAGCTGGTCGCAGGCCCTGCGGCGCACGATCCTGCCCCAGGCCACGCGCGTGGCCGTGCCGCCCTTGTCCAACACCTTCATCTCGCTGGTCAAGGACACCTCGCTCGCGGCCGCCATCACCGTGCCGGAACTGTTCCAGACCGCCCAGCGCATCGTCGCCGTCACCTATGAGCCGCTGATCCTCTATATCGAGGCGGCGCTGATCTATCTGGCGCTGAGTTCGATCCTCTCGTCGCTGCAGCGCCGGCTGGAGGCGCGTTTCGCCCGCTATGGCGGCTTTCTGGAGGCCCGGACATGATCACGCTTTCCGGCATCGAGAAAAGCTTCGGCGAGACGGTGGTGCTCAAGGGCATCGACGTGACCATCTCCGAGGGCAGCGTCACCGCGCTGGTCGGCCCGTCGGGCGGCGGCAAGTCCACCCTGCTTCGCTGCATCAACCTGCTGGAAGTGCCCGAGCGCGGCAGCCTGACGCTGGGCAGCGAGACCATCCGTTTCGAACCCGGCCGCCGGCCTTCCTCCGAACGCGTGCAGAAGCTGCGCCGTCAGACCGGCATGGTGTTCCAGAACTTCCAGCTCTTCCCGCACCAGACCGCCATCGGGAACGTGATGGAAGGCCTCGTCACCGTGCTCAAATGGCCGAAGGACAAGGCGCGGTTGAGGGCGATGGAACTGCTCGAAAAGGTCGGCATGGCGCATAAGGCGGAGGCCTGGCCGGCGACGCTGTCCGGCGGACAGCAGCAGCGCGTGGCGATCGCCCGTGCGCTCGCCCCTTCGCCGCGCGTGCTTCTTTGCGACGAGCCGACCTCCGCGCTCGACCCGGAACTGTCGGAAGAAGTGGTCGATGTCCTGAGCCGTCTGGCGCAGGAGGGCACCACCATGGTCATGGCCACTCACGACCTACGCCTCGCCTCGCGCGTGGCCGGCCAGGTCCTGTTCCTCGATGGCGGAACGATCGCCGAAAGCGGGCCGCCCTCTGCGATCTTCGGCGCGCCGCAGAAGGAGCGCACCAAACGCTTCATCGCCTCGCTGGGGCTGTCGCAGACGGCATGACGGCTTTTTTCCGGGAGAGCTGCGCCCGCGGTCGATGACGGCTGCGCGCCCACCGATTGCGGGCCTTTCCCTTGAACAAGGCGGAGGTCTTCAGACCCTTACCCCAATGATCGCGGCAAGGCGGCTGTGACACTGGATGCTCAGCGCAAAGCCGAGCATGACCGCGGGAGGGGAAGGATATGCATCGTCAGCCCCGCTGAAGCCACTGCATCCCCGCCCCACGTTTCCACTCGTCGTCCTGACCCTGTCGTCGTCCTCGGGCCTTGCCCGAGGACCCATCCTTTCAGGCCACGCTCTGTTACAGCGCTGTGCAAGGGCGGCGGAGCGATCCCCCGCGCCGCCCCTGTTTGCGGCCCTCAGCCGAAGACGATCAGCAGGTCCTTGCTGTCGATCTGGTCGCCGGCCTTGACCAGGACCTCGGCGATGGTGCCGTCCTTTTCCGCATGCAGCGCCGTTTCCATCTTCATGGCTTCGATGGAGAGCAGCACGTCGCCGGCCTTCACCGCCTGGCCGGTCGAGACGAAGACCGTGGAGATGACGCCGGGCATCGGCGCGCCGAGATGGGCGGCATTGCCGGCTTCGGCCTTGCGGCGGGCGATGCTGGTGGCGGCGCGGTTGCGGTCCGGCACCTTGATCAGGCGCGGCTGGCCGTTGAGCTCGAAGAACACCTTGACCATGCCCTGCTCGTCCGGCTCGCTTTTCGCCTGATGCAGGATCACCAGCGACTTGCCGCGCTCCAGCTCCGGCAGAAGCTCCTCGCCGGTCGCCAGCCCGTAGAAATAGGCCGGCGTCGGCAAGACGCTGACCGGGCCGTAGGTGTCGGCCGCCAGCGCATAGTCGGTGAAGACCTTCGGATACATCAGATAGGAGGCGAATTCGAAGTCGTTGACCGGCCGCTCCAGCTTGGTCTCGATCACCTTGCGCTCGGCATCGAGATCGGCATCCTCCAGCAGAGAGCCCGGGCGCACCGTATAGGCCGCCTCGCCCTTCAGCGCCTTCTTCTGCAGCGCCTCCGGCCAGCCACCCGGGGGCTGGCCGAGATCGCCCTTGAGCATGGAGACGACCGATTCGGGGAAGGCGATGTCCTTCTCAGGGCTTTCGACATCGGCCACCGTCAGATCCTGGCTCACCATCATCAGCGCCATGTCGCCCACCACCTTGGAGGAGGGGGTGACCTTGACGATGTCACCGAACATGCGGTTGGCGTCGGCATAGGCCTGGGCAACCTGGTGCCAGCGGGTTTCCAGGCCGAGCGAGCGGGCCTGTTCCTTGAGGTTGGTGAACTGGCCGCCCGGCATCTCATGCAGGTAGACTTCCGATGCGGGCCCCTTCAGGTCGCTCTCGAAGGCCGCATATTGATGGCGTACCGCCTCCCAGTAGAAGGAAATGCGGCGGATCCATTCAGTGTCGAGACCCGGATCGCGCTCGGAGCCCTTCAGCGCCTCGACGATCGAGCCGAGGCACGGCTGGGACGTGTTGCCGGAAAAGGCGTCCATGGCCGCATCCACCACATCCACCCCGCTTTCGACCGCGGCCAGAACGGTGGCGGCGGCGATCCCCGAGGTGTCATGAGTGTGGAAGTGGATCGGCAGGTCGGTCGCCTCGCGCAGCGCCTTGAACAGGATGCGCGCGGCGGCGGGCTTCAGCAGCCCGGCCATGTCCTTGAGCGCGATCATATGCGCGCCCGCCCGCTCCAACTCGCCGGCCAGCGCGGTGTAGTATTTCAGGTCGTATTTCGGCCGGGCGGAATTGAGGATGTCGCCGGTGTAGCAGATCGTCGCTTCGCAGATCTTGTTCTCTTCGGCCACGGCGTCCATCGAGACGCGCATGTTCTCCACCCAGTTCAGGCAGTCGAACACGCGGAAGACGTCGATACCGCCTTTGGCCGCCTGACGGACGAAGTACTTCACGACATTGTCGGGATAGTTCTTGTAGCCGACGCCGTTGGCCCCGCGCAAGAGCATCTGCAGCAGCAGGTTCGGCGCGCCCTCGCGGATGCGGGCAAGCCGATCCCACGGATCCTCGGTGAGGAAGCGCATGGAGACGTCGAAAGTGGCGCCGCCCCAGCATTCCAGCGAGAAGAGTTCCGGCAGGGCCGTCGCATAGGTACCGGCGATGCGGGCGATGTCATAGGTGCGCACGCGCGTGGCCAGAAGCGACTGGTGGCCGTCGCGCATGGTGGTGTCGGTCAGCATCACCCGCTGTTCGGCGCGCACCCATTCGGCGAATTTCTTCGGGCCGAGCGCATCGAGCTTCTGCTTGGTGCCGTCGGCAATGGCGCCTTCGACATGCGGCACCACGGGCTTGGCGATGCCCGGCACCGGGCGCGGCCGGCCCTTGGCTTCCGGATGGCCGTTGACGGTGACATCGGCCAGATAGGTCAAAAGCTTGGTGGCACGGTCCTGGCGCTTGACCTGCTGGAACAGCTCCGGCGTCGTGTCGATGAAGCGGGTGGTGTAGCTGTTGTCGCGGAACTTCGGATGGCTGATGATCGCTTCGAGGAAGGTGAGGTTGGTCGCCACGCCGCGAATGCGGAATTCGCGCAGCGCGCGCTCCATGCGGGCGATCGCCTCCGGCGGGCTCGGCGCCCAGGCGGTGACCTTGACCAGCAGCGGATCGTAGAAGCGGGTGATGACCGCGCCGGGATAGGCCGTGCCGCCATCCAGACGAATGCCGAAGCCGGCGGCCGAGCGATAGCCGGTGATGCGGCCATAGTCGGGAATGAAGTTCTGCTCGGGATCTTCGGTGGTGATGCGGCACTGCATGGCATGGCCGTTCAGCCGGATCTGCTCCTGCGGCGGCACGCCCGATTCCGGCGTGCCGATGGCAAAACCGTCGAGAATGTGGATCTGCGCCTTGACGATGTCGATGCCGGTGACGACCTCGGTGACGGTATGCTCCACCTGGATGCGCGGATTGACCTCGATGAAGTAGAACTTGCCGGTATCGGCATCCATCAGATACTCGACCGTGCCGGCACCGATATAATTGGTCGCCCTGGCGATCTTCAGCGAGTAATCGGCCAGTTCCTTGCGCTGCGCCTCGCTGAGATAGGGGGCCGGCGCGCGCTCGACGACCTTCTGGTTGCGCCGCTGGATCGAGCAGTCACGCTCGAACAGGTGCACGGCATTGCCATGGGTATCGCCGAGGATCTGGCTTTCCACGTGGCGGGCGCGCTCGACCAGCTTTTCCAGATAGACCTCGTCCTTGCCGAAGGCGGCGCGGGCCTCGCGCTTGGCCTCCGTCACCTCGCGCAGCAGGTCCTTCGGGTCGCGGATGGCGCGCATGCCGCGTCCGCCGCCGCCCCAGGAGGCCTTGAGCATCACCGGGTAGCCGATCTCCTCGGCGAGGCGATGGATCTCGGCCTCGTCTTCCGGCAGCGGATCGGTGGCGGGCACGACAGGAACGCCGACGGAGATGGCGAGATTGCGTGCGGCCACCTTGTTGCCCAGCTGGCGCATCGTGTCGGGGCGCGGGCCGATGAAGATGATGCCGGCCGCATCGCAGGCATCGACGAATTCCGGGCTTTCCGACAGCAGGCCGTAGCCCGGATGGATGGCATCGGCGCCCGACAGCTTGGCGACGCGGATGATCTCATCGATCGACAGATAGCTCTCGATCGGACCGAGATCGCGGGCAAGATGCGGGCCGCGGCCGATCAGGTAGCTCTCGTCCGCCTTGAAGCGGTGAAGCGCCAGCTTGTCCTCCTCGGCCCAGACGGCGACCGTTTTCAGGCCGAGTTCGTCGGCGGCACGAAAGACACGAATGGCGATTTCGGATCGATTGGCAACGAGGATTTTCGATATGGACAAGTCACACTCCCCCTGACGACTTGAAGAACAATCTTATTGCACTGCGATATGATGTGTTAGCGCGGTTTTGGGCCAACTGCAATTTCGCTGAAGCCGGCAAAGGGCGGCTCGATGCAAATATCCTGTCGGCTGCTCTGGCCTGCCTCTCGTTTTGCCGTCGCCCGTCAGGTCAAAAGGCCGAGCCGGAAGGCCCGGGCGACGGCGTGGTGCCGGTTTCGCGCCTGGAGCTTCATCTGCAGCCGGTTGACGTACCAGTCCACTGTATGCACCGAGATCGACATGCGCTGGCTGATTTCGGCCGAGGTCATGCCGTCTGCGAGATAGTGCAGCGTTTCCTCCTCGCGCTGCGTCAGCGCCACCGCGGGTACGGCCGCGGCCTCCTCCGGCGCCTGCAGGCGCCAGAATAGCTTGCGCGCGAGCGTCTCGAACAGTGCGATCTCCACCGGGCCGAGATCCACGGGTTTGCCGCCGAGAACCAGGCCGCCGACCAGGCCGCGCGCGCTATGGATCGGGAAAGCATAACCGTCCGCCATTCCCCGCGCACGTGCTTCGCCGAGCATGCGGTCGATTCGCCGTCGCAAAGCAGCGCTGACGGAGGCGGTCATGGTATCGCGCCAGCGAAAGCCCAGGCTGCGCGAGCCGATCTGCAGAAACACGGGGTCGATCAGCCGATAGCTGCGCTCCGCATAGGTCTTCTGCCATCCGTCCGGCCAGCGCTCTGTCAGCGCCGTCAGCGAGGTCCTTGTGGTGATCCCGTCCGGCTGGCTGCGCTGGTAAAGCGCATAATAGCGCAGGTCATAATGCTCGATCAGTCGCTCAAACTCCCGGATGACGGCGCGCGCATCCTGAAACTCGTCGACCAATGCAAGCATATGAATGACCAGAGAAATTTTCAATTCCAGGCTCCGCGGGGATCATGACGGACGGTGGGTGGCGAGCGGCGGCCCGGGCGGCCTTTTGCCCGGTGCACCTGTTCGGGGAGGGTGGCGGGCCGGCGTGGGACGGCCTTGCCTTCAAGGGTTTTAGGCCATCGCCGAAATCTCTCGGGTTTCAGGATCCTGCGGCGCCATCATGCGCTGCCGCAGCTTAAATTTCTTTTCGTGCGGCGCAGTATGAACGTCCTGTTCAGCGCCCATTCATGTTGCAAGCGCGATAGTCCCGTCATCCGATGAGGATTGATGACGACCGAACGGTTCGCATCGAAGGGAGAGCTGCCCGCACCAGGGCCCTAACGGCAATATCTGTTAGACCGGGCTTTAACATAGGGTTGCATTCTTCTTCGAGAGCAAATTTTTGTGACGGCCGTTTTTTGATCCCCATCTCCTTTCCAGACCGGGCCTTAGGCCCTTTTCGGGCGCAGGTCGCCCGAGAGCAAAAAGCCCGGCCTGCTTGCAATTGACCCGCTCCAACAGGATCGATGAACGATTCCGAAGGCGCGCACAGGTTCCACGAGGACAAGACAGTGACATTGTTCCAGGTCTATATCCGGGCGCTGCGGTATCTCGGCGTACACAAGGTTCGCGTCAGCGCGATCGTGCTGGCCAACATCGTGCTGGCCGGCATCACGATCGCAGAACCGATCCTGTTCGGCCGCATCATCGACGCGATCACCAACAAGACGACGGTAACGCCGATGCTCCTGATGTGGGCGGGCCTGGGTCTGTTCAACACGATCGCCTTCGTTCTGGTCGCCCGCGAGGCGGACCGGCTGGCGCATGTGCGCCGCTCGACGCTGGTGACCGAAGCCTTCGGTCGCATCATCTCCATGCCGCTGTCCTGGCATAGCCAGCGCGGCACCTCGAGCGCGCTGCACACGCTGCTTCGGGCCTGCGAGACGCTGTTCGGCCTGTGGCTGGAATTCATGCGTCAGCACCTGTCGACCGCCGTCGCGCTGATCCTGCTGGTTCCGACCGCTTTTGCGATGGATTACCGCCTGTCGCTGGTGCTGGTCGTTCTCGGTGCGCTTTATGTCGTCATCGGCAAGGTGGTGATGAACCGCACCAAGGAAGGTCAGGCTGCGGTCGAGGAGCACTATCACACGGTCTTCGGCCATGTGTCGGACTCCATCAGCAACGTCTCGGTCATCCATAGCTATAACCGCATCGAAGCCGAAACCCGCGAGCTGAAGACCTTCACGCAGAAGCTGATCTCGGCCCAGCTGCCGGTTCTCGACTGGTGGGCGCTGGCAAGCGGCCTTAACCGCATGGCCTCCACCATCTCGATGATGGTCATCTTGGTGATCGGTACCTATCTCGTGCAGAAGGGCGAACTGGCCATCGGCGACGTCATTGCCTTCATCGGCTTTGCCACGCTGCTCATCGGCCGCCTCGACCAGATGAAGGCTTTCGTGACGCAGATCTTCGAGGCCCGCGCCAAGCTGGAAGACTTCTTCGGCCTGGAAGATTCGGTGCGCGACCGTGAAGAGCCGGATACGGCCGGCGAACTGGGTGCCGTGAAGGGCGAGGTCGAATTCCGCGACATCTCTTTCAGCTTCCCGAACTCGACCGAAGGCCTGCACAACGTCTCGTTCACGGCCAAGGCCGGCCAGACCATCGCCATCGTCGGTCCGACCGGCGCCGGCAAGACCACGCTGGTCAACCTGCTTCAGCGCGTTCATGAGCCGAGCGCCGGCAAGATCCTGGTCGATGGCGTCGATATCGCCTCGGTGACCCGCAAGTCGCTGCGCTCTTCGATTGCCACGGTCTTCCAGGATGCCGGCCTGCTCAATCGATCGATCGCGGACAATATCCGCCTCGGCCGGGACGATGCCTCGATCGACGAGGTGCGCGACGCCGCTGCCGCCGCTGCAGCCGCCGACTTCATCGACGCCCGCAACACGGGCTTCGACACCAAGGTCGGCGAGCGGGGCAACCGCCTGTCGGGCGGCGAGCGCCAGCGCATCGCCATCGCCCGGGCGATCCTGAAGAATGCACCGATCCTGGTGCTGGACGAAGCCACCTCCGCGCTCGACGTGGAGACGGAAAACCGGGTGAAGGAAGCGATCGACAATCTGCGCAAGGATCGCACCACCTTCATCATTGCGCACCGCCTGTCGACGGTTCGCGAGGCCGATCTGGTCCTGTTCATGGATCGTGGCCGGATCGTGGAAATGGGCGGGTTCAACGAACTCAGCCAGTCCAACGGTCGCTTCGCCGCCCTCCTGCGGGCCAGCGGCATCCTGACGGACGACGACGTCCGCCGCGCCCAGACGGCCGCCTGACGCCGAGGCCCTGACAAGACAAAAGCCCTCCGGCCGAAAGGCCGGGGGGCTTTGTCGTCTCGGGGGAAGGAAGGTGTCAGGGGAAAGCTGGCCGATTCACAGTGACGGCTTTCAATAATCGGCCAGCGGCCCGTGCGTGTGATCGCGGGCGGCGAGCGTCTCGATCACCTTGCACTGCGCCACCGAGCCATGGGCGCAGGCTTCCACCATGCGCTCCAGCTCAGCCTTCAGCGCCTGAAGATTGGCGATGCGCTGCTCCACCTCCTTCAGCCGCGCGCGGGCGATGGCATCGGCCTCGTGGCAGGTCTGCTGCGGCCTGTCCTGCAGCGACAGGAGCGTGCGGATCGCTTTCAGATCGAAGCCGAGCTCGCGGGCATGGCGGATGAAGGCCAGCCGGTCGGCCTCGGCGGGGCCATAGAGCCGCTGGCCGCCATCGCTGCGCGCCGCCTCGGGCAGAAGCCCCACCTGTTCGTAATAGCGGATCGTCGGCACCTTCACCCCCGTCCGCTTCGACAGCCATCCGATCGTCGCCTCGACCGCCATGATCCTTCTCCGTTCCGCTTCTGTTATCCCCTTTCATATAGGGCCAAGCCGGCGGCGGCGATGGGCTCGTTTTCCGACCAGCGGTTGCGGGTGGTTCCTGCTCGCTGCGGCCCTTGGCGGAAAAGGCGGTGCGGCGCTATCAGCACTCATCGAAACATGCTGATAACATATTGTATTGATGAGATTTTTCCGGAAAAATGACAATTTGAAACTTGATCTGGCGAAGGAATTCGCCGACCATCGGTCCGTTGTTGAGCCACGGGAGATGAAGACAGAATGCGCTTTTCGTCCGAACTGGAGTGCCAGCTGGCCGGCTATGGCCTGACCACAGCCCACATCCTCTACCGCATGCCGGATTTCACTTCGGTGCTGCAGACCTATGTCTGGCAGGATTACGATCTGGCGCCGGATTTTCCTGAAATGAGCCGCTTCCTCGCCTTCTGGCAGCGCACGCTGGACGGGCCGATCCATTCTGTGCGCTACAGCCACAAGCGGCTGATCGGCCCGAACGAATGGCGCCAGGTAAAGGGCGAGATCGTCCTGCATTGACCACGCCTTTGTGACCGAAACGAAAGAAGCGCGCGGAGCCTTGATGCTCCACGCGCTTCCTCTGCTCGAACAGTATTGGTCTCAGTCCTCGCTGGCGGCGAGCTGGGAGAGGACCTGGCCCTTGCCACGGGCGCGCAGCACCGCCGGCACGATCAATGCAAGCGCCGCGATCGCCAGAAGAACGGCGGCGATCGGCGAGGTGAAGAGCACGCTCGGGTCGCCCTGGCTGATGGCGAGCGCGCGGCGCAGCTGCTGCTCGGCCAGCGGCCCGAGGATGAGGCCGACGACGACGGGGGCGATCGGATAGCCGAACACCCGCATGAGATAGCCCATCAGGCCGAAGGCCAGCAGCATGCCCAGCTCGAACACCGAGGGGTTGGCGCCGATAGTGCCGAGCGTGGCGAAGGTCAGGATGCCGGCATAGAGCCAAGGGCGCGGAATGGTCAGCAGCTTCACCCAGAGGCCGACCAGCGGCAGGTTCAGCACGAGCAGCATGAAATTAGCGATCAGCAGCGAGGCGATCAGGCCCCAGACGAGCTGCGGATTGGTGGCGAACAGCAGCGGCCCGGGCTGCAGGCCATATTGCTGGAAACCGGCCAGCATGATCGCCGCGGTCGCCGTGGTCGGCAGGCCGAGCGTCAGAAGCGGCACCAGCGTGCCGGCTGCGGACGCATTGTTGGCGGCTTCTGGACCGGCCACGCCCTCGATGGCGCCATGGCCGAATTCTTCCGGATGCTTGGTCAGGCGCTTTTCGGTCGCATAGGAGAGGAAGGTGCCGATCTCGGCGCCGCCGGCCGGCATGGCGCCGATGGGGAAGCCGATCACGGTGCCGCGCAGCCAGGGCTTCCAGGAGCGCGCCCAGTCCTGTCCCGTCATCCAGACCGAGCCGCGCACGGCCTCGACCTTGTCCGGCCCCTGCTCGCCCTGGGCGGCGATATAGAGCGTCTCGCCGATGGCGAACATGGCGACCGCGAGCGTCGTCACCTCGACGCCATCGAGCAGGTCGGGCACGCCGAAGCTCATGCGCGTCTGGCCGGTCAGCTGGTCGATGCCGATGATGGCGAGCGCGAAGCCGAGGAACAGCGAGGTCAGCCCGCGCAGCGTCGAATCACCGAAGGCCGAGGAGACGGTGACGAAGGCCAGCACCATCAGCGCGAAATATTCGCGCGGCCCGAAGACCAGCGCCAGCTTGACGATGGCGGGCGCGATGAAGGCGAGCCCGATCGTGGCGATCAGCCCGGCGACGAAGGAGCCGATGGCGGCGGTGGCCAGCGCCGGCCCGCCGCGCCCGGCCCGCGCCATCTTGTTCCCTTCGAGCGCGGTCACGATCGAGGAACTTTCCCCCGGCGTGTTGAGCAGGATCGAGGTGGTCGAGCCGCCATACATGCCGCCATAATAGATGCCGGCGAACATGATCAGCGAGCCGCCGGGATCGAGCCGGTAGGTGACCGGCAAGAGCAGCGCAACGGTCAGCGCCGGGCCGATGCCCGGCAGTACGCCGACGGCGGTGCCGAGCGTCACGCCGATCAGCGCATAGATCAGGTTCATCGGCTGCATGGCGACCAGAAGGCCCTGCAGAAGAAAATCGAAGGTGCTCATCGCTTGAACCCTCTAGGCGCGCGCGACGCCAGCGGCGGCGGAGCCGGCCGGTGCAGAAACGCGGAAAATGGATGGGAAGGGCTGCCGGCGGGCGCATTGCGGCCCGCCGGAGACCGGGAGGATCGGCCGGAGCCGTCACCGTCAGCGGCGCAGGAGATGCTCCAGCGGGCCGGCCGGCAGCGACAGCTGCAGCAGACCGGCAAAGAGCAGCCAGATCGCCAGACAGAGAAGGATGCCGAGCGGGATCGTCACATGGAGCTTGCGCTTGCCGAAGGCGGCGGCCGTCATGGCGAAGAGCAGGCCGGTGGCGATCGAAAAGCCGAGCGTCTTCAGGCACAGCATCTGCAACACGAGCCCGCCGACTACCCAGGCGACCGGGCCGATTTCCTGCCGCTCGCGCCGGGGAAAGTCCCCCGCCCTTGCGGCCACCGCCGTCCACACCGCCAGGCCGAGCAGGCAGGCGGCGATGACGGTCGGAATGGTCGCGGGGCCGACGCGCGAATAGCTGGCCACCGCCTGGAGACGCGAGGCGTCCCAGAAGATCAGCGCCGAGAGCGCCGCCAGGAACAGGGCGATGCCGAAGGCGGCCTTGTCCGCCTTGGCGCGCGTGGAAGGGATGGCGTTACCGCTCATTGAACCAGACCGATGTCTTTGAGAATGGTTTCGGTGGCGGCGATATCCTTGTCGAGCTGCTCCTTGAAGGCCTCGCCCGCCAGATAGGTGTCCTGCCAGCCCTTGGTCTTCAGCACTTCGGCCCATTGCGGCGACTTGGCGAGCTTCTCGACATCGGCCGAAACGGCGGCCTTCTGCTCGGCCGAAAGGCCGGGGGCGGCGGCGACCATGCGCCAGTTCTGCACGGCGATGTCGAGGCCGGCTTCCTTCAGCGTCGGCGCATCCACGCCGGGCAGGCGCTCGGCCGAGGAGACGGCGAGAAGGCGCAGCGTGCCGGACTTGATCTGCGATTCGAATTCGCCATAGCCGGAAATGCCGGCGGTCACCTGCGCGCCGAGAATGGCGGCCAGCGCCTCGCCGCCACCGGAGAAGGCGATGTAGTTGATGGCCTTGGGATCGACGCCGGCCGCCTTGGCGATCAGGCCGGCCATGATGTGGTCCGTGCCGCCGGCCGAGCCGCCGCCCCAGGAGACGGCGCCGGGGTTCTTCTTCAGTTCGGCGACGAGGTCGGCCATGGTCTGGATCGGCGAGGAGGCCGGAACGACGATGGCTTCATATTCGCCGGTCAGCCGGGCGATCGGCTCCACATCGCGCAGCGTCACGGGCGAGTGGTTGGTGAGGATGGCGCCGACCATGACATAGCCGCCGACGAGCAGCGTGTTGGGATTGCCCTGGCCCTGGCTGGAGAACTGGGCCAGCCCGATCGTGCCGCCGGCGCCGGGAACGTTCTGCACCTGGACATTGCCGGAAATGCCGGCCTGCTGCATCACCTGCTGCATCGAGCGGGCCGTCTGGTCCCAGCCGCCGCCGGGATTGGCCGGGGCGATGATGGTGTAGTCGGCCGCAAAGGCGGGAAGGGCGAGCGCAGCGCTCAGGAAGGTCGTCATCAGAAAATGCTTCACGGGGTGCTCCTCCAGCGGCTTGTCCACATGGTCGCGTTGATGCGCCTGCGGTGCCGGTTTCAATCGATTGAAGCGGGAAGGGAGCCTGAAGACCCGTTGCGCCCTTTTCGGCGCAGGCCTTCGTCATCGTGGCGTCTCCTCCCTGCCGTCCCGTCCGCCGCCTCCACGGTGGTCGAGAGCTGCAAGGCACCACAGCAAGCTGACATTTACCTGACATAAAGGATGAGAAATGGCGCAGGCGGGCAAAGTGGCCGCGCAAGATCGGCGGATGCAACGTGACAGATCGGGGGATCTGCCAGAAAGCCGTGTCCTCTCGCGCGGATCGATGCGCTACTGCAGCCGCAGCATTTCGTTCCACCGGGCGATCACCCGGGCGCGCTTGACCCGGTCGAGATAGACCACAAGCCCCGGACTGACCGGAACGGGACGCAGCTGCTGGGCGAGCGCGCCGGTGAAGACCCCGCCCGGCTCCTCCGCCGGTGTCTGGGCGGCGTTGACGGCCGGCACGTGCAGCTCCCGCGCCATGATCGTCTGGCCCGGCTGCGACATGAAGAAGGCGAGATAGCGCTTGCCGAGATCCGGCCGCGCGGCCGCCTGCGGCACGAGGCCGATGCGCGACATCACCACCGTATAATCCTTGGGCAGGACGATGCCGACCTCGGGATGGCGCGCGGCCCATTCGGCGGCATAGGAGCCGAGAATATTGTAGCCGATGACGAAGCGGCCATCGGTGATGCGCTCAAGGATTGCGGTGCTGGTGGAATAGAGTTTCACCCCTGCCTTGCCCATGGCGCGCACCACCGACCAGATATCGCCGAACTGTTCCTGGTCGCGGGCCATGAACAGGAAGCCGACGCCGGAGCGTTCGATGTCATAGGTGCCGATGCGGCCATGGACGGTGTCGCCATGGCGTTCGAGATAGGCGACGAACTGCGCCCGCGTGGCCGGCGGCGGCTCGGTGGTGAAACTCGGCTTGTGATAGACGAAGACGGCGGGCTCGAAGGTCAGCGCATAAGCCGTGTTGCGCCAATTGGCCCAGCCCGGCCAGCTGGCGCTGAGCGGCAGGTCGCTCGCCTGGGCATAACCGTCATTGGCGAGCTTCACCTGCAGGTCCATGGCCGAGGAAAAGGCGAAGTCCGCCGTGGTCTGGCCGGCATCGGTCTCGCGCATGATGCGCTCGTGGATCTCGCCCGTCAGCATGTCCTCGTAGCGCACGGCCACATCGGGATTGGCCGACTGGAAGCCCGCGATCATCGGCTGGGCCAGCCCCTCGTCCAGCGAGGAATAGATGGTCAGCACCGGCGCATCGGCGCGCCCATTGGCGGCGGGAAACAGAACGGGGGCCGCGCCGGCCGGGCCGGACAGGAGCAGGAAAAGGGCGGCGAGGCGGAGCATGGCGTCATTCTGCCCGAGCCTGCCCGGCCCGGCAAGGCCATGCCCGTTGCCGCCAGGGGCGACAAAGGCCCGACGGGGCCGCTCCAGCCGTTTCGCCCGCCGCCTCTGTCGGCTATAACTGACCTGGAATGGCCCTCGCGAGACGCAGACGCGGGTGGCCCGGGAGGGAAAGACAAGGTGCGCATTCTCCTGGTGGAGGACAACAGGGCGCTGTCGGAAGGCCTGTCGGCCATCCTGCGCGGCTCCGGCTATGCCGTGGATCTCGTCGCCGACGGCGTGTCGGCCGATGCGGCGGCGGCGGCGGAAAGTTTCGATCTGATCATCCTCGACCTGACCCTGCCGGAGATGGACGGGCTCGACGTTTTGAAATCGCTGCGCGCCCGACAGAACAAGGCGGCGGTGATGATCCTGACCGCGCGCGGCAGCGCGGAGGAAAAGGTGCGCGGGCTCGATCTTGGCGCCGACGACTACATGATCAAGCCCTTCGACATCGGCGAGTTCGAGGCGCGGGTGCGCATGCTGCTGCGCCGGCAGGCGGGCCTGCGCACCTCCAGCATCACCTATGGTCCCGTGGCCTTTGACATGACCTCGCGCAGCTTCTCCGCCGAGGGTGCGCCGCTCGACATTCCCGCCCGCGAGGTGGGCCTGCTCGAAATGCTGTTCATGCGCGCCGGCAAGGTGGTGCCCAAGGAGGCGATCATGCAGTCGCTCGCCGCCTTCGACGACGACCTCAGCGCCAACGCCATCGAGCAATATGTGAGCCGGCTACGAAAGCGACTGTCCCCCCACGGCCTGACGGTGAAGACCGCGCGCGGCATCGGCTATTATCTGGTGAAGACCAGCGAGGCGCCATGAGCGCGGCGCCGGTGGCAGACGAGGCGGGAGAGGCAAAGGCGGAGGCGGGCGCATGGTCCGGCGCTGCCAGACCCAGCGTCGCGAGGCCAAGACCCTATTCGCTGCGCCGGCGGCTGCTCGGCGGGCTTTTGATGGCCACGGCGGCGATTGGCGTGGCCGCACTGGCCGATACCTATAGCGAGGCGGTGAAGACGGCGGCGACCGTATCCGACCGGGTTCTGGCCGGTTCGGCGCTGGCGATCGCCGACCGCGTGGTGGTGGCCGAGGACGGCTCGCTCGATGTCGACGTGCCCTATGTTGCGCTGGAGATGCTGACCTCGGCGGCGCAGGACCGGGTGTTCTACCGGGTGGAAGGTCCGCCCGGCCATTTCATCACCGGCTACGAGAGCCTGCCTTCGGTGGGCGACATGGCCGGGCGCACCGCCGTCTATGCCGATGGCGAATTCCGCGGCGAGCCGATTCGGCTGGCGGCGCTGGAGCGCTCCGCCTCCACCGGCGTCTCCTCCGTGCCCTTCGTCGTCACCGTGGCCGAAACCACCATCGCCCGCCAGCAGCTGGCGGAGGCGCTGCTCTTGCGCTCGGCGATCCGGCTGGGTCTGACCATTCTGGCGGCGGCGGCCGTCGTCTGGCTCGCCGTCACCGTCTCGCTGCGGCCGCTGACGCGGCTTTCCGAGGCGATCGGCGCGCGCAATCCCGACGATCTTCAGCCGATCGACCCCGTGGTGCCGCGCGAGATCCGCCGGCTGGTGGATACGGTCAACGGCTTCATGGTGCGGCTGAAGGCGGCTCTGGACGCGCTGCGCCGGTTCAACGGCAATGCCAGCCACCAGCTGCGCACGCCGCTGGCCATCGTGCGCACCCAGCTGGCGCTCGCTGCCCGGGCGCAGGATCTGGGCGAGGCGAAGGCGGCGGCCCAGCGCGCCGATGCCGCCGTCGCCCATGCCGAGCGCATCCTGGCCCAGCTGCTGCTGCTCGCCAAGATCGACGCCGCCGGTTCCGAAATGCCGCCGCAGCCCGTGCGCCTGGATCTGACCCGGCTGGCCCAGGAGCTGACGGCCGACCACGTGCCGCGCGCGAGCGACGCGGGCATCGACCTCGGCTTCGAGGGGGAGGCGGGGGTCATGCTTTCGGCCGAGCCGATCCTTGTCGGCGAGCTTCTGCGCAATCTCGTGGAAAATGCGCTGGCCTATGCCGGTGCCGGCGCTGAGGTGACGGTGCGGGTGGGCGAGGGAACGGACGGCGTGTTTCTCGAGGTGGAGGACAATGGGCCCGGCATTGCGCCGGAGCGGCTCGCTAGCCTGCGCCAGCGCTTCGTGCGCGGCAGCGAGGCGGCGCCGGGCCTCGGCCTCGGTCTTTCCATCGTCGAGGAGATCGCCGCGCGCTTTTCAGGCCGGCTGATCCTGCGCCCCGGCGCCGGCGGGTGCGGGCTCAAGGCGCGGGTGGTCTTTGCGGGCCAGGGGGCCGATCCGGTCGAGCTTCACGCGCCCGCTGCGGCCCCGGCCTGACCGGCTCTTGCCGCTGATCGATCAGCGGGCGGAATTGTCCGCATCACAAGTTTTCGTTGGGCGGCGGGCGGCAAAGGGATTAGGTCATCGGCTCCCTTTTCCCCCTTCGACCGAGGGCCTGGCGCGCGTGAGGGATGCGGCCGGCCTTCTGGAGACCCTGCCATGTTCGTCACCCCGGCGCTGCTCAGCCATCTCAAGCATCCCGCGCTGATCGAGGCGGCGGTGGCCGCTCTGCCGCCTTTTGCCTCCAGTTTCGATGTGCTGGACCCCGCGACCGGCGATCTGCTCGCGACCCTGCCGGATATGGGGGCGGCGGGGGCGGAAGCCGCCGTGGCCAAGGCATCGGCCGCGCAAGCGGACTGGGCCGGGCAGACGGCGGGTGCGCGCAGCCGGATTCTCCGGCGCTGGTACGAGCTGATCCTTGCCCATGCCGAGGATATCGCCGCCATCCTGACGGCCGAGATGGGCAAGCCGCTCGCCGAATCGGCCTCCGAGGTCGCCCATGCCGCGGCCTATGTCGAATGGTATGCCGAGGAGGCCAAGCGCATCTATGGCGAAACCTTTCCCGCTCCCGGCAACGACCGGCGCATGCTGGTGATCAAGCAGCCCGTCGGCGTCACCGGCACGATCACGCCCTGGAATTTCCCGGCCTCGATGGTGGCGCGCAAGGTCTCGCCGGCGCTGGCGGTGGGCTGCACCATCGTGCTGAAACCGGCCGAGCAGACGCCGCTGGTGGCGCTGGCCCTGCATGCGCTGGCGCGTGAAGCGGGCTTTCCCGAGGGGGTGTTCAATCTGGTCCTGTCGTCGGAGGGCGAGCCGGTGGGCCGCGTGCTCTGCAGCCATCCGAAGGTGCGCAAGATCTCCTTTACCGGCTCGACCGAGGTGGGGCGGCACCTGATGCGCCAATGCGCCGACCAGATCAAGAAGATGAGCCTGGAACTCGGCGGCCACGCGCCCTTCATCGTCTTTGCCGATGCCGATCTCGATGCGGCGGTCGATGGCGCGATCCAGGCCAAGTTCCGCAATGGCGGCCAGACCTGCGTTTCGGCCAATCGCCTCTTCGTCGAAGCGCCGGTCTATGACGCCTTCGTCGAACGCTTCGCCGCCGCCACGCGCCTGCTCAAGGTCGGTAATGGTTTCGATCCCGGCACGGCGATCGGCCCGCTGATCGACCGCGCGGCCTTCAACAAGGTGGCAGCCCATGTGGACGAGGCGCTGGCCGACGGCGCGCGGCTGATGGCGGGCGGACAGAGGGTCGGCGATGAGGGCACTTTCTACGCCCCGACGGTCCTGAGCGCGGTGACGCCGGCCATGCGGGTGGCGCGCGAGGAGACCTTCGGCCCCGTCGCCCCGATCCTGCGCTTCGACGACCCCGCCGAAGTGGTCGCCATGGCCAATGAAACCGAATACGGCCTTGCCGCCTATTTCTACGCCACCGAGCTGAAGAAGGTCTGGCGCGTGGCCGAGGCGCTGGATTACGGCATGGTCGGCATCAATACCGGACGCATGTCCTCGGAAGCTGCACCCTTCGGCGGCGTCAAGCAATCCGGCATGGGCCGGGAAGGGTCTCGCCACGGGGCGGAGGAGTATCTCGACATGAAATATCTCTGCATGGGGAATATTTGAGGCGCACCATGCCGAAAAGGGATTTCCTGGAATTTCACGCTGTCGATGCGGCCGTCATCGATCACCTGATCGACCGGGCGATCACGCTCGCGACGCTGTGGACCGAGCGCAGGATGCCGCAGAGCCTGACGGGCCGAAGGGTGGGCTTGATCTCGGACGATACCGGCTGGCGCAACATGACCGCTTTCGATCTTGGCATTCAGGCGATGGGTGGCCTGTGCACCCATGCGCCCGTGCATCTCGGCCAGCGTGAAGCCACGGCCGATCTCGCCGGCTATCTTCAAAACTGGTTCGACCTTCTGGTGATCCGCACGCGGGAGCTGTACAATCTCAAGGCGCTTGCCGCCTCCGCCGTTATCCCGATCATCAATGCGCGTACCAGCAGCAATCACCCCTGCGAGACCCTCGGCGACCTTGCCTATATCAAACAGCAGCGCGGAAGCCTTGAGGGTTTGAAGGTCTGCGGGATCGCGCCCGATGCCAATATTCTCCGCTCCTGGGTCGAGGCCTCCCTGATCCTGCCGATCGAGGTGGTGCAGGTCTATCCGCGCCTCTGGCATGTCCGGGATCCCGCGCTGGCCAATGCCAACTTTCGCGTGAGCGAGGACATGGACGAGATCCGCGATGCCGATGTGATCCTCACCGACTCCTGGCCGCAAGAGCGGGAAGCGGCGGATCTGGCGGCCTATCGTGTCTCGGCAGCCCAGCTAGACCGCGCAAAGAGCGACGTGGTTTTCCTCCCCTGCCCGCCGGTCGAACGCGGAGAGGAAGTCTCGGACGATGCTCTGCTGCATCCTGCTTACAAAAGCCTGGAGGCGAAGGCCTTTCTTCTGCATGCGCAAAATGCGCTCGTCGAATGGGTGCTTGAGGAGCGGTAGAGAAGCGGACCGAGGGCTGGGAGGCTGCCTTCGGAAACATCCGATGCGGGAAAAAGAGCCGAGAGCATAGGATGTCCATGATGTTCGGCCCGATGTTCCCGCTTCACTGGGTGGCGATGACGACGCGTCCCCCTCCTCGCTGCCGTGGCTGAAACCTACCGCTCACAGCCGCGCCTGCGCCTCCTTCACCGCCGCGAGATCCGCACGGAAGCGCGCGATCTCTTCCTGGCGCCTTGCCTCGTCGGGCAGGCGCAGCAGGTAGGAAGGGTGTACGGTGGTGTAGAGGGTGCGCCCTTCGCCCAGCTCGGTGAAGCGGCCGCGATGGTCGGCGAGTTTCTCCGTGTGGTTCATGACCGAGGTCAGCGCGGTCGCGCCCATGGCGACGATCAGCTTCGGCTTGACGATGGCGATCTCGCCCGTCAGCCACCAGCGGCATGCACGGATTTCTCCGGCATTCGGTGTCTTGTGCAGGCGGCGCTTGCCGCGCGGCTCGTATTTGAAATGCTTGACCGCATTGGTGACATAGAGGACGTCGCGCGCGAGCCCCGCCTCGTGCGCGATCTTGTCGAACATGCGGCCCGCCGGTCCGATGAACGGCCGGCCGGCGAGATCCTCCTGGTCGCCCGGCTGCTCGCCCACCACCATCACTTTGGCGTCATCAGGCCCTTCGCCGAAGACGGTCTGGGTGGCGTTGCAATGGAGCGGGCAGCGGGTGCAGGAGGCGGCGGCCGACCGCAGCGCCTCGATCGTGCCCTCGGGCGGGGCCTCGCCCTCGACCACGTTTTCGCGCGCCTTGCGGCCGGCGCCGGCGTGGAAGGCGGGCGGATGGGTCGGTGCGCGCGCGGCCATCTCCCGCACCCGCGCTTCCGCGCCGGCGATCAGCTCGGGGATCAGCGCCGCCTCGGGCAGGTTCTTCCAGTATTTCTTCGGCATCTCCGCCTGCATCGCTTTGACCTTGAGCCGCGCGGGATTGAAGATGTTGCGGAAATAGGTCCGCCACAGCCCGTCGGCATCGTCGGTAAGATTGGGGCGGGGGACCGTTTCATGTGAATCATGGGTGACGCTCAGCCGCTCGCCATTCCAGGCGGCCGTGCCCTTCGGCGTGGCGATGATCCAGTCCATGTCGTTGAACCGCCGCTCGAAGAAGGGGGCGGTGCGGGCAACGATGTAATGGTCCGGCTCGAACCAGGCGAAGAACCGCCGTCTGTTGCCGTCCGAACCCGTCTCGTCGGGGGCAAGTTCCTTGAAACGGACGAAGGCGGTCATCTTGTGCGCGTCGCGGCGCACGGACTTGGCCAGGGCCAGCGCCCTGGCGACCTCCGGGTCGGAGACATCGGCCAGAAGGTCGCGCTGCCCGCGCAGCCGCCAGAGCAGGCGGTAGAGCAGGTCGAAACGGCTGGGATCGCTGTGGCAGAGGACGGCCTCGGCCAGCGTGATGAAATCGCGCGGCACCGCGAAGGAGGGCATCGCCTCTTGTGGCCTGGGCGCATCGGTTGCGGCCTGCACTGTCGAGAGGGGAGCGCTGCCGCTCAGACCCTTGCTATCGGCAAAGAGATCGGTCGCGTCCCGCCGGCTCGTCCAGTCCACCGCCTCGGGCGGGATGGCCCGCGCAATCAGGCCGCGCGCGGCCTGGCGCCACTCGTCCAGCGCGCCGACGCCTTCAAGGGTGATGCGGATCCTCGTCATCGCCATGCGCGCCGCCTTGCTCGCTCCCTCTGCGCCCGTTCCATGTGATACGTCGGCAGCCAAGCTCACAGCAGCGACAATTGTTCCGGCTTGGGCTCGAACAGGCTCTTCAGGTCCGGCCGGTCGATCAGCCGGTGCGGCGTCCAGCCCTCGGCGACGATGAAGCTTTTCACCTTCTTCACCGAGACATGCAGCCGCGCGAGATCATCGAGTCCCAGGCGGCGCAGGCGGCGGGCGGAGAGGATCGATTTCACCGCCTTGGTGCCGAAGCCGGGCACGCGCAGCAGCATCTCCTTGTCGGCCGTATTGACGTCGACGGGGAAGCGCTCGCGATGGGCCAGCGCCCAGGCAAGCTTCGGATCGAGCGAGAGATCGAGCATGCCGTCGGGCCGCCGCTCCAGAAGCTCGCGCATCTCGAAGCCATAGAAGCGGTAGAGCCAGTCGGCCTGATAGAGCCGGTGCTCGCGCATCAGCGGCGGCTTGACCAGCGGCAGGGCGCGGGAGGCATCGGGGATCGGGCTGAAGGCGGAGTAATAGACGCGGCGCAGGCCATAGCTGCCATAGAGCCGGGCGCTGGTGGAGAGGATCGTGCCGTCATCGGCGGCATCGGCCCCGACGATCATCTGCGTGCTCTGCCCGGCAGGCGCGAAGCGCTTGCGGCTCTTCGTCTTCAGCGTGGGCTCGCCCGCCTCCTCGATCAGGAGCCGCACATTGCCCATGGAGCGGCGGATCTCGGACGGCCGCTTTTCCGGCGCATAGGCAGCAATGCCCGTATCCGTCGGCAGCTCGATATTGATCGACAGGCGGTCGGCATAGAGCCCGGCCTCTTCGATCAGCGCCGGCGAGGCCTCGGGGATCGTCTTCAGATGGATATAGCCGCGAAAGGAATGGGTGGTGCGCAGCTCCCGGGCAATGCGCACCATCTCTTCCATTGTGTAATCCGAGGAGCGGATGATGCCGGAGGAGAGGAACAGCCCCTCGATATAGTTGCGGCGGTAGAATTCCAGCGTCAGCCAGACCACCTCCTCGACGCTGAAGCGCGCGCGCTCGACATTGCTGGAGGAGCGGTTGATGCAATAGGCGCAGTCGAAGATGCAGAAATTGGTCATCAGGATCTTCAGAAGCGATATGCACCGGCCATCGGGCGCATAGGCGTGGCAGATGCCCGAACCCTCGGTGGAGCCCAGTCCGCCGGCCCCGTTGGGCCCGCCTGCATGCCGCTTTGCCGTCCCGCTGGAGGCGCAGGACGCATCGTACTTCGCGGCGTCCGACAGGATCGCCAGCCGTTCATTCAGCGACTTCTTCATAATTGTTCATCTTATGTTCTTGTCGGTGCATCGTCAAGGCAAAGGTGTCGCGCGTCAGCGCTGTGCGACACTCTGGCGCTCGTCGCTTTCTCGGGAACGAATTGTCTGGGCTCTCGTTAACGGCTCGACCCCTCGCGAAAACGATTTGAGAAAGGACTGACCATGCCCTCCATCAATGCTTCCAAGATCCTCATTCTCGCCACCGATGGCTATGAACGTTCCGAGCTGCGCGTGCCTCTGGAAAAGCTGCGGGAGCGCGGCGCTGAGGTGAAGATCGCCTCGATCCAGTCCGGCTCGATCAAGAGCTGGGACGAGAAGGACTGGGGCGACAGCGTCGATGTCGATCTCGAAGCCAAGAATGTGAAGATTGACGAGTTCGACGCGCTGGTGCTGCCCGGCGGCCAGATCAACCCCGATACGCTGCGCAAGGATGAGACCGCCGTGAAAGTCGTCCGTGATTTCGTGGCGTCCGGCAAGGTCGTCGCCGCCATCTGCCATGGCCCCTGGCTGCTGGTCGAGGCCGATGCGCTCAAGGGCCGCAAGGTTACCTCCTTCCCCTCCATCAAGACCGACGTGAAGAATGCCGGCGGCCTGTGGGAAGACGCACCCGTCGTGACCGACCAAGGCATCATCACCTCGCGCAAGCCGGATGATCTCGACGCCTTCGTCGACAAGATTGTCGAAGAGGTCGAGGAAGGCCGTCACGACCGCCGCGCCGCCTGAGCCACGCCGATTTTGCCTGCAGATGAAAGGACCGACACGATGGTAGATCTGGCCAAGACCCGCAATGATCCGCTGCAGCAGCTTTGGGATGTGGTGGAGAACATCCACGCCGGCATGCTGGGCGTGGAGGATTCACACCAACACATGCAGCCCATGGCGCCCTTCCTGGAAAAGGAAACCAATTCGATCTGGTTCTATACCAAGGCGGATACGGATCTGGTCCAGGCGGTGCGCACCGGCGACCGCGCCCATTTCTGCGTGGTCGGCAAGGATCATGATTATCACGCCTGCCTCGCCGGCCCAATCGATGAGGAGCTGTCGCGCGAGAAAGTGGACAAGTTCTGGTCGCCGCTGGTGGCTGCCTGGTACGACGAGAGCGGCAAGGACGATCCGCTTTTGACCATGCTGCGTCTGAGGGTCGAGGATGTGTCGATCTGGGCCTCGACCGGCAGCTCGGTGCGCTTCGGCTGGGAAATTGCCAAGGCGAACCTCACCAATTCGGAGCCGGATGTCGGCGTGCATACCCAGCTGACCCTGCCTCACTAAAACCTCACAGGAATGACCGAATCCCGGTTCGCCAGACATCCTGCAATGGATGAACGGCGGCCGGGTTTTGCCGTGCGGTCACGCGCAATGCGTTCGTCTTCCCTTCCGTCCTTTTCTGCCGATCAAGGAATGTCCGCCATGACGCAGCCCCCGAGCAAGGAACCTGGCCCGGAGATCGAACCCTATACCGGCCCAGCCGGAGGCTGGGGTTCCGTGACCTCGCTGATGCGGCAGGCCAAGCGGGCCAAGCGTCCGGCCAGCGTGCTGCCGGGGCTTGTCCAGCAGAACAAGCCGCATGGCTTTGCCTGTGTCAGCTGCGCCTGGGCCAAGCCCGCCGATCCGCATCCGGCGGAATTCTGCGAGAACGGCGCCAAGGCCACCTTTTGGGAGCTGACTTCCGACCGGGCAACGCCGGATTTCTTCGCCCAGCATACGCTTGCGGAACTGAAGACCTTCGACGATTACGAGCTGGAAATGACCGGCCGGCTGACCGAGCCGATGCGCTACGACCGGGAAAGCGACCGTTATTTACCCGTAAGCTGGGACGAAGCCTTTGCCGAGATCGGGCGCGAGCTTCAGGCCATCCGCGCGCAGGACCCGAAGACGGCGATCTTCTACGCCTCCGGCCGCGCCTCGCTCGAAACCTCCTATATGTATGCGCTGTTTGCCCGGCTCTACGGCAACAACAACCTGCCCGACAGCTCCAACATGTGCCATGAATCCACCTCCGTCGCCCTGCCGGAGGTGATCGGCGTGCCCGTGGGAACTGTTCGCCTGCCGGATTTCGATCAGGCGGATGCACTGTTCTTCTTTGGACAGAATCCGGGCGTCAATTCCCCGCGCCTGCTTCATCCGCTGCAGGAAGCGGTGCGGCGCGGTGCGCGCATCGTCACCTTCAACCCCCTGCGCGAGCGCGGGCTGGAGCGCTTCACCAATCCGCAGAGCCCGGTGGAGATGGTGACGCGTCACGAGACGAAGATTTCCAGCCAGTATCACCAGGTCAAGGCCGGCGGCGACATTGCCGCGCTTGCCGGCCTCTGCAAGGCGGTGTTGGCGATCGATGGCGACGCCATGGAAAGAACCGCCGGTGGCGTGCTGGACCGCGCCTTCATCCGCGAGCACTGCCATGGCTTCGAGGCGTTCCGCGCCTTCATCGATGCCACGCCCTGGGAGGCGATCGAGCGCGAATCCGGTCTGACCCGCGCGGCGCTGGAAAGTGCGGCCGAGGTTTACGTCAAGGCCAAGGCGGTGATCGGCATCTATGGCATGGGCCTGACACAGCATAAGCGCGGCGTCGAAACCATCCAGATGCTGACCAATTTCCTGTTTCTGCGCGGCAATATCGGCCGTCCCGGCACGGGCGTCTGTCCGGTGCGCGGCCATTCCAATGTTCAGGGCCAGCGCACCGTCGGCATCTCGGAAAAGACCAAGCTGGTGCCGCTTGACCGGCTGGCCGAGCAATATGGCTTCGAACCGCCGCGCGAGGATGGGCTGACCACGGTCGATGCCTGCGAGGCGATCATCGCCGGGCGCATCCGCGCCTTTGTCGGGCTCGGCGGCAATTTCCTGCGCGCCGTGCCGGAAACGGAGGCGATGGAGGCGGCTTGGCCGCGCATGCGGCTGACGGTGCAGATCGCCACCAAGCTCAACCGCAGCCATCTCATCAATGGCGAGGTCGCCTATCTCCTGCCCTGTCTGGCCCGAACCGAGATCGACCGGCAGGAGAGCGGGTCGCAGGCGGTGAGCATCGAGGACAGCACCTCCTGCATCCATGGCTCCAAGGGCTTCCACGCCCCGGCGAGCGAGCATCTCCTGTCCGAACCGCGCATCGTTGCCGGGATTGCCAAGGCGACGCTGCCTGCCAATTCGAACGTGCCCTGGGATGGCTGGGTCGCGGATTATGCCCGCATCCGTGACGCGATCGAGGCGACCTATCCCACGATCTTCACCGATTTCAACAAGCGGATGTGGACTCCGGGCGGCTTTGAGAAACCAATAGCCGCGCGCGAACGCCGTTTCGACACGGAGACCGGCAAGGCCAATTTCAAGGTGCCCTCAGCGCTTTCGGCGAGCTTCGCGGAGGATGCGCCCGATGTGCTCCGGCTGATGACGCTGCGCTCGAACGGTCAGTTCAACACGACCATCTACGAATATACCGACCGCTTCCGGGGCGTGGATGGCACGCGCAAGGTGCTGTTCCTTAATGCGCGCGACATGGACCGGTTCGGCCTTGCCGAGGGCGAGCGCGTGACGCTGGAGACGGCCGTGGACGATGGCGTGGTGCGCCGCGTCGCAGATCTGCGCGTGACCGCTTACGATATTCCCCCGGGCTGCTGCGGCGGCTACTATCCGGAATGCAATCCGCTGATCCCGCTCTGGCAGCATGCCGAGCGCAGCAAGGTGCCGGCGGCGAAGTCCGTTCCGGTCAGGATCGTCAAGCAGAACTCGCCATCGTAACTGGAACTGCAACCTTTGATCGCATATGAGAAATATGGGAAGAAAGCCGGCTTCGACACAATTAATTAAGCCGGCCCTAACCCCGCATCGCTAGATCTGGCGAATGCGCAGTCACAGGCCGGAGTTCATGGTGGCATTCTTCACGTCGAAATCGCAGGCGAAGCTCGACGCGATCGCCCGTTCCTATGCCGTCATCGAATTCTCGCTGGACGGCTATATCCTCGATGCCAACCAGGGCTTCCTGGAGACCATGGGCTATCAGCTGGACGAGATCCGCGGCAAGCATCATCGCATCTTCGTCGAGGCGCAGGATGCGGCTTCCCAGGCCTATGCCGCCTTCTGGGCCAAGCTGAAGCGCGGGGAGTTCGACCGGGGTCAGTATCGCCGCCTGGGCAAGGGCGGACGCGAGATCTGGATCGAAGCGTCCTACAGCCCTGTCCTGCAGGGCGGCCGTCCGGTCAGCATCATCAAATGCGCGACCGACATCACCGCGCGGACGCTGAAATCCGCCGAGGATGCCGGCAAGCTGACGGCGATCTCGCGTGCGCAGGCCGTGATCGAGTTCACGCCGCAGGGCGAGGTGCTGACCGCCAACGAAAACTTCCTGCAGACGCTAGGCTATGAGCTGACGGAGATCGTCGGCCGGCATCATTCCATTTTCTGCGATCCCGAGCAGGTGGGCAGCGCCGAGTACCGCCTGTTCTGGGAGGCGCTGAGGGCTGGCGAGTTCGTCGCGCGCGAGGTCCGGCGGGTGGGCAAAGGCGGCCGTGAAGTGTTCATCCAGGCTTCCTACAATCCGATCTTCGACCTGAGCGGCCGGGTGATCAAGGTGGTGAAATTCGCCACGGATGTCACCCCGCGCGTGAAAAATGTCGAAATGCTGCGCACCGCCCTGCGCCTCCTGTCGCAAGGCGATCTGACCCAGCGCCTCGACCGGGACTTCACGCCGCAGCTGGAAAGCCTGCGCCTTGATTTCAACGAGGCGATCGGCCGGCTGAGCGAGACCATGGGTGCGGTGGGCGACAATGCCCAGGCCATTGCCGCCAGCGCCGAACAGATCCGTGTGGCGGCCGACGATCTGGCCGAGCGCAACGATCATCAGGCCAGCTCGGTGGAGAAGACCGCCTTTGCGCTTTCGGCCATCACCCGCAGCATGGCGGATGCCACACGACAGGCCGAGGAGGCCGGCCGGATGGTAGAGGAGACGCGCGGTTACGCCGAGGGGTCCGGCATCGTCGTGCGCCGGGCGATCGCGGCGATGGGGCAGATCGAAACCTCCTCGCGCGAAATTTCCAACATCATCGGCGTGATCGACGAGATTGCCTTCCAGACCAACCTTCTCGCACTCAACGCCGGCGTCGAGGCGGCCCGTGCCGGCGATCTCGGCAAGGGTTTTGCGGTGGTGGCGCAGGAGGTCCGCGCCCTGGCGCAGCGCTCGGCCGAGGCGGCCAAGGAAATCAAGCGGCTGATCCAGACATCGGGCGAGCATGTGGCCAGCGGTGTCGCGCTGGTGGGCGAGGCCGGCGCGGCGCTCGACCAGATTGCGGCGCAGGTGAAGGATATCAACGGCAACGTCGCGGCCGTGGTGGAGGCGGCGCGCGAGCAGCGCGAGTCGCTGGGCGAGATCAACGAGGCCGTCAATACGCTCGATCACGGCACGCAGCAGAATGCCGCCTTGGTCAAGCAGTCGAATGCGGCAAGCCGCGATCTGGCCGAGGAGGCGAGCGGCCTGTTCCACCAGATCGGCCAGTTCCGCACCGGCGGCACGGCATCGGCCACGCTGGCGGAGACGGCCGCGCGGATGCGTGCGCCCTCCAGCCGGTTGGGTTCACATGGAGCGCCGCCCGCGGGCCTCCCGGCCAGCCGGTCTGCGCCCGCCCGATCCGCGCCCGCGCAATCCGCGCGACCGGCGACCGTCGAAAGGCCGCGACCCGCCCCGCCGCCCCGCCGCCTATCTTCCGCCGGCGGCGCCGCAGCCGTGGCGCAGGAAGCCAATTGGGAAGAGTTCTGATCAGGCCAAACGCCGCGCCGGCGCGGGGTGCTCTTTCATGACAGGCAGAGCCTCGGGCAGGGGCAGGCAGGCTGCCTCGGCAAAGGCCGCGCCGATGCCGATCAGCACCGGCTCGTCCACGCCGATCGCCTGCATGGCCGCTGGCATATCGGCGAGCCGGCCGGCCCAGCGCTGCTCCTTGTCCCGCGTCACCGCGCTCATGATCACGGCCGGCGTCGTCGGCGGCAGGCCAAAGGCGGCCAGCTTTTCGGCAATGCCGCCGGCCGTGCGCCCGCCCATGTAATAGACTGTGCTGGTGCGCGGATCGGCCAGCCCCTGCCAGTCGAGCGTGTCCGGCAGGGCGCCTTTACGCGAGTGGCCGGTGACGAAGCGTACGGACTGGGCATGGTCGCGATGCGTCAGCGACACGGTGAAGCGCGCCGCCATGGCGCTCGCCGCTGTGATCCCCGGCACCACCTCCACGGCGATGCCCTCGCCGCGCAGCCGCGCGATTTCCTCGCCGGCGCGGCCGAAGATCATGGGATCGCCTGACTTCAGCCGCACCACATGCTTGCCGTCCTTGGCGAAGCGCACCATCAGATCGTTGATATCTTCCTGCCTGCAGCTTTCCCGCCCGCCGCGCTTGCCCACCAGCATGCGCTTGGCCTCCCTTCGCGCAAGCTCCAGCACCTCGGCGGAGACGAGATCGTCGAACAGGATCACATCGGCCGACTGCAGCGCCCGCATGGCTTTGAGCGTCAGCAGTTCGGCATCGCCCGGCCCGGCGCCGACCAGCGTCACGCGGCCGGCGGGTGCCTCGATCGCCGTCGCATCGAGATCGCCCAAAAGCTTTGCCACGGCCTCCTCGCGCGAGCCCGGCTCGGTGGAGAGCGCCCGATCGACAAAGCGCTCCCAAAAGCGCCGGCGCGCCGGCCCCGGCTGCAGCCGCTCGGCCACCCTTTCGCGAAGGCTGCGCGCGGCCTCGCCCCAGCGCGTCAGGCCCGGCGGCAGCAGGGTCTCGATTCGCCGGCGGATCGCCTGGGCCAGGATCGGCGCGGCGCCATCGGTGGAGATCGAGACCACGACGGGCGAACGGTTGACGATCGAGCCGAACTGGAAGCTGCAGAAATCCGGTTTGTCGATGACATTGACCGGCACGCCGGCCGCCCGCGCGGCACAGAAGAAAGCCTGCGCCTCCTCCCGCGTCTCGCAATCGGCAAGCGCCAGGGCCGCGCCGGAAAACAGGCCGACATGCCAGGGATGGGCATGGTGGACGAGACGCCCCGGCCCGGCGCTTTCCTCGGCGATCAGGTGCGCCATGGTCTCATCAAGGGCCTCAGCGGGACAGTAGAGATGAACCTCGGCGCCGCAGGCGAGGAGAAGCTCGGCCTTCCAGGCCGCGCCATCGCTGCCGCCCGCCATCACCACCCGCCGTCCTTCCAGACCAACGAAGACGGGCAGCTTGGCGAGCGGGGCCATGCGGGCGCGCCGTCCCTCGGCGCTGGCGGTTTCACTCTGCGGCAGCGGCGTGACAGGCATGGAGGATCCCCTTGATCTCGGCACGGCAGGAGCCGCAATTGGTTCCGGCATTCAGGCAGGCGCCGATCGCCTCGACGCTTTGCGCGCCCTGGCGGATGGCGGCGGTGATCTGGTTGATGCCGACGGAAAAGCAGCTGCAGACGATGGCACCCGCATCGACCCGCCCGGCATCCGGCCGCCCGGCAATCACGCCAAGCCGGGCCTTGAGATCGCCATGGCTCTGGCCGAGCTGGGCCAGCGCGAAGCCACGGGCGGCGGCCACCGGACCGCGTGCGAGATAGACCGCCGCCACCAGCCTTTCGCCGGCGAAGAAGGCGAGGCGCACATCGCCGCCCGTGGCATCGAGATAGCCGATCGGTTCCAGCGACGGATCGAGACCGAAAGCGGCCCGGCACCAGTCGGCCCAGTTTGCCGGCGCCTCTTCCAGCGCGAATTCCAGCCGCCAGCCGGCCTCGGCCTTGCCCAGCGCCCAATAGGCGCAGTCGAGGTCACCAGGCTTTTGCGCCAGCACGGCAAAGCCATAGGCGGCCGCGGCAAAGGGCGCGGCGCTGACGGCGACGTTCTTTGTGGCCGGCTGGCCGGAATGCGGATCGGTGAGCCCCGGGATCAGCGCGCCGATCCGCGCCTTGGCGGCATAGGCGTCGTTCCAGTGCATCGGCGCAAACAGTGCTCCTTCCGCCTGCCGCGCGGTGACGAGTGCGCGCAGGATCACCCGGCCGAGCGGGCTCGTGACCGTGACCAGCTGCGCATCCTCGATGCCGAGCGCTGCTGCGTCGCGCGGGTGGATCTCGCAGAAGGGCTCGGCGATATGGGCGGAGAGGCGGGCGCTCTTTCCGGTCCGCGTCATCGTGTGCCACTGGTCGCGGATGCGCCCGGTGTTGAGCGTCAGCGGAAAATCGGCGGTGCGGCGCTCGGCCGGCTGCGCGGAAACGGCGACGAAACGGGCCTTGCCATCGCCATGATAGAAGCGGCCATCGGCGAAGAAGCGCTCCTTGCCCTGCCGGTTTGCGGGCCGCGGCCACAGGAAGGGCGGAAGTTCCTCGTAAGCTTCATTAGACATATCCGCGAAGGCGCCGATGTCGAAATCGCGGCTGCCGTCATTCTCGAAGGCCGAGAGCGCGGCATGTTCGGCGAAGATCTCGGAGGGCGCCTGATAGGCGAAGGCCGCGCCATGGCCGAGCCGGCGGGCGACCTCCGCCATCTGCCACCAGTCGGGCCTGGCCTCGCCGGGTGCTGTGAGGAAGGCGCGCTGGCGGGAGATGCGCCGTTCGGAATTGGTGACGGTGCCATCCTTCTCGCCCCATCCGAGGGACGGCAGCAGCACGTCGGCCTCGCGCGCGGTGTCGGTCGTCCCGCTCATGTCGGAGACCACAACGAAGGGGCAGGTGCTGAGCGCGGCACGCACCAGATCGGCCTCCGGCAGCGAGACCACCGGATTGGTCGCCATGATCCACAGCGCCTTGATCCGGCCGTCTGCGGCAGCGCGGAAGAGGTCCACCGCCTTCAGCCCCGGCCGGTCGGCAATGACGGGCGCCTTCCAGAAGCGGCGGACGCGGTCTCGGTGTTCGGGCTCTTCGAGCGCCATATGGGCGGCCAGCATGTTGGCGAGCCCGCCGACCTCGCGCCCGCCCATGGCATTGGGCTGGCCGGTGAGCGAGAAGGGGCCCATGCCCGGCCGGCCGATGCGGCCCGTGGCCAGGTGGCAATTGAGGATGGCATTGACCTTGTCCGTGCCCGAGGTTGACTGGTTGACGCCCTGGCTGTAGCAGGTGACGACCTTTGTCGTGCCGGCGAAGAGGCGGAAGAAGGTTTCGATCTCCGCCGGCGTCAGTCCGGTCAGCGCCTGAAGCGTGGCATCGTCAAGCGCCTCGGCCTCGGCCAGCGCTGCGTGGAAGCCGCGCGTGTGGGCGGCGATATAGGCACGGTCGAGCGCCGGGCTTCTGGCGAGATGGGCCAGCAGTCCCATGAACAAGGCCACATCGCCATCGGCGCGGATGGGCAGATGCAGATCGGCAATCTCGCAGGTCATGGTGCGGCGCGGGTCGATCACCACCACCTTCATGTCAGGCCGTGCGGCCTTGGCGGCGGCCAGGCGCTGATAGAGCACCGGATGGCACCAGGCGAGGTTGGAGCCGGTCAGCACCACGAGATCGGCGAGTTCCAGGTCTTCGTAAGTCCCCGGCACCGTATCCGATCCGAAGGCGCGGCGATGGCCGGCGACCGAGGAGGACATGCAGAGCCGTGAATTGGTGTCGATATTGGCCGAGCCGATGAAGCCCTTCATCAGCTTGTTGGCGACATAGTAATCCTCGGTCAGGCACTGGCCCGAGACATAGAAGGCGACCGCATCGGGCCCATGTTCGGCCACCGCCGCGCCGAAGCGTTCGGCGACGAGATCGAGCGCCGCCTCCCAGGAGGCCTGCCGCCCCCCGATCTCGGGATGCAGCAGCCGGCCCTCGAGATCGACGGTCTCGCCCAGCGCCGAGCCCTTGGAACAGAGCCGGCCGAAATTGGCGGGATGGTCGGGATCCCCCTTCACGGACACCTGCCCGTCGCCCTCGCGCCGGGCGATGACGCCGCAGCCGGTGCCGCAATAGGGGCAGGTGGTCTTGGTTTCAACGGCCATGACGGGGCTTTCTCCGGCAGACGGGAATCGCGGATGGAACAGGATGGGCTTGCTGAAGAGGCCGGAAATGCGTATTTAAATACGCATTAAAGGAGGCACGCGTGGAGTGCGACAGCCGCAAGATCATCCAGCGTCTCAAGGATGACGGCTTTACGCTCGTCAAAGTCTCTGGTTCGCACCACAAGTTTCGTAAGGATGATCGAACGGTCATCGTGCCGCATCCGAAGAAGGATCTGCCGCTCGGCACGGCCCGCAGCATCGCGCGCCAGGCAGGCTGGCTCAGCAAGCCCTCTGCCGAAGAATGAAAGGATAGTCCATGCGGTCCTATCTCGCTCTTGTTCACAAGGATCCCGACAGCGCCTTCGGCCTGTCCTTCCCGGATCTGCCCTCGGTCTTTTCCGCTGCCGACGAAGAGGGCGACCTGATCGACAAGGCGGCGGAGGCGCTGCGCCTGTGGGCGGAGGATGAAGAGCTGCCGGAGCCGACCCCCATCGACGTGTTGCTTGCCCGCCCGGATCTGCGCGAGGAGCTTGCCCAGGGCGCTTTCCTGATCCGCGTTCCGCTGATCGAGGACGACGTCCGTGTCGTGCGCGCCAATGTCACCTTTGAAGCCGGCACGCTGAGGGCCATCGACGCCGCTGCGGCCAAGCGCGGGCTGACACGCTCGGCCTTTCTGGCAAGCTGTGCGCGCAAGGAGATCGAGCGGGCGGGGTGACATCGTCGTTACTCCGCCGCCGCCAGCGCCGGCTCGGCGAGCGCGATCGAGAGGCGGCCATTGTCGTTGCGCACGGGGAAGGTGCGCACTGTGCCTTCATCGGCGCCAAGTGCTGCGCCTGTTTCCAGCGAGATCACCCAGTTGTGCAGCGGGCAGGTGACAGCGGCGCCGTGGACGATGCCTTCCGACAGCGGCCCGTGCTTGTGCGGGCAACGGTTCTCGATGGCGTAGACGGCATTGTCGGCGGTCCGGAACACGGCGATCTTGGCGGTCGGGGTCTTGATGCAGCGCGCGCCGCGCAGGGGAATGTCGTCGATCTCTCCGATGGCGATCCAGCTCATGGCATGTTCCTTTCGGGCGGTCGTAAATGGGTGGGGGCAGAAGGAGGGCCGCCGCGCGGATCAGCCGGCAGCGGCCCGTGCATCACTCGGCCGCGGCTTCAAAGCCGACGGTCGCCATGGGCTTGAACTCGTGCTTGTCCTTGCCGGAGACGCGCTCCGACCAGGGGTCAACCTGCGCGAATTGCTGGGAGAAGACGAAGCGTTCGTAATAAGCCCGGCGCTTCTCGCCATCCTCCAGGATCTGGCGGCGGATCTCGTCGAGGCCGATGCGCTTGGCCCATTTGTAGATGCGCTCGAGATAGCGGGCCTGCTCGCGGTACATCTGGGTCAGCGCGACGATATGCTCCAGCGCCTCGTCCTCGGTCTTGACCAGGCCGAGCACCTCCGTGCCCTTGATGTCGAGGCCGGCCGCGCCGGCGAAGTGGATCTCGAAGCCGGAATCGACGCAGATGACGCCGATATCCTTGCAGGTCGCCTCCGCGCAGTTGCGCGGACAGCCGGAGACGGCCAGCTTCAGCTTGGCCGGCGTCCAGGAGCCCCACATGAACTTCTCGATGCGGATGCCGAGCCCGGTGGAATCCTGCGTGCCGAAGCGGCACCAGTCGGAGCCGACACAGGTCTTCACCGTGCGCAGGCCCTTGGCATAGGCCTGGCCGGAGATGAAGCCGGCCTTGCCGAGATCGGCCCAGACGGCGGGAAGGTCTTCCTTCTCGATGCCGAGCAGGTCGATGCGCTGGCCGCCGGTAACCTTGACCATGGGGATCTCGAACTTGTCGACCACATCGGCGATCGCGCGCAGCTCGGCCGCGTTGGTCACCCCGCCCCACATGCGCGGGACGACGGAATAGGTGCCGTCCTTCTGGATATTGGCGTGGACGCGCTCGTTGATGAAGCGCGACTGGTAGTCGTCGGCATAGTCGGCCGGCCAGTCGCAGACCAGATAGTAGTTCAGCGCGGGCCGGCACTTGGCGCAGCCGCAGGAGGTCTTCCACTCCAGCTCCTGCATCACGGCGGGGATGGTCTTCAGCCCCTTGGCCTTGATCAGCCGGCGCACATCGTCATGGCCGAGCTCGGTGCAGGTGCACATGGGCGTTACGGCAGCGGGGTTATAGGCGTCGCCCAGCGTCAGCGACATCAGCTGCTCGACAAGGCCGGTGCAGGAGCCGCAGGAGGCGGAGGCCTTGGTGTGCGCGCGCACACCGTCCAGCGTCGTCAATCCCTTGCCCGTGATGGCCGAGGTGATCTTGCCCTTACAAATGCCGTTGCAGCCGCAGATTTCCGCATCATCCGGCAAGGCTGCAACGGCCGCCATAGGGTCCAGCGGAGACCCTCCCTGATAGGCCTGGCCGAAGATCAGCGTGTCGCGCATGGCCGAGATGTCAGCGCCCTTCTTCTTCAGGTCGTTGAACCAGGCGCCATCGGAGGTCTCGCCATAAAGCACCGTGCCGATGATGCGATTGTCCTTGATGACGACGCGCTTGTAGATCCCGGCTGTCGCATCGCGCAGCACGATTTCCTCGCGGTCGTCGCCATCGGCAAAGTCACCGAGGGAGAAGAGGTTGATCCCCGTCACCTTCAGCTTGGTCGGCGTATCGGAGTGGACGAAGGCGGGCTTGGTGTCGCCGGCCAGATGGGCGGCGGCAATGCGGGCCATTTCATAAAGCGGCGCGACGAGGCCATAGACCATGCCGTCCACTTCGGCGCATTCGCCGACCGCAAGGATATCGCCATCGGAAGTCCGCATGCCGGCATCGACGACGATGCCGCGGTTGACGGCAAGGCCGGCGTCCTTGGCAAGACCGGCATTCGGCCGGATGCCGACGGCCATCACCACGAGTGTCGCCGGAATGATCGTGCCATTGTCGAGCTCGATGCCCTCGACGCGATCCGTGCCGATGATGCGCTTGGTGTTGGCCTTGGTGATGACCTTGATGCCGCGCTCTTCGACCGCCTTCTGCAGCAGATAGCCGGCGGCGGGATCGAGCTGGCGCTCCATCAGCGTCGGCATGACATGCAGCACGGTCACGTCCATGCCGCGCAACGCAAGGCCGGCTGCGGCTTCGAGACCGAGCAGCCCGCCGCCGATGACGATGGCCTTTTCGCGCGATTGTGCGGCGAGCAGCATGGCGTCCACGTCGTCAAGGTCGCGATAGGTGATGACGCCGGGCAGGTCCTTGCCCGGCACGGGGATGATGAAGGGCACCGAGCCGGTGGCGATCACCAGCCTGTCGTAGCTTTCCGTCACGCCATGGTCGGAGGTGACGGTGCGGGCGTTGCGGTCGATGGAAACGATCCGATGGCCCTTGTAGAGGGTCACGTTGTTGTCGATATACCAGCCGTCGCCGTGGATGATGATGTCCTCGAACGTCTTTTCGCCCGAGAGCACCGGCGAGAGCATGATGCGGTCATAGTTGACGCGCGGCTCGGCGTTGAAGATCGTGACCTCGTAGAGGCCGGGCGCCTGTTCGAAGAGGTGCTCCAGCATGCGGCCGGGGGCCATGCCGTTGCCGATGATGACGAGTTTCTGCGTCATGCCGTCTGCTCCATATCTTTAGCGCTGCGCGTGCTTGCCGCGATCATCACGCCGGAGAGCGTCCCATAGGCGGTCGCCCAGGCAGACTTGGTCTGCGGCGTGAAATCGGGCCCGAGGCCCTGTTCCAGTGTCCAGAGAAGTGCGTCGCCCACCACCTGGTAGTGCTCGGGCTTCACTCCATAACCATTGTGCTTGACCGCCAGCGCTTCGGCGGCGGGCACGATGCTCGGAAGATCCTTGAGGCCGTTGACGACGACGCCGAGCGTCATCATCAGCTTACGACCCTGCTCCTTCATGTCGCCCTTGGAGAGAGGCTTCACCTCGGGCGCGATTTCAAAGAGCCTGCCGTAGAAGAGCTCCGCTGCCGCTTCCTTGATCGGGACGACTTTCGCGAAGGAGGACTGGACGAGATCGATATCAGTGGGTGTCATGGTCCCGTCCTCTCATTCAGCGGCTTCGACGAAGCGGTGGCGTTCGTAGAGGAACTTCAGCACGGCTTCGCGGCACTTGAGGTAGGTCCGGTCGGCGGCGAGCGCGATGCGGTCGCGCGGGCGGGGGATCGGCACGGAAAGCACCTCGCCGATGCGCGCCGCAGGTCCGTTGGTCATCATCACGATCCGGTCGGAGAGCAGCACGGCCTCGTCCACATCATGGGTGATCATCACCATGGTGTTGCCGAGCCGGGCGTGGATCTCCATCACCGCATCCTGCAGATGGGCGCGGGTCAAGGCATCCAGCGCGCCGAAGGGCTCATCGAGCAGCAGGATCTTCGGCTCCATGGCCAGCGCGCGGGCGATGCCGACGCGCTGCTTCATGCCGCCGGAGATTTCCGAGGGGCGGCGCTCGCGGGCATGCGCCATCTGCACGAGATCGAGATTGTGCATGATCCAGTCATGCTGCTCGGCCTTGGTCTTGGTCGCGCCGAAGACCTTGGTGACGGCGAGGTTGACATTGTCATAGACGCTGAGCCAGGGCAGCAGCGAATGGTTCTGGAACACCACCGCGCGTTCGGGACCCGGCGCGTTGACCTCGCGGTTTTCGAGCAGCACGGCGCCGGCCGAAACCTTGGTCAGCCCTGCGATCAGGTTCAGCATCGTCGACTTGCCGCAGCCGGAATGGCCGATGATCGAGACGAATTCACCCTTGTCGATCGTCAGGTTGATGTCCTTCAGCACCTCGGTGCGGCTGCCGCCCCGGTCGAAATGCTTGTCGATATGGTCGAGCTTGAGATAGGCGGTCATGGGTCTGGCTCCTCAGTTGGTGGCCGCGCCGCGGGTGATGATCCGGGCGGCGAAAGCGACGAGCTTGTCGAGGATGAAGCCGACCACGCCGATATAGACGAGGGCGACGATGATGTCGGGCAGGCGGGAGGAGTTCCATGCATCCCAGATGAAGAAGCCGATGCCCACGCCGCCGGTCAGCATTTCCGCCGCGACAATGGCCAGCCAGGACAGGCCGACGCCGATGCGAAGCCCGGTAAAGATGTAGGGGGCGGCGGCCGGCAGCATGATCTTGAAGAAGAACTCGACCTGGTTCAGCCGGAGCACCTCGGCGACGTTGCGGTAATCCTGCGGAATGTTGCGCACGCCGACGGCGGTGTTGATGATCACGGGCCAGATCGAGGTGATGAAGATCACGAAGATGGCCGAGGGGCCGGCCTGCTGGAAGGCGGCGAGCGACAGCGGCAGCCAGGCAAGCGGCGGCACGGTGCGCAGCACCTGGAAGATCGGGTCGAGCCCGCGCATGGCCCAGATCGACTGGCCGATCACCGCGCCGAGCAGGATGCCGACGATGGCGGCCAGGCCGAAGCCATAGGCGACGCGCTGCAGCGAGACGAGCACGCGCCAGCCGAGCCCGATATCCTGCGAGCCATTGTCGAAGAAGGGCGAGACGATCAGATCGCGGCTCTGCTCCCAGACGGTGGCCGGCGAGGGAAGGGAAGCGTCGGGCGCCGAACAGAGCAGCTGCCAGAGACCGACGAGCAGGGCGAGCACGACGAGCGGCGGCAGCACCGACTGGGCAAGGCCGATGCCGATGCGCTTGAGGTTGAAACGCGGCTGCGGGCGGCGGGAAAGCGCGATCACGGTGCCGCGCGCCGGGCTGGCGGCCTTGCGGTCTGGGCCGGCGCCGGCGGGGGTGGGGGCCAAAGCGGACATGGCGGGTTCCTTGACGAACGAAAGAGGAGGCGAAGGCCAGGCCCTGTCAGGGCCAGACCGTCCGGTCAGGAGGCGGCCTTGATCGAAAGGCTCTTGAGATAGGCGGAAGGATCGGCCGGATCGAAGGTCTTGCCGTCGAAGAAGGTCTCGACCCCGCGCGAGGTGGAGGCCGGGATGTCGGCGTCTGCGACCGACAGCGCCTTGGCGGCCGAGCGCCAGAGATCCTCGCGGTTCACCGCATCGACCAGCGCCTTGATGTCGGTGTCGGGCGCGAGCTTGCCCCAGCGGATGTTCTCGGCCATGAACCAGGTGTCGTGGCTCTTGAAGGGGTAGGATGCGGCGTTCTGCCAGAACTTCATGTAGAGGTCTGTGCCCTTGGCGACCCGGCCATTGCCGTAATTGATGTCGCCCTTCAGGCGCCCCAGCACGTCCTTCGGCGGCACGTTGAACCATTGCCGCTTGCCGAGAATGGTGGCCATCTCGTCCTTGTTGGCCATGCTGTCGCACCAGATCTGCGCTTCCATCACCGCCATCAGCAGCGCCTGGGTGGCCTTCGGATTCTTCTCGATCCAGTCGGCACGCATACCTAGCGCCTTTTCCGGATGGCCCTTCCACAGCTCGCCCGTCGTACAGGCGGTAAAGCCGATGCCCTGGTTGACCAGCTGCTCGTTCCACGGCTCGCCGACGCAGAAGACGTCCATATTGCCGACCTTCATATTGGCAACCATCTGCGGCGGCGGCACGACGATGGTGGAAACGTCCTTGTCCGGATCGATGCCGCCCGCGGCCAGCCAGTAGCGGATCCACAAGTCATGCGTGCCGCCGGGGAAGGTCATGGCCGCCTTGATCTCGGCGCCCTCCGCCTTCTTCTTCTCGAAGGCGGCCTTGAGCTTGCCGGCATCCAGCGTCACGCCGGTCTCGGCATAGGCCTTGGCGACGGAAATGCCCTGGCTGTCGGTGTTGAGCCGGGCAATGATCGCCATCGGCACTTTCTGATTGTTCTGGGTGACCTTGCCGGTATGCAGGAGATAAGGCAGCGGCGAGAGGATATGGGCGCCGTCAATGCCGCCGGCCGCGCCGCCCAGCACCAGATTGTCGCGCGTGGCGCCCCAGGAGGCCTGCTTGGCCACCTCGACATCGGGCAGGCCGTATTTGTCGAACAGGCCCTTTTCCTTGGCGACGATCAGCGGCGCGGCATCGGTGAGCGCGATATAGCCGAGCTTGACGCCGGTGACCTCGGGGGCGGGTGCGGCGGCGAAAGCGCCGGAGGGGAAGGCGGAGCGCAGCGCGCTGACCAGCGCGGCGCCGGCGGCGACTTTCAGGAGATTGCGGCGGTTCAGGCTGCTGGTGGGGCCTGAGGACAGGGGCGTGCTCGAAAGCTTGGTCATGGGAGGCGCGTTCCTCTTGGGTGGGGCGCGGATGGCCGGTGGCGGAAATTCGGGCAAAAAAAAACGTCGCTCGGATGTGCCTTTCGCGGGGACGAAAGCGTCCCGCATGGCAGATCCTTGCGACGTCGGTGTCGATCGATAGGCCGCCTCGCGCGGCCTCGGTTGCGCCCCGGTCCTCGTTGACAGGCGCGCTTCAAGAGAAGCAAGCGCCGTGCCAGTTTTTCAGAATTTTCCTAAGTCTTTCTGTGAAAAAGAATATTTCCGTAAGGTCAGGCGAGTGCGTTTAATTTTGTCCTGAGTTGCACTGCAAATTTCTTGAGCAGCTGCTCAAACGGCCTGCCTGTTTCCTGCATGTCGGCTGTGCAGCCGGGTCAGGATTCTCTGTCGCGGCCGCGCCGTTTCCATACGGGTTCCGGCTGATCGCTTCGCGAACTGGAACCAAGAACCAACGAAAATCTTTGGCCGGAAGGCCTGATTTTCGATGGACGGAATACGGTTTCCGGTCCGATCAACCGGAAACCCTGTCAGTCATCCTCCAGCACGCTGCCTGTATCGGCGCGCACGGGAAAGCCCGCGACATAGGCGGGAATGCCGACGGGGTCGAACACGTGGCCGTCCATGAAGCGATCCTCGGCTTCTCGTCCCTCGGCCCGCAGGTCGTGCGCGGGATCAGGCGACGCCTCGCCCAGCGCGGCACGGTAGAGATCCGGCCGATAGGCTGACAGTGCGGCCTCAAGGCCGGCGTGGCTGAAGGGTGTCTGACCCCAGCGGATCATCTGGCTATAGATCCACAGGGCCTGGCTGGGGCGGGGATAGCCCGCATGTCGATCATGGAAGACCATGTAGTCGGGAATGGTGCGGCGGCTGCCGCGGTCATCCAGGCTGAATTCGCCCGAGAGCACATGGCGCAATAGCTCGGCCGGCGCGGCGAGATAGCGCGGCTGGGACAGCACCTCGGCAAGGTCGGCATGGTTGGCGCGATCGTCGCACCAGCTTGCCGCCCGGTCGAGCGCGAGGAGCAGGCTCAGCACGCGCTCGCGATGGGCCTCAGCGAAATCCGGCCGCAGCCCGATGACCTTTTCCGGGGCGGAGGGCCAGATATCCTGCTTGGCCGCGACGATGCGGCCGACGCCGCGCTCGCTGGCCACCATGTTCCACGGCGCGCCGACGCAGAAGCCGTCGATGGCGCCGGCGGCGAGCGCGTCCGAGGTGAGCGGCGGCGGCACGACGACCAGTTTCACGTCCCGGTCCGGATTGATGCCGCCGGCCGCCAGCCAATAGCGCATCTCGTAATTGTGCGAGGAGAAGGGATAGGTCACGCCGAAGGTCGGCACAGCCTCGTCACGCGCGCGCATCTCGGCGAGAACGGCGGCCAGCGCCCGGGCATTGGCCAGGGCATCCTCTCCCGGACCGGTCAGGCCCGTCTCCTCCATGCGGGCGAAGAGCCGAACCGACAAGGTGATCGCATTGCCGCCGCGCCCCAGCGAGAAGGGGGCGATGGTGGGCGAGGGATTGGAGCCGAGCCCGAGCATGGAGGCCACCGGCATGGGCGAGAGCATATGGGCGACATCGAACTGGCGGAAGGCCAGCCGGTCGCGGATATTGGCCCAGGAGACATCCTTGACGAGATCGAGCTGCAGCCCCTCGCGCGCGGCGAAGCCGAACTCGGCCGCCGCGATCAGCACGGAGGCATCGACCAGCGGAATGAAGCCGGCGCGCAACGTGCGCGGCCCGGCCTCTCCCGCCAAAGCAGGCGTGGAAAGGGTCGGCGCGGAAAGCGAAAAACCGGTGCCGGAATCGGAAAAGGTCATGGCCGAACTGCCTGCAACAGGAGGGAAGCGTCGAAGCGCGAAGAAAGCGGCGTGATCACATCAGCAACCCCGCCGCCGTCACCACGCTCTGGGCGATCTCCACCATCTTCTTCTTCTCGTTCATGGCCGTCTGGCGCAGAAGCGCAAAGGCTTCCTCCTCTGACAGGCCGCGCATTTTCATCAATATGCCCTTGGCCCGCTCGATCACCTTGCGCGCTTCCAGTGCCGACTTGGCATCGGCCAATTCCCGCTGCAACCGGCTGAAGGCATTGAAGCGGCTGACCGCCATGTCGAGGATCGGCTTGACCCGCTCCTTCTTCAGCCCGTCCACCACATAGGCCGAGACGCCGGCCTCCACCGCCTGCTCGATGGCCGCCGTGTCGGAGCGGTCGACGAACATGGCGATCGGGCGCGAGACCATGCGGGTCAGCTGGAACAGATGCTCCATCATGTCCCGGTTCGGGTTTTCGATGTCGATGATGATCACATCGGGCTGCAGCGTCTCGATTACCCTTGCGACACCGCTGACCTCGTGGATCACGGTGACGCGCAGGTGCCCCGCCTCGCGCAGGCCCTCCTCGATGATGGAGGAGCGGATCGCGTTCTCGTCAATGACCAGGATCGTCAGGTCTGGCTGCGTCATGAGGCTTTCGATCGGTTTTGCCTGTGGAAAAGGGGCGGCTGGCGCCCGTTTCCCGCTTCTGAAGCATCGGAGTGACATCCCACCCGGTCCGATGCGCAAGGCTCTTGTTTTCGCATCATAATCTTCCGAAAGCCGCTTCCCGCCCTTTGGGCCGGCGCGCTCATCGGCATGGGCAAGGCGCCGAGGCCGCGCAAGCCGCCGCGCGCGTCACCAGGCGGCCCGCAGCCTGCGGGCCGGGGAGACGCTCATGCATCGGCCTTCCCGGCGGGATCGCCCTGCCGCTCGACCCCTGTCACCAGGCAGTCATGCGGCCCGAGGCTCAAGGCCATTTCAAAGGCGTCGACGAGATCCGGCTGGCCGGCAACGGCCATCGTCGCCGCTTCGGCCGTGCAGCTGCCAAGCGACAGAGCGAGATCCAGCCGGCCGGCGCGGTGGCGGGCGAAGGCCGCGAAACTGTCGCAGTCCAGCCGGCCGCGAAAGGTGAAGCAGGCCTGCGCCCGCCCGGCCTTCTCCTGTCCGGCCTCCCCTTGCGCGGGTGCTCGTCGCATGGTCATTCCTTCGGTGTGAGTGCAGCATAAAATTTATGCGTGCGCGTGTTTTGGGCATTTTAAGCGCGCGGCCCTGCCGAGTTCAAGGGCATTGGCGAAAGGCGCGTGCATTTCGCCAGAGGAATTTGCCGGCATAGCCTGTCCGATCGCCCTGCGCATCCCACTTCAAATGCTGGCGCGGCGCCGACCGCTCTACATGCCAAAAGAGGCTTTACGCCCCGTTTCCGGGCGGGCAAGCTTCGGACGGAACCGATCCGGCCTTTCCGCCTGCGCAGCGTTACGCACGGCGCGTGGTCGAGGCACGATCGACAAGGGGAGAGAGACGATGGCTGAGGATTTTCCCGCGCTGGTGTTGGAGGAAAAGGACGGGCGCAGCGCCGGCCGGCTGGCGCGGCTGACCATGGGCGACCTGCCCGATCTCGATGTCACGGTCGAGATCGCCTTCTCCACGCTGAATTACAAGGATGGGCTGGCGATCACGGGACGCGGCAAGATCGCCCGGCGCATGCCGCTGATCGGCGGCGTCGATCTCGCCGGCACCGTGGTGGCCTCGCGCAGCCCCGCCTTCACGCCGGGAGACAGGGTGGTGGTCAATGGCTTCGGCCTGTCGGAAACCGAGCATGGCGGCTATGCCCGCTTTCAGCGGCTGAAGCCGGAATGGCTGATGCGCCTGCCGGATGTCTTCAGCTTCGAGCAGGCCATGGGCATCGGCACGGCCGGCTATACCGCCGCGCTCGCGGTGGATGCGCTGGAGGCCTGGGGCGCCGGCTGGGGACGCTTTGTGCCCGGCGAGCGCGAGGTGCTGGTCACCGGGGCGGCCGGCGGCGTCGGCTCGATGGCGGTGGCGCTCCTGGCGCGCGCTGGCCATCGGGTGACGGCGGCGACCGGCCGGCCGCAGACCCATGATTATCTCCAAAGCCTCGGCGCCACCGGCTTTATCGATCGTGCCGCGCTCGCGGAAAAAGGGCCGCCTTTGCAGAAGGAGCGCTGGGCGGGCGGCATCGATTCCGTCGGCTCAACCACGCTCGCCACCGCACTGGCGCAGACCGCGCGCGGCGGCGCCATCGCCGCCTGTGGTCTTGCGGGCGGCGCCGACCTGCCGGCGACCGTGATGCCGCATATCCTGCGGGGCGTCGGCCTGATCGGCATCGATTCGGTGATGGCGGAAATGCCCCGGCGCGAGGCGGCCTGGGCGCGGCTGGCGCGCGACCTGCCGGCCGATCTCCTCTCCCGCGCGATCCGGGTGGAGCCGATGTCGGCGCTGCCGCGTCTGGCCGAGGAGATCCTGGCCGGGCACATCCGCGGCCGCGTCGTCATTGACGTCAGCCGCTAAAAGGGCCCGGGACGTGAGCCGCTGACAGGGCCCGGGCAGCGCCGGATCGATGCCCTCAACCGAGCTTGTCGAGCTTGGTCTGCAGCGCGCGCAGCTGTTCCTTCAGTTCGTCGATGTCCTTGGCCTCGGCCTTGCGCGTTTCCTTCGCCACCGGCGGCGTCATGAAGGGGGAGAACATCTGCATGGCCTGCTGGAAGATTTCGGTGTTGCGGCGCACCTGTTCCTCGACCAGCTGCAGCGGCACCTGCAGGTTCTTGCCGAGCGGGGTGTCGCCGAAGGCCTTGTTGATCTGCTCGCGCATCTGCGACTGCTGCTCGACGAAAGCCTGCATGGAGTGCTCGAGATAGCTCGGCACGACCATCTGCATCTGATCGCCATAGAAGGAGATCAGCTTGCGCAGGAAAGAGATCGGCAGGAGCGTGTTCCCGGTCTTGGATTCCTGCTCGAAGATGATCTGCGTCAGCACGGAGTGAGTGATGTCATCGCCCGATTTCGCGTCCTGGACGGTGAATTCCTCACCCTTTTTCACCATCACCGCCAGATCGTCGAGCGTCACATAGGTGCTCGTCCCGGTGTTGTAGAGCCGACGATTGGCGTATTTCTTGATCGTGATCGGCCCCTCTTGTTTGGGCATCGAGCGTCCTCCTCCAAAACACACCGCGGTCCGGCAGCAGACTAGCCGGAAAAACGCAAGGCTGACAATGGCCTTCTCTGCCTTGTGCAATGCAAGTACCGCATATGCGAAGCTTAAGGATATCGCGATGGATGGCGTTTGACTTCACCTGCGAGCTTTGCCAGTGTCCCGGCACACGTGAAGTGGGAAGAGGAAACACCACCATGAGCAGCTCCTCCATCGTCATCGCCAGCGCCGGTCGCACGGCGGTCGGTTCCTTCAACGGCGCCTTTGCCACCATCCCCGCCCATGAGCTGGGCGCTGCCGCCATCAAGGGCGTGCTGGAGCGTGCGGGTGTCGACGCCGCCGAGGTGGACGAGGTCATCCTCGGCCAGGTCCTGCAGGCCGGCGAAGGGCAGAACCCCGCACGCCAGGCCGCAATGAAGGCTGGCTTGCCCAAGGAAAAGACCGCCTGGGGCATGAACCAGCTCTGCGGCTCCGGCCTGCGCGCCGTGGCGCTCGGCATGCAGCAGATCGCAACCGGCGATGCCGAGCTGATCGTTGCCGGCGGCATGGAGTCCATGTCCATGGCGCCGCATTGCGCGCATTTGCGCGGCGGCGTGAAGATGGGCGACTTCAAGATGGTCGATACCATGATCAAGGACGGCCTGACGGACGCCTTCTACGGCTACCACATGGGCATCACCGCCGAGAACATCGCCCGGCAGTGGCAGCTCTCGCGCGATGAGCAGGACCAGTTCGCGCTCGCCTCGCAGAACAAGGCCGAGGCCGCGCAGAAGGCCGGCCGCTTCGCAGACGAGATCATTCCCTTCGTCGTCAAGAGCCGCAAGGGCGACGTCACCGTCGATCAGGACGAATATATCCGCCATGGCGCCACCCTCGACAGCATGGCCAAGCTGCGCCCGGCCTTCGACAAGGACGGCACGGTCACGGCCGGCAATGCCTCGGGCCTGAACGATGGCGCCGCCGCCGTGCTGCTGATGCGCGAGGAAGAGGCCGCGCGCCGCGGCCTGACCCCGCTCGTGCGCATCGCCTCCTGGGCGACGGCCGGCGTCGATCCGCAGATCATGGGCTCCGGCCCGATTCCCGCCTCGCGCAAGGCGCTTGAGAAGGCCGGCTGGTCGGTCAACGATCTCGACCTCGTCGAAGCCAATGAAGCCTTCGCCGCCCAGGCCTGCGCTGTCAACAAGGACCTCGGCTGGAACCCCGAGATCGTCAACGTCAATGGCGGCGCGATTGCCATCGGCCATCCAATCGGCGCCTCCGGCGCCCGCGTTCTCAACACGCTGGTGTTCGAGATGAAGCGCCGCAATGCCGCCAAGGGCCTCGTCACGCTCTGCATCGGCGGCGGCATGGGCATCGCTATGTGCGTGGAAGCGCTCTGAGCTCTTGAGCATCGGACCGAAGGCCGCACCCCGGTTTTCGGTCCGTTGCAGAAGACGAAAAAGCAAGAGCGACGGGCTGTATCCGATGCCAGATGAGGCGCGCTGATCGGCGTTTTCGAGGGTGTCATCCTGCCTGCGCGGACGACCTGCACCTCTTTCAGGGCGGCGGCGCTCCCGCCCGGATGGCAGCCGGTGCATCACTGCCCGTCCTGCAAGAGGTACAGACAAAGCTGAAAATCACAGCCGGCTGTGGAGATGGCCTTCCCGGATTTGCAATCTCACACCAATGCGCGCATGAAGTGTGCAGAGCGCAGCCTGCCGGCGATGGCAGGGCGCAAGCGGATCGTGCGGCGCAGTCCGGCTTCCGCCGTGACTTAGGGCATCGGACCGAAAAGTGGGAACCGGTTTTCGGAAAAATCCGATGCCAAAAACAAAAATCTAGAGCATCGCACTGAGGACTGTTTTCAGTCCGATGCTCTAGGCTGGGGTCGTGCACCCCAGGGCATTGATATCGCCCCGGTTCCGCCTGCGCGGCGCCAGAGGATGCCGGCCGCTGCCGGCTGAAAGGCAGGCTCCCGCAGGGGAGGCTGCGACAGAGTGACAAGATCGAGCATCAACCCAGGCATGAAGCCGGACAAGCGGAGGATAGACAGATGAGCAGGGTCGCACTGGTCACCGGGGGAACGCGCGGCATTGGCGCGGCCGTATCGATGGCGCTGAAGAACGCCGGCTACAAGGTTGCCGCCAACTATGCCGGCAATGCCGAAAAGGCCAAGGCCTTCAGCGAGGTCACGGGCATTCAGACCTTCCAGTGGGACGTGTCGGATTATGACGCCTGCGTCGCCGGCATTGCCGAGGTCGAGGCCGCGCTGGGCCCGGTCGAGGTGCTGGTCAACAATGCCGGCGTGACGCGCGACGCCATGTTCCACAAGATGACGGCGCAGCAGTGGAACGAGGTCATCAACATCAACCTGACCGGCCTGTTCAACATGACGCATCCGGTTTGGTCGGGCATGCGCGATCGCGGCTTCGGCCGGGTGATCAACATTTCCTCCATCAACGGCCAGAAAGGCCAGATGGGCCAAGCGAATTACTCTGCCGCCAAGGCCGGCGATCTGGGCTTCACCAAGGCGCTGGCCCAGGAAGGCGCCGCCAAGGGCATCACCGTCAATGCCATCTGCCCCGGCTATATCGGCACGGAAATGGTGCGCGCCATCCCCGAGAAGGTGCTGAACGAGCGCATCATCCCGCAGATCCCGGTGGGCCGCCTCGGCGAGCCCGAGGAAGTTGCGCGCTGCGTCCTGTTCCTCGCCTCCGACGATGCGGGCTTCATCACCGGCTCGACGATCTCGGCCAATGGCGGCCAGTTCTTCGTCTGATTATTGGATCGGGCAGAACCGCGAAACGGATTTCCGTGCGCGGTTCTGCCCCTGTCTGGTTTTTTAAGCCAGCGTCGTCCTCAGCCTGCCTTGTCCAGCCGCAGGATCGAGGAGGTGCCGGCATCGGGGTCCTCGGTGACGGCATAGACCGCGCCGTCCGGCCCCACCTGCACATCGCGGATGCGGGCCTCAAGCGGCACGCGCTCCTCGTGGGAGACCTTGTCGGCGTCTATGTGCAAAACGACGAGGCCGGTCGAGACCAAGCCGCCGATCAGGAAGGCGCCCTTCCATTCGGGAATGCGGTCGCCATCGTAAAATACCATGCCCGAGGGGCCGACCACGGGATCCCAGTAATAGACCGGCTGCTCGAGGCCTTCCTTTGCGGTGATGCCTTCGCCGATCGGCTTGCCGCTGTAATCCAGGCCATAGGTGATGACGGGCCAGCCGTAATTTTTGCCTGCCTCCGGCCGGTTCAGCTCGTCGCCGCCGCGCGGCCCGTGTTCCACGGTCCAGAGCCTGCCCTGGCCGTCGAGCGCCGCCGATTGCAGGTTGCGATGGCCGTAGCTCCAGATTTCCGCCTGAGCCTTGTCTCGCCCGGCAAAGGGGTTGCCCTCGGCTGCCTTGCCCTCCGGCGTGATGCGGAAGACCTTGCCGAAACCGCTGTCGACATCCTGGGCGAAGACGCGGGTCTCGGCATCCGAGCGCTCGCCCACCGTGACATAGAGCGCGCCGTCGCGGTCGAAGACGAGGCGCGAGCCGTAATGCTTGGTATTGTCATAGCCCGGCATCTGCCGGAAAATCACCTTGAGATCCTCCAGCCGCGCGCCCTGCTTGTCTTCCGTAAGCACGGCCGTGGCCACAGAGGTGCCGTTGCCCTTCTCGCGCGGCTCCGAATAGGAGAGATAGATCCGCTTGGACTGGGCGAAATCTGGCGCCAGCGCCACATCGAGAAGCCCGGCCTGGCCGCTGGAAACCACCTTTGGCGGGCCTGCCACCGCCATGACCGAGGCGCCGTCCTTGGCGACGAGATGCAGCGTGCCCTTCTTCGCCGTCACCAGCATGCGACCGTCAGGCAGGAATTCCATGGCCCAGAGCTGCGGCAGACCGACGGCTACGGCCTTGTGGGCGATATCGGGCATCTTTGCCGGCTGCGGCGCCCGGGTCTGGCCGGCGAAAGCCGGCTTCTGGTCCGGGGCATTGGCGGCCCGGGTCTCGACCGGCCGGCCTGCCGGGGTCGCCTCCGCGCCCGTTGCCGGGGGCTGTCCCTCCACATGGTCGATCGGCGAGGTGTCGCCTGTCGATTGCTGGGCCAGCGCCGGCGGCGCGACGGAGGCCGCCAGAAGCGCCACGAGCGCGGCGGTGCAGGTGATGGCACGCATTTTGTGGGCAGGAAGGCTAGGGGGAAGCAGGCGGGGCATGCGTTGTCCTCGTCGATCTCCCGGAGCACGGCCAGGGGGCGGCGCGCGGGTCATGATGCCCATGGCGCTGGCCATGGGACGGCGGGTGGTGGGTTCAGTCTTGCGAGGTAGCGCGCGCGGCCCCGCCGTCTCCTCACGGCCGGGTCAACTCTCGGTTATTGCCGGCCTTGCCGCCAATCCGCGCAGCGGCCAGGGCGTGGCTCTTGTCATCGGGCGCTGGCGGCGTCATCTGTAGGGGATGATCCATCATGGCGGCCCCGTGTTCGAGCGCGGGGCCGCGGATCCCTGGCGGCGCGCGAATCGGCAGGGTCAGCAAGCAGACGGCGCATGCCGGGAATGAAGACGTGTCGATCCAACCCATGATCTTAAGCGGGCGCGGCGTGACCGCCGTGCTCGGCCCCACCAATACCGGCAAGACCCATTATGCCATCGAGCGCATGGTGGCCCATGAATCCGGGGTCATCGGCCTGCCGCTCCGGCTTCTGGCGCGCGAGGTCTATGGCCGGCTGGTCGACCGCGTTGGCGAGCACAATGTCGCGCTGGTGACCGGCGAGGAAAAGATCACGCCGCACATGGCGCGCTATTCCGTCTGCACGGTCGAGGCCATGCCGCGCGAGACCCGCGCCGCCTTCGTGGCGATCGACGAGGTGCAGCTGGCCGGGGATCTCGAGCGCGGCCATATTTTCACCGACCGCATCCTGCATCTGCGCGGCCGGGCCGAAACCCTGCTGCTCGGCGCGGGCACCATGCGGCCGATCCTCGAACAGCTGCTGCCCGGCATCACCGTGGTGGAGCGGCCGCGCCTGTCGCAGCTGCTCTATGCCGGTTCGAAGAAGATCACCCGCCTGCCGCAGCGCTCGGCCATCGTCGCCTTCTCGGCCGAGGAGGTCTATGCCATTGCCGAGCTGATCCGCCGCCAGCGCGGCGGCGCGGCCGTGGTGCTGGGCGCGCTGAGCCCGCGCACGCGCAATGCGCAGGTCGCGCTCTATCAGGAAGGCGATGTCGAATATCTGGTTGCCACCGACGCGATCGGCATGGGCCTGAACCTCGATGTCGACCATGTCGCCTTCGCCCAGGACCGCAAATATGACGGCTACCAGTTCCGCAATCTCAATCCGGGCGAGCTGGCCCAAATCGCCGGCCGCGCCGGCCGTCACCTGCGCGACGGCACCTTCGGCGTCACGGGCCGGGTGGAGCCCTTCGACAAGGAACTGGTCCACCGCATCGAATCCCACGAGTTCGATCCCGTGCGCGTGCTTCAATGGCGCTCCAAGGCGCTGGACTTCGCCTCCGTCGCCGCGCTGAAGAAGAGCCTGGAGCGGCCGCCGGGCGTGCAGGGGCTGACGCGGGCGCTGCCGGCCGTCGATGTCCAGGCGCTCGATTTCCTCAGCCGCGACGGCAGCGTCGCCGCGCTGGCAAACCGGGCCGATCGGGTGGAGACGCTCTGGGATGTCTGCGCCCTGCCGGATTACCGCCGCATCACCCCGGCCCAGCATGCCGATCTCATTGCCACGCTCTATACCGATCTCGTGCGCCATGGCCGCGTCAACGAGGATTTCATGGCCGAGCAGGTGCGTCGCGCCGATCATACGGACGGCGAAATCGACACGCTCTCGGCGCGAATCGCTCAGATCCGGACCTGGACTTATGTTTCCAATCGGCCCGGTTGGCTGGCCGATCCGACACACTGGCAGCAAAAGACGCGAGAAATCGAGGACCGATTGTCCGATGCGCTACATGAAAGGTTGACGAAACGCTTCGTTGACCGCAGGACATCCGTGCTCATGAAGCGGCTGAGAGAGAATGCAATGCTGGAAGCGGAAATCAGTGTGAATGGCGATGTCTTCGTCGAGGGGCATCATGTGGGACAGTTGGCCGGGTTCCGGTTCTCCCTTGCCCAGACGACCGACGGGCTGGACGCACGCGCCGTACAGGGCGCCGCGCAGAAGGCGCTGGCGCTGGAGTTCGAGGCGCGCGCAGCGCGGCTGCATGCCGCCGGCAATGCCGATCTCGCGCTGAGCTCCGACGGCACGGTGCGCTGGCTGGGCGATCCCGTCGCCCGCCTTTCGGCGAGCGATCATATCATGCGCCCGCGCGTGATTCTGCTCGCCGACGAGGGTCTGCAGGGCGTGGCCCGCGATCACGTCGCCGCCCGCATCGAGCGCTTCGTCAATCATCACATCTCCACGGTGCTCAAGCCGCTCGACGATCTCTCGCGCGCGGAAGACCTGCAGGGCATGGCCAAGGGCCTCGCCTTCCAGCTGGTGGAAAATCTGGGCGTTCTCTTCCGTCGCGATGTCGCCGAGGAAGTGAAGTCGCTGGATCAGGAGGCCCGCGCCTCCATCCGTCGCCATGGCATTCGCTTCGGCGCCTATCACATCTTCATGCCCGCGCTCCTGAAGCCGGCCCCGGCCGAGCTCATCACGCTGCTCTGGGCGCTGAAGAATGACGGGCTGGACAAGCCGGGCTATGGCGACCTGATCCCGGTGCTCGCCGCCGGCCGCACCTCCGTCGTCACCGATCCCTCCTATGAGCGGATGTTCTACAAGCTCGCCGGCTTCCGCTTCCTCGGCAAGCGCGCCGTGCGCATCGATATTCTCGAGCGGCTGGCCGATCTCATCCGCCCGCTTCTGCAGTGGAAGCCGGGCACGACGCCGCGTCCGGAAGGCGCCTATGACGGCCGCCGCTTCACGACCACCACGGCCATGCTGTCGATCCTCGGCGCCACGCCGGACGATATGGAAGAAATCCTCAAGGGCCTCGGCTACCGCGCCGACGCGCTGAAGGCGGAAGAGGTGCAGGCGCATCTGGCCGCGCAGGACGTTGCCGCCAAGCCTGCCGCAGAGGCACCTGCCGCCGATGCCCCCGCTGCTGATCCGGCCGTGGCCGAAGAGAGCGCCACGGCTGCGGATGAGGCGGGCGAAGCGCCGGTCGAGACGGCTCATGCCGAAACCTCTGAAGAACCCGCAGCGTCCGAGGCGCCGGCCGAAGAGGCAGTTTCTGCTGAAGAAGCAGCGCCGGCCGAGGTTGTCCCCTCCGCCGAAGAGGCCCCGTCTCAGGACGGCGAGGCCGCTGTTGTGGCCGAGCCTGTCGAAGCCAAGCCGGTTCTGCTCTGGCGTCCGGGCGGACGCAGCGACAATCAGCGCCCCGCGCGCAACAATGCCCGTGGCGGCGAGCGCCGTGGCGGCAATCGCGGCGAAGGCCGCGGCCAGGAAGGCCGCGCTCAGGATGGGCGTCCTCAAGACGGCCGCAACCAGCAGCCGCGCGGCGAGCGCCGCGATGGCCAGGGCGGCGAGCGCCCGGCCGGGCAGTCCTTCGGCGGCGGCCGCCGGGATGAGCGCGATGGCGGCGGGCGTGATGCTGGCCGGCAGGATGGCGGGCGTGGCGAGCAGCGCGGCCGCGACGGGCAAAAGCACGAGGGTCGCGAAAATCGCGGCGGGCCGCGCAACGAAAATCGCGGTGAAGGCCGGGGTGAGGATCGGCGCGAGCAGCGCCATCGCGATCGTCCCGAGCGCGACAACCGCGACCGCGGCGGCAAGGGCGCACCGATGACCTTCGAGGCCCGTCCGCCGCGCAAGGAGAAGGCGATCGATCCGGATTCGCCCTTTGCCAAGCTGGCCGCGCTCAAGGAACAGATGAAGAAGTAGCAGGCCATGGCGGAGGAACAGCGGCTGACGGGAATGGCTGGCGAGCGCCAGCGGCTCGACAAATGGCTGTTCTTCACGCGGCTGCAGAAATCGCGCTCGATCGCCCAGAAGGCGATCGAGCAGGGTCTGGTGCGCGTCAATGCGGTGCGCGTCAGCCAGTCTTCCGCCCAGGTCAAGCCGGGCGATGTCGTCACCCTCTCGCTCGACCGGCAGGACCGCATCGTCAAGGTGCTGGCATCAGGCACGCGGCGCGGGCCTTATGAGGAGGCGCGGCTCCTCTATGAGGATCTGACGCCGCCGCAGGATCCCGAGAACCGGCCGACACTTTACGAGATCGCCACCCGCGAGCGCGGAGCCGGCCGGCCGACGAAGAAGGAGCGGCGCGAGATCGACGCGCTGACGCCCTATCCCGACGAGGATTGACCGGGCAGCTCCTGCCGCCCATCAGCGGCCCTGCCGCGCACCGGCTGCGGTGCATCTCGACCTTGCCCTGTCATATCCCCCTGTCGGCTGCTTCCCCCTCACAGTGGGGCGCTGTGGCGATCCTTGCCCGGCGTGGCCGAGCGCATCCGCCTTCCTCATGGAACTTCGTTCTCCAGATGCGGTTTTCCTTGAAAGGAAATGGCCTTGCAATGGCTCCGCAAAGCCTTTACCTCGTTGCTCGATCACCGGTCGGCCCCTGCTTTGCGGGTCGCCTCGACCGGTTGCCTGTCGACCCCTGCTTGAGCGGAAAGGCTGGCGGCTCCTGCCCGCCGGACATCGTTCAGGACGCGCTGCCGACGCTTGAGACCCTGTCATCGCTTGCGTGGTTCGCAAGCCCGGATGGCCGGAGACCCTGCGGCCCGGCTGCCGAACCGAAGCCTCTTGGAGACCCTCATGACGTATGTCGTGACCGACAATTGCATCCGCTGCAAATATACCGATTGCGTGGAGGTCTGTCCGGTGGACTGCTTCTATGAGGGCGAGAACTTCCTCGTCATCCATCCGGACGAATGCATCGACTGCGGCGTCTGCGAACCGGAATGCCCTGCGGGCGCCATCAAGCCGGACACCGAGAAGGGTCTGGACATGTGGCTGAAGCTCAACGCCGAATTCGCGCCGCAATGGCCGAACATTACGGTGAAGCGCGATCCGCTGCCGGAAGCCAAGGAGATGGACGGCGTGGACGGCAAGTACGAGAAGTTCTTCTCGCCCAATCCCGGCACCGGCGACGCCTGAGCGCTCGGGATGACGGCATCGGAGCGAAAGCCGTTCACCGGCTTTTGCAAACATCCGGTGCAAACGAAAAAAGGGGACATCGGATTGCCTGGGATTTCCAGCCCGGTGGTCCGGCTGCCGGCGCCGCATTGCGTGCGATCCGCGGCAGCACAAGCCCCGCGCAAGCCTGTGCGGGATAGGAACGGGAAGACGGCCGCCGGCCCTGATCGGCAGCCTGTCGATGGCGGCGCATTCGCCGCCCTGTTCCGCTGACATCATGCGGCCATCGCGGCCGCTGCCGACCGGCATCCTGCCTGCCAGCCCGCCCGTTAAGAAACGGTTTGCGGGTCGAATCGGCTGCGCAACCAAATTATTGATTTCCGCCATTATTTGTGTTAGCTTTGCCACACTGTTCCATATTGCGGACCTTTTGTGTCCCGAAGCCTCACGAAAGCACGAGATTCCCTGACGCGGCTCACTCCCAGAACGCAACGCCCGTTGCCGATTTGTGCCGCATCGAGGAACCTTTGTCTTTCGCTGGCGCGTGGCTCAGTACGGAGACACCCGTGGGTGCCCCTTTCCATCCGGGCCGCCTTGCCCGGCCCCGGCCTTGAACAGGCCGGGTGCGTAACAGGGAGTTTTTGATTCGTATGACGACCCAGCAGAAAAAGTCTTCTACCCGCCATGGCTTCAAGACGGGCGAGTCCATCGTCTATCCCGCTCATGGCGTGGGTCAAATCGTCGCCATTGAAGAACAGGTCGTAGCGGGCATGACGCTCGAACTGTTCGTGATTGATTTCGAGAAGGATAAGATGCGTCTGAAGGTGCCGGTGGCCAAGGCCGTCAGCATTGGCATGCGCAAGCTGTCGGAAACCGACTTCGTCGAGCGCGCCTTGAAGGTCGTCCAGGGTAAGGCTCGCGTGAAGCGCACCATGTGGTCTCGTCGCGCCCAGGAATATGATGCCAAGATCAATTCCGGCGATCTGATCTCGATCGCGGAGGTCGTTCGCGACCTGTATCGCGCCGAGAACCAGCCGGAGCAGTCCTATTCCGAGCGCCAGCTCTATGAAGCTGCCCTGGATCGCATGGCCCGTGAAATCGCGGCCGTCAACAAAATGTCCAGCACCGAAGCCATCCGTCTGGTGGAAACCAACCTGAGCAAGGGTCCGAAGCGCGGCAAGACCGTGGAAGAAGACGAAGCCCAGGAGGAAGAGGCCGCGTAAGCGCCTTCTTCAATCTGCCAGCACAGACCAAAAGCCCTGCCGGAAACGGCGGGGCTTTTTTGTTGGCGCATCGGGGCGAAAAGGGGAGGCGGTTTTGCGATGACGAAAAGCGATGAAAAGACATAGACAAAGGTCTGAGCATCACGTGCGAATTTTGAGATTTTTGGCAAAGATGACCATCACGCGGGACGTCATCCTCGGGCTCGTCCCGAGGATCTGCCATGGTCAGTGAGTCATCTATATATCAGGCGTTTGCAGATGCTCGGGACAAGCCCGAGCATGACGAAACGAGGACTTTGCGCCTCTGCCTCGAAGCTCCAGGCATCGCGAAGCGATCAGTCGGCCTTTGGGAAAATCCGATGCAACAACAGAAAGAGAGAGGATCGAACTGAGTGCTCTTTTCAGGTTTCTGACACAGGCGCGTGCCGTGCCCTATTTACCGGTCACCACAACGCAAAACGCCGACCCCGGAGGGCCGGCGTGCTTTCCGGCAGGAAATCCTGCCGGCTGATCTCGATATGCCTGGCGCGATGCCTCAGGCGGCGCCGGAGGCGCGGCTCTTTTCGAAGCGCTTGCGGTCGTTGGCGTCCAGGAACATCTTGCGCAGGCGGATCGACTTCGGCGTGACTTCCATCAGCTCGTCGTCCTGGATCCAGGACAGCGCGCGGTCGAGCGTCATGCGGATCGGCGGGGTCAGCTTGACGGCTTCATCCTTGCCGGCGGCGCGGATGTTGGTCAGCTGCTTGCCCTTGAGCACGTTGACCTCGAGGTCGTTGTCGCGCGAGTGGATGCCGATGATCATGCCGGCATAGACCTTCTCGCCCGGCTCGATAATCATCGGACCACGATCTTCCAGGTTGAACATGGCATAGGCCACGGCTTCGCCCGAGCCGTTCGACAGCAGCACGCCGTTGACGCGGCCGGCGATCTGACCCTTGAACGGCTGGTAGCTGTGGAACAGGCGGTTCATGATCGCCGTGCCGCGCGTGTCGGTCAGCAGTTCGGACTGGTAGCCGATCAGGCCGCGCGTGGGGGCCAGGAACTTCAGGCGCACGCGGTTGCCGCCAGACGGGCGCAGCTCGGTCATTTCGGCCTTGCGCTCGGACATCTTCTGCACGACGACGCCGGAATGCTCCTCGTCCACGTCGATGACGACTTCTTCGATCGGCTCCATGGTCTGGCCGGTCTCTTCGTCCTTGTGCATGACGACGCGCGGACGCGAGACGGCAAGCTCAAAGCCTTCGCGGCGCATGGTCTCGATCAGGACGGCGAGCTGCAATTCGCCGCGGCCGGAGACGAAGAACGAATCCTTGCCTTCGGCTTCCTCGATCTTCAGCGCGACATTGCCTTCGGCTTCCTTGAACAGGCGGTCGCGGATGACGCGGCTCGTGACCTTGTCGCCTTCGGTGCCGGCCAGCGGGCTGTCATTGACGATGAAGGACATGGTGACGGTCGGCGGATCGATCGGCTGTGCCGTCATGGCTTCGTTGACCGAGGGGTCGCAGAAGGTGTCGGCGACCGTGCCCTTGGACAGGCCGGCAATGGCGACGATGTCGCCTGCCTGGGCTTCCTCGATCGGCTGGCGCTCGATGCCGCGGAAGGCGAGGATTTTGGAGATGCGGCCGTTTTCGATGACGCGGCCGTCCTGGCCCAATACCTTGACCGGCTGGTTCGACTTCAGCGAGCCCGAGGCGATGCGGCCGGTGATGATGCGGCCGAGGAAGGGGTTGGCTTCCAGGATCGTCCCGATCATGCGGAACGGGCCTTCCTCGACGGTCGGCTCGGGCACGTGCTTGAGCACGAGGTCGAGCAGGGGGGTAAGGCCCTGGTCCTTCGGACCTTCGGGATTGTAGTTCATCCAGCCATCGCGGCCCGAACCGTAGAGAATCGGGAAGTCGAGCTGCTCGTCGGTGGCGTCGAGATTGGCGAAGAGGTCGAAGACTTCGTTGATGACTTCCTCATGGCGGCCATCGGGGCGGTCGATCTTGTTGATCGCCACGATCGGCTTCAGGCCGACCTTCAGCGCCTTGCCGACCACGAACTTGGTCTGCGGCATCGGGCCTTCCGAAGCGTCGACGAGAACGATGGCGCCGTCCACCATCGAGAGGATGCGCTCGACTTCGCCGCCGAAGTCGGCGTGGCCGGGCGTGTCGACGATGTTGATGCGGGTATCCTTCCACTCGACCGAGGTCGCCTTGGCCAGGATGGTGATGCCGCGTTCCTTTTCGAGGTCGTTGGAGTCCATCACGCGTTCAGCGACGCGCTGGTTCTCGCGGAACGAGCCGGACTGCTTGAGAAGTTCGTCGACGAGCGTCGTCTTCCCATGGTCAACGTGCGCGATGATCGCGATGTTGCGAAGTTTCATGACCGATGTTCTCTGAGGCTTGGGGAGTGCTGCCGCAGCGCGCTCCGGTTTCGTTGGCGCGCCTATACCTTGTTTTCCGCATTTGCGAAAGGGGGCGGGGGCGCCGGACAGCCCGCCCCTGACAAGGAGTTTGCCGAAAAGGCGGGTTTTCTGACCGGAAAAGCCCTCTCATCCGCCGATATCCTGATGGCGGCGCAGGCAGGCGCGCCAGAAGAGCGCTGCCATAAGGGCCAGGATCGGCCCCGCCGCCAGCGCCAGAACCGGTGCTGCGCCGCCGAGAAGCGGCACGGGCTTGCCGATCATCACCGAGACGGGGACGAAGGACATATAGGCGAAGGGCAGCACGGTGAAGAGGATGATCTGCAGCGGCGCGGTATAGATCCCGATGGGATAGCGCGAAAGCTCCCACAGGTCGAAATAGAGGCCGAAGACATAACGCGAGCGGCCGAGCACGAAAGCGAAGGCGCCGATGATGGTGAACATCGCGCCCGTCAGCAGCGCGGCGCTCAAGAGGCTCGCGAGAAAGCGAAGCATCAGGCCGGCATCCCAGGCGAGCGGCAGGGCCGCAGCGCCCGTGATCATCAGCCCGGCGCCCAGCACGAAATGGCTGCCATATTGCAGGTCCACGCCGGAAAAGACGATGAAGCTCCAGGGATTGACGGGGCGCACCAGGAGCATGTCGAATTCGCCCTCGCGCACCATGGCGTCCATGCCGCGAAACTGGGTGAAGGTGAAGACCGCGCCGATCGCATAGGCGAAGGTGTGGAAGCCGAGCAGGAAGGCCATTTCCGGCCAGCTCCAGCCCCCTAAGCCCCCGAAGCGGTTGAGGATCACCCAGATGGAGGCGAAGGTGCCGGCATAGCCGAAGCCCTGCGAGATCCAGGCGAGCACGAGGCTGGCACGATATTGCAGCCTTGTGCGGGCGCGCAGCCGCATCAGGTGCCAGTAGAGCGCCAGATTGATGCCGGGCGGCGCCGGTGCCCTCACCTCGCCGGTCATGCTGTCCGATGTCGCGTCCTCACGCCCCACCATGGCTCAGCCTCCCTGAACCGTGACGCGGCGCGTCGTGAGCCGCCAGAGCACGGCGATGCAGGCGCCGAGCACCAGAGCCCAGCCGACGCCGGCGGCAAACAGGAGGGTGCTGGTGAAAAGATCCGCGCGGCCGAGATAGCAGGCCATGGGGTAGTAGGTGATCCAGGCAAAGGGCAGGGCGTGGGCGAAGGCGCCCAGCGCCGGCGGAAAGAACCAGAGCGGCACCAGCCCGCCGGAGAGGAGCGCGGTCAGGCCGCGCATGAACCATTCCAGCGAATGGGCCTCCAGCACCCAGAAGGACAGAAGGCCGAAGAAGATGGCGATCAGGAACAGCAGCGTGGTCGACAGCGCCACATGCGCTACGAACAGCAGGAAATGGCCGGGGCTCGCCGGCGGCTGGATGCCATAGACGGACGCGAGGATCGCGATAACGGGCAAGCAAACCACGGCAAACTGCAGCAGGCGGGGCCCGAGCTGTTCGGCGAAGAGCATGCCGGGAAAACTGACCGGGCGCATCAGGGTCGCGCCGATCTGGCCGCTGCGGATGGCGGCGCCGATCTCGCGCACGATCAGCGCCGCATCCCAGCTGGACAGGAAGGTGCTGCCGACAAGCGCATAGGTGATCATCTCGGCCAGGCTGATGCCGGCCATGTCCTCGCGCCCGGCATAGACCGCCTTCCAGATCGAGATCCGGGCAAAGACATCCATGAAGGCGCCGAAGGCCATGGCCAGAAGCTCGGAGCGATGCGTCGCCTGCTGGCGCGCGGCGGCTGTGGCAAAGGCGGCCAGCGGCCGCAAGGCCAGGGGGTGGAACGCGGCGAATTTGAGAGCAGGGGCGCTCATGCGGAGCGCCCCTGATAATGGGTGCGGATCACCTCCTCGATGCCCGGCTCGTGCAGGCGGGCGTCGCTGAGCGGCGCGCCGGCCGGCAGCGCGCGGATCAGGTCGATCAGCGAACGCTCGTCATCGGCGATCTCGAAGTCGCGCCGCAGCCCCTCTGACGGCAGGGGCCTTGCGCCGTCGAGGATCAGCTCTCCGGGATCGGCGGAAAAATCCAGCGTCAGCCGCCGCCGCGCGCCGAAGGTGGTGCGCAGCGCCGGCAGCGGGCCGTCGAACAGCAGACGGCCATCATCCACCATGATCAGGCGCGGGCAGATCTCCTCGATGTCCTGCAGATCGTGCGTGGTGAGGATGATGGTGGTGGCGCGCTCGCGGTTGATGCGGGCGAGGAATTTGCGCACCACATCCTTGGCCACGACGTCGAGCCCGATGGTCGGCTCGTCGAGAAAGAGGATCTTCGGCGCGTGCAGGAGCGCCATGGCGATCTCGGCGCGCATGCGCTGGCCGAGGCTCAGCTGGCGCACCGGCCGGTCGATGAAGCTTTCGAGCGAAAGCATCGCCACCATCTCCGCGCGGCTGGCTTTGAACTGCGCCTCCGGCAGACGGTAGATATGGCGGGCGAGGTCGAAACTGTCGTTCAGCGGCAGGTCCCACCAGAGCTGGCTGCGCTGGCCGAAGACCACGCCGATCTCGCGCGCATTGGCGATGCGCTCCTCGATCGGCCGCCGGCCAAGCACGGACAGGCTGCCGGAGGACGGCGCGAGAATGCCGGTCATCATCTTGATCATGGTCGATTTGCCGGCGCCGTTCGGCCCGAGATAGCCGACCGCCTCGCCCGCCTCGATGGCGAAGGAAATCTCCTCCACCGCCCGCACCTCTTTCGTGACCGGCGCGAAGAAGCCGCGCAGCGCGCCCGAAAACCCGCCCGTGCTCTGGCGCTGGCGGAAGACCTTGCTGACCGTGCGGGCGTCGATGATGGGCGGCATGAGGAGGATCCCTTTCGGACCGTCTCCCCTATGCGGGTTCTGCGACAGGGGCGTGACGGGGCTGTCGCGCGCCCGGACGGGCCTGATCAGGTCCGCCTGGCCGATGGCCGGGGAAGCAGCCGGCATCGGCCGGCTGCAGGGTGGTGTCGGTCTGCGCGCGGCGCAGTCCCTCAGGCCGCCAGGCCGCGCTTGGCCAGCATCGCGTCCGGGCTCGGCAGGCGGCCGCGGAAGGCCTTGTAGGTCTCTTCCGGGTCGACGGCGCCGCCGGCCGCATAGACATGGGTCTTCAGGCGCTCGGCCAGCGCCGGATCGAAGACGTTGCCGGTCTCCTCGAAGGCGGCGAAGGCATCGGCATCCAGCACTTCCGACCACATGTAGGAATAATAGCCGGCCGAATAGCCGCCGGAGAAGATGTGCTGGAAGTGCGGCGTGGCGTGGCGCATGACGATGGAGGCGGGCATGCCGATCTCGCCGAGCACCTCAGCCTGCACCGCCATCGGATCCTCCACCGTCGTGCGGGTGTGGAAGGCCATGTCCACCAGTGCGGAGGAGGTGAATTCCACCGTGTTGAAGCCGGCGTTGAAGTTGCGGGCAGAGAGAACTTTGTCCAGCAGCGCCTGCGGCATCGGCTCGCCCGTCTCCACATGGCGGGCATAGTGCTTCAGGATCTCGGGCACGGTCAGCCAGTGCTCGTAAAGCTGCGAGGGCAGCTCGACGAAATCGCGCGAGACGCCGGTGCCGGAGACGGAGGGGTAGGTGACATCCGACAGCATGCCGTGCAGCGCGTGGCCGAACTCGTGGAACAGCGTGCGGGCATCATCCAGCGACAGGAGCGCCGGCTTGCCTTCGGACGGCTTGGCGAAGTTGCAGACATTGTAGATGATCGGCCGCTCGCCTTCGGCGCCGTTCTTCAGCCGCAGCCGGTGCTGCGACTGGAAGGCGCTCATCCAGGCGCCGGAGCGCTTGCTGGGCCGGGCGAAATAATCACCGAGGAACAGGGCGATCACCGCGCCCGTGCGGTCGCGGATCTCGAAGACGCGCACATCGGGGTGATAGGCCGGCACGTCCTTCACCTCGACCGCCTTAATGCCGAACAGGCGGCCGGCCACGTCGAAGCAGGCCTCGATGATCTTTTCAAGCTGCAGATAGGGCTTCAGCTCGGCTTCGGAGAAGGCGAAGCGCTGGGCGCGGATTTTCTCGGCATAATGGCGCCAGTCCCAGGGCATGACAGGGTGGTTACGGCCCTCCTCGGCGATCAGCGCGGCGATGTCGGCCTCTTCCGCCCGCGCCCGCGCCACGGCCTTATCCCAGACCTGCATCAGCAGACCGTTCACCGCCTCCGGCGTCTTGGCCATGGTGTCTTCGAGCTTCATGGCGGCGAAGGTCTTGTAGCCGAGCAGCCCGGCGGTCTCGGTGCGCAGCGCCAGCATCTCGCGCACGATGTCGCGGTTGTCGGTCGGGCCTTCATTGGCGCCGCGCGCTGCCCAGGCGGCGAAGGCCTGTTCGCGCAGGTCGCGCCGCTCGGAGAAGGTGAGGAAGGGTTCGATGATCGAGCGCGACAGCGTGACGGCATAGGCGCCCTCCTCGTCACGCTCGCGGGCGGCTGCGGCCATGGATTCGCGCAGGAAATCCGGCAGGCCGGCCAGTTCCGCCTCGTCCTTGAGGATCAGCGACCAGCCGGATTCGTCCTTCAGCACATTCTGGCCGAAGGCAGCCGAAAGGCTCGCCAGGCGCTCGTTGATGGCCGCCAGCCGGTCCTGCGCCGGCTTGTCGAGCCGGGCGCCCGACTTGACGAAGCCTTTCCAGTGGCGCTCCAGCACGCGCAACTGTTCCAGAGTGAGGCCCAGCGTCTCGCGCGCCTGCCACAGCGCGTCGATGCGGGCGAAGAGCTTGGGGTCGGTGCCGATCCTGGAATAATGGCGCGACATTTTCGGCGCGATCTCGCGTTCCAGCGCCTGTATCGTGTCGTTGGTATGGGCGCCGGCCCGGTTCCAGAACAGCGCGGAGACGCGCGACAGCGTGTCGCCGGCAATTTCCAGCGCCACCACCGTGTTTTCAAAGGTCGGGGCTTGGGGATTTTCGGCGACCGCCGTCACCTCGGCCGCATGCTCGGCCAGCGCGGCATCGAAAGCGGGGGCGAAGTCCTCGTCGCGGATCGCCGTAAAGCGCGGCAGGCCTTCATGGCCCGTCCACTGGAAAAGCGCGGGGGCGATGGCGGGTTCGGCAGTCATCAGGCGTCGTCCTTTCAGGTCGGCATATCCAAATCGGCATGTCCAAATCGGCAGGTCCATATCGGCGGGCAGGGCTGCTGCGAAGCACCGCCGCCACAAACCGCGTCCTCTCCTTGTTTCTGGCCCATGGGGCTCTATTGAGGCAAGAGCGCATCGTCGGCGCGGCAACCGTCTACTTGCCGCGTGGAGCGTCTAATGATAAGGAAAGCTTATGATTAGCCTCGGATGGTGACACGCTACCGTTGCCGCTCCTCCCGCCCATCTCCTTTCGCCCTCAGGGTCCTCATGTCCGTCAAGCTTCCCAATGATACGATCGGCATGCTGCTGACCGATGTCTCCCGCCTGCTGCGCGGCGCGTTCGACCGGACGATTCTCGCCGCCGGCCTGGGGCTGACGCCGGGCGAGGCGCGGGCGCTGGTGCAGGTGGCCGCCAGCGAGGGCATCAAGCAGGCGGAGATCGCCCAGCGCATGGGCATTGAGCCGATGACGCTGTCGACCTATCTCGACCGGCTGGAAGGTCTCGGCCTCGTCAGCCGGGTGGCAGACCCCACCGACCGCCGGGCAAAGCATGTGGTGCTGACCGATCAGGCCGATGGCATCGTGCTGTCGATCCAGGCCTCGTTGAGGACGATGATGGACAATGTCACCGACGGGCTGGACGAGGAGGCGCGTGCGGCGCTGCGCCTCAGCCTGCTGACGCTGCGCGACAATCTCCAGGCCGTCGATGGCTGTCCCCCCACGCGCACGCCGTCCCGGGAGGACCGCACGTGACCGGCATGACCAGGGCCGCGATGAGCGCCCGGCGCACCAGCCTGATCGGCGCGCTGCTTGCCATGCTCGGGCCGATCTCTATGTCGATCTATACCCCGGCCATGCCGGAGCTGGTGCGCGCCTTCCTGACCACACCCTCCGAAGTCAAACTGACGCTCTCGGTCTATTTCGGCGGCTTCGCGCTCGCCCAGCTGATGGCCGGACCGTTTTCCGATGCCTTCGGCCGCAAGAGCGCGACGCTCGCCTTTCTCGGTATCAATCTGGCGGGCAGCCTCGCCTGCGCCTTCGCCCCCGATATCGACACGCTGATCTTCGGCCGCATGATCCAGGGCATCGGCGCTTCCGTCGGCATCACCGTTGCGCGGGCCATCGTGCGCGACCAATTCACCGGCGCCGAGGCCTCGCGCATCATGAACCTGATCGGCATCATGCTGGCCATCGGTCCGGCCATGGCGCCCGCTCTGGGCGGGCTGGCGCTGGCGGCGTTCGGCTGGCGCTCGATCTTCTTCCTGCTCATGGGCTTCAGCCTGATGACCATGCTCGCCATCCTGGTCTACCTCCGGGAAACGACCGTGCCCGACCGGACGCGGGCCCGTCCGGGCCGGCTGCTGCGTGCTTACGCGGAGATCCTGCGCGACGGGCGCTTCCTCGCTGCCGTCGGCGTGCTCGGCGGGGCGATCGGTGCGCTCTATGCGCAGTCCACTATGCTCTCCTTCATCCTGATCGACCGGGTCGGCCTGTCGCCGACCGCCTTCGGTCTGAGCATGCTGATGCAGTCGGGCTTCTATTTCCTCGGCTCGGTGGTGCTGAGGCTGACCGCGCGCTGGACGGGCGGCGAGCGGGCCGTGCAGATCGGGCTTCTGGCCTGCGGGCTGGGCGGTGTCATGATCCTCGCCTCCGTGCATCTTTTGACGCCGAGCCTGCTGTCGATCATGGTGCCGGTCGCTTTTTCCGCCTTCGGCATCGCCTTCCTCACTCCGCATATGACCACGGTGGCGCTGCAGTCCTTCCCGCATATCGCCGGATCGGCCTCGGCCATGCTGGGCTTCATCCAGATGGGCTGCGGCTTTCTGGGCGGGCTGGCCGCCTCCTTCGTCGGCACGCCGCTGGATGCCTTCGGCGCGATCATCCCAACCATGCTGTTTGCGGCCGTCGTCAGCTATCTGGCCTTCCAGGCGCAGACACGCCGCCAGGTTCTAGACCCTCCGGCCGCCTGAGCCTGCGCCAAGACCGGCAGCTGCCATCGGGAGACGGCGCCGTAGGCTGATGCGGGCGGCCGCCTGCCGCAACACTCCTCCTCCGTCCTGCCGGATTTCCCTTTTGCGATACCTGGTCTCTCGCAGTGCCGGGCCTGTCGCGCTGCCGGCCTTGTGCGGTGCCGGGCCCTTTGCGGTGCCGGGAGTGTCACTCCGATTTGACTTGGGGTTGAAGGGCCATCGGCGTAAGAGAACAGCTGCCGCCATCAGATGTTTTAATTTAATCGAACCACTTCGATGCGAAGGTTTCCGCATGCCTGATCGTCTGTTGTTCCGTCTCGCTATCCTCGGCTCTGCGCTCCTCCTGGGTGCGGCATCGAGCCGTGCGGGCGAAACGGTGCCGCTCGGGGTGGTAGAGCTGTTCACCAGCCAGGGCTGCGCCTCCTGCCCGCCGGCGGATGCGGCGCTGCGCAAGCTGGTGGAGAGCGGCAAGGTGATCGCGCTCGGCTACCACATCGATTACTGGAATTTCCGCGGCTGGGCCGATACGCTGGCGACCAAGGAAAACACGGCGCGTCAATATGCCTATTCCCGCAGCTTCGGCAAAAACGGCGTTTATACCCCCCAGGCCGTGCTGAACGGCCGCGAACATATGAATGGCGGCGATCTCGCCGGCATCAACCGCCGCCTGGACGAGATGCAGCAGGACCGTGAGGGTCTGGACCTTGCGGTGGCCGCCATCCGCCGGGGCGACGAGATCGACATCGAGGTCGGCGCGCAGGCCGGCGGCGCCACGGCCGCGACCAAGGCCAATGTCGTCGCCGTCTATTTCGCGCCGCAGAAGGTCGTCACCATGCATCGCGGCGAGAACAACGGCCGCACCATTTCCTACATGAACGCCGTGCGTGACGTGCAGACCATCGGCATGTGGGACGGCACCCATGCAAGCTTCGTGCTGCCCGCCACGGTGCTGAAGGAGGAGGATAGCGGCGGTGTCGCCATTCTCGTGCAGCAGATGAAGGATGGCGATACGCCGGGGCCGATCCTCGGCGCCACCGTGCTGACCAATGCGACCACGCAGCCCTCCGACATGGTGCAGGTCAAGCGCTAACCTCCCGGGCTCGAAAGCCCGTTCTGGTCAGCGAACGCCTGTCCTGCCCGGGTTTTGACCCCGACGGCGGTCTTGCATTTCCCGCCGGCTCGGGCACACTGTCACCCTGCAGTCATAAAACATGACGCCCGGAACCTCGGGAGCGAGTTTGCGGTTTACGGCATGTTTCGCAGGCAAGAGCCTCAAGCGCGCGAGGGTCGATCTCAAGCGATCCACCGCGCGCTGGAGCATGGCGACTGGGAAGAGGCACCGGGACGAGGCATGGCAAATCAGACGGAACCGCCCGCAGGCGAGGCCTTGTCACAGGGCATCGTCGTCGATCTCAGGGATTATCGCAGCGCCAGGGACCCGCTCCCCGTCACCTTCGACCGGCGCGAACTCGACCGCATCCTCTGGGTCTATGGGCGCATGGTCGGTGATGGCGAGTGGCGCGACTATGCGCTCGATCATCTCAAGGACCGCGCCGTCTTCTCGGTGTTCAAGCGCTCCGGCGAAATGCCGCTGTTCCGCATCGAGAAGAGCCCCAAGCTCGCCGCCAAGCAGGGCGCCTACAGTGTCGTCAACACCCATGGCATGATCCTCAAGCGTGGCCATGATCTGGCGCAGGTGCTGAAGGTTTTCGACCGGATGTTCAAGGTGATCAAGAGCTGACATCCAGGGCCGGTTAGGCCAATCCGAGGAACGCTGGATAACCCGCCGTCCCGCTCGCTGGATCGGGGACGGTGTCCCGATCCGCCGTGCCCTGTGGCCTATGATTTCCCGTCTCACGCTCTCATGACAAAACGGCCGCGAGGTGATCGCGGCCGTTTTGTGCTTTCGTGACATCGCGTCTGCGCCGGTGCTTAATTACGGTTGCCCATGAAGCGCAGCAGGAACAGGAACAGGTTGATGAAGTCGAGGTAGAGCGTCAGCGCGCCCATGATGGCCTTGCGGCCGGCGGTCTCGTAGGCATCGCCTTCGAAATACATCTCCTTGATCCGCTGCGTATCCCAGGCCGTCAGGCCGGCGAAGATCAGCACGCCGAGGATCGAGATGGCGAAATCCATCGCCGGAGCATGCAGGAAGAGGTTGACGAGCGAGGCGATGATCAGGCCGAACAGGCCCATGACCATGAAGGAGCCCATGCCGCTCAGATCCCGCCGCGTGGTGTAGCCGTAAAGCGACAGGCTGCCGAAGGCGGCCGCGGTGACGAAAAAGGTCTGAGCGACGCTGTGGCCGGTATAGACCATCAGAATCGAGGAGAGCGACAGGCCCATCAGGCCGGCATAGATCCAGAACATGGCCTGCGCCGCAGACACGCTCATGGACTGGATGCGGAAGCTCAGGATCATCACCATGGCGAGCGGCGCCAGCATGATCACCCACCGCAGGGGGCTCAGATAGATCGCCTGGCCGAAGGCGGTCAGACCGCCATCGTTGAAAGCGAGCTGCACGGCGCCGAACGCGACCACGCCGGTGATCGCCAGCCCCAGTGCCATCAGGTTGTAGATGCGCAGCATATAGGCGCGCAGGCCTTCATCGACGACGGCCCCGGCCCGAGCGCCTGCCGGCGTCATTCGGAAGTTTCTGGGATCAGCCATTGTTGTCCTCACTGAATTCAAGGGAAATCAAGCTCCGATGACGGGCGGCGCGATCCGGGCTTTCGTTTCGATGCTCCAATTCCGCGTCAGGCGTCGCTGCAGAGCTCAGCATGCCCAAGGTCAATATGAGGCGATGACGTGCGCTTCACAAGGTGGTGCGCGCGTCAAACGGGCGGAATCCGCCCATCATGACCGAAGTTTAATCCGAAGGAGCCCTTCATCAAGGGCCGGTCACTGCTCCCGCAGCACGGGCGCCGCCTTCTGGCCGAGTACCCGCCAGGTGCCGATGAGGCCGATGCCGATGGTCAGCACCAGGGCACCGGCAAGCGTCAGCAGGGCCACGTCGGGCAGGAAGCTCGACGGCAGCGTCATGATGCGCGAGACCACGAACCAGGCCGCCACGCCGCCCGCCGCAAGCGAGAACAGCGCCGTGGACAGGCCGAGAATCGCATATTCATAGACGAAGGCGCGGATCAGCGTCGCGCGCGTGGCGCCCAGCGTCTTCAGCACCACCGCATCGTGCAGCCGCGCCCGGTTGCCGGCGGCCAGCGCGCCGGCCAGCACCAGCACCGAGGCCACCAGCGCCACGGCCGCGGCCGCGCGAATGGCGGTTGCGAGCTGGGCGACCAGCGTGTTGACGATATCGAGCGCGTCCTTGACCCTGACGCTGGTGATGGTCGGATAGGCGCGGGTGATCGCGTTCAGCGTCGCCGCCTCCTGCGCCGGGGTCGCCTTGGGGTCGATGACGGTGGCGAGCCAGGCATGCGGGGCGCCGGCGAAGGTGTTGGGCGAGAACACCATGACGAAGTTGATCGACAGGCTCTCCCATTCCACCGTGCGGAAATTGGCGATCCGGGCGGTGATGTTGCGGCCCAGCACATTGACGGTCACGGTGTCGCCGATCTTCAGCTTCAGCTCGCGGGCCTCCTTTTCGGCAAACGAGACCAGCGGCTCGCCGCTATAATCGGCCGGCCACCATTCGCCCTCCACCAGCCGCGAATTTTCCGGCAGGTTGCGGGCATAGGTGATGCCGCGGTCGCCGCGCAGCACCCAGCGCGCGCCGGGCGCCACCGTCATCTTCGTCACGTCCTGGCCGTTGAAGGCAAGGATGCGGCCGCGCAGCATCGGCACCTCGATCAGCTTGCCCTCGGGCATCTCCCGCTTCATCAGGTCGCGAAAGCCTGTGAGTTCGCTCGACTGGATGTCGACAAAGAAGAAATTGGGCGCGCGTTCCGGCAGGGTGCCGGTGAGCTGGCGGCGCAGATTGCCGTCGATCAGCGCCAGCGTGACCAGCAGCGCCAGGCCGAGGCCGAGCGACAGCACCACGGAGGGCGTCAGCGCCCCGGGCCGGTGGATATTGCCGATGGCGAGCCGCAGCGCCGGCGACGAAACGCGCGGCGCCCTGCGCGCGAGGAAGGCCACGCCGGCGCCCACCAGCCTGAGCACGACGAAGGCGCCGGCCACGGCGGCAAGGAAGGTCCAGGCGACGCGCTCGTCTTCCGCCGTGAGAATGCTGATCGCGGCAAGCGCCAGGAAGCAGGCGGCCGAGGCGACGATATAGGGCCAGGGCGCCAGCCGCCTGCCGCTGCCCTTGATGTCGCGGATCAGCGCGGTGGCCGGCACCTGCCGCGCCAGCCCAAGCGGCAGGAAGGCGAAGGCGAGCGCCGTCAGAAGCCCGAACAGCGCCGCCAGCCCGAGCGCTGCGGGATAGACGGCAAAGCCTTCGGTGACCGGCAGCACGCCCTTGAGCGCCAGACCCGCCAGCGGCGCGATCATCACGCCGAGGAGCAGGCCAATGACGATGCCGAGCAAGGCCACCATGCCGATTTGCAGGAGGTAGATCAGGCTGACGAGGCTGCCCGGCGCGCCAAGGCATTTGAAGGCGGCAATGACATTGCGCTTGGAATCGAGGAATGCGCGCACGGAATTGGCGATGCCGACGCCGCCGACCACGAGCGCGGTGAGCCCCACGAGCGTCAGGAATTGCGAGAAGCGGGTGACATTGGCGGTCAGCGCCGGCGCGGCATTGTTGCTGGTGCGCACGGACCAGCCGGCCTGGGGAAAGCGCGTTTCCGCCGCTTGGCGCAGGGCGGGCAACTGCGCGGGATCCGCAAGCTTCAGCTTATAGGCATGCTCCACCAGACTGCCGGCCTGCACCAGCCCGCTGGCGGCAAGCCCCGCCTGGGACAGCATCAGCCGGGGCGCGAAGCCGAAGCCGTCGGAGACGGCATCCGGCTCGTTGACGATGGTGCCGGTGATGATGACGGCGGCATTGCCGACCAGCAGCCGGTCGCCCGGCTTCAGCCCCAGCCGGTCGAGCAGCAGCGGCGCGACCAGCGCGCCGAAGGCGCCATCCCGCTCCGCCAGGAGATCGGAAAGCGGGGCGGCCGGCGTGCTTTCCAGGCGGCCATAGAGCGGATAGGCGCCATCCACGGCCTTGACCTCGACCAGCGCCTGGTTCGATCCGTCCGGCAGGCGCGCCATGGAGCGCAGGCCCGTGGTGAGCGAGACCGTGCCGTAGCTTTCGAGAAAGTCGCGCTCCTGCGGGCTCGCAATGCGGTTGGTCAGCTCGAAGCGGATATCGCCGGCCAGCAGGTCGCGGCCCTGAGACTCGATAGCGCCGGTGATGGAGCGCGACACGGAATTGACACCAGCGATTGCCGCCACGCCGAGCGCGATGCAGGCGAGGAAAATATAGAAGCCGGAAAGGCCTCCGCGCATTTCACGCAAGGCCAGGCGGAAAGCCAGCGCCAGCCGGCTGGCAGAGAAGGCACCCGGCTGAAGCGCGGCGGCTGAAGGGGCGGGGGCGGACGACGCGCTCATGCGCCGGCCTTCTTGCCCGCCTGCAGCAGGGCGGACGTGCCACCGGCCTGGGCCGCGCTGCGCCCCTGGTTCAGGCTGCCATCGTCGAGGATCTCGCCTGAGCGCACATGCACCTGCCGGCCGCAGCGGGCGGCAAGGGCGGGATCATGCGTGACCAACATCAGCGTCATAGCGCGCTCCGCCTGCTTGGAAAAAATCAGGTCGGCAATCTGCCGGCCGGTCTCGCCGTCGAGATTGCCGGTCGGCTCGTCGGCGATCAGAAGGCGGGGGTTGGGTGCCAGCGCGCGGGCGATCGCAACGCGCTGCTGCTCGCCACCCGACAGCTGGCCGGGATAATGGCCGAGCCGATCGCCGAGCCCGACCGCCACCAGCTCGGCGCGCGCCCGCTCGAACGCATCACGCGCGCCGGCAAGCTCCAGCGGCACGGCAACGTTTTCCAGCGCGGTCATGTTGGGGATCAGGTGAAAGGACTGGAAGACGATGCCGACATTGCGGCCGCGAAATTCGGCCACCTTGTCTTCGGACAGACCCTGGAGCGAGACGCCGTTGATGGTGATCTCGCCCGAATCCAGCCGCTCCAGCCCGGCCAGTACCATCAGCAGCGTCGATTTGCCCGAGCCGGATGGCCCGACGATGCCGACCGTCTCGCCCCGGCCGATCCTGAGGTCGATCGATTTGAGCACATGCACGGAAGCGGCGGCGTGCCCGAGCGTCAGATCCGCCTTTTTCAACTCGATCATGGTGTCTGACACGGAAATCGCCCTATATGATGTTAAGACCGCAGGAAGGTTTTGCGCTTGCGAAGGTCCTGCCGATTTAGGAGTGCGGTGATGCGTTTGAAAGAGAGCGGTGCACGAGGCCTGAAGCTTTTCGCCTCTTCTCTCGCAGTGTTGATCGCTCTCCTCTTCAGCGTGATCCCGGCTGCCGCGGCACCCGTTAGTCTCGTCGGCTTCGGCGATAGCCTGATGGCCGGCTACCAGCTGCCGCCGGAAGACGCCTTTCCCGCACGGATGGAAAAGGCCTTGCGCGACAAGGGGCTCGACGTCACCATTGCCAATGCCGGCGTGTCCGGCGACACCACGGCCGCGGGGCTTGCGCGCATCGCCTGGTCCGTGCCCGATGGCACCAAAGGAGTGATCCTCGAACTGGGCGCCAATGACGCCCTGCGCGGCATTCCGCCCGAAGAGACCCGGAAGAACCTGACGGCGATGATCGAGGCGCTGAAGGCGCGCGGGATCGACATTCTTCTGGTGGGCATGCTGGCGCCGCCGAACATGGGCGGCGATTACGGCGCCCGGTTCAATGCGATCTATCCCGATCTCGCCAAGACCTATGGTCTGACGCTTTACCCGTTTTTCCTCGACGGCGTGGTGGAAAATGCTGCGCTGAAGCTGCAGGACGGCATGCATCCCAATGCCGAGGGCGTGGCGACCATGGTCGACCGCATGCTGCCGGCGGCAGAAGCTTTCGTGCGCAAGCTAGCGGAATGAATTTAACGTTTGAGACACCTCTGCGGCGATCTCGCGGATCAAATGTTCAATTCAAACCACTGGAAGCATCACAGTAACCTAACGAGACCTGTGGATAAGCCCGTTCAGTCTTTGTTAAGCTTGCCGGGTAAATATTGCAGGTGCGAATTTGCAGTTGCGCGGCCTCGACCGTCATGTTTCGCTCGGGGTGTCGCCAAAGATTCGAGGAGCTGGCCATGCCGAGATTGTTCACCGCCCTCGAGATTCCCCGCAATGCCGCCATGAGTCTTTCGCTCCTGCGCGGCGGTCTTCCCGGCGCCCGCTGGATCGACGTGGAAAATTACCACATCACCCTGCGCTTCATCGGCGATGTCGACGGCCGCACGGCGGACGAGATCGTCGAGCGGCTCGATCGGATCGAGCGGCCGGAATTCCAGCTGCAGCTGACCGGCACCGGCGCCTTCGGCTCCAAGAAGCCGCATTCGGTCTGGGCCGGCGTCACCACTCCGCCCGAGCTGTTTCAGCTGCAGGCCGAGATCGAGCGCATCTGCCAGCGCATTGGTCTTCCCTCCGACCCGCGCAAGTTCACCCCGCATGTGACGCTCGCCCGGCTGCGCTCCACGCCGGTGGACGAGGTCGTGCGCTATCTCACAGGCCGGGGCGGCTTCATGACGCAGCCCTTCACCGTTTCGCGCTTCGTCCTCTTGTCCTCGCGCGATTCCGTCGGCGGCGGTCCCTATCTGACCGAAGAGGTCTTCCCGCTGCATGAGGCGCCCGCCAAGCGCGCCATGATGGAAGTCGGCCCAGAGCTTCCCAGACTCTGAGCGGCCTCAGGGCTCTGCCGATGTCGCGCAAGCGGTTGGACGAAGCAGCCATTGCCGACGGGATCGCCCGGCTCAATCTGGGCCTCGACCCGGCTGAGAGCTGGCAGCGCGACGCGGACGGCCTGTCGATCGCGCGCAGCTTCCGCTTCGACAGCTTTGCCGAAGCCTTCGCTTTCATGACGCGATCAGCCCTTGTGGCCGAGAAGCTCGATCACCATCCCGACTGGTCGAACAGCTATCGCACCGTATCCGTGCGGCTGACGACCCATTCCGCCCAAGGGCTGACGGCGCTGGATCTGGCGCTGGCGGAGGCGATGAACGCGGCCGCCCGCAGACCGTAGAGCCTTGGATCAGAGCATCGGGCCGAAAGGTTGGAGCCGGTTTTCGGGAAGATCCCATGCGCAGTCAAAGGTCGGGCGCAACGGGCTGATTTTCCGTCCGATGCCCTGCCGTCTTGCCCTGATCCCATGGCGATCCCGCCGCAGGCCAGCTCTGCACCAAGAGGACCTTTAATCTCGCCTGTGCATTCCCATATGCGTTCAGACGATCCGCACGCCACCCTCTGGCGTGAAGGACAGACACCGTTCTGACAAGGACAAGGTTCTGACACAAGGACAGGCGAATGGATGAGGTGAAGATCGGCGAGATCCTGTTGCCGGGCGAGGAAAGCGAGCAGGATGCCAAGGCGCGGCGCGTGCGCAAGCGCTTCTGGCCGACCCTGAAGCGGGCCATCGGCCATATTCCCTTCGCCCGCGACCTCGTCGCCAGCTACTATTGCGCACTCGACCCGGAGACGCCGCTGCGCACGCGCGGCATCCTTCTAGGCGCGCTCGCCTATTTCGTGCTGCCTTTCGATGTCGTGCCGGATTTTCTCGCGGTCGTCGGCTTTTCCGACGATATCGCTGTACTCACAGCCGCCTTTGCCGCCGTCAGCGGCCAGATCCGCGAACGGCATTACCAGAAGGCGGATGCGGCGCTGAAAGGGCCGATGCCGGAGAGCTGAGTGGTTGAGGAGCTTGGGCGCGGCGCTTGGCGTCCGGGTTCAGCTGGCGCTTTCGATCCCCTGCTCGCCAAGCAAGGTGCGCAGCTTGCCGAAGGCAAGCCGCAGTCGTGACTTGACCGTACCGAGCGGCAGGCCCGTTTCGGTGGCGATCTCGGAATGGGAGCGCCCCAGGAAAAAGGCCAGCTGCACCAGATGCAATTGCTCCTGCGGCAGCTTTTTGATCACCCGCTGCACCACATCCTCGCGATCCGTCATGTCCACCACCTCGTCTGGTGCGGGCGGTGCCGTCGGCTGAAGAGCCATGTCGTGCTCGTCCAGCTTGGCGGCGCGCTTTCGGCGCGCGGCATCGATCCGGCGGTTGCGCGCAATGCGAAACAGCCAGGTCGACAGCGAGGATTTCGCCGGATCGTAAAGATGCGCCTTGTTCCAAAGCACCACCATCACCTCCTGCACCAGTTCCTCCGCTTCCATCGCGCTCATGCTCTGGCGCATCAGAAACGACTTCAAACGCGGTGCGAAAAAAGTGAAGAGCTGCGCGAAAGCAGCCTTGTCGCGGTTTTTGGCGACGGCATCCGCCAGGAGGGCAAACTGCCGCCGTTCATCACCATCCATGCGCCTCTTGAGGCCTCCCGCAAACGTGATCGTCCGTCCAGGGCATCAGACCCCGAAGGGAAAGTGGTCCGCAGCTCTGGAATTTTTGTTCTTGCATCGATTTAACCGAAAAACCGTTTCTCGCTTTTCGGCCTGACGCTCTAATGACAACAGGTTGCCTGGTTTTGTCAAAGGTCAAACTCTCGCCCAATTTTTTCTGACAGTGGACGGCGACCGGACGGTCCGCATTGGGAAACCAAGCTTCCTTCCCCATCTTTCTTATTCGCCGCAGCAGGTGGCGGCCGGGCTCACCATGGCGCGCCGGCCGTGCTCTCGGGCCGGGGTAGGCCCTGCTGCTGGCGCTGATCTGCTCGACGGGAGGGGGACGCAGCAGGATCGTCCGGGCGCAGATGGGTCAAGAACGCTTTGTTAACCTCAACGAAGCCATAATTGATTGCCTTGAACACCCCAGCGTCGCCTGCCAGGCCCCTTTGATGGGCGGCCGGCAGGCAAACTTATGGCAGGACAAGATGTTTGTACGAAAACTCACCCTTGCGCTCGCACTCGCGGTAACAGGTGCGGGCATCGCGGCGGCGCAATCGCCGACGCGCATCCAGCAGTTCAACGCCTGGGGCGCCTATTCCTATCAGTCGGGCAAGAGCAAGGTCTGCTATGTGCTCTCCGTTCCCAAGGAAAAGACACCGGCCAGCGTCGATCATGGCGACGTCTTCTTCCTCGTCTCCCAGCGCCCCGGCCAGAACATCTCCTATGAGCCGCAGGTGATGGTCGGCTATCCGCTGCAGGAAAATTCCAAGGTCACCGTCACCATCGACCAGAAGAATTTTACGCTGTTCACCAAGGGCAATTCGGCCTGGGTGGAAAATGCCGCGGAAGAGCCGGCGCTGGTCACGGCGATGAAGTCTGGCAAGTCGCTCAAGGTGGCCGCCAAGTCCCGCAAGGGCACGGCCACGTCCTACACCTATTCGCTCTCGGGCATCTCGGCAGCGCTGAAGCAGATCGAGAGCTGCAAGTAAGATCGGCGCTGGCAGGCCTCGTGCGGGGCTTTGGCGACATTATCGGAAAGGCGCGGCCCTCGGGCCGGCGCCTTTTTGCATGTCGGGCGCGTGACTGCGCGGCGAAATCATGCTATGGGCCCGGCAAAGATTGATGGCTCCGTGCGCTCGCCGCCACGCGGCCTCCCCCTATGCTCACATGACCGATGACGACTGAAACGAGAAGGGCGGGATGATCCGCTCATGGCTCGATGCCCTTGTTTATCCGTCAGGCGCCGATCCGTCAGGAACAAACGACATGGCCGATACCGCTCTTTCCGACCTGCCTGCCAAGGCGTCGTCCGCCCCCTCCTTCTCTCCCATGGCCGCCGCGACGCGCCCCGCGCCGGAAAAGCCGTCGCTGATCGGCCTGACGCGCGAGGAGATGGCCGAGGCGCTGGGCGGCATCGGCGTGCCCGAGCGCCAGCGCCGCATGCGCGTCAACCAGCTGTGGCACTGGCTCTATGTGCGCGGCGTGTCCGATTTCGACGCGATGACCAATGTCGCCAAGGACATGCGCGCGCTGTTGAAGACGCATTTCACCATTGCCCGTCCGGAAGTGGTGGAGGAGCAAATTTCGAGCGACGGCACGCGCAAATGGCTCCTGCGCTTTCCCGCCCGCGGCGCCGGCCGCCCGGTGGAGGTGGAAACCGTCTATATCCCCGAGGAAGGACGCGGCACGCTGTGCATGTCGAGCCAGGTCGGCTGTTCGTTGACCTGCTCCTTCTGCCACACCGGCACGCAGCGCCTTGTGCGCAATCTGACGGCCGAGGAGATCCTCGCCCAGCTTCTCCTGGCGCGCGACCGTCTCGGCGATTTTCCCGGTGCCGACGTGCCTGAAGGCGGGCTCATTCCGTCGAGCGACCGCAAGGTCACCAACATCGTCATGATGGGCATGGGTGAGCCGCTCTATAATTTCGAGGCGGTGAAGACCGCCCTGCTGATCGCGTCGGATGGCGACGGCTTGTCGCTCTCCAAGCGCCGTATCACGCTCTCCACCTCGGGCGTCGTGCCTGAGATCGCCCGCACCGGCGAGGAAATCGGCGTGATGCTGGCAATCTCGCTCCATGCCGTGCGCGACGATCTTCGTGACATGCTGGTGCCGATCAACAAGAAATATCCGCTGAAGGAGTTGATGGAGGCCTGCCGGGCCTATCCGGGGCTCTCCAATGCCCGGCGCATCACCTTCGAATATGTCATGCTCGAAGGCGTCAACGATTCGCTTGAGGATGCCAAGGATCTGGTCCGGCTGCTCAAGGGCATTCCCGCCAAGATCAACCTGATCCCCTTCAATCCCTGGCCGGGCACCAATTACCGCTGCTCCTCCTGGGAGCAGATCGAGACCTTCGCCGATTTCATCAACAGTGCCGGCTACGCATCACCGATCCGCACCCCGCGCGGCCGGGACATCCTGGCCGCCTGCGGCCAGCTGAAGTCGGAATCCGAGCGTATGCGCAAGGTTGACCGTCTTGCCTATGAGGCGATGATGATCGCCAATCACGGCGAGGACGATTGAGGCGATCCGGTTCGGCGCCTGTCTAGGAACTTGCCCGTCGCTTGCCACGCGGTGGGAGCGGATGCGTGTTTTTCCGCGAACGCATAGCCGTTTCCACCCCGACTTGCCTCGAACCTCGCCCCATGATCGTCCGACCCAACCGCAACGGCTTCCTGACCCTCTTTGCCCTTCGCGGCTCGATCCTGCCGGCGATCGCGCCGCGGCTGATCGTGACCACGGGCGTCGCCTGCCTGGCCGTCGTCTTCTCGCGCCATCACCCCAGCCTGTTTTCCGGCGTGGGGTTGACGCCGTTCACGCTGATCGGGCTCACGCTGTCGATCTTCATGAGCTTTCGCAACAGCGCCTGCTTTGCCCGCTGGTGGGAGAGCCGCCAGCTCTGGGGCGCGATCGTCACGGAGATGCGTAGCATGGCGCGCCAGCTTGGCAGCCTCAGCCTTGAGGAGCGCCGGCCGATGCTGCTTGGCCTTCTCGGCTTTGCTCATGGTCTGGCCGCGCGCCTTCGCGGCCATGATGAAGCACATGCGATCGCTGCGGCAAGCGGCGGCGAGGGCTATGCCGGGGCGCCCAACCCGACCGATGCGGTGCTGCGGACCGTGGGCCTGCAGGCGGCGCGGCTGAATGCGCAAGGGCGGATCGGCGATATCGCACTCTCGCTCCTGGAAACACGGCTCGGTCATCTCAGTGCCGCTCAGGCCGGATGCGAGCGGATTGCCACCACGCCGCTGCCCTTCTCCTATTCTCTGCTGATGCATCGCACGGCGACGATCTTCTGCCTGCTGCTGCCCTTTGCGCTGGCCGGGACGCTCGGCTGGTGGTCGCCGGCCATTGTCTTCATCATGAGCTATACGCTCTTCGGCCTGGACCGGCTGGGCGACGAGCTGGAAAATCCCTTCGGTACGGATATGAACGACCTGCCGCTCGATGCGCTGGTGCGTGTTATCGAGCGCGACCTCCTGCACGCGGCCGAGCTGCACCCGCTGCCGCCGCCCCTCGAGCCGAAGAATTTTGTGCTGAGCTGATCGCTCTGTGTCGGTGGGAGAGGCGCGCCGGCGGCTTTATCGCGCGCTGGTGAAAAGGATCTTCACCGCAAAGAGCGAGAAGACCGAGGCGATCAGATAGTCGAGCCCGCGCAGGGCCTTGGGATTGGCGCGCAGCCAGCCCGACAGCGCATCCGCGCCCAGCACCACCGCCAGCCCGATCGGAAGGCTGACGACAATCGACCATAGGCCGAGAAAGACCAGCTTGCCGGCGACATGCGGATCGCTGGCGCTGACGAATTGCGGCAGGAAGGTCATGAAGAAGATGATGACCTTCGGATTGAGCAGATTGACCCAGAGACCATTGACGAAGGCGCCGGCCAGCGACCGCTGGGCCGCGGTTTCCGGCCGCATGGAGAAGCTGGAGCCATGGCGGATGGCGGCGAAGGCGAGCCAGGCGAGATAGGCCGCGCCGCCGGTCTTCAAAAGCAGAAAGGCGGTCGGTGAGGCGACGATCAGTGCGGCGATGCCGAAGGCGACCAGCAGCGTATGGACCGAGACGCCGGTGCTGGTGCCGGCCAGCACCGCCAGCCCGATGGCGCGGCCATCGCGCATCGATCGGCTCATCCACAGCGTCATGTCGGGCCCCGGCGTCAGCGCCAGAAGCAGGATCGCGCCGGTGAAGGCCAGGATGACGGGGAAGGACGGCACGAAATCCATGGCAAAACTCCCGGAAAAGGGGTGATCGAAACGGCATTTGTCATCGCTAGGCCAAAGTCAAGTAACATGTTATGGAGCATGTGCCGAAACATTCCCATCCCTGCCACGAGATCGCCCTTCATGCCCAGCACCGTGACCGTCACCCTTGACGACGATCTCCTGGCTCTCGCGCAGGAGCTGGTCGATCGCGGCTGGTTCGGCTCGGTCGAGGAGGTGCTGCTCGGTGGTCTTCGCCGCTTGGAGCGCGAGGCGGAGGAACTCTGCGCCTTGCATGATACGCTGATGGAAGAGGGCGAAGAGGATGAGGACGAGGCCCTGGACGCGATGATGGCGCCCGCGCCGCGCCGGCAGCGGGACGCGGTCTGATCAGGCGTTTCGCTCTCGGGGCTTAAGCCTTACCGAAGGCCGCCTTGGCACATCGTCATATTCCCGCTAAGAGTTCGCTGGATTTACGCGCTCCGGTCATCCGGCCGGGCCGCCTTCGACCCCTCATCCGACGGACCCCTCCCATGGCATCGCATACGAACGTCAAGAAGGTCGTCCTCGCCTATTCCGGCGGGCTCGACACCTCGATCATCCTGAAGTGGCTGCAGACCGAGCTCGGCGCCGAAGTCGTCACCTTCACGGCCGATCTCGGCCAGGGCGAGGAGCTGGAGCCGGCCCGCAAGAAGGCCGAGATGCTCGGCATCAAGGAGATCTTCATCGAGGATGTGCGCGAGGAATTCGTGCGCGACTTCGTCTTCCCGATGTTCCGCGCCAATGCCGTCTATGAAGGCGTCTATCTGCTCGGCACCTCGATTGCCCGGCCGCTGATCTCCAAGCACCTGATCGAGATCGCCAAGAAGACCGGCGCCGACGCCATCGCCCATGGCGCCACCGGCAAGGGCAATGACCAGGTCCGCTTCGAACTGTCGGCCTATGCGCTGAACCCCGACATCAAGATCATCGCGCCTTGGCGCGACTGGTCGTTCAAGAGCCGCACTGACCTCTTGAACTTCGCCGAGCAGCACCAGATCCCCGTGGCCAAGGACAAGAAGGGCGAAGCGCCTTTCTCGGTCGACGCCAATCTGCTGCACTCCTCCTCCGAGGGCAAGGTTCTGGAAGATCCGGCGCAGGAAGCGCCCGAATATGTGCATATGCGCACCATTTCCCCCGAGGCCGCGCCCGACAAGGCGACGATCATCAAGATCGGTTTCGAGAAGGGCGATGCCGTCTCCATCAATGGCGAGCGCCTCTCGCCCGCCACGCTGCTCGCCAAGCTCAATGATTACGGCCGCGACAATGGCATCGGCCGCCTCGATCTCGTGGAAAACCGCTTCGTCGGCATGAAGAGCCGCGGCGTTTATGAGACCCCCGGCGGCACCATCCTGCTCGCCGCTCACCGCGCCATCGAATCGATCACGCTCGACCGGGGTGCTGCGCATCTCAAGGACGAGCTGATGCCGCGCTATGCCGAGCTGATCTATTACGGCTTCTGGTTCTCGCCGGAGCGCGAAATGCTGCAGGCCGCCATCGACCTGTCGCAGCGCCATGTCGAGGGCGAGGTGACGCTGAAGCTCTACAAGGGCAATGTCATGGTCATCGGCCGCGAATCGGAGAAGTCGCTCTATTCCGACAAGCTGGTCACCTTCGAGGACGACCAGGGCGCCTACGACCAGAAGGACGCTGCCGGCTTCATCAAGCTCAACGCGCTGCGCCTGCGCACGCTGGGCAAGCGCGGCCGCTAAATCCGCGCCTTGACCGGTCCGCCGGTCGGAATGCGCAGTGGCGCACATTGCTGTGAGGCATCATCCCTGGGGTTCGCGCCCCGGGGATTTTTTATGGCTGAAGGCTGGCGCAGGCAGACACGAACCGGAGTGTCACAGCACGCGGCCCAGCTGGCTTGTTGGCACCGCATCCCCCTCATCTGACCCTTCGGGCCATCTTCTCCCCGTGGGTGAGAAGAGAGGTCCAGCGCCGTTTCACGCCTTCCAAGGGCGCCACGGAAAGCAGTGAGCCGGCTTTTTATCAGCGGAATGCGGTTCTGCCGCATCGTTCCCAGTCTCTTCTCCCCAGCGGGGAGAAGATGGCCCGAAGGGGCAGGCGAGGGGGCGACGCCGAAGCCTCTCGTGCCCGAGAAGGCGTTGGCAACACCTGTCCAGCCCTCTGCGCCCTATCGACATCCCCCAAAACGCGAAGAAGCCGGGCTTTTGGCCCGGCTTCTCCAGCTCTGTCTCTGTTGAGAAAGAGTTAAGCGGCGAGATCGCGCAGAACGGTCTGCAGGATGCCGCCATTGTTGACGTAGGTGACTTCGTCGAGCGTATCGATCCGGCAGATGAGCGGAACTTCCTTCACCGTGCCATCGCCATAGGTGATGACGGCGGTGCGCTTTTCGCGCGGCTGGACATTGCCGAGGTTCTCGATCGTCACGGTCTCGTCGCCCTTCAGGCCCAGCGAGGCCCAGGTGGTGCCGGGCTCGAAGACGAAGGGAACGATGCCCATGCCGACCAGATTCGAGCGGTGGATACGCTCGAAGCTTTCGGCGATCACGGCCTTGACGCCGAGCAGGTTGGTGCCCTTGGCCGCCCAGTCGCGCGAGGAGCCGTTGCCATATTCGACGCCGGCGAAGATGACGAGCGGAACGCCCTCTTCCTTGTACTTCATGGCGGCGTCGTAGATCGACATCTCTTCCTTCGACGGATAGTGGATGGTGTAGCCACCTTCCTTGCCGTTCGGGCCGAGCATGTGGTTGCGGATGCGGATATTGGCAAACGTGCCGCGCATCATCACTTCATGGTTGCCGCGACGGGTGCCGTACTGGTTGAAGTCCGCCACCGAGACGCCATGGCCGAGCAGATAGGCGCCGGCAGGCGAAGCCGCCTTGATCGAACCGGCCGGAGAGATGTGGTCGGTGGTGATCTTGTCACCGAACAGGCCGAGGACGCGGGCGCCCTTGATGTCGGAGATGCCGGAGCCGGACTTGCCCATGCCGACGAAGTAGGGCGGGTTCTGCACATAGGTCGAATCATCGTCCCAGGCATAGGTCTGGCCGTCCGGAACCTGGACGTTCTGCCAGTTCTCGTCGCCCTTGAAGACGTCGGCATACTTCGTCTCGTAGAGCTCGCGGGTGACGTATTTCTGGATGAACTCCTGCACTTCGGCAGAGGTCGGCCAGATGTCCTTGAGGTAGACGGGGTTGCCATCCTGATCCTCGCCGAGCGGTTCCGTGGTCAGGTCCTTCTGCACCGAGCCGGCCAGGGCGTAGGCCACGACCAGCGGCGGCGAGGCGAGGTAGTTCGCCTGGACGTCCGGCGAGATGCGGCCTTCAAAGTTGCGGTTGCCCGAGAGAACGCCCGCGGTGATCAGGCCCTTGTCATTGATCGTCTTGGAGATGGCGGCCGGCAGCGGGCCGGAATTGCCGATGCAGGTGGTGCAGCCGAAGCCGACCAGGTTGAAGCCCAGCGCGTCGAGGTCCTTCTGCAGGTCGGCCTTGGCCAGGTATTCGGCCACGACCTGCGATCCCGGTGCCAGCGAGGTCTTGACCCAGGGCTTGGACTTCAGGCCCTTGGCGACCGCGTTGCGGGCCAGAAGGCCGGCGGCGATCAGGACGCTCGGGTTCGAGGTGTTGGTGCACGACGTGATGGCGGCAATCGCCACGTCGCCATGGCCAAGATCGAATTCCTCGCCGTCGACCGCATAGCGGTTCGTCAGCTGGCCGGGCTTCTTATAGTCGTTTTCCAGCGCCGTGGCGAAGTTCGGGGCGATGGTTTCCAGGGCCAAGCGGCCTTCCGGACGCTTCGGGCCGGCCATGGAGGGCACGACGTCGCCGAGGTTGAGTTCCAGCGTGTCGGTGAAGACGAGGTCGGAGCCATCGCCTTCGCGCCACATGCCCTGAGCCTTGGAATAGGCTTCGACCAGCGCGATGCGGTCCTTGGTGCGGCCGGACATGTTGAGGTAGTTGATCGTCTCGCCATCAACCGGGAAGAAGCCGCAGGTCGCGCCATATTCCGGGCCCATATTGCCGATGGTCGCGCGGTCGGCGAGCGGCATGTTGTCGAGGCCGGGGCCGAAGAATTCGACGAACTTGGAGACCACGCCCTTCTTGCGCAGCATCTGCACGACGGTGAGCACCAGGTCGGTGGCGGTGACGCCTTCCTTGAGCTTGCCGGTCAGCTTGAAGCCGATGACTTCGGGCAGGAGCATGGAGACCGGCTGGCCGAGCATGGCCGCTTCCGCCTCGATGCCGCCCACGCCCCAGCCGAGCACGCCCAGGCCGTTGATCATGGTGGTGTGGCTGTCGGTGCCGACGCAGGTGTCGGGATAGGCGATCGTCTCGCCGTCCTCTTCCTTGGTCCAGACGGTCTGGCCGAGATATTCCAGATTGACCTGATGACAGATGCCGGTGCCGGGGGGAACGACGCGGAAGTTCTTGAACGCCTGCTGGCCCCACTTCAGGAAGCGGTAGCGCTCGCCATTGCGCTCATATTCTAGCTCGACATTGCGGGCAAAGGCGTTGGCGGAGCCGAATTCGTCGACGATGACCGAGTGGTCGATGACGAGATCGACCGGCACCAGCGGGTTGATCTTTTCCGGGTCGCCGCCGAGCGACTTGATGCCGTCGCGCATGGCGGCGAGGTCGACCACGGCCGGAACGCCGGTGAAGTCCTGCATCAGCACGCGGGCCGGGCGATAGGCGATTTCGTTCTCGGCCGTGCCCTTGTCCTGCAGCCAGGCGGCAATGTTGAGAATGTCCTGCTTGGTGACCGAGCGGCCATCCTCGTTGCGCAGCAGGTTCTCAAGCAGAACCTTCATGGAATAGGGCAGCTTGGAAACGCCGGGGAGACCGTTTTCCTCGGCCTTCGGCAGGCTGTAATAGACATAGTCCGTGCCGTTGACGGACAGCGTCGACCGGCAATTGAAACTGTCTAGGGACTTTGACACTGGATACCCCGCTCCGTGTAATCGCCAAAACCGACGTGCGAACGCCCGTGCGCCCCTGAGGGCCGCGAAATGGGATGCGGGTGCGGCCATTTCCGCTGTCCGCACGTGGAACGAATGTCCATGTTCGGCGCAAGAATGAAAATCACGCCGACCGCTGGCGTGCCGGGGCGGTTATAGATAATTTCGCGGTTCCATGCCAGACCCGAACATCCTGAAACGAGACAATTTTCTCGCGTTGCGACAAAGGTCGTAAAGGGACGATGAATGCCGCTTTGCCTGTCCATTGAAGGGCTTGCCGCCCGGCGCGGCGATGCGCCGATCTTTCGCGATCTCAGCTTTCGCGTGGCCGGCGCAGAGGTCCTGGTCGTGACCGGCGCGAACGGGTCCGGCAAGTCCACCCTCCTGCGGATCGTCGCAGGCCTCCTGCGCCCCGAGGCCGGCCGGGTGCGAATCACCGGGCTTGACGAGGCCGGCGACGCGCAGGCCGACGACCCGCAGCGCCGGCGCGAGGCCTGCCACTATCTCGGCCATCGCAACGGGCTGAAGGCGGAGCTGACGGTGCTCGACAATCTCGCCTTCTGGCGCGCGCTGGCCAGTGTCGAATCGCGCAAGGCCGGACTGCCGGTCGAAGCGGCGCTGGATGCCGTGGGGCTTGCCGCGCTCGCGCATCTGCCCGCCGGCGTTCTCTCCGCGGGCCAGAGCCGCCGCGCAGCACTTGCCCGCCTTCTGGTGGCCCACCGCCCGGTCTGGCTGCTGGACGAGCCGACGGCGGCGCTGGATGCGGCGTCAGACGCGATGGTCGCCGCGCTCATTCTGGCGCATGTCCGCGCGGGAGGGCTGGCGGTCGCCGCCACGCACCAGCCGCTGGACCTGCCCGGCGCTCTCAGGCTCGCCATGCCCGCCCGGCCCGATTTGCTGGACGAGACGCAGGAAGGCGCGCCGGACGATGGCTTCTGGCTGGATGCGCGACATGGGACGGGCGGGGCCGGCGATCGACCGCGGCGGGATGCACGATGAGGCGTCTGTTCCTGCGCGATCTCGCGCTCGCCTTCCGGGCTGGTGGTGGCGGGCTCACCGGCTTGCTCTTCTTCCTCGCCGTCGTGGCGATCGTCCCCTTCGGCATCGGGCCGGATCTGAAGCTGCTCGCCCGCATCGGCCCGTCGATCTTGTGGATCGGCGCGCTTCTGGCCGCGCTCCTCGGCCTCGACCGGCTGTTTCAGGCCGAGCGCGAGGATGGCACGCTGGATCTCCTCCTGATGCAGGAAACACCGCTGGTGCTGATCGTGCTGGTGAAATGCCTGGCGCATTGGGCGGCGAGCGGGCTGACGCTGGCGCTGAGCGTGCCGTTCCTGGGCCTGCTGCTCAATCTCGACGCGCCGGCCATCGGCGCCACCATGCTGACGCTTGCCTGCGGCACGCCGGCGCTGACGCTGATTGGCGCAGGCGCCGCCGCTGTGACCGTGGCGCTGCCGCGCGGTGGGCTGCTGGTCTCGGTGCTGGTGCTGCCGCTGGCCATCCCCGTGCTGATCTTCGGCGTCAGCGCCACGCAAGGCGCGCTGGAGGCGCCGGCGTCCTTCCTGCCGCCCTTCCTGATCCTCCTCGCGCTCAATCTGCTCTTTGCCGTGCTCGGCCCGCTGGCGGCCGCCGCCGCGCTGCGCAGCCTGGAGGACTGACGGGACCTTGCCGCGACCGGAACCGGGAGATGACCTTAAAGTGCGGGTGACCTGAATGTGAAGCACGCCGGCAGGCCGCAGGGCCGGCGTGGCACGGCTTTTTCGGAAATGCCGATTTCCCTTTTTCGAACGATGCACTAATCATCTTGTCATGAGCGACACCAGCCTGACGATCCGCCGCTTCAGCGATCTCGCCAATCCCTCGCGATTCCTGGCGCTGTCGGCGCGTCTGCTGCCATGGCTCTGTTGTCTCACCGCCCTTCTCTTCGCCGTCGGCCTGTTCTTCGCGGTCACCAGCGCCGGCGATTACCAGCAGGGCGAGACGGTGCGCATCATGTATGTGCATGTGCCCTCCGCCTGGCTGGCGATGATGATCTATGGCGTCATGTCGGTCTCCGCGCTCGGCACGCTGGTCTGGCGCCATCCGCTGGCCGATGTCGCCGCGCGCGCCGCCATGCCGATCGGCGCGGCCTTTACCGGTCTGGCGCTGGTCACGGGCTCGCTCTGGGGCAAGCCGATGTGGGGCGCCTGGTGGGTCTGGGATGCGCGGCTCACCTCCTTCTTCATCCTGTTCCTGATGTATGCAGGGCTGATCGCGCTCAACCGCGCGCTGGAGGATCCGGCCCGCGCGGCGCGGCTCTCGGCGATCCTGATCCTGCTCGGCTTCGTCAATATCCCGATCATCAAATTCTCGGTGGACTGGTGGAACACGCTGCATCAGCCGGCGAGCGTTCTGCGGCTTGGCGGCTCGGCGATCGACGCGGAGTTCCTGCGCCCGCTGCTGCTGATGGCTGCCGCCTTCACCTGCCTGTTCTTCTGCCTGCATCTGGCGGCCATGCGCAACGAGATCCTTCGCCGGCGCGTGGCCGTGCTGCGCCGCCAGTCAGCCCGCTCCGCCGCCTTGAACGGACCCGCCGCATGAATTTCGCCGCGCCCCATATCGGTTTCGTGCTGGCGAGCTATGGCGCCGCACTGGTCGTTGTTTTCGGGCTGATCCTCTGGGTGGTTCTCGATGGCCGCGCCCGGCGCGCGGATATCCGCGCGCTCGAGGCTGCCGGCATTCGCCGCCGCTCCGATCGCCGGCCCGAGAGCGGCTCTGCCCCGGATGCCCGCCCATGAGCGCGCCGGAGGACAAGGCCGACGAGGCCGATCACGGCGATCCGGATGGCTGGAACGAGGGCTCCCGCTCCGGCATCGGCCGCCGGCTGATCGTCGCGCTGCCGCTGCTTGTCTTCGCCGTGCTCGCCGTGCTCTTCCTGCTGCGGCTGGAATCGGGCCGCAATGCCCAGGACATCCCCTCCGCCCTGATCGGCACCAGGGCGCCGGCGCTGGCTCTGGCGCCGCTGGAGGGTGTGGCTCAGCCGGCGCTTGACGATGCGGCGATCAGGGGACGGCTGACCCTGGTCAATGTCTTCGCCTCCTGGTGCGTGCCCTGCCGGCAGGAGCACCCGCTGATCCTCGGCCTGTCGAAGGATCCCCGGCTCCAGGTCGTCGGCATCAACTACAAGGACCAGCCCGACAAGGCCCGCGCTTTCCTTGACGAACTCGGCAATCCCTATGCCGCCATCGGCACCGATCCCAAGGGCCGCGCGGCGATCGACTGGGGCGTCTACGGCATCCCCGAATCCTTCCTGGTCTCGCCTGAGGGCATCATCCTCTACAAGCGCATCGGCCCCTTCGATGATGAGGCGATCCGCAAGGAGTTGGAGCCGGCAATCGTGAAGGCGCTGGGCGGCGGGACATAATACCAAGTGTCGATGATAGGGACCTATAGGTTCCTATCATCGACACTTGGTATAAGGCATCAGGCCGACGCGTCGGTCGGCGGGATCATCGAGCGCTTTTCGCCCGCGCCCTCAAAGCGCCCCCTGCCATGCCTTGACCGCGTCGAGCGGCCAGACGAGCATCAACACATTCAAGGTCAGGTTGTCGCGAATCAGGAAGCCGGTGAGAAGCTCGAAGAAGAGGGCGATGGCGATGGTGAGCCAGACCGGCAGGCGGGCGGCGGCGAAAAAGCCGACGGCCATGAAGACGCTGTCCATGGTCGAGTTCAGGATGCTGTCGCCGAGATAGTCGAGCGAGATGGTGGCGGCGCGGTAGCGGTCGATGACGGCGGGGGAATTTTCCGCGATCTCCCACGCGGCCTCGATCAGCAGGGCGACGAAAAGGCGCGCGGACAGGGGCCTGCGGCGCATCAGCAGATGGGTCAGGCCATAGAACAGGAAGCCGTGGATGATGTGGGACGGCGTGTACCAGTCGGCGATGTGCTGGGAATTGCCCGGGCTCATCACCACCGGCTCGAACAGCTTGATCGTGCCGCAGGTGCAGATCAGCGTGCGGCCCATGGCGCCTTCGATCAGCGCCTGAAGGATGAGCACGGCGAGCGAGGCGGCCAGCCAGAAGGTCGGGCGCTGCCAAAGCGGCGGGGGCCCGGCGGTGAGCCCCCCTCCGGCCTCACGCGGCGCGCTCATCGTGTCTCGCCGTCCTTGCCGTTCTCGCTCTTTTCAGGCGGCGTCAGGCTGTGGCGCATGATCAGCGGCATCTGGGCGAGCGTGAAGGCGATGGTGATGGGCATGGTGCCCCAGACCTTGAAGGCCACCCAGAAATCGTCGGAGAAATTGCGCCAGACCACCTCGTTCATCACCGCCAGCACCAGGAAGAACAGGCCCCAGCGCAAGGTGAGCTTGCGCCAGCCCTCCTCGTCCAGCTGGAAGGCGGCGTTGAAGACGTAGCCGAGCAGGGAGCGGCCGAACAGGAGCCCGCCGAGCAGCACGGCACCGAACAGCGTGTTGACGATGGTCGGCTTCATCTTGATGAAGGTCTCGTTCTGCAGCCAGATCGACAGCGTGCCGAAGATCACCACGACGATGCCGGAGACGAAGGGCATGATCGGCAGATGGCCGAGCAGGATCTTCGACACCACGAGCGAGATCACCGTGGCGGCCATGAACAGGCCGGTGGCCACCAGAAGCGGGCCGCCGAGCACGGCCAGCGCCGGCACCTTCTCGATCAGCCAGGGGCCGCGCAGATTGGCGAAGAAGAAGATCAGCATCGGCCCGAGCTCCAGCGCCATCTTCAGGAGAGGATGGGCGCGCTCGGCGGGGGTCGACTTGACGTCGCTTTCAAAGGTCATCGCGTTCGGTCCCGAACTGCTGGAAGTCATGCTTCGCAATACGCCGGAAGCGTTTGCGGGGGAAGGGGGCGCCGGCGCCAGCCGGCCCGGCGTGCCCCATCAAGCCGGGCAAAGCGGCAGGGTAATGGCACGCCGCTAAACCTTTTCATACGGGTTTCCGGCTGATCGCTTCACGAACCGGAAACAATCAGGCGCCCGTTCCGGCGATCGCCCGGGCGAAGTCGCGCGCCTCGAAGGGCTCGAGATCGTCGATGCCCTCGCCGACGCCGATGAAATAGACCGGCAGCTTGTGCTTGGCTGAGATCGCCACGAGGATGCCGCCGCGCGCCGTGCCGTCGAGCTTGGTCATGATCAGCCCGTTGACGCCCGCCACATTGCGGAAAATCTCGACCTGGTTGAGCGCATTCTGGCCGGTGGTGGCGTCCAGCGTCTGCAGCACGGTGTGCGGCGCGTCGGGGTCGAGCTTGCCGAGCACGCGCACGATCTTTTCCAGCTCGGCCATCAGCTCGGTGCGGTTCTGCAGCCGGCCGGCAGTGTCGATGATCAGCACGTCGCTCTTCTGCCGCCGCGCTTCCTCGAAGGCCTCATAGGCAAGGCCAGCGGCATCCGCGCCGAGCTTGGTGGCGACGATATGCGATTTGGTGCGCTCGGCCCAGATCTTCAGCTGCTCGATGGCGGCGGCGCGGAAGGTGTCGCCGGCCGCCAGCATCACCTTGAGCCCGGCGCCGGAGAGCTTGGCGGCGAGCTTGCCGATGGTGGTGGTCTTGCCGGTGCCGTTCACGCCGACCACCAGGATCACATGCGGCTTGTGGCTGAGATCCAGCGTCAGCGGCTTGGCAACGGGGGTCAGCACCTTGGTGATCTCGTCAGCCATGATGCGCGAGACGTCCTCGCCCGTCACGTCACGGCCATAGCGCTCGGAGGCCAGCGTGTCGGTGATGCGCAGTGCCGTCTCCATCCCGAGATCGGCCTGGATCAGCAGGTCTTCCAGATCCTGCAGCGTGTCGTCGTCCAGCTTGCGCTTGGTGAAGAGCGCGGTGATCTGGCCGGTGAGCTGCGAGGAGGTGCGCGACAGGCCGTCGCGCAGGCGCTGGAACCAGTTGCGCTTCTGCTGGACGGCCACGACCTCCTCGACCGCCTCGCTGCGCGCAGCAAAGCCCTTGGGCAGGGCAGGCGAAGCCGCCAGCGCCGCGGCAGACTCGTCGTCGGGGGTGGAAGCTTCGGCCTCGCCGGCCTCGGTCGCACCGAAGGTTTCGGCCTTTGCTGCGTCCAGCGTGTCGGCCGGCGCGGCATCGCTGAGGGCCGGCGCCTCGTCGGCGGTCTCTGCCACGGCCTGTTCGGCGGGTGGCACATGAACAGCTGCTTCTGGCTCCAAAACCTCTGTTGCAGGCGCCGGCTGTGCCTCTTCCTGCGCGGGAGAGAGAGGCGCTTGGGCCATGGCGTCCAGATCGTCCTCGGCGATCGGTACGGCCGCGTCCAGCGTCTCGGGATCGAGCGGCGCTTCCTGCGTGCCGGCTTCGGCCTCGGCTTCCAGCAGCGACAGCGGCACCATCCCGAGATCGCCGATCGCCTCGATCGGCGGCAGAAGCGCGGGATCGTCCTGCGCGGCGGTGATCGCCTCGAAGTCGATTTCCTCATCGTCGGCAGGGCCGCCGGCCGTGTCCATCTCCTCCGGCAGCACCGGATCGGTGGCCAGCGGCAGGTCGGCCGCCTCCTGCGGCCCGGGCGCGGTCTGCTCCTCCTCGGGGCGCGGCGCCTCCTCGGCCGGCTTGCTGCGGCCAAAGGTGAAGACCTTCTTGATGAAATCGAGCGCCATGAAATTCCCGTTCGCCGGTCTGTTTGCGGAAGGCCCTGATGATGCGCCAAGGGCACCGGAAGGCGTCTTCCGTCCTCTGTTCTGTCGTCTGCCGCGGCCCGCCGCTCAAGCCCCTTCAGCCGGTCCCTCAGCCTGCCGCGTCAGGCGGCTGGACCGTCGATGGTCAGGTCCCGGCCGTCATGGCCGAGGATCGCGGCCTCCACGAGACGGCCCGGAGCAAGGCCCGGCGTCGCCACGCGCGTGAAGTCCTGCGTATGCGCGAAACCGTTGTTTTCGACAAGCAGCATCTGGCGCGTGCCGACCAGCCTGTCCAGATGGCGGCGGGCCAAAGTTTCGCCCACGGCCCTGAGCCGCGCCGCGCGCGCCTTGATCACGGCGCGGTCGAGCTGGGGCATGCGCGCCGCCGGCGTCATGGGGCGGGGGCTGTAGGGGAAGACGTGCAGCGTGGCGATCCGCGCCTCCTCGGCCAGGCTCACCGATTGCTCGAAAGCGGCCTCGCTCTCTGTCGGGAAGCCGGCGATGATATCGGCGCCCAGGCTGAGCTCCGGGCGCAGGCGCCGTGCCTGCTCCACAAAGGCCAGCGCCTCGGCGCGACTGTGACGGCGCTTCATCCGCTTCAGGATCAGGTCGTCGCCATGCTGCAGCGACAGGTGCAGATGCGGCATGAAGCGCGGCTCGTCGCCGAGCAGGTCCAGAAGATGCCGGTCGACCTCGATGCTGTCGATGGAGGAAAGCCGCAGCCGCAGGATATCCGGCAGCTGCTTCAAAAGCGTCTTGGCCAGCAGCCCGAGCGTAGGCGTTCCAGGCAGATCCGCGCCGTAGCTGGTGGCGTCCACGCCCGTCAGCACCAGCTCGCGATAGCCGCTTTCCACCAGCTGCCGGGCCTGGTCGACCACGGCGCCCATCGGCACGGAGCGGGAATTGCCCCGGCCATAGGGAATGATGCAGAAGGTGCAGCGGTGGTCGCAGCCATTCTGCACCTGCAGGAAGGCGCGCACATGCCCCTCGATCAGCTCCACCATCTGCGGCGCGCTCTCGCGCACGCTCATAATGTCGTTGACCTTGAGTTTCTCTTCGGCCGAGACGCCGAAATCCGGCAGGGCACGATAGGCTGCGCTGGTCAGCTTCTCCTCATTGCCGAGGACGGCGTCCACCTCGTCCATCGCGGCGAAATCGGCCGCTTGCGCCTGCGCCGCGCAGCCGGTGACGAGGATGCGCGCCTCCGGCCGCGCGCGTTTTGCCCGCCGGATGGCCTGGCGGGCCTGACGCACGGCCTCGCCGGTCACCGCGCAGGTGTTGACAACAACGGCATCCTTGAGCCCGGCTTCCGCCGCCTTCTGCCGGATCACTTCGGATTCATAGGTGTTCAGCCGGCAGCCGAAGGTGATGACCTCGACGGTGCTCACGAGGCCGCGGCTCCCGTTATCGTGCGCGCCCACTGGCCGGTTTGCGGATCGAGCTGGCCGTCCCATTCCCATTCGGCCGCGCCGGTCATGATCACATGGCCGTCGGTCTCGCGCCAGTCGATGGTCAGCGCCTGACGGTTGGGGCTGGAGGCGACGGTGATGGTGACGCTGCGGCCGGTGCGGCCGGTGCGCGCGCCGGAGACGGCGGCTGCGCAAGCCGCCGAGCCGCAGGCGAGCGTCAGCCCTGCGCCGCGCTCCCATGTGCGCGTGGTCATCGCCGCCGGACCCGTCACCTGGGCCAGCGTGATATTGGCCTTCTCGGTAAACAGCGGATGATGCTCGAGCATCGGGCCGATGCGGGCGAGGTCGAAGGTCATCGGGTCACGATCAACGAAGAACACCGCGTGCGGATTGCCCATCGACAGGGCTGAGGGCGAATGCAGGAGCGGCGCGTCGATCGGGCCGATCTGCAGCTCGATGCGGCTGGTGTCGTGAAAGGCCTCCGACAGGGGAATGCGCTGCCAGTCGAAAACGGGCGCGCCCATGTCGACCGAGACCATGCCATCCTCATGCTCCACCGCCTGGAGAATGCCGGCAGCGGTCTGGAAGGTGAAGCTGCGACGCCCGGTCTCGGCCGCCAGCGCCTGCACCACGCAGCGCGTGCCATTGCCGCAGGCGCCCGAGCCCGTCCCGTCATTGTTGAGAATGTCGATGAAGGCGTCGGTGCCTGCCGCGCGCGGATCATGGATCGCCATGATCTGGTCGAAATGGGTCTCGCTGGCGCTGGCCAGCGCAATGGCCGCCGCCGGGGTGATGCGATCGGTCCGGCCGCGCATATCGACAACAAGGATCTTGTTGCCGAGACCGTTCATCTTCGCGAAATTCACCTTGCCCGGCATGGGTCTTTCCTATTTTCGTGTGGCCTGTCGTGGTTCGGGCCCGTCATTCCGGCCTCCCTCGTGCTGGGCCGGTCGGGGCCGAAAGCAGGGGAGAGGTTGCAAGCTGCTGGCCGTTCTAGCGACGGGGATCGGCAAAGCAAGACCGTTTCGAGCCGGAACCCTGCCTCCAGATCGCCGCTGCATCCTGGATTCAGCAGGGATATGAGACAATTCTGCCTCAGAGTCGATGTGCCGGCAACCGCTCTGCTGCCGGCTCGCGCGCACCCCGCCGCGCAATTGCGCTTGCGCCCTGCCGGGATGACACATGCGTGCCCTCTTGCGCCAGGGACGAACGGGGCCGACGACTATATTTTAACATATCCTTAAATTAACGCGTCTTTTCCAGTCTGTCGCGCCGCCGGTCTATATTGTATTTTGCGCGAATAAGAAGGCGGAGACGGCAATCGAATAGATTTTCTTCCGGCGTATCATGACTTCCACTTATCCTCATAAAGACATCCTTAATTTTAATTTGTTGCTCTCTTGCTATGTAAAGAACACCACTTCGTTTCGAATCGGAATTCGGTTGTTCGACTGACGCAATCGAGAGGGGATGAGGATGACAATCGGCCGTAAGATGATCATGGTCAGTCTGGCGATTTTGCTGCTGGGCATCGGGGCCGCGGGTGCCGGCCTGTGGTCGGCCCACAGGCTGGACGGTACGATCGAAGCCGCGGCCTCGACTGCCGGCTGGCTGCGCAACCATATGCAGGCCGATATGATGCACGACGCTCTGCGCGCCGACGTGCTGGCGGCCGTTCTGTCCTCGCATCAGCCGGGACTGGCGACGCTTGACGAGATCGCCACCGATATGAAGGAGCATGTGCGCACCTTCCGCGCGGCCATCGCCGACAACAAGGCCAAGGTGACGGAGCCCCAGGTTGCCGGCCTGCTTGCCGCGCTCGACCAGCCGCTCGACAATTATATTCGCGGCGCCGAAGCGTTGATGGTCAAGGTCGAGGCAGGCCAGCTGGATGCGCAGGCCGATCTGGCCGGCTTCATGCAGCAATTCTCCGCGCTCGAGGACCGGATGGAGAAGGCGGGCGATGCGATCGAGGCGCTGTCCGAGCATATGCGTGCCGAAGGCGACGCGGTGTCCACCCAGGTGACGCTGATCCTGGAAATCGTGCTGGCGGCTACGCTGCTTCTGTCGGCCGGCGTCGCGTTCGTCCTGCGCCGGGTGATTGTCCGCCCGCTCGTCGCGCTGTCGACGCTCATGCGCCAGCTCGCCGATGGCAATACGCGGATCGATCTGCCCCAGGCATCGCGTGACGAGATCGGCGAGATGGTGGCTGCCGTTGCCATCTTTCGCGATTCCGCGCTGGCCAAGCAGGCACTGGAGGCGGACGCGGAGACAGCGCGCCAGCGCAGCGATGCGGAACGCGCGCGGATGGCGGCCGAGGCCGAGGCCGCAGCCGATGCCCGGATGAAGGCGGCAACCGGCGAACTGGCTTCGGCGCTGCGCCGGCTGGCCGATGGCGACCTTGCCTTTGTTCTCGAGCGGCCGCTCTCCCCGGAATTCGAAAATCTGCGGCATGACCTGAACGGCGCCGTCACGCAGCTGGGCGAGGCACTCAGTGCCGTCAGCAACGCAACCGAGCGCATGGATCATGGAACCGTCTCCATTCGGACCAACATTGACGACCTCTCCCAGCGCACCGAGCGCCAGGCCGCCACGCTGGAGCAGACGGCCGCCGCGCTCGAGGAGGTCACCGTGATTTCCAGCGGCGCCGCCCAGCGCGCCGACGAGGCCCGGCGCGAGGCGCTGAAGGCCAATGACAGCGCCAAGAACTCGGGCACCGTGGTAGCCAGCGCGGTCGAGGCCATGGAGCGCATCGAGGAGTCCTCCAGCCGGATCGGCAACATCATCTCCGTGATCGACGAGATCGCCTTCCAGACCAATCTTCTGGCGCTGAATGCCGGCGTCGAGGCTGCGCGCGCTGGCGAGGCCGGGCGCGGTTTTGCCGTCGTCGCCCAGGAGGTGCGCGAGCTGGCGCAGCGCACGGCAGCGGCTGCGCGCGAGATCAAGGAGTTGATCAGCCGCGCCAGCACCGAGGTCGCCCATGGCGTCTCGCTCGTCAACAGCACCGGCCAGGCGCTCGAGGCGATCGGGCATCATATCGTCGTCATCAACGACCATATAGCGGCCATCGCCACTGCCTCGCGCGAGCAGGCGACCGGCATTACCGAAGTCAATGCCTCGATCCGACAGCTGGACGAGGTGACGCAGCGCAATGCCGCCATGGCGGCCGAAAGCAATATGGAAAGCGGCCGGCTGGGCGAGGAGGCGGCCCATCTGCGCCAGCTGATCGCCCGCTTCCGCCTGCAGGGCGCGGCCCGGGCCTCAGCCCCCGCCCGCCGTGTGGCTTGACCCCTGCCGCGCATCACGCAATCTGAAACAAGGCCGGCGCGCCCCGACTTCGGTCGGGCGCGCCGGTCTTCATCTGTTCTGGACTGCCCTTATCTTTGGCCTGAACGGGCGCGCCGGGCGGCGGGCTGTCTCACTCGGGCGTTGCAAGACTTGACTTTCGCTGCATTCTCCTGTTTAAGCCCGCCAAATCCTGCGACGAGACCCAAGTTTCGAGCCGCCGACCGGGGCGCATGGACGCCATGACGATCCCGGAGGTCAACACCCGACAGCGCGATGCGCCCTCGGGTGCTTTTTGGCTTTGCGCCTTGTTTCGCGTTTCGCAGAACCCACGTTTCCGCCAGACCCAGGCAAAGGCCTGGCAAGCTGACGGAAGCAGGAAAAGGGCCGAGCATGTTTGACAATCTCCAGGACCGCCTCTCGTCCATCCTCAACGGATTGACCGGCCGCGGCGCGCTGTCGGAGGCCGATGTTTCGGCCGCCCTGCGCGAGGTGCGTCGCGCGCTGCTCGAAGCCGACGTGGCGCTGGAAGTCGTGCGCTCCTTCACCGACCGGGTGCGGGAGAAGGCCGTGGGTGCGGCCGTGCTCAAGGCGATCAAGCCCGGGCAGATGGTGGTCAAGATCGTCCATGACGAACTCGTCGCCATGCTCGGCGAAGAGGGCGTGCCGATCGACCTCAATGCGCCGGCCCCCGTCGTCATCATGATGGTCGGCCTGCAGGGCTCGGGCAAGACCACCACCACCGGCAAGATCGCCCACCGGCTGACGCATCGCGAGAAGCGCAAGGTGCTGATGGCCTCGCTCGACACGCGCCGCCCGGCCGCGCAGGAGCAGCTGCGCCAGCTCGGCGCCCAGACCTCGATCGACACGCTGCCGATCATCGCCGGCCAGTCGCCCACCGATATCGCCGCGCGTGCCGTGCAGGCCGCCCGCCTCGGCGGCCATGATGTGGTGATCCTCGACACCGCCGGCCGCACCCACATCGACGAGCCGCTGATGCTCGAGATGGCCGAGATCAAACGCCGCTCGAATCCGCATGAAATCCTGCTGGTGGCTGACGCGCTGACCGGTCAGGACGCCGTCAATCTCGCCCGCAATTTCGACGAGCGCGTCGGCATCACCGGCCTGGTGCTCACCCGCATGGACGGCGACGGCCGTGGCGGCGCGGCGCTCTCCATGCGCGCCGTGACGGGAAAGCCGATCAAGCTGATCGGCGTTGGCGAAAAGGTCTCCGAGCTTGAGGAATTCCACCCCAAGCGCGTGGCCGACCGCATTCTCGGCATGGGCGACATCGTCTCGCTGGTCGAGCGCGCGGCCGAGACGATCGATGCCGAAAAGGCCAAGGCCATGGCCGAGAAGATGGCCAAGGGCAAGTTCGACCTGAACGACCTGGCCGATCAGCTGCGCCAGATGCAGAAGATGGGCGGCATGGGCGGCATCATGGGCATGATGCCGGGCATGGCCGGCATGAAGGACAAGATCGCCGCCGCCGGCCTCGACGACCGCATGTTCGCCCGCCAGCTCGCCATCATCTCCTCCATGACCAAGGCCGAGCGCGCCAATCCCGACCTGCTCAAGCATTCCCGCAAGAAGCGCATCGCCGCCGGCTCCGGCACCGATGCCGCCGACATCAACAAGCTTCTGAAGATGCACCGCCAGATGGCGGACATGATGAAGATGATGGGCGGCAAGAAGGGTGGCGGCATGATGAAGCAGCTCATGGGCGGCCTGGGCGCCAAGATGGGGCTCGGCGGCGGCATGGGTGGCATGCCCGACCTGTCGCAGATGGACCCCAAGCAGCTGGAAGCCCTGCAGAAGCAGGCCGAGGCCGCAGGGCTCGGCAAGGGCATGCCCGGCGGTCTTCCCGGCCTGCCCGGCAAGCTCCCGGGGCTCGGCGGCGGCAAGCTGCCCGGCCTTGGCGGTCTTCCGGGCCTGCCCGGCTTCCCGAAGAAGAAGTGAGCGGGCGCGCCATGACTGAGACAGCGACGACACAGACAGCCAAGACACAGGCAACGACAACGCAGGCAACCACGACCGAGACCGGCGTGCGCGAGCAACTGGCCAGCTATCGCCAGTCGATCGACAATATCGACGCCGCGCTGGTGCACATGCTGGCCGAGCGCTTCCGCTGCACCAAGGCGGTGGGCGTTCTCAAGGCCCGCCACACATTGCCGCCGGCCGATCCGGCGCGCGAGGAATACCAGATCGCGCGGCTTCGCCGCCTGGCCAAGGACGCCAATCTGGACCCGGATTTCGCCGAGAAGTTCCTGAACTTCATCATCAAGGAAGTCATCCGGCACCACGAAGACATCGCCGCAGACCTCAAGGTCTGACGGCACCCCGATCAGGCCGCTTGAAGCGGCACGCCAGACATCAAAGGAGTTATGACATGGCACTGAAAATTCGTCTCGCCCGCGGCGGTTCCAAGAAGCGTCCCTACTACCAGGTCGTCATCGCCGACGCCCGCAGCCCGCGCGACGGCCGCTTCCTGGAGAAGGTCGGTTCCTGGAACCCGATGCTCGCCAAGGACGATGCCAAGCGCGTCGAGCTGAACAATGAGCGCATCCAGCATTGGCTCGACAACGGCGCCCAGCCGACCGACCGCGTCCTGCGCTTCCTGGCCGAAGCCGGTATCGCCAAGCGCGACGCCCGCAGCAACCCGGAAAAGGGCAAGCCGGGCAAGAAGGCGCTCGAGCGCGCCGCCGAAGCCCGCCAGAAGGCCGAGGCCGCTGCTGCCGCTGCCGCGGAATAAGCAGCCGGGGCTTGCGCCCATTTTTCCCTATCCGCGTCCGCTTCGGCCGGGTATCTATGGGGCCTCCGCATTCCGGTGCGGGGGCCTTTCCTTTCGGGGCGACCGGCCTTTTCAGGCGCGGTGCGCTCAAGCATCATGATGGCATACGGGTATCGAACATGTCGGCTGGCCCAGCGAAATTGAAGAATCCCGTTCTCATGGGAACGGTCGGCGCCGCGCAGGGCTTGCGCGGCGAGGTGCGCGTGAAGAGCTTTTCCGGCGATCCCATGGCGATCGGCGATTATGGCCATCTCCATGCCGAGGACGGGCGCGTCTTCGAGGTTCTGGAGGTGCGCGAGGCCAAGAATGTCGTGATCGTGCGCTTTCGCGGCATCAACGACCGCACCGCGGCCGAGGCGCTGAACGGGCTGAACCTGTTCATCGACCGGGATAACCTGCCCGATGACGATCTCGACGAGGACGAGTTCTTCTATGCCGATCTGGAGGGGCTGGAGGCCTTCGACGCCGAGGGCCGCAGCTATGGCACTGTTACGGGCGTGTTCGATTTCGGCGCAGGCGATCTCCTGGAGCTGAAAGGCCCGGGCAAGCGCCCGGTGCTGATCCCCTTTTCCGAACATGCCGTGCTCGAGATCGACCTGGAGGCCGGGCGTCTTCTCCTCGATCCCGTCGCCGCCGGCCTGGTCGAGGACAAGGACGACGATCCGGCAGCACCCTTCCGGCCGAAGGACGACTGAGACGCCGCCTCGCGCCGTTCAAGATGCCCTGTTGTGGCCCACGCCGGAGGATCAAAGCCGGCGAAGGAAATTCCTATGACCTTTGCAGCCGTCGTTCTCACGCTCTATCCCGAGATGTTTCCGGGCCATCTCGGCCATTCGCTGGCCGGCAAGGCGCTGGCGCGGGGCGACTGGTCGCTCGATGCCGTGCAGATCCGCGATTTCGCCACCGACCGCCATCGCACCGTCGATGACACGCCGGCCGGCGGGGGGGCGGGCATGGTGCTGAAACCGGATGTGCTGGCCCGGGCGATCGACGCGGCGGATGCGGCCCGGCCCGGTCTGCCACGCCTCCTGATGAGCCCGCGCGGCCGGCCATTGACCCAGGCGCGGGTGCGTGATCTGGCGGAAGGGGCGGGCGCGCTGATCGTCTGCGGCCGTTTCGAGGGCGTGGACCAGCGGGTGATCGACCGGCGCGGGCTCGAGGAAGTCTCGATCGGCGACTATATTCTCTCGGGCGGCGAGCCGGCGGCGCTGACCCTGCTCGATGCCGTCGTGCGGCTTTTGCCGGGGGTGATGGGCAATGCCGCCTCGGGCGTGCAGGAAAGCTTCGAGGGCGGCCTGCTCGAACATCCGCACTATACCCGCCCGCAGCTCTTCGAGGGCGAGCCGATCCCCGAGGTGCTGACCTCGGGCAATCACGGCGCCATTCGCGCCTGGCAGCAGGCCGAGGCCCTGTCGCTCACCCGTGCGCGCCGGCCCGATCTGCTGGGCGAGGGCCGCGCGCCGTCGGCCGCCGGTCAGCCCGTGACGAAGTAATAGACCGAGAGGCCGAGGCCGCAGGCGATCACCAGCGCGCGCAGCATGCCCTGGGGCACCCGCCGGGCCAGCCAGACGCCGGCATAGCCGCCGAGCGCGCAGCCGGGCACCATCACCGCCGCCTGGGGCCAGGCCACCACATCGCCGCTGGCAAAGACGACAATGGCGACGGCGGCGATGACCATGGCGAGCATGTTCTTCAGGGCATTGGCGCGGTGATAGCCGCCGCCCACAGTGAGCGTCATCACGGCCAGCATCATGATGCCCATGCCGGCGCCGAAGAAGCCGCCATAGATCGCGGTAACGAATTGCAGCACCAGCCCGACCAGCCCCAGCGGCGCGCCCTCCGCCCGTGCCTTTGGCCGCAGCAGCGGCCCGAAGGCGAAGACGGCGGTCGCGGCGATCAGCAGCCAGGGCACCAGGGCGCGGAAGGACGGATTGGAGAGCGACAGCAGGATCAAGGCGCCGATCAGGCTGCCGACCGTCGAGAGAAGCCCGAGCAGCAGCACTAGCCGCCGGTCCTGCCACAGTTCGCGCCGATAGGCATGGGCGGAGGTGACATAGCCGGGAAACTGGACGATGGAGGAGGTGGCATTGGCGACGATCGGCGGCAGCCCGGCCAGCGTCATCGCGCCGAAGGTCAGGAACGTGCCGCCGCCGGCGATCGCATTGACCGCCCCGGAGAGGAAGCCCGCGATGAAGAGGGACAGCATGGTCAGGATCGTCATCGGTCTCTCGGAATGAACATTGCGAGCAAGGCCTGTCAGGTCAAAGCCGGAGCGCCGGACAGGCTTCAGTTCTTTGGTTCACACAGTCCGGCAGCAAAGCCGCTGATGCGCTCCATGCCCTAACCGTCCGGGCGGACAAATCATAGAGTGCCTGTCAAAAAGAGCGGCCCAGCCATTGTGGTAGCGGCGGAGGCTGTCTGAAAGGCCGCAAGGTGCGCAGGGCGTGACAGTGAGGCAAGGGACATGAAGGATCACCAAACCGATTTCCGCATGCGGGCGGCACTGCCGCAGGACCACGCGCTGCTGCGGGCGCTGCTCGATGCCCATCTGGACGAGCTCTCCGGCTTCGCGCCCGTGGATCGCGCCTATCCCTGGTTCGATCTCTATTTCAGCGAACAGGACCGCTGGGCCTGGCTTGCCGAGGCGGATGGTGCGGTGGCGGGCTTCGCCCTGGTCAACCGCCACGCCGCCTCCGGCCTTCCCGCCGAACGGGTCATGGCGGAATTTTTCGTCACGCCCGGCTTCCGCCGGCAGGGAAGGGGGCGCCGCTTTGCCGGAAGCGTCTTTGCGGCTGCGCCGGGGCAATGGGAGCTTTCCGTGCTCAGCGCCAATGCGCCCGGCCTTGCCTTCTGGTTGTCGGTCTGCGGCGCCTATCCTGCGTTCCAGCGGATCGACGCGGGAGAGGAGACGATCCTGCGCTTTGTCGTGGCCTCGCCTTCCTCTGCTATTTGAGCCGTTGTCGTGTGCCGCTCCGCCGGGCTTTTGCGCCAGGCGGGTACCGATAGGGGGTGACAAGACCATGACAATGGTGTATTCGCGCGGCCGGTACGGGAGTTTCCCGGCAACCGGAAATCAAAGAACGATGTATCTCGCTCCACGTGCTCTGCCGGTAACGGACAGGGCGCGACGCACCGGCGGCAGGTCCCATGGCGGCGGCGGGCGCTCTGATCGTTTCAGAAGAATGTGAGAAGGTTAGCACGATGAACATCATTCAGCAGCTCGAGGCCGAACAGGCCGCCAAGATCGAAGCCAAGCGCACCCTGCCGGAATTCTCCCCGGGCGACACGGTTCGCGTCAACGTCCGCGTGACGGAAGGTACCCGCACCCGCGTGCAGGCCTATGAAGGCGTTTGCATCGCCCGCTCCGGCGGCGGCATCAACGAGAGCTTCACGGTTCGCAAGATCTCCTACGGCGAAGGCGTCGAGCGCGTCTTCCCGGTCTACTCGCCGCTCGTCGAAGGCGTCGAAGTGGTTCGCCGCGGTAAGGTCCGCCGCGCCAAGCTCTATTACCTGCGCGACCGTCGCGGCAAGTCCGCTCGTATCGTCGAGAACACCGGCACCCGCGCTCGCAAGCTCAACGAAGGCGTCCGCCAGCTGGCTTCCGACGAGAAGGCCCGCATCGAAGCCGAGAAGGTCGCCGCTGCACAGGCTCTGGCTGCCGAAAAGCCCCAGGAATAAGACGGACATCTGCTGCGGTCTGCCGCAGTAGGTTGTCATGTGTTTCGAACCGCTCGCAAGGTCGCTTGCGAGCGGTTTTTTGTTGCCTTCTGCATGAGCGTATCGGACCGAAAACCGGGAACGGGTTTTCGGAGAAATCCGATGGGGAAACAAAATCCTGGAGCATCGGACTGGGCATGATTTTCAGTCCGATGCTCCAGCACGGTCAGGCAGCAAAAAGCCCGCCGCGGCCGGGGCCGGGCGGGCTTGCTGAGCGGGTATGGCGCGGCGCTGTCGCGCGATCAGGCGGCGCGGGCCGTGCGGTAGGTCTGGCTCGGCGCGGTCTCGATCTTGACATGGGCGATCGAGCGCATGAGTTCCCCGGCTTCCGACACCAGATTGTGGCTCGCGGCCGTGGTTTCCTCCACCATGGCGGCGTTCTGCTGGGTGACCTGGTCGATCTGGCTGATGGTCGAGCTGATCTCGCCGAGCGCGGTGGATTGCTCGCGCGAGGAGGAGGCGATGTTCTCGATCAGAGACGAAATGTCGCGGATCTGGCCGGCGATTTCGCCCAGCACGTGGCCGGTGCGGTCCACGAGATCAACGCCGCCCTTGACCTGGCTCGCTGAGGTTGAGATCAGCGTCTTGATTTCCTTGGCGGCCTTGGCCGAGCGCTGGGCCAGTTCCCGCACCTCCTGGGCGACGACGGCAAAGCCGCGGCCGGCTTCGCCCGCACGCGCGGCCTCGACCCCGGCATTGAGCGCCAGCAGGTTGGTCTGGAAGGCAATCTCGTCGATCACGCCGATGATCTGGCCGATCTGGTCGGAGGACCCTGCGATCTGCGCCATTGCGGCAATGGCGTCCTGAACCACGGTTCCGGAGGTTTCGGTCGCCTGACGGGCCTGGGTGGTCAGGCTGGAGACGCGGCCGGCATTCTGCGCCGTGTTGCTGACGGCCTGGGTGATTTCCTCGATGGCCGCGGCGGCCTGCTCGACGGAGGCCGCCTGCTGCTCGGTACGGCGGGAGAGATCGTCGCAGGCATGGGTGATCTGGTTGCTGGTATCGACGATCGTACCGGCCGTGCTGTTGACACCGGCAATCACGCCGCCGAGAAGGGCCGCTGTCCGGTTGAAGTTCTCCTTCAGGCTGCTCGCCTTTTCCGGCACTTGATCGATGCGATGGCCGAAATCGCCCGAGGCCAGCGCAGTCAGGCCGGCCTGCAGAGCGGAGAAGATCAGCTTGTCGGCCTCGCTGTTGGCGCGCTGGCTTTCTTCCAGCACCACCTGATCGTGAATATACATCAGCGAACCGCAGGCCAGCACCGTCCTGCCATCGGGCAGGGTGCGACAGCCGCCGGTCGCGCGGAACCAGCGATACTGTCCGTCCTTGCACTTCAGGCGATAACGGACATCATAGCCGGTTTTTCCGCTTTTGTCCGTCACGGAGGCGCCGAAGGCGGCAAAGGTCCCAGCGACATCGTCAGGATGAAGCCGGTCCGACCACGACTGGACGACATCGGGAAAATCGCTCAGTCCGGAAAAGCCCATGATCCGCCGCATTTCGTTGGACCAGGTCCACTGGCTCTTGGCATGCATCGCATCGCCCTCATGCAGCAGCGCTTCCCAGAGGCCGATGCCGGCGGCGTCGCTCAGCAATTGAAAACGTTGCTTCTGGGATGCAAGCTCTTCTTGTGCTGCCGTCTCTGCATTGGATGCACGAAAGCCGAAAATTGACATGGGGGCTAATTTCCTATGAGGTCTGCCGGCCATTTATAGGGGCAAGTTTTTAAAAATTCGGAAAGTCTATTCCGGCACTGTCCTCGCCGCATTGCATCAAGGACGTCGCGTATCTTTTAAAACCTGGAATAGTATTTGCGCGGACCCATTGCTATCTTTGCTCATGTTCGATCGAACCGACGACAGAGGATAGTGCCAGGCACAAGACCGATATTGCCGGAAAGCGCGGAATTTGATAGGAGGCGCGGCCATGGAGTCCAAATTCGGATGTCGCGCCCAGAATGTCGTCGTGCTGCAGGACCATAAGCGTCTGCCGGCACGCTTCTTTGCGCGCGTGGCCGGCGCGCTGACCGCACGACTTGGCTGATCCAGTCGGCCGTCGCAGGATCGACGGCCGAGAGGGCGACGCGTGCCGTCGCCTGTCGTGACCCTTTCCCTTGCTTCAAGCCGATGGATGACCGCCATGAGCGCACCCCGCACCCTTTACGACAAGATCTGGGACGACCACGTCGTCAGCCGCCAGGAAGACGGCACCTGTCTTCTCTATATCGACCGTCACCTGGTTCATGAGGTGACGAGCCCGCAGGCCTTCGAGGGCCTGCGCATGGCCGGCCGCAAGGTCCGTCATCCCGAGAAGACGCTGGCCGTCGTCGACCACAATGTGCCGACCTCGCCCGACCGCAAGGAAGGCATCAAGAACGAGGAAAGCCGCATCCAGGTGGAAGCGCTGGCCCGCAACGCCGCCGACTTCGGTGTGGAATATTATTCGGAAAGCGATGTGCGCCAGGGCATCGTCCACATCGTTGGCCCCGAGCAGGGCTTCACCCTGCCGGGCATGACGATCGTGTGCGGCGACAGCCACACCTCGACGCATGGCGCCTTCGGCGCGCTGGCGCATGGCATCGGCACCTCCGAGGTCGAGCATGTGCTGGCCACGCAGACGCTGATCCAGAAGAAGGCGAAGAACATGCTGGTGCGCGTGGACGGCCAGCTGCCGCCGGGCGTCACCGCCAAGGACATCATCCTCGCCATCATCGGCGAGATCGGCACTGCCGGCGGCACCGGCTATGTCATCGAATATGCGGGCGAGGCCATTCGCGCGCTGTCGATGGAAGGCCGCATGACGATCTGCAACATGTCGATCGAAGGCGGCGCCCGCGCCGGCCTGATCGCCCCTGACGAGACGACCTTCGCCTATGTCAAGGACAAGCCGCGCGCGCCGAAGGGCACGGCCTGGGACATGGCGGTCGATTACTGGAAGACGCTCGCCAGCGACGAGGGCGCCCATTACGACCGCGTCGTCGTGCTCGATGCCGCGGCCCTGCCGCCGATCGTCTCCTGGGGCTCCTCGCCGGAAGACGTGGTCTCTGTCCAGGGCGTGGTGCCCAATCCCGACGACATCCAGGACGAGGTCAAGCGGGCCTCCAAGTGGCGGGCGCTCGACTATATGGGCCTGAAGCCGGGCACGAAGATCACCGACATCGCCATCGATCGCGTCTTCATCGGTTCCTGCACCAATGGCCGCATCGAAGACCTGCGTGAAGTGGCCAAGGTGGTCGAAGGCAAGACGGTGGCGTCCACCGTGTCGGCCATGATCGTTCCGGGCTCGGGGCTGGTGAAGGAACAGGCCGAGGCCGAAGGGCTCGACGTGATCTTCAAGGCCGCCGGCTTCGACTGGCGCGAGCCGGGTTGCTCCATGTGCCTGGCGATGAACGACGACCGGCTGAAGCCGGGCGAGCGCTGCGCCTCCACCTCGAACCGCAACTTCGAAGGCCGTCAGGGCTTCAAGGGCCGCACCCATCTGGTTTCCCCGGCCATGGCGGCAGCCGCGGCCATCCAGGGCCATTTTGTCGATATTCGCGATTTCGGCTGATCGCGCGCCCCGCAGCCCCATCTCGATCCGGCCCCGCACGCATGCGTGCGGGGCCGTTTGCTTTCATCGGACCCGCCTCCGTCTACTTGAACGGATAACGCTCTCCGCGTGCATTGATCAGGGTGAAGCTCTTGCCGTCGCCGGTCACGATGCGGTCACAGCGCTTGCCGCCATTGTCGAAGGTGACGCAGACCTGCCCCTGCAGGATCTTGTAGGTGCCGGGGTTGCCGCCCTTATAGGTGTAGCGGCCGTTCGGCATATAGCGCATGGCGCCGCTGACGGTGTGTCCCACGGCGATCTTTTCGATTTCCGCCTTCGTTGCCGGGCGCTCGGATGTGGCCGCCATAGCCGTGCCCGTCATCAGCGCCGTGGCGATCAACGCCTTGATCATGCTCTTCATTTTTCTCTCTCCTGTAAAGCTCTGCCCTGGGCTTTCAGCTGTTCCGCCCCTCGGAGCGGACAAATCCAAGCAGGCTTCAAATCCGTGGTCCTCCCCCGAATGGGGGAGGAAGCCGTCAAAAAATCCGGATGGTCGTCCCCCGCCGAATGAAGCCCAGCAGCCGGCGCATATCGCCCGGCTTCAGCGCGATACAGCCCTCGGTTGGGGCGTAGCCCGGGCGGATCAGGTGCAGGAAAATGGCCGAGCCGCGATTGCGGCGGCGTTCGGTGATGTTCCAGTCGAGCACGAGGCAGATGTCGTAGAGACCATCGACACGCATCATTTCCTCATGGCTCGGCCCGAACGGCGCGCGCACCGGCCGGTTATAGGCGGCGTGTGCAGGCGCATCGCACCAGAGCAGGCCCTTGGCGATCGGCGTCAGCGGCAGGCGACTTGGGGGCGGGGCGATGCGGTCGCGCCGCACGAAGCCGGCAAGCACAGGCAGCGAGCCGATCGGCGTGGCGCCGTCGCCTTCGCGCTTGCGCGCGGAGCGGCCGCTGCGGCCGATGGCGGCCGGCACGGTGACCGGGCCGAAGCGCAGATGGCCGCGCGTTGCCGAGCCCGGCGCCTTGCGCAGGGTGACCACGCCCTGCTTCTGCCTCTGTCCACCGGTGCTCTTGTACTTGCGCATGTTCCGCCCCATGTCTCTTCAATCGCGTCTTGTCACGAGCTTGTGCTTTGAAGCAAAATTGATGGGACGTCATAAGCCGATTTGCCCTGTGACGGCAAAGCTGCCGACAGGCCGGCGGGAGCCTCAGCAAAGCCATGGCCTATCAGCCGGCAAAGCTTGAGCTTGCGCAAGACATTGCACCGATCATCCCGCGCCGAAGCCGGAGCTTCAGCCTGATGATGTTCTTGAAAGGAGACAGACGCCGGATGGCAACCCGTACCATTCTTCTCGTGGATGATGATGACGACCTGCGCCAGACCCTGGTCGAGCAGCTTTCGCTCTATGAGGAATTCACCATTCTGCAGGAGCCGACGGCGACGAAGGGCATCCAAGCGGCGCGCAGCGAAACCGTTGCGCTTCTGATCATGGATGTTGGGCTGCCTGACATGGACGGGCGAGAGGCGGTCAAGCTTCTGCGCAAGGGTGGGTTCAAGCCGCCGATCATCATGCTGACGGGTCATGATACCGATTCGGACACGATCCTCGGCCTGGAAGCCGGTGCCAATGATTATGTCACCAAGCCGTTCCGCTTCGCCGTGCTTCTGGCCCGCATCCGCGCGCAGCTGCGCCAGCATGAGCAGAGCGAGGATGCGACCTTCATCGTCGGCCCCTATACGTTCAAGCCGGGGCAGAAGCTGCTGACGCTGGAAAACGGCCAGAAGATTCGCCTGACGGAGAAGGAGGCGGCGATCATCCGCTATCTCTACCGGGCCGAGCAGAAGGTGGTCACGCGCGACGTTCTGCTGGAAGAGGTCTGGGGCTATAATTCCGGCGTGACGACCCATACGCTGGAAACCCATGTCTATCGCCTGCGTCAGAAGATCGAGCGCGATCCGTCCAATGCCGAGATCCTGGTGACGGAAAACGGCGGCTACAAGATCGTTCCCTGAGAAGATCGACTCTGCCAGCATCGGCTTCGGCAATAAGGTCCCGCAAGAAAGGCGGGATCTGCTTGCCTTTGCGCCCGGCGGATGCCAAGAGCGAAAGAGGCGGTGGCCGGTTGCACGCGATGCGCCGGGCTTTTCGCCCTTGACCGGCGGGGGTGAAAGCCCCTTGCCTTGGCGGCAAGCAGGGGCGGCGCCATGAGCCTGAACGACGATATCACTCTTCTTTCCTCGGTGCCCTTGTTCGCCGAGATCGACCGCGAGAAGCTGCGGCTGATCGCCTTTGGCGCGGAGCGCCGCCGGGTTTCCGCGGGCCAGGAGCTGTTTCGCGAGGGGGCGCCGGCCGATTGCGCCTATGCCGTTTCTCACGGGCGCTTCCGCCTGACACAGCTTGACGCGGAAGGACGCCTGCGGCTGGTGGGCATGGCGGAGCGCGGGGCGCTGCTGTCCGAACTGGCGATGATCTCGCTCGTCGCACGCAAGCTGACGGCGACGGCGGATGAGGACAGCGAGGTCATGCGCATTCCCCGGGCGCTGTTCCACCGCATGCTGGAGGAATATCCCGATGTCGCGCTCATGGTGGAGGCACGGCTGCGCGGCAGCCTGCAGGGGATGATCGCCGAGGCTGCCGAACTCGCGCCGCGCTTTTCGTAAGCTTCGAGGCGCTGGCCCGTTCGCTTGAACCTCCGGCACGCGGAAGGGAATTTTCGCGCCGTCCCCCAAGCCCACTTGTAAGAGCATGCGGTGCGTGGATAGGTTCCGCCCGCAGATCCAACATGCGAGGAGCGGCTGATGAAGACGATCGAGGACGGCGAGATTTTTGGCCATATGCCGACGGGCGAGGCGGTGCATCGCTATCGCATTGCCGGCGGCGGGTTGACGGCCAATGTGCTCACCCTCGGCTCGGTGATCCAGGACCTTCGTCTCGATGACCACGCCGCGCCGCTGATGCTCGGTTTCGAGGATCTCGACTCTTATGTCACCTCGTCGCCTTATTTCGGCGCGACGCCAGGGCGCAATGCCAACCGCATCGGCGAGGGCCGTTTCTCCATCGATGGCGAGAGCTACCAGCTCGAGCTCAATGAAAAGGGCGTGACCCACCTCCATGGCGGCAAGGACAACATTGCCCGCCGGGTTTGGACGCTGGTCGACAAGGGCGAGGATTTCATCATCCTCTCGATCGTCGATCCCGAGGGACGCGCCGGCTATCCCGGCAATTGCACGGTGACGGCCACCTACCGGCTCGCCGCCGAAGGCATCCTCTCGGTGCGCTACGAGGCGACCACCGACCATGCGACCATCGCCAATCTCTGCCAGCACGCCTATTTCAACCTCGACGGCGGCACGGATGCGCTCGACCACGAGATCATGATCGCGGCCGACAGCTACCTGCCGACCGACGAGCGCCAGGTGCCGACGGGTGAAATCCGCCCGGTGGAGGGAACCGTCTTCGACCTGAGGGCGATGACCTCGATGCGCCGGCAGGTCGAAGGCGAGAAGGTCGCCTATGACCATAATTTCTGCCTGTCGTCCGCCCGCGTCGAAAAGCGCCCCGTTGCCTTCGTCCGCAGCCCGGCCTCCGGCGTCTCGCTGGAGGTGCGCACCACCGAGCCGGGCGTGCAGTTCTACTCGGGCTTCAAGCTGAACGTGGCCGTGCCGGGCCTCGAAGGCCGCTCTTACGGCCCCTTTGCCGGCTTCTGCCTCGAAACCCAGATCTGGCCCGATGCCGTCAATCACGAGGGCTTCCCGGAAGCCATCCTGCGGCCAGACGGAATGCTGGTGCAGGAAACGGACTACGTCTTTACGAAGACGAAGGGCTGATCAGGGGGCGAGGTTGCAATGGCCCGCCACCTCAGCTCGCGCTTCGGTGTTCCGTGGGAAGCGGGCCGTTATACTGGGCTCGCGGGCGGATAAGCCTGCCCGTGCCTGCCTGTTCCAGCGCATGGGCGAGCCAGCCCACGGTGCGGCCGATGGCGAAGAGCGCCAAGGCAGTCCCCATCGGCAGGCCGAGTTCTCTGCGCAGCGCCACCAAGGCGAAATCGATATCCGGCAGCCGGCCGGATGTCTCTTCCATGGCAGCGATCAGGTCGCGGCTCACCTTCGTTAATGGCAGGTGGTCGAGGATCGCCCGTGCGCGCGGATCGCCCTGGGGATAGAGCGGATGGCCGAAGCCGGGCACGCCATCACCGCGCCGCAGCCGCTCCTCGATCACGCTTTGCGCATCGCCCCGCGCTTCCATCTCCGAAAACAACAGTTCGACAAGACTGGTCGTGCCGCCATGCAGCGGCCCGCTCAGGGCCGACAGTCCGGCATTGAGGCAAGCGCCGAGCGAGGCGCCGGTCGAGGCAACCACGCGCACGGCGAAGGCCGAGGCGTTCAGTTCATGATCAGCCAGGAGCACCAGGGTGCGGCGCACGAGATCCGCGCCCCGCGCATCGAGCTGCCACGCCGCGGCAAGATGCCTATGAACCGGCTGGTCTCCCGGCTGGCTGCGGCTGGCGGTGGCGGTGATGGCGCGCAGGAGCGCGGCAGCGCCGATCCAGAGCTTTTTCGGATCGCGCTGCCACGCGATGGCACGCCCTGCGGCGAAGAGGGGAAGCAGCGCCTGCAGCCGCTCGATCAGCGGCAGGTCGTCAAATGCAGGCGGCACCGACGCCAGGGGCGCCGGCAGGGCGGCGGGATCGGCGAAGGGGTCCTTCATCCCGCAATCCCACAGCAGGCACGCGACCTCCTCCAATGTCGCCGCGTCGGAAAGAAGGGCTGCATCCTGGCCGCGATAGAACAGCCTGTTGCCATCGATCAGCGTGATGGCCGATGTCAGCACCGGCAGGCCCCAGTCGAGCGTGGCCTGGGCCGCCGCCTTTGGCCGGCGGCCGACGGATTTGCGTTTGCACAGGGCGTCCACGTCATGGGCGCTGTATTGCCGGCGGCGCGGGTCTGCCTCGGCATCGCTCGCCTGGATCAGCCCGCGGCTGACATAGGCATAGAGCGTCGCCTTGCTGACGCCAAGGCGTTGAGCCGCAGTTTCCGCATCGAGGAAGAGAGCCGGTTTTGCCATTGCGCATCTTGATGCGTGTATTGATCGGATGAATCAAGATTGACCATATCAAGTCAATCAGGATGCTGGACGAACGTCAACCCCGGAGGATCGTCCATGACCATTGTCCCCTCATCACCTGTTTCCCCCGCTGCCGGTGCTCCCTCAGGCCTCGATCAGGTCGTTGCCGCCGAAACCTTGCTCAGCCATGTCGACGGCGCCGCCGGCCGGTTGATCCTGCGTGGTCATGACCTGGCCAATCTTGCCGACTGGCGGTTCGAAGCCGTCCTGTCGCTTCTCTGGGCCGATCTGGTGCCGGATGCGGGCGATACTGACGCCGTTACCAAGATGCTCGCCGCGGCCCGGCCTGTCGCCTTCGCCCTGCTGCCGGCGCTGTTGCCCGCCACTGACGGGCTGTCGGAGGTCGAGGCGCTGCGCCTGCTTCTGGCCGCTCTACCGGATCGGGCCGATCTGCCGCATCATGGCCTGGCGGTCGCCGCCACGCCGGTCTTTGCCGCCGCGATCGCCCGCCGGCGGCGGGGGCTGGCGCCTGTCGCACCGGCGCCGCATCTGGGTCTCGCCGCCGATTTCCTGCGCATGCTGCATGGGGAGGAGGCGACGCCCGAAAAGGTGCGCGGGCTGGAGACCTATCTGGTCACAGTGGCCGATCACGGGCTCAATGCTTCGACCTTCGCCACACGGGTGATCGCGTCCACCAAGGCCGGACTGTTCTCCGCCGTTCTGGGCGGTCTCTGCGCGTTGAAGGGGCCGCTGCATGGTGGCGCGCCGGGGCCGGTTCTCGACATGCTCGATGCGATCGACGGAGAGGCGGCCATCATGCCCTGGCTCACCGCCGCGCTGGACCGGGGCGAGCGGCTGATGGGCTTCGGTCACCGGATCTATCGGGTGCGCGATCCGCGTGCCGATGTGCTCAAGCGTGCCGTGTCGAGCTTGAGCGCCCAGGACGGTCGCATCCGCTTCGCCCAGTCCGTCGAGCGCCAGGCGCTGGCGCTGCTGGCAGCGCGCAAGCCCGAGCGGGCGCTGCAGACCAATGTCGAATTCTACACCGCGCTGCTTCTGGAGGCGCTGGGCTTCTCACGCGAAAGCTTCACCAATGTCTTCGCCGCCGGGCGGATGGCGGGATGGACGGCGCATGTACTGGAGCAGGAAAAGACCGGCCGCCTGATCCGGCCGCAATCGCTCTATGTCGGCCCCTGGCCCGAGGGTGTCGCTGCATGAGGACCTGACAGAGCGAAAGGCGGCCGATGCTTCTGCCGGCTGCCCTTCGTTCAAAATCCGGCATAAGGCCGGGCATGAGCGTTGCCATCGCATGCGACGACGCGGCCCGCTGACATGCGGGTTCAGCTGAACGCAATCTACTTGGAAGAATTAGGGAATTTGGAGCGGGTGAGGCGATTCGAACGCCCGACCCCAACCTTGGCAAGGTTGTGCTCTACCCCTGAGCTACACCCGCTCATCGCTCGTGACCTGGGGTATAGGGCCACGGTGTGCCGAAGCACGAAACAATCACACCGGCTTTCGCCTGAGACTTCCCTCGCTGCGGCAACCGCAGTCTTCAAGAAGATTTGGAGCGGGTGAGGCGATTCGAACGCCCGACCCCAACCTTGGCAAGGTTGTGCTCTACCCCTGAGCTACACCCGCTCATCGCTCGTGACCTGGGGTATAGGGCCACGGTGTGCCGAAGCACGAAACAATCACACCGGCTTTCGCCTGAGACTTCCCTCGCTGCGGCAACCGCAGTCTTCAAGAAGATTTGGAGCGGGTGAGGCGATTCGAACGCCCGACCCCAACCTTGGCAAGGTTGTGCTCTACCCCTGAGCTACACCCGCTCATCGCTCGTGACCTGGGGTATAGGGCCACGGTGTGCCGAAGCACGAAACAATCACACCGGCTTTCGCCTGAGACTTCCCTCGCTGCGGCAACCGCAGTCTTCAAGAAGATTTGGAGCGGGTGAGGCGATTCGAACGCCCGACCCCAACCTTGGCAAGGTTGTGCTCTACCCCTGAGCTACACCCGCTCATCATCCGCCGGTCTGGGGTAGTTCGACCGCGGCGCCGTCCGCTCTCGCGGCGACGGGGGCTATATGGACCAAGGCCTTTTGGAATGCAACGGGAAAATTCGCGGGCCCGGAAATTTTTCGCCGGGTATGACGCAGGGCGATTGTTCAGGCCGCGCGAGGCCCTGCCAATCCTGACTTCTGCCGCGTGGCGCATGATGCGATCGTCCAGCGGCAGGCAAGGGCGCAGGTCGGGCGGCGCAAATCGAGCGGCAGAGGGCGTGTGGCCGATTGCGTCGGGCCGAGCGCTCGGCTAGCTCGGAGGGATTGCGCGAGACAGAGCGCGAGACAAGGCGCGAGACAGGGACGGATGCGGTCCGCCGCTTCAGTCCAGGCCCTGTCTGCCGCCTCGATCCAGGAGATGATGATGACGGATGACACGACCGCTGCGGGCCCGGCCGGGCTGGTTTCCGAGACGCCTGCGACCCAAAAGCCTGCGACCGGGACCCCGGCGCCCAAGACGCCCGACGAGCTCTTCGCCTTCCTCGACGGTCTGGGCATCGCCCACAAGACGCTGCGCCATCCCGCCGTTTTCACCGTGGCCGAATCGGTGGCGCTGCGCGATGCGATCCCCGGTGGGCACACCAAGAACCTGTTCCTGAAGGACAAGAAGGACAATTACTTCCTGCTGACGGTGGAGGAGAACGCCACGGTCGACCTGAAGACGGTGCACACGCTGGTCGGCGGCGCCAGCAAGTTTTCCTTCGGCAAGCCCGAGGCGCTGATGGCGCTGCTCGGCGTCATTCCCGGTTCGGTCACCGCCTTCGGCGTGATCAACGATGTTGAGAAGCGGGTGACGCTGGTGCTCGATGCCGATCTCATGGCCGAGGAGATCGTCAACTGCCATCCGCTCACCAATGAGGCGACCACTTCGATCGCCTCGGCCGATCTCCTGCGCTTTGCCGAAGCCACGGGCCATAGGCCGCTTGTCTTGAAAGTGACGGCCTGACATACGATCTTGCGGAGACTGTCCGGCGATCCCAAGCGGACGACGTCTTGAAACAGCGAGAAATGGCATCCGCCGGACCGAGCGGAGGGCCGAAGGAGTGGCGATGAGCGGCAGCAACAATCCCTATGGCGGATCTTTCGGCACGCAGATGACGGCTTCCGCCAGCTACGGCGCGGCCAAGCCGGCCGCTGCCGCGCCCTCCGGCCCCTCTTCGTCAGGCGCCGGCACTTCAGGGGCTGGCGAGCTGATCAAGGACACGACCACGGCAGGCTTTGCCCGCGACGTCATGGAGGCCTCGCGCCATCAGCCGGTGCTGGTGGATTTCTGGGCGCCCTGGTGCGGGCCCTGCAAGCAGCTGACCCCCGTCATCGAGAAGGTGGTGCGCGAGGCTGGCGGCCGGGTGCGGCTGGTCAAGATGAACATCGACGAGCATCCCTCGATTGCCGGCCAGCTCGGCATTCAGTCGATCCCGGCCGTCATCGCCTTTTCGGGCGGGCGGCCCGTCGATGGGTTCATGGGCGCCCTGCCGGAAAGCCAGGTGCGCGAGTTCATCGACCGGATCGCTGGTCCCGCCATCGATGCCGGTGCCGAGGAAATCGCCGCCGTGCTGGCCGAGGCCAAGGTGCTGGCCGAAGAAGGTGCGCATGAGGAGGCCGCAGGCCTCTACAGCGCCGTGCTGCAGGCAGAGCCGGAAAATGCCGAGGCGCTGGCCGGCCTCGCCCAGGTGATGATCGCCGCCGGCGCGCCGGAGCAGGCGCGTGCGCTGCTCGACGACCTGCCTGAGGCGGTCAAGGCCGAGGCCGGGCTCGTGGCCGTTGCCAAGAAGCTCGGCCAGATCGAGGAGGCGCGCAAGCTGGGCGATCCCAATGCGCTCGAGCGCGCACTCACGGAAAACCCCGAGGATCACGAAGCGCGGCTGAAGCTCGCCAAGATCCGCAATGTCGAGGGCGACCGCACGGCTGCGGCCGAGCATCTGCTGACGATCATGCGCAAGGATCGCAGCTTCGGCGAGGACGCCGCCCGGCGTGAGCTTTTGCAGTTCTTCGAGGTCTGGGGCCCGACCGATCCCGCCACCATTGCCGCCCGGCGCCGCCTGTCTGCCCTGCTTTTCTCCTGAGGTCGAAAGCGTCCGCCAGACTTCGTTATGGCGATGCTTCTCATGGTACGTCAGCCGACGAAGAACCCTCTCTTGAGATTTGGCCGGGGCGCACCATTTTGTGAGGAACGGCGCCGTCGGGCGGCAGCGCGCTGAAATGCGCCTGCGTCCCCGGTTCGCTGTCCCACGGTTTACAACGCGCTCTCGGCCAAAAGGGTCCGGCACGCGTCGTGACGTGTCGCCACAGGCGCGCAAAGCGTATTGCTCCGGAAACGGGCAGGCGCAACGCCCGCGCCACAGCACAGGATAGGCACAGAATGCAGGTCGGAAACGCCCGTTATCTCAAGCCGCAGGATCTGCCGGAGGTTTTGCCGGTGTTTCCGCTGTCGGGTGTTCTGCTTCTTCCCGGCGCCCAGCTTCCGCTGAATATTTTCGAGCCGCGCTATCTCGCCATGTTCGACGATGCGCTGGCCGGCAAGCGGTTGATCGGCATGGTCCAGCCCTCGCTGACGGAGCATCGCGAGGAGATCGTCAACGGTCCGCAGCCGCCGCTCTGCCAGGTCGGCTGCGTCGGCCGCATCACCTCCTTCGCCGAGATGGAGGATGGGCGCTATATCGTGTCGCTCACCGGTATCTGCCGCTTCCGCCTGCTTCAGGAGGCGTCGATCACCAAGGGCTATCGCAATTTCCACATCGCGCCTTTCGCCGCCGATCTCGATACGCCGGAGGAGGAGGCCCAGGTGGACCGGGCCGCCCTTCTCTCCGCCTTCAAGGCCTATCTCGACGCCAACAAGCTGGAAGCGGACTGGGAAAGCGTGGAGCGCGCCGGGAACACCATGCTGGTCAATTCCATGGCGATGATGCTGCCTTTCGGGCCGCCGGAAAAGCAGGCGCTTTTGGAAGCCGAGGACCTCAAGACCCGCGCCGACACGCTGATCGCGATCACCGAGATCGTGCTCGCCCGAAATTTCGGCGATATCGAAACCATCCTGCAATAGGCGGTTCCCCATGGAAGACCGCATGCGCCGCGTCGATCCGAAGCTGCTGGAGCTTCTCGTCTGCCCGCTGACCAAGGGGCGGCTCAGCTATCATGCGGAGACAGACGAACTGGTCTCCGAAAAAGCGCGTCTCGCCTATCCCATCCGGGATGGCATTCCGATCATGCTGATCTCCGAGGCGCGCAAGATCGAGATGTGAGGAGGCTGGCCGACCTCGCTCACATCTGTAAATATAGCCTACTATAGGATTTTTCCGAAGAGGATCCAGGCGCCAAGCCGGACCGCCCGTTTGATGTGCGGGCAGTCCCTGTCGAAAGACAGTCTGCTGTCAAAATCAGATCGGCCTTCCCGCCAGAAGGCGCGGATCGCTGGGGCTGGCCTCGCCCGCGGCCTGGGAGATGAAGAAACGCTTGAGCGGCGACAGGCGATCGACGAGGCCGAGGCCGAAATCGCGCAGCGCGCGCACCGGCGTCACATCGTTGGAGAACAGCCGGTTGAGAACATCCGTGGTCACGCCCATGCGGAACGTATCGAAGCGGCGCCAGATCTGGTAGCGCTCGAGCACGGAGAGCGAGCCGATATCGAGACCCAGTCGGTCGGCCTCGACGATGGTTTCGGCCAGCGCCGCCACATCCTTGAAGCCGAGATTGAGGCCCTGGCCGGAGATCGGGTGAATGCCATGGGCGGCATCGCCCGCCAGCGCGAAGCGCGGGGCAACGAAGGCGCGCGCCAGCGTCAGACCCAGCGGAAAGGCCCGCCGCGGGCCCACCACCTTCAGCGCGCCCAGGCGGCGGCCGAAGCGGCGCTCCAGCTGATCCTCGAAGATCAGGTCGTCGCTTTCGATCAGCCTGGCCGCGTCCTCCGTGCGCTCCGTCCAGACCAGCGAGGAGCGGTTGCCCTTCAGCGGCAGGGTGGCGAATGGGCCGGCCGGCAGGAAGTGCTCATGTGCCGTGCCGTCATGCGGGCGCTCATGCTCTACCGTGGTGACGATGCCCGACTGGCCGTAATCGAAGACTACGGTGTTGATGCCGGCCGATTGGCGCAGCCGCGAGCGCACGCCGTCGCAGGCCACCAGCAAGCGGGCGGGCAGGGTGCTTCCATCGGCCAGTGAGAGCACCACCTGATGGTCGCCGCTGCGGAAGCTTTCGGCCACGGCCGATTGCTGGATCGGAATGCCGAGCGCCTGCGCGCGGGCGCGCAGCGCGCCGACCATCGCCACATTGTCGACCATATGGGCGAAGGGCTTGCCGTCGCTGCCATCGCCCTCGAAGGTGAGGAAAACCGGGCGGACGGGATCGCCGGTCTTGCTGTCGGTGATGATCATGCGCCGGATCGGCTCGGCCTCGGCCGCGATCTCCTGCCAGACGCCCAGCACATCCAGCATGCTGGCCGCAGCGGATGCGATGGCCGAGGCCCGCCCGTCGCGCTTCCAGGCGCCGTCCGGCGCGCCATCGACCACGCGCACCGCCAGATGCGGCGCCGCCATCTTGACGGCAACAGCCAGCGACAGGCCGACATAGCCGCCGCCGGCGATCAGCACGTCGTCGACCGTCTGCTCGGTGCAGGCGCTCGGGCCCGTCTCTGGGGTCGCGTCGGTCATGGCTGTCGCCTCCTCGGTCTCTTGATGGTCTCATGGCACGGCGCGCCTGCGTCGTACATTTCGTCCGTCGGATCAAGCCGCCGCGGGCTGCGGGCCCGCTCTCCGGCCCCGGCCGAAGCTTGAGCTTTTCGTTTCGGACTATATAGATCAGCCGCACGCATCTTCCTACCACCTCGCGGAGACTGTCCATGCCCAACCCGCCCGACGCCGCCCCGCAACCGGAAAGGCCGGAGCCGATGGCCGTGCTGCTGCGCACGCTGGACCTGGAAAAACTCGAGGAAAACCTGTTTCGCGGCCGATCGCCGCAGGTGGGATGGCAGCGGGTCTTCGGCGGGCAGGTGATCGGCCAGGCGCTGGTGGCCGCCCAGCGTACGGTTTCCGCCGAGCGCTTCGTCCATTCGCTGCATGCCTACTTCCTGCGCCCCGGCGATCCCGCGGTGCCGATCATCTACGATGTCGAGCGCATCCGCGACGGTGGCAGCTTCTCGACCCGCCGGGTGGTCGCCATCCAGCATGGCGCGGCGATCTTCACGCTCTCGGCCTCGTTTCAGGGCGATGAGGACGGCTTCGACCACCAGATTCCCATGGGCGATTTTCCTGCGCCGGAAAGCCTGCTCGGCGAGGCCGAGCTGCAGGCGCGCTTCCTCGAACATGCGCCGCCGGCGATCCGCCGCTACTGGCAGCAGCCGCGACCGATCGAAATCCGTCCGCTTTCGTTCAAGCACTATCTCTCGGCAGAGAAGCTGGAGCCGGCACAGACGGTCTGGGTCAAGACGGTGGGCGCCGTGCCGCAGGATCGGGCGGTGCAGGCGGCCGTGCTTGCCTATCTCTCCGACATGACGCTCCTGGATACGTCCCTGCACGCCCATGGCACGACGATCTTCGATCCGGCCCTGCAGGCGGCGAGCCTCGACCACGCCATGTGGTTTCACCGTCCCTCGGCCCTGGACGACTGGCTGCTCTACACCCAGGACAGCCCGAGCGCCTCGGGCGCGCGCGGCATGAACCGGGGCGCTCTCTATGACCGCTCCGGGCGGCTGATCGCCTCGGTTGCCCAGGAGGGATTGATTCGCAAAAAGGCAATTGCGTAAATTCAGGGCAATTTTCTAAAATTGCCTATTTTTTACTCTGGTTTTCCGGCCTCATCGGGCGAAATTCTGGCCATTTTCTGATCAATTGCGGCGAAACCTCGTCTTTTCAATGTGTTAACCCTTGGCTCGGAATCTGGCACGCGCCTTGTATTCATAGAAGCGGTCGTTGGGGCTGACGCTCATCGGCATGCATCAAACGTCGGCCCGGTGCCGCGTCATGAACAAGGATGGGAAACCAGATGAAAATTGTGATGGCCATTATCAAGCCGTTCAAGCTCGATGAGGTGCGCGAAGCCCTCACGGCTGTTGGCATCCAGGGCCTGACCGTGACCGAAGTGAAGGGCTACGGCCGCCAGAAGGGCCACACGGAAATCTACCGTGGGACCGAATATGCCGTCAGCTTCCTTCCCAAGCTGAAGATCGAGATCGCCGTTCCCGCCGAGACCGTCGACAAGGCCGTCGAAGCCATCGCCGCTTCCGCCAAGACCGGGCAGATCGGCGACGGCAAGATCTTCGTCTATTCGATCGATCATGCCGTGCGCATCCGCACGGGCGAAACCGATTCCGAAGCGCTGTAAGCCACGTCCGTTCAGGGGGTAATCATTTCCATGTCTTCGTCTAAACAGTCCATCTCGCTCGGACGCGTGGCCCTTCTGGGCGCCACCCTGGCGCTCGCCACGCCGCTTCTCGCTTTCGCCCAGGACGCCGCCCCGGCCGCCGCCGATGCCGCCGCAACGGCCGCTGCGGCTGCGCCGGTCCCGGACAAGGGCGACACCGCCTTCATGTTCCTCTCCACCATCCTCGTGCTGTTCATGGCCGTTCCCGGCCTCGGCCTGTTCTATGGCGGCCTGATGCGCACCAAGAACATGCTCTCGGTGCTGATGCAGTGCACGGTCGTCGCCTCGGTCATCATGATCGCCTGGGTGCTCTACGGCTATTCCTTCGCCTTCGGCGGCTCCACCAGCCCCTTCTTCGGCGGCTTCGCCAAGGTCTTCCTGTCCGGCGTGACCAAGGACACGACGGCCGCCACCTTCACCAAGGGTGTCGTCATTCCGGAATATATCTTCGTGATGTTCCAGATGACCTTTGCCGCCATCACCCCGGCTCTGATCGTCGGCGCCTTTGCCGAGCGCATCAAGTTCTCGGCGACGGTGCTGTTCTGCCTGCTCTGGGTCACCTTCGTCTATTTCCCGATCGCGCACATGGTCTGGGACGCCAATGGCTATCTCTTCGGTCTCGGCGCGCTTGACTTCGCCGGCGGCACCGTCGTCCACATCAATGCCGGCATGGCTGGCCTCGTCGGCGCGATCATGGTCGGCAAGCGCACGGGCTATGGCCGCGACATGATGGCACCGCACTCGATGACGCTGACCTATGTCGGCGCCGCCATGCTGTGGTTCGGCTGGTTCGGCTTCAACGCCGGCTCCAACCTGGAAGCCTCTTCGGGCGCCATGCTCGCCACCGTCAACACCTTCGTCGCCACCGCTGCCGCCATCCTTTCCTGGTCGGCCGCCGAAGCCTTCACCCGGGGCAAGGCCTCGATGCTCGGCGCCGCTTCCGGTATGATTGCCGGCCTCGTCGCCGTCACCCCTGCCGCCGGCATCGTCGGCCCGATGGGCGCGATCGTCATGGGCATCATCGTCTCGCCGCTGTGCTACTTCTTCGTCTCGGTGATCAAGAACAAGTTCGGCTATGACGACACGGCCGACGTCTTCGGCGTTCACGGCGTGGGCGGCATCTTCGGCGCTCTCGCCACCGGCATCTTCGCCAGCGCCTCGCTCGGCGGCGTCGGCTATGCCGGCGAGCAGACCATGAGCGGCCAGTTCATGGTCCAGGTTCAGGCCGTCGTCATCACCCTGATCTGGACAGGTGTCGGCTCGGCGATCCTCTACAAGATCGTCGACATCATCATCGGCCTGCGCGTGCCGGTCGAAGCCGAACGCGAAGGTCTCGACCTCGCCAGCCACGGCGAAGCGGCCTACCACTCCTAAGAAGCAACTGGCGGACCGGAAGCTGGGAACGGCTTTCGGTCCGATCCATGGACGACAGGCGGGAGCAGCGCGCCGATCGCAATGTTCGGCGGCTGCTTCATGCACGGACGGTCAGGCCATGGCCCTCCGCGTTTCGCCAGATCGCGCAGGGACGGCCTGGCCGGCGCTGCAAACGATCAAGCAGCCACGTCTCAAGCAGAAGACCGCAGGAAGGCTTTGCCTGCCGAGGTCCAATACCGGGCACTGCCGTCCGGTCGCCGCGCATGATGCGCAGCCTTCAAGGCCAGACGGGAAACCGCCTGGCTTTTTTTCGTTTCGGGGTTCAATCGCGCCGGGCCGACCGCTTGATAGGATCCTTGCCGTAGGAGGGTTGGTTGAGCCTTCAGCCTTGTTTCCCTTGAGGATTTGTTCACCTCTGGCGTTTTAAAGCGTCGGAGCGAAAAGTGAGAACCGGTTTTCGGAAAAATCCGCTGCGGAAACAAAAACCTGGAGCATCCAACCGCCTGCGGTTTTCCGTCCGATGCGCGAGAAGACGCGGAGAGGGGCGCAGGATTGCCTCCGGATCGTGCATCGCCACAGCGCGCATCCCCGTCTCGGCGCTGATCTTCGCGCGCAAAGCGAACTGTGAATGCGCTGCTGCATAGTTAATGCCGCTTTAACCATCTTCTGCGATGCTCGTCCCTGAATTCGTGCCGGCCTGCGGTGCGGACCCCCTTGGGCAGAACAGGCAGCGACAGATGAGCAGAGGCAATCAGGCAGCATTGGACGGCCGGTCAGACCGGTTCGTGCTTTCCGCCTTCGTATGGCGTCAGGTCGTGGCGCTGCTGGGCTATGGGCTTTTCGGCCTTCTGGCGCTCGCGGTGGCGGCGCTGTCCACCTGGAACGTCGCCGATCCGAGCTTTTCCTATGCGACGCCGGAGCCGGCCACCAATATTCTCGGCAAGTCCGGGGCGATCTTTGCCGATCTCGCCATGCAGTTCTTCGGCATCGGCAGCGTTCTGGCGCTGCTGCCCGTGGTTGCCTGGGCGCTGGTGCTGATCGTCGGCAAGCCGTTCGACAAGCATTTGAAGCGTCTCGGCGCCTGGTTCGTCGGCTCGACGCTGGCGGCGGCGGCGATGAGCTGTGTGCCGGCGCCGGTGACCTGGCCTTTGCCGAACGGGCTCGGCGGTGTCTTCGGCGACATGATCCTGCGCCTGCCGGCACTTTTGACTGGCGCCTATCCCACCGGCACGCTCGCCGCCGTTCTCGGCTCGATCCTCGCGCTGCCGGCCACGGCCTTTCTCGCCTTCAGCGCAGGTCTCTTCGGCGTCGAGGCGACGCGGGAGGAGGCGCCGGCTGCGGCGCTGCCGAGCAAGGCGCGCACCGTGCGCGAAACCATCGAGGACGATGATGACGGCCCGGGCGGTTTCGGCCTGCTCTTCGTCGGCGCGCTCGCGCATATGCGCTATACGCTGCAGGCGCGCATGCGGCTGATCTTCGGCGGCAAGCCGGGACGGATGGCGGTCGAGACCGACGACACCTATGATTTCAACGGTGACGAATTCGGCCGGCTGAACGAGCCGCCGCGCCGCAAGTCCGCCACCCGCGTCGAGCCCTCGCTCGGCCTTGGCGAGCGCCGCGAGCCTGCGGTGTTTGACGAGGACGACGACGAGGATGATGCCGATGACGACCGGATCGTCGGTCAGGGCAGCCCGCGCCGTGGGCCTTCGGGCGAGGAGGCCCGGCCGGGCCGCGTGGCCGCGCCGGCGGCCCGTCCGAAGATCTCGCGCAATCTGGAAATGCGCCCCCAGGAGGATGGCAGCTTCACCCTGCCGCCGCTCGAATTCCTGGCCGAGCCGAAGAACCCGACCCGCGACCTGACGCTGTCGGCCGACGCGCTGGAGCAGAATGCCCGCATGCTCGAGGGCGTGCTGGAGGATTTCGGCGTCAAGGGCGAGATCATCCATGTCCGCCCCGGCCCCGTCGTCACGCTCTACGAGCTGGAGCCCGCGCCTGGCATCAAGTCTTCCCGCGTCATCGGCCTGGCCGACGATATTGCCCGCTCGATGAGCGCAATCGCCGCCCGCGTGGCCGTGGTCCCCGGCCGCAATGCCATCGGCATCGAGCTGCCGAACCAGCGCCGCGAGATGGTGTTCCTGCGCGAGCTGGTGGCCAGCCGCGATTTCGCCGAAAGCAAGGCGCGCCTCGCGATGGCGCTCGGCAAGACCATCGGCGGCGAGGCGGTGATCGCCGATCTGGCGAAGATGCCGCATCTTCTCGTGGCCGGCACCACCGGCTCGGGCAAGTCGGTGGCCATCAACACCATGGTGCTCTCGCTGCTCTACCGGATGACGCCGGACCAGTGCCGCCTGATCATGATCGACCCGAAGATGCTGGAGCTTTCCGTCTATGACGGCATTCCGCATCTGCTCTCGCCCGTCGTCACCGATCCGAAGAAGGCGGTCGTCGCCCTGAAGTGGACGGTGCGCGAGATGGAAGAGCGCTACAAGAAGATGTCGAAGATCGGCGTGCGCAACATCGACGGCTTCAATTCGCGGGTCGAGCAGGCGCTGGAGCGTGGCGAGGCCATTACCCGCACGGTGCAGACCGGCTTCGACCGCCAGACCGGCGAGGCGATGTACGAGACGGAAGAGTTCGACCTGCAGCCCATGCCCTATATCGTCGTGATCATCGACGAGATGGCCGACCTGATGATGGTCGCCGGCAAGGATATTGAAGGCGCGGTGCAGCGGCTGGCGCAGATGGCGCGCGCAGCCGGCATCCATGTGATCATGGCCACCCAGCGCCCTTCGGTCGACGTCATTACCGGCACGATCAAGGCCAATTTCCCGACCCGGATCTCCTTCCAGGTCACCTCAAAGATCGACAGCCGCACCATCCTCGGCGAGCAGGGGGCAGAGCAGCTGCTCGGCCAGGGCGACATGCTCTATATGGCCGGCGGCGGGCGCATCCAGCGCGTGCACGGGCCCTTCGTGTCCGACACCGAGGTCGAGGAGATCGTCGCCTATCTCAAGACGCAGGGCTCGCCGCAATATCTCGATGCCGTCACCGAGGATGATGACGAGGATGGCGAGGGCCCTGTCGGCACCGGCAATCTCGGCGAGTCCGACGATCCCTACGATCAGGCGGTCGCGGTCGTCCTGCGCGACGGCAAGGCGTCCACCTCCTATGTCCAGCGCCGCCTTGGCATCGGCTATAACCGTGCGGCCTCGCTGATCGAGCGCATGGAACAGGAGGGCATCATCGGCCCGGCCAACCATGCGGGCAAGCGCGAGATCCTGGTGCCGACGGAAAGCGACACGTGAATGTGAGCCTGCGCCGGGCAGGCGTCTGCATGCGGTCGGCATGACTCCGGTCTCCGGTCTTGAACGTGCCGCAGTCCTGCGCCAAATGACGCGCATGACGATTTCGCGCCGCTCTCCATCATCCCGCCTCTTCGACCGCCGCAGCCATCGCCCGGCCTGTGACGGTTGAAGGGAGAATGGCGCAGGATTGCCGCGCGTTTTATGCGCCCGTCGCCCCTTCTGGGTGGCAGGCAAGACCATGACGGCCGCGCCCTGGCGGTCCGCCGGGCGCCGCCCGCCGCGGGCCCGGGCCGGCGCCAAACAGGAGACGATCAACATGACCGCAGCACGCAACGACCTGAGAGCGGCAGAGGGCCGGGGGCTGATCCGCCGCCGCACCGTGGTCGGTGGCCTCGCGCTCGTCACGGCGGCGGCTGCTTTCGGTCTCGATCTGCGTCCGGCCGCGGCCCAGGCCAGCATGCAGGCTTCGCTGGCGCAGAAGATCGCCAATCATTTCGCCTCGGTGAAGACCATGGCCGGCGAGTTCGTGCAGTTCGGCCCGCGCGGCGAGCAGACCGCCGGCAAGTTCTACATCAGCCGCCCCGGCCGGCTGCGCTTCAACTATGAGGCGCCGTCGCCCATGCGTGTGATCGCCGACGGCAAATCGGTGGCGATCGGCAATCAGAAGCTGAAGACGTGGGATCTTTATCCCCTGTCGAAGACGCCGCTGAACCTGCTCCTGTCGAACAACATCGACCTTTCTTCCGCCATGGTGCGCGATGTGCGCGAGGAGCCCGACCTAATCACCATCGTGCTCGGCGACCGCTCGATCTTCGGCGATTCGACCATCACCATGATGTTCGATCCCAAGACCTATGATCTGCGCCAATGGACCATCACCGACGCCCAGAAGAAGGACACTTCTGTGATGATCTACAATGTGCAGACCGGCATCCCGATGGACGATGCCGTCTTCCGCATTCCCTATGACGATATCCGCCGCTGACGCCGCTTCCGGTCAGGTCTCGCTGGTTATCCGGCGAACCATGATCACCTCGTCGATCTCGCGTCCTTCGTGGAGCATGCCGGCCGGCATCGTGCCGATCGGCTGAAAGCCGTTGCGGCGATAAAGCCCGATGGCCGCCGGATTTTCTGCGCTCGCCATCAGCTCGACCTGGCGCATGCCCTTGGCCCGCGCCTGCGCGATCACCGCCTCGATCAGCCGGTCGCCGACGCCGCATGCCCGGTGTGAGGCGCGCACATAGACCATGATCAGCAGGCCGCGATGCCGTGTCTTCGATCCCTGCTCACGGGCGAGACCCATCAGGCCTGCCGGCTCGCCATCCCTGAAGGCGGCGAAGACATCGACAGCCTCCAGCCTTGCGCGCCAGTCCTCCTCCGTCATCCGGCTCCAGTCGGAATGGCTGCTGGCAAAGGCCTGCGGCTCCCGCTCCAGCGCCTCCAGCCGCAGACTGCGAAACAGCGCGGCGTCGTCGGCCGTCAGATGACGGATGGTGATGGTTGGGCTTTCCACGCGCGGCCTCGTCTTCGGGAAGGATCGCAAAGCAGTTGTGCCGATTTATCACGGATAGCCAAGGGCGATAAAAATCCTTACAGCAGCAGAAATGACTTGGATGGCGCCGCCGGGCATCGCCCTGGCGCGCCTTGCAAGGCCGGTGCAATGAATTTGACACTTGATCCCCACGTGCAGCGATCTCGCGGATCCAATGTCAAAATCGGACCACGAGGGCAACGGAGGGAAAACACGGCTCTGTCCGCTGCTCTAAAATCTTGTTTCTTCATCGGATTTTTCCGTAAGCCGGATCCCCTTCACGGTCCGGTGCTCTATTCCCGGGATTTCGACCTTCATGCCGCTTTCGATTGCCACCTGGAACATCAACTCCGTCCGCCTGCGCCTGCCGCTGGTCGAGCATTTCCTCAAGAGTTGGGCGCCGGACATCCTTTGCCTGCAGGAAACCAAGTGCCCGAACGAGCTGTTTCCGCGTGAAGCCCTCGAGGCGCTCGGCTACCGCCATATCGAGATCCACGGGCAGAAGGGCTATCACGGCGTCGCCACACTCTCGCGCCTGCCGCTGCAGGAATTGTCCGAGCGCCGGCTCTATTGTGGAATTTCGGATGCGCGCCATCTCTCGGTGGTCTTTTCCCACGGCGCCCGCACGATCCGGCTGCACAATTTCTATGTGCCCGCCGGCGGTGACGAGCCCGATCGCACCATCAATGTCAAATTTGGCCACAAGCTCGATTTCATCGAGGAGATGAAGCTTCTTCATGCCGAGGCTGAAGCGGGGATCTCTTCCATCCTCGTCGGCGATCTCAACATCGCGCCGCTGGAGCATGACGTCTGGTCGCACAAGCAGCTTTTGAAGATCGTCAGCCATACGCCCATCGAGACCGAAGGCCTGACATCGGTGCTCTCGGGCGGCGCCTGGGTGGACCTGATGCGCCAGCATAAGCCCGAGCCGGAAAAGCTCTACACCTGGTGGAGCTACCGCGCGCGCGACTGGCAGGCCGCCGATCGCGGCCGCCGGCTGGATCACATCTGGTCCTCGGCCGATCTCGCCGCGCATCTGAACCACGTCGAGATCCTCAAGGAGGCGCGCGGCTGGGAGCGTCCATCGGACCACGTGCCCGTGGTCGCCACCTTCGATCTGTGACGCGGATCCGGGAAATTCCATTCCGCGGGGCTGGCTTCGAGGAGGCCGAGCCTGCTTTTCAAGCGGCTCGGCAGAGAGCTGCCCGTCAGCAGCGGCCGCCCACAGCCAGGGGCGGCAGGTCCACTGGCCGCGACAGAGGCGCGCGGTCCTTGCCGATCTCGGCCAGCTGATAGGGCGTGGTCTGATAGATGTCGTTGATCCAGTTGCCGAAGAAGAGATGCGCATGGCTGCGCCAGCGGTTCGGCGGAGGGAGTGTGGGATCATTGTGCGGGAAATAATTGTGCGGCATGCGGATCGGCACGCCGGACTGCACGTCGCGCTCATATTCCTCCTGCAGCGAGGTGGAATCATATTCGACATGGTTGAACATGTAGAGCCGGTTGCCCGCATCCTCCTGCACCAGACACACGCCCATCTCGTCGGAATCCATCAGGATGTTCAGCCCCGGCACCTTCTCGATATCGGCGCGGCGCACCTCGGTCCAGCGGGACACAGGGATCTGAAAATCGTCGGAAAAGCCGTTGAGATAGACGGAAGCCGGATTGCGGTTCTGGTGGCGGTAGACACCGAAGGCCTTCTCCTTCAAGGCGTGCTTGGGCACGCCGTGGAAGTGATAGATGGCCGCCATCGCGCCCCAGCAGATGTTGAGCGTCGAATGGACATTCGTCTGCGTCCAGTCGAAGATCCGCTGCATCTCCTGCCAGTAGGTCACATCCTCATAGGCCAGCGTCTCCACCGGCGCGCCGGTGACGATCAGCCCGTCGAACTTGCGGTGCCGCACCTCGTCCCAGGTCTCGTAGAAGGCGAGCAGGTGATCCTCTGACGTGTTCTTGGCCTTATGGCCGCCGACGCGGATCAGCGAGAATTCCACCTGGAGCGGCGAGGCGCCGACGAGCCGCGCCATCTGCACCTCGGTGCGGATCTTGTTGGGCATGAGGTTCAAGAGGCCGATCTGGAGGGGGCGGATATCCTGGCGGATCGCGACCGTCTCGGTCATCACGCGTACGCCTTCCTTGACCAGAGTCTGGAAGGCGGGAAGCGTATCGGGGATCTTGATGGGCATGGGCGCACTCGATCGTAACAGCGCCGGCCACAGAGGGATGCGGGTGCCCTGTCTCGAACAGCCCACGGCCCTTTAGCAACTTCTTTAACGTGGCTGCAAGCCGGCCGGCCAAATCACCACGGTATCAAAAATAATAGACCTTGTGCGCCGGCGAATCAATCGGATTCCTCGTCGCTGCCGATTCGCGCGCCAGATTGCCTCATTCTGGATCGTCGTCCGGCGGTTTCAGCGGCGCGCAAGCTTCGCATGGCACGCTCGACAATCCGGCACAAGCGCCGGCGGCCGGGCCAGCGCCTTGAGCCGGACAGAGCCTTGAGCGGAAATGCGGCACAAGCGCAAAGTTTATGCGTTTATCTCAGCATTTTCGGAAGAATGAGATGCGATCATCGGAAGGCCTCGGGGAGGAGGCCGGAAGGGAGGGCGCCATGAAGACGACACTTTCATTCGGACGCTCTGGTCGCGAGACCAAGGTCGCATAGGTTAGTCATATGGCAGATAGGGTTGAGAGCGTCATCGCCACCGATCAGAAGGATGGCCCGGCACAAGAGCGGAAGCCGGAACGGGCCGCGCCCAATCTCGGCCTTGCCTATCGGCTCGGCGTGATGTTCTCGGCCTTCTGGTCTTCTTCCGTGCGCGTCAAGGTGCTGTCGCTCGGCCCGGCCATGATCATGGTGATCCTGGCCACCGCCTACATGACCGTCATCCTCAACAACTGGAACGCTCCCTTCTATGACGCGCTGCAGCGGCGTGACCTGCCGGAGTTTTTCCATCAGCTGAAGATCTTCGTGCTGATTGCCGGCGCGCTGCTGCTGCTCAACGTCATCCAGGCCTGGCTCAATCAGATGACCGCGCTCTACATGCGCGAGGGGCTGACGCGCGATCTGGTCGATCAATGGCTGAAGCGTAAGCGCGCGCTGAGATTGACGGCCGAAGGCCTGATCGGCGTCAATCCCGACCAGCGCCTGCATGAGGACGCCCGCACACTGGCCGAGAGCACGACGGGCCTGACCATCGGTCTCGTTCAGTCCACGATCCTTCTCATCAGTTTCATCGGCGTGCTGTGGGAGCTGTCGAGCGGATTCGTCTTCCATCTCTGGGGCCATAGCTTCTCCATTCCCGGCTATATGGTCTGGGCGGCGATCTTCTATGCGGCCTCGGCCTCCGTGCTCAGCCGCATCGTCGGCAGCACGTTGGTGAAGCTCAATGGCGACCGATTCTCCAAGGAGGCCGAGCTGCGCTTTTCGCTGATGCATGCCAGCGAGAGCATATCCGCCATCACCGTGGTGCGCGGCGAGGAAAACGAGCGGCTGCGGATCAATGCCGACATCACCTCCGTGCTGCGCGTGCTCAAGCGCTTGGCGCTGGCCAACACCAACCTCACCTGGGTTTCGGCCGGCTATGGCTGGCTGGTGGTGGTGGTGCCGATTATCGTCGCCGCGCCCGCCTATTTCTCCGGTGGGCTTACCTTCGGTCAGCTGATGATGTCCGTCGGCGCCTTCAACCAGGTCAATACGGCGCTGCGCTGGTATGTCGCCAATTTCGCGCCGATCGCCGAATGGCGCGCCACCTTGATGCGCGTCACCGATTTCCGCCTGGCGCTGACCGAGATGGAAGACGAGATGACCTCGCGCCATGCGCTGCAGTATCACGACACGCCATCCGACCGGATGACGCTGGAAAATGTCGAGATCGCCTGCCGCGTGGATGCGCCGGTCGAAACCTGCGGCGGCTTCCGTCTCGTGGAAACGCCTGTCGAGATCAGGGCTGGCGAAAAGATCATGGTCAATGGCGATCACAATGTGAACCGCCGCCTTCTGTTTCAGGCGCTGGCCGGGCTCTGGCCCTGCGGCGCGGGGCAGATCGGCCTGCCGCCGCAGGACGACATGCTGTTCGTGCCGCAGACCGCCTATCTGCCCGGCGGCACGCTGCGCGAGGCGCTCTCCTTCCCCGAGGCGCCGGACCACTACACCACCGAGGAGATCGCCGAAGCGCTGGAGGCGGCGGGGCTCTCCGATCTTCTGGCGCGTCTGGACGAGCGCGCGCGCTGGGAGAAGGTGCTGGACAGCGATGCGCAGAAGGCGCTGGTCTTCGCCCATCTCCTGCTGGCCAAGCCGCGCTGGGTGATCTTCGAGGAGGTGCTGGAAGGCATGGAGCCGGAGCGTGCCGAACGCATGACCGAGATCATGACCCGCCTGCCGCAGGCCGGCATGATCTATATCGGCCGCTCGGAAACCTATCTGAAGGCCCTGTCACCACGCGTCTTGCATTTGAAGGCGGTGGCGGCGGATCCCGAGCATGTGGACGCGGAATTGAAGGCCCAGGCGGAAAGCATTCCGGCAAAGCGGGACGCCGGCCGTTAAGAAGTTGGATCGCCTCTCACGCACTGCCCGTCAGTCTTTCTATGGACAGGGCAGGAGAGGGAAGACAAGCGCGTTTGCTTACCCCTCCAGCTCCTCGCGCAGCATTTCCAGCTCCAGCCATTCCTCTTCCTTTTTCGCCACTTCGGCGCGCAGTGTCTCCAGCTCCTTGGCCAGCGTGGCGAAGCGGTTGGGGTTCTTGCTGAAGAGGTTGGGATCGGCCATCTCGGCTTCGCGGGTGGCGATGTCCTTCTGGGCCTTGTCGATCTCCTTGGGCAGGTTTTCCAGCGCGAATTTTTGCTTGAAGGACAGCTTGCCCTTGGCATTGGCGGGTTTGGCGGCGGGCGCAGCGGTCTCGGCCGTTTTCGCCTTCTCGGCCTTTTCGGCGCGCTTGCGCTCCTCGGCCGCGCCCTTGCGCTGGGCCATCATGTCGGAATAGCCGCCGGCATATTCGATCCAGCGGCCATCGGGCGCTTCCGGATCGGCAGGCGCGATGGTCGAGGTCACGGTCCGGTCGAGGAAGTCGCGGTCATGGCTGACGAGGATGACGGTTCCGGTAAAGCCCGCGACCATCTCCTGCAGAAGATCCAGCGTCTCGATGTCAAGGTCGTTGGTCGGCTCGTCGAGGATCAAAAGGTTGGTCGGCCGCGAGAGGATGCGCGCCAGCATCAGCCGCGCCCGCTCGCCGCCGGACAGATTGCGGATCGGCGTGCGCGCCTGTTCGGGCTGGAACAGGAATTCCTTCATATAGCCGGTGACGTGGCGCTGCTCGCCATTGACCAGGAGCGTCTCGCCGCGCCCGTCGGTCAGATAATGGGCAAGCGAATCCTCGGGGTTCAGATCCTCGCGCTTCTGGTCGAGCGTGGCGATTTCCAGATTGGTGCCGAGCTTGACCGTGCCGCTATCGGGCGAAAGCTGCCCGGTCAGCATTTTCAGAAGCGTGGTCTTGCCCGCACCGTTGGGGCCGACCAGACCGATGCAATCGCCGCGATGGACGCGCAGCGAGAAGGGCGCGACGATGGTGCGATCGCCATAGGCCTTGGTGATCTTCTCGGCCTCGATCACCAGCTTGCCGGATTCCTGCGCGTCGGAAACCGTGGCCTGCACCGTGCCCTGCGGACCCTTGTGGCCGCGATGGCGAGAGCGCATGTCCTGCAGTTCGCCCAGCCGGCGCATGTTGCGCTTGCGCCGTGCGGTGACGCCATAGCGCAGCCAGTGCTCCTCGCGCTCGATCGCCTTGCCGAGCTTGTGCTGCTCCAGCTCTTCGGCCTCCAGCACCTCGTCGCGCCAGGCCTCGAAATGGGCAAAGCCGCGATCGAGCCGGCGCGACTGGCCGCGATCGAGCCAGACCGTAGCATTGGAGACCTTCTCGAGAAAGCGGCGGTCGTGCGAGATCAGGACCAGCGCCGAGCGGGTCTTCATCAGCTCGCCTTCCAGCCATTCGATGGTCGGCAGGTCGAGATGGTTGGTCGGCTCGTCCAGAAGCAGGATGTCGGGCTCCGGCGCCATCACGCGGGCAAGCGCCGCGCGCCGCGCCTCCCCACCGGAGAGCGAGGCCGGATGCTCCTGGCCTGTCAGCCCGAGATGCGAGAGCAGATAGGCCACGCGATAGGGATCGTCGCCCGGCCCGAGCCCGGCTTCCGCATAGGTTTCCACCGTCTCATAGCCGGCGAAATCCGGGGCCTGCTCCAGATAGCGCACCGTGGAGGCCGGATGGCGGAACACCTCGCCCGATTGCGGCTCGATCAGCCCTGCGGCGATCTTCAGGAGCGTCGATTTGCCCGAGCCGTTGCGGCCGACAAGGCAGACGCGGTCGCCCGGCTCGACCTGCAGGCCGGCGCCGTTCAAAAGCGGCGTGCCGCCGAAGGTGAGAACGATATCGTCGAGTTTCAGAATGGGCGGCGCCATCGTCAGGCTCCTGTCATGTCATAGGGGCGGGCAAGAAGGATCGCCCGGCCGTGCTTGAGCGTGATGCGAACAGGCCCCTCGGCCACGTTGGAAATCGTGCGCGAGGAACCAAAAGGAAGAGAGAAATCCTCAAGCGGATAGCGCGCGCCCGCAATGGTCAGGCCTTCGAGCGCGGTGAAGCCGAGGATGGAAAACAGGCTGCCCTTGGGCAGGTCGAGCGACAGATCGAGCGGGCGGATGCCGGCCAGCAGCGGATAGGCCTCCTCCTCGCCCGAGGTCAGCACCACGTCGATGCCGCGCTCGGTCAGCGACAGGCCGAGCAGCAGGTGCAGCAGCGCATGGTCGGAGCGCTCGCCGCTAAGCGCACCGGCCAGAACCAGCCCGGTCGCCCCGCGTTCGATCGCGGCTTCCGCGGCGATCTCGCCATCGGTCTCGTTCTTGGCGGGCGGATAGGGCTCGCGGTGGACGTGCGGATAGCGCGCGATGAGATCTTCGGCCGAGGAGTCGAAATCGCCGACCCACAATTCGGGCAAAGCAGAGAGCAGGGGCGCATGGCGCATGCCGCCATCGGCCGCCACGGCGCGTTTTCCCGCCAGCAGCGCGTCAAGACGCGGCCCCGCCGTGAGCGGCCCGCCCATCAGCACCACCATGGTTTCCTGTCGTCTCGTCTCGCGCATCGGCTGCCGGTCTCCGTGACCTGCCGCCATAGCCTATTGCAGGGCCTCAGGGGAAGCCCGGGTGCCGCTGCGAGAACCGCGCTGGAGCGCAATCCGGCGGATATTGAGCCGGGAAGCTGCCGCCGCTCCATCCGAAGGGAGGCTTAGCGGCGCCAGTCCCGCTCGGCCTGCTCACCATCTCCGCGTCCATCCGCCATGAAGTCTGGACTGAACTGGGCGAAGAGATCGAGGACATGGATCAGTCTCGGCCGGGTGTCCTCGGGCGCGGTCGCAGCTTCGGCGCGCAGTGCTGGCGCGCCATCCTGAAGCGGAGGTCTGTTCGGCGGCTGCATGATGTGAGGCACTGACGGAGCGATATCACAAAGGACAATAAAGCATTGCCTTATGCAAGAAAAGCGCTTGCCGCGCAGCGTGCGAACCAAGCGCTTTGTCGGCTGTTCAACCTGGCAAAGGGCCGCCGCTTGAAATCGGCGTGAGCGCCCATTACACATCGGATTGCTCTAACGGGGTGCCCTTCGAACCGTTTGCCTGATGGCAGGCGCAGGAGGGGCTGAGAGGCGCGCGCGCCAACCCGAGGAACCTGATCCGGCTCGTACCGGCGGAGGGATTAGACGGCCTTGCGATGCGCCATCTCGCCTTTCGATATCCGACCCATTCGCAAGGAGGCGCTGACGATGACGTTCAACCGGTTTTTCCTCTCCCTGGTCTCGGCCGGCGTGCTGGCGCTGGCGGCCAATCCGGCCGCAGCTGAGGACAAGCAGCTGACGGTCTATACCTATGAGAGCTTCACCAGCGAGTGGGGCCCGGGGCCAAAGCTCGCCGAGCTGTTCGAGAAAAGCTGCGCCTGCAAGGTCAATTATGTCAGCGTGGCCGACGGGGTGGAGCTCCTGACGCGGCTGAAGCTCGAAGGTCCCTCCTCCAAGGCGGATGTGGTGGTCGGGCTCGACACCAATCTGGTGGCCGAGGCCAAGGCCACCGGCTTCTTTGCGCCGCATGGCGTGGATACAAGCGCGCTCACCGTGCCGGGCGGCTTCAAGGACGACAGTTTCGTTCCCTATGATTATGGCCATTTCGCCGTCGTCTATGACACGCAGGCGATTAAGACGCCGCCGAAGAGCCTGAAGGAGCTGGTCGAAGGCGATAGCAAGGAAAAGATCGTCATCGAGGATCCGCGCACCTCCACGCCGGGCCTCGGTCTGCTGCTCTGGATGAAGGCGGTCTATGGCGACCAGGCGGGGGCGGCCTGGGCCAAGCTCAAGGACCGGATCCTGACGGTGACGCCCGGCTGGTCGGAGGCCTATGGCCTGTTCACCAAGGGGGAGGTGCCGATGGTGCTCTCCTACACCACCTCGCCCGCCTACCACATGGTCGCCGAAAACAGCGACCGCTACCAGGCCGCCGATTTCGCCGAGGGCCACTACATCCAGATCGAGGTGGCGGGGCTGACCAAGTCGTCGCATGATCCCGATCTCGCCAAGTCCTTCCTCGCCATGCTGGCGGGCCCGCAGGCCCAGGCCATTCTGCCGACCACCAACTGGATGATGCCGGTGGCCAAGCCGGCCGAGCCGCTGCCGGCCGCCTTCGACAGGCTGGTGACGCCGTCCAAGACGCTGCTGATCCCTTCCGAAGAGGTGGCCGCCAACCGCCGGGCCTGGATCGAGGAATGGCTGGCGGCGATGAGCCGTCAGTGATGGCGGGAAGAGGCGGGCGGACTTCGACGCGCCGGCCGGAACGCATTGCGGGGGCCGCGACATGAGGCGCGGCCTCGTTCCGGGCCTGCTGGCGCTTCTGTTCCTTGCCGGTTTCGTCGGCCTGGCGCTGATCGCGCTGCTCACGGCCGATGCCGGGTTGCCGGCGTCCAGCGCAAGCGCTGCCGCATGGTTCGACGTGACGGTCTGGCGCAGCCTGCGCTTCACCCTGCTGCAGGCGGGGCTATCGACGCTTCTGTCCGTGGGGCTGGCCCTTCCGGTGGCGCGCGCCCTTGCGCGCCGGCCGTGCTTTGCCGGGCGCATCTGGCTGGTGCGGCTGATGGCCCTGCCGCTCGGTCTGCCGGCGCTGGTCGCAGCCCTTGGCCTGCTCGGCGTCTGGGGCCGGCAGGGCGTGGTCAATCAGGCGCTGGCCTGGCTGGGCCTCAGCGACCCGGTGTCGATCTATGGCCTGACGGGCATTCTGCTCGCCCATGTGTTCTTCAACATGCCGCTCGCGGTGCGCCTGTTTCTCGGCGGGCTGGAACGCATTCCCGCCGAGCACTGGCGCATTGCCGCCAATCTCGGCCTCGGCCCGTTCGCGCTCTGGCGCTTCGTCGAATGGCCTGTTCTGCGCGGCCTGCTTCCCGGCGTGGCCGGCCTGGTCTTCATGCTCTGCGCCACCAGCTTCACCCTCGTCCTGACGCTTGGCGGCGGGCCGGCGGCGACCACGCTCGAAGTGGCGATCTATCAGGCGCTGCGCTTCGATTTCGATCCGGCCCGGGCGGTGGCGCTGTCGGCGCTGCAGATCGGGGTAACGCTCGCCTTGCTCATGGCGCTGCGCCTGGCCGCGCCGGCGCCCGAGGAAGGGCTGACGGCCGGGCGGGCGAGCCGCCGTTTCGATGGGGCCGGCTGGAGCGCGCGGCTGGCTGATGCCGCCGTGCTGGCGCTTGCGGCGCTGTTCGTCGCCGCACCCCTCCTGTCGGTCACCCTGTCGGGCCTGGCGGCCCGGCCGCTGCGGCTGATCGCCGAGCCCGTCTTCCAGCGCGCGCTTCTAACCAGCCTGTCCATCGCCGCCGCTTCCGCGGCTCTTTCCGTCCTGCTGTCCCTCAGTCTGATCTCGACGCGGCTGGCGGCGCAGGCCCGGCGCCATCGCCCGCTCTCCCTCCGGCTGCTGGCTGCGGCTACGGACAGTGCCGGCTCGCTGGTGCTGCTGGTGCCGCCGGTGGTGCTGGGGGCCGGCTGGTTCCTGCTGCTGCGGCCCTTCGGCAGCGTCGGGCCTTTCGCGCCCGTCATCGTCATCCTCATCAATGCGCTGATGGCGCTGCCCTTCGCCATCCGCATCCTGGCGCCGGCGCTCGCCACCCACCGCGCCCGCACAAGCCGGCTGGCCGAAAGTCTCGGCCTTTCCGGCTGGAACCGGCTGCGCCGGATCGATCTGCCCTGCCTTGCCCGCCCGCTGATGATGGCGCTCTCGTTTGCTGCGGCTCTGTCGCTGGGTGATCTCGGGGCGGTGGCGCTTTTCGGCTCTCAGGATCTGGTGACGCTGCCCTATCTGCTGTTCAGCCGGCTCGGCAGCTACCGCACCCAGGATGCGGCCGGCCTCGCTCTGCTTCTCGGCCTCGTCTGTCTGCTGCTGACCATGATCGGCACGCCTGCGACGATGACATCACCTCACCGCATCAAGGAGGATCGATGAGCGCGACCGTCCCGGCCATCCAGCTACAGGCCGTCCGCCTGGCCTTTCCCGCCCGAACCCTGTCCTTCGATCTCGAGATTGCGCAAGGCGGCATCACCGCCGTTCTCGGCGCCTCGGGATCCGGCAAGTCGACCCTGCTCAACCTGATCGCCGGCTTCGAGACACCCGATCAGGGGAGCGTCGCGCTGATGGGCCAGCCGATGGCGGCGGTACCGCCGGCCGGAAGACCCGTTTCGGTGATCTTCCAGGACAACAATCTCTTCGCCCATCTCGATGTCGCCACCAATATCGGCCTCGGCATCGACCCCGGCCTGCGCCTGTCCCAGGCGGACAGGACAAGCATCGAGGCGGCGCTGGCGCGCGTCGGCCTCTCCGGCTTCGGCCAGCGGCGGCCGCCGAGCCTTTCAGGCGGCGAGCGCCAGCGGGTGGCACTCGCCCGTGCCCTCGTGCAGACGCGACCGATCCTCCTGCTCGATGAACCCTTTGCCGCGCTCGATCCGGGCTTGCGCGCGGGCATGGCCGGCCTAATTGCCGCGCTCAAGGTAGAGCTCGGCCTGACCGTGCTGCTCGTCACCCATCATCCCGAGGATGTCCGCCGGCTGGCCGATCAGGTGCTGTTTCTGGAGGAGGGGCGCATTCTGCTGCATGTCCCGCGCGATGTCTTTCTGGCGCGCACGGACCTGCCCGAAGTCGCGCGCTTTCTCGGCGCGTGAGCCCGACCGCCTCTCGACGTCAGGCGGCCGCTACGCTTCGATCGACAGCCCAGCCACGGCGATCAGCGCCGCGCGATCGCGGATCTCCACGAGATGCGGCTCGGGCAGCACGATCAGCCCCTGCATCTTCAGCTTGGTGAAGCTGCGGCTGACGGTTTCGATGGTCAGGCCGAGATGGTCGGCAATGTCGGTGCGGCTCATCGACAGCGACAGCGGATTGCCCGGCTGGCCATGGCGCTGCAGTCGCCGCGACAGGAGCAGGAGGAAGCTCGCCACCTTCTCGACCGGCGCCAGCCGCCCGAGCATCATCTGGCTTTCGCGCGCCTCCTGCAGCGCGCGGCGGGTCAGGCTGTAGAGCCTGTCGCGCAAGGGCGAGCTGGACGCCATCAGCGCTTCCATATCCTTGACCGCGAAGCTGCAGAGCGTCGAGGCCGTCACAGCTTCGGCCGTCTGGGCATAGATCGTCTCGTCCGCCAGCCCGAGATAATCGCCCGGCAGCAGGAAGTCGCCAATCTGCCGGCGGCCGTCGGGCAGGTCACTCGACAGGCGCAGCATGCCGGAGGTGAGCGTGAAGACATGGCGGCGCGGCGCGCCTTCCTCCACCAGCCGCTCGCCGGGCTCGATGGTGCGGGTGCGCATGATCGCCTCCAGCCGTCCGATATCCTCATCGGGAAGGGCGGCGCAGACGGAGAGCTGGCGCACGGTGCAATGGGCGCAGATCTCGGCGTGAGGCGCCTGACGGTCCGGCCTGCAAAGAGCGGCCGGAAAGGAAATCACCGACATGGTTCGACCCATCGAAAGCAAATCTTAAGCGCAAGTTTACGTCAATATGACGCTTGCCGCTATCGCTAGAACGCTTGCAGGTTGTCTTTTCAAGGCGACGCGTTGCCGCATCGCATGAGGTCTCTGGCTGCCGCCAAGCGGGCAGGCCCGGTCTCGATCCTCTCAGACGATTTCCGGCTAATCGCTTCGCGAGCCGGAAACGGGCACCAACGAAAATCTCTGGCCGGAAGGCCAGATTTTCGATGGACGGAATACGCTTTCCGGTCTGATCAACCGGAAAGCGTATCAGCCGTGGCCCGCGTCGCGCTCCAGCGAGGCGAGGATGGCGCAGACCAGCCGTTCGCCATCATAGGGCTTCATCAGCAGCACCGCCCCTTGTTCGGCGCCGTCGGGCAGCCGGTCGTTGCCGGTGGCGAAGACAAGGCCGAGCGAGGGCCGCAGCTGCCGGGCGAACTGCGCCAGCGTGCCGCCCGAGGCGCCGGGCAGGCCGAGATCGGTGACGAGAACGTCGATATCCGAGGTCCCGATCGTCTGCTGCGCCTCCTCGGCGCTGGCGGCCTCGATCACATGATGGCCAGCATCCTCGATCATCTCGCGATTGTTGGCCCGGATCAGCGCATCGTCCTCGACCACGAGAACGGTCAGCATCCGGCTCGGCGTGGCGGCTGTGACGGGCCGGGCGGGCGCTGCGCGCGGGGCTTCCGCCTGATGGCGCTGGGCCGTGTTGGCCAGCACATGGCGGATCTTGCGGGCCAGCATCTCGCGCGTATAGGGCTTGGAAATCAACTCGACGTCCGGATCCAGCCTTCCGCCATGGACAATGGCGTTTTCCGTGTAACCCGAAGTGAACAGAACGGCGATTCCGGGCAGACGCTCGCGAGCCCGGCGCGCCAGCTCCGTGCTCTTCAGCGTGCCGGGCATGACCACGTCGGTGAACAGAAGCTGGATGGCGATGCCGCTTTCGATGACGCTCAGCGCATTCTGGGCATTGGTGGCCTTGAGCACACCATAGCCGAGATCCGTCAGCATCTCCACCACGGTGGCGCGCACCTCGTCATCGTCCTCCACGACCAGCACCGTCTCGTTGCCGCCGACGACGGGGCCGCTCTGCACCTCGACCTCGCGGTCCTCGCCATCGGTGGCGCGGGGCAGGTAGATCTTCACCGTCGTGCCCTGGCCGACCTCGCTGTAGATCTTCACATGGCCGCCCGACTGCTTGACGAAGCCATAGACCATCGACAGGCCGAGCCCGCTGCCCTTGCCCTCGGGCTTGGTGGAGAAGAACGGCTCGAACACCTGCTCCAGCACTTCCGGCGTCATGCCGCTGCCGGTGTCGCTGACCGAGAGACAGACATATTGGCCCGGCTCCACATCGCCCTGGATGCGGGCATAGCGATCGTCGAGAAAGGCATTGCCGACCTCGATCGTCAGCTTGCCGTGACCTTCCATGGCGTCACGCGCATTGATGGCCAGGTTGAGCACGGCGTTTTCCACCTGCAGCGGATCGACGAAGGAGTTCCAGAGGCCGCCGGCCACCATGGTCTCGATCTCGATGGCCTCGCCCAGCGAGCGGCGCAAAAGGTCGTCCATGCCGTTGAGAAAACGGCCGATATTGGTCACCTTCGGTTCGAGCGGCTGGCGCCGGCCGAAGGCCAGGAGCTGGGCGGCGAGCTTTGCCCCGCGCGCCACGCCGGCAAGCGCATTGGTCACGCGGCGTTCGGCCCGCTCATTGCCGATCACATCCTTGGACAGCAGCTGAAGATTGCCGGAGACCACCTGCAAGAGATTGTTGAAGTCATGGGCGACGCCGCCGGTCAGCTTGCCGATCGTCTCCATTTTCTGCGCCTGCTGCAGCGCGACCTGCGCAGCGCGGCGCACGGCGATTTCCTCCTCGACGCGGGCCTCCAGCGTTTCGTTCAGGAGGCGCAGCTGCTCTTCGGCGCGCTCGCGATGGCGCACCTGCCGCTCCAGATCAACGGCATGGCGCTTGAGCGAGCTCTCGGCCTCGCGCTGATCGGTGATGTCGGTGTGGATGCCCACCCATTCGGCGATCTCGCCGCCATCGTCAAGAATCGGCACGGCGCGAATGGCGAAGATGCGCCAGGCGCCGTCATGGCGGCGCAGGCGGTGCTCCCAGACATAGGTCTGCTTGGCGGCGACCGCCGCACGCCACGTGGCGATGGAGGGCGCGCGATCCTCCGGATGGACGGCGTTCGCCCAGCCGTAATTCTGGTAGTCGGCGAAGCTCTGGCCTGTCAGCGCGCTCCAGCCCGGCTGCGGACCCACCATCCGGCCATCGGCGCTGTTGGTCCACAAAATACCGTGCACCGCCTCCACGGCGGCGGCAAAGCGGGCATTGCTGCGCGTGAGGTCTGCCTCCACCTGCTTGCGCTCGGCGATGTCGATGATGAGGACATGAACACCCTCGACCGATCCATCCTCGCGCCTGTCAGGAACATAACGCACCTCGGCGGCCCGCTGCGTGCCATCCGGCCGTTCGATCACCGTATCCGTAACGATCGCCTCGCCAGCCAGCCCGCGTGCGATCAGCGCCTTGCGGTTCTCGTAAAAGCCGGGGCCGATCACCTCGCGCAGATGGCGGCCGATCACTTCCTCCGGGGTGCGGCCGAACCATTCGACATAGCTGCGATTGGCGAAGCGATAGATGCCATCCTGCCCGAAATAGCCGACAAGGAGCGGCAGCGCATCGGCGATGCGGCGCGTTTCGGCCTGGCTTTCGGCGAGCGCCTGTGTGGTGCGCACCTGCTCGGTGTTGTCGAGCACGGTGCACAGAACGCCGTCGACGCCGCCGGCATCATTGTGGATCGGCGTGTAGAACAGATCGAAGATCATATCCTCCGCCTGGCCGTTCGGATGCAGCGTCATCGGCTGATCGCGGAAGGACTGCACCTCGCCGCGAAAGCCCGCTTCCAGAATCCGGCTGTTCCAGTCGCGGACTTCCGGCCAGACCTCATCAACCCGGCGGCCGAGCGCCTGCGGATGCCGGCCGCCGGCAATGACACTATAGCCGTCATTGTAGAGCATCACCGCATCGCGGCCCCATAGCAGCGCTTGGGGTATCGGCGAATTGACCAGCGTGTCGATATGGACGCGCAGGATCTGCGGCCAGCCGTCCATGGGCCCGAGCGGTGTGGCGGCCCAGTCAAAGGCGCGGATCAGCGCGCCGGTCGTTCCGCCGCCGATCGGCCAGGCGGTCGCGCCTACGTCCTGTGTCATGGCTTTTTCCTGATCGCCGGCGCATACCGGTCCTGAAGTCTATGCTGGTGTAGCGGATTTGCCGTCGCACAGAAACAGGCGCCTGCGCGGATTTGTCCCGCAAGATCGGGCCGAAAATCCTGCGCCCTCCGATGCCTCGGATTTCGGGTTCTACATCCTGGTCTTCCAGGGGGCGAATCCCGCTTTTCGGTGCGAAGCTTTGTGGCTCTGCCGGTCGCGCGGAATTTTCGCGCGCGCGCAAAGCTCCCGGACATCAGGCGCTGAGGGTGGGCGGCCGTCATGGTCAGCGGCCGGGCGAAGCCGGGATCGTTCAAGGCCGTCCGTCCCGGTAGCGTTGATGATGGCGCGGCTTAGCAAGACAGAGTTTAAGAATGGTTCATCATGAAAGATCGCGGGCGAAAATGGCGTACAACAATGACCGGGGCGGCAATCGCCATCGCGTGCGGAGGCCATAGGCAGGGGAGCCGGCAACCCTGACAATTTCGCCGGCGCCTAACGCCCCTGTCGGCACAAAAGGTCAAGGCCCCCGCGACGGCGGTGTCGCGGGGGCCTTGTGTCAGCCGACTTTCACGGGAAAAGCCGACAGATATGGATTTACACGATAGGTAGACAGGAGATGAAACGTTGCTCCCGTCGTTTCGCGGTTTCTACGCTTCTATTACGCGACCGGATCACATTTCCGGGCAGCCGCGCATATTGGCGAAGGTGATGCGCTCAGGCCCGCGCCGGGTCATGCCCTCAACCACGACGCGGCGGTCGGTGACGCGGACGATCTCGGGGTCGCGCAGGCCGGCGTCACGCGCAGCGGCGCGGGCTTCGCGCTGGCCGCAACGGTGGCCGCGCATGCCGCGCATCTCGCGATCGTCGCGGATGACGGGACGCACGCCATCGGGGCCGATGCGCAGTTCGACATCCTGCGCGGCGGCGGGAACGGCGAAACCGGCGGTGCCGGCGGCGATCGCCAGCGCGAGGCCGGCAGCGGTAAAGGACTTCAGCATGGCTTTCTCCTCGCTTGCCCGCGCATCACACGGGCCTCTATTGGTTTGCCGGCACGTCGTTCGGCCGGTTGTTCAAAGCATTGTCAGCCGGAAAAGCCGGCAACACGGAAGTAATTGACGGTCGTCTGCTCGATCTTCCTCAGTCGGACAAGGGTGGTCCCAGTCGAACCCGTCATGTGTGCTCAAGAAGATCCTCAGCGCTTCTTTGTTCCCGAGCCCATGAAAAAGCCCGCCCGGCAGACTGTGCCGGGCGGGCTGGTAATCAGGTATGGATGCGATCGAAAGAGGGAGCCGATGCGCCTTAAGCGTCAGTCTTCGCTTTCCATCTGTGCCTCGGGCGCGGCGGGCTCGCGTCCGGTGCCGGCGATGATCGACCGCTTGCCGACATGGTTGGCCGGCCCGACAATGCCTTCCTTCTCCATGCGCTCCACCAGCGAGGCGGCGCGGTTATAGCCGATGCCGAGGCGGCGCTGGATGTAAGAGGTGGAGCACTTCTTGTCGCGCAGCACGACCTTCACCGCCTTGTCGAACAGATCCTGGCCGTCTTCTTCCGCCAGCGCGCTCTTGTCGAAGACGGGAGTGTCTTCCTCCGGCGCCTCGTCGGCCTCGTCCGCATCTTCGGTTACCGTGCCGAGGTAATCGGGACGACCCTGGAGCTTCAGATGCGCCACCACCTTTTCCACTTCCTCGTCCGAGACGAAGGGGCCGTGGACACGGGCGATGCGGCCGCCGCCGATCATGTGCAGCATGTCGCCCTGGCCGAGCAGGTGCTCGGCACCCTGTTCGCCGAGGATGGTGCGGCTGTCGATCTTGGAGGTGACCTGGAAGGAGATGCGGGTCGGGAAGTTGGCCTTGATCGTGCCGGTGATGACATCGACCGAGGGGCGCTGGGTGGCCATGATCAGGTGGATGCCGGCGGCACGCGCCATCTGCGCCAGCCGCTGGATCGCGCCTTCGATCTCCTTGCCGGCCACCATCATCAGATCGGCCATCTCGTCGACGATGATGACGATATAGGGCATGGCCTCGAGATCGAGTTCCTGCTCCTCATAGACCGGCTCGCCGGTGCCCCGGTCAAACCCGGTCTGCACCGTGGTCATCACGCTCTCGCCCTTGGCGCGGGCGAGCGCTGCGCGGCTGTTATAGCCGTCGATGTTGCGCACGCCGAGGCGCGACATCTTCTTGTAGCGCTCCTCCATCTCCCGCACGGCCCATTTCAGCGCCATGACCGCCTTCTTCGGATCGGTGACGACAGGGGTGAGCAGGTGCGGAATGCCGTCATAGACGGAGAGTTCGAGCATCTTCGGATCGACCATGATCAGGCGGCACTCCTCCGGCTTCAGTCGGTAGAGCAGCGAGAGGATCATGGTGTTGATGGCGACCGACTTGCCCGAGCCGGTGGTGCCGGCCACGAGCAGATGCGGCATCTTGGCCAGTTCGGCGATCACGGGCTCGCCGCCGATCGTCTTGCCCAGGCACAGCGCCAGCTTGAACTTGGTGTCGCCATAGCTGGCGGATTCGATCATGTCGCGGAAATAGACCGTCTCGCGCACCGGGTTCGGCAGTTCGATGCCGATGACGTTGCGGCCGGGGACGACAGCGACACGGGCCGAAAGCGCCGACATGGAGCGGGCGATATCGTCGGACAGGCCGATGACGCGGGAGGATTTGACGCCCGGCGCCGGCTCGAATTCGTAAAGCGTCACGACCGGGCCGGGGCGCACGTCGATGATCTCGCCGCGCACGCCGAAATCCTCCAGCACGCTTTCCAGAAGGCCAGCGCTCTGCTCCAGCGCCTCCTGCGTCATGGACGCGGTCACCTGAACCGGCGGCTCCTGCAGCAGTTCGACCGGTGGATAGTCGTAATCATCGCCGCTATCGGCCCAGAGCGCAGCACGCGGAATGGAGAAGGGCAGGCGGTTGAAATCGACGGGCGCGGCGGCGCGCGCTGCCGGTGCCTGGGGCTCGGCCGGGGCGGCGAGGGCAGCCGGCTGCGCGGCCGGGGCAGGCGTCCCGGCAACAGCCTCTGCCGCTGCTTCGGCGATGCCCGGGGCGGCCTCGACACTGGTCGACTCGGCATCGACAGCAGTCGACGCGACGTCGGCAACCACCGATGCTGCATCGACGGCGGTCGACGCGGCATCGGCAGGGGCCGGTGCGGGTTGCGGGGCCGAGAGCAGCGGGAAGAGCGGCGCGCTGGCGCGGCAGTCGATTGCCCGGTAGAGCGCGATCACGTCGGAGCCATCCAGAACGGGGCTCGAAACAGGCTCGACCGGATTGCGCATCCAGGCCGGCAGGTGGGTCGCTTCAGCCGTGGACGGGGCCGGCGCGTCAGCCTGTGCCGGTTCCGCCTGGGGGAAAGCGCGGGCGGCTTCGGCTGGGCCTGCCGCCTCGGGCGCGACGGCCGGCTCGGCCGATGTCGGTTCGGCGGCGCCGTGTGCGGCCTCCGGCAGGTCATCGAAGCCAAGATCGGGATTGCAGGCAAGCGCCTCGAAGAACAGGAAGTCTGGCAAGGCGGCCGCCAGTGCTGCGCGCGCGGTTCCTGCCGGAGCAGATGCGGGGTCCGTTCCAGGCTTGGCAGCCAGCGGATGTTCGGGGATTGCCTGAAGGGTCATGGCGAGCGGTGCGGCGGCGTTCTCCGGCGTCTGTTCCGGCTGCAGCTGCGCAGCCGCATGCGTTTCAGGCGCAGTGTCCTGAAGCGGGATGGAGGCGGTCGCCTCGTCCTGCGCCGTTGCCTCGGCCGGCCGGCTGTTGAGCCAGCCTTCGGTGGTGGCCTGGCTTTCGCCGGCGTCGGGGAAGCAGATCAGGTCGAGATCGGCACGCGCCGGCTTCAGCGTCTGATCGGGCGCTTCGGCCGCCGCATCGGTCACCGGGGTGCGATGGGCTTCGGCGTCGATCACCAGCCCCTTGTTCTGGGCCTCTTCGGCCTCGAGCGCGCGACGCAGGCGCAGCGCCAGCGCCAGCGCGCCGCGGGCGGCGGCATGCTCGTGCAGCGGCGAATCGGCCGGCGGGCTGAAGGCGGCGTGCAGGAAGCTCAGGTCGGAGGGCAGGCTCGGCTGCTGGCCAAACAGGCTGAAGGGCGATGCCTCCTCCTGCGGCGCCTGCGCGGTCACGCTCTCGCCCGGCATCTCGTCGCCATCGCCGTCCTCGGGCGCTTCCAGCCGGGGGCGCTTGGGAATGGCATTCTCCGGCGTGCGGGTGAAGCGCACATTCGGGCCGATGACAAAATTGCTCTGCCAGATCGGCGCCTCGATCCGGCCCTCGATCTGGCCGGCGGCGATCTCGTCGGCATTCTCGCCGATCGCGCTGTAGCTGTCGGGATCCGGCGCGCCATAGATGCGCTTCACGCTCCTGCGCTGACCGTCCTGAGCCTCGCCCGCATTGTCGAGACCATGAGGAAAATTCGTTCGGGGAAGACGCATGGGCACCTGCAAAACAAGAGTAGTCGAACGCGCCTTTCGGCACCCTCTTTCAATAGAAAATAAAGGTTAACCACCCCTTTCCGCGCGGATGCGGGACCTGGGGCCAGGGCGTGCCAAATCGGCACGCGCCCGGGCGTTTTTGATCGTTAAAATTCAATAATATCAGAAATTTAAGCTGAATTTTATTCGGTGATGATTTTCACGCGGTCGCCCGGCTTCACCGTGGCGGTCAGGCCCATGGCGTTGATCATCCGGAACAGTTCCAGCTTGCGGTCCGTCCCCATCATGCGCGAGGCGAGCGTGGGTACGGTCTCGCCCTGCTTGACGGTGAAGACGCGCACCCGCAGCGGCTTCAGCGAGGCGGCTTCCTCGGCCGTCATGCGGCGGAAGGAGGCGCGCAGCACCTTGGCGGTCGGGTCCAGCGCGGCCGAGCCCTTGGGCACGGCGGTGAGGAAGCGGTAGATCTGGCTGCCGATGCGGATCACCGTCACGTCGAAGTCCCAGCGGTCGGCCGAGGCGCGGGCGGTGGCGGCCTCCAGGCCGTTGACCTGCGTCGCCCGGATCGTGTCCGGCTCCAGACCGGTGACCCAGCCGGAGGCGATATAATCGGTCAGGCTGCGGCCCTGGCTGTCGGCCACGCCATCGAAGCGGATCGCCACTTCGCCGGGGCCGGTCGCCAGCACGGCCTCGACCTTGTTGTCGATCTGGAAGCCTTCGGGCACCTCGAAGCGGATGCCGAGCTTGCCGTGCAGGAAGGTCTGGCCGCGGACATAGCCCTCCTGCGGGCTGTCGCCATAGAGCAGGCCATCGATGCCGTCGAGATAATAGTCGCGCCCGCGATCGCCCGTCGTGCCCTCCGGGCCGAAGGCGCGCGCATGCCGGCGGGCGAGATCGACACGCTGTGGCGCGCTCGGATGGCTGGACAGGAAGTCCATGCTCTGATCGTTTTCCGGGTCCACCGCATTGAAGCTGGCATAGGCGGCCATGGCTTCCAGGAAGCGGGCGGCGGCATAGGGATCATAGCCGGCCTCGCCCAGCATGCGCACGCCGATCTGGTCGGCCTGAAGCTCCTGGTTGCGCGAGAAGGCGGCGAGCCGCAGCTTGCCGCGCGCCAGCGCCTCCTTGCCGGCGATGTCGCTGGAAAGCACTTCGGAAACCACCCGGCTGGCGATGACCTCAGCCTCCTCGCGCTGCTGGCGCTGGATGCCGTGATTGGCGGTGACATGCGCCATTTCGTGCGACAGCACGGCGGCGACTTCGGAGGCGTCATTGGCCAAAGCCAGCAGCCCGCGCGTGACATAGAGATAGCCGCCGGGCAGGGCGAAGGCGTTGATGGCCGGGGAATTGAGAATGGTGATGCGATAGGACTGGCTCGGATTTTCCGACACGGCCGTCAGCGCGCCGGTGATGCGGGCGACCAGCCGTTCCGTCTTCTCGTCCTTGTACTCCCCGCCATAGCTTGCCAGGATGCGCGGATGCTCGCGCGCGCCCATCTGGGCGCGGGGGTCGTTCTTCTGCACCTCGGAGACGATCTGCGGTGTCGAGGAGGGCTGAACGGCCGGCGGTTCATAGGCCTGTTCCAGCGCCGTCTGGCATCCGGCCAGCATCGTCAGCCCTGCAAGCAGGCTCGCGCGCACGATCAAGCCGCCCTGTCGCCGGCTTTCGCGCGTTGCGCCCGTCATCCTGATCGTCGCGTCCGTCATGCCATCCGCTCGCCGTCTCGCCATTCACGGGCGTCCCCGAGGGGTCGCCGCGCGTTCTCGTCATGGCGTCGGCCGCTGCTGGAAACCGCTTGGATCGGTCTCCTTCCAAAGGCTGCGCCGCCTAGAGAAATGGGGCGGCAGCGCCCGTTCTGCCACGTTTTCGCTCTACAGCAGACTCTGGGGCGATTCCTAGGCGAAATCGCTGCACTGCGGTGGATTCCGCAAGGCTATGGTGAAAAGAGCGATTTTGACGCGTGCGGCGCGGCAGGCTTGACGGGTTTCGAAGCCTTGCGATCAGGCGATTTCGAGCGCGCCCTGTGCGCAAAGATGCAGTTTTCGGTTGAAGTCCTTCAGCATGGCCGGGGGCGCGTGGGTGGCCACGACGAGCGTACGGCCGGCGGTCAGGCGCGGGAGTGCCTCGAAGATTGCCTGTTCGAGCGTGGGGTCCAGGCTGGCGGTCGGCTCGTCCAGGAGCAGGATGGGGGCAGGCGACAGGAGCGTGCGCGCCAGGCAGAGCCGGCGTGCCTGACCCGCCGACAGCGTGTGGCCGGTTTCGCCGACGAAGGCATCCAGCCCGCCCGGCAGGGCCGCGACGAGATCGGCCATCTGGACTGCCTCCAGCATCGCCCAGAGCGCGGCATCCCCGCATCGCGGATTGCCGATCAGGAGATTGTCGCGCACGCTGCCCATGAAGAGGGGGGCATCCTGCTCCAGCACCGCGACCGCGGCGTGAATCTCGTCAGGATCGGCGCATTTGAGGTCGATCCCGCCCAACAGCACGCGGCCGGCATCGGGATCGTGCAGGCGCAGGATGAGGGCGAACAGGGTGGACTTGCCGCTGCCGGAAGGACCCGTCAGCGCCACGCGCTCGCCGCAGCCGATCTTGAGCGTCAGCCCCGAAAGCGCCGGCCGGCCCGGCTCATAGGCGAAATGCACCGCCTCAAAGGCGATGTCGAGGCTATTTGGCAAGGAGAGGGTATGCGGCTCCGCAACGATGGCTGCGGGCGCGTCCAGAAGGCCGGCTAGCCGCTCGGCCGCCGCGGCCGCGGGTCCGAAGCGGGCGACGCCGCGCAGAATGGCCGCCACCGCCTCGAAGCTCGCCAGCGTGCCGAGCAGCAGCCCGACGAGCAGCGGGCCGGTGATCGCGCCCGACGACAGCGCCCGCGTGCCGAGCAGCAGCACGGCGAGCAGGGCGCAGGCGGTCAGCGCCTGCATGGCGGCGCCGGCCAGCGCGCCTGACAGCGCCAGCCGCCGCCGCGCACGGCCAAGCTCCGCCGCCGCCTGTTCAAAGCGGGTCTGCGCCAGGGCGGTGCGGCCGAAGGCGCGGAGATCGTCGCGGCTCTCGATCGCCTCGATCACCGCACCACGCAGCAGCGCGCCAAGCCGCGCCACCGCGCGCGCCGGGCGGCGGGCCAGGAGGAGGAGCAGCAGCGGCACGCCGATGATGGCCAGCGCCAGGGCGAAGAGGACCGGCAGCAGCGCCGAGGGCAGCAGGAGCGCCAGCGCCACGCCGAGCGCCAGGGCGGCCAGCAGCCCGTTGACCAGCGGCCCGACACCGACGACGAACAGGCTTTCGAGCTGGTCGATGTCGGCCGTGAGCCGGCTCACGAGATCGCCATGCGCCATGGCTGCGCCGGTCTCATCCGGCAGGCGGCCGAGCGGAATACGGGCGAGCAGCCGGGCGAAGACATCGCCACGCAAGGCGGCCAGAAGCGCCAGCGTCGCATCATGCCCGGCGATGCGCTCGCCATAGCGCGCGAGGATGCGCAGCAGCGACAGGCCCCGGATCAGCGAGGAGGGGCCGAAGAGATTGAAGGCCATGCCGGCCGTGCTCAGCGCGGCCGCGGTGAGAAACCAGCCGGAGATGCCGAGGAGAGCGATACCGGCAAATAGCGTGACGAGGCCGAGCCCCAGCGCCGCCAGCAGGCGCGGCGCTTCCCGGCGATAGAGCGGCCAAAGCAGATCGAGGAGGCTCATGCCGCATTCTCCGTGCTGATGGCGGCGCCGGGGCCGCGGCCGGCAATGCTCGGCCAGAGGCCGCAGCGGCTTAAGCGCCAAGCGCGGGGCAGGCGCGCGGCCAGGTTCTGGGAGTGGGTGGCGATCACGAGGCTGCGGCCCATGGCAAAGACCATGAGCGCATCCATGACCCGCTGTTCGGTCTCCCCGTCGAGATGGGCGGTCGGCTCATCGAGGAGCAGCAAAGCGGGATCGGTGAGGAAGACCCGGGCAAGCGCCAGGCGCTGGGCCTGACCGCCGGAGAGCCCCTGTCCGCCGGGGCCAACGGCGGTGTCGAGCCCGCGCGGAAGCCGGGCGAGATCATCGAGAAGGCCGCTTTTCTGCGCCGCATCGAGCATGGCGCCCTCGCTGGCGTCTGGCGCGGCGAAGCGCAGATTGTCGGCCACCGTGCCGGCGAGGAAGAAGGGGCGCTGGTTCAGCAGCGTGATCGACCGCCGCAGGCGCGCGGGCGCGATCTGATCGATCGGCTGGCCACCCAGGCGCACCGTGCCGTCAAAGGGGCGCAGGCCAGCGAGCGCCTGCAGGAAGCTGGTCTTGCCGATGCCGCTCTCGCCCAGAAGGGCGATCTGCGCGCCGGCCTTAAGCGACCATGCCTGTGAATGGAGCAGGCGGCGGCCCCGATCGGGCGTCCAAAGCGTGAACGCGTCGATCTCAAGGCCGCCTGCCTGCCGGGGAAACGCGCGCCCGTCGAAAGGCTCCTCCCGGGATGCGATAGCACCCACCCCGTCGGTCGCGTCGGCTTCCCAAGGTCCCGGCTTCTCTCGCGCGGCCTGAGGACCATCCCGGTCCTGCGCCTGCGCATGCTGAGGGCCGTCGTCGAATTGCGTCTCGTCCAGTCGCGCGGCGATTTCCGCCAGCGCGCTCTCTGCCGCTTTCTTGTCGTGATAATGCGCCGCCATCAGCCGCAGCGGCTGATAGACCTCGGGCGCCATCAGGAGACAAAAAAGCCCTTCCTCCAGAGTCAGGCTGCCGGCATGGCCGGGGAGATAGCCGAGATAGCCCAATCCGACATAAAGGGCGACACCGGCGACCCCGAGCGCGGCGAAGAATTCCAATACTGCCGACGAAAGAAAAGCAATCCTTAGAACTCGTAGGGTCCTGAGGCGCAAATCCTCGCCCGCGCTCTTGACGGCGGCGGTTTCGCTGATCTCGCGCCCGAAGAGTTTCAGCGTCCGGATGCCGCGCAGCCGGTCCGCAAAATGGCCTGACAGGCGCGAGAGCGCATTCGCCTGGTCTCGCGCGGCCGCTTCCGCGCCCCAGCCGACCAGCGCCATGAACAGCGGAATGAGCGGGGCGGTGACGAGAAAGAGCAAAGCGACGACGAGATCGACCCTGAAAACAGCAACGGCAAAGGCGAGCGGCAGAAGGGTGGCCTGCAGGCTGGCCGGCAGAAAGCGGGCGAAGTAGCCGTCGAGATGGTCCACCTGATCGATGATGACAGAGGCGAGCGTGCCCGAGCCCTGGCCCCGCGCCCTGACATCGCGCGCCAGCAGCCGGGAAAACAACAGCGCGCGCAGTCGCGTCTTGATGCGCTCGGCGCCGGCGGTGGCGCAGCGCTCGCCGGCAAGGCCGAGGCCGGCCCTGAGCAGAATGAGCGCGCCGATGGCTGCAATCGGGCTGACCAGGACATCGGCCGAGACGCTTCCCGCGATCGCCCGGTCGAGCACATGGGCCAGCAATGTCGCCTGCACCACGAGCAGCAGCCCTGCGACCAGCGGCAGGATCAGCGCGGCGTGCAGCGCCCAACCGCCCGGGCGCGCCAGCTTTTTCAGCTGCTGGCGTCGGGCGGCGCGATCGGCGGCGGATGGGGACTTCGACATGGCAGGGCTCCGCTTCGGGTTTGGCTCCGGGAATAGGGCGGGAACACCCGGAGAGGGCCTGGAGCCAAAGCATGCCTGTCTTGTCGCCGATCCCCCGTTGGGGGGCATTGATCGAAATCAATGCGCGACCGCGAAGGTGCGCCTAGCCTTCGCAACGATCCGGCGTTTCGGCCGGCCTCGAACAACAGGAATCGCGCAATGATCGATTTCACCGTCGTGGACCTGGCGCGGCTGCAATTCGCCGCGACAGCGCTTTACCACTTCCTCTTCGTGCCCCTGACGCTGGGCCTCTCCTTCATGATGGCGATCATGGAAAGCGTCTATGTGATGACCGGCCGGCCGGTCTGGCGGCGCATGACGCTGTTCTGGGGCACGCTCTTCGGCATTAATTTCGCCATGGGCGTGGCCACCGGCATCGTCATGGAATTCCAGTTCGGCATGAACTGGAGCTATTACAGCCATTATGTCGGCGACGTGTTCGGCGCGCCGCTGGCGATCGAGGGCCTGATGGCCTTCTTTCTGGAGGCCACCTTCATCGGCCTGTTCTTCTTCGGCTGGGACCGGCTGTCGAAGGTCGGCCATCTGATCGTCACCTGGCTCACCGCTTTCGGCGCCAACTTCTCCGCGCTGTGGATTCTCGTCGCCAATGGCTGGATGCAAAACCCCGTCGGCGCCCGCTTCAATCCCGATACGATGCGGATGGAGGTGACCAATTTCGCTGAGGTGATCTTCAATCCGGTCGCCCAGGCCAAGTTCGTCCATACCGTCTCGGCCGGCTACACCACCGGCGCCATGTTCGTCATGGCCATCAGTGCCTTCTATCTCCTGCGTGGCCGGCATGTGGATCTGGCCAAGCGCTCCATGGCGGTGGCCGCCAGCTTCGGCCTGGCCTCGGCGCTGTCGGTCGTGGTGCTGGGGGACGAAAGCGGCTATGTCGCCACCGAGCATCAGAGGATGAAGATCGCCGCCGTGGAGGCCATGTGGGAAACCGAGCCGGCGCCGGCAGGTCTCACGCTCTTCGCCCTGCCGGGCAAGGACGGCAACGCCTATGAGGTGAAGATCCCCTGGATCCTCGGCCTGATCACCACCCGCTCGCTCAACACCGAAGTGCCCGGCATCCGCCCGCTGGTGGAGCATGCCGAGACCCGGATCCGCTCCGGCATGCAGGCCGCCGCCGATCTCGAGGCGATCAAGGCCGACCCAAAGAACCAGGCCGCGCGCGAAGCCTTCGCCGCCAACTGGAAGGACCTCGGCTATGGTTTGCTGCTCAAGCGCTATCGCGACGACGTCCAGAATGCGACTCCCGAAGAGATCCGCAAGGCCGCGCTCGATACCGTGCCTGATGTGGCTGTGCTGTTCTGGAGCTTCCGCATCATGGTGGCCATGGGCCTCTATATGATCGGTTTCTTCGCGCTCGCCCTCGTGCTCTCGACGCTGCACCGTCTGCGCCAGACCCCCGCCTTCCTCAAACTCGCCTTCTTCAGCCTGCCGGTTCCGTGGATCGCGATCGAAAGCGGCTGGCTCGTGGCCGAATATGGCCGGCAGCCCTGGGCGATCGAGGGCGTCCTGCCGACCTTCTACGCCGCCTCCGGCCTGTCGGTCGTCGATCTGGCGATCAGCCTCGGCTTCTTCGTCACGCTCTATACCGCGCTGCTTGGCGTCATGGTCTATCTGATGGTCAAGACCATCAAGGCCGGGCCGGCCAGCTACACCCTGCTCGAGGGCCTTCAGGGATCCAGCCGGTTTCCCGAAGCCGCCGCCGCGAACCCGTCCCGCTGACCCGTCCCGCTGAAAGGTCTCGTCATGACCCAACTTCCTCTCGACTATGAAACGCTCCGCCTCGTCTGGTGGCTTCTGCTCGGCGTGCTCCTGATCGGTTTTGCCATCATGGACGGCTTCGATCTCGGTATCGGCGCGCTCCTGCCCTTCGCCGCCCGCACGGACGAGGAGCGGCGCACGCTGATCAATCTCGTCGGCCCGACCTGGGAGGGCAATCAGGTCTGGCTGATCCTCGGCGGCGGCGCGATCTTCGCCGCCTGGCCGGCGCTCTATGCCGTCTCCTTCTCCGGCTTCTACCTGGCGATGATCACCATCCTGCTCGCCTTGATCCTGCGTCCCGTCGGCTTCAAGTTTCGCGGCAAGATCGCCGATCCGCGCTGGCGCGCTCTCTGGGACTGGGCGCTGTTCATCGGCGGCTTCGTGCCGGCGCTGATCTTCGGCGTGGCGGTCGGCAATGTGCTGCTCGGCGTGCCCTTCGGCCTCGACGGCACGCTGCGGCCTTCTTATGAGGGGACCTTCTTCGGCCTCCTGCGCCCCTTCGCGCTCGTCTCCGGCCTCGTCAGCGTCGCCATGCTGGTGGCCCATGGCGCTGCCGTCATCGCGCTGCGCACCGAGGGGCCGGTGGCCGAGCGTGCCGGCGCCTATGGCCGGATGGCGGCTGCCGCCGGTTTCGTGCTCTTCCTGCTGGCAGGCCTCTGGGTGGCCTTCCTGCTGCCGGGCTATGTTGTCACCAGCGTTCAGGATGTCTTCGGGCCGTCCAACCCGCTGAACAAGACCGTGACGCTTGCCGCTGGCGGCTGGATGGCCAACTATGCCGCCCATCCCTGGATGATCGCGGCGCCGGTTCTGGGCCTTGGCGGCTTGCTGGTGGCGACGCTCACCCTCGGCCGCTCCGCCCTGGTGGGGCTCGCCGCCACCACGCTGGCCATCACCGGCATCATCGCCACGGCGGGCCTGTCGCTCTTCCCCTTCCTGCTGCCGTCCTCGCTCGATCCGGCGGTCAGCCTGACGGTGTGGGACGCCTCGTCCAGCCATATGACGCTGTTCATCATGCTGGTCTCCACGCTGATCTTCCTGCCGATCGTGCTGGCCTACACCGCCTGGGTCTATCGCGTGATGCGCGGCCCGGTCACGCCGGCCTCGATCGGCCGCAACCCGAACGCTTACTGAACCCTGACGGAGGAGATGTTCCTATGTGGTATTTTTCCTGGATCCTCGGCCTGGGCCTTGCCTGCGCCTTCGCCATCCTCAACGCCATGTGGTTTGAAATGCGCGAGGACAATCTGGCCTCGGCCCTGCCGGAAACCGCGGACGACAAGGCCCTGCAGCGCGCGCAGGTGAAGTCCGCACCCCGGGGAGCACGCTGATGGGCGAGGCAGAGGATCTGCTCAGGCGCTACGCGGCCATGCCGGTGCCGCGCTATACATCCTACCCCACCGCCGCGGAGTTCTCCGTGACGGTGGGCGCCACCGAGCAGGAACGGTGGCTGCGGCGGGTCGATGGCGACCGGCCGGTCTCGGTCTATCTGCACGTGCCCTATTGCCGTGACCTCTGCCACTATTGCGGCTGCCACGCCAAGGCCTATCGCCGCGACAGCGTGATCGACAGCTACCGCGCCGCCTTAGAGGCCGAGATCGGCACCGTGGCGGCTTCCGCCCGCCGCAGGCTCAAGGTCGGCCGCATCCACTGGGGCGGCGGCACGCCCTCCAGCCTCGGCGCGGAGGGGCTGGCCTCGGTCATGGCGGTTCTTGCGCGCTATTTCGAGATCTTGCCCGATGCCGAGCACGCGATCGAGCTCGATCCCCGGCTGGTGGATGCACCGCTTGCCGCAGCCCTGGCTGCGCTCGGGGTCAACCGCGTCAGCCTCGGCGTGCAGGACACCGATCCCCTGGTGCAGGCGGCCATCGGCCGGATCCAGCCGGAGGAGCAGGTGGTGGCCGCCTTCGCCGCCCTAAGGCAGGCCGGCATCGACGCGATCAATGTCGATCTGATCTATGGACTGCCGCTGCAGACGGTAAAGTCCTTGCGGCGGACCTGCGCCAAGGTCGCAGCGCTCCGCCCGGCCCGCGTGGCCTGCTATGGCTATGCGCATATGCCGCACCGGCGCGCCAACCAGAAGCGGATCAGCGCCGTCAGCCTGCCAGGACCTGACGACCGTGTCGAACAGGCCGCGACGGTGGCCGAGGCGCTGATGCAATCAGGCTATGCCCCTGTCGGCATCGATCACTATGCGCTGCCGGGCGATGCGCTGCTGGCCGCCCAGGCCACCGGGCGGCTTCACCGCAATTTCCAGGGCTATACCGATGATGACTGCGCGGTGCTGATCGGCTTCGGCGCGTCGGCCATCTCCCATCTGCCCGATGGCTTCGTGCAGAACGAGCCCGACACCACGCGCTATGTTCGCATCGCGCAGGAAGGGCTTCTCGCGGGCATTCGCGGCTGCCGGGTGAGCGAGGAGGATCGGTTGCGCGGGCGGATCATCGAGGCGTTGATGTGCCAGTTCGCCGTCGATCTCGATCTGATCGCCCCGCAGAAGGACTTCAGCGACGAGCTCGCCCTGATCCGGCCAATGGTGCGTGACGGGCTGGTGACGGTCGAGGGCCGCCGCCTGTGGATAACGGAGACGGGAAAGCCGCTGGTCAGGGTGGTCGCAACCCTGTTCGACAGCTTTCGCCGTCAGACGAGCGGTCGCTTCAGCCTTGCGGTTTGAGGACAGCGGCAGACGAAGAGCATCGGACTGAACATCATCCGCAGTCTGATGCTTTAGCTCTTTGTTTTTTCAACAAATTTCGCCGAGACCGGTTCCCATTTTCGGTCCGATGCTCTGGCTTGGCGGCGTGTCTCGTCGGCCCGCCCACGCGCCTCGGCCCGGGCGAGGAAGACAGGGGCTGCGCATGGTCATGCACCCTTGTGGTCAAGCTGAGGGGCTTTCCCGGCATCGGCAATCGTCGGTACAAGCGGTATAGCAAGGCAACAATCCGCCTATTGACGAACAGAATCTCCCGCGTGATCTTTTTCTCCTTGTCCGCGCAAAAGTTGTGGAGAAAGCTTTCTGGTGGAGGAGGGGGGATTACTATGGATGTTCATGAATATTTCGGGGGGAGGATTGGAGATCCCTGGTGCTGTATGGAACAGGAGGCGCTGCTTGCTTGTTCAGCACCTGACGATTTCGACGATCTCTCGATGGGGACCGAACCATGCCGTGGCGTAACGAGCCGATGCTTCCGGAACATGTGGATTTGTGCCAGCGCGTCTATGACAATGCACGAGCGGCCCGAGGCCTTGAAAGCGATGCCATGAACCCGGTGGCCGCGCTGGTGCTGACGCTTTATCGCCATGGCGTGCACGAGGAAAGCGAGCTTCTGCGCCGCACCCTGATGGCGCTGGACGAGAGTTCCTGATCGCGCTCACGGCCCTGATCGCGCTTGCGGCCCTGATCCCGCTTGCGGCAAAGCCTGATCCATATCGCCCTTCTGCAGGAAGACCCGCACGCTGGCCGCGCGGCCGGCGGCGTCGATGACGGTCAGCGTCGAAAAGCCAAGCCCGTCCGGCTGCCATTGGCTCACGCGCCGCAGGCTCGGCTCGGCCATCGGCCGGCCATTGGCGAGCCAGCGGAACGGCGCCCGCCCGCCCTGCAGCTTCAGCGTCAACGGCTCGAGACCGCCTTCGGCGGCGGTTTCGCTTTCGATTTCGCCCCCGTCTTCACCACTGCCGAGATCCACGCGCGCGCCATCGGGCGGATAGACGATGCGCGGGGCTGGGTCTGCCGGCCGGCGTGACAGCGCGGCCAGGCCCTGCTGATCGGCCGTGAAGCGGCGCAGCGCCGCCGGCAGGTCGGCGGGCGCAAGCCGCCGGGCGCCGGTGGGCGGCCGGGGCAGGGGAACGCTGGCCAGCCCCGAACGGGCGAAGGCCTCGAACAGGATCGGCGCGGCGGTGGCATAGCCGCTGATGGCGGGCACGGCGCCATTGTCGGCGCGGCCCACCCAGACCCCCAGCACATAGCGTCCGTCAAAGCCCACCGACCAGGCATCGCGGTAACCGTAGCTGGTGCCGGTCTTGTAGGCGAGCACGCGCCGGGCGCTGCCCTGCGGCGGCAGCACGCCGGAGAGAATATCGGCCACCTGCCAGCTGGCGGCCGGATCGAGCAGCGGCGCGGCCTCTTCCTGCGCGGGCTGCCGGTCCACGCCGTTTCCGAGCGTCACCGGCGCGCCGCGCCGCGCGAGCGCGGCATAGAGCTGGACCAGATCGCGCAGGCTGATGCCGAGGCCGCCAAGGCCGATCGCCAGCCCCGGCGGCGCGCCCTTCGGCAGCTCCACCGTCACGCCGGCCCGGCGAAACCGCACGATCAGCCGGCTCGGGCCGACCGCATCCAGGAGACGTACGGCCGGCACGTTCAGGGACAGTTGCAGCGCTTGGCGGATCGTCACGTCGCCCTGATAGCTCATGTCGAAATTGCGGGGCCGGTAGCCGAAGAAATCGGCCGGCCGGTCCTCGATCAGCGTCTCCTGCGCGATCAGCCCCTCCTCAAAGGCGAGGCCATAGATGAAGGGCTTGAGCGTAGAGCCGGGCGAGCGCGGCACGCGCGTCATGTCGACGAAGCCGCGTCGCGCCCGGTCGGTGAAATCGGCTGAGCCGACCTCGGCCAGGATGGCGCCGGTCTGCGCATCCGCCAGCATCAGGGCCAGCGAGACCTGCGGATCGAGCCGTGCGGCGGCCGTGCGCGCCACCTCTTCCAGCGCGCTCTGGCGGTCGCGGTCGAGCGTGGTCGGCGTGCGCTCGGCAAGCGGCCCCTTGCGCCGCGCGGCTTCGGCCACATGCGGGGCCAGCGCCGGCAGGTCCGTGCGTCTGACTGGCACCGGCTCCAGCCCGGCGCGCTCGGCCTCGCCCGCGCCGATCAGCCGGCCGACGGCGAGGCGCGCGAGCACGCGGGCGCGCGCGGCCTCGGCGGCCTGGGGGTGGCGGTCCGGCCGGCGGTGCTCCGGCAATTGCGGCAGGGCGACCAGCAACGCAGCCTGCGCCGTCGTCAGCCGGCGCGGCTCCTTGCCGAAATAGGCGAGGCTCGCCGCCCGCACGCCTTCGAGATTGCCGCCATAGGGCGCATGGGTAAGGTAGAGATCGAGGATCTCGGCCTTTGTCAGCCGGCGCTCGATCTGAAAGGCACGCGCGATCTGGCGCAGCTTGGCCGTCAGAGAGCGGTTCTCGCGCGGCTCGATCAGCCGGGCGAGCTGCATTGAGAGGGTGGATGCGCCCGAGACGATGCGGCCATGCATGAGAAACTGGCCCGCCGCGCGGGCGAGCGCCACCGGATCGATGCCGGGATGGTGGAGGAAGCGCTGGTCCTCATAGGCGATCAGCATGCGGGTGAATTGCGGATCGACATCTCCCGCGGCGGTTTTGAGCCGCATATGCCCCTCCGGCGTGGCGAAGGCGCGCAGCAGCCGGCCGTCCCGGTCGAGGATCTCTGCCGAGACGGTCATGGCGCCAGCCAAAGGCGGCGGAAAGGCACGGTCAGCGGCATCGAGCCCGATGGCGAGCAAAGCCAGCCCGGCGACAAGGCCGCAGCCCACCCAGCCCAGCCGCCTGAGCCGGCGCCTGGCGGGAGGCCGGGCCTCCTGCTCCCGGGCTTCTTGCTCCTCGGGCGGATGCACTGATACGTTCACGGCGCGGAGGAGACCGTCATCCGGCCGCCGGCGGTGCGGGCCGAAAATTGCGGCCGGTACATGTCTTCCACCTGAGCGGCCGGCTGTTCATAGGTGCCCGGCGTAACCGCGCGCACGACATAGGCCACCGAATAGCTGCCCGCCTCGCCCTGCTGCCGGTCGAAGGCGGCGACGAAGCGGTCGTTGCGGAATTCGGCATGAGCGGGCTCCACCGCGTCGATCCAGTCGAAATTCGCCAGCCTGGCGCTATCCACCAGGCTTGGATTGTCGATCTCGAAGCCGCCGGGCAGGAGATCGGTCAGGATCACCCGGGCCGGCCAGGGATTGTCCTGCTGCACCGTCAGCACCACGACGAAGCGCTCGTTCTGCCTAGCATCGGAGATGTTCGCCTCGGTGCCGTCGAGCCGGTAATAGGCGCGGCTGAGCGCGAAGCCATTGCCGCCGGCGGGCAGCGGAAAGGCCGGGGCGGCCAGCGTGGTGACCGTCGCGGTCACCGGATCGCTGCCCCTATTGGCAATCGTTACCGGTGCGGCCAGGATCTCCTCGCCGCTCCTGCGGGTGGAGAAGGGTCCCTGCCGGGCGGCACCATCCACTGTCAGACGAATGCCGCTGTCGCCCTTGTCAATGGCGCGGGCGGCGAGCAGCAGCCACATCTGCTCCTGGGTGCTGGTGAGCGTCTTCGCCGCCGCCTGCCGTTCCACCTCGTGCGCCATCACAGGCAGGATCTTCGCCACAGGACGGCTTTCCGCCGCCAGCGTCAGCACGGCGGCATCGTCTCGCAGGGCCGAGCCGTAATCGCCCCGGTCGAGATCGGCGACGTCAGGCGCGGTCGCAGCTGCTTGCGCATCCAGAAACAGGCTGTCGGCCCTGGCCTGATCGCCATAGAGCGACAGGGCGGCCGCCAGATGCGCCTTGGCGAGCGGCGTCTTGAAATCGGCGAGCTTCGTATCGGCATAATAGCGCAGATCGGAGATCGAGGCCTTGCGGTTGCGCGCCAGCACATAGAGCGCATAGGCCACCTCGTTGCCGCGCGTGCCGATCTCGCTGTCATAGGCCAGCGCGTTCTGGAGATTGTCCAGCGCCAGACGCATGGCGGTATCGGGCACGGCCAGATCCTTCTCCCGCGCCCGCGTCAGGAAATCGCTGACATAGGCGTCGAGCCAGAGATCGCCGGAGCCGGGGCTCCACAGGCCGAAGCTGCCGGCCGAGGACTGATAGGAGAGAACCCGCTCGATCGCGCCTTTCACCCGCGCGGAGGCATCGGGATCCGCCGGCAGGCCGGCCCGGCCGGTCAGCTCGCTTAGATAGAGCAGCGGCAGCGCCCGGCTGGTGGTCTGTTCGGCGCATCCATAGGGGTAGCGGTCGAGCATCATCAGCAGAGCGGGAATGTCGAGGGCGGCGCTGCGGGCGACGCTCAGGCTGACAGCGGCGCCATCCAGCCGGCTTTCTGCCAGAAGACCGGAATCGACGGTCAGGCTCTCGCCGGGCTTCAGCTCCACCGGCAAATGGGTGGTGACCGGCATGGCCGCGCCGCGCACGGGCAGGGTCACGAGCTGGTCGAGCCGGGTGCCGTCGGCAAGTTCCGCGGCAATGGTAATCCGGCCTTCGCCAATGGCAGCGCCCGACAGCGGCAGGTTGACGCTGATGCGGCCGTTCTGTGGGATCGGCAGAGGGGCGGCCAGCCGGTCGGTGCCGACCTTCACCGCGTCGTTGGTGGTGATGGCGAGCCGCACCTGTGTCGCCGCCGCATCGGTGTTGGCGAGATCCAGCCGCAATTGCGACTGGTCTCCGGGCGCCAGAACGCGCGGGCTGCTGGCGGTGACGACGAGGGGATCGCGGATCACCACGTCCCTCTCGGCATGGCCGACGCCTTGCCTGGTCCAGGCCACCGCCATGATCCGCGCGGTGCCGTTGAACTGCGGAATGTCGAAGCTGACCGTGGCGCGGCCCGCATCGTCCAGCCGCACGGGGCCGGAGAAGAAGGCGACGAGTTTTTCCGTCGGCGGATTGCCCTGGAGCGCCACTTGTCCGCCATCGCCGCCGGTGCGCAGGCGCCCCAGCGCACCGAGCGAGCCATCGATCAGCTTGCCATAGAGATCGCGCAGCTCCAGGCCCAGCCGGCGCTGGCCGAAATACCAGCCGTCGGGATCAGGTGTGGGATAGCGCGTGAGATTGAGAATGCCGACATCGACGGCGGCGACCATGACATAGGCCTCCTCGCCGGCGGCAAGGCCGGACAGCGCGACCGGAATGGCGAGCGGCTGGCGCGGCCGCGTCTTTTCCGGCAGGTCGAGCGTCAGCGCGAGCTTGCGCGCTTCAGGATCGACGCCGGCCCAGGCGATGCCGATGGCACGCATCGGCATGCGGCTTTCCTGCGCCTCGCCGGGGCGAAACAGCGTGGCGGTGACATAGGCGCCGGCGCCGAAGGCTTGTGTCACGGGAATGTCCACCACCGTGCCGCCGGCGGGAACATCGGCCTCGTAAGTTGCAACAAGGCTTTCCGAGCCAATGGTGACCAGCGCCTTGCCGGCAAAGCGCGGGGAGATCTTGAGCTTCGCCGTTTCGCCCAGCCGGTAGAGCGGCTTGTCGAGCGCGATTTCCAGCGCATCCGGCGTCTCTGTCGAGCTCGCGGCGACATAGAAGCCGGCATCGAATTCGACGCTGGAGGCGGTGCCGCCGACCTTGTCCTCCACCTCGAGCCTGTAACGGCCCCAGCCGACGGGCGCCGTAATGCGCCCACCTTCGGGCGTCACGTCCAGCCGGCCATCGGCGACCTGGCGCGTGGAGATCACGGGCTCATAGCCCCAGGAATCCCCCTGGCGATACCATTGATAGCGCCGCTCGACCGCGATCAGCTTCCAGGAAAGGCCCGCCTTCGCCGCTGCCTTGCCGTTCTCATCCAGCGCCAGAACCTGGAAGCCGGCCGTGCCGCCTTCCCTGACATCGCCGGTGAACTCCGGCTTGATGCCGATGGCGGCGCGTTGATCTGATATCGGCAGGGTCAGCGTGCGCTCCACCGCCCGGCCGCCGCTTTCCTGCAGGCGCACGGCCAGATGTGCCTCCAGCCGGCGCGTGGTCGAGGGCATATCGCCCAGCGTCACGGCAAAGCGCGCCTTGCCGTCGGCATCGAGCGGCGGCAGGTTTTCCAGCGGGATGCGCAGGTCCTCGCCGGCTTCCTCATCCGCCAGGCCGAACTGGTAGCCGGGATGGGCGGGATCGCTGCGCACCGGCTTGACCAGAACCTCGCCTTCCAGCGCCAGGCCGGCGGCCGGGGCGCCATAGAGGAAGCGGCCGTTAACGTCGATCTCGGCCGGCGTTCCCGGAACGAGCCGGTCCGCGGCACTGGTCATGTCGAAGGTGATGCGGTCGGGGACGAAATCATCGACCAGGAAGCTCTGTTCGCTAAGCGGCTTGCCCTTGGGGTCGGTGAAGATCTGCAGGGTCCAGCGCCCGCGCATGGCATTGTCCTGCAGCGCCAGATCCACGGCATAGCCGCCGAGCTTCGGCGCGGTGGCGACCATGCGCTGATCCTCCACGCCATCCGGGCGCAGGAAGACGAAGGTCAGCGGCAGCCCATCGAGTGCCTCGGCCCGCTCGTTGCGGGCAAGCGCTGCGGCATGCACCGTCTCGCCTGTGCGGTAGATGCCACGCTCGGTATAGGCGAAGAGGTCGATGGCGCCCGGCGCAGGCCGGCCGGTCACGCCCCGGTCCGACAGGTCGAAGCCGGCGCGGGTCATGTCGAGGAAGACGTAATCGCCCGAATCCGTCGCAGCCGTGATCACTGCCGGGGCGAGCCCCGCCATGCCGCGCGAAAGCCCGGCATCGAACCGCGCCCGGCCCGTCGCATCCGTCCTGGCTGTCGCCAGAACCTCATTGTTGCGGGCGAGCAGCTGCAGGCTCACGCCCTCCATCGGCGTTGCAGTGGAGAGCGCCCGGGCGAAAACGGTGAGGCCATCCGTGCCGGTGAAGGTCGACAGGCCGATATCGGAAATGACGAACCATTGGGTGGCGCGGCTGTCCCATTCGTTGGCCACGCCGAGGGTGGAGGCCGCCGTCATCACATAGACGCCCGGCTGACGCTTCGGCAGCGCCTCGTCGATCGGGATGCTGGTGATCACCTCCTTGTTGAGGTCGCTGGCGATCTCCACCGTGCCCTGCCAGACAAGCGCGCCGCTCTCCTCCGAGATCCGGTCGGCGGTATAGCCGCTGAGTTGGGTCAGGAACTGCGAATTGGCCATCAGCCCGGCAATGTTGCGCTCGCCGATGCGATAGAGCTTCAGGGACGCGCTCGGGGTGTTGACCGAGACGAGCGGCAGGCCGCGGCGCATGGTCGAGGGCAGGACGAAGTTCTCGCCGGTGAAGCGCACCTGGGCGGTGCGGTCGCGAATATAGAGATCGAGATTGACGTCGGCGGCAAGGGGCTCATCGACGGAAGAGGGCAGGCCCTTGCGCAAGGTCAGGGCATAGCGCTCGCCATGAACGAGGCCTTCCACGCAGATCTGCTGATCCTTCGCCTCCATGGCCTGCGGCGTCTGGCCGTTCAGCAACACATAGGGCTGGTAGTCGAAGGCCTTGACCAGGGGCTCGGAGACCTGGACGCAGGCTCGGGGTGTGGCGCTGTCGGAATCGATCGTATGTTCCACCACGCGGAAGCCATCCGTGGCGCGCAGGGCGTCATAGGCGCTGCGCACCGCCTTGCTGTCGGCGAGCGCAAGGCTCGCCTTATAGGCGTTCAGCGCCGGTCGCGGGCTGCCGGTGGCCTTCAGGCTTTCGGCCAGGCCCGCCAATGCGGCCGCGCGGGTGCGGCTGGTGCGCGAAAGCTCATAGGCATTGATGGCCGAAAGCAGGCCCTGGCGCTGCAGCTCGGCATTGTCGGTGATGCGCAGGGCGTAGCGTGCGGCCTGCAGCCAGAGCGCGCCATCCTCCGGCTGGATGCCGACCGCGCCGGCTGCCAGCCGCAGCGCTTCCGCCGCATTGCCTGCATCCGCCTGCCTGCGCGCGGCGGCGACCAGCGCGTTCAGCCCCTCGCCCTTCAGCTCCTCCGGCAGGGCGGCGGCCCGCTTCAGCCGGCGCGCTTCGGCCAGCGTCGCCGCGTCGAGGAAGGGCAGGGCCGCCGGCGCGCCGAGATCGATCTCCTTCTGCCGCTTGTCCACCATGCGGCCGGCCACGGCGCCGGGAAAGTCGTTGAGCGTGTCATAGTCCGACTTGAGGAAGCACCATTTCGCCTTGGGATTATAGGTAAAGGCCCGGCAGGCCTTGTCGCCGGCGCAGATTTCGCCGCAGGCCTTCAAGGTGACGTTCTGTTCGGTGCGCAGGTCGAAGCCGAAATAATCGGCGTTTTCGGTCAGTACTGGCTGACGGTCGGGCTCGGCGGCGCGGGCCGGCACCAGGGCTGCGGTCATCAGCAGGCAGACCATCAGCAGCGGCAGGCAGAGGCGGTTCCACAGGGAGCGGAGGATGGGCATGCGTCTTGTGTAAAGCCGCCGGCCGGCCAAGGTTTCGGCGCGCGCAATGGCAGCGGTGATGCTGGACGGCATGGCGGTGGTCCTCTCCCGACCCTTTGAAGCATCTGGCTGAGATTGTGTCAGTCCTGCGCTTCCCGTTTTTGCTTTTGCATCGGCTCGAGAAGCGCGTCGCGCTTCCCGTCCGATGCTCTAGAATTTTGTTTTCGCATCCTATTTTGCCGGAAACCGGTTTCCGCTCTGCGGTCCGATGCTTTCGGTCTGGCCTCACGCGCCCGTGGCGGGTTCGCACATCCATGACCTCGACCGGCGGGCGCGCGGATGCCTGCAATTCTCCCTGATTCTCTTGAGGGATCCTCTTCATCTTGGCGCCGGCCGCGGATCTGCCCCGTCGTCATCCCACACCGGGTCCTCAACCCAGCGCCTTGTTCGCGCAGCAGTTTTGGCGCGCTCGCCATTCTTGTCAATGGCGCAGGCGCTTGTGCAGCCAGGATGCGGGTTCAATCGGGCAGGGGCGCTGCCTGCGCCCTGTGGCGGCGGCGCAGAAGGATCGGGGAGAGCGGACGGAATCTCAGAGACCCGCTGGCGCGAGGTCACGCGCGTGGCGCAAAGCCGGGCCGATGTCCGATCGACCGTCAGGCCGTGCTTATGCATCCAAGCGGTGGCCCGGATGCCGCGTTGAGGCCGCCCGCGGGCCGGAAGACCGCGGCGCGGCTCAGCCGGCGCGGCGCTGGGGCCGGGTGCGGTGTTCCAGACGTTCGGCGGCGGCATAGGTCTGGTTGACGATCTCGGGCACGAGATCGATATCCGGCAGCGAGCCGAGGCCTAGCGGGCCGATGGCGAACAGGCCTTGTACGCGGCCTTGATCGTCGAGCAGCTCGCCTGCCGGATTGACAGAGAGGCCGAGCGCGAGCTCGTCCGGCACGGCCAGTCCCGAGGCGAGCAGGCGCTTCATCAGCGGGCTGTCGAGATTGGGCGCGAGGCAGCGGCAGTCGATCACCTCGTCTGCGGCGAAGACTTCCGGCGCGCTCGTGCCGGCGCGACGAAGCTGCAGGCCGCCCGGCACGCGCATGATTGCGGTGGCTTTCAGAAGCCGGGTATTGCCGCCCGACAGTTCCCGCTCGAGACGGGCATGGACATCGGCGGGAAGCCGGTTGCGGTGGGCATCGTAGATGGCGCGCAGATGCCGGTTGAACTGGCGCTTCTCGCTGGGCGGCAGGGAGGACCAGAGCGCGCGGGCGCGCTTGCGCAGCCCGTTCATGGCCGCCTGCCAGCTCCAGCCGTTCTCCTCCGCTTCCGCGCAGGCCTGCCGGACATAGCGCAGGATCTCGCGCAGCGAGGAGGGCATAGGCTGTGTGGGGAAGGTGGCATCGGCGGGAAGGCGCGTATGCGGCTGGGGCAGAAAACCCCGGCGCGACAAAAGCGTGATGTGCCCGGCAAAGCCGCCGTCGCGCAACTGCATGACTTGGTCGACGGCGCGCAGACCGCTGCCCATCACCACGATATGCTGACAGCTCTCGGAGGGCAGTGCGGGCAGCCGGTTTTCGAAACCGCCAGGATTGTTCGGCCCGGAAATGCCGTAGCCGGTGGCCAGGATCACCTCGTCGAAATGCTCCGTCCCACCCTCCTCTGAGCGCAGGAGGAAGCCGCTGTCCAGCCGCTCCAGCCCGGTCACATCGTCGTTCGACATGCGCACCGCGACATCGGTGCGCTGCGCCAGTGCCTCGGAAAAACGCTGATAGACATAGTCGCTGAAGGTGGATTTCGGCACGAAAATCTGGCCGAAGCCGGGAATGGCGGCGGAAACCGCATCGCGGAAGGCGGCATTGGCCTGGAGCCAGCGGGTGAAGTCCTTGGGATCGCCGATCGAGACCGAGAGGTCGCGCGCGCGGCTGTTGAGGATCTCCGTGGATCGCTTCGTCGCCAGCGCCTGACCGCCGCTGACCGTCGGCTTGGGATCGAACAGGCAGAGCTGGAAGGGCTGGGACAGCGTGCGCAACAGCGCGATCGCCATCATCATGCCCGAGAAACCCCGCCCGATGACAGCCAGTTTCAACCTGCTGTCACGGCCCTTCTCCAGCGGCAGGGACAAGCCATGAACCGTCATATTTCACCTCCACGCCAATCGGCTGCCCTGCGGCATGCCGTCTTCAAGGAATGTTCACGAATATGCGGTACGCTATGAGATTGCGGATTAGACCACGAGCGCGGCCCGGCGACAAGGTTTTTCAAGGGGCCCTGCCGATAGTCCGACGGCGCAGCCGATACATTTACGGTGCCGCGTCTCGAAGTCTGGCCTAACGCAAAGAAGGGCCGCCAAAGCGACCCCTCTCATCAAATCGGATGTTTCGCCGCCCTTCCAGGCTGGCTTTTTACATCGAGGTCAGTGCCGTCATCGGTGCCTGGGCAACCAGCGCTGCCTTGAGCTTCTCCATGGCGCGGGTCTCGATCTGACGGACGCGCTCCTTGGAAATACCGAGATCCACGCCGAGCTCTTCCAGCGTCGCGCTCTCGTCCGTCAGGCGGCGCGCACGGATGATCTTCATCTCGCGCTCGTTCAGCTGCTTCAGCGCATGGCCGAGCCAGGTCCGGCGGCGTTCCTGGTCGATCATGTCGGAGACCTGCTCGTCGGGGAGCGGTGCGGCGCAGGCGAGGAGGTCGAGGCGCTCGCCACCATCCGCGTCGCCGGCGGAAATCGGCGCCTGCAGCGAGGTGTCGCTGCTGGACAGGCGGGCATCCATGGTCTGGACGTCGGCCAGGCTGACGCCGAGTGCCGCGGCGATTTCCTCATGCACGGCGCGGGCCGTCAGCTGCCGGTCGCCCTGAGCAAGCTTGGCGCGCAGCCGGCGCAGATTGAAGAACAGCGCCTTCTGCGCCGAGCTGGTGCCGCCACGCACGATGGACCAGTTGCGCAGGACGTAATCCTGCATCGAGGCGCGGATCCACCAGGTGGCGTAGGTGGAGAAGCGCACGTCGCGGCTCGGCTCGAAGCGGGCGGCGGCTTCGAGAAGGCCAATATGCCCTTCCTGGACCAGGTCGCTCATCGGCAGGCCGAAATGACGGAACTTCGCAGCCATGGAAATCACCAGGCGCATATGCGCCATGGCGATCTTGTTGCGGGCGTTCTGGTCGTTATTGTCCTTCCACGCTTGCGCCAGTTCCTGCTCCTCCTGACGTTCCAGATAGGGGGCCGCCATGGCGATCTTGATCATGCGACGATCTGCAGAAAGGGTCTTCATGTGGCTTGCTCCATGACCGGACCCGCTGAAATGAGCGTCCTGTCTTTGGTTTCAGGAGATCCGGCGGCGCATCTGACGGCGTTTCCGGGTCCAGTGAAGTGGATCTTGACCTGCCTGCACGCCGCCCTAACTTCTCATCGAACAGGGATCGAAACGATCACCGGGTTCTGACATCAGCAGGCAATGGACGGTGTGCGCCGCACGTCTCACAGGGGGCAAACGCGCAAGTCCGGATTTTGTTCCGGCCCATGGCCACATTCTGTGGGAGGAGACGCGGTCAGGCGATCGCTTCCCATCGCTTTCAGGCGCCCATTCAGATTAGGGGAGCGGCCGGCCCCTTCTTCCTATCTGTGCTTTGGATGAGCTGTTTTCTCCCGACTTTTGCCGCTTGCCGGGCTGGTTAACTTTGCGTTAACCTCATGGCGTGCGCCGGCCATGATGTGCCGGCTGGCTCAATCCGTGTCCGAAAGCGGTGAGTACGGCGTCATGAAGACACTTTCGATCGAGGTGCGGCCGGCAGAGCCGCAGGACGCTTCGGCGATTGCCGAGGTTCACCGCAGTGCCTGGATGCAGGCCTATGGCGGGCTCATTCCGCATATCCCGTTGATCCGCATGGTCGACCGCCGCAATGAAAGCTGGTGGCGCAAGGCGACGCGCGGACCGGCGACGCTCCTGGTGGTCGAGGTGGCCGGCGTGATTGCCGGCTATGCCACCATGGGCTTGAACCGGGCGCGCGCGCTTCCCCAGGAGGGGGAGGTCTACGAGATTTACTTCCGTCCCGAATATCAAGGTCTCGGCCTCGGCCGCATTCTCTTCGGCGAGGCGCGCAATCTGCTGCGCTCGCTCGGCTGCTCGGGCCTGGTGGTCTGGTGCCTGGAGGAATGCGACATCGCCACAAGCTTCTTCCGCAATGCCGGCGGGCAGGATGTCTGCGAAGGCATGGAGGATTTCGGCGACAAGCATCTGAAGAAGATCGGCTACGTCTGGGCCTGAGCCCCTGCCTTCAGGTTCTCTTTCTCCCCTCCCGCCACCATCAGGCTTCACCGGCGCGGCAGTTCATCCGTTCAGTCTGGCGGCTTCCGCAGGAGAATTGTCGGTGGCTGACCGCGCCGTGCTTTGTAAGGCCTGGTCTTGCAGGCCTTCATCAGGCTGGCCGGAAAATGAAACCCCGCAAGCACATTGTGCGATTCATCTTAACGCGCTGTTTTTTCCTTGATCCATGCTTGCGGCAGGCTACCCCATATTGCGCCGCACCGACTTTCGCTCTATCCAACCGGCAGTCAACCTGTCACCTTGAGGGGGCCTTATGCGCATCGACGCCATTCAGATCGGGAAAAACCCGCCGGACGATATCAACGTGATCGTTGAGGTCCCGGTTGGCGGTCATCCGATCAAGTACGAAATGGACAAGGAAGCCGGCACGCTGATCGTCGACCGTTTCCTCTACACGCCGATGACCTATCCCGGCAATTACGGCTTTGTGCCGCATACGCTTTCGGAAGATGGTGATCCGATCGACGTCCTGATCGCTTCGACCCGTCCGCTGGTTCCGGGCTGCGTCATCAATGTCCGCCCGATCGGCGTGATGATGATGGAAGACAATTCCGGCAAGGACGAGAAGATCGTCGCCGTGCCGAACTATCACCTGACCAAGCGTTACGACAAGGTTCGCGAATATACCGACCTGCCGGAAATCACGCTGCAGCAGATCGAGCATTTCTTCGAGCACTACAAGGATCTGGAACCCGGCAAGTGGGTGAAGATCTATGGCTGGAAGGATGCCGAGTTCGCCCGCAAGCAGATCGTCGAGGCGATCGAGCGGGCCAAGAAGGCCGAAGCCTGAGCCTATTTCCCTTCTCCTGAAAACGCCGTGCGCCCCAAAGCGCGCGGCGTTTTCGTTTCCAGGCCATGCTTTGCGAATAATGCGCGGTTACACCTCGAGCATCGGACTGAAAACAGTCCTCAGTGCGATGCTCCAGATTTCTGTTTTTGCATCGGATTTTTCCGAAAACCGGTTCCCACTTTTCGGTCCGATGCTCTCGCGCGCGAGATCAACGGGCGATGCGGGTGGAAAGGATGATCGAGGACAGGGTCTTCTCCACCCCGTCCAGCGCGCCGATCCGGTCGATCACCAGGTCCAGAGCCCCGATCGACGGCGCGGCCAGAAGCGCGATCAGATCGAAGCTGCCGCTGACGGAGTGCAGCGTTTCCACTTCCTCCATGCCGGCCAGAGCCTGCGTCACCTTCGGCAGTGCCTTGGCTGTCAGCGTGATCAGCACATGGGCGCGCACCAGCCCGCGCTGATAATCCTCCGACAGACGCACACCATAGCCGGCAATGACGCCCGCACGCTCCAGCCGCTCGATGCGCGCCTGCACGGTGGTGCGCGAGAGGCCGAGCCTTTTGGCGATGGCCGCCGTCGGCAGGCGGGCGTTTTCGCTGAGCACGGCGATCAGCTCGCGGTCCTTGGCGGTGATCTCCGTCATATCGCGCAGAATCTCCTGCATTTCGCCGAAAGTGGGCCGGCAGATTGATCGTTTCAGCCCTTCAGCTCGACAGCTTCCTGCCGCATTGTCAAGGCCGGAAAGGAGGGGTGCACCCTCCGGCAATCGATAGAAGGGGAATGAGATGAAGCAGGTCGTCATCATCGGCGCGGGCAAGATCGGGGCAACGATTGCCCATCTTCTGGCGGACAGCGGCTCCTATCAGGTGGTGGTGGCGGACCATTCGGCGGAGCAGCTGGCGCGGCTGGAGCGTCATCCGGCCATCGAGACCGCCGAGATCGACATTGCCGATGCCGATGCGCTCGACCGGCTGCTGACCGGCCGCTTCGCGGTCTTAAGCGCCGCGCCCTTCCATCTGACCGTGGCCATCGCCGAGGCTGCGGCCCGCACGGGCCTGCATTATCTCGACCTCACCGAGGATGTGCGCTCCACCCAGCGGGTCACCGAGATCGCCGCCACGGCGAAGAGCGCCTTCATTCCGCAATGCGGCCTGGCGCCGGGCTTCATCTCCATCGTCGCCCAGGATCTTGCCCGCCGCTTCGACCGTCTCGATGCCGTGCGCATGCGCGTCGGCGCGCTGCCGCAATATCCGTCCAATGCGCTGAACTACAATCTGACCTGGAGCACGGATGGCGTCATCAACGAATATATCGAGCCCTGCGAGGCGATCGTCGAGGGGCGCACCACACTGGTGCCGGCGCTTGAGGAGCGCGAGGAATTCTCGCTCGACGGCGTGACCTATGAGGCGTTCAACACTTCGGGCGGCCTGGGCACCTTGTGCGAGACGCTGGCGGGTAAGGTGCGCACGCTGAACTACCGCACCATCCGCTATCCCGGCCATGCCGCGATCATGAAGGCGCTGCTCAACGATCTCGGGTTGAAGCACCGTCGCGAGGTTCTCAAGGACATTCTCGAACACGCGCTGCCGACGACGGTGCAGGATGTGGTCATCGTATTCGTCACCGTCTCCGGCTGGCAGGGCGGGCGTCTGGTGCAGGAAACCTATGCCAACAAGATCTATGCCGGCGTCGTTGCCGGGCTGCGCATGAGCGCGATCCAGATCACGACGGCCGGCAGCATCTGCGCCGTGCTCGACCTTCTGGCGACGGGCAAGCTCCCGCAGTCCGGCTTCATCCGCCAGGAGGAGATCGGGCTTGAAGACTTCCTCGCCAACCGCTTCGGCGCGCTATATGCGCCGCCGGCCGAAATGACACGCCGGGCCTCGTAACCCGCGGTCCTTGCAAACGAACCCGTTCTTCGGCCGCGCCCCTCAGGTGCGGCCGAATTCGTCCTGCAGGCGGATCGTGTCGTCGTCCTTCAGATAGGAGCCGGTCTGGACCTCGATCAGCTCCAGCGGAATCTTGCCCGGATTCTCCAGCCGGTGCAGCACGCCGAGCGGGACATAGATCGACTCGTTTTCATGCAGGAGCCGGGTTTCTTCCCCGATCGTCACTTCCGCCGTGCCGCGCACGACGATCCAGTGCTCGGACCGGTGATGATGCTTCTGCAGCGAGATTTTGCGGCCGGGCTGCACCACCAGCCGCTTGACCTCGAAGCGATCGCCCGAAAGAACCGAGGCGACCGAGCCCCAGGGCTTGTAGGAGGTCGGATGCGCTTCCGTCAGCGGCCGGGTGGCGGGCGAGGCGGCGAGCGTTTTGACGATCTGGCCCACCTGCTGGCTGTCGGCCAGGCGGCCGACATAGACCGCATCCTCACTGGCGATAACGGCAATGTCCTCCATGCCGTGGATGGCCAGATGGATATCCCGCGACAGAACCAGGGAATTGCGCGTGGCGCTGACGGTCGCCTTCTGGCCGAGAACGTTGCCGTTCTCGTCCTTGTCGCCCGTCGCCCAGACCGAATCCCAGCTGCCGAGATCTGACCAGGCGAAGGCGGAGGGCACGACGGCTGCGTGTGCGGTGCGCTCGAACACGGCATAGTCCACGGAAATATCCGGGGCGCGGGCAAAGCTCGCCTCATCCAGCCGGTCGAAATCGAGATCGCGCCGCGCGCTGGCAAGGGCGGCCTCGGCCGCTGCGTGAACGGCCGGCTCGAAGCGCTGGATCTCCTCCAGGAACAGGCCGACCGGCAGCATGAACATGCCGGAGTTCCACAGATAGCGGCCGCTGGCCAGCAGCTCCTCCGCGCGGGCGCGGTTCGGCTTCTCGACAAAGCGCGCGACCGTGCAGGCGCCGCCGGGCAGTGCGTCGCCGGTCTCGATATAGCCGTAGCCGGTGGCAGGCTCGGTCGGCTGGATGCCGAAGGTCACGAGCTTTCCGGCCTGCGCGGTGTCGCGCGCGAGGCGGATACAGTCGAAATAGACGGCGCCGGCGTCGATCTCGTGATCGGAGGCGAGAACCTGCATCAGGGCATCGGGGCCGAAATCCCGCGCGATCGCCAGGGCGGCCACGGCAAGCGCGGGGGCGGTGTTGCGGGCAACCGGCTCCAGCAAGATCGCCGAGAGCGGCGCGCCGACCGTTTGCGCCTGCTCGGCCACCAGGAAGCGGAACTCGGTGTTCGTGACGATCAGCGCCGGCGCGTAAAGATCGGAATTGCCGACGCGCTGCAGCGTTTTCTGGAACAGCGAGTGCTCGCCGAGAAACTGGAGAAACTGCTTGGGTGCGCCGGCACGCGACAGCGGCCACAGGCGCGTGCCCTTGCCGCCCGCCATGATCACCGGAACAATCTTCTGCGCGCTCATTCCCTCTCCTTAGATGTTCTCGTCTGCTGAGGCAGGACGGCGGCTTTGCCGCGCCGTGCCCTCCCCGTGCCCCCGGGGCGGTGGATCTGCGCCCTTTGCCGGTGGACCGAGAGCCGCGCCAGCATTCAGGTTTGCCGCGTCCACCTCTTGTTAATCAGCGGCAGGCTGCGGCACAAGTCGTCCCTTGCCTTGCAATTATAGCGCCCGGGCCCGGGCGATGCGGCTGGAGAAGGGACTGAAGGGCGCCTGATCTCGAGGGCGATGCAAGAGGTTCGGCGGCGGCTTCAAGAAGGCGGATAGCAAAAAGGCGCCACAGGGGCGCCTTCGTCATGGGGCTGGCGGCGCGCCTTAGGCGGCGACCAGGACACCGTTGAGATGGGTGAGTTCGCTCAGAAACTGTTCAAGGCGCGTCTTGTGCTCGTCGGCATGGTCGCCATTGGCGAGATGGCTGCGGGCTTCCTCGATGCGGCGCTCGATCATCGTGCGGTCGAACTCCTCGACCGGAACGGCCGATTCGGCAAGCAGGGTGCAGCCGCTCGGCAGGATGTCGGCGAAACCGCCGAAAACCACGTAGCGCGTCGTCTTGCCAGCGGCCTTCACCGTGACGATGCCGGGGCGGATCGTGGTCATGGTCGGCGCATGGTTGGCCATGACGGTCATTTCACCGTCGGTCGCCGGCAGCACGACTTCGCTCACCGTTTCGGAAACGAGGAGACGTTCGGGGGATACGAGCTCGAAGTTGAAATCAGCCATGATCGTCCGCTTGGGGTTTGGGCGTCGGCCGCGGGCTTACAACACGCACGCAGCAGGGCCTGTCTGTCTCGGGCGGCCCGATCGCCGCGCGAAGGGGAAGGATGGCGCGGCATGCGCGCCATCCTCTCGACGTCTTTTCAGGCTTCGGCAGCCAGCTTCTTGGCCTTGGCGATTGCCTCGTCCATCGAGCCGACCATGTAGAAGGCGGCTTCCGGCAGGTGGTCGTATTCGCCGTTGACCAGGCCCTTGAAGCCCTTGATCGTGTCTTCCAGCGAGACGAGCTTGCCCGGCGAACCGGTGAAGACTTCGGCAACGTGGAAGGGCTGCGACAGGAAGCGCTCGATCTTGCGGGCGCGGGCAACCGAGAGCTTGTCCTCTTCGGACAGTTCGTCCATGCCCAGGATCGCGATGATGTCCTGAAGCGCCTTGTAGCGCTGCAGCGTCGACTGGACCTTACGGGCGACTTCGTAATGCTCTTCGCCGACGATCATCGGGTCGAGCATGCGCGAGGTCGAGTCGAGCGGGTCGACGGCCGGATAGATGCCCTTTTCGGCGATCGAACGCGACAGAACGGTCGTGGCGTCCAGATGGGCGAAGGAGGTGGCCGGTGCCGGGTCGGTCAAGTCGTCGGCGGGAACGTAGATGGCCTGGACCGAGGTGATCGAACCCTTGGTCGTGGTGGTGATGCGTTCCTGCAGCGCGCCCATGTCGGTGGCGAGCGTCGGCTGATAGCCCACGGCCGAAGGAATACGGCCGAGCAGAGCCGACACTTCCGAACCTGCCTGGGTGAAGCGGAAGATGTTGTCGACGAAGAACAGAACGTCCTGGCCCTTGTCGCGGAAGTCTTCGGCAATCGTCAGGCCGGTCAGAGCGACGCGGGCGCGGGCGCCCGGCGGTTCGTTCATCTGGCCATAAACGAGCGCGCACTTCGAGCCGGCAGCCGAACCGCCATTTTCATGCGGATCGACATTGACCTTGGACTCGATCATTTCGTGGTAGAGGTCGTTGCCTTCGCGGGTGCGTTCACCCACGCCGGCGAACACCGAGTAACCACCATGCGCCTTGGCGACGTTGTTGATCAGTTCCATGATCAGAACGGTCTTGCCAACGCCGGCGCCGCCGAACAGGCCGATCTTGCCGCCCTTGGCATAAGGCGCGAGCAGGTCGACGACCTTGATGCCGGTGACCAGGATCTGCGCTTCGGTGGACTGCTCGACATAGTCGGGAGCGGCCTGGTGGATGGCGCGGCGGGCCTGGGTCGGAACCGGGCCAAGTTCATCGACGGGCTCGCCGATGACGTTCAGGATGCGGCCGAGGGTTTCGTCACCGACCGGAACCGAGATCGGCGCGCCGGTGTCGAGAACCTGCTGGCCGCGGACCAGACCTTCGGTGGAGTCCATGGCGATGGCGCGCACGGCGTTTTCGCCGAGGTGCTGGGCGACTTCGAGAACCAGACGGTTGCCGTTGTTGTCGGTTTCCAGCGCGTTCAGGATCGCCGGCAGCTGGCCTTCTTCGAAGGTTACGTCGACGACGGCGCCGATGACCTGCGTCACGCGGCCAGCGGCCTTGACCGAGCCGGACACGGACATCGAGCCGGCAGACTCGGCCATCGCCCTCTTCTTCGCATTGTGATGGGGGGTCGCTTCGTGAGCCATGTCCTTGCCCTCTTGTTCCTTAGAGCGCTTCCGCGCCCGAAATGATTTCGATCAGTTCCTTGGTGATCTGCGCCTGACGCTGGCGGTTGTAGGACAGCGTCAGCTTGTTGATCATCTCACCGGCATTGCGCGTGGCGTTGTCCATCGCGCTCATCTTGGCGCCCATTTCGCCGGCGACGTTTTCGAGCAGCGCCCGGAAAATCTGCACGGAAATGTTGCGCGGAATAAGGTCGTTCAGGATTTCGCCGGCATCCGGCTCATAATCATAGATCGCAGCGGCGGACTCGGCCGAGGCTTCGGCGGTCGGCGCGGCGGCCGGAATGAGCTGCAGCGCGGTCGGAACCTGGCTGATGACCGACTTGAACTCGGAATAGAACAGGGTGCAGACGTCGAACTCGCCCTTGTCGAACAGGCCGATGATCCGCTTGCCGATTTCGTCGGCATTGACGAAGCCGATCTTCTTGACGTCGCGCAGATCGACGCGGTCGATGATCAGCGCGTTGAAGTCGCGGCGCAGGATGTCGTAACCCTTCTTGCCGACGCAGATGATCTTGACCGTCTTGCCCTGACCCTGAAGCTTGCGCACGTGGTCGCGGGCGAAACGGGCGATCTGGGAGTTGAAGCCGCCGCAAAGGCCACGCTCGGCCGTGCAGACCACGAGGAGATGCGTCTTGTCCTGGCCGGTGCCGGTCATGAGGCGCGGCGCGCTGTCATCGGTGCCGACGGCCTGGGCGATGTTGGCCAGAACGGCGCTCATCCGCTGCGAATAGGGGCGCGCGGCTTCGGCGGCTTCCTGGGCGCGGCGAAGCTTCGCCGCGGCGACCATCTTCATCGCCTTGGTGATCTTCTGCGTCGCCTTGACGGAGGCGATCCGGTTTTTCAGATCCTTAAGTGACGGCATCCGGTGTTCGTCCTAGCCTGGCGCTGGTGTCACGATCGGGCAGCGCCCGTTCCGTAAAACGCTTGTCGTTCGAAGACGCCGCGCTGGATCAGCGGTAAAGCCGAGCCGGCGCGGCGCGAAGGCGTCTTGCCGATCAGGCGGCGAAAGACTTGGAGAAGCTGTCGAGTGCGGCCTTCAGCTTGCCCTTGGTGTCGTCGGAGATCTGCTTCTCCGTGCGGATGGCGTCGAGGACGCCCTTGCCTTCGGAGCGCAGGTAGGACAGCAGGCCCTGCTCGAACGGACCGACCTTGGCGACCGGCAGCTTGTCGAGATAGCCGTTGACGCCGGCGAAGATCACCGCGACCTGCTCTTCCGTCTTCAGCGGCGAGAACTGCGGCTGCTTCAGGAGTTCGGTCAGGCGGGCGCCGCGGTTCAGCAGGCGCTGCGTCGAGGCGTCGAGGTCCGAGCCGAACTGGGCGAAGGCGGCCATTTCGCGATACTGGGCGAGCTCGCCCTTGATCGAGCCGGCAACCTGCTTCATCGCCTTGATCTGGGCCGAGGAGCCGACGCGCGAAACCGAGAGACCGACGTTCACGGCCGGGCGGATACCTTGGTAGAACAGGTCGGTTTCCAGGAAGATCTGGCCGTCGGTGATCGAGATCACGTTGGTCGGGATGAAGGCCGAAACGTCGTTGCCCTGGGTTTCGATGACGGGCAGAGCCGTGAGCGAGCCGGCGCCGCGTGCGTCGGAGAGCTTGGCGGCGCGCTCGAGCAGGCGCGAATGCAGGTAGAAGACGTCGCCCGGATAGGCTTCGCGGCCCGGCGGACGGCGCAGCAGCAGCGACATCTGGCGGTAGGCGACAGCCTGCTTGGACAGGTCGTCATAGGCGATCAGGGCGTGCTGGCCGTTGTCGCGGAAATATTCGCCCATGGCGCAGCCGGCAAAGGGTGCCAGATACTGCATCGGCGCCGGGTCGGATGCCGTGGCGGCGATGACGATCGAGTACTGCAGCGCGCCGCGCTCTTCGAGTACCTTGACGAACTGGGCAACGGTCGAACGCTTCTGGCCGATGGCGACGTAGACGCAGAACAGCTTGTCGTTCTCGGGACCATTGTCGTGGATCGGCTTCTGGTTGAGGAAGGCGTCCAGGATGATGGCGGTCTTGCCGGTCTGACGGTCGCCGATGACCAGCTCGCGCTGGCCGCGGCCGACGGGGATCAGCGCGTCGATGGCCTTGATGCCGGTCGACATCGGCTCGTGAACCGACTTGCGCGGGATGATGCCCGGAGCCTTGACGTCGACGCGGGCGCGACGGGTGGCGTTGATCGGGCCCTTGCCGTCGATCGGGTTGCCGAGCGCGTCGACGACGCGGCCGAGCAGTTCCGGACCGACCGGAACGTCGACGATGGCGCCGGTGCGCTTGACCGTGTCGCCTTCCTTGATGGCGCGGTCCGAACCGAAGATGACGACGCCGACATTGTCGGCTTCGAGGTTCAGCGCCATGCCGCGGATGCCGCCCGGGAACTCGACCATCTCACCGGCCTGGACATTGTCGAGACCGTAGACGCGGGCAATGCCGTCGCCGACGGACAGGACCTGGCCAACCTCGGAAACTTCCGCTTCCTGGCCGAAATTTTTGATCTGATCTTTGAGAATTGCGGAAATTTCCGCGGCGCGGATATCCATCAGCCGACCTCTTTCAGTGCAAGCTTAAGGCTCGAGAGCTTTGTGCGAAGGGAAGTGTCAATCTGGCGGGACCCGACCTTGACGATCAAACCACCGAGAATGGACGGATCGACAGTGACGTTCACCGCCACGTCTTTGCCGGTGACGCTCTTGAGCGCCGCCTTCAATTCGTCGAGCTGCGCGTCGTTGAGCGCATGGGCGGTGGTGACCTGCGCAGCGATTTCGCCGCGATGGCGCGCCGCGGTCTCGCGATACGACCGGACAATGCCCGGGACAGCGAAGAGGCGGCGGTTCTTGGCGACCACCTTGAGAAAATTTGCGACTAGGCCGGTGATGCCGGCCTTTTCGACGATCGCGGAGATCGCCTTGAACTGGTCTTCGGAGGTGAAGACGGGGCTGACGATCAGGCGCTTGAGATCAGCGCTTTCATCGATCAAGGCCTGGAAACGGTCGAGGTCGGCTCCCACAGCCTCTACCGAGCCGGCTTCAAGCGCCAGATCGAAAAGAGACGAGGCGTACCGTTCTGCAACACCGGAAATGAGCTCGGATGTTTCTGCCACGGGCGCGTGTTTCTCGCTGTTGAATTCAAAGCCTCGGGCCGCGGCGAAAGCCGTAAGCTGAAAACTTTGAATTTGTTGCTGTATTCCTCAGGACGTCCAGGCCCTTGCCGGCCTGCTTCCCCTATAAGTCGGGGTCCGTCTAGCATAGGATATCAGGACTCGCAACACGAACAGGGCGGGCTTTTCCCGCTTCAAGGCCCCCCGGTCTAATTTTTGACACGGTTTGGGTCGTGCATGCAGGGTTCTGGCGCCCTGTGGCTCTCAAAGCGCCGCGCGATCGCTTGGGATTCGATCGCCGCGCTTTCACCTCTTGTCTTATTTCATGTGTCTTATCGCATGTCGTGGTCGCGAAACCGCTGAGCGCTTTTGCGCGACACTGGTCGTGCTTTATAGAAAGCCGAAGACATAGGCCAGCGGCGCCAATGCAAGGCCGAGCTGCAGGATAAACAGTAGCCAGTTGGCCAGCGTTCCGGCATCATCGGACAGAATCGCCAGAAGACGGCCGAAGGCCGCCAGCGCATAGGCCGCGCCCAGCGCCAGATAGACCATCGGCTGCGCCAGCAGCACCGCGGCAAGGCCGAGCCCCAGCGGAAAGCCGCCCAGCGTCGAGCGCGCTTCGGCATAGGTCCCGCGCCGTCCCTCCCGCGGCATCAGTCCCAGAAGCTTCAGGCTGAACCCCGGCGCGAAGAGGAAGGGGAGCGACAGGACCATGGTGATCAGCGCGGCGCAGAAGGCGATGAATTCGCCGGTGTCGTGCGGAATGTAGAAGTCCATGGGCCTGCCATCGTCAATCGGAACCGGCGCGCCGGCCTCCGCTCATGTCCCTGTGCCGGACGTGCGATCTCTGTTCGCCGCGCAGCACAATTATCCTGCCGGACAGGACGATGCCACCGGCGGCAAGTCAAGCCGGAAACCCGCCCACGCGGCGCTTTCTGCGCGAGGCATGCGATCCTGCAACGATGAACCGCCTTTAACCACGTCGACAGAATCAGGCCGGTGGCGCTGGTGCTTCCGCGCTTACAGGAAGCTCTGAGGGTCGATATCCACCTGCACGGCGAGCGTGCCGCGCGGTTTCGGGCCGGCGGCGATCATGGCCCGCATGAAGGCCTGCATGTCGCTGGAGCGCTTGCCATGAACCAGCAGGCGGAAACGGTGGCGGCCGCGAATCATGGCGAGCGGCGCTTCCGCCGGGCCGAGAATGCGGATATCGGCCGCCGCGGGCGCCGCCTGGCGCAGGCCGCGGGCATGGGCCTCGGCCTCGCCGCGCGTATCGGCCGAGACGATGACGGCGGCGAGCCGGCCGAAAGGCGGAAGCAGCGCCCGCTCGCGCTCCACCGTCTCGCGCTGGTAGAAGGCCTCGCGGTCGCCCGAGACGATGGCCTGCATCACCGGATGCGTGGGCTGATAGGTCTGGATCAGGCCCTGGCTCTTGCGGCCGGTGCGGCCCGCACGGCCCGTGACTTGGCTCAGGAGCTGGAAGGTACGTTCGGCCGCGCGCGGATCGCCGTTGGACAGGCCGAGATCGGCATCCACGACGCCCACCAGGGTCATCAGCGGGAAATTGTGGCCCTTGGCCACCAGCTGGGTGCCGACGACGATATCGGCCTCGCCCTTGGCGATGGCCTCCAGCTCCAGCCGGAGACGCTTGACCCCCATCAGATCGGAGGAGAGCACGATTGTTCGCGCCTCGGGAAAATGCCCGTCGATCTCCTCGGCGATGCGCTCCACGCCCGGGCCGCAGGCGGCCAGATGGTCGAACGTGCCGCATTCCGGGCAGACCTCCGGCGTGCGCTCGGCATAGCCGCAATGGTGGCACTGGATCTGCCCGCGAAACCGGTGCTCCACCAGCCAGCTCGAACATTGCGGGCACTGGAAGCGATGGCCGCAGACCCGGCAGAGCGTCAGCGGCGCATAGCCGCGCCGGTTGAGGAAGAGCAGGGCCTGTTCGCCCCGCTCGACCGTCTTGCCGATGGCGTTGACGAGCACGGGTGAGAGAAAGCCGCCGCGCGCGGGCGGATGGCGGCGCATGTCGATCAGGCCGAGATCCGGCAGCGCGGCTTCAGCAAAGCGGGTGGGCAGGTGGACCGGGCTGTAGCGTCCGGTCTCGCCGTTGACCCGGCTTTCGAGCGAGGGCGTGGCCGAAACCAGCACCAGCGGAAAATCGCCGAGCCGGGCGCGCACCACCGCCATGTCGCGCGCATTGTAGAAGACGCGATCCTCCTGCTTGTAGGCGGGATCGTGCTCCTCGTCGACGATGATCAGGCCGAGATCGGCAAAGGGCAGGAACAGCGCCGAGCGGGCGCCGGCGACCACGCGCACGCCGCCTTCGGTCACCTGACGCCACACCTTCTCACGCGTGCGGGGCGCGAGTTCGGAATGCCATTCGGCCGGCTTGGCGCCGAAGCGCGCCTCGAAACGCTGCAGGAAGGCGGCGGTGAGCGCGATTTCCGGCAGGAGGATCAGCACCTGCCGTCCGCGCCGGAGCGTTTCGGCGATCGCCTCGAAATAGACCTCGGTCTTGCCGGATCCGGTGACGCCGTCGATCAGGGCCACCTCGAAGCTGCCCTTCTGCGCCGCTGCGCAGACGACACGGGCGGCGCGCGCCTGGCCCGGATCGAGGCTCACCGGCCGGTAATCGGGATCGGGTGGCGCGACGACCGGCGGCGGCGGCATGAAGGCGGTTTCGAACACGCCTTGGGCGGTCAGCCCATCGATGACGCTGGACGAGACATTGGCCGCATGGGCAAGCCCCGAGCGGGTCCAGAACAGGCCATTGCCGGCGGCTTCGATCACGCGGGCGCGGGCCGGCGTCAGCCGGTCCGGCCGGGTGTCGGTCAGCCGCAGCCCCTCGACCATCGGCTCGGGATCGAGCGCTGCCGGCGCGCGCATCACCATGCGCGCCACCAGGCCGGGCGGCGACAGCGTGTAGCCGGCGACCCAGTCGAGAAAGCCGCGCATGTCGGGCTTGAGCGGCGGGCAGTCGAACACATGGGTGATGCTCTTGAGCTTCTTCGGATCGACATCCGGCCGGTCCTCCCCATCCCAGACCACGCCCATAACCTGGCGCGGTCCGAGCGGCACCTGGACGATGGAGCCGGGCTCCACATGCATATGCGCGGGCACGAGATAGGAATAGGGCTTCGGCGCCGGCATCGGCACGAGCACCGGCACGGTGCGCTGCGCGGGCGCATCGAAGAGCTGATCGAGAAGGGTGGGCGAATCTGTTCCCATTGCGGCCGGACCATGCATGGATGCGGAACAAATGGGAACCGGAAAACGCAGAACCAAGATGGGCCATGTTTACCCGCTTTGATCACGGACCCCTGTGGCAGTCCGCTTTTCAGTGCGCGGGAACCACCCGCGTCGCGCCATCCTCGCGCAGCACGCGCCAGGACTGGGCGTATGTGCGGGCGGCAATCTCGGTGGCAAGCCTCTGCGAATGGGTGACGACCCAGATCTGGCTTTCGCGCGCGGCCTCGGCAATCAGGCTGGCCAAGGGCGCCAGCATGTCGGGATGCAGGCTCGCCTCCGGCTCGTTCAGCGCGATCAGCGGCGGCCGGCGATAAGAAAGCAGCGCGCCGGCAAGGGCGAGAAAGCGCAGCTGCCCATCCGAAAGCTCCCGTGGCTCGAAGGTGCGGCGGGGAAACTCCGGCAGCATCAGCCCGAACGCGGCGCTTTCCAGCGGTTCGGGAATGACGAGGCGAGCGCCCTTCAGCGCGGCGGCAATCGCCGCATCGAGCTCCGTCGTATCCTCGCGCGTGACCGAGAGCGTGGCAAAGACGGCCGCGAGATTGGCGCCGTCCTCGGCCAGAAGCGGCGCGGTGACGGCAAGGCAAGGGCGGCGCAGCGGTGAATCGCGGTCGGTGCGAAAGCCGTGAAAGAAGCGCCAGCGCTCCAGCAGCCGGCGCACCGTGCCGACCTCGGGATAATGGCCGGCATCGCCCAGCAGGGCAAGCGCGGTCTCGGAGGTGAGCGCGGCCTGCGGATAGTCGCCCATGCGGCCCGCCTCGTCGCGCACGAAGACACCGGGGCCCTTGCGCCGCATCATGGTCACGGGGCGGCGCCCGGTCTTCACGCTCAGCTCCTCCTCCTTGATCTGCGGCTCGAGCGCGAAGCCGGCGGCCGCCTGGGGCGGGCGCAGGCCGGCCTCGACGCGGTAGCGGAAGGTCACGGCGCTCTGCTCATCCAGCAGTTCGGCCGAGAGCGCGATCCGGGCGGCTTCGGTCTTGCGGTGCGGGCCGGCCCAGAGCGCCGAGCCCATGCCGCCCTCGGCCGCGATCTCCTCCGCCAGCCGGCCGGTGGCGGCGGCCTGCATCAGCTGCAGCGCGCGGTAAAGGTTGGATTTACCGACGCCGTTCTCGCCCACGAAGAGATTGACCTCCGCGAGGTCCAGATCGATGTCGCGCAGCGAGCGGTAGCCGGAGGCCTGAAGAGAGCGCAGTTTCATGCCGGACAATATAGGGCTTTTCGATAGGCGAGGAAAAGCTGCGTGCGGTTCAGCGCCGCGCCCTCTGCCTTCCGATCTCGGGCACCGCACCCTGACGGGTAGGCGCTCTCTCCGGCATCTGCGATCTCGAGGAGGGCAGAGGCCGGCCGGGTCTCAGCCTCTGGCGTTGAAGATGGCGTCGCCACTGCGCGCCAAGTCGTGCACCGTGTGCCGCTCCAGCGCGCGGGTCACCTCCACCGGATCGCCCTCCAGCGCGTCGGGCTGGATCATCTGGCCGATGGTGAACTGGAAGCTGTTGCCCTTCTTGTTCAGCAGTTCATGGAATACGGTCATGTCCCGAAGCTCGGTCGACCATTTGGCGAACCAGTAGAACAGACCGGAATTGCGCGCCGAGAGATGGACGGGCAGGATCGGCAGATCGTATTTGCGCGCGAAACTGACCGCAGACGTCTTCCACGGCCGCTCGTTCAGCCGGCCATCGGCCCAATAGGCGATCCGCCCGGAGGGGAAGAGGATCGTTGCCTTCTGCTCGGCGATGGCATGGTTGGTGATCTTCAGCGTCTCGCGCGATTTCAGCTTGCTCTTGTGCTCCTCGCGCCATTCCACCGGAATGATCATCTCGACGAAGCGCGGATTGACCCTGATCGCATCGCGGTTGGCGAAGAACATCATGTCCGGTCGGCGATGCTTCAAAAGGTCGAAGACGGCGATGCCGTCGGCAATGCCGGTCGGATGGTTGCTGACCATCAGGAAGCCGCCGCGCTCGGGAATGCGGTCCGGCCGGTCCACCAGGATGTCGAGCGAGAGAAGCTGGCTCAGGAATTCAAAAGCTTGGAAGCCCGGCAGGTTTGCGACACCCTCGGCAAAGCCGATCGCCTGGCGATAATGCAGGAGCGAATAGAGAAAGGGACGCATGACCGGCCAGAAGGGGCTGGAGATGATCCGCCCGCCGCGCTCGGCGATCAGCGTGTCGACGATATGTCCAGGCTGCCCCTGCGAGACGAGCGCGATGCGCTCGGCCAGCTGCGAGAAGCTCGTGGTCGCGGGTCTGGTCAACATCCTGCCTTCCCCTCTTGCCGTGTCGGTGAGCCATGAGGGCACCGGGCCGAAAAGCCGACCGCCTCCTTACGCTCCCCGGATTGTCCCCGCGCCGCGCTTGCGTCGGCGCAACACCAGTCTTTGCAAGGGAATATGATCGACGCATGACGAAATCCAAGTGGGCGTTAGGAAATCAGCAAGGAAATGCTTGCCAGGCTTCTTTCTTGAGAATTTGCCGGCTTGACTGCGGCGCGCGTCCTTGAAGAGAGACGATCGAGATGAACGAGATCCTGGTGATCGGCACGCCGGAGCTGATGGCCGCGCGCAGCGCCTGGCTCTCCGCGCTGATGTCCGAGCGGCGCCTGTCCGACGAGACGGTGGAAGCCTATGAGCGCGACACGCGCCAGTTCCTGACCTTTCTGACCGGCCATGTCGGCGGACCGGCGGGGCTCGAGGATCTGCGCGCGCTGCGTCCGGCCGATTTCCGCGGTTTCCTGGCTGCCCGCCGCCGCGACGGCGCGGGCGCGCGCACGCTTGGCCGCGGGCTGGCCGGTATCCGCTCCTTCCTGCGCCATCTGGAACGCCTCGGGGAGGTGAATGCCGCCGGTGCGCGGGCCGTGCGCGCGCCGCGCCAGCCGCGCTCCCTGCCCAAGCCGCTTTCAACGGGCGATGCGCTGGCCGTCGTCTCGCAGGAGGGGCAGATTGCCGAGGAGCCCTGGATCGCCGCGCGCAATGCCGCGATCCTGACGCTGCTCTATGGTTGCGGCTTGCGCATTTCCGAGGCGCTGGGCCTGACGGCGGAGGATTTCGCCGGCGAACCGACGGCGCTCCGCATCCATGGCAAGGGCGGCAAGACGCGGATCGTGCCGCTCCTGCCGGCCGCGCGCGCGGCGGTGGCGACCTATCGCCAGCTCTGCCCTTATCAGCCGGCTGCGCCGGCCGCGCTGTTTCGCGGCGCCAAGGGCGGCGCATTGCAGCCGGCGATCATCCAGCGGGAAATGCAGAAGCTGCGTGGCGCGCTCGGCCTGCCCGACAGCGCCACGCCGCATGCCCTGCGCCATTCCTTCGCCACCCATCTCCTGGCCGGCGGCGGCGATCTACGCTCCATCCAGGAGCTGCTCGGCCATGCCAGCCTGTCCACGACCCAGGTCTATACCGGCGTCGATGCCGCCCGGCTGCTCGATGTCTATGACCGTGCCCATCCGCGCGCCTGATCGGGGCGGATGCCGTTAACGCGCGGGTGAGACCCGGCGCGTTAGACAGAGCGGAGAACGGCATTTTTTCCCCCTGCGGATTCTGTCCGGCCAGCCGGCGGCCGGTGGGCCTCAGGGCCTAAAGGGCGCGGGACGCGCGCCTCTCTGGCTGACAGGGCCGGAGAAGGGAGAGCAGGCGAACGAGAAGGAACCGGAGCATGATCGGCACCCTCAATCGACGGCAGAGCCGCGGCCTTGCGCGCAGGCTGACCCCGCCCGAGGCCGAGCGCGTGGCGGCAGGAGCCGCCGACGCGGTGGATGCCTGGCTGCTCCTCCTCGCCCGTCTGGCGGCGCTCGGGCCTCTGGTGCTTCTGGGCATGCTGGTCTTCGTGCTCGCCATTGCCGGAGCGGCCCGGGCCGGTGATTGCGGCGGCGCCGATCTGATGGAGCGCTGGCAGGCCACGGCTCCGGACAGGATCGCGGCCATAAAGGCCGAAGCCGCGCGCGTGCCTAACAGCCACGGCACCTTCTGGAAGATCACCAGGGACGGGGCGGCACCCTCCTATCTGCTCGGCACCATGCACGTCTCCGATCCGCGCGTGCTGGCCATGCCCAAGGGCGCGGCGGAGGCCTTTCAGCAGGCCAAGACGGTGGTGGTCGAATCCGATGAGATCGCCGATGACCGCAAGGCCGCGGTGGCGCTGATGGCCCGTCCGGAGCTGACCATGCTCGATGACGGCAAGACCATCAACGACTATCTGATGCCGCAGGATCAGGCTCGGCTGCGCGATGGGCTGGCCGCGCGCGGCCTCTCGCTCGATCTCGTGTCGCGGATGCGGCCCTGGATGCTGGCGAGCTTCGTGGCACTTCCGCCTTGTGAATTGCAGCGCAAGGCGGCGGGGGAGGCCTTTCTCGACAAACAACTGGCCGACCGCGCCTTGGCGGAGGGCAAGGCGCTGAAGGGGCTGGAAACCCTGGCCGAGCAGGTCGAGGCCATGAACAGCCTGCCGGTCGCCTTTCACCTCAAGGCACTGCTGGAAACCCTCGCCATGGGCGATAAGGCCCAGGATGTGCTGCGCACCACCACGGATCTCTATCTCTCGGGCGCCATCGGCATGATCCTGCCGATGATGGAGGCGGCGGGCGCTGACGCCGGACAGGCCGATGACAAAGGGGCCAGCGCCGACTTCGAGAAACGAATCATCCTCGACCGCAATCAGGTGATGGCGACCCGGGCCGCGCCGATGCTGGCGGATGGCGGCGTGTTCATGGCGGTGGGCGCCCTGCATCTGCCGGGGGAGGGCGGCGTGATCGCGCTTTTGCGGCAGAAGGGCTTCGAGATCACCCCCGTGGAGTGACCAGGACTTCCTTCAACGCTTGCCTTCCGAGCCTGCCGCACGATAGGGACGGGCGCCCTGCGGCTGCAGCTGCCGCAGGCTTGCCGGGACGATCAACCGGTGAAAGGGGCCGACGGCGGCCAGATAGGCCCGGCCGAACAGGTTGTGACGCTTGACCAGCGTGGTCACGCCCAGAAGCGTGCCGGTCCCGCTTTGCCTTATGTCCACGACGATGCGGAAATCGAGATGCCGGTCGTTGAAACCGAGCACGCAGCGCTCCGGCCTCTCTTCCAGGATGGGAAAGCCGCCCGCCTCGTCCCCCGCCTTCATTGCCACGCCGCGAAGACCCGCCAGCCGCACGAGCCCGTTGCGCAGCTGCATCAGCCACCCGGCCCAGGCGGGCGGATTGGCCAGGATGAGGCGCGCGGCCTCGCCTGCGCTCAGGCCGCCATCCTCGAGCCGCATCTCGTAGCGGTCGAACCAGTCGGCATCGGGCAGAGGGTTCAGTGCCGCGGCAGGGGCAGCGGCAGAGACAAGATCCATGGACGGCGCTCCAGCTTTCGTGCGCGCATCCTTCCCCTATTTCAGCACGGCCGGAAGCAGGCGAAATGTCGCGCCCCAGAGCATCGGACTGAAAATTGTACGCAGTTCGCTGCTCTAGGCTTTTGTTTCTGCATCGGATTTATCCGAAAACCGGTTTCCACTTTTCGGACCGATGCTCTAACCGCGCGTCATGCGCGCCAGAACATTGCTCTTCCAGAGGAACTGATGGGCCAGCGCGCCGGCGATGTGGGCGGCGATCAGCGCCCAGAGAGCCAGCTTCATCGGCCCGCCATGCAGGAAGCCGGCAGCCTCAACGCCGAAATAATAGCGGGCTATGCCTGACAGCGGCATGGCGAAGAACAGGAAGTAGAGCAGGCCATGCGTCGCCTTCGCCACCAGGCGCAGGATCGGGGGCTCGTCGGCCGGCGGCTGCGGCGCGCCCTGCACGAGGCGCAGCGCGAGCCGACACAGGGCGAGCACCAGGATGGCAATGCCGACATAAGCGTGGATATTAGCCGAGCCGACATCATCAGGCGTCACCGGCTGGCCATGGCGCATGAGGCGCGCCCAATGCTCCATGCCGTCGGAAAAAATCAGGTTGAAGAAGATCAGCAGCGCCATGAGCCAGTGAAGGACGCGCTGGGGCAGGGAATAGGCGGTCGGGTGCATGATGCGGATCCTCGTCTGACGCATCGGGCCGATGGCGGACGCCGGCGCGGATGCTTTGCGGTCCCGCCTAAAAGAGAGCGCCCCGCCTGCAATCGCAAGCGGGGCGCGTGGAGACATCGGATTTTCATCGCCCGGGCTGACAGGCGGCGGACAGCCGCCGGTCAGGGATTTGTCACATATGGATCGGCTTGAAGAAGGTGGCGAGCGCGGCTTCCTTCACGGCTTCCGACATGGTCGGATGCGCATGGCAGGTGCGGCCGAGATCTTCCGACGAGCCGCCGAATTCCATCACGGTGGCGATCTCGTGGATCATCTCGCCGGCGCCGAAGCCGATGATATGGCCGCCGAGAATCCGGTCGGTCTCGGCATCGGCCAGGATCTTGACGAAGCCGTCCGTGGCCAGCATGGCGCGGGCGCGGCCATTGGCGGAGAAGGGGAACTTGCCGGCCTTGTAGGCGATGCCCTGGGCCTTCAGCTCCTCCTCGGTCTTGCCGACGGAGGCGACTTCCGGCTGGGTGTAGACCACGCCGGGGATGACGTCATAATTTACATGGCCGTGCTGGCCGGAAAGGATTTCGGCGAGCGCAACGCCTTCGTCCTCGGCCTTGTGCGCCAGCATCGGGCCCTTGACCACGTCGCCAATGGCGAAGATGCCGGGGACATTGGTCTGGAAGTGCTTGTCGATCTCGATGCGGCCGCGATTGTCCAGCGCCACGCCGGCTTCCTCCAGGCCGAGGCCGGCCGTGTAGGGCTTGCGGCCGGTGGCGACCAGCACGACATCGGCAGCGATCGTCTGGGCTTCGCCGCCCTTGACCGGCTCGAAGGTGACGTTGGCGCCGGTTTCGGTGCGCGTGACGCCGGTGACCTTGGCGCCGAGATTGAAGGTCAGGCCCTGCTTGGCCAGCAGGCGCTGGAACTGCTTGGAGACCTCGCCGTCCATGCCGCCGAGGATCGAATCGAGATATTCGACCACGGTGACCTGCGCGCCGAGACGGGCCCAGACCGAGCCGAGTTCCAGGCCGATGACGCCACCGCCGACGACGACCATGTGGCCGGGCACCTGCTTCAGCGCAATGCCGCCGGTGGAGGAAACGATCACCTCTTCGTCGATCTCGACGGCGACGCCGGGAATGCCGGCGACATCCGAGCCGGTGGCGATGACGATCGCCTTGGCTTCGAGCTCCTGCGTCGCGCCGTCATCGGCGGTCACGGAAACCTTGCCGGCCGAGACCACGCGGCCGGTGCCCTGGAAGGCGTCGATCTTGTTCTTCTTGAAGAGATAGGCGACGCCGTCGACATTCGACTTCACCGTCGCATCCTTGTGCGCCATCATCTTGTCGAGGTTCAGCCTGGCCTCGCCAATCTCGATGCCAAGCCCGTCGAGGTGATGGGCGGCATGGTACATTTCCGAGGCGTGCAGCAGCGCCTTGGACGGGATGCAGCCGACATTGAGGCAGGTGCCGCCATAGGTGGTGCGCTTTTCGACGACCGCGACCTTGAGCCCAAGCTGTGCCGCCTTGACGGCGCAGACATAGCCGCCGGGGCCGGTGCCGATCACGATGATATCGTAAGCCATTGTTGAAACTTCCCTTGCTTGGGGCGGCCTAGCGGCCGCCGCTGACGTTCATGATGGTGCCCGTGACATAGGAGGCCTCGGGCGAAAGCAGGTAGAGCACGGCGCCGGCCACTTCCTCCGCCGTTCCCGGGCGCTGCATCGGCACGGTGGGCGCGAGGTCGCGCGCGCGGTCCGGCAGGCCGCCGGAGGCGTGAATGTCGGTATCGATAATGCCCGGACGAACGCCGTTGACGCGAATGCCTTCCGCCGCGACCTCGCGAGCGAGGCCGATGGTAAACGTGTCGACGGCGCCCTTGGCGGCGGCATAGTCGACATATTGGCCCGCGCTGCCGAGCACGGCCGCCATGGAGGAAATATTGACGATGGCACCGCCGCGCCCGCCGTGACGGATCGACATGCGCCGGACCGCCTCGGAGGCGCAGCGGATCTTGCCGATCACATTGATGGCGAACATCCGCTCCAACCGGTCGCGCGACATGTCTTCCACACGGGATGTGCTGTCGACGACGCCGGCATTGTTGACCAGGCCGTCCAGCCGGCCGAACTGTCGGTCCACGCCCGCAAAGATCGCGGCGATACCCTCTTCCGTGCCGGTATCGCCCTGAACAAGCGCGGCCTTTCCCCCAGTGGCGGCAATGCTTTGAACGACAGCCTCGGCGGCAGCCACATTGGAGAGGTAGTTCACCATGACCTGCCAGCCACGCGCGGCAGCGCTGCGCGCGACGGCCGCGCCGATGCCACGGCTGGCGCCGGTGACCAGAAGAACCGGATGATCGTCCGCCATCGTGTCTCTCCCTCAGCCTCGCCTATCGAGCCGACACATCAATGGGCCTTTTCCATCGCCAGCTTCAGGCCCAAAGCGATGAAGACGGCGCCGCTGGCGCGGTCGATCCAGTGGCTGATGCCGGTGAAGGCGGCGCGCATGCGCGGCGTGGTCATGAACAGGCTGACGCTGACGAACCAGGCGATCAGCGCCGTGGCCATGATCAGCCCGTAGACGAACTTCACCTCCATCGGTGTCTGCACGCTGACGACGGTGGAGAAGATCGACAGGAAGAAGAAGACCGGCTTCGGATTGAGCGCATTGGCGGCAAAGCCGAGCAGAAAAGCCTTGGGCGCGGACTGCGCCCGGGACGGCGCGGCGTGGGCGGCCGGGTCTTCGGCCACGGCCTTCTTCGCCTTCAGCGCCTTGATGCCAATATAGACGAGATAGGCGACGCCGCACCATTTGACGATGTTGAACAGCGTGATCGACTGGGAAATGATCAGGCCGAGGCCCAGGATCGTATAGCTCACATGGAACATCAGCGCGGTGCCGATGCCGAAGCTGGTGATGACGGCCTGGCGGCGCCCATGCAGGATAGCCTGGCGCATGACCATGGCGAGATCGGCGCCCGGCGAGACGATCGCGAAGGAAAAGACGGCCATCAGCGAGGCGAATTCGAGAAGGTAGGATGTCATCGATTCCAGGGTCCTGAAGCGCGGCGCCGCCCGATCAGAAGATCAGATGGAAGGCCATGATCACCAGGCCCAGCACCGAGCCGAGCCAAGCGAGAGAGCGGATATAGGGGATGCCGAAAAGATAGAGCGGCACATAGGCGATGCGCATCACCAGCCAGAAGCAACCGCCGTAAAAGCCCCAGTCGGTCGGGTCGCCGGTGAACATCTGCGCCACTGCCAGCGCCACAAAGGCGGGATAGGTCTCGCGGAAGTTCAGTGAGGCGCGCTCCGCCCGGCCGGCCAGCTTGCCTTCAGGCTTGCGGCCATCGTCACGCGGGCCCGCGTTCCAGGTCGAGCCGAGCTCCCGCGTGGCCAGCATCGCCTGCAGGCTGATGTGGACGAAGAGCAGCACCACGCTCCAGGCCAGAAGCGCCGGAAAGGGCGAGGCGTCGAACATCATCGGATCCATGGGTCACTCTCTCGCCCTAGAGCATCAGACTGAAAATCGCATGCAGTCCGATGCTCTAATTTTTTGTTTTTGCATCGGATTTTTCCGAAAACCGGTTCCCACTTTTCGGTCCGATGCTCTAGAAGGCGGCTCACTTGCGGCGCGGGTGCGCGACAGGCTTTCCAGCGGCAGTCATGCGGGGCAGGCCGCAACCGGGGTTGCGGCCTGCCGAAGAGCGGGATGCCTTAGAGATCGAGAACCAGACGCTCCGGATCTTCCAGGCTTTCCTTGACACGGACCAGGAAGGTGACGGCTTCCTTGCCGTCGACGATCCGGTGGTCATAGGACAGAGCGAGATACATCATCGGACGGATGACGATCTGGCCGCCGACGACCACGGGGCGATCCTGGATCTTGTGCATGCCGAGAATGCCCGACTGCGGCGCATTGAGGATCGGCGAGGACATCAGCGAGCCGTAGACGCCGCCATTGGTGATGGTGAAGGTGCCGCCCTGCATGTCGGCCATGGAGAGCGAGCCGTCGCGGGCCGCCTTGGCGAGACGGCCGAGTTCCTTCTCGACGCCGGCGATCGACAGCTGGTCGGCGTCGCGGATGACCGGTACGACCAGGCCCTTGTCCGTGCCGACGGCCATGCCGACATGGCAGAAGTTCTTGTAGATGATGTCGGTACCGTCGATCTCGGCGTTGACGGCCGGCAGTTCCTTCAGCGCATGGGTGACGGCCTTGGTGAAGAAGCCCATGAAGCCGAGCTTCACGCCATGCTTCTTCTCGAACACGTCCTTGTACTTGGTGCGCAGGTCCATCACGGCCTTCATGTCCACCTCGTTATAGGTGGTGAGCATGGCGGCGGTGTTCTGGGCGTCCTTGAGACGCTTGGCGATGGTCTGGCGCAGGCGCGTCATCTTTACGCGCTCTTCGCGCGGCGCATCCTCGGCGGCCGAGGGCGCGCGCGGGGCAGCTTTCGGGGCTTCGGCCGCGGCCGGTGCCGGCTGGCCGATCGTCTTGACGGCGGCGAGCACGTCGCCCTTCAGCACCTGGCCGCGCTTGCCGGAGCCATCGACATCCGAGGCGGCAAGGTTGTTGTCGGCCAGAAGCTTGGCGGCGGCCGGAGCCGGCGGCATGGACGAGGCGGCAGGCGCCGGTGCTGCGGCGGGGGCGGCCGGAGCAGGTGCTGCAGGGGCGGCAGCCGGCGCCGGTGCGGCGGCCGGTGCGCCGGCGGAAGCGCCTTCGGCGATCTGGCCGAGCAGGGCGCCGAGACCGACAGTCTCACCGGCCTGGGCGACGATTTCGGACAAAGTGCCGGAGGCGGGCGCCGGCACTTCGACGGTCACCTTGTCGGTTTCGAGTTCGAGCAGCGGCTCGTCGGCCTTGACGGTGTCGCCGACCTTCTTGAACCAGGTGCCGACCGTCGCTTCGCTAACGGATTCGCCAAGGGTAGGGACGCGGATTTCTGTGGCCATGATGTGAAGTCCTGATGTTGTTCGTGTCTTGCGTGTCGATCGGCACCCTTTGCGGCGCCGTGTCTCAGGATGAGCAATGCATGCGGCGGATCGCCGCTTCGGCCTTCCTTGCCCTCCGATCCCGCGGCCTCAAAGGCTGGCGGAGAAGGGAGGGGCAGGAGGCCGAAGCGGCGCCGCGAAAGCGTCAGCCGCCGAGCGCGTCTTCCAGGAAGGCGGCGAGCTGTGCCAAGTGCTTGGACATCAGGCCCGTGGCCGGAGAGGCGGCAGCCGGACGGCCGGTATAGCGCACGCGCTGATACTTGGCGTCGATATGGGCCAGCACCCATTCCAGATAAGGGTCGATGAAGGCCCAGGCACCCATGTTCTTGGGCTCTTCCTGGCACCAGACCATCTCGGCATTGCGGAACCGCGACAGCTCGTTGATCAGCGCCTTGGCCGGGAACGGATAGAGCTGTTCCAGGCGCAGCAGGTAGACGTCGTCGATCCCGCGCTTTTCCCGCTCTTCCAGAAGGTCGTAATAGACCTTGCCGGTGCACATGACCACGCGGCGGATCTTGTTGTCCTTCTGCAGCTTGATCGGGCCGTCCTTGATGACTTCGGCATCGTCCCACAGCAGGCGGTGGAACGAGCTGTCGCCCGCCATTTCCGACAGCGAGGACACCGCGCGCTTGTGGCGCAGCAGCGACTTCGGCGTCATCAGGATCAGGGGCTTGCGGAAGTCGCGCTTGATCTGCCGGCGCAGCACGTGGAAGTAGTTTGCCGGCGTCGTGCAGTTGGCGACCTGCATGTTGTCTTCCGCGCAGAGCTGGAGGTAGCGCTCCAGGCGGGCGGAGGAATGTTCAGGGCCCTGGCCTTCATAGCCGTGCGGCAGAAGGCAGACGAGGCCGGACATGCGCAGCCACTTGCGTTCGCCCGAGGAGACGAACTGGTCGAACACGACCTGCGCGCCGTTGGCGAAGTCGCCGAACTGGGCTTCCCACAGCGTCAGCGCGCCGGGCCGGGCGAGCGAATAGCCATATTCGAAGCCGAGCACGGCCTCTTCCGACAGCATCGAATTGATGACTTCGTAGCGGCCCTGGTTGGGTGCGAGATTGGCAAGCGGGATGTAGCGGTCTTCGGTCTCCTGATCGTAGAGAACCGAGTGACGCTGCGAGAAGGTGCCGCGTTCGCAATCCTGGCCCGAGAGGCGGATCTTCGTGCCTTCGACGCAGAGCGTGCCGAAAGCGAGCGCTTCCGCCATAGCCCAGTCGATGCCTTCGCCCGTCTCGACCATCTGCGCACGGTTGTCCATGAAGCGCTGGATGGTGCGGTGAACACGGAAGTCCTTGGGAACTTCCGAGAGCTTGCGGCCGATGTCCTTGAGCGTCTTCATCGGCACGCCGGTCTTGCCGCGGCGCTGCTCGTCGGCATTGTCGGCCGTGCGCAGGCCCGACCACACGCCATCCAGCCAGTCGGCCTTGTTCGGCTTGTAGGACTGGCCGGCCTCGAATTCCTGCTCGAGATGGGCGCGCCAGTCGGCCTTCATCTTCTCCAGTTCGCCTTCGGTGATCAGGCCCTCAGCGATCAGGCGCTCGGCATAGAGCTGAACGACCGGCTTGTGAGCGCGGATGACCTTGTACATCTTCGGCTGGGTGAACGCCGGCTCGTCGCCTTCGTTATGGCCGTAGCGGCGGTAGCAGAACATGTCGACCACGACCGGCTTGTGGAACTTCATCCGGAATTCGGTGGCGATCTTGGCGGCGTAGGTCACGGCTTCCGGATCGTCGCCATTGACGTGGAAGATCGGTGCTTCGATCATCTTGGCCACGTCGGACGGATAGGGCGAGGAGCGGGAGAAGGCCGGATTGGTGGTGAAGCCGATCTGGTTGTTGATGATGAAATGCAGCGTGCCGCCGACGCGGTGGCCGCGCAGGCCCGACAGGCCGAGGATTTCCGCAGTCACGCCCTGGCCGGCAAAAGCGGCGTCGCCATGCAGCAGCAGCGGCATGACCTTGGCGCGTTCCTTCAGCGGGATCACGTCGCCGTCCCAGGTGGTGGCGATCTGGTCCTGCTTGGCGCGGGCCTTGCCCATGACCACGGGGTTGACGATTTCCAGATGCGACGGGTTGGCCGTCAGCGACAGATGCACGCGGTTGCCGTCGAATTCGCGGTCGGAGGAGGCGCCGAGGTGGTACTTGACGTCGCCCGAGCCTTCGACGTCGTCAGGCGCGTAGGAGCCGCCCTTGAATTCGTGGAAGACGGCGCGGTGCGGCTTGCCCATCACATTGGTCAGCACGTTCAGGCGGCCGCGATGGGCCATGCCGAGAACGATTTCCTTCAGGCCTTCCTGGCCGCCGCGCTTGATGATCTGCTCCAGCGCCGGGATCAGCGATTCGCCGCCATCGAGGCCGAAGCGCTTGGTGCCCTTGTACTTGACGTCGATGAACTGCTCGAAGCCTTCGGCCTCGATCAGCTTCTGCAGGATCGCCTTCTTGCCCTCGGGCGTGAAGTCGACGCCCTTGTCGGGGCCTTCGATGCGCTCCTGGATCCAGCCCTTGAGCTCGGGATCGGAGATGTGCATGAATTCGACGCCGAGCGTCGAGCAATAGGTGCGCTCCAGGATCTCGACGATCTCGCGCATGGTGGCGTATTCCAGCCCCAGCATGTTGTCGATGAAGATCTTGCGGTCGAGGTCCTGCTCCTCGAAGCCGTAGCTCTTGGGCGAGAGCTCGTTATAGTCCTCGACCGGAGCGGCCAGCCCCAGCGGGTCGAGCTTGGCATGAAGGTGGCCGCGGGCGCGATAAGCGCGGATCAGCATGATGGCGCGCACGGAATCGCGCGTCGACTGATGCACGTCGACGGGATTGACCGGCTCGCCGGAGGCTGCGGCCTTTTCCTCGGCCTTGGCCTTCACCTTCTTTTCGATGACCTTCTCGACCACGCCCCAATTGCCGTCGAGCGCGGAGACCAGGTCGCCGCCTTCGGGAATCGGCCAGTGGGCCTTCTTCCAGGACGCGCCCTTGGCCGCGCGCACGACATCGTCGGGATTGTCGGCCAGCGCCTTGAAGAAGGACTGCCATTCGGCCGAAACGGAGGCGGGGTCGGTCTCGTAGCGCGCGTAAAGCTGTTCGATATAGCTCGCATTCGCGCCGTCGAGAAACGAGGTGAGCTGGAATTGCTCGTTGGCTTCTTGCCTTGCCATGATGTGATCCGCGGACCTGTCCGTCCGCCTCCTCGGGTGTTGGATGGACGGCTTTCGTGCCGTCGTCGCATGCCATCCCCTCGCTGGGACGGGTGCATGCCCGTTTTTCTTATCGTGCCGCCAGTGTCAGCATCGGCCTACACATGGTGCAGGACCGGCCGGACCCCAAGGCCCGGCCGGTCGCTTTTGAAAGGGATCAGCCCTTGAGAACTTCGACCAGCGTCTTGCCGAGACGGGCCGGGGAGGGCGAAACCTTGATGCCGGCCGCTTCCATGGCGGCGATCTTCGATTCCGCATCGCCCTTGCCGCCGGAAACAACCGCGCCGGCGTGACCCATGGTGCGGCCCTTCGGCGCCGTCCGACCGGCGATGAAGCCGGCCATCGGCTTCTTGCGGCCCTTCTTGGCTTCGTCGATCAGGAACTGCGCGGCGTCTTCTTCCGCAGAGCCGCCGATTTCGCCGATCATGATGATCGAGGTCGTGGCGTCGTCGGCCAGGAACATCTCCAGCACGTCGATGAACTCGGTGCCCTTGACCGGGTCGCCGCCGATGCCGACAGCCGTGGTCTGGCCGAGGCCTTCGTTCGAGGTCTGGAACACGGCTTCATAGGTCAGCGTGCCCGAACGCGAGACGATGCCGACCGAACCCTTGCGGAAGATCGAGCCCGGCATGATGCCGATCTTGCATTCTTCCGGGGTCAGGATGCCGGGGCAGTTGGGGCCGAGCAGGCGCGACTTGGACTTGTCGAGCTTGGCCTTGACCCGCACCATGTCCATGACCGGGATACCCTCGGTGATGCAGGTGATGAACGGGATCTCGGCGTCGATCGCTTCGATGATCGCATCCGCGGCGCCTGCCGGCGGAACGTAGATCACGGAGGCGTCGGCACCGGTCTTTTCCTTGCCCTCGGCAACGGAAGCGAAGATCGGCAGGGTTTCGCCCTTGGAGCCGGTCCAGTTGGTGCCGCCCTTGGAGGGGTGGATACCGCCGACCATCTGCGTGCCGTAGTAAGCGAGCGCCTGTTCGGTGTGGAAGGAGCCGGTCTTGCCGGTCAGGCCCTGAACGAGGACCTTGGTGTCTTTGTTGACGATAATCGACATGAGTTCAGGTCCTTCAATTAGGCTTGGATCGCCGCGACGATCTTCTTGGCAGCGTCGTCGAGATCGTCGGCTGCGGTGATCGCCAGACCCGATTCGTTCAGGATCTTCTTGCCGAGTTCGACATTGGTGCCTTCGAGGCGGACGACGAGCGGAACCTTCAGGCCCACTTCCTGAACGGCGGCGACAACGCCTTCGGCGATGACGTCGCACTTCATGATGCCGCCGAAGATGTTGACGAGGATGCCCTCGACCTTCGGGTCGGCCGTGATGATCTTGAAGGCCGCCGCGACCTTCTCCTTGCCGGCGCCGCCGCCGACGTCGCAGAAGTTTGCCGGCTCCTTGCCGTAGAGCTTGATGATGTCCATGGTCGCCATGGCGAGGCCGGCGCCGTTGACCATGCAGCCGATATTGCCGTCGAGCGCGACATAGGCGAGGTCCCACTTCGAGGCCTCGATTTCCTTTGCGTCTTCCTCGGTCTCGTCGCGCAGCGCCTTGACGTCGTCATGACGGAACAGCGCATTGCCGTCGAAGGACATCTTGGCGTCGAGGACGCGCAGATGGCCGTCCTGCATGACGATCAGCGGGTTGACTTCGAGGAGGGCCATGTCCTTCTCGTTGAAGGCCTTGTAGAGCGCCGGGAACAGCGCCTTGGCGTCTTCAACGGCCACACCTTCGAGCGCCAGCGCGGATGCGATCTTGGCGACGTCGTCCGCCGTCACGCCGGCTTCCGGGTCGATGGCGATGGTGTGGATCTTCTCGGGCGTGTCATGGGCGACGGCCTCGATGTCCATGCCGCCTTCGGTGGAAACCACGAAGGCCACCTTGCCGACCGAGCGGTCGACCAAGAGCGAGCAATAGAGTTCGCGGGCGATATCGGCGCCGTCTTCGATATAGAGGCGGTTGACCTGCTTGCCGGCTTCGCCCGTCTGTGCGGTGACCAGCGTGTTGCCGAGCATGTCCTTGGCGTGGGCCACGACCTCTTCGATGGACTTGGCCAGGCGAACGCCGCCCTTGGCATCGGGACCGAGCTCCTTGAACTTGCCCTTGCCGCGGCCGCCTGCATGGATCTGGCTCTTGACCACATAGAGCGGGCCCGGGAGCTGCTTGGCGGCAGCTTCCGCTTCCTCCGCCTTGAGAATGGCCACGCCCTGCGCAACCGGTGCGCCATAGCCCTTCAGAAGAGCCTTGGCCTGGTATTCATGAATGTTCATGGAAAATGTCCTGTCTGGGCTTGACGGTTCGCCGCCTCCGGCCGTCCTTCCGGCCGCGTCAAGGCGCCGTGAAAAGCGGCGCGGGCGGGCCCCTCCAGGCCCGCCCGCGCCCGCCGATTACTTCAGCGACGGAGCGATATTGACGCAGGCTTCGCAGAGGCCGGCCACGGCGCCGACGGACTTCTGGAAGGCTTGTTCTTCGCTCTCGTTCAGGTCGATCTCGATGATGCGCTCGACGCCGCCGGCGCCGATGATCGTGGGCACGCCGACATACATGTCGTTGACGCCGTACTGGCCGGAGAGATAGGCGGCGCAGGGCAGAACGCGCTTCTTGTCCTTGAGGTAGGATTCGGCCATCTCGATGGCGGAAGCGGCCGGGGCGTAATAGGCCGAGCCGGTCTTGAGCAGGCCGACGATTTCGGCACCGCCGTCACGGGTGCGCTGGATGATCTGCTCGAGGCGCTCCTCGGTGACCCAGCCCATCTTGACCAGGTCGGTCAGCGGAATGCCGCCGATGGTGGAGTAGCGGGCGAGCGGCACCATGGTGTCGCCATGGCCGCCGAGGACGAAAGCGGTCACGTCCTGAACCGAGACGTTGAATTCCTGGCTGAGGAACAGGCGGAAGCGGGCTGAGTCGAGCACGCCGGCCATGCCGACGACCTTGTTCTTCGGCAGGCCCGAGAACTTCTGCAGCGCCCAGACCATGGCGTCCAGCGGGTTGGTGATGCAGATGACGAAGGCGTTCGGCGCGTATTTCTTGATGCCGGCGCCGACCTGTTCCATGACCTTGAGGTTGATGCCAAGCAGGTCGTCGCGGCTCATGCCGGGCTTGCGGGCGACACCGGCGGTGACGATGCAGACATCGGCGCCCTCGATGGCGGAATAGTCGCTCGCGCCCGTCAGGTTGGCGTTGAAGCCCTCGACCGGCGAAGACTGGGCGATGTCGAGACCTTTGCCCTGCGGGATGCCGTCGGCAATGTCGAACAGGACGATGTCGCCCAGTTCCTTCAGCCCGGCGAGATGCGCGAGCGTGCCGCCGATCATACCGGAACCGATGAGTGCAATCTTGTTGCGGGCCATGAAGTGCTTCCTTTGCGATCCAAACGTGCAAGGTCCTCCCTCGCGACATCCGATCGCCGAGAACCCCGAAACCTCACGGCGCAAGGAGGTAACCCGCAAACTCTAAAAGATCAATGAATAGTTTTCGGGTTAACAAATTCAAACGGTTAGATATAAATTTTCTTACGTAAACGTAAGATTTTCCGTCGTCATTTCGTCATGATCTGGGCGCGCTGCAGATGTGCTTCGCGATATTCGACGCTTTGCATTTCCGTCAGGCGGGAAATGGTGCGGTCGAACTCGAAGCCTTCCGTTCCCCGCCGTTCTAGCAGCAGCGTATCGGGATTGCTCGCGGCGGTGGCAACGATCAGGCCGCCCTTGTCGTAAACTGTATCAACAAGCAAAATCAGGCGCTTGACCTCGTTGCGCCGATCGGCCGTCAGCTGCGGAATGTTCTCGACGAACAGCGTGTCGTAACGGGCGAGCAGAGCGAGATAGTCGCTGGCGCCGAGCGGCTTCTGGCACAGATCGACGAAATCGAATCGCGCCGCGCGCCCGGCCGAAAGCGGCACGGCGATCTCGCGTCCCTTCATCGGCACGGTTGCGGGGGCGGGCGAAGCGCCATCGATCATCTGGCGCCAGGCCGATTCGAAAGCCGCGTGCGTGGCGTCATTCAGCGGGGCGTTCCACACGCGAATGCCCTCTGTCTTCTCCATACGGTAATCGGTGTCGCTGTCGAGGCAGATGACCTCTGCATGGGTCTTCAGCAGGCCGATGAAGGGCAGGAAAAGGCCGCGATTGAGGCCGTCTCGGTAGAGATCGTCCGGCGCGACATTCGAGGTGGCGACCAGGACGCAGCCACGGGCGAACAGCTCCGTGAACAGCCGTGAGAGGATCATTGCGTCGGCAATGTCGGTGACGGTGAATTCGTCGAAGCAGAGCAGGCGCGATTCGCCATAGATCTGCGCCGCGACCGGCGGCATCGGATCGACCTCGCGCGTTTCCCCGGCCTTCAGCTTCTGCCGGTGCCGGAAAATGCGCTCCTGCACATCGGCCATGAAGGCATGGAAATGCGCCCGCCGTTTGCGCTCGATCGGCACTGTTTCAAAGAACAGGTCCATCAGCATGGTCTTGCCGCGGCCGACGCCGCCATGGAGATAAAGCCCCTGCACCGGCGGCTGCGCCTGGCGACGCGCCGCAAAGAGCCAGCCGAGCGCATTGGTTTTGCGCTGGGCGCGGCTGGTGGTGAGATCGGCGGCCACGCGGTCGAGCCGGGCAGCAATCAGCATCTGGCGCGGGTCTGGCTGAAGCCGCCCCTCGGCGATCAGGGCTTCGAGACGTTTGGAAATGCTGTTTCCGGCACTGGGCAAGGGCGGGTCCGCATGTCTGCGGCCTGACCGCCGGGAAAGACAGGCGGGCGGCCTTTAAAAAAAGGAGGTGCGGCGACCAGCGCCCGGTCGCCGGGCTGGCGCTGCCTTGGCCGGATCAGCCCTGCCGATCCGACGCCTATCGGCTGAGGCGACCGGCGAGGCGGGGCCGCCTTGCCGGGATCTCGATCACGCCGCCTCTACAAGCATTGCGTAGGCCGGCGGCGCGCGCATCAGCGGCTCAGGCTGAGGGCCTGGCCGGAATTGGTGGTGCCGTCGAAGCGGCTGTCTGCGCTCTTGTAGAGCCGGGCGATCGGGTCACCGCTGCGGTTCTTCAGGATGACCTGCTTGCCGGCCACTTCCCAAGAGCCCATCTGCGTGAGCTCGCCGGCGCAGCCGCGCGTGCCGCCGCGAGAGCCCGAGCCGAGATTGGTCAGCGTCAGGAACATGTCACAGGAGCTGGGACCCGCCGAAACGCGCCAGTTGCCGACCATGGATTCCTTCGTCACGTCGAGCGAAGCGGCGGGCGGCGCGGCGTTGGCGGCCGGAGACGGGTTGGCGGCGGCGGTGTTGACCGGGGCAGCCGGAAACTGCGAGGCATTGCCGGCAGCGCCCGGCGGCGGCAATTGGGTGGCGGAGACGCTGGGAACCGGCTGGGCCTGCAGCGGCGCCGGTGCGGCCGGCGCCGTGCTGAATTCCGACATCGATGTTCTCTGGCAGCCAGCCATGGCCAGGATTGCCACCAGTCCGGCCGCAAGGGGAAGGGTCCGCATCATTCACTCCCGATTGATGTCGCGTCGCATATCATCAGTCCAGATAGTGGAGGACCGAAAGTTAATCGAGCCTTAATCTGGACGCTCGCAAAGTTTGACGACGCTGTTGCACCTGGGCGACGCCGGTCCGGGCCGCCGACCTCACGGCGCGGCGGCCTTCGTGGAGCTCTGGCGTCAGACGCGGCGTTCGACCATCATCTTCTTGATCTCGGCAATGGCCTTTGCCGGGTTCAGGCCCTTCGGACAGGTCTGCGCGCAGTTCATGATCGTGTGGCAGCGATAGAGCCGGAAGGGATCTTCCAGATTGTCGAGCCGCTCACCCTTGGCCTCGTCGCGGCTGTCGATCAGCCAGCGATAGGCCTGCAGCAGAACCGCCGGGCCGAGATAGCGATCACCGTTCCACCAGTAGCTGGGGCAGGAGGTCGAGCAGCAGGCGCAGAGAATGCACTCATAGAGACCGTCGAGCTTCAGCCTGTCCTCATGGCTCTGCTGCCATTCCTTCGCTGGCGTCGGCGAGACCGTTTTCAGCCAGGGCTCGATCGAGCGGTGCTGGGCGTAGAAGTTGGTCAGGTCCGGCACCAGATCCTTGACGACGGGCATGTGCGGCAGCGGGTAGATCTTGATCGTGCCGTTCACCTCGTCCATGCCCTTGGTGCAGGCCAGCGTGTTGGTGCCGTCGATGTTCATCGCGCAGGAGCCGCAGATCCCCTCGCGACAGCTCCGGCGCAGGGTGAGCGTCGGGTCGATCTTGTTCTTGATGTAGAGCAGCGCGTCGAGCACCATCGGCCCGCAATCGTCGACATCGACATAGAAGGTGTCGATCGAGGGGTTGCGGCCGTCATCGGGGCTCCAGCGATAGACGCGGAATTCCCTGACAGTCTTGGCCCCTGCCGGCTTCGGCCAGGTCTTGCCCTCGGTCATCTGCGAATTCTTGGGAAGTGCGAGTTCAACCATCGTCAGTGTTCCTGTCCCGCCGCGATACCGGCTACGGCGTCCGATAATGTGATAATCTTATGCCCATGTCCTGCAGACACGGCTTTCGCAACAAACTTGTCGTCGGCCGTTACCAGAATCCGATCTTCGGCTTGATCCGCACAGGCCAGGTAAAGGCAATCATAAACCGAGTGATCAAGCATGGCCGACAGCTCGAAAGCACGCTGAAGGAGATCGCTCGACCGGACGGCAGCTGAAAAGGTCGTTTGCATCGTCTCCAGCGCCTCTCTCGCCTGATCTTCCGTCACCAGTCCTCCACGCACCTTCCTGCGAAGCACATTGGCAAGCTCGGCGAAGATGAGATCCGGCGCTGTCAACGCGACATCAATGGCCACGAGCGCTTGCGCCATCTTATGGTCACCTTCGAAAACAAACCACTTCACCGCGACGGAGGCATCGACGACGTAGATCATCGATTCCGGTCTTCACGCAGCAGATCGACACTGTCCGTTTGAATCACATCGCGCGGCGTCATTGCTGCAATGCGACGCGATGCCTCGTAAAGGCTCTCCTTTGACGCAGTCGGACCAACTTTACCTTCAACGGCGGTCAACAGAAGGTCCTCAACCTCCTGGTCAAGGGAACGTCGATGGTTGCGTGCCAGTGACTCGATCCTCGTGAGAAGCTTCTCATCGATCCTGACTGTCATCTCGCCCATCGCAATGGCTCCCTTTCAGGCCGTCGACGGGCGGGCCGCAACAAAGGCTGCAGCCCGTCCCGGTATTCTCAATAAACGCGTGCCTTCGGTTCGATCTTCTTCGGGTCGATGCCGTCTGCGATCAGCTCCGTATGCACGGGGCGGTAATCGAGCGTCACGTCGCCTGCGTCATTGACCCAGGCCAGCGTGTGCTTGCGCCAGTTGACATCGTCGCGACCGCCGAACGGGCCATCGGTGAAGTCTTCGCGCGCGTGCGAGCCGCGGCTCTCCTTGCGGGCTTCGGCGCCGTAGACCGTGGTGATGGCGTTGGCCATCAGATTGTGCAGCTCGAGCGTCTCCACAAGGTCCGAGTTCCAGATCAGCGAGCGATCGGTGACCTTGATGTCGGGCATTTCCTTCCAGATCGCCGAGAGGCGCTGGCAGCCGGAGGCGAGCGATTCCTGCGTGCGGAAGACGGCCGCGTCTTCCTGCATGGCGCGCTGCATCTTCTCGCGCAGCACGGCGGTCGGGGTCGAGCCCTTGGCGTGGCGCAGGCCGTCGAACCGCGCCATGATCCGGTCGCAGGCCGCCGTGTTCAGCGTCGGGATCGCCTCGTTGCGGTCGATGACCTGGCCGGCGCGGATGGCGGCGGCGCGGCCGAAGACCACGAGGTCGATCAGCGAGTTGGAGCCGAGGCGGTTGGCGCCGTGCACCGAGGCGCAGCCGGCTTCACCCACGGCCATCAGGCCGGGCGCCAGACGTTCGGGGTTCTCCGAATTGGCGTTCAGCACCTCGCCCCAGAAATTGGTGGGGATGCCGCCCATGTTGTAGTGCACGGTCGGCAGCACCGGGATCGGTTCGCGCGTCACGTCGACGCCGGCGAAGATCCGGGCCGATTCCGAGATGCCGGGCAGGCGCTCGTGCAGGACTGCCGGATCCAGATGGTCGAGATGCAGGAAGATGTGGTCCTTGCCCTTGCCGACGCCGCGGCCCTCGCGGATTTCCAGCGTCATGCAGCGCGAGACGACGTCGCGCGAGGCCAAGTCCTTGGCCGACGGCGCGTAGCGCTCCATGAAGCGCTCGCCCTCGGAATTGACGAGGTAGCCGCCTTCGCCGCGCGCGCCCTCGGTGATGAGGCAGCCGGCGCCATAGATGCCGGTGGGATGGAACTGCACGAATTCCATGTCCTGCAGCGGCAGGCCGGCACGCGCGATCATGCCGCCGCCGTCGCCCGTGCAGGTGTGGGCCGAGGTGGCCGAGAAATAGGCGCGGCCATAGCCGCCGGTCGCCAGAACGACCATCTTGGCCGAGAAGCGGTGGATCGTGCCGTCATCCAGGCACCAGGCGATGACGCCGGTGCAGCGGCCGTCATCCGACATGATCAGGTCGAGCGCGAAATATTCGATGAAGAACTGGGCGTTGTTGCGCAGCGACTGGCCATAGAGCGTGTGCAGGATGGCGTGGCCGGTGCGGTCGGCGGCCGCGCAGGTGCGCTGTACCGGCGGTCCCTCGCCGTAGTTCTGCATATGGCCGCCGAAGGGGCGCTGATAGATCTTGCCTTCCTCGTTGCGCGAGAAGGGCACGCCGTAATGCTCCAGCTCATAGACCGCCTTGGGCGCTTCCATGGCGAGATACTGCATGGCGTCGACATCGCCGAGCCAGTCGGAGCCCTTGACGGTGTCGTAGAGGTGCCACTGCCAGCAGTCCGGCGTCATGTTGGTGAGCGAGGCGGCGATGCCGCCCTGCGCCGCGACCGTATGCGAGCGGGTGGGGAAGACCTTGGTGATGCAGGCGGTGCGCAGACCCTGTTCGGCCATGCCGAGCGTTGCGCGCAGACCGGCGCCGCCGGCACCCACGACGACGACGTCGTAGGCATGGTCGACATAGCGATAGGCCGGGCTTGCGCCGGCGGAAGACGATACGGAAGCCATGTTCGAATTATCCCGCGAAAGCGATCTTCAGCGCGGCGAAAAGACAGAGCCCGCCGATGAAGAGCGAAAAGAAGGCGTTGAGCAGCAGAAGAGCGACCTTGAGGCCTTCGGAATGGATGTAGTCCTGGATGATCTCTTCCATGCCGAGCTGCATGTGGACGATCGAGGCGACGATTGTCAGGGCCGTGATCACGCAGACGAAGGGATTGACCAGCGCGGCGACGACAACCTCATAGGGCGCGCCGGCATGGGCGATCAGGAAGACGATGTAGAACAGCGTCAGCGGCACGAGCACGACGGCCGTCGTGCGTACGCGCCAGAAATGTTCGGTGCCGGATTTGGCGGAGCCGAGGCCGCGGACCTTGGCGAGGGGGGTGCGCATATCCATGTCGTTTGTCCTTGGGGCCGGGGTCAGCGCACGATGAGGATCGCGATCCAGACGAGGACCGTGAGTGCGGCGGAGCTGATGACGCTCAGGCGTGCCAGCTTGTTGGCGAAGTGCTTCTCGAAGCCGTAGCCCAGATCCCAGGCGATATGGCGCAGGCCGCCAAGCAGGTGGTGGATCATGGCCCAGGTATAGCCGAACAGCACGAGTTGGCCGAGGAAGGAGCCATAGATCGCATTGACCCAGTCGAAGCTCTCCTTGCCGGAGGCGGCGGCAACCAGCCAGGCGGCCACGAGGATCGTGCCGAAATAGAGCGCGCCGCCGGTGATGCGATGCACGATCGACATCGCCATGGTGGGCACGAATTTATAGATCTGAAGATGCGGCGAAAGCGGCCGGCCGTTTGTGACGTTCGACATCGGGACCTCACGGGGAAGCGCCGAGCCGCGCCTCCGCCCCCCAGGACGAAGACGGAATGAAGAAGGACGGACCGGCGGGCACTGTTGTGCACAACTTGCTCACGCCGAGCTTTAATCATCCCGCGCGGCATCGACAAGCCCGTTTGCGTCGCAGCAGGAATTTAATCGATTAGGCGATCTGCGCTCTTTGTCGCAGTCGCCGGGCGCAGCCGGGAGGTGTTAACCGTTTGGCAATGTTTTGGCTTTTGCCGCGTGACTTTCAGCTGCGAGCGCCCGATCTTCACCCTCATGTTTCCTTGTCGCCGGGAGGTCTTTCATGGCGTTTGTTGCTCGTCTTCGCCTTGCGGCGCTGCTTTTTCTTGGCGCCTCCAGCGCGCTGTCCGGCCAGCCGGTATGGGCGATGGACAGCGCCACGCCCGGCATCTCATCCTCCGAACGGCCGATCATCGGCCGACCGGCGCGTCATTCGCAAGGCAGCTGGAGCGGGCGTGCGCCCCGGCGCTCGACGGTTACGGTCGAGCGCAGCTGGAGCCCCGGCTTTCGCGATCCGCTCTGGCGCGAGGGGGGACGCCGCCGCGCCGATCCGCTCGGCGGCACCTATGTCGGCCTCGATGTCTGGCGTGATCGCGGCAATGGCGTCTTTGTCCGGGGCGGCGCCCATTATGGCGGCGATGCGGGCGGGTGGTCACCGCTGGTGCAGCCGCGCATCATCCGCGTGACGCCTTCGACGCATTCCTGCTCGATGGAAGCCGGCGTCTGCGTGGTTCGTGGGCAGTGATGGGTCAGGCGGATCGGCTGCTACGGTGATTCACGTGAGACACGGTGCCTGCTAGAGCATCGGACTAAAAATCATACGCAGTCTGATGCTCGAGGATTTTGTTTTTGCATCGGATTTTCCGAAAACCGGTTCCCACTTTTCGGTCCGATGCTCTAAACACGGTGCCGGGCGCCGTCAGCCCGGTCGCGCGGGTGCTTTGCCGGCAAACTGCCAGACCGTCGTGCGCTTCACCTCGCTGTCCTCAAGCGCGCGGGTGACGGGCACCTGATAGGTGGCGCGCTCTACCAGGCGGTCGCGCGGGCAATAGGCCCGGCCGGGATCGCCCACCAGCACCAGGATGCCGCTTCCGGCAAGCTGTTCGAGCCAGGGCAGCAGGCGGTCGGCGAAGCCCTTGTCGTAGAACACGTCGCCGGCCAGTAGCACCTCGGCATCAAGGGGTTGGCCGATCAGGTCCCGACCGGTGAAATCGACCGCCACGCCGTTCAGCCCGGCATTGAGCCGGATGGCGGTTTCGGTCCAGGGATCGATGTCGGCGGCCGTAACGCTCCTCGCGCCGGCCATGGCCGCCGCGATCGCCACCAGGCCGGAGCCACTGGCAAAATCGACCACCCGCCGGCCGGCCACCAGCGCGGGATGATCGAGCAGATGGCGCGCCAGCCCCTGGCCGCCCGCCCAGGCAAAGGCCCAGAAGGGCGGCGGCAGGCCGATCGCCTCGAGCTCCTCCTCGGTTTTCAGCCAGAGCTCATGCGCCTCGTCGGCCAGATGCAGCCGGATCTCCGGCACATGCGGCGGGCAGGCAATGCCTGTATTGGCGCGGATGAAGTGTTCGGGATCGGTCTTCACGGGGCAGGGCTTGGCCGTTTCATACGGTTTCCGGCTGATCGCTTCGCGAACCGGAAACAAGAACCAACGAAAATCTCTGGCCGGAAGGCCAGATGTTCGATGGACGGAATAGGGTTCCGGTCTGATCAACCGGAAACCGTATCAGGCCGAACGCGGCGGCGGTTCGAGCCCGCCCATGCGGCAGACCTCGTCCCATTCCGCCTCGGTCACCGGCTGCACCGAAAGCCGCATGGAGGTGACCAGCGACATGGAGGCGAGCGCCGGATTGGCCTTGATCGCCTTGAGGCTGACGGGCTTCGGCATGTCGCAGACGGCGCGGATGTCGACGCAGTCCCAGCGGGCATCGCCATCCGCGGTGGAATCCGGGTGGGAGAGCGCGCAGACCTCGGTGATGCCGACGATCTCCAGCCCCTCGTTGGAATGGTAGAAAAAGCCCTTGTCGCCGAGCTTCATCGCCCGCATGTGGTTGCGGGCGAGATAGTTGCGCACACCGGTCCATTCGGTGCCGGCCGCGCCGGCCTCCTTCTGCATGGCCCAGGACCATTTGAACGGCTCGGACTTGTAGAGCCAATAGGCCATCGATCAGGCTCCCGGCTTGTTGAAGACCCAGTTGAACGGCTTGATCTCGACGGCGGCGAACAGGCCGGCCTTGGCATAGGGGTCGCCATCGGCCAGCGCCCGCGCGGCTTCGGCATCGGCCGCCTCGACGATGACGAGGCTGCCCACCGGCGCGCCGTCGGGCGAGAGGAAGGGGCCGGCCATCTTGAGAATGCCCTTGGCGTTCAGCCCGTCGAGATAGGCGACATGTTCCGGCCGGGTGTCCATCCGCAGCTGCAGGGCGTCCGGCTTGTCGGTGCAGAGAAAGGCAAAGAGCATGGCAGCAGTCCTTGTCGGGGGTTGAGAGTGTCGCCGGCTTGCGGCCGGCTATTCCTGGGTGATCGGCCGGCTCATCAGCGCGTCCACGGCGGCGCGGATGTCGAAGCCGCCGTCGATGATGGCGGCGACGGCCTGGGTGATGGGCATCTCGACGCCACGCGCGGCGGCATCCTGGGCTGCGACGCTCGCGGCCAGTGCGCCTTCCACCAGCTCTCGGCCCGCCGCTTCGCGGGCCGCGCCGCCGCGGCCGAGCGCGATGCCGTAGCGCAGATTGCGCGACTGGTGGCTGGTGCCGGTCAGAACGAGATCGCCGAGGCCGGATAGGCCGCGCACGGTATCGGCGACGCCGCCGCGCGCCGTGACCAGGCGCGACATTTCCGCAAGCCCCCGGGAAATCATCGCCGCGCGGGCGGATTCGCCGAGGCCGGCGCCCTCGATGATGCCGCAGGCGATCGCCAGAACATTCTTCAGCGCCCCGCCGAGCTGGACGCCGACGCGGTCGGTGGAGGCGTAGAGGCGGAAGGTCGGGCCGCTCAGCCGCGTGGCGATCGCATGCGCCTGCTCCGCGCTGGCTGCGGCGAGCGTCATCGCCGTCGGCAGGCCCCGGGCGATGTCGGCGGCAAAGCCGGGTCCGGAGAGCACGGCGATGTCGTCGCGATGCAGCTGCTCGCCGACGACCTCCGTCAGCAGACGGCCGGTCTCGCGCTCCAGCCCCTTGGCGCAGACGACGACATCCGCCCGGCGCGCGATCACGGGCAGCAGCGCGCGGGCCATATCCCCTTGCGCCTGCGAGGGCACGGCCAGAAGCACGGTGCCGGCCTGCTCGATGGCATCGGGTTCGGCGGTGACGATCAGGCCTTCCGGCAGGGCGATGCCGGGCAGGGCGTCTTCGTTGCGGCCGCTCGCCTTGAAATCCTCCACCTGGCTTTCGCGCCGGCTGAGCAGGATCACCCGGCGCGGGGTGGGGCCGCCGGCCTGCAGGGCCGCCACGGCCAGCGCCGTGCCGAAGGCGCCCGCGCCGATCACGGCAACGCTGTTGGCATCCAGGGGGCGCTCGCTCAGGGTCTCCATGCGCATCTCCAGGTTCGACGGAGGAGGGCCGGCCGGCCGTGCCTCGCTGGCAGGTATCGGGGGATCAGGCGGCTCACGCCTTGGCGCCGCGCTTGCCGTAACCGATCAGCGCTTCGGCCTTGGCATCGAGCGGCCAGCGCGAGCGGGGCGAAGCCGAAAGGGGATCGGGCGCAAGGTCGAACGCCAGGCGTTCCGCGCCGGCCCAGGCGATCATCGCCGCATTGTCGGTGCACAGCGACATCGGCGGCGCGACAAAGCGCACGCCGTGCTCAGTGCAGAGCCCCTGCAGCATCTGGCGGATCGCCTTGTTGGCGGCCACGCCGCCGGCCACCACCAGCGCCGGCGCGCCTTGCGGAAGCTGGCGGTAGCGGGCAAGGCCGCGGCCGATCCGGTCCTTCAGCGTGCGGGTGATCGCCTTCTGGAAGGAGGCGCAGATATCGGCCACGTCCTGATCGCTTAACGGCGCAATCGCCTGCGCGGCCTGGCGCACGGCCGTCTTCAGGCCGGAAAAGGAAAAGTCGAGCCGCGCCTCGCCCACCAGCGGCCGGGGAAAGGCGAAGCGGTCGGCATCGCCCGTGAGTGCGGCCGCCTCCACCGCCGGCCCGCCGGGATAGGGCAGGCCGAGCAGCTTGGCGGTCTTGTCGAAGGCCTCGCCCAGCGCGTCGTCGATGGTGGTGCCCCAGCGCTCATAATCACCGATGCCCTTGACCAGAACCAGCTGCGTATGCCCGCCCGAGACGAGCAGCATCAGATAGGGAAAGGCCAGCCCATCGGTCAGCCGCGCCGTCAGCGCATGGCCTTCCAGATGGTTGATGGCATAGAGCGGCTTGCCGGCGGCGCGCGCGATGGCCTTGCCGGTCATCAGCCCGACCAGAAGGCCGCCGATCAGCCCGGGACCAGCGGTCGCGGCCACCGCATCCACATCCCCCAGCGTGACGCCCGCTTGCGCCAGAGCCGCCTTGACCAGTCCGTCCAACGCATCGACATGGGCGCGCGCGGCGATTTCCGGCACCACGCCGCCATAGGCGCTGTGCTCGGCGATCTGGCTCAGCACGACATCGGAGACGATGCGGCCGGTTCCATCCGGCGCGCGGGCGACCACGGCGGCGGCGGTCTCGTCGCAGCTCGTCTCGATGCCGAGGATGAGGCTGTCGCGCATCTCAGTCATGGCAGGCAGGTCTGGAAGAGCAGGTCTGGCATCGCAGGTCTTGCGCGAACGACAGGGGCGCGCGCGTCCTCAAAAGGTTGAACCGGGGCAGAAAGGTTGCGGGGGCGGGCAAAGCTCGGTACATCGGCTTCCGGTAACAACGGATCGCATGGGATGCAAACGAAACCTTTCCGCATCGGCACGCGCGGCAGCCCGCTGGCGCTCGCCCAGGCTTTCGAGACCCGCGACCGGCTGATGGCCGCCCATGGTCTCGACGACCATATGTTCGAGATCGTGGTGATGTCGACGGCGGGCGACCGCATCACCGATCGCGCGCTGGCCGACATCGGCGGCAAGGGGCTCTTCACCCAGGAGCTCGAGGACAAGCTCCTGTCGGGCGATCTCGATTTCGCCGTGCACTCCTCCAAGGACATGCCGACCCATCTGCCGGATGGCCTGTTCCTCTCCGCCTTTCTGCCGCGCGAGGATGCCCGTGACGCCTTCATCGGCCGGGCAGGGCCGAAGCTTCTCGAACTGCCCGAAGGGTCGGTGATCGGCTCGGCCTCGCTGCGCCGCCAGGCGCTGATCCGCCGGCTGCGGCCGGACCTGTCCGTGGTGGTCTATCGCGGCGCGGTGGAGACCCGGCTGCGCAAGCTGGACGAGGGGCAGGTGGACGGCACGCTGCTGGCGCTGGCGGGGCTTAAGCGCATCGGCCGCACCGATGTCGTCACCGAGATCCTCGATCCGCATGAATTTCCCCCTGCGCCGGCGCAAGGCGCGATCTGCATCGAGAGCCGCAAGGGCGATGCCCGCGTCGGCGCGCTGATCGAGCCGATCAACGACATCGCCACTTTCGAAGCGGTCACCTGCGAGCGGGCGTTTCTCGCCGCGCTCGACGGCTCCTGCCGCACGCCGATCGCCGGCTTCGCCAGCTCCGACGGCACAACCATCCGCTTTTCCGGCATGATCCTGACGCCCGACGGCAGCCGCCATCACCGCGTCGAGCGGGAGGGGCGGGCCTCCGATCCCGAAGCGATCGGCCGGGCGGCGGGCGAGGCGGTGAAGGCCGAGGCGGGGCCGGATTTCTTCGCCAGCTGGAGCTGAGCCGATGCGGGTGCTGGTCACCCGGCCGGCGCCCGCTTGCGCGCGCACGGCGGCAAGGCTCGCCGAACGCGGCCATCACCCCATCCTCCTGCCGCTGACCGAGGCGCGGCATGATGCCGCAGCGGTGCAATCCGCGCTGTCGCAGCCGTTCCCGGCCCTGGCGCTCACCAGCGGCGAGGCCGTAGCGGCGCTGTCGATCCTGCCCGATGCCGCTTCCAGGATCGGCGCCCGGCCTGTCTTCTGCGTGGGGGCTGCGACGGCGCGGGCCGCGCGCACGCTCGGCCTCTCCCAGGTGATCACCGGTCCGGGCGATGGCGAGGGTCTTGCGCACGAAATTCTGGCCCGGGAGACGCTGGCCCGCTCCAGCATTGCAGCGCGGCATGCGGAGGGCGCGCCGCCGCTCCTCTATCTCGCGGGTCGGCCGAGGGCTCCGGCCTTCGAGGCGGCTCTGGCCGAAGCAGGTCTCGCCGTGGTCACGGTCGAGGCCTATGCGATGCAGGCCTGCCCGATCGATGCCGGCCGCCTGCGCGCAGCCGTGGTTGGGCAGGCGCCGCAGGCCGCGCTGTTCTATTCGCGGGAGGCGCCCCTACGGCTGGCGGCGCTGGCGGTGGAGCAGGCGCTCGTGCCTGCCTTTTGCCGCATTCTTTGCATGAGCCCGCGCGTGGCCGATGCCGTTCCCGCCGCATGGGGGCCTGTTCTGGTGCCGCCATCGCCTGACGAGGACACTCTTCTTGCCCTTCTGGCCTGAGATTTCCGGCTTTGCGCAAAGAAGCATGGGACGTCTTTCACCAAATCGCCGGAAAGGGCTTTTCCTCTTGGGGGCAGGTCTCTACCTTCTGACAGTGGACGATCATGGACGGCACGCGCCCGGCCGGCCCGAATGGCCGCCGCAAGGCCGCTCCTGATCCCTCGAGCCCCCGCATTCGCGGCGGCCGGTGCGCCGCCCGGCAGGAGAGCCGGCGCGCCCCGCCCGCCGCATCTCAAGACGAGAGACGATCATGGAACCGGAAAAGCCGCCACGTCGCCAGACGTCCGACAAGACACCGACGACCATCGACCTGACGGCCGACAGGCTCCCGTCGCAGAACGGGGCTGCCGAGGATGCCGCTGCGGACACGGCCGCCGCTGCCGGCAAGCCTGAGGCGGACAAGGTTTCCGACATCAAGCCGGCGAATCCCGCTCCCACCCAGTCCGCATCGACCGTGCTGGCGAGCGATGCGGCCAGCCCGGCAGACAAGACGACCGACAAGGGCGCAGACAAGGTGGCTGCCAAGACTGCGTCCGATCCGCTCAAGGCCGATCCTCTCAAGGCAGGCCCCTCCAAGGCGGGCGATCCGCTCGCGGCGCCGTCTTCCGGGGCGCAGGCCGCCCCGGTGCGGGCTTGGGACAGGCCGAGCGATCTTCCGGGCGCCAGCAAGCCGGGCACCTCCGCCAGCACGGCGCAGAAGGATGCTTCAGCCAAGGACGACAAGGCCGCCCGGACAGGCCCGGCGTCGACGACCGGCTCGGCGTCGACGACTGCCTCGTCCTCCGTTCCGCCGTCGGGCGCTACGGCGACGGGCGCGGGCAGGAGTGGGGCCGGCGGCTCGAATGGTTCGGGCGCCAAGGGGTTGGCCGCGGGTATTCTCGGCGGATTGATCGTGCTGATTGGCGCAGGTGCGCTGCAATATGGCGGCATCTTGCCGTCACTCTCGCCGGATAGCCGGCAGAATTCCGAGGAAATCGAGGCGCTGCGCGGCGAGATCGCCCGGGTGGAGCAGGGCGCCGGCCAGATCACGGCGCTCAAGGGAACGGTGGACGCGCTGCAGGCGCAGATCGCCGCCCTGCGCCAGGCGGATGACGCCATGACGGCGCGGGTCGAGGCGGCCGAGCGCAAGGCCGAGGCCCCGACGAGCGAGGTGCAGCTGGCGCGCGCGGTGGCCGTTGCCGCGCTGAAGACGGCGATCGACCGGGGCGGTCCGTTCCAGTCGGAGCTTGAGGCCGCAAAAGCGGTCAATCCGGACGAGGCGGCCTTGGGCGAGCTTTCTGCCGATGCCAGCGGCGGCCTGCCGTCGCGGCGCGAGCTGGTCGATAGCTTCCCCGCCGTGGCGGACCGGATGCTCTCGGCGGTGCGTACTCCGGGCAGCACGGACGGCGGCTTCTTGACGCGGCTGATGGGCAGCGCCGAAAGCCTCGTGCGGATGCGCCCGGTCGGCGACCCCAAGGGAAACGAGCCCGCCGATATCGTGGCGAGGATCGAGAACCGCCTGTCGAGCGGCGACCTGCGGGGCGCCCAGGCCGAATGGCAGGGTCTGCCCGAGGCCGCGCAAGCTGCGGGCAAGAGCTTCAAGGACCAGCTCGACCAGCGCCTGCGGGTCGAGGAGATCGTCGGCCGACTGATGGCTGGCGCCACCGCAGCCAAGCAAGGGTAAGGCAAGAGCGATCATGATCAAAATCCTGTTCTACGTCCTGATCGTCCTCGGCCTGGCTGCCGGCTTTTCCTGGCTGGCCGACCGCCCTGGCGACGTGACGCTGGTCTTCGATGGCCAGCGCATAGAAACCAGCCTGGTGGTGGCGGCCGCCGCGCTCATCCTGCTTGTGGTTGCGATCATCGTGGCCATCTGGCTCGTGCGCACGCTCATCGGCTCGCCCGGTGCCGTCAGCCGCTTCTGGCGCCGGCGCCGGCGCGATCGCGGCTATGAGGCGCTGTCTGCCGGCCTGGTGGCGGCCGGATCCGGCGATGCCGTGCAGGCCCGCAAGATGGGCGCCAAGGCGCGCAGCCTTCTCGGCGCGCGGCGCGAGCCGCTGGTGCATCTCCTGGAAGCGCAGACGGCGCTGCTCGACGGCCGGCACGACGATGCCCGCCGCGCCTTCGAGGTCATGTCCGAGCAGGACGAGACCAAGGCGCTGGGTCTGCGCGGTCTTTATCTCGAAGCCAAGCGGCTGGGGGCCGACGAGGCGGCCCGCCAATATGCCGCAAAGGCAGCCGAAGGCGCGCCGCAGCTCGGCTGGGCCGTTCTGGCCACGCTGGACGAGCGCGCGCGCGCCGGCGACTGGGACGAGGCGCTGCGCCTTCTCGAAGTCAGCCGTCGCCACCGCGCGATCGACAAGCGCGAATTCCGCCACAAGCGGGCGACGCTCCTGACCGCGCGGGCCCGCGCCGAAATGGACAATGATCCGCGCACCGCGCGCGACGATGCCCTGACCGCGCTGAAACTCGATCCGGGTCTCGTGCCCGCTGCGGTGGTCGCCGCGAGCGTCTTCTACCGGCAGAGCAGCCCGCGCCGCGCCGCGAGCGTGCTCGAACGATCCTGGCGACACATGCCGCATCCCGATGTGGCAGAGACCTATCTGCGCGCCCGCTCTGGCGAAAGCGCGCTCGACCGGCTGAAGCGCGCCCGCAAACTGGAGGCGATCCGGCCGGGCAATCCGGTCGCGCTGCTGGCGGTGGCAAAGAGCGCGCTCGAGGCGCGCGACCTCCAGCTGGCGCGCGAAAAGGCGGAAGCGGCTGCCCGGCTCGAGCCGACGGAATCCGTGTTCCTGCTGCTGGCCGATATCGAGCAGGTGGAAACCAATGATGACGGCCGCATCCGCCACTGGATGACGCAGGCGCTGAAAAGCCTGCCCGACCCGGTCTGGACGGCCGATGGGCTGACCTCGCAGGAATGGCTGCCGGTTCATCCGGTGACCGGCGCGCTCGGCGTGTTTGAGTGGAAGCGGCCGACCCGCGCCTTTTCCGGCCGGATCGAGGAAGGACGCGCGCTGTCGGGCGAGGAGGCGATCCGTTCGCTGCCGCCGCTGACGCCGGCGGCAAAGACGCCTTATGCCGCGCCGCAGCCGGCCGAGACGCGTGCGACCAGTGAGGTGGCGAAGGGCGAGCACGTAGCATCCGCGCCGGCGCCTGCTGAAAAGGAGCCGGCCGCACCTTCTACCGCACCCAAGCCGCAGGAGCCGGCCGCCAAGCCGGTTGCAGCCGTGCCCGTGCCGAGCGAATCGGTGATCGTCCCCGAGCCGGCCCCCGCTGCCGAGCCCGTGGGCAAGCCTGCCGTGGATCCTGCTGCCAAGGCCGCTCCTGCGCAGCTGAAGCCGCAGCCGGCGCAGCCCTATGATGTGCCCTCACGCCGCGATGGGCAGGGCGGATCGAAGAATGGCGCGCCTGTGGAGCCGTTTTTTGGCCGGCCGCCGGATGATCCTGGCGTTCGGACGGAAAAACCGCTTGAAAATGCATCCATGCGTCTGTTCTGATATCGCAACCGCGAAGGGCCCCAGCCAGAGGGGCCGGCGGAACGGTCAGAGGCATGAATGTTTGAACGCTTGCGTCACTTTATCGACAGCCTCACGGGTCCGGCAGCGCCGGGCCCGCTTTTGTCCGAGGACTATCGCGTCGCCATCATCGCTCTCTGCCTCCAGGTGATGGAGGCCGACGGCATCGTCAGCGCGGCGGAGCAGGCGGTGATGCGCCAGAAGGTGATGGAGGCCTACCAGCTCGACGCGCCGACCTTCGAGGCGCTGCTGGCCGCCGGCGAGAGCGCCGAAAGCGTGGCGATCGACTATTTCCGCTTCACCTCCGAGATCAAACGGCATCTGGACGAGGACCAGTGCGTGGCCCTGATCGGCATGCTCTGGGAGATCGTCTATGCCGATGGCAGCCGCAGCGAGATGGAGGATCACGTGATCTGGCGGGTGGCCGATCTCCTTGGCGTGTCCGGCCGAGACCGGATCATGAAACGGCAGGAGGCCGCCCGCACGCATGAGCATGCCGAGGACGATTCCAGCCTCGTACAACAATAAAAGGGGCCGTGCCGGCGCGGGCCGACGGCACGGGCGGAAAGGACCGCCATGACGCGCAAGACCATCGATAGCGGGCAAAGACCGGGCAAGCGGCCTGTTCTTGCCGTGCTGCATCAGGAGCGCTCCAGCGCCGGCCGTGTCGGCCAGATCCTGGCCGAACGGGGCTTTGCGCTCGACATCCGCCGCCCGGCGCTGGGCGATCCCTTGCCGCAGACGCTGGCCGGTCATTCAGGCGCGATCGTCTTCGGCGGTCCGATGAGCGCCAATGATCCCGACCCCTTCATCCGCGCGGAAATCGACTTCATCGGCGTGGCGCTGAAGGAAAATGCGCCGTTTCTCGGCATCTGCCTGGGCGCGCAGATGCTTGTGCGCCAGCTCGGCGGGCTGGTGGCGCCGCATCCCGACGGGCTGACGGAGATTGGCTGGTATCCGCTGGAGGCCACCGAGCGCGGCCGCCAGATCCTGCCGGCCTGGCCTGCCATGGTCTATCATTTCCATCGCGAGGGTTTCGCGCTGCCCGAGGGCGCCGAGCGGCTGGCCACGGCCGAGCACTATCCGAACCAAGCCTTCCGCTATGGCGAGAACGCCTGGGGCATCCAGTTTCACGGCGAGCTGACGCGGGCGATGATGCATCGCTGGGTCGTCTACGGCGCCAGCCGCTTCGAGCTCCCCAATGCCCAGCTCGGCGCACGGCATCTGGAAGGCCGGTTCGACTACGACGCCCCCCTGCGGCAGTTCATGGAGAGCTTCCTGCAGCTGGTCTTCGAGCGGGCAGAGGCTGGCTGCGCCGCCGCCTGACGGAGAGGGTTGAACATCTGCCGAGCTGGAGGGCCTGTCATGGATTCTTCGCCTCTCCATCGTAAGGCGGGACCATGATCGATCTTTCCCCCGATGCGCAGCTTGCCGACACGTTGAGGCAACTGGCGGCCTGCCTCAACCAGACGGGCGCCCCCTGGATGATCTTCGGCGGCGCCGCCATGGTGCTGCACGGGCTGGAGCCTGGCCCGGTCAAGGATATCGATGTTATCCTCTCTCAGGAAACCGCAGCGGCCCTGGCCGCGCGCCATGGCTGGTCCAATCAGGCCGATGGCACGTCGGCGCTGTTTCGCTCCGCCGTGCTCTTGAGGCCGGATTTTGGGCCCATTCCCGTCGAGCTGCTCGGCGGCTTTCAAATCCGGACGCAGGATGGATGGACGGCCGTTGAGAGCGGCGGCAGCCAGCCGATGCGGCTGGGCGGCGAGACGCTGCACGTTGCCGAGGCGCGCAGGCTTTCGGCCCTCTTCAGGCTCTGCGGCCGGCCGAAGGATATCCGGCGCGCCGCCATGCTCGACGCGCGCGCAGAGCGTGCCGACTGATCAGCCCTTCTGGCCCTCGGGCACGTCGAGTGTCTGGATCTGGCGCAGCTTGGGGAAGCCGAGCGCCCAGAGCACGGAGACGACCAGCGTGCCGAAGCCGCCGATGACCACGGCCGGCACCGCGCCGAAGGCCGAGGCCATCATGCCCGCGCGGAATTCGCCGAGCTCGTTGGAGGCGCCGACGAAGACCATGTTGACGGCGTTGACCCGCCCGCGCAGCTCGTCCGGCGTCCAGAGCATGATCAGCGTCTCGCGCACATAGACCGAGACCATGTCGGCGGCGCCGATCAGGATGAGGGCCGCGATCGACAGCCAGGGCGTGGCCGAGAGGCCGAAGACCACCGTGCCCAGGCCGAACAGGGCGACGCCGACAAACATCATGAGGCCGGCATGGCTGCGGATCGGATGGGCGGCGAGGAACAGCGCCATGGAAACCGCGCCGATGCCGGGCGCCGCGCGCAGCAGCCCCAGCCCCCAGGGCCCGAGCGACAGCACGTCGCGGGCGAAGACGGGCATCAGCGCCACCGCGCCGCCGAGCAGCACGGCGAACAGATCGAGCGAGATCGCGCCCAGAACGACCTTCTCGCTGACGATATAGCGGAAGCCGGCGGTGATGGTCTGCCAGTTCTGCGCCTTGCCCGCCGAACGCTGCGCGGGCTTCGGGATGGCGAAGACCATGATGGCCGAGGCGAGGAAGAAGGCGACGGCGACCATATAGGGAATGGCCGGCCCGAGCGCATAGATCAGGCCACCGGCCACGGGGCCGACGATCATCGCGGTCTGCCAGGAGGAGGAGTTCCAGGCGATGGCGCTCGGCAGATCCTCCGGCGGCACCAGATTGGGCGCCAGCGAATTGGCGGCCGGCCCGAGAAAGGCGCGTTCGATGCCGAAGATCAGGAGCACGGCATAGACCGGCAAAGGCGAAAACAGGCCAGATAGCGTCAAGGCCAGCAGGGCGCCGGCGCACAGCATGCTGACCACCATGCAGATCCCCATGATGACCCGGCGGTTGAAGCGGTCGGCGGCGCTGCCCGTTACCAGGATCAAGGCGAGCGAGGGCAGGAACTGCACCAGGCCGATCAGGCCGAGATCGAAGGGATCCTTGGTCAGGTCGTAGATCTGCCAGCCGACGGAGACGCTGACGATCTGCACGGCGAAATAGGCGAGGAAGCGGGAGATGAAATAACGCCGGTAGCCGACATGGCGGAAGGCGGCGAAACGATGACCCGGCACCGCTTGTGACATGGACGTCAATCCCCTGGCGTGAACAGGCCCTTCACGTGAACGGATCGGGCCGGCTGCGGCGTGCGCTCCGCATCGTCGCTCCTTTTCCTGCGCCGTTCGGATTTCGTCAATCCTGACAGGCAAAAGCCGGGCGAGGAGAGGGGCGCACAGGCTTGCCCGCTTCGTCGTCAATGTCTACATGTCTGTCAACACAATCGGCGGGTTTTCCTGCAGACGGGCCTTACGCGAAATCTGGCCTCTGACGGACGCCATCATTTGGAGAAGCGTATGATCGCTGTCATTCAGACCGTCTTGTTCCTGCTCAACATCATCTGGTTCTTCGTGATCGCCTCGGCGATCTTCTCCTGGCTCTATGCCTTCAACGTCATCAACACCAACAATCAGGCGATCAACATGATCGGCCGCTCGCTCTACCAGCTGACCGAGCCGCTCTACCGCCCGATCCGCCGCATCCTGCCGGATATGGGCGGCGTCGATCTCTCGCCGCTGGTGGTGCTGGTCATCCTCTACTTCCTGGAATTGTTCATCAAGACGACGGTGGCGCCCGCTCTGCTCGGCGCGTCGATGTACTGACGCCATCGCCTTTGCGAACTGAAAAAAACGCCGCCCCGGGCATGAACGACCCCCTGATGTTGATGTCCAACCTTCAGGGGGCGGTTCATGCCCGGAGCGGCGTTTTTCTATGGGCTTCTTTCCCTCTTGGCGCGGTCAGTTGAACAGTGCCAGGCTGCTCTTCAGCGTAACCCAGATGCCCCAGGCGAGCGGCAGGCCGACAGCGGCCCAGGCAAGGGCCGCGGTGGCGTCAAAGCCGCCCTTGCCGATGCCGAAGGAGCCTGTGGGCCCGGCATTGGCCGCTGCGGTCTGGGCCTGCAGCGCGGCCACCTCGGCGTCGCTCATGAACCATTTTTCCGGCAGCGGACGCACCAGCGCATTGGCGATGAGGCCGAGCGCCAGCATGCCCGCCAGGATATACATGGTGCCGCTATAGAGCTCCGGCCCCGGCGCCACGCCCGCGGCGATCTGCGCCTCGCGGATGTAGTTGACCACCACGGGGCCGACGATGCCCGCAGTGGCCCAGGCCGTTAGCAGCCGGCCATGAATGGCGCCGACGAACTGCGTGCCGAAGATGTCCGCGAGATAGGCGGGGATGGTGGCGAACCCGCCGCCATACATCGAGAGGATGATGGCGAAGGCGAGCACGAAGAACAGCTTCGAGCCCATGGTGGCGAAGGTCGGCGCCAGCGCATAGAGCAGGATGCCGAGGATGAAGAAGCAGAAGTAGGTGTTCTTGCGCCCGATCCGGTCGGACAGAGACGCCCAGAAGAAGCGGCCGCCGATGTTGAACAGCGAAAGCAAGCCGGTGAAGCCGGCGGCAACGGCCGCGATCTGCATCTTCTGCCCCGCATCCAGCGCGGCAAAGGCGATGCCGGGCTGGCCGATCAGCGAGCCGGCGAAGATCTCCTGCAGCATGGGCGAAGCCATGCCGATCACGCCGATGCCGGCCGAGACGTTGAGGCAGAGCACGGCCCAGATCAGCCAGAATTGCGGCGTGCGGTGCGCATTCTTCAGGTGGACGTGGCGGGTGGTGATCATCGCGCTCTTGGCCGCCGGCGGCGTCCAGCCTTCCGGCCGCCAGCCGGCCGGGGGAATGCGATAGCCGAAGGTTCCACCCAACATGAACACGGCATAGATCGCCGCCATCACCATGAATGTCTGCCAGACACCGGGGTCGGCCTCGGTGCGGAAGGTGCCCATCAGGATGTTGGCAAGCGGGGCGCCGATCATGGCGCCGCCGCCAAAGCCCATGATCGCCATGCCGGTTGCCATGCCGCGCCGGTCTGGAAACCATTTGATCAACGTGGAGACCGGCGAGATATAGCCGAGCCCCAGCCCGATGCCGCCGATCACGCCCGCACCGAGCCACATCAGCCACAATTGATGAAACATCACGCCGAAGGCGGCAATCAGGATGCCGCCGCACCAGCACAGCGTCGACACGAACGCCGCCTTGCGCGGGCCGACCTTCTCCAGCCAGCCGCCCCAAAGCGCGGCCGAGCAGCCGAGCAGCACGAAGAACAGGGTGTAGATCCAGCCGAGATCGGCCACGCGCCAGTTGCAGTCGGTGGTAAACAGGGCCGAGGCGAGCGACAGGCTGGCGCAGCTTGGATCGGTGACCGGCAGGGCCTTGCTGAGCGGCAGCCAGAACACGCTAAAGCCATAGGCCATGCCGATGCACAGATGGATGGCGAGGGCGGCCGGGGGCACGAGCCAGCGGTTGAAGCCGGGCCGGGCGACGATCCGTGCCTTGTCGAGAAGGCCGGATGCGTGTCGTGCCTCGGGAATGCTTGCAACTGTCATGGACGATATCTCCTCCAGATGGTCATGACATGATGATGGGGTTGGGCCGGCCGGCTGATCCTTGAAAGGCGCCGCCCGCTCCGCCAGCCGGCCTCCTCCGGTCCGGCCTCTTGTCCTGAACTCCTCTTCTTGAATCCTAGAAGTTGTTTCCCGTCCGCTGCCCGCCGCCCTCCTCAAGGCCGCCGGTGGTCCGGTCTGCCCGGCATGGTCAGATCATTGCCTGCCGGGAAAGGTTCGTCAGGTCCGGCCGGGCCTTGTTCTGCGCCCGGCAGGCAAGCCGCCTGCCTCCGTCAGGAGGCGGCGCTTTCCGGAATGCTCGGTTCGGAGAGCGACTGGCCGGCGGCCACGCCCTTACCCGGCAGGCTTTCTTCCGTCACGGGCAGGCCGGCGCCGGTGTGTGCCGGTGCCTGCGGGCGGCGGATCTGAGCGGATGCCTCGACCACCAGCGGCAGGAAGCCTGGCTCGCCCGCATCGATCATCTCGAAGAAGCGCTTGCGCATGCGCGGCTCCCAGAACTTGTTGATATGCGTGGCCACGCCTTCGGCCCGCACCTCTTCCGGCTGCGACAGGAAGAAGGTGGCGATCTGGTTGGCCATGCGGACAAGCTTTTCGTCCGTCCCCTCAAGCGACATGGCGTGATCCTTCCATGCTGACCCGGTCCGGCCGGGTGAAAATCTCGAAATCCTCGTCGCGGGCAATGCCGATCAGGGTCATGCCCGCGGTCTCGGCCGTGCGAATGGCCAGGGCGGTGGGTGCGGAAATGGCGATCAGAACCGGGCTGCCGAGGGCCGCTGCCTTCTGCACCATTTCGACCGACAGCCGGCTGGTGACGACAACGGCGCCTTCGCTGCCCTGAAGGCCTCCCCGCAAGACGGCACCGCAGAGCTTGTCCAGCGCATTGTGCCGGCCGACATCCTCGCGCATGGCAAAAAGACCTTGCCCGCCCGGCCGATAGAAGCCGGCGCCATGGACCGCGCGGGTCTCCCGGTTCAGCGTCTGCGCGGCACCCAGCGCCTGCATGGCTTCAGCGATCTCTTCCGGCATCAGGCGGAGCGCGCCCTCGGCAAAGGAAGGGACGGTGCGCGTCGCCTGCTCGATCGATTCAATGCCGCAAAGGCCGCAGCCGACGGGCCCCGCCATGCGGCGGCGGCGCGCGGTCAGCGCCTCGGCCGTGCTGTCGGCCAGCGTGATCTGCACGTCGATGCCCTCGCCAGCCTCCACCAGATCGATCGCGAGGATATCGCTGGCGCGGGCGATGATGCCCTCGGCCAGTGAGAAGCCGAGAGCGAAATCCGTCAGATCATCCGGCGTCGCCATCATCACCGCATGGGTGGAGCCGCCATAGGAGAAGGCGACCGGCACTTCCTCCGGCACCAGCCGCTCAGCCTTCACCACCTCTCCGCCGCGAAAGGAGAGGCTCGCGAAGCGGCGGGCGGGGGGGATCATGCGCGCATCCCCGGCAGAAAAGAGGCCCTGTTCCTCATCGGCCTATTCCGCCGCTTCCAGCTTACCGGCAATGCGGCGCGACCGGCGGGACAGATCGTCATAATCCTGCTGCCATTCGGTCGGGCCGTTCGACGGCGACACCTGCACCGCCGTCACCTTGTATTCCGGGCAATTGGTCGCCCAGTCCGAGAAGTCCGTGGTGATGACATTGGCCTGCGTGTCGGGATGGTGGAAGGTGGTGTAGACCACGCCCGGCGCCACGCGATCGGTGATCAGAGCGCGCAGAGTCGTATCGCCGGAGCGGCTGGCGAGCTTGATCCAGTCGCCTTCCTTGATGCCGCGCTGCTCGGCATCGTGCGGATGGATTTCCAGACGATCCTCCTGGTGCCAGGTCACATTCTCGGTGCGCCGGGTCTGCGCGCCGACATTGTATTGCGAGAGAATGCGGCCCGTGGTGAGCAGCAGCGGGAAGCGCGGGCCGGTCTTCTCGTCGGTCGCGACATATTCCGTGCGGATGAACTTTCCCTTGCCGCGCACGAAGCCGTCCACATGCATGATCGGCGAGCCCAGCGGGAATTTTTCGTTGCAGGGCCACTGCACCGAGCCGTGCTGGTCGAGATAGGCATAGGAGACGCTGGCGAAGCTCGGCGTGGTCGCGGCGATCTCGTCCATGATTTCTGAAGGATGCGCATAGGCCCAGTTCAGGCCCATGGCCTGGGCGAGCTTCTGCGTCACTTCCCAGTCGGCATAGCCGTTCTTCGGGCTCATCACCTTGCGCACGCGGTTGATGCGCCGCTCGGCATTGGTGAAGGTGCCGTCCTTTTCCAGGAAGGTCGAGCCGGGCAGGAACACATGGGCGTAATTGGCCGTCTCGTTCAGGAAGAGATCGTGCACCACGACGCATTCCATTGCGGCGAGACCGGCCGAGACATGCTTTGTGTCAGGGTCGGACTGCAGAATGTCCTCGCCCTGAACATAGAGACCCTTGAAGGTGCCGTCGACGGCGGCATCCAGCATGTTGGGAATGCGCAGGCCGGGCTCGTTGTTGAGCGTCACGCCCCAGAGCTTCTCGAAGGTCTCGCGCGTGGCGTCGTCGGAGATGTGGCGATAGCCCGGCAGCTCATGCGGAAAAGAGCCCATGTCGCAGGAGCCCTGGACATTGTTCTGGCCGCGCAGCGGGTTCACGCCGACGCCGGGCCGGCCGATATTGCCGGTGACCATGGCCAGATTGGCGATCGCCATGACCGTGGTCGAGCCCTGGCTGTGCTCGGTTACGCCGAGGCCGTAATAGATCGCGCCATTGCCGCCCGTGGCATAGAGCCGTGCCGCGCCGCGCAGGAGATCGGCCGGCACGCCGGTATAGGCTTCGATCGCCTCAGGACTATGCTGCGGCTCGGCGACGAAGGCCGCCCAGTCCTCGAATTCCGACCAGTCGCAGCGCTCGCGGATGAAGGCTTCGTTGGCAAGGCCCTCGGTGACGATGACGTGGGCCAGCGCCGTCAGCACCGCGACATTGGTGCCGGGCTTGAGCGGCAGGTGATAGCTGGCCTCGACATGCGGCGTGCGCACGAGATCGATGCGGCGCGGATCGATGACGATCAGCTTAGCCCCCTGCCGCAGCCGCTTCTTCAGCCGCGAGCCGAAGACCGGATGGCCGTCGGTCGGATTGGCGCCGATGACGAGCACGACATCAGACTGTTCGATGCTGTCGAAATTCTGCGTGCCGGCCGAGGTGCCGAAGGCCTGGCCCAGGCCATAGCCGGTGGGCGAATGGCAGACGCGAGCGCAGGTGTCGACATTGTTGTTGCCGAAGCCGGCGCGCACCAGCTTCTGCACCAGATAGGTCTCTTCATTGGTGCAGCGCGAGGAGGTGATGCCGCCAACGGCTTCGCGCCCGTAGCGATACTGGATGCGGCGGAATTCGGAGGCCACATGGGCGAAGGCCTCCTCCCAGCTGACTTCCCGCCAAGGGTCCGAGATCTTCTCGCGGATCATCGGATTAAGGATGCGGTCCTTGTGGGTGGCATAGCCATAGGCGAAGCGGCCCTTGACGCAGGAATGGCCGCGATTGGCCTGACCGTCCTTCCACGGCATCATGCGCACCAGCTCCTCGCCACGCATCTCCGCCTTGAAGGAGCAGCCGACGCCGCAATAGGCGCAGGTGGTGACCTCGGAATGCTCCGGCTGGCCGATAGCGATCACGGATTTTTCCGTCAGCGTCGCCGTCGGGCAGGCCTGGACGCAGGCGCCGCAGGAGACGCATTCGGAGGAGAGGAAGCTCTCATGCGCGCCGGGCGAGACGCGGCTGCCGAAGCCGCGCCCCTCGATGGTCAGCGCGAAGGTGCCCTGTACCTCCTCGCAGGCCCGCACGCAGCGCGAACAGACGATGCACTTGGCCGGATCATAGGTGAAGTAGGGGTTGCTCTCGTCCTTGGGCAGATAGCGGGCATTGGCCACGCCATCGGTCTCGCGTGCGCGGACGTGGTTGTCGCCCTCATAGCCATAGCGCACATCGCGCAGGCCCACGGCGCCCGCCATGTCCTGCAGCTCGCAATCGCCATTTGCCGCGCAGGTCAGGCAGTCGAGCGGGTGGTCGGAGATATAGAGCTCCATCACGCCCTTGCGGATCGCCTTCAGTCGCTCCGTCTGGGTGTGAACGACCAAGCCCGGCATCACCGGCGTTGTGCAGGAGGCCGGCGTGCCGCCGCGCCCCTCGATCTCGATCAGACAGAGGCGGCAGGAGCCGAAGGCGTCGACCATGTCGGTGGCGCAGAGCTTCGGCACCTGGATGCCGGCCTCCATGGAGGCGCGCATGATCGAGGTGCCCGCCGGCACCGTGATGGAGCGCCCGTCGATGGTCAGCGTCACCTGTTCCTCGGCGCGGGAGGCGGGCGTGCCATAGTCGATTTCGTGAATAAGAGTCATGGAATCACTCCGCCGCTTCAACGAGGGGCGCAGGCTGGAAATCCTGCGGAAAATGGGTCAGCGCGCTCATGACCGGATAGGGCGTGAAGCCGCCCAGCGCACATAGACTGCCGAATTTCATGGTGTTGCAGAGGTCGGTCAGCAGCACCTTGTTCGCTTCGGGCTCGACGCCTTGCGCGATGCGATCCACCACTTCGACGCCGCGGGTGGAGCCGATGCGGCAGGGCGTGCACTTGCCGCAGCTTTCCACCGCGCAGAACTCGAAGGCGAAGCGGGCCTGGGCCAGCATGTCGACCGTGTCGTCGAAGACGGTGATGCCGGCATGGCCGATCAGCCCGCCGGCAGCGGTAAAGGCTTCGTAATCGAAGACGGTGTCGAAGAGATCGCGCGGGAAATAGGCCCCGAGCGGACCCCCCACCTGCACCGCCTTGACCGGACGGCCCGAGGCCGTGCCGCCGCCAATGCCCTCGACGATCTCGCCGAGCGTCAGGCCGAAGGCGATCTCGTAGAGGCCGCCATGCTTGATATTGCCGGCAAGCTGGATCGGGATCGTGCCCTTGGAGCGGCCGACGCCGAAATCGCGGTAGAAGGCGGCGCCGCGGTCGAGGATGATCGGCACGGAGGCGAGCGACAGCACGTTGTTGACCACGGTCGGCCGGCCGAACAGGCCTTGCAGCGCTGGCAGCGGCGGCTTGGCGCGCACCACGCCGCGTTTGCCTTCCAGGCTGTTGAGAAGCGAGGTTTCCTCGCCGCAGACATAGGCTCCGGCGCCGGCGCGCACCTCCATATCGAAGGCATGGGCAGAGCCCATCACGGAAAGCCCCAGCACCCCGGCGGCGCGGGCGCGGCGGATCGCCTCTTCCATCACGGCGATGGCATGGGGATATTCCGAACGCGTGTAGATATAGCCCTTGGTGGCGCCGACAGCGATGCCGGCAATGGCCATGCCCTCGATCAGCACGAAGGGATCGCCTTCCATGATCATCCGGTCGGCAAAGGTGCCGGAATCGCCCTCGTCGGCATTGCAGACGATGTATTTCTGGTCGGCTTCGGCGCCGGCCACGGTCTTCCATTTCACGCCGGTGGGAAAGCCCGCGCCGCCGCGTCCGCGCAGGCCGCTATCGGTCACCTCGGCAACGATCTGCGCCGGCGTCAGCGACAGGGCCTTTTCCAGTCCCTTCAGCCCGTCATGGCGGCGATAATCTTCCAGCGAGAGGGGATCGGTGATGCCGCAGCGCGCGAAGGTCAGCCGCGTCTGGCTCTTGAGGAACGGGATGTCCTCGGTGGCCCCGAGACAGAGCGGGTGGGCGTTGCCGTCGAGCAGCCCTGCATCGAAGAGGCCCGACACGTCCTTGGCCGTAACAGGGCCATAGGCCACGCGCCCGGTTGCGGTTTCCACCTCGACCAGGGGCTCCAGCCAGATCATGCCGCGCGAACCATTGCGCACCAGCGTCACGTCCAGATTGCGCGCTTCCGCCTCGCGCCGGATGGCGGCGGCGACGCGATCGGCGCCCAGCGCCACGGCGGCGGCATCGGCGGGAACGAAAAGGGTGATGCTCACAGGCGGATCTCCGTCAGATGTTCGGCGAGGCTCTCCTCATCGAGCCGGGCGAGCAGCTCGCCGTCCAGCATGGCGGCCGGGCCGCAGGCGCACAGGCCGAGGCAGAAGACCGGCTCCAGGGTCACGCGGCCATCGGCCGTGGTCTCGTGCCAGTCGACACCCAGAAGGGCGCGAGCCTTGTCGCCCAGCGCATGCGCGCCCATGGCCTGGCAGGCCTCGGCGCGACAGAGCTTGAGCACGTGCTGGCCGGCCGGGCGATCGCGGAAATCCGGATAGAAGGTGACGGTGCCGTGCACTTCGGCGCGCGAGAGATTGAGCGCGGTCGCGATGATTGGCTTGGCGCCCTCGGGAATATAGCCGAATTCATGCTGAACGGCATGAAGGATCGGAAGGAGCGGCCCTTCCAGCCCGCGACAGTCGGCGACGATCTCCAGGATGCGTTCCTTGGCAGAGGCCGGGATGCGATCCGCCTCTTCGGGCGCGAGCGTGTGCAAGGTCATCAGGTCAGTCCTCCCAAACCGACAGCGGACAGGCGTGAGTCCGACGTGCCGGGCCAATTCCCTGTTTGCGCGCAGGCACGGCTGGGGACAAACCCCGTTCCCGCTCGCGACTGCCGACAGTTCCATCGATGCCCGCACATCATGCCCGGTCGTCCACATTCTATGAGAATGTTGAGTGAGACCGGGCAGGTCAATAATGCCATTCCGTCGCCTGATAGATTTTATCTATCAAACCGTGCGGCGGCAACGCCCGAGCGGGCGGCATGCAGGAGGGCGGAGACCAGCGGCGTATGCGGCTCGCGATGCGTGGCCACAAGGCCGACGAGATGGGACGCCTCCGGCTGTATGATCGGGATCATCCGGATTTCCTTCGAGAAACCGAAGGATTCCGCCACGTTGCGGGGCATGATCGAGGCCCATTGACCGGTGCGGATATGGGAAAACAGCACGATCATCGAGTTGGATTCGAGCGTGGTCCGGGCCGTGACGCCGGCCTCGGCCATGTGGGCATTGATGATCCGCCGGTTCTGCATGTCCGGGGTCAATAGGCAAAGCCGAAGATGCGAGACCTCGGCCCAGCTCACGTGCTCGCGATCGGACAGCGGCGTGCCCGCGCCCGTGATCAGGTGGTAACGCTCGTGATAGAGCGGCACCGTCGTCACCCGTCCGAGCGGTTCGTTGTCGAGATAGGTGATGCCGGCATCGATCTCGAGATTCTCGATCTGGCTCAGGACCTGCAGCGAGGTGCGCGACGTCACGGAGAAGGTCACGTCGGGATGGCGTGCCTGGAAGGGCTCGGTGAGGCGCGGCACCATGGCGAGCGCTGTCGGGATGACGGCAATGCGCATATGGCCCGAGAGACCCTTGCGGGCGGCGCGCATCTCCTCGCGCATGGTGCGGGTATCGCCGACGATGCGCCGCGCCCATTCGAGCACGCGCTGTCCCTCGGGCGTCAGGCCCTGGAAGCGCGAGCCGCGCACCACCAGCGACACGCCGAGCTGCTCCTCCAGCTGGCGCAGGGCGGCCGACAGCGTCGGCTGGGAAATGCCGAGTTCCTCGGCGGCCCGTCCGAAATGGCGCTCCTGCGCCAGGGTGATGAAGAATTCCAGCTTGTCGATCATGCCTGCTCCCGGGCGGCCATTCTGGCCGAGCCGGCAGCCGGCAGCAAGGGTGGCCTTATGAGGCTGCCCTGAGCCTTGGTGTAAGGCCCACGCGTCTGCGGATCAGAAGCCGGTGCCGCCCCGCAGCTCGTTGGCGATGGTGCGCAGCACGATCTTCAGGTCGAGCATCAGCGAGAAGCGGCGAACATATTCGACATCGCAGACGATGCGGCGGATCGCCTTCCAGCGCTGCACGGTGGGGCCGCGCAGGCCCCGCGCCTGGGCCAGGCCCGTCAGGCCGGGGCGCATCAGGTGGCGGTATTCATAGCCCTGGACCAGATCGGAATAGACGCGGCCGGCGGCCAGCATGTCGGGAACATGCGGTCGCGGGCCGACCAGCGACATGTCGCCGATCAGCACATTGATCAGCTGCGGCAGCTCGTCGAGATTGGTCTTTCGCAGGAAGCGGCCGACCCGCGTGACGCGCGGATCGCCATCCACCGTCTGCATCACGCCGGTGCTGTCGCCCCGGTCGGTATACATCGACCGGAACTTCAGGATCTCGAAGGGAACCTCGTTCAGCCCCGTGCGCATCTGCCGGAACAAGACAGGCCCCCGGCTTTCGAGCTTGATGGCCAGCGCGACGAGCAGGAGCACGGGGGCGAGGAACACCAGAGCCAGAAGCGAGACGGCGATGTCGATCAGCCGTTTGATGGCCAGCTGCACCGGCATGTTGGGGACAGCAACGGGCGTAATGAAGACATTGGCGCGCGCATCATACGTGCTGGACGAGTGCATCGACAATTTCTCCGACATTGGGCCAAACTTCCCGGATCGCTGCGACCGCGCGGCTGATATAAGCCGGTCCGCGGCAGCTCTCGTTTTCAAACGTTCGCAAAACGAATGGCTCATCGGCCGGTATCCTCCCGACCCGGTCGATCAGCCTCATCTTCCGGCAAGCACCGCATAAACGTGCCATAACGCGTCACCCGCGAGGATGATGCGCCGCCTCATTCAACACCCGTTTCGTCCGATTGCTGCATTGCGTTTCAAAGTGGAACAAGTGGCTGTCTCATGATGAGAATTGCCGCCAGTCTATTCCGCCTTTAAGACGCTGTCCCCGTTCAATCCCAAGTCTTTATGGGCTTTTGTTGGGTAACGAGATATTAAAAGAACGCCGATCTGGCAAGATGGCGCAGCGCAAAACTCGACCTGCTTGGTTAATTGCGGGCGACGTATGCCGCTCCTTCAAGGCTGGCGCTCATACCAAGGCTCGCTGATAGGAACCCATAGGATGGCACAGGCTTGATCGCTGGCACGGCGCGGTGTCGAGGTCCTCGACCGATGCGATGGCATCGCTCTTCGGACCCCTCCGAGCCGGAAACGACGGGAAGACGGTCCTATGGGTTCCTATCAGCGAGCCTTGGTATCAGTCGGAACCGGCCCCGTCAGCGCGCGCAAGTCGACCGTCCCCGTCTCGAACAGAGGCGAGGTGCGGGCAAGCGGCAGCCATTGCTCGCGGTCGAAGAAGCGCTCGTAAGGCGTTCGCGCCTGGGGCCGGCGCGCCTCGGCGGCCAGGAAATTATAGCGCGGCGTCTCGCCGAATTCCTTCCTCAGCTGCAGGCGGCTGCCGAAGTCGCGCTGGTCGAAGATCTCGGCCTTAAGAATGCGCCGGGCGATCTCGCCGGCATCCTCCCACTGCACCTGTTTGAAGAACAGCGCCGCCGCCTTGCTCGCAAGGGCCAGAACGGCCTCGCGGTCTGCAGGGTTCTCGATGTTCATCTTGATGCGGAAGGTGTCGAAGGCATCCATGCGGGGGCCATGGACATAAACGAAGACGGAGGATTGCTGCGGCCCGTCATCGACGATCTCCTCGCCATTCTCGTCGCGCGCAGGCGGAGCGGTGGAAGGGGCCGGCGGTTCGCCGACGGGCACGATTACGGAACATTCGAAGCCGGCCGCGCCAAGGCCGCCCAGGCCGCTCGCGCTTGGCGCCCAGACCATCGGGCTGAAGCCCGCCTTGTCGAAGGCTTCGCACAATCCGGCCGGTGGATCGAGGATACGGCGCACGAAGGACTGTTCCGGTGCGTTCAGTTCCCCCATCAGCCTTGCCGGCAGCTGCACCCGGGGCGCCGGCAGACGCGCGGTCTTTTCCAGAAGCGGAAAGGCGGGCGGCTCGGCCGGTGTCGTCGTCAGGCTTTCGATCTGCGCGAAGACCTTTTGCGGATCGAGCCCGAAACGCTGCATCAGAAGCTTGAGATTGCGCATGTCCTGCGCCAGCAGCACGGTCAGGCCGATCGCCAGGCTGACGAGAAGGAGCGCGCTCAGGAACACGGCCCAGCCGGCGCGTCTCCTGCGCTTGCGCTCGCGGATCTCTTTCATGGCGACAGGCGGTCTCCTGCGGTGGCGTTCTCCCGGGCGCATCCTTCCTTCAGATCGTGATCGATTTAAGGAGAATTATGCAGCGGATTGCGTGCATTTTCCCGCCGTCCGGGCCCGCGGTAAAGCGGCGAGGCGATCCTTAGAGGATCCCGCGGCTCGACTGCGGCACAGGCCTGAAACGGGCGATTATGATCGTATAGGCCAGCAGAATCGGCCAGGCGAGGCAGGCGCCGAGACCGAGAAACCGCATGGCATCCCAGCGGCCGGCGCCGACGGTTTCACCCTCGCGCAGAGTGTTGTCGAGAAAGATGATCACGACCAGGGCGTAGAAGGCCAGAAAGATGGTCAGCAGCATCGTCGGCTCCGCATCGTGGTTTCCTGTCAGGCGGCCCGCCCGCGCTGTGGCGGGAAGGCTGGTGCCGTGCCCGTTCTGCGTCCGCCACGCCTGTTCCTGCCCCATGTTTTTGCCGCAGGAAGGTTAACTTTTCGTTATCGCGGCCTCTCTCCCGGTTGCGTTGCCTCGGGGGGCGCGGCGGGCAGGTCTGGCGGCTGTATACCGGTGGCGCCGATGAGATGGGCATGGAGCCGCAGCGCTTCGGGCGTGCTCGCCCGGCTGCGGGGCAGGCCGAGATGGTAGCCATAGCCGGTTTCCAGGAGATCGCGGCCGAGCACGACCAGGCGGCCCTCGCCAACGAGATCGCCGATCAGGCCAAGGCTGCCGAGCGCGACGCCATCGCCGTCCAGCGCCGCCTCGATCGCCAGGCTGTAGAGGGAGAAGGACACGCGCGCCCGGCCGGGCGGCGCATGTGGCGGCGTCTTCAGCCGGGCGAACCATTGGCGAAACGAGATCCAGTGGGCATTGGCGCGGCTGTAATCGATCAGGTCCAGGCGGGCGATCTCGTCCGCCGAGAGCCTTTGCGGCGCGGCGATCCCCAGGCGCTGGAGATAGGCCGGGGCCGCCACCGGCGCGAGCACCTCCGGCACCAGCGGCGTCAGCGCCCAGCGGGGATGATCGCCGGTCGAATAGAGGATGACCAGGTCATGGCTTTCCGCCGCCAGTTCCGGCAGGGCATCCGTCGTCAGCAGCGAGAGCGAAATGCCGGGATGCTGGGCGGAAAAGCTGCGCAGACGCCGGCCGAGCCAGAGATGGGAGACGGAGCCGCTGGCGGCCAGCGCAATCGTGCCGCCGGTCTGCGGGCGGAAGGGCTCCAGGCTTTCCTCCAGATAGTCCAGCGTTGCCCGTATCCGGCGAAAGAGATGGTCGCCCTCGGGCGTCAGCGTCAGGTTCTTGCCGCTGCGGTGAAACAGGGCAGCGCCCAGATGCTCCTCCAGCGCCTTGATCCGCCGGCTGACCGCCGCCTGCGTTACGTTCAGCTCGCGGCCCGCGCGCGAGAAGTTCATGTGCCGGCAGGCGGCATCGAACACGCGGAAGGCTTCGAGAGGAATATGGGCCAGCATGATCTCATATCATCCATTTGCCTGAAGAAAGGCCGGATTTGAGACTAGGGCTGTTTCAGGCAGGGTGAAAGGGCGAAAGCGTCATGGCAGGGGCGGGGGCCGCTCCGCGCGGCGCAGGGGAGTTCCATGCATTTCACCATTGCCTCCGTTCCGGAAATCCGCTTCGGCGCCGGCCTTCACGAAACGATCGGCGCGGCCGCGCGGGAGATGGGCGCGACAGGCACCGTGGCACTCGTGATCGACAGCTTCCTGGTGCGCTCGGGGCTGGCGGGCCGTCTGGAGGCTGGGCTGCAGGAGCACGGACTGGCCAGCCGCCGCTTCAGCGATTTTTCCGGTGAGCCGAAGCTCGATCATCTGCGCGCGGCCGACGCCGTGGTGCGCGGCGGGCCGGGTGAGACGCCGGCCACGCTCATCATCGGCGTCGGCGGCGGCTCGGCGCTCGACATTGCCAAGATCGTGGCCTGTACCGCGGCGTCTGGAGAAGACGCCATGCATTTCGCGCTGGCGGCCCATCCCCTGCCGCGTCAGCCCGTGCCGACGCTGCTGATGCCGACCACAGCCGGCACGGGATCGGAGACCTCGGCCACCAATATCTTCACCGGCCCTGCGGGGCGCAAATTGTGGATCTGGGGACCGGAGAGCAAGGCCGATCTGGTGGTGCTCGATCCGGCGCTGACGCTCTCCCTGCCGCCAGACATCACCGCCTGGTGCGGGCTCGATGCCTTCGTCCATGCCTTCGAGGCGGCGACCAACCGCAAGACCCATGCTGGCACGCAGCTCTATGCGCATCGTGCGCTGGCAATGATCGCGGAGGCGCTTCCCGCCGCCATCGCCCGGCCGGACGATCTGGCCGCGCGCGGCGCGCTGCTGCTCGCCTCCTGCTATGCCGGCATCGCCATCGATCTCAGCGGCACCGCGATCGCCCATCATCACAGCCATGCGCTGGCTGGGCTCGCACCGGTGCATCACGGCCTGGCGACCGCGCTGGCCTTCGAGCTGACGCTGCCCTGGCTGGTGAAGGCCGATACGGACGACCTGCGTGGGGCGGCGCTGGCCTGCGGCCTGCCATCGGCGGGCGCCTTACCCGGATTCGTTTCCCGGCTGATGGATGCGGCCGGCATTGCCCGCCGTCTTCCGCCGGCCTTCGCCACGGTGACGCCGGAGCAGCTGATGGCGGAAATGCAGGCGCCCGAGCATCAGCCGATGCGTGCGGCGACCGTGCGACCCATCACCGAGACCGAGCTCGCGCGTTTTTCCGAAGGCCTGCTGGCCCTGACTTAAATGCGCTGGCGTGAATGCGTTGGCACGCAACGATAGCCAGGATGTGAAACAGGGAAGGGAGGAGGCCCGCCATGAGCCGCATCACCGAGATCGCCATCAGCCATCATCGCCTGGCGCTGGATCCACCGTTCAAGGCGAGCTGGGACGGCCGGCCGCGCACCGCCTTCGATGCGACCATCGTGCGCGTGCGCGACGATGAGGGGCGCGAAGGGATCGGCTCCGGCGATCTGATGAAGGGTTTCGAGGGCCATGAAGCCCTGTTCATCGGCGAGGATCCGCGCTGCCTGGAACGGCATTACGAGGTGCTGTCCCATATCGATTTCCACTATGGGCGCTGCTGGCCGCTGGATCTGGCGCTGTGGGACCTTGCCGGCAAGGTGATGGGCGAGCCGGTCTGGCGCCTGCTCGGCGGCCGATCCGACCGTGTGCGCCTTTATGCCTCCTCCGGCGTCTTGCGCGCGCCCGAGGCCATGGCCGACCAGGCCGAGCGCTATCTGGAGGAAGGCTTCGCGGCGATGAAGCTGCGCTTTTCCGCCTCCGCCGGCGGCCGGGCCGGCTGGCGCGAGGATGTGCGCGCGCTGGAGGCGATCCGCGCGCGGGTGGGCGACCGCATGGCGCTGATGGTGGACTGCAATCAGGGCTGGCGCATGCCCTGGGACACGAGCCGGCCCTGGACCTTCAAGGAGGCGCTGACGGTGGCGCGCGAGCTGGAGCGGCTGGATGTGGAATGGATGGAGGAGCCGCTGCACCGGGAGGACCGGGCGGGCATGCGCCGGCTCGCCGATGCGACCGCCATCAAGATTGCCGGCGGCGAGATGACCCGCTCGGCCGCCGCCTTTCGCGACCTGATCGCCGAGCGCGCGCTCGACGTGATCCAGCCCGACGTGGCTCTGACCGGCGGCATCACCGGCTGCCGGCGCATCGCGCTGATGGCGCGCGAGGCCGGGGTGATCTTCACCCCGCATTCCTGGACCAATGGCATCGGCGTGCTGGCCAATGCGCATCTCACCGCCGGCCTCGGCGAGGCGCCCTTCCTGGAATATCCCTATGACGCGCCGGAATGGTCGCTGGAGCGGCGCGACTTTCCGCTGGCCCGGCCGCTCACCCATTCACAGGGCTGGCTGGTGCTCTCCGAGGCGCCGGGGCTTGGCATCGTGCTCGATGAGGATCGGCTGAGGACGACGCGGATCGGGTGAGAGCTCATCACGAGCCTTCGTCGGGAATGTTGAGCACCTGGCCGCAGGCCTTGCAGTGGACGGCGTCGGCGTCGTGGCGCATCAGCCCGCATTGCGGGCAGGGGAAGGTGACCTTGTAAGGCCGCACGATCGCTTGGGCGAGGCGTACGAACAGCGAGATGCCGAAGATCATCGTCACGATCGAGGTCAGCTTGCCGAGCGTGCCCGGCAGCGTGATGTCGCCGAAGCCGGTGGTGGTGATGGTCGCCACGGTGAAATAGAGCGCGTCGACAAAGCCGTTGATGCCGGAATCCTGGTAGAAGAAGGCGGTGTAGACGAAGCCTGTCACCAGGAAGAGGAAGGTGACGAAATTGATCACCGCGCGGATGATGTCCTCATAGGCGCGCCCGCCGAGGCGGGCGACCAGGATGCCGAACATCCGGCTCTGGCTCAGCGACCAGATGCGCAGCGCCCGCAGGAAGGCGAAGTTCGAGAACATTGCGGGAAAGAGCAATGTGGCCAGAATGGCGATATCCACCAGCGTCATCGGCCGCATCAGCCAGCGCAGCGGCTTCTGCGCCACCAGTCCACGCGCCACGAGTTCCAGCGCGATGACGCCGGCCACCGTATAGTCCACCGCCAGATAGGTGTTGCGCGCGGTCAGATAGGGGCCGGCCAGGAAGAACAGGATGATGGCGAGATCGACCACGGCGATGGCGAGCTGAAAGCGCAGGGCGCCCCGGCCGGTGCCGAGATAGAGCGCGCGCAGCCGCTCGCGAAGGATCCGGATGCCGGAATGCCTGGCTTCCCGGTCCTGCTTGCCTGTCTTGCCTGCCGTCATGATGTCAGCCGATCTCCGCTGTGCTGCCCGCGCTGACATGCCAAGGTCGCGATATCGGGATGCAGGGCGAGCTAAGGCGCCTCGCCCCACGGTCAAGAGCCGGCTTCGTGCTTGCATTCCTCAATGCGAGAAAGACGGAGAAGATATTGTAACGCTGCGGATTTTCCGCTGCGCCTTGCGCCCGGAGCGGATGCCGCTTCAAGAGATAAGCAGAATGGGGGACAAGAAATGCAAAAGCCCGGCGCAACGGCCGGGCCCGGGATTTTCAAGGGGGATCACGCTACGCGACAGGCTTGCGGGGGGAGGGGTAGGGTGGCCCCCCGTCGATCGGCCTGCGGCAGATCCCGGCGCTCCCGCCAATCGGAACGATCAGGCCGCCCAGTCGTCCGTGTCGCGTTCCTTGAACATGCGGGCAAGGTTCAGGAAGCAGATCATGCCGGAGTCGCTGGCAATGATGCCTTCGGCAAAACTGCGGTCGAAGGAGGTGGTGATTTCCGGAACCGGCTGGACCTGGCTGCCCTGCACGGTGAGGATGTCGGACACGCGATCGACCACGAGGCCGACGACCATGTTGTGCACTTCGGCGACGACGATGGCGCTGCGCTCGTTGGCGACGGTGCTTTCCATGCCGAGCTTGTGGGCGAGATCGATGATCGGGATCACGGTTCCGCGCAGGTTCATCACCCCGATGACTTCGGCCGGCGAATGCGGGATCGGCGTGGACGGCGCCCAGCCGCGGATTTCGCGGATCGTCGTCGTCTTCACGCAGAATTCCTGCTCATGCAGGCGAAAGGCGATGATTTCGAGGGTCTCGCCGTCGAAGCCGGCCATTTTCAAGGGGCTGCTCATCCGTGTTGTCCTTCCGGTCGTCATCCGCCGCCAGCAAAAGCATGCGGATATCACTCTCTTTGACACACAGAATAGCGGGCATTTCTTAAGAGTTCTTATCGCTCGATGCCGCAGACATAGGGGTTTTCTGGAGCGTCGGAGTTTAACTGCCAGGCTCCATTCTTCCTCCTTTGAAAGGCGCGCTTCAGGCGCTGCGGGTAGGCCGGTCGAAGATGCGGCGGCCGAAGAGGCTGGCGGTCAGCTCCACCAGGATGCGGGCGCTCTTGCCGCGATCGTCGAGGAAGGGATTGAGCTCGACGAGATCGAGCGAGCTCGCGCGCCCGCTGTCGCAGAGCATTTCCATGATCAGATGCGCCTCGCGGAAGGTGGCGCCGCCGGGAACGGTGGTGCCGACGCCGGGCGCCACGTCCGGATCGAGGAAATCGACATCGAGGCTGACATGCAAAAGCCCGTCCTCGGCTTCGACCGCCGCCAGGATCTCGCGGATGATGGCCGAGGCGCCCATCTCGTCCAGCGCGCGCATGTCATAGACATTGACGCCATGTTCGGCGACTTCCTCGCGCTCGCGCGCATCGACCGAGCGGATGCCGACCTGATAGACCCGGCGCGGATCGACCAGCGGGCGATCCTCGGGCAGGATGCCGCCGAGCCCGGCCTCGCCGCAGAAGAACGCCACCGGCATGCCATGCATATTGCCGGAGGGCGAGGTCTCCACCGAGTTGAAATCGGCATGGGCGTCAAGCCAGAGCACGAAGAGCGGGCGGTCGAGCGCTGCGGCATGGCGCGCCATGCCCGACACGCTGCCCATGGAGAGCGCGTGATCGCCGCCGAGCAGGATCGGCAGGGTGCCGGCCTGAGCGGCCTCGAAGGTGGCGGCTTCGATCGCGCGGGTAAAGCCGGCGACGGCGGCGAGGTTCTTGGCCTGGCAGCCCGGGCTAAGCTGAGCCTCCAGCCCTTCCACCGGCTTAGGCGCCAGATCGCCCTTGTCGGCGACGCTGAAGCCGAGCTCGCCCAGCACGCGGTCGACGCCGGCGATGCGCAGGGCGGTGGGGCCCATCACGCAGCCGCGCCGGCCCGATCCCTCTTCCAGCGGCACGCCGATCAGCGTCACGGGCGTCGGTTCGGCTCGGGTCATGGCTCTTGCTCCTGATTGACGATTGATGGGCACTTCCATACCCGAGCATCCATGACAGAATGGAGTTGGAAAACTGCGCAAAATGCCCGTCTGCCCTGGTGATTTTGCCCGTTCGATTGGCCGTTATGCAATGAGCGCTGCGCAAACGGCCACAAGCCGGCATCGGTCCGCATGCCTTCCCCGGTCAGCTGGGCGAAGGATGTTCGCCCGGCCATCGCCGGTCCACAAGGGATTCTCATCCGCCAGACCTGGTCTCAGTATTCCCGCTCGTAGAAGACGCCGGCGCCGCCGCCCTCGCTGCCGGCCTCGCCGCGCAGCTTGACGCCCTTGCCGACATCCAGGTTGATCACCGCCTTGGCCCCTTCGTCCGCGCTCTGCTTCAGCTCCAGATAGGTCCGGTCGTTGAGATAGCGCCCGACGCTGACCTGGGCGCCGCCGGCGGCATCGGTGGAGACGTCGAGATCATCGACGCCGAGCTGGTTGCGCAGGCTCTCGAGCAGCGAAGTCGAGCCGCCACCGGCGAGTTGCGCCACGGCGCTTGCAAGCTGGGCGATCTGCACCGGCGAGAGATTGGAGAGCGAGCGGCGGAAGATCAGCTGCGCCAGGATTTCGTCCTGCGGCAGGGCCGGCGACGAGCTGAAGACGATCTGCGGATCGTTGGCCTCGCCGGCAACGGTCACGGTCACCGTCGCCGTATCCGTGGTGGAGGTGGCGGACAGGTTGAGCGTCGGAATGAGACCGCCGCCAAAGGCGATTGTGCCCTGGCTGAAGACCAGCCGACGGCCGATCACGTCCAGCCGGCCGCGGCGCATGGTGAAGCCGCCGGAGACGGCCGGGGCCGCCGCCGTGCCGCGAATGGTCAGGTCACCGCCCAGTTCCGCGTCGATGCCGCGTCCGCGCACATAGAGCCGGCCCGGCGCCGAGATCTTGATGTCGAGCGCGATGCCGCGATCGCTGCGCTCGGCCGGCTGGCCCTGGTCCTTTGCCAGCACCTTCTCCATCCGCCGCACGCCCGGCGGCGCGTCGCGGTGCTTGATGTCGATTTCCGACAGGGTGCCTGGCAGGCGCTGCGGCACGGTGATTGCCGCCTTCTCGATGTTGATCTGTCCGGCGAGCGTCGGCTGGCCGAGGAGGGGCCCGCGTAAGGTCAGCGCCCCCGTGAGATCGGCGGTGACCAGCGTGCCGTCGACATAGGTGGCCTTGTCCATGCGCAAAGCGAGATCGGCCGGATAATTGGTGCCGGGCGCGTAACCGACGGTGCCGGTCACGCTGAGACTGCCGCCGGTGGCCAGACGGCCGGTCAGCCGGACGATCCGCGCCTGCTGGCCTTCCAGCACGATGGCCGCCGCCAGATTGTTGATCGTCTGGTTGCGGCGCACATCGGTCAGCCGCGCGCCTGACGTGTTCACCGTGCCGGAAATATCCGGTGCCGAAGCCGTGCCGCGGACAGTGATGTTGAGATCGGCGGTGCCCGAGGCGGTGAAGCCCTGTGCGGCCAGGATCGGCTCGGCCAGGCCGAAAGGCAGCTTGCCGGCAAAGCGCATGTCGAGAGGCCGGTTGCCGGAAAGCCCCAGCGTGCCGCCACCGCTGAAGCTCAAGCCGCCATTGCCCGTCAGCCGCGTATCGAGCCTGAGCACCTGCTGCGCCAGCTGGCCCTTGGCGGTGATCGCCAGCCCGCTGACGCCGGCCGCGCGGGTCTGGTCGAGCGAGGCGTCGCGCCAGCCGAGGTCGAAGGTCACGTCCGGCTGCGCGGCTGTTCCTCTGGCGGCGATGGTGCCGCTGATGGCGCCTTCCGCGCCGAGCGTCGGCGCGAAGCTGTTGATCAGGCGGGCAGGGACGGCATTCAGCTTGATGTCGAGATTGAGCGTCTGCCCGGTCGAGCCCGTCACACTCACCGTGCCGCCCGAGGCATTGATACGGGTATTGGCAAGCGTCACGGTGCCGTTCTCGATCCGGATCGCCGTCGGCGCTGCGAGATTGAGCGCGATCCGGCGCGGTGCTGCGCGCAGCTCCGCCAGATTGATCGTCAGCCTATCGCCGGCTGCGGCGACAGTGCCGCGCAGCACCAGCGGCGCATCGTCATAGCGGCCATTGACGGCAAAGCGCGTGGTGTCGCCGCTGCGGTCGAAATCGGCGGCAAGTCCGCTGACGCGGTTTTCACCTTGCGCCAGTGTCGCGATCTGCAGCTTGCCATTGATGGCGAGCTTCGACAGGTCGCTCACGGTCAGGTCCACCACTGGCCGCTCGATCAGGAGATCGCCGCGCTTCAGCCCGCTGCCATTGGCCTTCAGCACCAGGGAGGTGATCCCGTCCTTGGTGGCGATATCCGCCGCGCCGGACAGATCGCCGCTGGCCTGCTGCCCGGCCATCGCCGCGAGCAGGCTGATGTCAGGCAGGGTGAAGGTGAGCCGGCCGCTCGGGTGAAATTCACTGGTGAAGGCCAGCGCCCCGTCGATCCGGTTCGGCCCGACGGTGACGTTGAGCGTGGGCACGCGCGGGCCGCCGGTCTCGGCACTTTGGACCGCCACGTCGATGGCGACGGGCTGCCGGTCGATGCTGCCGGTGCCCTTGATCGTCGCCTGCGGTGCGGTGCGGCTGGCGGTGCCCGTGGCGGTGATGGCGAGATCGCGCAGGGGACGGCCGGCGAGCGTCGCCTCGGCAGCGTTCAGGCGCGCATCGAAAGCCGGCGCGGCTACGGGCCCCTTGGCGGATAGGGTAAAGCCGGCCGTTCCCTTGGCATTGCCGAGCAGCTTGCCGAGATCGGGGAAGCTGCCTTTGAGATCGGCCGCCAGCGTTTCGCCCTCGAGCGAAACCTCTCCCTGTGCCCGCACGCTGCCGGAATCGAGCGTCAGGCCCGAGACGGCCAGAGCGCCTGTCGCCGCACGGGACACGGTGGCCTTCAGGGCGAGCGGCGTATCGAGCCGGCTGGAGAGCGCCGGCGGCAGGGCGGCTGGCGGGGCCGTCAGCGCGACATCGGCTTTCAGCGTGCCGTCCGAAAGGGTGAAGGCGCCGGTGACGCGGCCATCGAGGCCTCCCGTGTCGAGCGTCACGGGCGCGAAGCGGATCTGTTCCGGCGTTGCCTCGATCTTGCCCTGAACCACCAGTGGCCCGGCCATGAGCCGGGCAAGGTCGGCATTGGGCGAGCGCAGACGCGCTGCTTCGATGCGGGTGGTGAGCGTGCCTTGCCGACCTGTCAGGTCGAAGCTTGGGCTTTCGGCCTTGAGCCGGATCGCTTCCAGCCGCGCCTGCGGCGTGGCGAGCCAGGCAACGTCGGCCGTGGCATCGATCCGCGCGGCGCTCATCGTGCCCTTGATCGTCGCCAGCGCCGAGGCAATCGCGACCCGGGTTTCGCCGCCGGCCATCGGCGTGGCGAACTCTACCGCCGGCTTGCCCTCGACCTTGAGCGTGATGTCAAGCGTCTCGCCGATCCGGCCCGACAAAGTGGCCTGTCCGCCCTTGAGCGCAATCACCGTCGAGGGCAGGTCGAGGCCGTTTCCGCCAAGCGAAAGCGTGGTGGGACGGTCGATATCCAGCGGAATGCCGCGCGGCGCGGCCTTCAGCGACTGGATGGTGAGCGAGGGCGCGCCGCCTGCGCTGGCTGCGCCGGCCGTGGCCTTCCCCTCGGCAGCCTTGTCCCCACCGAGGTCGATCGTGCCGCGCAAGGCAAGTGGCGCCGAATCATAAGTTCCGTCGACGGCAAAGGCAGTCTCGGCGCCGGTGGGGGCGCCCGCGCCGGGGTGCTGCAGCGTGATCGTGGCGTCCGCCACCTTGTTGTCGCCCTGCGCCAGTGTCTTGGCGGTGATCCGGCCTTCGGCGGCAAGCGCGGAGAGATCGCTGACCCTGACATCGATGCGCGGCTGGTCGATGACGACCGCGCCACGGCGGATCGCCTCCCCCTCCGCGACAAGCGCCACCGTGGGGCGACCACCCTTGGCGGCAAATTGGGCGGTGCCCTTGAGATTGCCCGAGAGCGCTTGTCCCTCACCGGTCTGGCCGGCCAGCGCGCCAATGGCGCCGAGATCGGGCAGGTCGAAGGCGAGCGAGCCTTGCGGCACCAGGTCGGGCGTAAAGGCCAGCGCGCCGTCGATCGTGTTGCTACCGATCCTGGCGGAAAGCGCCGGCAGGGCCAGCGTGCCATCGGCGCGCTTGAGCTCAGCCGTGGCCTCGACGGCCTGGCCGTTCAGCGCACCGGTGGCCTTGAGCGCGAGCGCCTGGTCCGGCGTGACCAGTCCATCGGCCTCGATCGCCAGAGTGTCGATCGCACGCCCCGCGACGACCGCGCGCTGTGCGCCGATGCGGGCTTTGAGCGCAAGCTGCGACAAGGGGCCGGAGAGATTGGCTGAGAATTGCGCCGCGCCGCTGGAGTTGGGCGCGAGCCGGCCGAGATCCGGCAGCGTGCCGGTCAGCGCCGCCGTCAGCTGCCCCCGGGCCAGCGTGGCGGAGCCGGCGGCGGTGAGGCCGGGAGAATTAAGCGCGAGATCGCGCAGATCGAGCGCGCCGTCATTGGTCCGGCTCAGGCGGCCTGAGAGCGCGACCGGGCCGCCGGTACGGCTTTCGACGGCTGCGGGAAGCCCGTTTCCGGCGATATCGAGATCGAAGGCGGCTTCGAGCTTGCCGTCGGCGCGGCCATAGAAGCCGCTGAGCGTGCCGTTCAGCGCCTGGCTTGCTAGGGCAAGCCGGTCGAAACGGATCACCTCGGGCGTGACATCGACAGGGCCCGACAGGCTCAGTGGCGCCTTGATCAATCGGTCGAGATCGGCACTGGCGAAGGCCGAGCGTTCGGCCGCCAGCGCCAGATCGAGCCGTCCGCGCTGCGCCGTCAGGTCGAAGGCGTCGGCGCGGGCCGAAAGCGTCGCCGCCTCGATGCGCGCCTGCGGCAGAGCGGCGCCGGCGAGTGCGGCGGAAAGGTCGATCCGTGCCGCCTGCGGCCGGCCGGTGATGGAGAGCGTGGCGCGGTCCAGCGTGATGTCGGCCTGTCCGCCCTCGACGGGGAGGCTGAGGGAAAGAGGACCGTTCGGGCCGGTCAGCTCCGCCTGCAGGTTGTTTTCGCCCGCCGTGGTGACGGCGCCCGATGCGTTGAAGCTCAGCGCGCCGGTCATGATCCGGCCGCGCTCGATGCGCAGAGGGGTCGTCGCATCCATTGAGGCCGCGAGATCGATCACCGTCTCGCCTTCAAACAGCGGACGGGTGGCAGGTGGCAGGAGACCGGCGAACCGGCCGCCGCCGGCCAGCGTGAAGCTGCGCACGCCTTCTGCGGTCAACTGATGGCGTCCGCTGAGGGAAAGCACGGTCTGCCCGTCCAGCGCGCCTGTGATGGCGCCCTGCCAGTCGCGTAGGGGGCCATTGCCTTTCAGCGTCAGCGCGACGGCGGGATTGCCGGGCAATTGCATCAGCCGGGCGAGGACGCCATCCTTCGGCTCGCTCACGGCGGCATCGAGGCGCAGGGCCTCTTCATTCGGCTGCCAGGCGAAGTCCGCCGTCAGCCGCGCCTCGGGCCGGGCCAGCTCGGCGGCGTCGATTTTGGCGGCGATGAGGGAGGAGCGAGCATCGACGCTGCCGGTCAGCGACAGGCGCTCGTCCTGCCCGACCAGCGCCTTGCCGATCAGAAGCTCGCGAATATCGATGGCGTCGGCCTTGATCTCGATCGGCAGGCTGAAGCCGCCGGAGGACGGCGCGCTCGGCTGGGTGGTCACGGGCTGGCGCTCGAAACTGGCGCGCTCGGCCGTCAGCCGGTCGGCTTCAAGCCGGCCGGACAGGAGTGCCAGCGGGTGCCAGGCAAGCTCGGCCTGTTCGATCGTCGCATAGGGCCCGCGGCTGTCGCTGATGACGATCCGGCCAGCGCGGAAATTGCCCGTCAGCAAGGGACCCGGCTCGGAAATGGCGATCTTCAGGTCCGGCGTGGCGGTCAGCCGCTCGACCAGGCCGGCGACGATGCGCGTGCCCGGCGTGGTGAGCCCAAGGAGGGCCACGGCGAAAACCAGGAGGACGAGGAGAAGGCCGAGGGCGGCCGCGAGCCAGCGCAGAACGCGTCCCGTCGTGCTCTTTGGCGTCATGATCTCGTCCTCTCTCGTCATTTCATCCTACCGGCCAGCCGTCCCGCGTGCCGAGCGTTGCCGCCTGGGCCCGATGCTGCGGCGGCGCAAGCCGGGATCACAAGCTCATCAGCAGGGCATCAAAAGGTCTGGCGCATCAGAAGGTCTGGCCGATCCCGGCATAGATGCCGTAGCGCGTGCCGCCGGGATAGGGGTTGAGCGGCAGGGCCACATCCACGCGAATGGGCCCGAAGCCGGTATTGTAGCGCACGCCGATACCGGCCCCGGCGCGGATATCGTTGAAATCGGGCACGGCTTTGGCGGAGACCGTCGCGGCATCGATGAAGGGCACCACGCTGATGGTCTCGGTCACGCCGATTCGCGCTTCCAGATTGATATTGACGTAGGAGCGCCCGCCCAGCTCGTCGCCCTTGGCATTCACGGGGCTGATCTCCTGATAGGCGTAGCCGCGCACCGTGCCGCCGCCGCCAAGGAAGAAGCGCCGCGTGGCCGGGATATCGTCCAGCGTGTCATCGCCACCGCCGACGATGCCGGCGGCCAGACGTGCTGCGAGCACCGTGCTTTCCTTCGTGCCGAAGCCGCGATAGCCGGTGATCGAGCCTTCGGTCGAGACGAAAGGCGTCTGGCCGTAGATCTCGTAGCTCGGCTTGATCGCCAGGCTCGCCCGATAGCCGGATTTGGGGTTGAGCTTGTCGTCGCGCGCGTCGCGGATGAACTCGATCGGCAGCGATGGCGTGAGATAATCGCGATTGCCGAAGGCATCCTCGATCGTTGCCCAGGCCACTTCGACACCGGCCGACACCGTGTCGGTATCGTTGAGTTCATAGCTCGCCATGCCGAGCCCCGTGACGGTCTTGGCCGTATACCCTTCCGGATCGAGCGCTGCGGCCTTCAGGCTGGCGGTGAACGAGGTGGGCGGACCGAAGGCGCCGGGCTCGACATAGGTGATGCCGGCCGAATAATCGAAATCGGTCACGTCCTTGATGCCGAGGCGGCTGACCTCGCCTTCGATGCGCAGCGATTCGGCCTCGCCGAACAGATTGCGATGGCCCCAATAGGCCTGGGCGCCGAAGCCGTCGGCCGAGGAATAATTGGCGCCAACGCCGAAATAGCGCTGCTTGCCTTCCGACACCTCGATGGTCAGCGGCAGGCCGCCGAGCGAATCCAGCGCCGTTCCTTCCTTGACCGAGATCGAGGAGAAGACGCCGAGCGCACGCAGACGCTCCTGCGCCTTGCGCAGCTCTTCCGGCGAATAGGGCTTGCGGGTGTCGAGCCGCGAATAGCGGGCGACGAATTCCGGGTTCATGCGCTTGGTGCCGGTCACGCCGACCGCGCCGAAGGTCGCCTGCGGCCCGCTCTCGGCGCCGAGCGTCACATCGACCGTGTCGTTGCTGTGATCGGCTACGGCCTGGCGCTCGGTCATTTTAGCGAAGGGATGGGCCGTCTGCTTGAGGTCATCGACAGCCTGGCGTCCGGCCTTGAGGATCACGGTGGAATCGGCCCTGCGGCCCGGCGCCAGATCGTAAGCCGCGGGATCGCTGCCGGCGATATCGCCGGTCAGATGCACCTTGCCGACAGAAAAGACCGGGCCGGGCGTGACATGCACCACCACGGGAATCGGCTGTCCGCGCGGGAAATCGGGGATCGGCGGCAGGCTGTCGATCGACTGGCCGTCGATGGTCATGTCGACCACGCCGCCATAGCGGGCCTGCTCGTAAAGCGCGGCGAGAAGCCGCTCGCGGTCGTCGCGCGCGCGGATGACAAGGCCGAGATCGCCGGATGCCGGCTGTTCCCGCTCCTGATAGAGCTGGGAGGCATTCTGCAGCGCTTCCGTCAGGTCCTCGTCCGCACCGGGCGCGTCGATCGTTACGGCATAGGGCACGGGGTCGCTGATCTCGGCGGCTGCCTGCTCCTCGTCGCTCTTGCCGAAGAAGTTGATGCCGAACAGCTTGAACGCATGGGCCTCGCCCACCGACAGGGGACCGGCCAGCGCGAGGCCGGCCGCAGCAAGGCACAGCCCCATCGTCTTCAAGCGGGTGCTGACGGATAGGCGGCTCATGACACGGCCCGTCTGTTGAAGGTCGAAGGGCCTTTCGGCAGAGGTGTCGCCGCATCGGCCTGGCTGCGCTAGCAAGTCAGGATCATCCATTCCCATAAAGACAAACTATACGTTGTTCACCCGCGGCTGAAGTCCAGTCGTCGTTTTTGATTAAAATTGGATGAATCGAGCCTTCCGGTGTGGCGTGGCGGGAACAGCCGGCCCATCCATCCGGCCCTCATCAAAAGAGAAAACCCTGCCGCGCGGGCAGGGTTTGCCTTTTTTCAGGAAATCGGGGTTCAGGAGATCAGGCCGGGTCCCGGGCTTTCGAGCCCGGGCGATCACCGGCTCCGGCGCGCCGGCTCAGCGGGGGCAGGCGTCGATATAGCGGCGGCCATAGCGGTCGCGGTAGTAGCACTGGCCGGGCTGCTCGGCGACCGAGCCGATGACCGCGCCGGAGACGCCGCCAATGGCCGCGCCGACGGCGGCGCCGCGCACATTGCCGGTGACCGCGCCGCCGATGATGGCGCCCGATACCGCGCCGATGCCGGCGCCCTTTTCCGTCTGGGTGCAGCTTGCCAGGCCGAGTGCGACCAGAACCAGCGCGATGGCTTTCTTCATTCTTCGTCTCCCTTTTGACGAAACGGCCGCGTCTTGCTCTCGCGCCGCTTTTTGATGATGGACGCGGCGCGCGTGGCGTCCTTGAACCCCCCGCGCCCTGATCGAGGATGGCGCATGTCCCTTGTGCGACCGCGGCTCCCCCTGTCCTGCAGCGGGAAAGAATAGTCAGCCGCGTGGCAATGTCCATTGTCTCCCACTGCGACCGGCACGCTTTTGCAATCGCCCTTTCGGAAGGGTTGCAAAAATCACGGTTGCCTGCCTGCGGGCTTATGCCCGTGCGACTGGCGAATTCTGGTGAGGGAGGCTGTTCCTTCACCTTTTCGATGGCACGATGGACCGGCGGCGGCACGACGGCACCCCCTTCCGGCGTCATTGACTGAAATCAATGACGGGGCGGGGCAAAGCTGGTAAAGGCTGTCCAGGATCAGGAATTTCGCCCCTCGCGGACCAATTGACGCAGCGGGCGGCTCCGGCACGGTTTGCGGTTGACGGGTAGACGCCCGAAGGCGCAGGCAGGGCGCGGATATCTGGAGACAGTGATGGATTTCGAAAGCTTCTTCAAATCGGAAATCGACGGGCTGCATCAGGAAGGCCGCTACCGCGTCTTTGCCGACCTCAAGCGTCAGCGCGGCGAATTTCCCAAGGCGCTGCGCCATACGGGCGAAGAGGCTGGTGAGGTCACCGTCTGGTGTTCCAATGATTATCTCGGCATGGGCCAGCATCCGGCCGTGATCGAGGCGATGAAGCAGGCGATCGACGAATGCGGCGCCGGCGCCGGCGGCACGCGCAACATTTCCGGCACCAACCATTACCACGTGCTGCTCGAGCGCGAGCTGGCCGACCTGCATTGCAAGGAAGCGGCGCTGCTCTTCACCTCGGGCTATGTGTCCAACTGGGCCGCGCTTGGCACGCTCTGTTCGCGCATTCCCGGCCTCATCGTCTTCTCCGACGCCGGGAACCATGCCTCGATGATCGAGGGCATCCGCCATTCCAAGTGTCAGCGGGTGATTTTCCAGCACAATTCGCTGGAGGATCTGCGCGCCAAGCTGATAGCGGCCGATCCGGCCGCGCCGAAGATGATCGCCTTCGAATCGGTCTATTCCATGGATGGCGATATCGCTCCGATCGCCGAGATCTGCGATCTGGCCGACGAATTCGGCGCCATGACCTATCTCGACGAAGTCCATGCCGTGGGCATGTATGGCCCGCGCGGTGGCGGCATTGCCGAGCGCGAGGGGATCATGCACCGGCTGACCGTGATCGAGGGCACGCTGGGCAAGGCTTTTGGCGTGATGGGCGGCTATGTCGCGGCCTCCACGGCGCTGTGCGACTTCCTGCGCTCTTTCGCGTCTGGCTTCATCTTCACCACGGCGCTGCCGCCGGCGCTGGCTGCCGGCGCGCTGGCCTCCATCCGCCACCTCAAGACCAGCCATGGCGAGCGCTTCGCCCACCAGTCGCGCGTGCGGCGCCTGCGGCACTGTCTTGATAAGAACGGCATTCCGCATCTCGACAATGCGAGCCATATCGTGCCGGTGATCGTCGGCGATGCCGCCAAGTGCAAGTGGATCTCCGACCTGCTGCTCGACAATTGGGGCATCTACGTCCAGCCGATCAACTATCCGACCGTGCCGAAGAAGACCGAGCGCCTGCGCATCACCCCCACGCCCTTGCATTCCGACGCCGATATCGACCATCTGGTCGGCGCGTTGCATGCGCTCTGGTCGCGTTGTGCGCTGGCGCGCGCCGTGGCCTGAGGCTCTCGGCCGGGTGCCCCTCGGGAAGCGCCCATCCAAGTGCCTTCACGCGACGATGACGAGCCGCCTTCGGGCGGCTTTGTCGTTTCAAGGGAGGCCAAGTTGCTGATGATCCACGTGAATCACCCTGAAGCAAGCGCATGGCTCATCCAGTCCTGCCGCTGGACAGGCTTGCTCTTTCCGGTCGCCGCGGCGTTTCAGGCCGCCCGCTCCAGGCGGCTGATCCGGTCTGCCGCACGGCTTCGTGCCTCGGCATCGGCGGCAAAGACCGCCTCGATCGTCTCGGCCGGCGGCCAGCCGGTCATCTCGTCCATCACCGCCTCGGCCACCTCGGCCATGGCGAGGAAGCCGATGCGGCCGGCGACGAAGGCGGCGCAGGCCACCTCTTCCGCCGCATTCATCACCGCGCTCTGCACCCCGCCGCGCTCCATCGAGAGGCGGGCGAGCCGCAGCGCGGGGAAGCGGACGTCGTCGGGCGCCTCGAAATCCAGCCGGGCCAGCTTGGCGAAGTCCAGCCGCTCGACATTGAGCGCCGGGCGGCGCGGATAGGCCAGCGCGTAGCCGATGGCGGTGCGCATGTCGGGCGCGCCGAGCTGGGCGATCACCGAGCCATCGCTGTAGCCAACCATGGAATGGATGATGGACTGGGGATGGACGATCACCTCGATCGCCTCCGGCGCCACGCCGAAGAGATGATGGGCCTCCACCATTTCCAGCGCCTTGTTGAACATGGTGGCGCTGCCGATCGAGATCTTCAGCCCCATGGACCAATTGGGATGGGCGCGGGCGCGCTCCGGCGTCACATGCGCCATCTCCTCGCGTGACATCTTGCGGAATGGGCCGCCCGATGCCGTCAGCACGAGGCGCTCCACCGCATGGCGCTGGCTCTCGTCGAAGGACTGGAAGATGGCGCTGTGCTCGCTGTCGACGGGGATCAGCGCGCCGCCGCCCTCCGCCACCGCCGCCACGAAGAGCGGCCCGGCCGAGACCAGACATTCCTTGTTGGCAAGCGCGATATCGGCACCGCGCGCGGCAGCCGCCAGCGTCGGCGCCAGGCCGGCCGTGCCGACGATCGCCGCCATCACCAGATCCGCCTCGCGCTCCGCCGCCTCCAGAAGCCCCGAGGGCCCGGCGGCCACCGCGATGCCGGTTCCGGCCAGCGCCGATTTCAGCGCCCCGTAGAGCCCCTCATCCGCCGTGACCGCAAGTCTCGCGCCTACCGCCTTGGCCTGCTCCGCCAGAAGCCCGATATTGGCATGCCCCGTCAGCGCCTCGACCTCGAAAGCCTCCCGCCCGCCGAGCTGGGCGATGACATCGAGCGTGTTGCAGCCAATCGATCCGGTGGCACCGAGGATGGTGATTTTCTGTGGAGCAGGTCTCTTCATCATTTAACAGCTACGTTCCGTAACGACAGGCCTACTTCTTACAGCCGCCGGGGTGTCCCACAAGCGATGCCGTGGTCAAGCAGATCAAACACAAGGCAAAGGCTTATACGCATAATTGCCCAAAAACGTCATGTCCTATAAGCAATTGCGTGGGCAGAATCGGGCTACGTAAGGCGGATAAAATGACGATTTCCAGCTATAATCAATTTGGCGGCGGTGGCATCAATAATCAGAAAATGGCCATCATTGGCGCTGCTGTTAACGCCTTTGAAAAGAGCATTCCTTTTGCTCTTCCAAGAATTTCAGAAATGGATCAGCTTAATAAAAATTACGAAAAGTATGACTATGCGGAAATATTTGATGAATCAATCATTCTTAGTATCCTGCGCGATCATAAAGTTGAAATTGTTCCTTTTTCTGATGCTGCTGAATTTGATATTTCTTATGAAGATTGCTTCTGGAAAACGTTTCATCTCTTTGAGAGTCGGGCGTTCTTAGAGGACAATGATCGGGGTAGGCTCATTTCAGGGTTGGTGAGGTCTTTTGTTCCTCGCGCAATTGAGAGCGCGCCGTTTTTGCGACTTAATGAAGCCATTCATAATCGAGATGGTGAGATTCTTTTCTGTCAATTCCGTATTGAAAATGATTGGATAGTTCATTGCGCAAATGAAATTGTAAAAGTTCGCTCGCCGTTTGAGGAGCTTTATGTGGACTACATGTCCATAGTTTTTAAAATAGCCAATACTTTCCCGAAGGTCAGAAATCTATTTGTATGTGCTGATGAGTTATCAATGCCGATTTCGAAGAATTTTCTTAAAGAAAACGTATGGAAGACTTTTGGTTTGCGGATTTTGTTTAAATCTGATTTCTTGGGACTTGATTCTTCTGAGTATTTTAGACCAAATGAGCAGTCTCTGATTGATATGGCGCTTTGTATGGATGGAAATGACTTCGTCGGGACGACCCGCTCTACATTCTCTAATATGGTATCGTTGCAGCGTTATTGTTCAAAACCCGCTGTTGGTCGGGCATTTGTGTACAATCACAGAAGTATTTTCCTTAAGCAGCGGCGCGATAATGGAGCGTCCGCTGCATTGGAGCAGGCAGTGGAGGTGAATGGACGTGAATTAATAATCAATGAGAGCGAGTTGGCTCGCCTTGTTGACGGTGATGTAAATCGTGTCCTTCAGCTACGACAAAACGCACATTTCTCTTTTGATTCAATGGTCGAGAATGGGGATTTCTTTGAGATTTCCAATGCAAAAATGGATAACTACATGAGTGTGCCCGGTGTGCTTTTCATAAGAAAAAATAATGCGATAATTCTTTAAGTGCGTGTCATTGCTTTCCTACTCGTCTACAAGATGAACACAGACCCAGAGGGCTAAATGCGTAAAATAGGCAGCGCTCGTGATGGAAAAATGCGTTGTCTGAGTGTAGGCGGATTGCAAGGACAATCTCGTCTTCAACTGGAAAATTTCTGAGGAAACACATGGCTGTCAGAAACTGGTACTTCGCGACGAATAACAATGGATTGTTGAATGCATTTGATCAAATTCAAGGGGCGGTGCTATCAGCTAAATCAAATACAACCTTGAAGCCATTTTGTATCCTGGATGATGATGGCGCTGACGACGTCACACTTCAGCGAATTAAATGGATCGAAGATCAAGGTGTTACAATTCATCGTCATCGCTCTACGATGCTGTCCGAGCTTGTTCCGGTGTTCGGCGACAAGATGAAAATTTATGGCGGGCACTGGCTGCGCTGTGACATCCCATTATTTGAACATGCCGATACCCATGTCTTATATACAGATATCGATGTTATATTTTTGAAGGATGTTGTAGAAACGGCCCCAAAGCCAAAAGTAATTGCTTGTGGTCCTGAGCATAACAAGGGTGATTACAGCTATTTTAACTCAGGCGTCATGATCATGAATGTGGAGGCTTTCGCGAGAAAGCGCGTCGCCTTGGTTGAGGCTTTAAAGGGGCGCCTTTCAACTACGGCTCCTTATGACGATCAAACTTTGCTCAATGATGTTTTTCGTGGCGAATGGGATCACCTTTCAGACGAATGGAACTGGAAGCCGTATTGGGGCAGAAATGATGAAGCGAAGATACTGCATTTTCATGGACCGAAGCCCGCTAATGCGACGGTGATGCAGGCGGGAAATCAGGATATCTTCGGTCCTGATTTCAAGACTATATATAACCGTAGTCCTGAAGGGTACGCCTACTACGTTCCTGTTTTTGAAAAATATCAGGAATAACGGCATGCGATGCAGTATGTGTATCGACGTATAGATGTGTTGGAGACCCTTGATTTTTAGTTTCAGGGGTCTCTTCTTTCTTTAGTGTTGTCTTTTAGGAGTTGTCCGTGAACAATCCGCAACGCTGTGATTTAACGCCATAATTTTCAACTTTGAAGAATAGATTTTTGCAAGTTTTCCCGGTTTCGGGCCACAGAAACTTGCAAATTGCATGTCCGAGCAAACCATGATTCCCTGCTTCTGGCAGGGTTCTTCACGGGAGACCAAGATAGAGCGCCCCATATTGGCGTTCTATTTCGTTTGATAACGGGATCTGACGTCACGTAGTGCTATTATAAATTCATTAATGTCTGTTGATAGCATGCTGGGCAGCAGCTTTTCGACTGTATAGTCATCAAGATCCCACCAGGCGAGCTCCAGCAGACTCGCAATAGCGTTTTCGTCGAACCTATATTTCGCGACTTTCGCCGGGCTTCCTACAGCGATAGCATACGGCGGTATGCTCTTCGTTACAACGGCGCGTCCTCCGACAACGGCCCCATGGCCTATAGTCACTCCTGATCCTATAAAAACATCAGAACCGATCCAGACATCACTGCCTATTACAACGTCTCCCTTTGACCGATGATCATTTACGCCTTCTGGCGCGTTCCAATAATGTCGTAATGAAGCAAAGGGATATGTCGTAGCAAAATCAGTCCTGTGGTCGCCAAAAGATATTCTGCAACCTTCTGCAATTGAGCAGTATTTTCCGATAACGAGTTTCGACATGCCTTTCTCAATAAACGATGGCAAGCCGTATGTATGATCTCCGATTTCCCAGCCAAGATCACGAATTTCATTTGCTAAGTCGAACTTTGTCCGTCCATACGTGCGATGAATGGCACCATTTTCTATTAGAATAAGCCTAACTTCGTTATTTGGAATGTGAAAGGCTTCTAGCCGCATGCGACCATCCACGGACGCATAAGGATAGAAATTTGCAGTATTAACATTGTTTATGTCAAATACCGCAACCCTGCCTGCCTCAAGCGCCCAGAAAACTTCATTTCCACCTTGGACGCCCATAATTGTACCATTGTCGCAGAATTGGAGCTTCTCTGTGCCGATGTATCCGCTCTCGGTGGAAAATTGCCAGTAGGTGCCAATTAGCTTCTCTCGCGTGGGAAGCGTCAAAGTCTGACTCACTCAGTGCTCCATCTCAGTTCTTAAATAGGAAATTGATAGTCAACGACGTCGGTCGCCAGTAGTGCATGAGATGGTGTATTGCAAGCATCGTTGATGTTATTGGAAGATGTTGCTGCAAAATCAGCAGCATATGGCCAAGCCATTTGGTGATCCCGGCGCGATTCGAACGCGCGACCCCCAGATTAGGAATCTGGTGCTCTATCCTGCTGAGCTACGGGACCAGCCCGCGGAATCCTTACAAAAGCTTGACCGGAAAGCCAAGCCCCTAATGGCGGATGTCACCTTCCTGCATCGGCGCATAAAAACGTTTTGATTCTGCCCGTCCACCCTCTTTCGCTCCCGCGGGCGGCAGTGCTAAGCAGGCTGTCGACAGAAGGGGCAGGCCCGCCGGCCGCCCTTGTCGGGGTGACGATGCGGGGAGAAGGGCGCATGGCTATGCGGATCGGAATCGACTGGGGTGGAACGAAGATGGAGGTCGTCGCGCTCGACGCTGCGGGCGCGGTGCGTGCGCGCCATCGCCACGAGACCCCGCGCGATTACGCCGCCTGCATCCAGACGGTGCAGGATCTCGTGGCCCTGGCCGAGGCGGATGCGGGTGAGCGCTGCACGGTGGGCATCGGCATTCCCGGCAGTCCCAATCCGCGCACGGGCCTGGTGCGCAATTCCAATGCCGTGATCATCAATGGCAAGCCGCTCGGACGCGATCTCGAAGCCGCGCTCGGCCGGCCGGTGCGCCTGGCCAATGACGCCAATTGCCTGGCGATCTCGGAAGCCGTCGATGGCGCCGGCGCGGATCAGCGCGTGGTCTTCGGCGTTATCGTCGGCACCGGGCATGGCGGCGGCATCGCCATCGACAAGCGGGTGCATGCGGGCTTTCAGGGCATTGCCGCCGAGATCGGCCATTATTCGCTGCCCTGGATGACGCCATCAGAATATCCCGGCCTGACCTGTTGGTGCGGCAAGAAGGGCTGCCTCGACATGTATGCCTGCGGCACCGGGCTCGAGCTCGACTATGCCGAGGTGACCGGCGCGCGCATCAAGGGCCGGGCGATCATCGAGGCCAAGCGGGCCGGCGATGCGGTCGCGCTTGCCGTCTATGAGCGCTTCATCGACCGTCTCGCCCGCTCGCTGGCGCTGCTCACCAACATCGTCGATCCCGATGTCTTCGTGCTCGGCGGCGGCATGTCGAATGTGGACGAGGTCTATACGGATCTGCCGGGCCGGATCCTGCCCTATCTCTTCGGCGACAGTTTCGAGACGCCGATCCGCAAGGCGCTGCATGGCGACAGCTCCGGCGTGCGCGGCGCCGCCTGGCTCTGGCAGGATGGCGATGAGGATCCCCGCCGACCCGCATGAGGGCGGGGGCTGTGCCGGCGGGCGGGCAAAAGACCCGTCGGCCGCTTCAGGGCGGGGGAGGGGCCTCTTTCCTGCCGGAGTTCTCCTTCCCGCAAGGGCTTTCCTTTCTGCCAAGGCTGGGGATGGTTCGTCCCGCCCGGTCACAGCAGAGGAGGGGAGGGGGCTTGCCATCGGCAGGCCATACGGGCTTGTCTGGCATCGCCCCGGCATCGGGCCGGCGCATATGCTTCGGGAGGAATGAGAGATGAGCATCGAGCAGGATCTTGCCGTGATTGCCGAACAGGAGGCCAGGCTGGTCTTCCCCGCTTTCGATACGGAACGTGCCTTGTCGCTCGGCCTGCGTCTGCGGCAGATGGCGCTTGCGCGGCAGGCGCCCGTCGTCATCGATGTCAGCCTCGTCTCCATGCCGCTGTTCTTCACAGCACTTGCCGGCGCCACGCCCGACAATCCCCATTGGGTGCGGCGCAAGCGCGCCTGCGTCTTCCGCTTCTTCCGCGCGAGCTATGGCGTCGGCCTGTCGCTCAAGCTTAAGGGCAGCACGCTGGCCGAGACCTTCGGCCTTGATGATGCCGATTATGCCGCCCATGGCGGCAGCTTCCCCATCACGCTTGCCGGCGCCGGCTGCATCGGCGCCGTCACCGTCTCGGGCCTGCCGCAGCGCGACGACCATGCGCTAGTGACCGCCGCGCTGGCCGAGGAACTGGGCCTTGACCCCGCATCGCTTGCCCTGCCGGGGTAGTCGGGCCTCGTCCTGACCCCGCGCCGGGCTCTCCTTTCATCCATCTAAGAGTCGATCATGGACATTCGCCGTCAATCCGAGGATCTCCGCCGCTGGCTGACCGAGCAGGCTTTGCCGCTCTGGTCGGCAACAGGCTATGACACCGCCCGCGGCGGCTTCGTCGAAACCATCGCGCTCGATGGCGCGCCGACGCAGGCCCACCGCCGCGCGCGGGTCCAGCCGCGTCAGGTCTATTGCTTCGCCGAGGCCGGGCGGCGTGGCTGGACGGGCGACTGGGCGCGCATCGCCACCGACGGTCTCGCCTATTTCGACCGCGTCTATCGCCGGGAGGATGGATTTTACGGCGCGCTCGCCAGCGCCGGTGGGCAGATGATCGACGACAGCTTCGATATCTACAACCAGGCCTTCGCCTTTCTGGCTTTCGCCTATCTCGCCCGCGTCTTCCCCGCCCGTCTGGAAGAAATGGCCGGGCGCAGCAACGCCTTGCGCGTCGCGCTGGAGCAGCGTGTGCGCCATCCGGTGGCCGGCTTCGAGGAGGACCAGCCGCCGCGCCTGCCGCTCTGCTCCAATCCGCATATGCACCTGTTCGAGGCGGCGCTCGCCAGCGAGGAGGTCGAAGGCTTCGACCAGGCCGCCTGGGCCAATCTCGCCGACGAGATCGCCCAACTGGCCATGGACCGCTTCATCGACCAGGACAGCGGCGCGCTGCGCGAATTCTTCGATCACGACTGGCAGCCGATGCCGGGCGAGAAGGGCCGCATTGTCGAGCCTGGCCATCAGTTCGAATGGGCCTGGCTCCTCACCCGCTGGGGCGAGCGGCGCGGCCATGCAGGCGCCTTGGCCAAGGCGCGCCGCCTGTTTGCGATCGGCGAGGCGCATGGCATCTGCCCGACGCGCAAGGTCGCCGTCATGCAGCTGCTCGACGATTTCTCGGTCCATGATCCGGTCGCCCGCCTCTGGCCCCAGACCGAATGGCTGAAATCGGCGATCCGCTTCGCCGCGCTGACGGAAGGCGCCGAGCGGGAGGCTTATCTCGTCTCGGCCGGCCGGGCGATCGCCGCGCTGATGCCGTTCCTCGATACGCCCGTCGTCGGCCTCTGGCGCGACAAGCAGAAGCCCGATGGCATCTTTATCGATGAGCCTGCGCCTGCCAGCACCTTCTATCATATTCTCTGCGCCATCTATGAGCTGGAGGATTGCCTGAGACGGTTCTGAACACTGGTATGTTGACATAAACATATCTTTATGTGATCGCTCCTGATCACGATCCGTTTCGGCGCCGCTCTTGCGCGTGCCGGAGCGGCGACCCATAGTCACGGGGTGCGGCGGGATGCTTCGGCATCCCTGCCGCAATGCGCGCCCGGCAAGAGGAGCACCGCCATGTCCGCTATCGACGCCCTGTTCGCCGAGGCCGCACCGCAAGACCGCCGCGCCGATGTGCGCGCCACGCTGCTCTCCGCCGCGCGCGAGCGCATCCTGATCATGGATGGGGCCATGGGCACCGAGATCCAGCAGCTGAAGCTGGAGGAGGACCATTTCCGCGGCGACCGCTTCGTCGATTGCGCCTGCCATCTCAAGGGCAACAACGATCTCCTGACGCTGACGCAGCCGCAGATGATCGAGGATATCCATTACGCCTATGCCATGGCCGGGGCGGATATCCTGGAGACCAACACCTTCTCCTCCACCTCGATCGCCCAGGCCGATTACGGCATGGAGGCGGAAGTCTATGCGCTGAACCGCGACGGCGCCCGGCTGGCGCGCCGCGCGGCGATCCGCGCCGAGCAGACGGATGGGCGCCGCCGCTTCGTTGCCGGCGCCATCGGCCCGACCAACCGCACGGCCTCGATGTCGCCTGATGTCAACGATCCCGGCTTCCGCGCCGTGACCTTCGATGATCTGACGACGGCCTATGCCGAGCAGATCCGCGGCCTGATCGAGGGCGGCGCCGATCTCCTGCTTATCGAGACGATCTTCGACACGCTGAATGCCAAGGCCGCCTATTTCGCCGCCACCATGGTCTTCGAGGAGGTCGGCTTCGAGCTGCCGGTGATGATCTCCGGCACGATCACCGACCAGTCGGGCCGCACGCTTTCGGGCCAGACGCCGACCGCCTTCTGGCACTCGCTGCGCCATGCCCGGCCGATCTCCTTCGGCCTCAATTGCGCGCTCGGCGCCGATGCCATGCGTCCGCATCTGGCCGAACTCTCGCCGATCGCCGACACGCTGATCTGCGCCTATCCCAACGCCGGCCTGCCCAATGCCTTTGGCGAGTACGACCAAGGGCCGGAGCAGATGGCCGCCCAGGTTCTGCGCTTTGCCGAGGAAGGGCTGGTCAATATCGTCGGTGGCTGCTGCGGCTCGACGCCGGCCCATATCCGTGCCGTGGCGGAAGCCATTGCTGGCCGGACGCCGCGCGCCATCCCCGAGGTCGCGCCGCGCATGCGCCTGTCGGGCCTGGAGCCCTTCACGCTGACGGCGGAGATTCCCTTCGTCAATGTCGGCGAACGCACCAATGTCACGGGATCGGCCCGCTTCCGCAAGCTGATCACGTCAGGCGATTTTACCGCGGCGCTCGCGGTCGCGCGCGACCAGGTGGAAAACGGCGCGCAGATTATCGACATCAACATGGATGAGGGCCTGATCGATTCGAAGGCGGCGATGGTCTCCTTCCTCAATCTGGCCGCCGCCGAGCCCGATATCGCCCGCGTGCCCGTGATGATCGACAGCTCCAAATGGGAGGTGATCGAGGCGGGCCTCAAATGCGTTCAGGGCAAGCCGCTGGTCAATTCGATCTCGCTGAAGGAGGGGGAGGAGAATTTCCTCGCCCAGGCCCGCCTCTGCCGGGCCTATGGCGCGGCCGTCGTCGTCATGGCCTTCGATGAGCAGGGCCAGGCCGATACCCAGGCACGCAAGGTGGAGATCTGCACCCGCGCCTACCGCCTGCTGACGGATAAGGTCGGCTTCCCGCCCGAGGATATCGTCTTCGATCCGAATATTTTCGCGGTCGCCACCGGCATCGAGGAGCATGACAATTACGGCGTCGACTTCATCGAGGCGACGCGGGCGATTCGCACCGGCCTGCCGCATGCGCATGTCTCGGGCGGTGTGTCCAACCTGTCCTTCTCCTTCCGCGGCAATGAGCCGGTGCGCGAGGCCATGCATGCCGTGTTCCTCTATCATGCCATTCAGGCGGGCATGGACATGGGTATCGTCAATGCCGGCCAGCTCGCCGTCTATGAATCGATCGAGCCGGAACTGCGCGAGGCCTGCGAGGATGTGGTGCTCAACCGCCGCGCCGATTCCACCGAGCGCCTTCTGGAGATGGCCGAGCGCTTCAAGGGAACAGGCGCCAAGGAGGCGAAGACGCGCGATCTCGCCTGGCGCGACTGGGCCGTGGAAAAGCGGCTCGAACATGCGCTTGTCAATGGCATCACCGACTTCATCGCCGAGGATACGGAAGAGGCGCGCCTCAACAGCGAGCGGCCGCTGCATGTGATTGAAGGGCCGCTGATGGCCGGCATGAACGTGGTCGGCGACCTCTTCGGCGCCGGCAAGATGTTCCTGCCGCAGGTGGTCAAGTCCGCCCGTGTGATGAAGCAGGCCGTGGCCGTGCTCCTGCCCTATATGGAGGCGGAAAAGGCGGCGGCCCGGGCCGCAGGCACGCAGGCCGAGGGGCGCAGCACGGCCGGCCGCATCCTGCTCGCCACCGTCAAGGGCGATGTCCACGATATCGGAAAGAACATCGTCGGCGTCGTTCTGGCCTGCAACAATTACGAGATCATCGATCTCGGCGTGATGGTGCCGGCCGCCAGGATCCTCGACACCGCGCGGAGCGAGAAGGTCGATATCATCGGCCTGTCGGGCCTGATCACGCCCTCGCTCGACGAAATGGCCTTCCTCGCCGCCGAAATGGAGCGGGAAGGCTTCGACGTGCCGCTGCTGATCGGCGGGGCGACGACAAGCCGGGTGCACACGGCCGTCAAGATCGATCCGAACTACCGGCGCGGCGCCACCGTCTATGTGCCGGATGCCAGCCGCGCCGTCGGTGTCGTCTCGCAGCTGCTGTCGCCGGAAGCCCGAGACGGGTTCATCGCCGAGACCAAGGCCGAATATGGCCGCGTCGCGGAAAAGCATCGCAAGAACGAGGCCGACAAGCAGCGTCTGCCGATCGCCAAGGCCCGCGCCAACCATCACCGGAGTGATTGGTCCGCCTATCAGCCGGTCAAGCCCAGCTTCCTCGGCACGCGGGTGTTCGACGGCTGGGATCTGGCCGAGCTGCGCCGCTATATCGACTGGACGCCGTTCTTCCAGACCTGGGAGCTGAAGGGCAGCTATCCGGGCCTGCTCGAGGATGAGCGTCAGGGCGAGGCGGCACGCCAGCTCTATGCCGATGCCCAGGCCATGCTCGACAAGATCGTTGCGGAAAAATGGTTCGTGCCGCGCGCGGTGGTCGGCTTCTGGCCGGCCAATTCGGTCGGCGACGACATCCGCCTGTTCACCGGCGAGGATCGTTCGGAAACGCTCGCAACCTTCTTCACCTTGCGCCAGCAGATGACCAAGCGCGACGGCCGGCCGAATGTGGCGCTGTCGGATTTCGTCGCGCCGCTGGAAGGCGGTCCGGGGGATTATGTCGGCGGCTTCGTCGTCACTGCCGGCTTCGAGGAGATCGCCATTGCCGAACGCTTCGAGCGTGCCAATGACGATTATGCCGCGATCATGGTCAAGGCGCTGGCCGATCGCTTCGCCGAAGCCTTTGCCGAGCGCATGCATGAGCTGGTGCGCCGCGAGCTCTGGGGCCATGCCGCGGATGAGACCTATCGCCCGGAAGAGCTGATCGGCGAGCCCTATGCCGGCATTCGTCCGGCACCCGGCTATCCGGCCCAGCCTGATCACACCGAGAAGGTCACGCTGTTCAAGCTCCTGGATGCCGAAGCGCGCATCGGCGTTCAGTTGACCGAGAGCTATGCCATGTGGCCGGGCTCTTCCGTTTCCGGCCTCTACATCGCCCATCCCGAAGCCTATTATTTCGGCGTGGCCAAGGTGGAGCACGACCAGGTCGCCGATTATGCCCGGCGCAAGGGCATGACGATCGAGGCGATCGAACGCTGGCTCTCGCCGATCTTGAACTACACGCCGTCGAACCGCTCGCAAGCGGCATGATCCGAAAGCCGGTCCCTCCAAGGGGCCGGCTTTTTTCGTGGTCGGGCGGGCAGATCCGCCCTCGGCAGGACCCGATCGATCCGGCCGTTTCGATCCGACGAGCGGCACCCCGGCGATCCATGGGGCCGGGATCCGAGCGGAAATGCCGGTCCGGGACCGCAAATCGGCGCTTTCTCCGCGTCTGATGGTCCGGGCGATGCCAAGGGGCTCTGGTAGCCTGCCTCCGCAATGGGCAGAATGCACAAGGAAAAGACAGAAATTTCATCGGAAAATCATAGGCTTATTATTTTTCGTCATTTTTCTGTTTTGTTTTGTGTTGACGGCGGGGCGGGAGGGGGCATATAAGGCGCTCATCGAACGAGGGGCTGCGGCGCTTCTGGCGCTGGTGCCTCTCGCTTCTGTTTTCTGGACTGACGGTTTT
>NZ_MKIO01000025.1:0-185318 GCF_001938945.1 Xaviernesmea rhizosphaerae
CCCTGCCGCCGGCCGCCAGACGGTGGCTGCCCAGCAGGCCCGCGTCAAAGGCTTCGCGCTCGATATGGGTGGGCCGGACGACGAAGATTATGAATTCAAGGAGACGGCGTGATCATGGCAACTGTAACCAATGAATCCCAGTTCGTGACGTTCAGCCTCGGCGATGAGATCTTCGCCGTTCCGGTCGACGTGGTTCGTGAAATCCTCGATTACGAGGATCCCTCGCGCATTCCGCATGGTCCGGCCCATCTCCTCGGCCTGCGCGATGTGCGCGGGCAAGGTGTCCCGATCATCGATCTGCGGGTGCGCCTGGGCATGGACAAGACCGTGCGCACCGCCCACACCCGCATCCTCGTGCTCGACATTCCGCTCGCCGACAAGATGCTGGCGCTCGGGCTGGTGGCCGACAAGGTGTTCGAGGTCGTGCCCTTCCGCCATGATGCGGTGGAAACGGCGCCCGATATCGGCGCCGCCTGGAACTCCGACTACATCCGCGGCGTCGTCCGGCGCACGAATGATTTCGTGATCATCATCGATCTGTCCCGGCTGTTTTCCGACAGCGCTCCGGCACTCTCGGCCGTGGCGCAGCCGTCCAGAGCCGTTGCGTAAGAAAGCGTATAGAATTGAGCAACGCAGCCGTTCGCATTTCGCCCGACGACCGCCTGAGCGAGAAAAATTTCAAGCGGTTGGCGGATTTCATCTTCTCCTATAGCGGCATCAAGATGCCGCCCTCCAAGGCCACCATGCTGGAAGGCCGGCTGCGCCGCCGATTGCGGGCAACCGGCTACCCCAACTTCGATGCCTATTGCGACTATCTGTTCAAATATGACGGGCTCGAAAGCGAGACCGTGCATCTGATCGATGTCGTGACGACGAACAAGACGGACTTCTTCCGGGAACCGAACCATTTCGACTTTCTGACCGAAAGGGTGCTGCCGGAATTCACGCAACGCGGTGTGGGCAAGCTGCGTGTGTGGAGTTCGGCCTGCTCTATCGGCGCCGAGCCCTATACGCTTGCCATGGTGCTGGAGGACTACAGGCAGAAGCAGCGGGGGATGGACTACGGGATCCTCGCCTCGGACCTCTCCACCGATGTTCTGCAGCGGGCGCGCAAGGGCATCTACACCAGCGACATGATGGTGCCGGTGCCGCAGGAGCTGCGCAAGCGCTATGTGATGAGCGCGATCGATCCGGAGCGGGACGAGGTGCGCATCACGCCCGCGCTGCGCGCGCGCGTCGGCTTCATGCGGCTCAACCTCATGGATGCGAGCTATCGCGTCGGCGAGCCGATGCATGTGATCTTCTGCCGCAACGTGCTGATCTACTTCGACAAGAAGACGCAGCTGCATGTGCTGACCCAGCTGTGCGAATGCCTGCAGCCGGGCGGCTATCTCTTCATCGGTCATTCCGAGACGATCGCGGGCATGACCTTGCCGGTGCGCCAGATCGCCAACACCATCTTCATCCGGGAGTAACAGGCTTGGGCGGCAAAATTCGCGTTCTGATCATCGACGATTCCGCAAGCGTCCGGCAGACGCTCACCTCCGTGCTGCAGTCCGATCCGGCGATCGAGGTGATCGGCGCGGCGGCGGATCCCTTCATCGCGGCAAAGCGCATTCAGGACGAAGTTCCTGACGTCATCACGCTGGATGTGGAAATGCCGCGCATGGATGGCATCACCTTTCTGCGCAAGCTGATGTCGCAGCGGCCGATCCCGGTCGTCATGTGCTCGTCCCTGACAGAGGAGGGCACGGAAACGTTGATGCAGGCACTGGAAGCCGGTGCCGTCGACGTGATCCTGAAGCCAAAGATCGGCGCGGCCGACCATCTCGCCGAACAGGCGCAGCGCATCTGCGAGGTGGTCAAGGGCGCCTCGCAGGCGCGCATCGGCAGCCGCCGCGTGGCCAGCGCTCGGGCCTCCGGCGCATCGGCTTCGGCGTCGGGCCCGGCGCAAAAGCTCACCGCCGACGTGATGCTGCCGCCGCCGCCCGCCGGCAGGGCCATGGCCAAGACCACCGAAATGGTCTGCTGCATCGGCGCCTCCACCGGCGGAACCGAGGCACTGCGCGAGCTCCTGGAGCGGCTCCCGGCCAATTCGCCGGGGATCGTCATTGTCCAGCACATGCCGGAAAAATTCACGGCTGCCTTCGCCAAGCGGTTGAATGGCCTGTGCGAAGTCGAGGTCAAGGAAGCGCAGGATGGCGACCCGGTTCTGCGCGGCCATGTGCTGATCGCACCCGGCGACCGGCATATGCTGCTGGAGCGCCAGGGCGCGCGCTATCACGTCTCGGTGCGCGAGGGGCCCTTGGTCTCGCGCCACCGGCCGTCGGTCGATGTGCTGTTCCGCTCGGCGGCGCGTGCCGCCGGCTCGAATGCCATGGCCGTGATCATGACCGGCATGGGCGACGACGGCGCGCGCGGCATGCTGGAGATGAAGCAGGCCGGCGCTTATACCGTGGCGCAGGACGAAGCGACCTCCGTGGTCTTCGGCATGCCGAAGGAAGCGATCGCCCGCGGCGGCGTCGACAAGATCCTGGGCCTGCCGCTGCTGGCCAGCGAAATCCTGGCGGAGGACCACCGGCGCCGGTGACGCGGGCACGGGGCGCTCGTCAGAGCACGAACGAAGCGCGGCCGGCGGTTCAGCGCAGTCCCACGCCATCGGCGAAACCAGAGCGTCCGCAGACGACAAAGCCCGGCTGGGAACGGCCGGGCTTTGTCGTGCCAGATCCACCCGGATCCGTCCCCTCGCCCCTGCCCTCCTCGGCCCCGCCCGACAGGCCTCTGCTCTTTTGGTGCCTGCCACCACCGTCCGTCTGGAACCAGCCCGGATTCGACTGTTAAGCCTCGCGTAACCATGAAGGTCGAGAATTGGTGCAGCACCATGACATCGGGTGCGCTTGCAAGCGAGCATGATTGACTTGCTGATCGAGACTGGAGGCCGGCATGCCCACGATCACCTTCGCCAACACCAAGGGCGGCGCCGGAAAGACCACGGCGGTGCTGCTGCTGGCCACTGAATTCGTTCGCCGCGGCTATCGGATCTGCATCGTGGACACCGATCCGCAAAGATGGATCTCGCGCTGGTTCGAGGCGGCGCAACCGCATGACAATCTCACGGTCGCGACCTTCGTTTCGCTCGCCTCGCTGCAGCGGACCATCCAGCAATATCAGACGAGCTGCGACTATATCATCGTCGACCTGCCCGGCGCACAGTCCCCCTTGCTCGCCACGGCGCTCGGCATGTCCGACCATGTGATGATCCCGATCCAGGGCAGCTCCATGGACGCGCAGGGCGGCGCCCAGGTGATCGAGCTTCTGAGCTATCTGGATCGGAAGGCCAACATCACCATTGCGCATTCCGTCGTGCTTTCCCGCGTCAACCCCATGGTGACGACGCGCGCTTTGCTCGCCGTCAAGGCGCTGCTGGCCGAGCGTTCGGTCAACCTGCTGCAGACCCCGATCATCGAGCGCGCAGCCTTCCGCGACATGTTCGAATACGGGGTTTTCCTGCATCAGATGCAGCCGGAACGGGTCAGCAACCTGGCAAAGGCGATCCAGAACGCCGAGAGCTTTGCCGACGAAGTCGAGCGCCTGGTGCCGCTGACATCGCGCACCCGCGCCGCCAGCGCTGCCTGAACCGCATCCGAAGTCCGATGCTCTCCGGCCTGTCGCGCAGCTCCGCGACCTTTCGCCTGCCCCGCCCGGGCAGAATGCCGATTCCCCTGTGACGATCCATGCGGTAAAACCGCATCGTCTGCCTCACACCAAATGTCGATGAGAGGGACTTATAGGTCCCTCTCATCGACATTTGGTGTCAGCGCAGGGCGGAACATGGCGGGGAGGCTCATGCCGATATTTTCAGTGATCGCGATCTATTTCGTCATCTGGTGGCTGACTCTGTTCGTCGTTCTGCCGGTGGGCCTGCGCACGCAGGCCGAGGAGCAGGACGTGGTGCGTGGCAGCACCGAAAGCGCGCCGGCCCGCTTCAGCGCCTGGAAGGTCTTCGGCGCGACGACGCTGCTGGCGGCCCTGATCCAGCTCGGCTTCACCATCCTCTCGGATGTCTACGGCATCGGCATTGATTCGATCCCGCGTTTCGCTCCAACCTTTTACTGATACAGCCCACCGAGACAGCCTGCCTTGGCCGGCAAGCGCGCGCCCGCATGGACGCTCACCTGGCAGAGCACCAGACCGAAAACGGGCAACCAGTTTTCGGTGGAATCCGATGTGAAAACAAAGGACTAAAGCATCGGACCGAAAAGTGGGAACCGGTTTTCGGAAAAATCCGATGCAAAAACAAAAATCTAGAGCATCGGACTTGCATATGGTTTTCAGCCCGATGCGCCAGGGCAGCCATGACCAATCACTGCGGAAAGGCCTGATTAAGGTCAAAAAAAAACAAGGCCTGAAGCCTTGTTTTTTAAGTTTCGCGTGATCCGTTTCCGTTACCGGCGGCTGCGAGCGACCGCGCCTAAGATCTGATCCTCCCAAGACTTTTCCGCGAGTGTCGGCAAGAAATTGTTCTCCCTGCCTCTTTTGTGAGCTGAAATTAGCTCAAAGATTAAGCTCTGTCACGCGGTTTTTTGCAAAATTGCGACAGCCGCGCAAAATCCTTCGTCAGGTGCGAAATGCCGCAATTTCGCCGTTTCAAGCAGGTTCGACGGTTTTCGTTCCACCTGTCGCGCAGCGCCTAGGCTTTGGCACCGCGCCGGAAGAACAGGCGGTGCTAGCGGGTTTTCTTCCCCGCGCGAACCGTTTATGAACGCGCTTGCCTTGCCGCCAAAGAGGCTGGCATTCGATCACGTGCAAACCCGCCTGGTCGGCGCTCCGGTCCGCTTTCTTGCGCCGGGGCCCGCGGTCAACGAACCTGGAACCCTGTTCATGCGCCTGTCCCGCTACTTCATGCCGATTCTCAAAGAAAATCCGAAGGAAGCGGAAATCGTGTCGCATCGGCTGATGCTGCGCGCCGGCATGATCCGCCAGCAATCGGCCGGCATCTATTCCTGGCTGCCGCTGGGCAAGCGCGTTCTCGACAAGGTCAATGCCATCATCCGCGAGGAGCAGAACCGCTCCGGCGCCATCGAGCTCCTGATGCCGACCCTGCAGTCGGCCGAGCTCTGGCAGGAAAGCGGCCGCTACGACGATTATGGCAAGGAGATGCTGCGCATCAAGGACCGCCAGGAGCGGCCGATGCTCTACGGCCCGACGAACGAAGAGATGATCACCGACATCTTCCGCTCGTCGGTCAAGTCCTACAAGGACCTGCCGCTCAATCTCTATCACATCCAGCTGAAGTTCCGCGACGAGGTGCGCCCGCGTTTCGGCACCATGCGCTCGCGCGAATTCCTGATGAAGGACGCCTATTCCTTCGACCTGACGCGCGAAGGCGCGCTGCACGCCTATAACAAGATGTTCGTGGCCTATCTGCGCACCTTCGACCGACTGGGCATGCGCGCCATCCCGATGCGGGCCGATACCGGCCCGATCGGCGGCAATCACAGCCATGAGTTCATCATCTTGGCCGATACGGGCGAGTCGGAAGTGTTCTGCCACAAGGATTTCATCGATTTCGACATCCCCGGCATCGACACCGATTTCGACGACGCAGCGGCGCTGCAGGGCGTGTTCGAAAAGTGGACCTCGCGCTATGCGGCCACCTCGGAAATGCATGACGAAGCCGCCTATGACGCAATTGGCGAGGGCGATCGCGTGTCCGCGCGCGGCATCGAGGTCGGCCATATCTTCTATTTCGGCACGAAATATTCCGAGCCGATGGGCGCCAAGGTGCTCGGCCCCGACGGCAAGGAGCATCTGGTGCATATGGGCTCCTACGGCATTGGCCCGACCCGCCTTGTGCCGGCGATCATTGAGGCTTCGCATGACGAGAACGGCATCATCTGGCCGCAATCGGTCGCGCCCTTCGATGCCGTCGTCATCAATATGAAGGCGGGCGATGCGGCCTGCGAAGCCGCCAGCCTCAAGATCTATGGCGAGCTCGGCACGGCCGGCCTCGACATGCTCTATGACGATACCGACGACCGCGCCGGCGCGAAATTCGCCACCGCGGACCTGATCGGTGTGCCGTGGCAGGTCATCGTTGGCCCGCGCGGCGTGGCCGCCGGCGAGGTCGAGCTGAAGAACCGCCGCACCGGCGAGCGCGAGACGCTGCCGATCGACGCGGCGATCGCCAAGCTCGGCGCGGTACGATAAACGAGGAAAATGATGACGGCTGTCCCAGCAGACACCGCGGCCGAAGCGGCTGCCAAGCGGCCCGCGGGCCGCCCCTTCTCCGCGTTCGAGCGCATGGTGGCCTGGCGCTACCTGCGCTCGCGTCGGCGGGAAGCCTTCATCTCGGTCATTGCCGGCTTTTCCTTCATCGGCATCACGCTGGGCGTGGCCACGCTGATCATCGTCATGGCCGTGATGAACGGCTTCCGCACCGAGCTGATCTCGCGCATTCTCGGCATTAACGGCCATATGATCGTTCAGCCGCTCGATGGCCCGCTCGACAATTACGCCGATCTCGCGGCGAAGTTCTCCGCCATCAAGGGTGTCACCATGGCGATCCCGATGATCGAGGGGCAGACGCTCGCCTCCGGCACGGGCGGCGCCGGCACCGGAGCCCTGGTGCGTGGGGTGCGGCCGGAGGATTTCGGCAAGATGTCGGCGGTCTCGGGCCATATCCGCTCGGGCGATCTGACGGCCTTCGCCAATGGCACGGGCGTCGCCATCGGCTCGCGCATGGCCGACCAGCTCGGCCTGCAGGCCGGCGGCACCATCACGCTCGTGGCGCCGGAGGGCGATGTCACGCCGATGGGCGTCAATCCCCGGGTGAAGTCCTACACCGTCTCGGCCATTTTCGAGATCGGCATGTCGGAATATGACGCGTCGATCATCTTCATGCCGCTGTCGGAAGCGCAGCTCTACTTCAACGCCGAGGGCATCGCCCAGTCGATCGAGATCTTCGTCGAAAAGCCGGACATGGTCGACAGCCTGCGCAAGGCGGTGGAGGACGCGGCCGGGCGGCCGGTGCTGATCACCGACTGGCGTGACCGCAACAAGACCTTCTTCTCCGCGCTTCAGGTCGAGCGCAATGTCATGTTCATGATCCTGACATTGATCGTGCTGGTGGCGGCGCTCAACATCGTCTCCGGCCTGATCATGCTGGTGAAGGACAAGGGCAGCGACATCGCGATTCTGCGCACCATGGGCGCCTCCTCGGGCTCGGTCATGCGGATCTTCTTCATGACGGGTGCGGCCATCGGCATTGTCGGCACGCTGGCCGGCGTGGCGCTCGGCATCGTCGTCTGTCTGAACATCGAATCGATCCGGCAGTTCTTCTCCTGGGTTTCGGGCACGACGCTGTTCAATCCGGAACTCTATTTCCTCAGCCAGCTGCCGGCGGAGATGAACCCGGGCGAAACGATTTCCGTCGTCGCCATGGCCATCGGCCTGTCCTTCCTGGCGACCATCTTCCCGGCCTGGCGTGCCTCGCGGCTCGATCCGGTCCAGGCGCTGCGTTACGAATAAGGTGATAAGAAGCATGGCCGCGCGCGTGGTACTCGAACTTTCGGCCGTCGAACGCCATTACAGCCAGGGGGACAAGGCCCTTTCGATCCTGAAGGGCGCCGATTTCCGGCTGAATGCCGGGCAGACCGTGGCGCTGGTCGCGCCGTCGGGCACCGGCAAATCGACGCTCCTGCATCTGGCCGGCCTTCTGGAACGGCCGGATGGCGGCGACGTGCTGATCAATGGCCGCTCCTGCGGTAAGCTCGGCGATGAGGAGCGCACCCGCATCCGCCGCCATGAGATCGGCTTCGTCTACCAGTTCCACCATCTTCTGCCGGAGTTCTCGGCCATCGAGAACATCATGATGCCGCAGCTGATCGGCGGCCTGTCCAAGGCCGAGGCGCGCGAGCGCGCGGCAGCCTTGCTCGACTATATGCGCATCGGCCACCGGGCCGATCACCGCCCCTCCGAACTTTCGGGGGGCGAACAGCAGCGCGTGGCGATCGCCCGGGCCGTGGCCAATGCCCCCTTCGTCCTGCTCGCCGACGAACCCACCGGCAATCTCGATCCCGAAACGGCCGGCTATGTCTTCGAGGCGCTGAAGGCGCTGGTCAAGCAATCGGGCCTCGCCGCCATGATCGCCACGCACAATCACGACCTCGCCGGGCTGATGGACCGCTGTGTCACGATCGAGGATGGCAAGGTCGTGCAGCTGCGGTAAACGCGTGTCACACCTCGTTGCCCGGCAGGCGATACGACAGGAACTGCAAACAATTTATCGGAAGTTCTCAGCGGCCCGCTAACTCTTCTTGTCGCTCCAATGATTGAATGCGCTTTCGTTTACCGGTGGTTTTTGAATATCCCCTAGGATGCATCCGTTAACGACGGAGTGTCATCGTGTTTGCAGCCGCACGCAGAAATGAACTTGGATCTTACGGTCCGCGTGTGACGCTTCTTGAAAAGCTGTCCGCATCCCATGCGCGGATCGAGCAGTGCTTCCTCAAGGCTGGCGAGACGCTGGTTTCGGTGATGGAGATCGTCGGCGCGCTCGTCAGCGCGCTGGACCAGTTCACCAGCTCGCTCGGCGGCGACGCGATCAAGGACACGATCGCCGACCTGCGCAAGTCCGTGGCCGATCTGGCGTCCCTGCCGGAAACGGCGGCGGCGCGCCAGAAGGCTTTTGACGATATCGCCCAACTGTGCGCCCAGACAGTCCTTCAGGTGGAGGACATGCGCGAGACCTTCCGTTATCTGCGCACTTTCGCCATCTCGGTGAAGATCACCGGCGCCGGCATCGATGAATTTGCCGGTTTCGCCGACGAGATCCGCGAGCGCATCCAGTCCGGCGCGCGCGAAATCGACAGTTTCGCCCAGCAGCTCGGCGCGATGAACGGCGAACTGGGCAAGGCCAAGAACTTTGCCGATGGCGTTCTGAGCGATTTCCAGGCGACCATTCCCGCCATCATTGCCAGCCTGGACCGCAGCGCCCTTCTCCTGGCGCAGGAGCGCAAGGAAATGTCGGCGATCGCCGACGATGTCCGCCACACCGCCAATCAGGTCCAGAGCAAGATCGCCTCGGTGCTTTCGGCCCTGCAGATCGGCGACATCACGCGCCAGCGCATCGAGCATGTCCGGGACTCCTTCAAGATTACGGAAGAGTTTACCGCCTCGACCGACGGACGATCGCTGACGCCCGAGGAGCGCTGGGATATCGAACGCGCGGTCTTCGCGCTGGCCGTGGCGCAGATCGACCAGATGCTCGAGGATTTCCGCGAGAAGAGCGCCAGCATTTCCTCGATCATCGCCAGCTTCGCCCAGGATGCGACGCAGATGCTCTCCCAGCGCGAAAGGCTCGGCTCCTTCAGCGCCAATGCCGACAAGAACGTGCTCAAGGCCATGGAGCGCGATATCGGCCATGCCTCGACGCTGGCCGTCGATATCCAGGCGCGGGGAAGCGAATCGGATAAGCTCGTCGCACGTGTCAGCGAATCGGTGCAGGCCCTCCTGAGCGGCATTGATGTCGTGCGCGGTATCAAGACCGACATTCACTATATGGCGCTCAATTCCAACCTGCGCTGCTCGCGCCTCGGCGATGCCGGCCGCGCCGTCAACGTGGTCAGCGGCGAGTTGCGGACCTTTGCAGGGCGCCTGGAAGACCCGGCCAATGCGTTGATGGCCGGCATGCAGGCGGTCAAGGCGGTGGCGGGCAGCCTGCTCGTCACCCATGAGGACGGTCGGGCCCATGACGTGGTTCTGCCGCTGCGCGAGGCACTCGAAGCGATCAAGGCAGCCTCGCAATCCATGGATGCCGGCCTTCGGGACGTCACCGAGCAGGGCGGCGCCGTGTTCGGCCGCATCATGGCCGCCGTCAAGTCGCTCGACTTTGAAAGCCAGCTTGGCGCGGTCCTGGCCGACTCAGCCGACATCGCCCGGAAGGTGATGGAACAGCAGGGTGTTCCCGACCAGCTGCCGCCCGTGGCGGAGATCGTCGGCAGCAAGATCTTCGCCATTTACACCATGGTGCAGGAACGGCAGATCCATATCGCCATCCTCCCCGGCAGCACGCTGGAGGCCGCAGCAGAGGCGCCGGCCGCGCAGAGCGACGACGATTTCCTGGAGGACGCGCTGTTCTAAAGCATCAGACCGAAACGGGGGAGCCGGTTTTCGGGAAAATCCGATACGAGAGCCGCGATCTGGAGCATCGGACTGCGTGCGATGTCACAGCACACGACGCATCTGACATTCGCGCTGCGTGGCGTCTCTTGCGCGCTCTGCGACACAGTTAGGACTACCCAGCCATCCAAGGCGGACGCCTCCAGGCCGGAATGGTCGGGCAGGACCCGACCTTCCATTTCCACCCGTAGCCGCTTTGAAAAAATGGACGCGCAGGTCAGGCCTCGACGCGAGGCGGTGAGTGGTTTTCCCTCTGCGGAACGTTCAGCGGAAGGCTACACTCCCACATCAAAAGCGGCGGGCGGCGGCGGAAAATTACTGTGTCGCGACTTGCCACAGGATTTGCCGCAGAATCCCCACGGTCGGGATGTGACAGGATGAGCGCTTCGCGTCGTCTCCTGTCACGTCCGGGGTTATGGCACATCAGCGCGAAGACCCCTCGCCTGCCGTTCAGCCGACCTTGTTGACGAACACCGTCACGACCGGCTTCTTGCCCCAGATGTCGTTCACCGTTCCGCGCACGGCCCGGCGCACGGATTCCTGCACCAGGGCCAGATCCTTGCGGCGGACCTTGGGGATGCTCTCCACCGCGCCGACGACGGCATCATAGAGCGTCTCCTCCATGTCCTCGCCTTCGTCGTCATATTCCGGCAGGCCGATCGGCACGACGACGGGATCGATGGCAATATCCAGCCGGCCGTCGAGCATCAGATTGACGGCAACATGGCCGGCGAAGGAGAGTTTGCGGCGGGCGCCGATGCCCATCTCTTCGAAATCGCCGATGAGCGAACCGTCCTTGAAGATGCGCCCGTGCGGCGCTTCGCCGACGATAACGGGCGCGCCGGGCGCCAGGCGCAGGATCTCGCCATTGCGCAGCCGGGGAACCTCGGCGATGCCCGACTGGCGCGCAAGCTCGGCATGGGCCGTCAGATGCGCCGCCTCGCCATGCACCGGCACGAGGATCTTCGGCCGGACCCATTCATACATCTGCCGCAACTCGCCGCGGCGCGGATGGCCTGAGACGTGCACCAGCGCATCCGAATCGGTCAGGACGTGAATGCCCTGCTCGATCAGGCCGTTCTTGATGTCGTTGATGGCCTTTTCATTGCCCGGGATCGTGCGCGAGGAAAAGACGACCGTATCGCCGGCCGAGAAAGCGACGTTGCGCATCTCATCGCGCGAGAGCTTGGCGAGCGCCGCGCGCGACTCGCCCTGGCTGCCCGTCAGGATCACCACGACCTTGTCGCGCGGAATATAGCCGAAATCCTCTTCATCGATGAAATCGCTGATCCCCTCCATCAGGCCGATATCGCGGGCGACATTGACCACGCGCTTCATCGAGGAGCCCATCAGCAGAACTTCGCGGCCGGCCGCCTCGGCGGCGCGGGCGATCGAGCGGATGCGGCCAACATTCGAGGAGAAGGTGGTAATGGCCACGCGCCCCTCGGCCGCCTCGATCAGCTTGGTCAGGCTGGCGCCGACCTCTTCCTCCGTCGGCGACGCGCCGTCGCGCATCGCATTGGTGGAATCGCACATCATCGCCAGCACGCCCTCGTCGCCGAGCGCGCGCAGCCGCGCCTCGTCGGTCAGCGGCCCCAGCGATGGCTGCAGGTCGATCTTCCAGTCGCCCGTATGCAGCACGGTGCCGAGCGGCGTGCGGATGGCCAGCGCCATCGGCTCGGGGATCGAATGGTTGACGCCGATCGCCTCGATCTCGAAGGAGCCGGCGCGGATGCGATCGCCCTGCTTGAAGATCGTCACCGGGATTTCCGTGCGGCTGCGCTCGAACTGGCGCTTGGCCTCCAGCATGCCCGCCGTAAACGGCGAGGCATAGACAGGAACGTTGAGGCCCGGCCAGAGATCGTTCAGCGCGCCGTAATGGTCTTCATGCGCATGGGTGATGATGATTGCCTTCAGCGTCTTGCGTTCTTCCGCCAGGAAGCGGATATCCGGCAGCACGAGATCGACGCCGGGCAGATCCGGCCCCGGGAAGGTCACGCCGCAATCGACCATCAGCCATTCGCGCTTGGCGGCTGGACCGAAGCCATAGAGGGCGAGGTTCATGCCGATCTCGCCGACGCCGCCGAGCGGCAGGAAGACCAGTTCATCCTGTTTGGTCATTGTAAACTCAAAAGCCTTTCTTGGCGCATCGTCCGGCGCGACGCGCCTCAACGATCCTGCCGAACAGAATGTCATGCGGCCCCGCGACCGGCGGCAAAGCCGCTAGGGTCGGAGCCCATCGTCATCATCTCACACCGCGACCCGCCCGAGAACCGATCGCGACAAAGCGACACCGCGGAGCGGCCGTCGCGCGCGGCTCCGGCCTCAGCCGAAGAACACATCGCCCACGGAAATCAGCCGCCGCTGGCCGCCTTCGTCCCGCAATATGAGCTGACCCGCTTCATCGATATCCTCAAATACGCCGGAAAGCGAACCATTCGGCAAATTGACGGTGATTCGCCCACCGATTCCCGCCGCCCGCTGGCGCCAGGCCGCCACGATCCGTGCCAGGCCGCGCCCCTCATCCCACAAGGCCAGCCCCTCGGCCATGGCGCGAAACAGATGGGCGAAGACTTCGTCGGCGGAAAGCGTGCCGCCCATTTCGCGGATCGAGGTGATCGGATAGAGCCCGTGGTCGGGTGCCTCGGCGACGTTGATGCCGATGCCGATCACCACAGCGCGGCGCCCGTCGGGCAGACCCTCGCTCTCCAGCAGGATGCCGACGGCCTTGCGGCCTTCGATCAGAATGTCGTTCGGCCATTTGACCCGGGCTTCGACCCCATAGGGCAGCGCTGCCGACACCGCCTGTTGTGCGGCCACGGCTGCCACCAGCGGCAGGCTGTGCAAAAGCGCGATCGGCCCGGGATCGATCAACATCAGCGACGAATAGAGATTGCCCTCGGCAGAGCTCCAGCTTCGGCCGCGGCGGCCGCGGCCCGCCGTCTGCCGGCGCGCAGTGATCCACAGGCCACCTTCCTCGCCGTCGCGGGCAGCGGCGAGCGCCGTCGCATTGGTCGAGGAGACTTCCTCAAACGCATGATGGCGGAACCGGTCCAGCTCCGCCATCCTCAAATCGTGATCAGCCCGCGTCAAAAGAACGTCCGCGCAGCCGCTTCTGCCGCCGCACCAAGCGGCCCGCCAATCAGCACATAGCCGATCAGGAAAAGGCCCGAGAGGCTGTAGACCAGCCGCAGCGCCATTTCCGGCCGGGCGAAGCTGCCCTTGGCATCATCGAACCACATCAGCTTGACGACGCGCAGGTAGTAATAGGCACCGACGACCGAAGCCAGCACGCCGATGATGGCGAGCGCATAGAGCTTTGCCTCGATGGCCGCCAGAAACACGAAGTACTTGGCGAAGAAGCCGGCCAGTGGCGGAATGCCGGCGAGCGAGAACATCAGCGCGGTGAGGATCACCGCCATGAAGGGATTGGTCTGCGAGAGGCCGGCCAGATCGCTGACGTTCTCGACATGCTCGCCATCCGGCCGACGCATGGCCAGGATGCAGGCGAAGGCGCCGAGCGTCATGATCATGTAGATCGTCATATAGAGAATGACGCCCTGAATGCCCTGCAGCGAGCCGGCCGCCAGACCGACCAGGGCATAACCCATATGGCCGATCGAGGAATAGGCCATCAGCCGCTTGATGTTCTTCTGGCCGATGGCGGCAAACGAGCCGAGCAGCATCGAGGCGATCGAGATGAAGACGATGACCTGCTGCCAGTCCGGGGTAACCGGCTGGAAGGCGATGATGACAACGCGCACGATCATGGCGATCGCGGCAACCTTCGGGGCGCTGGCCAGGAAGGTCGTGACCGGTGTCGGCGCGCCCTGATAGACATCCGGCGTCCACATATGGAAGGGCACGGCCGAGATCTTGAAGGCAACGCCGGCGAGGATGAACACCAGGCCGAAGATCACGCCGAGCGAACGGCCGCCGGCCGAAAGGAAGGCCGCGATCTCGGGGAAGCCCGTCTGGCCGGTAAAGCCATAGACCAGCGAGATACCATAGAGCAGCATGCCCGAAGACAGTGCGCCAAGCACGAAGTACTTCAGGCCGGCTTCGGTCGAGCGCACATCGTCGCGGTTCATCGCCGCCACCACGTAGGCCGCCAGCGACTGCAGTTCCAGCGCCATGTAGAGCGACATCATGTTGTTCGCCGAAACCATCAGCATCATGCCGAGCGTGGCAAGCAGGATCAGAACCGGATATTCGAACCGGTTCATGTTGTAGAGTTTGGCCTGGCCCACCGTCATGAACAGCGCGATGGCCGAGCCGAGCAGCGTCAGCACCTTCATGAAGCGCGCGAAGGGATCGGCAAGGAAGGCGCCGCCATAGGCGACACCCGAACCGCTCATCGACACCAGGACGATGCCGGCCAGGGCGATGACGCCGATGGCCAGCCAGTTGACGAGACCCGTGGCCTTCTCCCCAAGGAAGACGCCAACCATCAGGAGCGCGAGCGCCCCGATGGCCAGGATCAGCTCGGGCATCGACAGGCCGAGGCTGGCGTAAAGTGCTTCAACAGTCATTTCGGTCCCTGCCCCGTCGTCAGTTCACCGTCGCCGCAGCGACAGTCGGCGCTGCGGAGAGCGCAGCATTATAGGTATTGACCAGTTGTTCCACGGAGGCGGCCGTCGCGTCGAACACGGGCGCGGGATAGACACCGTAGAAGATGGTGAGCACGACCAGCGGATAAAGGATGACCTTTTCGCGGGTCGAGAGATCGAGAAGCGACTTGAGGCTGTCCTTGTCCAGCGCGCCCCAGATGACGCGGCGGTAGAGCCACAGCGCATAGGCCGCCGAGAGGATCACACCGGTGGCGGCAAACAGGGCCACCCAGGTGTTGGCGCGGAAGGCGCCGAGCAGGGTGGTCGCTTCGCCGACGAAGCCGGAGGTGCCGGGCAGGCCGACATTGGCCATGGTGAAGACCATGAAGGCCACGGCATATTTCGGCATGTTGTTGACGAGACCGCCATAGGCCGAGATCTCGCGGGTGTGCAGGCGGTCATAGACCACACCGACGCAGAGGAACAGCGCCGAGGAGACGATGCCGTGCGACAGCATCTGGAACAGCGCGCCCTGGATGCCCTGCATATTGGCCGCGAAGATGCCCATGGTGACATAGCCCATATGCGCCACCGAGGAATAGGCGATCAACTTCTTGATGTCCTGCTGCATCATCGCCACCAGCGAGGTGTAGATGATGGCGACGACGGACAGCGTGAAGACCAGCGGCGCGAAATGCGCCGAGGCAAGCGGCAGCATACCGAGCGAAATGCGCACCATGCCATAGCCGCCGAGCTTCAGCATCACGCCGGCCAGGATGACGGAACCTGCCGTCGGGGCCTGAACGTGGGCATCCGGAAGCCAGGTGTGGACGGGCCACATCGGCATCTTCACTGCGAAGGCGGCGAAGCAGGCGAGCCACAACCAGGTCTGCATGCCGGCGGGGAAGCCGAACTTCAGGAGCTCGGTCATGTCGGTCGTGCCGGCCTGCCAGTACATCGCCATGATGGCGAGCATCATCAGCACCGAGCCAAGCAGCGTGTAGAGGAAGAACTTGTAGCTCGCATAGACGCGATCCTTGCCGCCCCACACGCCGATGATCACGAACATCGGGATCAGCGTCGCTTCGAAGAAGACATAGAACAGGACGATGTCGAGCGAGACGAACACGCCGACCATGACCACTTCCAGAAGCAGGAAGGCGATCATGTAGGACTTGATACGCTTCTCCACCGACTCCCAGCTCGCCAGCACGCAGAAGGGCATGAGGAAGGTGGTGAGGATGACGAACAGCATGGAAATGCCGTCGACGCCGAGGTGGTAGGAAATGCCGGTGCCGAGCCAGGCGTGCTTTTCCACCATCTGGAAGCCCGGATTGGCATTGTCGAAACCGATCCAGACGAAGAGCGAGATCAGGAAGGTGACCACCGTGGTCGCCAGCGAAATGTTCAGCACATTGCGCCGGCCGGCGGGGCTCGCATCATTCGTCAGCAGCAGAAGCGCAACGCCCGCGAGCGGTAGGAAGGTGACCGTCGAGAGAATAGGCCAGTCGGTCATCACAGGGAGCTCCCGAGCATCATCCAGGTAACGAGGGCCGCGACGCCGATCAGCATCACGAAGGCATAGTGGTAGAGATAGCCGGTCTGCAGGCGCACGACGCGATCCGTCACGTCGAGGACGCGGGCGGCGACACCGTTCGGCCCGAAGCCGTCGATGACGCGGCCATCGCCTTCCTTCCACAGGAAGGTACCGATCCACTTGGCCGGACGAACGAAGATCCGGTCATAGAGCTCGTCGAAATACCACTTGTTCAGCAGGAATTCGTAGAGGCCGCGATGCTGGCGCGCCAGCGATTTCGGGGTCTCCGGCGAGTAGATGTACATGTACCAGGCCGTGAACAGGCCGAGCACCATGGCGATGAAGGGGCTCCACTTCACCAGTGCAGGCACATGGTGGAACTCTTCCAAGAGCTCGTTTTCCGGCAGCGTGAACAGCGCGCCCTGCCAGAACTCCGCATATTCGTGGCCAAAGAAATGGCCCTCGAACAGCGCGCCGGCCAGCAGGGCACCTATCGAGAGAATGAACAGCGGCACCAGCATGACCATCGGGCTCTCATGCACGTGATGCATAACCTCGTGCGAGGCACGGGGCTTGCCGTGGAAGGTCATGAAGGCCAGGCGCCAGGAATAGAAGCTCGTGAAGGCGGCGGCGACCACCAGCATGGTGTAGGCAAAGCCCGACAGCACATTGTGCGAGGCATAGGCCGACTCGATGATCACGTCCTTGGAGAAGAAGCCGGCGGTGCCGATCATCGTGCCGGGAATGCCGACGCCGGTGAGTGCGATCGTGCCGATGAACATCGTCCAGTAGGTGATCGGAATATGTTTGCGCAGCCCACCCATGTGCCGCATGTCCTGCTCGCCATCGACGGCGTGGATGACCGAGCCGGCGCAGAGGAACAGGAGCGCCTTGAAGAAGGCGTGGGTGAAGAGGTGGAAGACGGCCGCGCCATAGGCGCCAACGCCGAGCGCGACGAACATGTAGCCGAGCTGCGAGCAGGTCGAATAGGCAATGACACGCTTGATGTCGTTCTGAACCAGGCCGACGGTTGCCGCGAAGAAGGCGGTGATCGCGCCGACCAGCACCACGACGGTGCGGGCATCCGTGCTCAGCTCGAACAGAGGCGACATGCGGGCGACGAGGAAGACACCGGCGGTGACCATGGTGGCGGCATGGATGAGGGCCGAGACCGGGGTCGGGCCTTCCATGGCGTCCGGCAGCCAGGTGTGCAGCAGGAACTGCGCCGACTTGCCCATCGCGCCGAGGAACAGGAGGAGGCAGATCGCGGTCACCGCATGGGCGCGATCAAGGCTCATGCCGAAGAGATGGATGACGGGCTCCACCGAGGCGGCAGCGCCTTCCGCCGGAAGATAGGTCTTGGCGGCGGCGAAGATCGTCTCGAAATTGACCGAGCCGAACAGGACGAAGACGCCGAAGATGCCGAGAATGAACCCGAAGTCGCCGACGCGGTTGACGATGAAGGCCTTCATGGCGGCGGCGCTGGCGGACGGCTTCTGGAACCAGAAGCCGATCAGCAGGTAGGACGCCAGACCCACGCCTTCCCAGCCGAAGAACATCTGCAGCAGATTGTCCGACGTCACCAGCATCAGCATGGCGAAGGTGAAGAGCGAGAGATAGGCGAAGAAGCGCGGCCGATGCGGATCATGGTGCATGTAGCCGATCGAATAGACATGCACGAGGCAGGACACGGTGTTGACCACCACGAACATCACCGCCGTCAGCGTATCGACGCGGAACGACCATTCGGTGTCGAAGCCGCCGGTCTCGATCCAGCGCATGACGTGCACGCGCAGCAGTTCCGTCTCGCCGAGCGCGATGTGGAAGAAGGTGATCCAGGAGAAGATCGCCACGAGGATCATCAGACCGGTCGTGACATATTCCGAGGCCTTGGCGCCGATCGTCCGGCCGAACAGGCCGGCCGTCAGGAAGCCGATCAGCGGCAGGAACACAATGGCTTTGATAATCGTTTCCATGGCCAATATCAGCCCTTCATCATGTTGACGTCTTCGACCGCGATCGAGCCGCGGTTGCGGTAGAAGACGACGAGAATTGCCAGGCCGATCGCCGCTTCCGCCGCCGCGACCGTCAGGATGAACAGCGCGAAGACCTGACCCGTGAGGTCATTGAGAAAGGCGGAGAAGGCCACCATGTTGATGTTGACCGCAAGCAGGATCAGTTCGACCGACATCAGGATGACGATGATGTTCTTGCGGTTCAGGAAGATGCCGAAAATGCCAAGCGTGAACAGAATGGCGCTGACGGTGAGATAGTGGGAGATGCCGATTTCCATGGCTGTACCTGTCCTCGGGGCTCGCGCGTCACACGCCCTGGCCGGGCCGCACCTTGACCACCTGGACGGCGGTTTCGGGCGTGCGGCCCACCTGCTGGGAGATATTCTGGCGCTTGATGTGCTGGCGATGGCGGAGCGTCAGCACGATCGCGCCGATCATGGCGACGAGGAGCACGAGCCCGGCAATCTGGAAGAAGTAGATGTAATGGGTGTAGATCACGTCGCCGAGGGCGGCCGTGTTGGTGCGCTGCGTCACCGCCGGGATCGGCATGGGAACGTTCTTCGCAATCGTCGGCGAGAAGACGCTGCCGGCGACCACGATGATCAGTTCCGCAGCGAGGATCAACCCCACCAGAGCGCCGACCGGTGCATATTCGAGGAAACCCGCCCGCATCTGGGCGAAGTCGACGTCGAGCATCATCACCACGAAGAGGAAGAGCACCGCGACCGCGCCGATATAGACGACGAGCAGGATCATCGCCAGGAACTCGGCGCCCGTCAGCAGGAACAGGCCCGCGGCGTTGAAGAAGGTGAGAATGAGGAACAGAACCGAATAGACCGGGTTCCGCGCCGAGACCACCATGAACGCCGACGCCACGGCGATGAAGGCGAATAGATAGAAGAATAGAGTCTGCAGACCCATGACCGGTGCCTTTTCGTCTTCCCCCGCAGCAAGTCTCCGCGCTCCGATCCGGAGCGCGCCAGCGCCTGCTGCAAAAACGTTCAACTTCGCCCGGGATCGGGCCGGCGGCAGAAGCCCGTCGGCAATCCCGCGGCGCCACCGGAGCGGGATGCTCCGGTCTGCGTGCCAAGGTGAGGCCGCCCGTGCCGGCGGCCGCAACCGCCTTCAGCGATAGGGCGCATCCATGCCGATGTTGCGCGCGATTTCGCGCTCCCACCGGTCACCATTGTCCAGAAGCCGGGCCTTATCGTAATAGAGCTCTTCGCGGGTTTCGGTCGAGAACTCGAAGTTCGGACCTTCCACGATGGCGTCGACAGGGCAGGCCTCCTGACAGAAGCCGCAATAGATGCACTTCACCATATCGATGTCATAGCGGACAGTGCGCCGGGTGCCGTCATTGCGGCGCGGCCCTGCCTCGATCGTGATTGCCTGCGCCGGACAGATCGCCTCGCACAGCTTGCAGGCGATGCAGCGCTCTTCCCCGTTGGGATAACGCCGCAAGGCATGCTCGCCGCGGAAGCGCGGGCTGACCGGCCCCTTTTCATAGGGATAGTTCACCGTCGCCTTCGGCTTGAAGAAATAGCGCATCGACAGGAAGAACGCGCCGACGAACTCTTTGAGAAACAGGGAACTGGCGGCTTGGGAAAGACCGGCCATCATCAACCTCCAAAGCAGCCGGTCCGCCCGGGACCGGCAAGATGCGCCACGAGAGGGGAGCGGGCCATCAGGCCCACCCACCGAGCTTCAGCGTAACGGCGACAAGGAAAACCATGACGAGCGACAGCGGAAGGAAGACCTTCCAGCCCAGCCGCATCAGCTGGTCGTAGCGGTATCGCGGCACGAAAGCCTTCACCATGGCGAACATGAAGAAGACCATGGTCGACTTCAGCACGAACCAGATGATCCCCGGAACCCAGTTCAGGAACCAGACATCCACGGGCGGAAGCCAGCCACCGAGGAACAGGATGGTCGTCAGCGCGCACATCAGGCAGATCGCCGCATATTCGCCCAGCATGAACATCATATACGGGGTGGAGCCGTACTCGACCATGAAGCCGGCGACGAGTTCCGATTCCGCTTCGACCAGGTCGAAGGGCGGGCGGTTCGTCTCGGCCAGTGCCGAGATGAAGAACACCACGAACATCGGGAACAGCGGCAGCCAGTACCAGTCGAGGAAGGAACCGGGCAGGCCCATCATCGTGCCAAGGCCGTCGCGCTGCGAATTGACGATATCCGTCAGGTTCAGCGAGCCGACGCAGAGCAGAACGGTGACAATGACGAAGCCGATCGAGACTTCGTAGGACACCATTTGTGCCGCCGAGCGCAGCGCCGAGAGGAAGGGATATTTCGAGTTCGACGCCCAGCCGCCCATGATGATGCCATAGACCTCCAGCGAGGAGATCGCGAGCACATAGAGGATGCCGACATTGATGTTGGCGATCACCCAGTTCTCGTTGAGCGGCACGACGGCCCAGGCCGCCAGTGCCAGCGTCACGGTGACGAGCGGGGCCAGCAGGAACAGCACCTTGTTCGCACCCGCCGGAATCACCGGCTCCTTGACGACGAACTTCAAAAGATCGGCGAAGGACTGGAAAAGGCCGAACGGGCCCACCACGTTAGGTCCACGCCGCAGCTGAACCGCGGCCCAGATCTTGCGGTCGGCGAGCAGGATATAGGCGATGAAGATGAGGAGTGCGACCAGAAGCAGAAGCGTCTGGCCGATCATGATGGCCGCAGGCCATACATAGGTCGAGAAAAAGCCGTCCATGGTCCTATTCCCCCGCGCTTATTCCGCCGCGGCCTTGAAATTGTTTCGCGCCAGGGCCGAACATTCGGCCATGACGGCCGACGCACGCGCGATCGGGTTCGTCAAATAGAAGTCTTTCACCGGCGACGCAAACACCGATTTCGCCATCGCACCGGCTTTTTGTGCAAGCGCGTCGATTTCGCCCGGTGCGCCCGGAGCGATCGCATCGACCTCGGCAAAATGCGGGTGGTCGGCATAGAGCTTACGGCGCAGTTCGGCGAGCGAGTCGAAGGGCAGCCGCTTGCCGAGCACGTCGGAGAGCGCGCGCAGGATCGCCCAGTCTTCGCGGGCGTCGCCCGGCGCGAAGCCCGCGCGGTTGCCCATCTGCACGCGGCCCTCGGTGTTGACCCAGGTACCCGACTTCTCGGTATAGGCAGCGCCGGGCAGGATCACATCGGCGCCATGCGCGCCATTGTCGCCATGCGAACCGATATAGACGGTGAAGCCGGCCTTGTTCGACAGATCCACCTCGTCGGCGCCGAGCAGGAACAGAACCTGGGCGGAAGCCGCGATATCGGCCGCCGTGCGGCGCGCATCGCCGGGTACGAAGCCGAGATCCAGCGCGCCGACGCGGGCGGCAGCGGTATGGAGAACGGCAAAGCCGTTCCACTCGGCCGAGACCGCGCCGACGGCGGCGGCAAGCTTGGCGGCCTGGGCCAGAACGGCGAAGCCGCCCTCCCCTGCCAGCGCGCCCTGGCCGACGATGATCATCGGCCGCTTCGCGTTCTTCAGCACATCGAGGAAGCTGCCATTGCCGGCGACCAGATCGGCCAGCGTGTCGGTGCCGGCGCCGAGATAGGCGTATTCATAGCGCAGTTCCGCGGCCTCGCCGATCAGACCGATCGGGAAATTGCCCTGGCGGAAGCGCTTGCGCAGCCGGGCATTAAGCACCGCCGCCTCGAAGCGCGGATTGGCGCCGATGATCAATGCGGCATCCGCCTGTTCGATACCCTGAATGGTTGGGTTGAACAGGTAGCTGGCGCGGCCCAGCGACGGGTCGAGCGCGGCGCCGTCCTGGCGGCAATCGACATCGCTGCTGCCGAGCGCATTGACCAGCAGCTTCAGCGCGTAGATTTCCTCGACGGAGGCGAGATCGCCGGCGATCGCGCCGATCTTTCCGCCCTGCGTGGCCGCAACGGCGGTCTTGATAGCGCCAAAGGCCTCGCCCCAGGTGGCGGGCTGCAGCCGGCCGTCCTTCTTGACATAGGGGCGGTCGAGACGCTGGGTCTTCAGACCATCCCAGATGAAGCGGGTCTTGTCGGAGATCCACTCCTCGTTGATCTCTTCGTTGACGCGCGGCATCACGCGCATCACTTCGCGGCCGCGCGTGTCGACGCGGATGGCCGAGCCAAGCGCGTCCATCACGTCGATCGATTCGGTCTTGCCGAGTTCCCAGGGACGAGCATGGAAGGCATAGGGCTTCGAGGTCAGAGCGCCGACCGGGCAGAGATCGACGACATTGCCCTGGAGCTCGGAGGTCATGGCCTGCTCGAGATAGGTGGTGATCTCGGCATCCTCGCCGCGGCCGATCAGGCCGAGCTCGGCAATGCCGGCCACTTCGGTGGTGAAGCGGACGCAGCGCGTGCAGTGAATGCAGCGGTTCATCACCGTCTTGACCAGCGGGCCGATATATTTGTCTTCGACCGCGCGCTTGTTCTCATTGTAGCGGGTGGAGTCGACGCCGAAGGCCATGGCCTGGTCCTGCAAGTCGCATTCGCCGCCCTGGTCGCAGATCGGGCAGTCCAGCGGATGGTTGATCAGCAGGAATTCCATCACGCCCTCGCGGGCCTTCTTGACCATCGGCGTGGTGGTGAAGACCTCGGGGGCTTCGCCGTTGGGGCCGGGACGCAGGTCGCGCACGCCCATGGCGCAGGAGGCCGCCGGCTTCGGCGGGCCGCCCTTGACCTCGATCAGACACATGCGGCAATTGCCGGCCACCGACAGCCGCTCATGGAAACAGAAGCGCGGGACTTCGGCGCCGGCCTCCTCGCATGCCTGAAGCAGCGTGAAGTGATCCGGAACCTCGATCTCTTTTCCGTCGACTTTCAGCTTGGCCATTTTCGTATTCGATCCTGTGCTTCGTTCACCGGCTTTCGCGCTTGTGAACCCACCCCTTGCCCTGCCTCAACTAAAGCGCGGCAAATCCTTAATTCTTCATCAGTTCCCGGGCCTGTTCGACCCAGCCATCCCGCTCGATACGGCCGGAGACACCAAGCTCGGCATCCACCCGCTTCACATCATCCTCGCTCCAGGCGGCGATCTCGGCATAGCGGGTCACGCCCAGCCCGTTCAGCACCTGTTCCAGCTTCGGCCCGATGCCCGAGATCTTCTTCAGATCATCGGCCGTCTTGTCAGCCCGCCGGCGCGGCGCGGCTGGCTTGGAGGCCGTTGCCCGCGCTTTGGGCTTCTTCGCAGCCGGAGCACCCTTGGGCTCGGCTTTCGCTTCGGCCTCAGGCTCCTCGGGCAATCGCGCCTCCGGCAACGGCGCCACCAGCGCCTTGCTTGCAGGCTCTTCTGTCAACGCCGCCACGTCCGCGAGCGCGGCTTCGGGCTCCGCCACCGCTTCCGGCACGATTGCTTCCGGCACGACAGGCGCCTCAGCAGGCTCAGCGACGACGGCAGGCGCCGCGGCCTGGGCCTCGTCCTTATCTGATGCCACGTCCGGCTCGGCAGGCGTCTCGCGGTCCGCCGCGGTCTTCCTGGCCGCATCGGACATCCCCTGCATCGCGCCGAGCATGATGCCGGCGAGCTGGCTGGTGACCCCAAAGCCCACCGCCGTGGCGGCCGCAAACGCCGCCACCGGGTGCTGCATCATCGGCATCTTGTTCAGCCAGTCGCTCAGCGCCGAGATGTCTTTGCCGATGTCGGCCGGTTTCGACGTCTGGCCAGGGGCAAAGTCAGCGCCGGCCCCATTGGCTTGCTTGTCCTTGTCCTCGCCAGGCTTCGTCATCCTGCTTACTCCGCGGCTTGCATCACCGCCCCGTGCGGGGTGGCGTTGCGGGTGAATTCGTCGATGCGCTTTTCCATCTCGGGACGGAAGTTGCGGATCAGGCCCTGGATCGGCCAGGCGGCAGCGTCGCCGAGCGCGCAGATCGTGTGGCCTTCCACCTGCTTCGTCACGTCGAACAGCATGTCGATTTCGCGCTTCTGCGCCCGGCCCTGAACCATACGCTCCATGACGCGCATCATCCAGCCGGTGCCTTCGCGGCACGGCGTGCACTGGCCGCAGCTCTCATGCTTGTAGAAGGCCGCAAGCCGCCAGATCGCCTTGATGATATCGGTCGACTTGTCCATCACGATGACGGCCGCAGTGCCGAAGGACGACTTGACGTCCCGCATGCCGTCGAAGTCCATCGGCGCGTCGATGATGTGCTCGGCCTTGACGACCGGGCAGGACGAGCCGCCGGGGATGACGGCGAGCAGATTGTCCCAGCCGCCGCGAATGCCGCCGCAATGACGCTCGATCAGTTCGCGGAACGGAATGCCCATGGCATCCTCGACCGTGCAGGGCCGGTTGACGTGGCCGGAGACCATGAACAGCTTGGTGCCGACATTGTTCGGGCGGCCGATCGAGGAGAACCAGCCGGCGCCACGGCGCAGAATGGTCGGCGCCACCGCGATCGACTCGACATTGTTGACCGTCGTCGGGCAGCCATAGAGGCCCATATTGGCCGGGAACGGCGGCTTCAGGCGCGGCTGGCCCTTCTTGCCTTCGAGGCTTTCGAGCAGCGCGGTTTCCTCGCCGCAGATATAGGCGCCGGCGCCGTGATGAACGAAGACGTCCATGTCCCAGCCGAGCTTGTTGTTCCGGCCGAGCAGGCCGGCATCATAGCATTCGTCGATCGCGCGCTGCAGCGCCTCGCGCTCGCGCATATATTCGCCGCGCACATAGATATAGGCGGCATGCGCGCCCATGGCGAAGCTGGCGATGACGCAACCCTCGATCAGCGTGTGCGGATCGTGGCGCATGATGTCGCGGTCCTTGCAGGTGCCGGGCTCGGATTCGTCGGCATTGACCACGAGGTAATGCGGACGGCCATCGCTTTCCTTCGGCATGAAGGACCATTTCAGGCCGGTCGGGAAGCCGGCGCCGCCACGGCCGCGCAGGCCGGACGCCTTCATCTCGTTGATGATCCAGTCGCGACCCTTTTCCAGGATCTGCTTGGTGCCGTCCCAGTGGCCGCGGCTCATCGCGCCCTTCAGCGACTTGTCGTGAAGGCCGTAGAGGTTCGTGAAGATGCGATCCTGATCCTGCAGCATGGGCTTATTCCTTGGCCTTGTCGGCATTGTCGCCGGAGACATCAGCGCTTGCCTTGGCGCCTTCGCTGTCGGTCGCGGGCGTCTTCAGCTTCGGATCGGTTTCCGGGGTATCGGTGGTCGGCCGGCCGGCATTGGCGGGCGGCACGCTCGCGCCGGGCGCCGCGCTGCCGTTCGAAGGCGTGGCGCCGGCGGCGACGGATTCATTCGTCAGCGTCGTCAGGCCGCCCTCGGGCGCGGAGAACACACGGTCGATCTGCGGGCCGGTCGGCACGGAGGCGCCCTCACCTGCCTCGAAACGATCGATGATCTCCTCGAGACGCTCGACCGTCAGATCCTCGTAGGAGTCCTTGAAGATCATTACCATCGGGGCATTGACGCAGGCGCCCTGACACTCCACCTCTTCCCAGGACAGGGTTCCGGCAGCATTGGGCGTGAGCGGATCATGATGAATGCGGTGCCGACACAGATCGATCAGCGCTTCCGAGCCGCGCAGCATGCAGGGCGTCGTGCCGCAGACCTGCACATGGGCGCGGGTGCCGATCGGCTTGAGCTGGAACTGGGTGTAGAAGGTCGCCACTTCGAGCACGCGGATATAGGGCATCTCCAGCATGTCGGCGACATGCTCGATGGCGGCCTTGGTGACCCAGCCATCCTGTTCCTGCGCGCGCATCAGAAGCGGGATCACCGCGGACTGCTGCCGCCCCTCCGGATATTTGCGGATGGTGGCTTGGGCCCAGGCGGCATTGTCCGCATTGAAGGAGAAGCCCTGCGGCTGGAGGCTTTCCTCGGCTAGTCGACGAACAGACATTCTTCCCGCACCTTCATCAGTTTCTCGATCCGGCCATGGCGCCGCTCATGAGCGCGATGGTGCCGGCGGTGTTGCTGGCGCGGCCCGCGGCCGCGTCGGTATTCTGGCTGCCTTCCGCAGCCTCGGCGAGCAGCCGGTCAAGCGCCTGCAGAACGAAGCGGCGCGCGGCAACGGCACGCGGGCGCATCAGCGATCGACCTCGCCGAAGACGATATCCAGCGAGCCCAGGATCGCCGAGACGTCGGCGAGCTGGTGACCCCGACAGATGTAATCCATCGCCTGGAGATGCGCATAGCCCGGCGCGCGGATCTTGCAGCGATAGGGCTTGTTGGTCCCGTCCGAGACCAGATAGACGCCGAACTCGCCCTTGGGCGCTTCGACGGCGGCGTACACGTCACCTTCCGGCACGTGGTAGCCCTCGGTGTAAAGCTTGAAGTGATGGATCAGCGCTTCCATCGAGCGCTTCATCTCGCCACGCTTGGGCGGAACCATCTTGCCGTCGAGCGAGGAGACCGGTCCGGTCTTGGCATCGCCCAGCAGGCGGTTCACGCACTGGCGCATGATCTTCACCGATTCGCGCATTTCGATCATGCGGATCAGGTAGCGGTCGTAGCAGTCGCCGTTCTTGCCGATCGGAATGTCGAAGTCGAGATCGCCATAGCATTCATAGGGCTGCGACTTGCGCAGGTCCCAGGCCGCGCCCGAGCCGCGCACCATCACGCCGGAAAAGCCCCAGGCCCAGCAATCGTCCAGTGAGACCACGCCGATATCGACGTTGCGCTGCTTGAAGATGCGGTTGCCGGTGAGCAGCGTGTCGATGTCGTCGAGCGTCTTCAGGAACGGGTCCAGCCAGTTGCCGATATCCTCGACCAGCTGGTGCGGCAGATCCTGATGCACGCCGCCGGGACGGAAATAGGCGGCATGCATGCGCGCGCCCGAGGCACGCTCATAGAACACCATCAGCTTTTCGCGCTCCTCGAAGCCCCAGAGCGGCGGCGTCAGCGCGCCGACGTCCATGGCCTGGGTCGTCACGTTCAGCAGGTGCGACAGGATACGGCCAATCTCGGAATAGAGAACCCGGATCAGCTGGCCGCGGATCGGAACCTCGGTTCCGGTCAGGCGCTCGACGGCGAGCGCGAAGGCATGTTCCTGGTTCATCGGCGCGACATAGTCGAGCCGGTCGAAATAGGGCACGGCCTGAAGATAGGTCTTGGCCTCGATCAGCTTCTCGGTGCCGCGATGCAGCAGGCCGATATGCGGATCGACACGCTCGACGATTTCGCCGTCGAGCTCCAGCACCAGGCGCAGAACGCCGTGGGCGGCCGGATGCTGCGGGCCGAAGTTGATGTTGAAATTGCGGATATTGTGTTCGTTCATCTTGAACCGTCCCGGTGTTCGGGCTGCTGATCGCCGGAAAAGGCCGCGAAAACGTCGGCTCCGGTCATCATCGTCGTGTTGTTGGCGAAGGCGTAGAAGTCAGGCTTTTCGTCTGTGAAGAGCTGCGCCTGGAAGCGCACATCCTCTTGATCGTCGAGCGCATGGGCGGAGACCGCCCAGTGGCTCCCATCGCGCAGGCGCCAGAACAGGCTCGTGCCGCAGGCGCCGCAGAAAAGCCGCTCGGCCCAGTCCGACGAGCCATAGGCCTTGAGCGCGGCGGAATCGGCGAAAACCGGCTCGCTGCAGGAAAGAGCCATGAACGCCCCGCCGGCCCAGCGGCGACAGAGACCGCAATGACAGGCATGCATGTCCGCATCGGCCCGGAGCGTGAACCGCACCGCGCCGCACAGACATTCGCCGAAGCGCTCCAGCCTGTCGCCCGCTTCGCCCATCAGTTGGCCTTGGCCTTTTCGTCGCCGGGCAGCACGTAATCCGTGCCTTCCCAGGGAGAGAGGAAGTCGAAATTGCGGAATTCCTGACGCAGGACCACGGGCTCATAGACCACGCGCTTGGCTTCGTCGTCGTAGCGCACTTCGACATAGCCCGTCATCGGGAAGTCCTTGCGCAGCGGATAGCCCTCGAAGCCGTAATCCGTGAGGATGCGGCGCAGATCGGGATGACCGGTGAACAGGATGCCGTAGAGGTCATAGGCCTCGCGCTCGAACCAGTCGGCACCAGGATAAACCGCCGTCGACGAGGGAACCGGCTGGTCCTCGCCGGTGGCGACCTTGACGCGGATGCGCAGGTTCTTCGTCGGCGAGAGCAGGTGGTAGACCACGTCGAACCGCTCGGCGCGCTGCGGCCAGTCAACGCCGCAGACATCGATCAGATTGACGAAGCGGCAGCGCGGATCGTCCCGCAGGAAGGTCAGCACGGAAATGACGGCGTCGCGCGTCGTCACCACGGTCAGATCGCCGAAAGCGATGCCTGCCGAAAGGACACGCTCGCCGAGCGCCTCGCGGATCGTGCCGGCCAGATCGTTCAAAGCCTCGATCATTGTTCCAGCCCCTTAGCGCTCGATCGTGCCCGTGCGGCGGATCTTCTTCTGCAGCAGAAGCACGCCATAGAGCAGCGCTTCTGCCGTGGGAGGACAGCCCGGGACATAAATGTCTACCGGCACGACGCGGTCGCAGCCGCGCACCACCGAGTAGGAATAGTGATAGTAACCGCCGCCATTGGCGCAGGAGCCCATGGAAATGACGTAACGCGGCTCCGGCATCTGGTCATAGACCTTGCGCAGAGCCGGCGCCATTTTGTTGGTCAGCGTGCCGGCAACGATCATGACATCGGACTGGCGCGGCGAGGCGCGCGGAGCGAAACCGAAGCGCTCCACATCATAGCGCGGCATGGAGAGCTGCATCATCTCGACCGCGCAGCAGGCGAGACCGAAGGTCATCCACATCAGCGAGCCCGTGCGGGCCCAGTTGATCAGCTCGTCGGTGGAGGTGACGAGAAAACCCTTGTCGGCGAGTTCGTTGTTGATCTCGCCAAAGAAAGCGTCATCGCTGCCGACAGGCTTGCCGGTGTTGGGATCGATGATCCCCTTCGGCTGCGGCGCGACGAGCGTGTTGCCGGTTGCTACTCCCATTCGAGCGCTCCCTTCTTCCATTCATAGATGAAGCCCACGGTGAGGACCCCGAGGAAAACCATCATCGACCAGAAACCAAACCAGCCCATGCCCTTGAAGGCCACGGCCCAGGGAAACAGGAAGGCGACTTCGAGGTCGAAGATGATGAAGAGGATCGACACCAGATAAAAGCGGATGTCGAACTTCATGCGGGCATCGTCGAACGCGTTGAAGCCGCACTCATAGGCGGAAAGCTTTTCCGAGTCAGGTGCTTTGAACGCCACGGCGAAAGGCGCGATCAGCAGCGAGAGACCGATCACCAGCGATATGCCAATGAAGATGGCAATCGGGATATAGGAGCCAAGAAGGTCTGTCATTGTCCGTGTGTCCCTGCCCGCGGGGGAGGCGCCGGGTGGACGCCGTTTCCTCAGAAAGCCGCAAGGCCGAAAAAATGATGTTGCAACGCCCCGTGGTTACCGCAGCCGCTGCCCCTGCGCAAGCCTCGCGACCGGTTTTCACGCCGATCAATAGGCAGGAATGCGTGTCGTCCGGCATCCTCCGGCCGGCGGCCGAAAATAGCGACGACGATGGTGAAAAGATCATGAATGCGGGAGCGGTCTTCAAGGGCGAAAATGCGCCTGTTCGCTGGCGCACAGTCGCGGCGCGCGAGGCTTAAACCCGGCAGACTCATAGCGGCCGACGCACCGCCAACCACCCTGAGCAAGCGCCACCCACGCGCAAACCTGCGTGCGTCATATTGACGCACCGAACAGTGCTTTCCGAGTGAACACGATTTTTCTGAAAGAGAGAAAAGAGGGACATGGCGCGAGTGACGGGGCTCGAACCCGCGACCTCCGGCGTGACAGGCCGGCACTCTAACCGACTGAGCTACACCCGCGTATCTATGTCCTGGCCTTGGGGCCGATCAGATCCGAAGACCTGAAGAGTAATGGCGCGAGTGACGGGGCTCGAACCCGCGACCTCCGGCGTGACAGGCCGGCACTCTAACCGACTGAGCTACACCCGCGCATAACAAGAAAAACAGGCAGTTACCTCGAATTTCCCGACCGGGGCAGCAACGCCGCGTCCGATGAGCGGCTGTCTAAGGCGTTCCCTTGGGAGTGTCAAGCGACTTTGAAGACAAAATCGTGACGGCTTGATTTTCCACAATGGCCGCCCTCCCCTGCCCCCGCCAAAGGCCTTTCGTGCGACCCCGCCGATACGCGGCACATGCAACTCGCGCACGGGTGCACGTGCAGGCCTCCGTGACGGCCAATTTGCGGACAAGCAATGGTGCAATTTCGGCCAAAACGCGGATCAACAGAAAGGAGCGGCTACGACCGCTCGCCTAACCTGTTGTTTTATAAAGGATTGGCAAAGGGCCGTCAAAAAAATGATAAAAAACCGCAAGAAGGCTCTTGCGGTTTTCGCGGGGACCGAATAGATCACCCCTACCAACGCGGCGGGCGATTAGCTCAGTTGGTAGAGCGCCTCGTTTACACCGAGGATGTCGGGAGTTCGAGTCTCTCATCGCCCACCATTCTTCTTCCCCCTTGTATGTATTGTGCAGCCATTGCTAGACTTGCAGCGGCTTTTTGTCGTTTTCGTCTGGATTGGGGTTTGGCGCCTCGTCTGGCAAGCGATCCGGCTCCGGTTCGTTGATCGGCGGAGTCGGGGGAACGACTGGCGGCGTGGTGGGCGGTGTTGCCGGCACCGGTTCACCGGGAATCTGCGCGATGGTAACCGTCATGCGGGCTCCTTGTTGCTCGTTGTTCTCATCTTTTGGCGTTGTTCAGATCAGGCCTTCCCCGCAGCTGCGAGGGCAGAAGCCTGGGCGCTGCGTTGTCGGGCAGTTCCTTGCGATCAAGCCTGACCTGCCTCAGTGGCGCATCTCGTCCTTGCGCATGGGCATCTGATCGATGCGGGAGAAGATGGAGGAAGGATCGACCGGACGGTCGGACGTCAACTTCACCGTTCCGTCCTTGCCGATCAGAGCAATATGGAAACTGCCCGGCGCGGCATCGAGATCGCTCAGCAGAGCACCTGCATCAAGATGCGTTGTGGTAAGCGCCTCCGTGGGGCCGAAAAGCACACGCGCCGACGTCTCTGCTACGGATATCAGCACCAGATCGCGCTCGCGCAAAGCATCGGCTTGCGCCATGAAGCTGTCGGCCTGAGCGGCGGCCTCGATCCCGGTCTTGTCCTGAACAATGACGAGGACCCGATATTTCCATTCGAAGTCACGCAGGCTCGCGCCGCTTTCGACCGGCTCAGCGCCGACCCCGAGAACTTCGGTGACCAGGGATTTGAACATTGCTCTCTCCATTTCCACATCAGCCCGGGATTTTTACGTTGGAGCGGAGCTGACGGTCCGCCTCGGTCAGTCGATCGCCGCGCCTTGTGCGCCGAGGCGCTGCTGCGCCAGGGAGCGCACAGCCTGTTCAACCTCGTCCCGTTCCCAGCCTTCGGCTTCCGCCGTTGCAATCAGCGGCTCTAACTGCGCCGGGAGGTCCGGTCCCACCGCGGCTGCGAGATCCAGATCGCCCGCCTCGGCCAGACGCGTGAAGGCGGGACGAATAGCCTCCTCGCATCCTTGCGCACGGGCGGAGGAGGCAAGAACAGAGGTGGCGGCTGCGGGGGATGTCATCAGATGAAACTCCATGCGTTGTCGAAAGCGGTTGATCGGGACCATCGCGCTGCACCTCATAGGGTATGCAATGCCATAGCCTCTCCGTTCGGATCCCCCCGAACGGCTCCGGCTCTCCGGTGCGATGTTCAAAAGCCCTCGACAGGTCCTGTGCGCGGGATCGCCAGGGCTTGAGGGATGTTGTGTTGCTAACGATGGTGCCTGCCCTTTGTTCCGCTGCGAAGCCGCTGGTACGTGCAAGGCTTTTAGAACGGCGCGTCGCCGCTTTTGCGCGGCGGCAAGCGCCGGCATGCCGGGAGAATCCTGCAATTCGGCCGGTGCATGCGCAGTCACGGAATATTGGTTTGGCTTGAGACCGTGCCCAGCGTAGGCTCCTAGACGTTCGCGCGAATCCGTATGCTGGATCGGGCGGTCGTGCTGTGACGGCAAGGGGAGCCGGCGGCACGGGCGAATGCGCGGGGCCCATGACGGGCGTGAAAGCCGGGCGCGGAAACCTTGCACGGCCATGACGCCGCCGGATCCGGCGGCCCGATGCGCACAGACAGCATGACATCGACAGCACGATGCGGCGGTCGCTCCCGCGAGCGCGCGTCCGGCACGATATTGAAGGGGGAAGCCATGCCACGCAGAGAAAGCGACGAGAAGAACAGGGCTGACACGTCCAGCTTCGACGCGCTGATGACAGAGTGCCGCGACGACGGCGCGCAGCTCAGCCGAACCCTCCATGTCTTCGATGCCGGCCTGTTCGACCGGGCTCTGCTCGAGGCTCTGGTGACGGAAAACCGCGAACGCCGCGCGAAGGACTGACGCTCGCGCAGACCAGATGCCCGCGGCGTGCACTCCATGCGCGGCAGCGCGAATAGCTCCCGTCCCACAGGATCCGCGCCGCCCCCTGTTTCCGCCGATGCCTCAAAGCCGATGCAGCCGCACCTCCGGGCAGACGGAGCGGGCGATATCGCAGAGATGCTCGTGGTGGGTCAGATAGATCACCTGCCCCTTGCGCGCCATATCGCCCATCAGCCGGAAGGCGTGGCCCGCGCGCCGGTCGTCGAAGGTTTCCATGATGTCGTCGGCGATGAAAGGCAAGGGCTCGCGGAAGCCTGCCGTCTCGTGATAGCCGGCGATGCGCAGCGCCAGATAGAGCTGGAAGCGCGTGCCCTTGGAGAGATCCTCGGCGAATTTCGTGCCGCCGCCGGCTGGCCGGGCATAGAGCACCTCGCGCCCCTTCACCCGCTCGCTGCCGAGCCCCTCATAATCCCCGCCGCTGATGACGGAGAAGGCCTCGGAAGCGCGGGCCAGCATGGCGCTGCGGTGGCGCTCGCGATAGAGCCGCAGCGCCTCTTCACCCGCCAGAATGCCGGCACGCAGGCGCAGATAGCGGATCGCCCTGGTTTCGATCTCGGCCAGCACCGTGCGGCGCTGCTCTTCCAGATGCGCGGCAGCATCGCTTCCAGCCACCGCCGCCAGCGCCTTTTCCGCCGCGCGGCGTGCCACCAGCGCCTCGCCCGCCTGCGCCTCGGCCTCAGCCAGCCGCGCCTCCAGCGCCGCGCGCTCCTCCGCCAGAGCATGCCGGTCGAGCGCGTCGATCTGGGCCTCTGCCGTCTCGATCCGGTCGGCCTGCAGCCGGCGGCAGAGATCGTCCTCGGCATCGGCCAGCCGCTGGCGCAGCTGCGCACGCGCCTTCACCGCATCCAGGCCGGCGGCTACCTCATTGAGGCTGTCGGCCTGGAACAGCGCCAGCATCTCGCGTTTCAGGGCCTCGTGCCGCCCGAGATCCTCGGCCAGACGCGCCTCGTCCTCCTCGAGCCGCTGCTCCTCCTGCGCAAGGCGCTCGGCGATACGCTCGGCCTCTTGCGCGGCCTGCACGCGCCGGCGCAGCGCCTCCAGAACCGGCAGAGGCGGCGCATCGGCGGCCATAGGCTGCAGGTCAGCCAAGCGGGCGCGGAAGGCCGCCCTGTCGGCCTCCATGGCGGCGATGCGATGATCCAGATCGGCCAGGCGAATCACGAGCGCCTCCACCTCCTGCAGGATCGTGATCAGCGGCAGAACCATGGCGGGGGGCGGCACGGGCACATCGCCGGCGCCGCCCGATGTCGCCTGCAACCAGTCGAGCACGGCCGCCTTGGCCAGCGCCCGCTGCCATGCCTGCGCCCAGTCTTCAAGCTCCTGCCGTACGGCCGCATCATCCGCCCGCCGGCTTTCCAGCAGCTCGGCCGCCCGGGCGGCCGCCTCGCGGCCGGCCTTCTGGGCATGCGCCGCTTCCTGAAGCTCAGCCAGCAGGCGCTCTGCCCGTCGCACAAGCCCGTCCAGCCGCTCCGTCCCGGGGCCGCTGGCGCTTTCCCAGGGCAGCAGCCCCTGCGCGAGATCGGCCCGCAGTCCGGCCTCGTCGCCGGCCGCCCGGTCGAGATCCCGTTCGGCAAGCTGCAGCGCCGCCCGCGCGGCAAGCGCCTCGCTTCGGCGCGATAGCCAGGCCTCCAGCCGCGCCGGTGTCAGCGCGGGCTCCAGCGCGCAGGTCGCGCAGGCGGAACCCACCTCCGCCAGAATCCGAGCCTTGTCTTCGGCGATCGCCGCCAGCCGCTCGCCAAGGGCCGCGCGGCGCGCCAGCCGGTCTGCCCGCGCCTCGGCCAGATCGCGCAGGCGCGACAGGTCGGACGCCTGGGCAAGCCGGCTCGCGCCCGCCTCGTCATCAGCCATGAGGGCTACGCGGAAGCTCTGTGCGGTTTCGCTGTCGAGGGCGCTTGCATGTCTCTGCCAGGCTGCCTCACGCGCCGCGCGCAGGGCCGCGGCGGCGGCATCGTCGACAAGCCCGCCACGGCCCGCCAGCGCCTCAGCCCGGGCGGCATCTGCCGCAAGCTCCGTCTCGATCTCGCCGAGCCGGGACTGCTGGCGCAGACGCTCCTCCTCGAGGCTGGCAAGCCCAAGGCGCCAGGCGGAAATTTCCTCGTTGGTGGGAACCTGCAGCCCCGCCAGGGCATCGGCATCGCCGGTAAAGGGCGAGAGAAGGGCCAGCCTTTCTGTCAGTTCGACTGCCGCCTGCTCCCTGCGCCGCTCCGCCTCCTGCCGGCGCAGGCCGGCATCGCTGCCACGCGCAGCAGCAAGCGCCTGCTTCAGGGCTTCGACGGCATCCGGCGACGGGGGGGCAATTTCGCGGGGCGGCAGGGCGGCAGCCTCCGCCGGTTCCTGCCGCTTCAGCCGCGCGGAAGCCTGCTCGGCCGCCTGCAGCTCGCGCGCGGCAGTGCTCGCTCGCTCTGTCAGTTTGCCGTGCTGGACGACCAGCGCATGCAGATGGGCGGCCTCGCCGGCCGGCAGGATCAGCTTGGTCAGGGGAATGCTGTCGTCGATGCCCAGACGGGCGCGCTGCATGGCAAGCTCCGCCATCAGCCGCTGGCGTTCCGCCTGGCGCACCGGCAGATCCTGGATCGCGGCGCGTTCGCGCGCCTCGAGATTGTCCTGCAGCAGGGCGGACAGCGCGGGAGCCAGCGCCAGGGCCTGCGGATCGCGGGCGAGCCCTTCCAGCGCGCCATCCAGCCGCGCGCGCGCGGCCTCGGCCTGCACCTGTCGGGACGAAAGCGCCGCCTCCTCGCGCATCAGCCCCGGCAGGGCGGCAAACCAGGCGCTCGGCGGCTCCGGCAGGTCGCCATAGGCCTCCAGCTCCGCCCGGCCGGCACGCAGCCGCGCGAGGATTGGCAGGGCGTCGATGGCGGCGCGGCACTGGTCGAGCGCGGCCTGAAGGCCGGCGCGGGCCGAAAGCGCCTGCTCATGCGTCTCGGTCGCCAGATCCCGATCGCGCCGCAGCTCCTTGAAGGCGCGTGCGGTGACATCCAGCGCGGTCCTCTCCTGCTTCAGCCGCTCCAGCACATCCTTGAGCTCGCCGAGCTGATGCTTTCGCCCCTGGGGCTTGTAGAAGGCCTCGGCCTCGCCCTTCAATGCCTCCAGCGCCGCCGCCGTGTCCGGCAGGCCGGCGCTTGCGGCAAACAGCAGCGTGCCAAGCTCGCCCTCGCTCTTCAGGATCGCCTCGCCCCCCTGCTCGATGGTGTCGTCATCGAGCGAGAACATCATGCGGTAACCGGCCCGGTCGATCCCGCCAAGCGCGGCGGCAAAGAGACCGTCTGGCAGAGACCGGTCGGCCGCATCGATCAGCGTGTTCTGCGCACGCTTGACGCGGAACACCTCCTGCGCGCTGCCGCCCGCCTCCACGACGCCGCCGACGCGCATGGCGGCGTAAGGATGGAGGAAGCCATAGGCGCTGCGGGCCTCGATGCCGAACAGCAGATCGAGGAAACCGTTGAACAGCGTCGACTTGCCGGCTTCGTTCGGACCGTAGACGATGTGCAGGTCGGCGCCTTCCCCGCGCGGGCCGAAATCCAGGCGGCGGTCGGTGAACTTGCCGTAGCGGACGAGATCGAGACGGTTGAGGCGCATCAGGCAGGCTCTCCCGCGCGCGTGCCGGACAAAGCCGCCAGCACGTCTTCGGCGCCCTCCTGCGCCAGCATGGCCGTCAGCACGGCCGCGGCCTCCTCGTCGCGCACGAAGCGTTCGCGCAGCTCGCGCGGCAGCTGGCCGAGGAACTCCTCGAACAGAACCTCCACCTCGCGGCGGAAGCCCGGCGCGGTCAGCACATCCTCGCGCAGCAGCCGGCCCAGCTCGTCCACCGGATCGGCGGCATTGATGCTGGCTGCCGCCGGCGGCACGCAGGCGACGTCGATGGCCTCGATCCACAGGCCGGCCCGGCTGGCGGCGAGATTGGCGGCTTCCGCCAGGATGAGCTCGGGATCGCGGCGCAGACGCGCGGCGAGCGGCGTGGCGCCCGTCAGCACCAGCCGGGCAATGATCTGCCCCGCCCCATGCAGCCGCCGCCCGGCATCGAGCGCGCGGCCGATGGCCTGCAGCGCGCCGGACCAGCTCTCGACAGCGGAGAGATCGACCGCGATGCGCTCGAAAGCAGCCGTGCCGATCACCCGCGCCTCATGGGCAAGTGCGCCGTCCTCGCCGATGCTGACCAGCGTCACAGACTTTGCGCCGGCCTCGTTGATGTCGCGCCCCTGCGGCATTCCTGGCATGACGATCAGCGGCTTCTCGCTGTGCACCTGGCGCTGATGCACATGGCCGAGCGCCCAATAATCGAAGCCGTGGGCGATCAGCTCGCCAAGCGTGCAGGGCGCATAGGCGTCATGCCCCGGCGCGCCGGCAAGGCTGGTGTGCAGCATGCCGATATTGATCGCGTCCGCCATCGGCGGATGGAAACCCGGCAGCAGGCTCTCGGGCGCATGCGGATTGTCGAAGCCGACGCCATGCACATAGACCGGCCGGCCATTGCCGAGCGCACCCGCCAGCATCGGCCGCACCTTGCCGCTGAAGAGATAGACATTGTCGGGCAAGCTCAGCTCGCGCTTGATGGTCGAGGCGGAGTCATGATTGCCGCGGATAATGAAGACGCGGACATTGCCCGCTTCGAGCCGGCGAAGCTCGGCTGCCAGATAGAGCGCCGTGTTCATCGAGGTCTGTGCGCCGTCATAGAGGTCACCGGCGATCAGCAGCGCATCCACCCGCTCGGCCAGGCAGAGATCGACGATGGCCGCCAGCGCGGCGCGGGTGGCGCCGCGCACGAGTTCGGACAGATCCGGATTTTTGAGCGCCAGGCTCGACAGGGGGGAATCGAGATGGAGATCGGCGGTATGGACGAAGCGAAAGGGCATGGCGGCATTTCCCTTGCGGGGCTTGTTCTGCTAGGCATCGGACCGAAAAGTGGACCCCGGTCTTCGGAGACATCCGATGCACAAACAAGGACCCGGAGCATCGGATTGTGGGCGGCTTTCCGTCCGATGCGTCCGGGCACGGGCGGCCTGCCGCGATCGCTTGTTCATCTCACGCAAACCGACGGATCGAAAGCGCCGGTTAGAGCGTTTTCCGGCTGCTCTGTCAAACTTCAGGCAGTTTGGCGAAAGGGAATGGCCGTTGTCGCATAAGGCGCTATTTGACAGGGGCAGCTGCGTGTACAATGAGAAGATATGAAAAAGGCGTTCGACGTTTCCGACAAGCTGTTTGAGCTCTACCACCGCGTCCATCGGCTTCTCAACGAGTCGATGACCGAGGAAGGCGTCTCGCTGGCCCGCAGCAAGTTTCTCTTCTACCTCTGCAAGCTCGGCCCCTGTCGTTCGACCGATATTGCCGACGCGCTGAAATTCGCCCCGCGCACCGTCACCGAGGCGATTGACGGGCTGGAGCGCGACAAGCTCGTCGTGCGCCAGCCGGACCCGGACGACCGGCGCGCCAAGATCGTCACCATCACCGAAATGGGGCGACAGGCGCTCGAAGCTGCGGAGGGACCGCGCAAGCAGATGATCGGCGAACTCTTCGCCACGCTCGACGACAGCGAGCTCGACCAGCTGCACGATATCGTCGCCAAGCTGGTCGAAAAGGCCGAGGACATGCGCGCCAAGCGCAAGGAAGAGGTCAGCAGCGCCGCTGAGTGACGATGGCGGGGCTGGAGCGCCCTGCCCCTTTCTCCGCGGCACTGATCGCGTTGCCTTGCAGGGACATGCCCTTCGCTCGGTCGAATTCCCATCTCCGAGACGGGCGCCACGGCATCGGCGTCCATGTTATCTGCCTCCATGGGCGAAAACGAAAAAAGGTCCGGAGCAAGACCGGACCTTTCACTTCGCGTCTCAGCCGTCTGCCGACCGACCCTCTCGCAACAAGGCGCACTCGGCGCAGTTCGCGATGGCCTTGGCCGGACGGTGGCCAAATGGAACGTCTTAGTTGACGGCGTCCTTCAGGCCCTTGCCGGCCGTGAACTTCGGCACGTTGCGCGCGGGAATGTCCACTTCGGCGCCGGTCGAGGGATTGCGGCCCTTGGAGGCTTCGCGGCGGCTAACGGTGAAGTTGCCAAAACCGACGAGGCGAATGTCGCCGCCATTCTTCAGCTCGGTCTGGATCACGTCGAACAGGGCATCGACCGCCGACGCTGCATCATTCTTGGAAATGCCGGCCTTGTCGGCAACAGCAGACACGAGCTCGTTCTTATTCATGTTTCCACCCTTTCACTCGGTTCGAAACGATTTTGATCGCGCGGCGAAAATGACCGAATCCTAAAAGAGATCGGTCAGCCGCTGCACCAGTCACGGGCAATCGCCCTTTGGCGGACCCCGGCGCTGACACGACGCCGGACACCGTCACGAAGGCGGGCGGCGCGCATCGGCAAACCGTCCGTCTTGGCAACCCATTCACTCCGAATGCCCGGGAATGCAAGGGTTTGCGGCCCATAAACGTGAAAAAGACCGGCCTTTGGCCGGTCTTTCACAAAAAAAGCCGTGAGATCAGGCGGGAGAGCCCCGCCTGATCTCTATCAGTGCGCGAAGCTCGACGACGCCTCGTCCACCTCGGCAACCGGCTTCATCGAGGCCGCCTGCTTGGCCGCATCCCATTCGATGGCTTCCGGCTGGCGCGTCAGTGCATGCTGCAGCACCTCGCCGATCATCGAGACGGGCACGATTTCCAGGCTGTTCTTCACATTGTCCGGAATGTCGGCCAGGTCCTTGGCGTTCTCTTCCGGGATCAGCACCTTCTTGATCCCGCCGCGCAGGGCCGCCAGGAGCTTTTCCTTCAGGCCGCCGATCGGCAGGACACGGCCGCGCAGCGTGATCTCGCCGGTCATCGCCACATCCTTGTTGACTGGAATGCCGGTCATGATCGAGACGATGGCGGTGGCCATGGCAACGCCGGCCGAGGGGCCGTCCTTCGGGGTCGCGCCTTCGGGAACGTGCACGTGGATGTCGTTCTTCTCGAACATCGGCGGCTCGATGCCGAAATCGATGGCGCGGGAGCGGACGTAGGACGCCGCCGCCGAGATCGATTCCTTCATCACGTCCTTCAGATTGCCCGTCACCGTCATGCGGCCCTTGCCGGGCATCATCACGCCTTCGATGGTCAGCAGCTCGCCGCCCACTTCCGTCCAGGCCAGACCCGTGACAACGCCGACCTGATCGGTGCGCTCGGCCTCGCCATGGCGATAGCGCGGCACACCGAGATAGTCGGCAATATTGGCGCCCGTCACCTCGACCCGCTCGGCCTTGCCCTTGAGGATCTCGGTGACGGCCTTGCGGGCGAGCTTCATCAGCTCGCGCTCGAAGGAGCGCACACCGGCTTCACGGGTATAGGTCTGGATCACGGCGCGCAGGGCGTCGTCGGTCACCGCGAACTCCTTCGCCTGCAGCGCATGGTCCGCCACCGCCTTGGGCAGAAGGTGCCGTCGGGCGATCTCCAGCTTTTCCTCTTCGGTATAGCCTGCGATGCGGATCACTTCCATGCGGTCCATCAGCGGAGCCGGGATGTTGAGCGTGTTCGCCGTCGTGATGAACATCACGTTCGACAGATCGTACTCGACCTCCAGATAGTGGTCCATGAAGGTGGCGTTCTGTTCCGGATCCAGCACCTCAAGCAGAGCGGAAGACGGATCGCCGCGGAAATCCTGGCCCATCTTGTCGATCTCATCGAGCAGGAAGAGCGGATTGGAGCGCTTGGCCTTCTTCATCGACTGGATGACCTTGCCGGGCATCGAGCCGATATAGGTCCGGCGGTGGCCGCGGATCTCGGCCTCGTCACGCACGCCGCCCAGCGCCATGCGGACATATTCACGTCCCGTGGCCTTGGCGATCGAGCGGGCGAGCGAGGTCTTGCCGACACCCGGAGGGCCAACGAGGCACAGGATCGGACCCTTGATCTTGGCCGAGCGTGCCTGCACGGCGAGATATTCGACGATCCGTTCCTTGACCTTGTCGAGGCCGAAATGATCCTCGTCCAGAACCTTCTCGGCATTGTTGAGATCGGTCTTGACCTTGGACTTCTTGCCCCAGGGAATGCCGGTCAGCCAGTCGAGATAATTCCGCACGACGGTGGCTTCTGCCGACATCGGGCTCATCTGACGCAGCTTCTTCAGCTCGCCCTCGGCCTTTTCACGGGCCTCCTTGGACAGCTTGGCCTTGTTGATGCGATCTTCCAGCTCGGCCATCTCGTCGCGGCCTTCCTCGCCGTCGCCGAGCTCCTTCTGGATCGCCTTCATCTGCTCGTTCAGGTAATATTCGCGCTGGGTCTTCTCCATCTGGCGCTTGACGCGCGAGCGGATGCGCTTCTCAACCTGGAGGACGGAGATCTCACCTTCCATGAAGCCGAGCGCCTTTTCAAGGCGCAGCTTGACGCTGGTCGTCTCCAGCATTTCCTGCTTTTCGACGATCTTGATCGACAGATGGGACGCGACCGTGTCAGCGAGCTTGGAATAGTCCTCGATCTGGCTCGCGGCGCCGACCACCTCGGGCGAGATCTTCTTGTTGAGCTTCACATAGCTCTCGAATTCGGAGACGACCGAGCGGCTGAGCGCTTCGATCTCCACCGGATCCTCGGCCGGCTCTTCCAGGGCATGGGCCAGCGCCTCGTAGAATTCCTCGCGACGCGTATAGCCATCGATCTCGGCGCGGGCGCGGCCTTCGACCAGCACCTTCACCGTCCCATCGGGCAGCTTGAGCAGTTGCAGGACATTGGCGATCGTGCCGACCTGATAGATGGCCGAGGGTTCCGGATCGTCGTCACTGGCATTGATCTGGGTGGCGAGCATGATCTGCTTGTCCGTGCCCATGACCTCTTCCAGCGCGCGGATCGACTTCTCGCGTCCGACAAAGAGCGGAACGATCATATGCGGAAAGACCACGATATCGCGCAGCGGCAACACCGGGTATGTCGCGCTATCGGTCGCCGGAGACGTCTTTTTCGTCATTTCAGTTCCTTTCCGACCCGTTTCCGGGCCATTGCCGCAGCGCATTCAAGGTGCGCCGGGTTCTCGACTTTCTCAGCAGAAATGGCGTTTCGAGAGCTGGCTTTCAACCCTCGGGCCCGCTCTTCGCCAGTCCTCGCCATCTGGCGATCAAGGCTTTGATCCAAGCCCCGATTAGACGGCAGCGAACGTGCCTCAGGCTTGCCAGTCCGGCGCGCTCGGTCGAATCGTTCCGCCAAAGACCGCCGCGCAGACGCATAACATCAGGGGTCGCGACATCATCGCGCTGCCCAAGCGTTTGCGCAACCATTCATTTTAGGGGCGCTGCCTTGACGCAGTCTAGAGGCGGTCGGGGCACGCCGGTGAGCGGCACGGGCACGCCATCCGGCGCCGCAGACATCGCAGAGTTGGCAGATGCATCGATCGCCGATTCGTTTCTGCCAGCGTACCAAATGAAAAGGCCCGCACGAGGGCGGGCCTTTCGACGGGATCGCGATATCAGGATCAGGCCGAAACATTCGCCTTTTCGTCGGTCCGCTCCGAATAGATATAGAGCGGGCGGGCAGAGCCCTTGACGACTTCGTCGGAGATGACCACCTCGCGAACGCCTTCCAGCGTCGGCAGCTCGAACATGGTGTCGAGCAGGATCTTCTCCATGATCGAGCGCAGGCCGCGGGCGCCGGTCTTGCGCACGATCGCCTTGCGGGCAATCTCGCGCAGGGCGTCCTCATGGAAGGTCAGTTCGACATCTTCCATCTCGAACAGGCGCTGATACTGCTTGATCAGCGCGTTCTTCGGCTCGGACAGGATCTGGATCAGCGCTTCCTCGTCCAGGTCTTCCAACGTCGCCAGAACCGGCAGACGGCCGATGAATTCCGGGATCAGGCCGAACTTCACCAGATCTTCCGGCTCCAGCTCGCGCAGGACTTCGCCGACGCGGCGATCTTCCGGCGCGCGCACGGCAGCACCGAAGCCGATCGAGGTCTTTTCGCCACGGGCGGAGATGATCTTGTCGAGGCCGGCAAAGGCGCCGCCGCAGATAAACAGGATGTTGGTCGTGTCAACCTGCAGGAATTCCTGCTGCGGATGCTTGCGCCCGCCCTGCGGCGGAACGGAAGCGACCGTGCCTTCCATGATCTTCAGCAGCGCCTGCTGCACGCCCTCGCCCGAAACGTCCCTGGTGATCGAGGGGTTGTCGGACTTGCGCGAGATCTTGTCGACCTCGTCGATATAGACGATGCCGCGCTGGGCCCGCTCGACATTGTAGTCAGCGGCCTGCAGGAGCTTCAGGATGATATTCTCGACGTCCTCACCGACATAGCCGGCCTCGGTCAGCGTCGTCGCGTCGGCCATGGTGAAGGGAACGTCGATGATGCGGGCGAGCGTCTGGGCAAGATAGGTCTTGCCGCAGCCGGTCGGGCCAACCAGCATGATGTTCGACTTCGCCAGTTCGACGTCGGAGCCCTTGGAGGCATGGGCGAGACGCTTGTAATGGTTATGCACCGCAACCGACAGGATGCGCTTGGCCTGCTGCTGGCCGATGACATATTCGTCAAGGACCTTGATGATCTCCTGCGGCGTGGGAACACCATCGCGGGATTTCACCATCGAGGTCTTGTTCTCCTCGCGGATGATGTCCATGCAAAGCTCGACGCATTCGTCGCAGATGAACACCGTCGGCCCGGCAATGAGCTTGCGCACTTCATGCTGGCTCTTGCCGCAGAACGAACAATAAAGAGTATTCTTGGAGTCGCCGCCGTTGCTGCCGCTGACCTTGCTCATTTCAAATTCCTTCCAGCACGCCCGACGCCCTCAAGGAGGCGCCGCGGACCACTCAAACCGCTCCGAAGACTGACGCCCGCAATGCCGGGCATCAGCGAACAGGGCCTCGGGAGTACGAACCGGCATCAAACGCGAGGTCCGAGTCCGGCGGCAACGATTCTCCCACCGAAACCGAATGCTAGGAACAGACATTCAACATAGCATTAACGGCGGATATTAGCCGCTTTGGCTCGCGGATAAAGCCCTTTGAGGCTTACAATTGTGTCACAATTGCATCTATCCGCGAACAAAGCATCGCAATCAGGCCGCCGGCGGCGCCGCTTCCATCGCTTCGCGCGATGTGATGACCTTATCCACAAGCCCCCAGGCCTGTGCTTCGTCTGCCGTCATGAAGTGGTCGCGATCGAGCGTCTGTTCAACCTCTTCATAGGTCCGGCCGCAGTGCTTCACGTAAACGTCATTGAGCCGGCGCTTCATCTTGATGATGTCGCGTGCGTGGCGCTCGATGTCGGACGCCTGGCCCTGGAAGCCGCCGGAAGGCTGGTGGACCATGATGCGGGCGCTCGGCAGGGCAAAGCGCATGTCCTTGTGGCCGGCCGCCAGAAGCAGCGAGCCCATGGAGGCTGCCTGGCCGATGCACAGCGTGGAGACCGCCGGCTTGATGAACTGCATGGTGTCGTAGATCGCCATGCCGGCCGTGACGACGCCGCCGGGCGAATTGATGTAGAGCGCGATTTCCTTCTTCGGATTTTCCGCTTCCAGGAACAGGAGCTGGGCGCAGACCAGCGTCGACATATGATCTTCCACCGGTCCAGTCAGGAAGATGATCCGCTCTTTCAGGAGGCGGGAATAGATGTCGTAGGAGCGTTCGCCGCGGTTGGTCTGCTCGACGACCATCGGCACCAGGGCCATTGCGGTATCAACGGGATTTCTCATGTCTAGCCTTGTCAATGATGCGCGCGACCGGTTCACGCGCCGGGAATCATGAATGTGTCTCCTCTTCTACATAAAGGGCCTCATAGGCCCACTTCAAGACGCCACCGTCTTATAACCTTAACCACCCTTGACCGGAGCGCCACCTGTCCCCGCGCCGACGGTCAAAGCTGTGATTCGACCGGCAGCACGCCGATGACCGTCGCGGTGAGCCAGCGCCAGAAGCCCGCTTCCGGCTCTCGCCTGAGCCGGCGGGCATGGTGGGCGCGCTCGTCGCTCCACACAAGCCGACGCCCCTCAAGGCTCAGGCGGAAGCTGTTGGCGGGCGCCGTCTCCTCGGTGAAGATGGCGTCGATATCGGCGATCAGCGCCGGACAGGTGATCAGCACGCCCATTTCCGTGTTGAGCGAGGCCGAGCGCGGGTCGAAATTCATCGAGCCGACGAAGCCGGTGCGCCCGTCTATGGTGAAGGCCTTGGTGTGCAGGCTGGCGGACCGGGAGCCGAACAGCGAGAGGCGCGCGGTCTCGCTCGGCTCGCGCTCCGCCTTCAGCTCGTAGAGCCGCACCCCGATGGACAGCAGTCGACGTCGATAGTTGGCATAGGCGCCATGCACGGCGGCGACGTCTGTGGCGGCCAGCGAATTGGTCAGCACCGCCACCTCGGCCCCGCGCTCTGTGAGCGCGCCAAGCGCCTTCACCCCGTTCGCGCCGGGAATGAAATAGGGCGAGATAATGCGCAGATGCCGCTCAGTGTCATGGATCACGGGCATCAGCACTTCCATCAGCCAGTTCTGCCGCCGGCCCATATGCGCCTTTTCCGGGGGATCGGCGACCATGCGCAGCTCTCCGGTCCAGCGCAGCGGACCGGTGCCGTGAAACAGCCCCTCCTCCCCCGCCAGCCGGTCGAGATGGTCGAGATAGGGCCGGGCCGCGCTGCCATTGGCAATTCGGGCGAGCTTGCGGCGCAGCCGCGGGAGATAGTGGCGCCGCGGGGTGCGCAGCGCGCCGATCGGCAGCACCATCGGGCTGTTCCAATAGGCGTCAAAGATCTCGGAGGCCTGGCCGGCGATCTCGCCCAGCATCCACATGTCGAGATCGCGGAAATTGGACTGCTCGGCCGCATCGAAATAGGCGTCGCCGATGTTACGGCCGCCGGCGATGGCGATGCGCCCGTCAGCGATCCAGGCCTTGTTGTGCATGCGTCGGGTGGCGCTCAGCGGACGCGCCATCATTTCCAGGCCGCGCTTCAGCCGGTCGGTGCGGGCGCGGCTGGGATTGAACAGCCGCACCTCGATATTCTCATGCGCATCGAGCGACAGGCAGAAGGCATCGTGCAGGCCGGCATTGATGTCGTCGAGCAGCAGGCGCACCTTCACGCCGCGATCGGCCGCCGCCAGCACCTCCGCCGCGAGAAGGCGGCCGGTGAGATCCTTGCGCCAGTAGTAATATTGCAGATCGAGGCTGCGCCCGGCGCGCCGGGCCGAGAGCGCGCGGGCAGCGAAGGCGTCGATATTGTCGGACAGCAGTGCCACGCCGTTCTGCCCGGCATGCGCCGCGCGCATCGGCGCCGCCCGGCGGTCGATCTCCGTCTGCCCGTCAAGCGGTGGCAGAGCTCGGGCGGGCGCGCCCTGCGGACGCCGGCCGAACCGTCCCCAGGCATAGATTGAGGAAAGGGCCACGAGGGCGAGCAGGGCGCCGCCAAGCACCAGCAGGATCGTCAGCATCGCCGCGCCCCTGTCTGCCTCACCGCGACCCCGCCTGCGGAGCCTGCCCGCCGCGCGCCTCTTGCCGCTCTTCCGCCGCGTCCGCCTCGGGCGCCGCCGCGTCAATCGGCCCGACCTGCGGCAGAGGCGATATGCCGAGCGAGTGCAGCGCGGCGGCGAGATCGATATGGGCTTTCAACGGCAGATGATCGGAGGCGATGCGCGAGAGCGGCGAGTGATGCGCCTCGACATGGGTGACGAGCGTATGCGGGCTGCCCATCACGCGATCGAGCGCCAGCAGCGGAAAGCGCGACGGAAAGCTTGGCACCACCGAGATCGAATGGTCGAAGACCGGGTCCAGCATGCTGAGCGCCGAACTGGAACCGATCCGCCATTCGTTGAGATCGCCGATCAGCAGCGTCGGCCGCGCGTCCCCCGCCGAGAGCGCCGCCAGGATCGCCCGCGCCTGCTGCCCGCGCGAGTGGCGTAGCAGGCCGAAATGCGCGGCGATGATGCGCAAGGGGCCGAGTTTCAGGTCGAGATCGACCATCAGCGCGCCGCGCGGCTCCACGCCCGGCAGCTTCAGCTGCTCCACGCGCCCCACCACCCCCTCACGAAAGAGCAGCACATTGCCGTGCCAGCCGTGGCCCTTGGGCGAGAAGGCAGCGATCGGCACCGGAACGAGATGGCAGTCGCGCCGCAGACGCTCCATGTCGAGCAGGCCGGCCCGCTCGCCGAAGCGCTGGTCCGCTTCCTGCAGAGCGATGATATCGGCGTCCAGCTCGCAGATCACGTCGATGATGCGGCCGGGATCGAAGCGCTTGTCCACGCCCACGCATTTGTGAATGTTGTAGGAAGCGATCACCAGATCGCCCTTGGCTTCCACGGCCTCCCGCCCGGCCAGCGGGACACGCCGCGCGCGGATGGCCTGGATCAGGCCCTGGCGAAGGGTCTTGGGCGGCGTCCGCTTGAGGGACGAGGTCTTCGGCTCGGAGGGCATCGGCGGGCTCGGCGGCTTTCCATTCACGCAGCAAAGAGATAGACCATCCGGGCGGCGAGGCAAGGCGGTGTTGCTCAGGAAGCGGCTGCCTGTCGTCTGCGCCTCTCCACCTTCCGCCTCCATCTCTGCACGCCGAGAAAGCGCCTGCGCACATGCCATTCGATCCGCCCTTCCGCCTTGCCGCCGACCACCCGTCCGTTTCGCTCGATCTGCATGATCCCCGCTTCTTCACCGACCCCTGGGCAAGCTATGCGGCGCTGCATGCGCAGGCGCCGCGCTTCTTCTGGGAGGAGGAAGGCAAGTGGTTCTTCGCGTCCTATGCCGATGTCAACGCGCTGCTGCGCGACCGGCGCTTCGGCCGGCAGATCCTGCATGTGGCCAGCCGACAGGAGCTGGGCCTGCCCGAGCCGCAGCCGCATCTGGCCGATTTCGACCGGATCGAATCCTTCTCGCTCCTGGAACTGGAGCCGCCGGCACATACGCGGCTGAGGACGCTGGTCAACCGCGCCTTCGTCTCGCGCCAGATCGACAGGCTGACGCCGCGCATCACGGCGCTCTCGCACGCGCTGATCGACGGTTTCGCCGACAAAGGCGAGACGGAACTGCTGACGTCCTATGCCGAAGTGATCCCCGTCACCATCATCGCGGAAATGCTCGGCGTGCCGCAGGAGGCAGCGCCCAGGCTGCTCGACTGGTCGCACCGGATGGTGCGCATGTATATGGCGCGGCCGACGCGCGAGACGGAAGACGACGCCAACCAGGCCTCCGCCGACTTCGGCGCCTATCTGGCCGACATCATCGACTGGAAGCGCAAGAACCCGGCCGACGACCTGCTGACCCAGATGATCACCGCCGATCGCGACGGCCAGACGCTGAGCGAGGAGGAACTGATCTCCACCGCTGCGCTGCTGCTCAATGCCGGGCATGAGGCGACGGTGCACCAGATCGGCAATGCGGTCGCGCTGATCCTGTCGCAGGGCGCCGACCCCGCGGCGCTCTTCGCCGATGACAGGGCGACCACGCTGACGGTGGAGGAATGTCTGCGCCGTGCCGCTCCCTTGCATCTGTTCCAGCGCATCGCGCTCGAGGACGTCACGCTGGACGGCGGCATCACGATCAAGCGCGGCGAGCGCATCGGCCTCCTGCTCGGTGCGGCCAATGTCGATCCGACCCGCTTCACCGACCCCATGGCCTTCCGTCCGACCCGCGACGAGGGCGCGAACCTTTCTTTCGGCGCCGGCATCCATTTCTGCATCGGCGCGCCGCTCGCCCGGCTGGAGCTAAAGATTTCCCTGCCGATCCTGTTCCAGCACCTGCCCAACCTGCGTCTGAAGGCCATGCCGGAGGTCAAGGACAGCTTCCATTTCCATGGGCTGGAGCGTGTCGAGCTGGTCTGGTGAGAGTGCCGAGGCGGCCGCAGCATTCTCAGCGGTCGCGCCTCATTCGAAGCAAGCCCCCTTGAAACCGCCCTCCACAGCACGAAAATGGCGGCCGGTTAGCTTTCGACAAAGAATGTGCAGTGCAACATTAGAATTGACAAGCATACCGATCGCCGAATAGTCCAATCTGATGCTTTTTCCGGCTTGCGACATATGCCTCGTCGACGGCTGCTTTTTTTGAAGTTCGCATTCAGGGAGCGATGCGCTGATGACGGCCAAGCCTCGTTATCTGTCGATACAGTATCTGCGCGCGATCGCAGCCCTCATGGTCGTGTTCCACCATCTGCGCGACCCCAAGCCGTGGCTTTATAATCCGTTCGAGAATTTTTCCTTCGGCGCCTATGGCGTCGAAATCTTCTTCGTCATCAGTGGTTTCGTCATCTATACCGCTGCGCGGCAGGAGCCGGTGGGTGAATTCGTCCGGCGAAGGATCATCCGTGTGGTGCCGCTCTACTGGCTGGCGACTGCCGGCTACATCGCCATCGATGCGGTGTCGCATGGCGTGGCCTATCAGGCGGCATCGCTCGAGACGATCGTGAAGAGCTTCCTGTTCATCCCGCATTTTCATCCGCTGCTCACAGATCAGGTCCTGCCCTATCTTATTCCCGGATGGAGCCTGAATTACGAGATGTTCTTTTACGCGCTGTTTGCGGTGACGGCCGCCTTCGGCGCCTACCGGCTCGGCATTCTGCTCGTGCTTCTGGTGCTACTGGTCGCGCTCGGCGCTCTCCTGTCGCCCCTTCATTCCCCGCTTGCGCTGACCTATACCAATCCGTTGATTTTGCTGTTCGGCGCCGGTCTGCTCATCGCCTATGGCGAGCGCCTTGGACGGCTGCCTAAGGCTGCAGCTCTGCTGCTCTTCATCAGCGCACCGGCCGTGCTGGCCATCGACTGGCTTTCGGGAAGCATGCTGCATCTGTTGCCTGCCATCGGCCTAACGCTCGGCTTCGTCGCCTTAGAACACCACAGGCGCCTGGGCGAGGTTCGGCTCCTGCGCCTGATCGGCGATGCGAGCTATGCGATCTACCTCTCGCATTTTCTGATCATCCGCATCGTGGTGGTGCTGGTCCAGCATCTTCCCCTGTCGGGGCCGCCCCAGTTCATCATCCTCCTGGCAACGGGCCTCGCCGGATCGATCGTTTTCGGCATCGCCGTCCACCTCCTGGTCGAAAAGCCGTTGATCCGGCTGTTCAACCGTCGCCTGTTGCGCAAGCGCCAGCTGCCTGCTTGACGGATCGGCCACCGCTCGAACGATAAGCACGCATTCGGTCCGTTCTGCAGGCGCGCGCCCAGCCTGAGCAAAAAGCCGTTCGCGCGCAAGCGGTGGTCGTCAGATCCGGATCACATAATCCTTCCGCGTGGTCTCGATCACCTCCCAGATCCCCTTGAACCCGGGGCGCAGGATCATGCTGTCGCCAGCCTTCAGCTCGAAGACGGTTCCGTCCTCCGAGATCACGCGGGAATGGCCCGAGAGGATGTGGAAATACTCCCACTCCTCATAGACGATCCGCCAGGCGCCCGGCGTCGCCTCCCAGATCCCGGCATAGAGGCCGCCTTCGGCCTCCTCCAGGTTCCAGGTGCGAAATTGCGGGTCGCCCGAGACGATGCGGTCGGCCGCCGGCGCGCCGACATCAGGCGCGACGCTGCCGGGATCGAAGGTGAAGCCGAGTGACGGGATACTCATGCCAATCTCCTCACAGTCGTCGCCTCATGCCTTGTCCAAAGCCTGCTGGAGATCGGCGATGATGTCGGCGACATCCTCGATGCCGATCGACAGGCGCACCACTTCCGGGCCGGCGCCCGCCGCCGCCTGCTGCTCCGGCGTCAGCTGCCGGTGGGTGGTGGAGGCGGGATGGATGACCAGCGACCGGGTGTCGCCGATATTGGCGAGGTGGGAGAGCATTTCCAGCCCTTCGACGAAGCGCTTGCCGGCGTCGTAGCCATCCTTGAGCCCGAATGTGAAGACGGCGCCGGCGCCCTGCGGCGCGTAACGCTGCTGCAGCGCATGGTTCGCATCGTCCTCCAGCCCGGAATAGCGCACCCAGGCCACCTTGGGATGTTGCTTCAGCCAGCGGGCGACCTCGCGGGCATTGTCGCAATGGCGCTGCATGCGCAGCGGCAGCGTCTCGATGCCGGTGAGGATCATGAAGGCGTTGAAGGGCGAGATCGCCGGGCCGAAATCGCGCAGGCCCAGCACCCGGGCGGCGATGGCGAAGGAGACATTGCCGAAGGCCTGCGACAGCACGAGGCCGGCATATTCGGGCCGGGGCTCGCTGAGTGCCGGATAATTGCCCGAGGCCGCCCAGTCGAAGGTGCCGCCATCCACCAGGATTCCGCCCATGGAATTGCCATGGCCGCCCATGAACTTGGTCAGCGAATGCACGACGATGTCGGCGCCGTGCTCCAGCGGGCGCACGAGATAGGGCGTGGCCATGGTGTTGTCGACGATGAGCGGCAGGCCGTGGCGGTGGGCGATCTCGGCAATGGCGGCGATATCCACGAAGGTGCCGCCGGGATTGGCGAGACTCTCGATGAAGATCGCCCGGGTGCGGTCGTCGATCTCGGCCTCGAAGCTCTCCGGGTGATCGGTATCGGCCCAGCGCACCTGCCAGTCGAAGGACTTAAAGGAATGGGCGAACTGGTTGATCGAACCGCCGTAAAGCTTTCTGGCGGCAACGAAATTGTCGCCCGGACGCAGGATCGTATGGAACACGAGCAACTGGGCGGCATGGCCCGACGCCACGGCAAGCGCGGCCGTGCCGCCTTCCAAAGCTGCCACCCGCTCCTCCAGCACCGCCTGGGTCGGGTTGGTGATGCGGGTATAGATATTGCCGGCGGCCTGCAGGCCGAAGAGCGCGGCGGCCTGATCGGTATCCTCGAAGACGAAGCTGGTCGTCTGATAGATCGGCGTCGCCCGCGCGCCCGTGGTCGGATCGGGCTGAGCGCCGGCATGGACGGCCAGCGTGTTGAACCCCGGATTGCCTGCCATGATGTTTCCTCCTGCTTGGCCTGTTTCTCCCGGCATCATGGCCCGGCGGACAGGCGCCGGTCAAAGCGGCTTTTGCCCGCGATCCACAGGCCGCACGCAAAGCACGCCGCGCAGGCCGAGCCCGAGAGGATGATTATTCTCCCGGCCGGCATCCGTCGTCGGGCGAAGGGTTCAAAGCCCGAGACGTGGAATTTCGATGGCCGGGCAGCGGTTCATCACCACCTCGATGCCGCCCGCCTCCGCCCTGGCCGCGGCCTGATCGTCGCGCACCGAGAGCTGACCCCAGATCACCTTCGGACGCGGCACCATGGCAAGCGCCTCCTCCACCACGCCGTCCAGCTGGTCGGCCGCGCGGAAGACATCGACCATGTCCACCGGCTCGGCAATATCGGCAAGGCGGGCGGCGACGGTCTGGCCGAGGATGGTCTTGCCTGCCTGCCCCGGATTGACGGGAATGACGCGGTAGCCGCGCGACAGGAGAAAAGCCATGACACCATGGCTCGGCCGCGCCGCATTGGGCGAGGCACCGACAAGCGCGATCACCTTGCTGTCCCCGAGAATGCGCGCGAGCTGCGCGTCGCTGTAATGATCGTGGTTCATCCGCGTCTCCTCCCTTTGGCCGCTCTTTCGGGTCGTTACGTCACGGCCCGGAAATCGGCCTTGCCGGGGCGCTGCAGGGCCGCCCCGGGAATACCTATATCGAGCGCGGGCGCCGCCCTCTGTCCAGAGGCGGCGGCAAAAATTGCGGCTGGATCCGGCCTGATGGCAGCAGGCGACATCGCGCAAAGCGGGTTCTCGAATTCCCTGCTGCGCGCCAAGCGAACAAAAAACCGGCATTTCGCCAGCGCGGCTCTCTGCGGAATTTCATCGTTCCGTCAACGGATCATGACCGTTCTGTCATGGTGCCATCCTAGCAACGGGGCGTGCTCCTTCCCCAGTTTCAGGTGACATCCATGAACGCACGTTTGCTTTCCGCCCTGATTTTCGCCCTTTCCGCGAGCGTTGCCCCGCTTGCGGCCCATGCCGAGGAAAAGGCCTTCCCCGCCAAGCTCGCCGCCCAGGTGGTGCTGCCTGCCAATACGGTCATCCCCGCACCGGCCGATGCGCCCGAGGCCCTGAAAACGGCTGGCAAGTTCACGACGCCGGATCGCAAGCGCGCCCAGGGCATCGGCACCGTTCCGGGCATGGACGGCGTTCACCCGACCGGCCTGTCTCTGCCGTTCGACGGTCAGGCGGTTCAGGGCCTGTCCGGCATCAAGACCATGGCCGACGGCACCTTCTGGACGCTGACGGACAATGGCTTCGGCACCAAGCTGAATTCGGTCGACGCCATGCTGATGCTCCATCATGTCAAGCTCGACTGGGCCGGCGGCAAGTTCGACCGGATGGAGACCATCTTCCTGTCCGACCCCAACAAGATCGCCCCCTTCCCGATCGTCATGGAAGGCGCGGAAAAGCGCTATCTGACCGGTTCCGATTTCGACCTGGAATCGATCCAGCCGGTGGCCGACGGCTTCTGGCTCGGCGAGGAGTTTGGCCCGTATCTGATGAAGGTCAATCTGAAGGGTGAGCTTGAGGCCGTCTATCCGACCACGATCGAGGGCAAGCCGGTGATGTCACCCGACAATCCGACGCTGACCCTGCCCTCCGACCCGACCAAGCCGCTGCCGGCCGGCTTCAACCTGCGCCGCTCCAACGGCTTCGAGGGCATGGCCATGTCGAAGGACGGCTCCAAGCTCTACGCGCTTCTCGAAGGCCCACTCTATCTCGGCGAGGGCAAGTTCGAGCAGGTGGACGGTCAGAACGCGCTGCGCATTGCCGAATTCGACACCAAGGCCAAGGCCTGGACCGGCCGCAGCTGGCTCTATCCGCTTTCGGCCGGCGGCACCAATATCGGCGATTTCAACATGATCGACGGCACCGCGGCCCTGGTGCTGGAGCGCGACGGTGGCGAAGGCACGGCCGACAAGGCCTGCGCCGATCCGGCCAAGCCGCAGGTCGACTGCTTCGAGAAGCCGGCCAAGCACAAGCGCGTCTACAAGATCGAGATGACGGATGAGAACGCCGGCAAGGCCGTGCGCAAGATCGGCTATATCGACCTGATGAACATCGCCGACCCGGACAAGAAGGCCAGCCAGGGCACCAAGGACGGCATCTACACCATGCCCTTCGTCACCATCGAGAATGTCGATGTGGTCGATGCGACCCACATCGTGGTCGGCAACGACAACAACCTGCCCTTCTCCATCGGCCGTTTCATCGACAAGGCCGACGACAATGAGATGGTGCTGCTCGACGTGGGTGATTTCCTGACCGCCAAGTAAGGCGCGCCGGACGCCGCCGGCACGCCGGACCTTCCTCGCAAGGAGGGTTCGGCCACAAGGCAAAAGGCCGATGCGGAAAACGCATCGGCCTTTTGCTTTGGATCTGACAGCCCTATTGGAACTGAAGCGTGATCTTCTTGCCGGTGAGCTTGGCCAGCTGCTGCAGCCTCCCGTCCAGGCGCTCGCCGGCGAAATCCTGCAGGCCGGCGGGCACGATCCAGTCCACCGCACCCTCCTCCTTCGCCGAGGGTTCGAGGCGCAGTTCGCGCACGACGCCGGGCATGGAGGCGGAGAAGAGATAGAGAACGCGCAGGAGGGCGCCGAGCACCCGTGCGCGCTGCATCATGCGCGGCGTGGCGATCATGGCCAGCGGCCCGGTGGCATCGTCGTCGCGCACGCCTTCGAAGCGATAATAGTTGGCGAGCGCAATATAGGCACGGCCGGCATGGCTGATGCCGCTGAAGGTCGAATGCGCGATGATATTCAGCGCCTGCAGGCCACGATAATCCGGATGGGCGCGCCAGCTGATATCGGCCAGCAGGCAGGCAGCCTGGCGATAGCGGCTTTCCTCGTCGGTCTCGTCGAGCCCCAGCGCCTGCATGGCCGGCCCGGTCCAGGCCGCAAGCTCGCGGGCATGTTCGGGCGAGCGCGCCCGCAGGATCGCCAGTTCCTCTGCCGCGGCAAGCAGCGGGTCTTCCTTCTGCATCGATTCCGACAGAAGCGCGTAGAGATAGCCCTCGCGCACGCCGAGCGCGGAGAAGGAGACGAGGGCGGGCTTGGCCGCCGCAATCGCCTCCTGCAGCGTCACCGCGCCGAAGGGGATCAGAAGGCGGCGGCTCTTGGAGATCGCCGCATAGGCCGGCTCCTTGGAATCCTTGGACTCGGCCACCTCCGACAGGAAGCTCATCGCCTCCGCAAAGGGAATTTCATAGCCCTGCATCATGTGCAGCGGGTAGCCGCGCAGCTCCATATGCAGCTTGGCAATGGCGCGCCAAGTGCCGCCGACGGCATAGAAGGTGCGCCCCTCCCCGACTTTGAGAACGTCCGCGTCCTTGAAGTGGCGGCGGGCATAGCTGCGCGCCTTGGTCACCGATCCGCCGGAATGTTCCGACAGGCGGATGCCGCCCAGCGGCAGGGTGATACCCTTGCCGATCGCCGGTCCCTTGACCTCGACCAGTTCCAGCGAGCCGCCCCCGAGATCACCGACGATCCCATCAGGATCGTGATAGCCGCTGATGACGCCGAGCGCCGAATAATAGGCCTCTTCCTCGCCTGACAGCACCCGCACGGAGTGATGCAGGATCGCCTCTGCCCGGCGGATGAAATCCGGGCCGTTGGAGGCATCGCGGGCGGCGGCGGTCGCCAGCACGAAAGTGGTCCGGGCGCGGGCCTGCACCGACAGCGCGCGGAAGCGATGGAGCGCCGCGATGGCGCGCTCCACGCTTGCTTCGTCCATGCGGCCCGTCGCGTCGATTCCCTTGCCGAGCCCGCACATGACCTTCTCGTTGAAGAGCACGGCGGGATTCCGGTTCAGTCCCTCGTAAACAACCAGTCGAACCGAGTTGGAGCCGATATCGACAACGGAGACAGGGGCAATACCCGGCAGGCGCCCCTGGGCTTCAGATTCCACCATGCAGACTCAATTTACTTTCTACGATCGCTCTTCCAGCCGGCGATCACGCGCGGTGCGCTGGACTTCAGGGCCTCGCCGCGCCCCGACAGGCTCGGATTGGTCATGAAGTAAACCTGCGCATTGAACGGATCGGAGTCCTTCGACACCGCGATCCGCCGCGAGGTCCCGTCCTCAAGGATCTCGTAGCTCTGCTGATTATCGATCAGATTGGCCAGCATGATCTGCGAGAGAACCTGTTCGTGCACCGTCCGGTTGGTCAGAGGCACGAGGGTTTCCACGCGCCGGTCCAGATTACGCGGCATCATATCCGCCGAGCCGATATAGACCAGCGCATGCTCGGAGGGAAGCCCGTGGCCATTGCCGAAGCAGAAGATGCGGCTGTGCTCAAGGAAGCGGCCGACAATCGATTTGACGCGGATGTTCTCGGACAGGCCGGGCACCTGCGGGCGCAGGCAGCAGATGCCACGCACCACCAGTTCCACTTCCACGCCCGCGCGGCTGGCGCGGTAGAGCGCGTCGATGATGTCGGGATCGACCAGCGAATTCATCTTCATCCAGACGGCGGCCGGGCGGCCGGCCTGGGCGTGGACGATTTCCTCCTCGATATGCTGGAGGATGCGCGGGCGCAGCGTATAGGGCGAGATGCCGATCTTCATGTCCGGCTCGGGCTCGCCATAGCCGGTGATGAAGTTGAAGATGTTGGCCATGTCATGGCCGATCGCCGGATCGCAGGTGAAGAAGGACAGGTCGGTGTAGATCTTGGCGGTGATCGGGTGATAATTGCCGGTGCCGAGGTGGCAATAGGTGCGCAGGCGGCCATCCTCGCGGCGCACCACCATCGACATCTTCGCATGGGTCTTCAGCTCGATGAAGCCGAAGACGACCTGCACGCCGGCGCGCTCCAGGTCGCGGGCCCAGCGGATATTGGCTTCTTCATCGAAGCGGGCCTTGAGCTCCACCAGCGCGGTGACCGACTTGCCGGCCTCTGCCGCGTCGATCAGCGCGCGGACGATCGGGCTGTCGTTCGACGTGCGGTAGAGCGTCTGCTTGATCGCGAGAACATCGGGATCGCGGGCAGCCTGGTACAGAAACTGCACCACCACGTCGAAGCTCTCATAGGGGTGGTGGACGACCATGTCCTTTTCGCGGATGGCGGCGAAGCAATCGCCGAAATGCTCGCGGACGCGCTCGGGAAATCGCGCATTGTAGGGCGGGAAGCGCAGGTCGTCGCGCGGGGCCTTGGCGATTTCCGACAGGGTGTTCAGCGCCAGCAGGCCCGGCAGAACGGCCACGCGGTTTTCCGGCACGGCCAGCTCGGAGATGACGAAGCGGCGCAGCTCGATCGGCATTTCCGAATCGATCTCGATGCGGATGACAGAGCCGCGGCGGCGGCGCTTCAATGCGGTTTCGAAGAAGCGCACGAGATCTTCGGCCTCTTCCTCCAGCTCGATATCGCTGTCGCGGATCAGGCGGAAGGTGCCGGCGCCGCGCACCTCATAGCCCGGGAAGAGCCGCTCGATGAACAGGCCCACCACGTCTTCGAGCGTGATGTAGCGGATGGTCGACTTCACATCCGGCAGGCGCACGAAGCGGTCCAGCGCGACGGGCAGACGCAGAAGCGCAGTCATGTGCTCGCGCTCGGCGGTGCTGACCAGCTGCAGCCCCATGGTGAAGCCGAGATTGGGAATGAAGGGGAAAGGATGCGCCGGATCGATCGACAGGGGCGTCAGCACGGGGAAGATGGTCTGCTCGAAGGTCGTCTCGAGCCAGGCGCGATCCTCGCGCGAGAGCGAGACCGGACGCACGATCAGGATGTCTTCCTTGGCCAGATATTGCTGCAGAACAGCCAGCGAGGCCTGCTGCTCCATCTGAAGATTGTTGATTTCGCGCAGGATTTCGTCAAGCTGCTCCGCCGGCGTCTTGCCGTCGGGCGAGCGCACCACCACGTTCTGGCGCACCTGGCCTTCCAGCCCGGCCACGCGCACCATGAAGAACTCGTCGAGATTGGCCGCCGAGATCGACAGGAAGCGGATGCGCTCCAGGAGCGGATGGGCCGGGTTCAGCGTCTCCTCGAGAACGCGCCGGTTGAACTGCAGCCAGGAGAATTCACGGTTGATGAAGCGGGTCGGGCTCGTCAGCAGGTCGACCCCGTCTTGGGCCGGCTTGACGTTTTCCTTGGCGCTTTCGATCGGGGTGGCGGCAGAAGACGTATCCATAAGCCCTATCAACTCCTCTTGAAGCGAGACCTTGAGGATCTGCCGGCAGATGCCCCGCACGCTCGCGGTAAATTTCAATGTCTGCGTGTCTACGCGACTAGCGAAGTTTGGCAACCGTTCTGTGACAGTCAGTCGCCGCCTTTGTCCGCGCCATCCAGCACCTCGGCGATCAGCGCGCGGGTGATGCGGCTCGCCCGCGCCAGCGCCAGCCGGTCGATCTCCTCCACCAGCCGGCAGGCCGCGTCCAGGGAGCGTTCCATGCGCGCGACCATATAGTCGATCAGCCGCTCATCGATCGCAAGCTGCCGGTCGGAGAAGAGCTTCACCAGCACTTGGGACAGAAGGAAAGCATCGGGCGCGCCGAGCTCCACCACGGTCACGGCCTTCAGCCGCGAGCGCAGATCCGGCAGAGCGACGGCCCAGGCGGCCGGCATCTGCCGCGCCGTCATCATCAGCGCCGTGCCGTTCTGGCGCACGGTATTGATCAGGTGGAACAGGGCGGTCTCGTCGAGCGGGCCGCGATCGGCATCCTCGAACAGCACGGGGCGCTGCCGACCGGCCTCGGCGGCATCGCGCATCGGACGATGGCGCTCCGCACCGCTCAGCTCCGCCCAGATCGATGCCAGATGCGATTTTCCCGAGCCGGCGGGACCGACCAGCACGACGACGGGCGACGGCCAGCGCGGCCAGGCGTCGATCAGGGCCACGGCCGGCGCGATGGCGTCGGAAACGATGAGGTCTTCACGCCCGGTCTGGGGAGCGGGCGCCAGGTCGAGCGGAAGCTGTTCGGCTGTGCGGGTCATGTCTGTTTCAATCTTCGCCCGAAATTGCGGTCAAGATCGGGCCGGGCGCGTCTTATAGCATGGGGCGCCGGAAAAGGGTGGCAGGGCTTTCGGCCGGAATCGCCGCAATCCCCGTTTTCCCCGGTGCACCCCTCGGCCTGTGGAAGAGGCGGGCGCAGCCGATGCGCTTCAGCCAGGCAGCGGCGGGCCTACTCCCCCCGCTTCGGTTTGGTCGTGACATGCGGCTCGATGAGAAGCCCGCCATGCGGCGCACCGAGCACCTTGGGCGGCCCGTGATAGAGCGCGCTGTCGAGATAGCGCGACAGGGCGAAGCGTACGAGCACGCCGATGGCGGCCGCCAGCGGTACGGCGACGATCAGGCCGACGAAGCCGAACAGCACGCCGAAGGCAAGCAGCGCGAACATCAGCCAGACGGGATGCAGGCCGACGCTGCCGCCGACCAGCTTCGGCTGCAGGATGTTGCCTTCCAGAAACTGCCCGCTGAAGAAGATGCAGGCCACCACCCCGATCCAGACATAATCCGGCCAGAACTGCACCAGCGCCACGCCGACGGCCAGAAACAGGCCGACCAGCGAGCCGACATAGGGGACGAAGCTGATCATGCCGGCAAAAAGGCCGATCAGCAGGCCGAAATTGAGCCCGCTGAGCGACAGGAGCACGGCATAATAAATGCCGAGAATGAGGCAGAGCGAGCCCTGGCCACGCACGAAGCCGGCAATCGACAGGTCGATCTCGCGGGCCAGGCTGCGCACGGTGAGAAGATGCTGGCGTGGCACCCAGCTGTCGACCTTGTTGATCATCCGGTCCCAGTCGAGCAGCATGTAGAAGGCGACGACCGGCGTGACCACGAAGAGCGAGATGATATCGAGCAGCGCCAGGCCGGAATTCCACAATTGCTGGATCAGCGTGGCCAGGAAGCCGGCGGCCTGCTGCAGGAGGCGCATGGAGTTCTGGCGGATATCCGGCAGCTCGGCGGTGATCCAGCTCGGCAGGAAATGGCTGTCCGGGCTGGTGAAGATGGTCTGCAGCGTCGTGACATAGTCTGGGATCTTGGCGATGAAATCCCCCGCCTGGGTGAAGACGATCGGCAGGATCAGGATCAGCGACATCACGAAGACCACGAGGAAGCTGACCAGGATGACGATGGTGGCCATCATCCGGCTCAACCCCAGCCGCTCCAGACGGTCGGCCACGGGATCGAGGAAATAGGCCAGCGCCATGCCCGCGAAGAAGGGCAGAAGGATCGAGCGGAACAGAAACAGGAACAGGATGAAGACGGCGAGCACCGCGCCCCAGAAGATCGCGTGCCGCTTGAAGGCGCGGCTTTGTTGATTGACCTCAGATGCCACGGATCGATCCTCTCGGGCGGGTTTGCGAGGGTATGGACGGCCGGCTGCGCCGACGGCGGGGTGCCTGCCTCATGCGGTGTTGGCCGGCATCGTGAAGCTTTCGCCACGACCACATCCCGCAAGGCGACAGGCGCTTGAGGCTTGGCCGCGATTCGGGCGTTTTTTGGCGGGAAAGCCCTGTTCACAGGCCTGTGACGCTTGCAGGATGCCGGCTTCCATGCCAATCGCAGGCACGTGTTACGGTTTTAGAAACATGCAGCGCGATTTGGCAACGGAGTTGCGCGGTGCGCGCCGATGATATGGAGCGAGAAACCCATGAGCCAAGCCGGAAAGAACGGCCTGACCTATAGCGATGCCGGCGTCGATATCGATGCGGGCAACCTCATGGTCGAGAAGATCAAGCCGCATGTGCGCTCCACCCGCCGCCCCGGCGCGGATGGCGAGATCGGCGGCTTCGGCGGGCTGTTCGACCTGAAGGCCGCGGGCTTCACCGATCCGGTTCTGGTGGCCGCCAATGATGGCGTCGGCACCAAGCTGAAGATCGCCATCGACGCCGATCACCATGACGAGGTGGGCATCGATCTCGTGGCCATGTGCGTCAATGATCTCGTTGTGCAGGGCGCCGAGCCCCTGTTCTTCCTCGACTATTTCGCCACCGGCAAGCTGGACCCGGACCAGGGCGCGGCCATCGTCGCCGGCATTGCCGCCGGCTGCCGCGAGGCGGGCTGCGCGCTGATCGGCGGCGAGACCGCGGAAATGCCCGGCATGTATCAGGGCGGCGATTATGACCTGGCGGGCTTTGCCGTCGGCGCGGCCGAACGCGGCCAGCTGCTGCCGGCCGCCGATGTCGAAGCCGGCGATGTCATCCTCGGTCTGACCTCGTCCGGCGTGCATTCCAACGGCTTCTCGCTGGTGCGCAAGATCGTGGCGCTGTCGGGCCTCGCCTGGGATGCGCCCTGCCCCTTCGGCGACGGCACGCTGGCCGAGCGGCTGCTGACGCCGACCCGCATCTATGTCAAGCCGCTGCTCAAGGCCATCCGCGAGACCGGCGCGATCAAGGCGCTCGCCCACATCACCGGCGGCGGCTTTCCGGAAAACATTCCGCGCGTGCTGCCGAAGCATCTCGCCGCCGAGATCGATCTTAACGCCGTCAAGGCGCCCGCCGTTTTCTCCTGGCTGGCGAAGACCGGCGGCGTCGAGGCGACGGAAATGCTGCGCACCTTCAATTGCGGCGTCGGCATGATCGCCGTGGTTTCGCCCGAGAAGGCTGACGCGGTGGCGGCCGTTCTTGCCGGTGAAGGAGAAACGGTGTTCACGCTTGGCCGGATGGTGGCGCGCGAAGACGGCGCGGCCGGCACGCTCTACAAGGGCACGCTCGCCCTATGACGACGACGGCAGCAGGGGATGGCGCGCGCAAGCGCGTCGTCGTGATGATATCAGGCGGCGGCTCCAACATGCTGGCACTGGTCAAAGCGGCCGGCGAACCGGGCTTTCCCGCCGAGATCGTCGGCGTGATCTCGGACAAGCGGGATGCGGGCGGCCTGGCCAAGGCCGCAGCGCTCGGCCTGCCGGCGCTGGCGCTGGAACGGCGCGATTATGACAGCAAGGCCGCCCATGAGGCCGCCGTGCTGGAAGCGCTGGCCGGCTTCTCGCCCGATCTGATCTGCCTGGCGGGCTATATGCGGCTCCTGTCGGGGGCTTTCATTCAGCGCTATGAAGGCCGTATCCTCAACATCCACCCTTCGCTGCTGCCGCTTTATCCGGGCTTGCACACCCATAGCAGGGCGATTGAAGCGGGCGACGCCGAGGCCGGCTGCACCGTCCATTTCGTCACCGAGGGCATGGACGAGGGGCCGGCCATCGTTCAGGCGCGGGTGCCGATCCTACCCGGCGATACGCCGGAGACGCTCGCGGCCCGCGTGCTCACCGAAGAGCACAGGGTCTATGCCCAGGCTCTGCGGGATGTGGCCGAGGGGCGCGTGCGGATGACGGCGGGAACCTGAGGCGCCGCACCCTCTTTTCCGTGGCAGCCACAAGCCGAAGCAGAAATGTCACGCGCGGCAACAACCCGGCCAGCGGCGCGGAGCACCTCTTGTTGCCTTCATTCCGCCATGCTTAAGCAAGGTGTCCGACATCTTTGAAGGCTCCGCTCCTCGTGCGTTTCCTGCCCACTCTTGCTCTCCTTCTCTGCTCTGGCCTTCTGTGCTCCGCTCCCGCGCGGGCCGGGGATGGTCCTTTGCCCGATCCGGTCTACAGCATCACGGGCGGCGTTGGCGTCATCGATCTTCGCGCGAGCGAATATGTCTATGAGAATGGCGACAAACTGAGCCAGCTCAACTGGCACACCAGACATGCGCTCCTCTATACGCTGGGCCTCGAAGGCACGGTGGATGCGGACTGGACGCTGAGCACGCAGCTGCGGCTCGGGGCGGAGGGCGACGGGCACATGGTCGATTACGACTGGGTCGACCCCTATGCCCGCGATGGCGGTATGACCGGATGGAGCGACCGGTCGATCTCGCCGGACACGCAGCTCGATCACTATGTCGATCTGTCGCTGGAGGCGAAGCGACGTCTGGCAGACAGGGATGGCCTGTCCCTCTCGGCCTTCGGCGGGTTCCGCTATACCGATGTCAAATGGACGTCCTATGGCGGCGGTTACATCTATAGCGAAGACGGGTTTCGCAATTCGGTCGGGCATTTTCCCGAGGGCGAGCGCGGCATCAGCTACCGCCAGAAAATCCCCGTGCCCTATCTCGGCCTTGAGAGCCAGGCAAGTTTCGGCGGCTGGTCGCTTGGCGCCCGCGCCGGCCTCGGCCTGACCTTCGGCATCAAGGACATCGACGATCACTGGATGCGGAACCTGCGCTTCTTCGATTCCATGGATGCCGCGCCCGTGGCCATGCTCGGCCTCACCGCCAGCTATGCCATCAGCGACCACGTCGCGCTGACATTGGCAGGCGACGTCGAAAACGTGGCACGCCGACGCGGCGACATGCGCTTGATCGATACCAAGACGGGGGAGAGCGGATCGGACCGCGAGGCGGCTGGCGCGAGCTTCCGCAGCCTGTCGGTCAGCTTCGGGCTCAAGGGCAGCTTCTGAACGGGCCCGACGAACAGAGCCGAAAGACAGGGCCAAGCTTGCTCTCGCAGCCTCTTTCTAGTGCCCTGCATGCCTGATGGCCTCATGTGAAGCCATCAGGGAATCGCCGTGCAGGGTTGGCTTAGCTGCGCAGGAAAGCCAGGAGATCGTCGGTCAGGCGCTGCTTGTGCGAGGCGAACAGGCCGTGCGGGGCGCCGTCATATTCGATCAGCGTCGAACCCGGAATGGCGCGGGCGGCAGCGCGGCCTGCAGCCTCGATCGGCACGGTCTGGTCGCCCGTGCCGTGGATGATCAGCGTCGGCGCGCGGAAGGCCGGCAGATCCGGGCGGAAGTCGGTTGTCGCGAAGGCTTCCGCGCAGGCGAGCGTCGGCTTGAGGCCGGCCATCATCGACTGGTTGACGGACCACTCGACCACTTCGTCGCTGACATTGCCGGTAAAGATGCCGACGCCATAGAAGGTCTTCATGAAGCTCGCGAAGAAATGCGCGCGGTCCTCGATCATCCCTTCGGTCATGCCGTCGAAGGTCGACTGCGGCGTGCCCTCGGGATTGTCGTCGGTCTGCAGCATGTAAGGCACGACCGAGGCGACCAGCGCCACCTTCGACACGCCCTTGCCGCCATGGCGCGACAGGTAGCGCGCGACTTCACCGCCCCCCATCGAGAAGCCGAACAGTGCCGCATCATCGAGACCCTTCGCCTCCATGACATCGGCGAGATCGTCGGCCAGCGTGTCATAATCGTAACCGGTCCAGGGCTGGTCCGAGCGGCCGAAGCCGCGGCGGTCATAGGCAATTGCGCGGAAGCCGTTATTGGCGGCGACATAGGCGAAATCATCCCAGGTGTCCGAGGTCAGCGGCCAGCCATGCAGCAGCACGACAGGACGCCCCTCACCCCAGTCCTTCACATAGAGTTCGGTCCCGGAGCGGGTCTTGATCCTGGTCATTAGCAGATCCTTGGTTAGGGAATGGACCTGCGAAACGTCGGACGGCGGGCGCTTGTTCCGTGAAGATGATGTCATAGAGACACTGGTGAAAGCGCCCACGGTTATTGGAGCGGCGCCCCTACGCCTTCAGGCTCTCCCGGTTCATCGCCGCCCATTGCAGGAGGATGACGGTCTTGGCGTCGCGGATCTCGCCTGTCGCGATCTTGGCCAAGGCCTCGTCCAGCGGCAGTTCCACGCGCTCGATATCCTCGTCCTCCTCCGCCAGGCCGCCGCCATCGGTGACGCGGTCCTGCTGTTCGATCAGGGCCGCGAAGAAATGGACGATCTCGGTCACCGAGCCCGGCGACATGAACAGCTTGAACAGCGGGCGGACGGAGTGCACGCGATAGCCGGTCTCCTCCGCCACCTCACGTCGGATGGCCTCGGCCGGGTTCTCGCCATCGAGCAGGCCGGCCGGCGTTTCCAAGAGGAAGCCGTCATCGTCGTTGACATAGGCCGGCACGCGGAACTGGCGCACCAGCACCACCATGTCCCGGGCGGGATCGTAGAGCAGGATCGTCGCGCCATTGCCCCGGTCATAGGCCTCGCGCTTCAGGATCTTCTCCTGCCCGTTCGAGCCGACATAGCGGAAGGTGATGTTGCGCAGATGGTACCAGTTCTTCGAGAGGGTCTCGTCCTTCAGGATCTCGACCCGGGCATTCTTCAGCTTGCTCATGCGGCCTCTTCGCGGGCTAGGGTCAGGACCCTAATCAAAAATTCAGAGCGGGCTTTCGGGCGAAAACCGGACTCACTTTTCGCCATCCCGCGCCAGCCAGACGCGGTTGTCGTGGAAGGCGGCGCCGCCATAGGGCGCGACGGGATCGGCGCCGGTCAGCACGTTGATGCCTTCGCCATCGAGATGGGCGCCGTTCGGCCAGAGGCCCTCGGCCACCAGAACGCCCCTGCGCGCGCCGCCGCCGATCTCGGCATGCAGGCGGATCGTGCCGCGCTGATTGCCGAGACGCACGATATCGCCTTCCCCGATATGGAGGCGAACGGCATCCTCGGGATGGATCATCACGCTTGGCCGCCCTTCCTTTTCCACCGAGGAGCGGGTCTCGGCAAAGGTGGAATTGAGGAAAGAGCGCGCGGGCGATGTGGCCAGGCGGAAGGGATGGTCGCCATCCTCCGCCTCGATCAGCGCGGCATGGTCCGGGAAGGTGGGCAGAGCGGCGTGCGGCCCGAGAAGACCGATGGAGGCCGGCGGCCGGTTCGGCGCGGGCGTGCCGGTCCAGTCCGCGCGGAAGCGGAAGCGGCCATCGGCATGGCCGAAGCCGTTGAGAAAATGCGCGGTGTCGAAATCGGGCTGCACGTCCAGCCAGCGCACCTCTTTCAGCGCATCGAAGCTGGAGCCGGAAGGCGCGAGGATCGCGTCGATATGCGCGCGCTCGCTCATGCCAAAGCCAGGACGATCGGCGACGCCCAGACGCTTGGCCAGCTCTTCGATGACGAAAAGATTGGTGCGCACCGTCTCCGGCGGCTCCACCAGCTTCGGCCCGAGCAGAATGTGCTGGTGGCCGCCGCCGCGATAGAGATCGTCATGCTCCAGGAACATGGTGGCCGGCAGGACGATATCGGCAAGTACTGCCGTGTCGGTCATGAACTGCTCGTGCACGGCGACGAAGAGATCCTCGCGCAGGAAGCCCTGACGCACCAGCCGCTGCTCCGGCGCGACATTGACGGGATTGGTGTTCTGGATCAGCAGCGCCGTCACCGGCCCGCGGTGGCGCAGGGCCTCGGCGTCGCCGGTCAGCACCCGGCCGATCTGCGACTGGTCGAGCATGCGGATCTCGGGATCTGCCATGGCAGAGCCGATCAGCATGCGCTTGTCCAGCCGGAAGATGTCATTGTTGGAATGAAAGGCGCCGCCGCCCTCGTGCCGCCAGCTGCCGAGCACCGTGGCGAGGCTCGCCGCCGCATGGATGGCCACCGCGCCATTGCGCTGGCGGGTAAAACCGTAGCCGAGCCGGAAATAGCTGCGCCTGGTGGTGCCGACGAGCCGGGCGAAACGCTCGATCTCCTCGACGGAGAGACCGGTGATCGCCGCTGCCCATTGCGGCGTGCGGGTTTTGAGATGCGCTTCCAGCCCGGCCGGATCATCGGCATAGCGGGCCATGTAGTCCCGGTCGGCATAGGCGTCGCGGAAGGCGATGTGCATGGCCGCGCAGGCGAGCGCCCCGTCGGTGCCCGGCTTCAGCACGAGGCCGAGATCGGCCTGCTTGACTGTGGGACTGTCATAGATGTCGATGACGACGATCTTCGCGCCGCGCTCCTTGCGTGCCTTGATGGCGTGCGTCATGACATTGACCTGGGTGGACACCGGATTGGTGCCCCAGATCACCACGCAATCGGACTTGGCCATTTCGCGCGGATCGGGCCCGCGCAGTGCACCGGTCGCCATGGTCATGCCGGTCCAGGCCGGATTGGTGCAGATCGAACCGAAGAAACCGGAATAGCGCTTGGCATGGCGCAGCCGCTCGATCGAGTCGCGCTGCACCTGGCCCATGGTGCCGGCATAGAAATAGGGCCAGACCGCTTCCGAGCCGTGCCGGGCCTCGGCCTTGACGAAGGCTTCGGCGATCTCGTCGAGCGCGGCGTCCCAGCCGATCTCCTGCCACTGGCCGCTGCCCTTCCCGCCCTTGCGCCGCTGCGGCACCAGCAGGCGGCCCGGATGATAGATCCGCTCGGAATAGCGGGCGACCTTGGCGCAGATCACGCCGGCGGTATAGCTGTTGGCGGCCGCGCCGCGCACGCGGCCGATGCGGCCATCGGCCATCAGATCGACATCGAGCGCGCAGGCCGAGGGACAGTCATGCGGGCAGACGGTATGGCCGGTGACCGGCCGAAGGGGGGTCGCAACGTTCATGGCTTTTCTATATTGCAGGCAACAGGCGGCGCAAAGGCGGCGCTTGTCACCATGTCAAGTTTTCATAGATCCGATCACGGCAGCGCATGAATTACCGTCACATCTACCACGCGGGCAATTTCGCCGACGTGCTGAAGCACGCCGTGCTGGCGCGGCTCGTCACCTATCTCAAGGGCAAGGACAAGGCCTTCCGGGTGATCGACACCCATGCCGGCATCGGGCTTTACGACCTCTCGCAGGAAGAGGCGCAGAAGACGGGCGAATGGCGCGACGGCATTGGCCGCCTGCTGGCCACGCCGCTGCCGCCGGACATCGAGGCACTGCTCGCCCCCTATCTCGACTGCGTCAGGGAGCTGAACCCTGGCATGAACCAAGGCATGGAAGCGGGAAGCGTGACGCTCTATCCCGGCTCGCCGAAGCTCACCCGCATGCTGCTGCGGCCGCAGGACCGGCTGTCCGCGCTCGAGCTGCATCCTCAGGATTCCGCAACGCTGGCCCGGCTCTTCGACGGCGATTACCAGACCCGCGTGACCGAACTCGACGGATGGCTGGCGCTCGGCGCGCATCTGCCGCCCAAGGAGAAGCGCGGCCTGGTGCTGGTCGATCCGCCCTTCGAGCTGGCGGGCGAATATGAGCGGCTGGTGTCCGGGCTGGCGAAAGCCCATCGCCGCTTTCCCGGCGGCACCTATTGCCTGTGGTATCCGCTGAAGCAGGGCGCGCCGATCGCCGCCTTCCACGAGGCGCTGAAGGCGCTGAACATTCCTAAGATGCTCTGCGCCGAGCTTGCCGTGCGCAGCGACCGGGACACCACGGGGCTTTCGGGCTCCGGGCTGATCCTGGTCAATCCGCCCTTCACGCTGAAGCAGGAGTTGGACGTGCTGCTGCCCGTGCTGAAGGACAGGCTGCGCCAGGACCGCTTCGCGTCCGCCCGCGCCTTCTGGCTCCGGCAGGAGGCGACGGAGGAGGACGACGCGTGAGCCTGGCCGCTTCGTCGTGGCCACCCTGCCCTTGCCATCGAGGCGAGAGGAGCTGTCGCCCGCGTCGGCACTCCGCTCGGCAAGCCTCTGCTCGGCATTTCATAAAAGTCACACAGGATCCTGAAAGAGTTCGTGTTTCCTGCATCAGTGGCGCAACCGATTCCGTTTTCGGGACTTGCGGCCGCGGACAGGATATGTCGAGCAAGGCGACCCAGGGAGTGTCATGACGACAGCGCGATGCCGGCAATTTCCCGGCCCTCTTTTGCCGGGCCTTCGCCTCTGCTTTCCGACCGTCCTGGCCTTGACCGGCTTGGTATCGGCCGGCCTGGCGCTGGCCGCATCGGCGCGCGCGGACATTCCGAACCGCTGCGATGCGCCGGCCATCTTGACGGAGATCGCCCGGCTGCAGGATAGCCTTGTCATGAACAGGGAACAGACCGTGCGCATCACCGGCTTCACCGCGATCGAATCGCGCGGCACCGCCCCTCGGGCGACGCCACCGGGCGCTCGGCGGTTCTGCGCGGCGCAGGCAAGGCTTGGCGACAACAGCACGCGGCCGATCTGGTATGTGCTGGACGAGGATGCCGCCGATGGGGGCGCCCGCCCGCGCGTCGATTTCTGCATTGCCGGTCTTGATCCAGACCGCCGGCATGGCGCCGACTGCGAGGCCGTGAAATGATGGGCCGCCCCTCTCTTGTCGGTGCCTGCCTCGCCGCGCTCGCGCTGTCCGGCTGCAGCGAGGATGCGTCAGGCGAGGTGCAGGGCAGCCGCGGCAACACGCCGATCCTGCAGGCGCCCGCCAATGGCGCGGCAGCCGGCCCGGGCGGAAAAGCCGGCCCGTCGCCACGTGCGGAAACGATGCCGCGCGGCGATCTTCCCGAAGGCGAGGGCTTCGATTTCTACGTGCTGGCGCTGTCCTGGTCGCCAAGCTGGTGCCAGGACAACGACCCCCAGGCCAGGACTGCCCAGTGCGACAGCAGCGGACGCGGTTTCGTTGTGCACGGGCTCTGGCCGCAGAACGAACGCGGCTATCCGCAATTCTGCGACAGTGCGGAACCCAAGCGCGTGCCGGAGGCGCTCGGCCGCACCTTGTTCGACATCATGCCGCCGGCGCTCGGGCTGATCGGCCATCAATGGCGCAAGCATGGCAGCTGCAGCGGGCTGGACCAGAAAGCCTATTTCGAGACGCTGCGCGCAGCGCGTGAGCGGGTGCATCTGCCCGACAGCCTCGGCCCCCAGGCCACAAGCCGCCCATCGAGCGCAGCGGCGCTCGAGGAAGCGCTGATCCGGGCCAATCCCGGCATGACGCAAGCCGGGATCGCGGTTGACTGCGACAAGTCACGGCTTGAAGAAGTCCGCATCTGCATGACCAAGGATTTGGCGTTCCGGGATTGCGCGGAGGTGGACCGCAAGGGATGCCGCGCGCCCGCGCTGACCATGCCCGCGCCGCGCTAGAGCATCGGACCGAAAAGCGACAACCGGTTTTGGAAAAATCCGGTGAACAGACAAAGAGATAGCGCATCGGACTGCGCATGATTGTCAGTCCGATGCGCAAGACGTGAGCTTCCAGGGTTTGTGCCCCGTCGCGGCGTGGCCCGTCGCACAGCCTTTTCATGCCACATTCTTCGCCTGCCGCATTCCTTGCCTGCCACCTTCCGACTGCCGGAGAGGGCGCGGCGCCAGCCCATCGAGATCTGCCGAAGCCTGCTCAAGGGATTCGGTTCGATGCGCTGATGCCGCCCGCTCCGGAACCCGTTCCGCCCAAGGATCTTTCGATGGACCTTTTCTACTCCCCGGCATCGCCCTATTCCAACAAGGTGCGGATGGCCGCCCATCACCTCGAACTGCCCGTCACCTACCGGCTGACCGACACGGCCGCGAACCCGCCGGACCTTCTCGGCAACAACCCGCTCGGCAAGATCCCGACCTTGGTGCTGGAAGATGGCACAGCCATCTATGACAGCCGCGTCATCATGCAGTTCATGGACAGGGAGACCGGCGGCAAGCTCTATCCCCGCCGGCACGACAAGCGGCTGAAGGCGGAGATGCTGGAATCGCTGTGTGACGGCATCTGCGACAGCCTGCTCGCCATCGTCTATGAGAAGCGCTTCCACCCGCCGGAGAAGGTGCATGAGCCGTGGATGGACCGGCAATGGGACAAGGTCACCCGCGCGCTCGACCTGCTCAACGCCGATCTGCCCAAGCCCAGCGCCAAGCTCCATGGCGGCCATTTCGCCCTTGCGGCCATGCTGCGCTATCTCGATCTGCGCTTCGAGGGCAAATGGGAGAAGGGCCGCAAGAAGCTGGCGAAATGGCCGAAGAAGTTCGCCGAGCATTTCCCCGATTACGACCGGTTCAAGGCGTGAGCGCTCGCGTCTCGTCCTTGGCCAAAGCTTGAACAACAACGCAAAAAGGCCGGCATCGCTGCCGGCCTTTCGTCATTCCAACCGCGTCCGGTCAGATCAGAACTTCACGCCCATGCCGACGCGCACGGAGTGCTCGTCATAGCCGGAGGAGAAGTTGCCGCGCGGAACGTTGAAGGTTTCCTTGCCGTAGTCCGTGTAGCGATATTCGACGCGGGCGGTGATGTTGTCGGTGACCATGGCTTCCGCACCGCCACCGGCCGTCCAGCCGATCATCGTGTTGCTGTCCGAACCACCGCCCTGACGGGCCTTGACGTCGGCGGCAGCGACACCGGCGGTGCCGTAGACCAGAACCGGGTTCAGGTCATAGCCGACGCGGCCGCGGATCGAACCGTTGACACCCTGCTCCATCGAGCGCTGCGAGGTCTTGGCGTCCGTGTCCTGGTAGTTGATGTCGGCTTCCGCACCGTAGACGATCTTGCCGCTCTGCATGTTGTAGCCGCCATAGAGGCCGCCGCCGAAGCCGGCCGCCGTACGGTCGCCCGTGCCCTTGAACTTGCCATGATGCCAGGTGCCGACGCCGCCGACATAGGCGCCCGACCAGTTCTTGGCGGCCGGCGCGGTGAAGTCGGCAGCCGGAGCAGCCGGAACCTCGTCAATCGCGTCAGCGGCCTGAGCGAGAGAGAAAGATGCCAGCGACAAGGCGGAGGCGGCGAGAGTGGTGACGAGAATACGCATACTAAGTCTCCTTTCGACCCGATAGCCCGAACCGCCTTGAGCGATTGTCCGGGATTGGAACACATGACTGAGCCCGCTCGGTTGAGAGTGAAATTGCTGCTCAAATGCGGATTCACAAGAGCCGAATTGTGATCATTTCACGGCGAAGAGGTGGCTCAAAATCGATGTTGCCCGCTCGCAACAGGAGAAAATTTAACCATGATTTCAATCACATCGAAAATGAAGACTTTCTTGCAAAAATGGCGGGCCTTGCGCGCTTTCCCTTAAGACTTCCGCAATCTTTCGCCGGTCCGCCCGCCCGCAGGCCCGCCGGAGCGGAAGCTTGAGGCCCGTCTCCCCCTTGCCCGATTTTATTCCTATATAAACGGCTCAGACCAGATTCGGGCCGAAGCGGCCCCGCGTGGACAGCTGCTTTCAGGGCACGTCCGCCGATGATCGGAGACAGGGCATGAGCGGGCGACAGCCCATCGATGGCGGCATTCTCTATGACGAGAACGCGCGAGACGATGACGAACTTCTGGACGAAGTGGACGGTAGCGCGGAAGGTGGCGAGGACAGCGCGCGCCTGTTGCCGGCGATCGAATGGATAGAGGGCGGCTCGCAGGAGAACGGCCTGCGCGGCGCCGCGCTGATCGGCGAGTTCGTCAAGCGCCTGCCCAACAGCCCTGGCGTCTACCGCATGTTCAATGAAGCGGGCGACGTGCTCTATGTCGGCAAGGCGCGCAGCCTGAAGAAGCGGGTGAGCAACTATGCCCAGGGGCGCGGCCACTCCAACCGCATCGCCCGGATGGTGCGCGAAACCGCGCATATGGAATTCGTCACCACCCGCACCGAGATCGAGGCGCTTCTGCTCGAGGCCAATCTGATCAAGCGGCTGCGCCCGCGCTTCAACGTGCTCTTACGCGACGACAAGTCCTTCCCCTATATTCTGCTGACCGGCGACAGCCGCGCCGCAGCACTTTACAAGCATCGCGGCGCGCGCAGCCGCAAGGGCGATTATTTCGGCCCCTTCGCCTCGGCCGGCGCGGTGGGGCGCACGATCAATTCGCTGCAGCGCGCCTTCCTCCTGCGCACCTGCACCGACAGCGTCTTCGAGAGCCGCACGCGGCCCTGCCTGCTGCACCAGATCAAGCGCTGCGCCGCGCCTTGCACGCATGAGATTTCCGATGCCGACTATGCCGGGCTGGTGGACGAGGCCAAGGCCTTCCTCTCCGGTCGCAGCCAGGCGGTGAAGGCGCAGATCGCCACGGCCATGACCGCGGCCTCAGAAGACCTCGACTTCGAGCGCGCCGCGCTTTATCGCGACAGGCTGGCAGCACTGTCTCATGTGCAGTCCCATCAGGGCATCAATCCCGCCGGGGTGGACGAGGCGGACGTCTTCGCCATCCATCACGAAGGCGGCGTGTCCTGTATTCAGGTCTTCTTCTTCCGGACCGGCCAGAACTGGGGCAACCGGGCCTATTTCCCCAAGGCCGATCCGTCGCTGACGCCGGCCGAGGTGCTGGCGGCCTTCCTCGCCCAGTTCTATGACGACAAGCCCTGCCCGCGGCAGGTGCTGCTGTGCGAAGGCGTGGAGGAGCAGGAGCTGCTGGGCGAGGCGCTTTCGGAAAAGTCCGGCCACAGGATCGCGATCCAGGTGCCCCAGCGCGGCGAGAAGAAGGATCTGGTGGACCATGCGGTGGCCAATGCCCGCGAGGCCCATGGGCGCAAGCTGGCGGAAACCGCCTCGCAGGCGCGCCTGCTCGACGGCTTCGCCCAGACCTTCGGCCTGGAACGCGTGCCCCGGCGCATCGAGATCTACGACAACTCTCATATCATGGGCACCAATGCGGTGGGCGGCATGGTGGTGGCGGGGCCGGAAGGCTTCGTGAAGGGCCAGTACCGCAAGTTCAACATCAAATCGACAGACATCACCCCCGGCGACGATTTCGGCATGATGCGCGAGGTGATGACCCGGCGTTTCTCCCGCCTGCTGAAGGAGGAGGGAAAGCCGGACCGCACGGCCGAACCCTCCGAGGACGCGCCCTTCCCCGCCTGGCCCGACGTGATCCTGATCGATGGCGGCCAGGGCCAGATGACGGCGGTCAGGGCCATCCTGAAGGAGCTCGACATCGAGGATTGCGTGGTCGCCATCGGCGTGGCCAAGGGCGTGGACCGCGATGCCGGGCGCGAGCGGTTCTTCCCGCCGGCGCGCGAGGGCTTCACCCTGCCGCCGCGCGATCCCGTGCTCTATTTCATCCAGCGCCTGCGCGACGAGGCCCACCGCTTCGCCATCGGCTCGCACAGGGCGCGGCGCAAGAAGGAAATGGTCAAGAACCCGCTCGACGAGATCGCCGGCATCGGCCCGACCCGCAAGCGTGCACTCCTCCATCATTTCGGCACGGCCAAGGCCGTCTCGCGCGCCGGCATCAACGACCTGATGGCGGTGGAGGGCATTTCCGAGGCGGTGGCCCGCCAGGTCTACGATCATTTCCATGAGGACGGCGCGCGCTGAGCCCTGCCGGGCAGAAGCGGGCGTGGGGCGCGATCGCTTCACGGCAAGGTGGTCGGGCAAGAATTTAAAGGGCTTGCGCCGCCGGGTGGAAAGGGTCAGGGATGAGACAGAAAGCCCGGCTGCGACAGAGGCAGGGCGCATCTTCACCGTCATTTACCGGGCAACTGTCATAGGGATGACGAAATGGCAGGTACTGATTGACCCGCAGTTCCGCGCCTTCCACTCTCGGGCCGATAGCCATGATAGATACCCCCATTCCCATGCGCACCACCAAGCTTGCCTATTCGATCCCCAATCTCCTGACCTACGGGCGCATCCTGGCGGTGCCGCTGATCGTCCTGTGCTTCTTCGTCGAGGGGAAGCTGTCCAGCCCCAATTTCGCCCGCTGGATGGCGCTTGCGCTGTTCGCTGTCGCCTCGATCACCGATTTCTTCGACGGCTATCTCGCGCGCATCTGGAACCAGACCTCCAATATCGGCCGTATGCTGGACCCGATCGCCGACAAGCTGCTGGTCGCCTCGGTGCTGCTCCTGGTGGCCGCCGACGGCACCATTGCCGGCTGGTCGATCTGGGCCGCGATCATCATTCTCTGCCGCGAGATCCTGGTCTCGGGCCTGCGGGAATATCTGGCGGCCCTGAAGGTGAGCGTGCCGGTGACCCGCATCGCCAAGTGGAAGACCACGCTGCAGATGCTGGCCATCGCCTTTCTGCTGGCCGGACCGGCGGGCGATACGGTTCTGCCTTATGATGCCGCAAACAGTGCGCTCTTGCCGAACACCACCCAGATCGGCATCATCCTGCTGTGGGTCGCCGCCGCGATCACGCTCTATACCGGCTATGACTATTTCCGCGCCGGCCTGAAACATGTGGTGGACGAATGAGAACCGTGGATCTCGTCTATTTTTCCTGGGTGCGGGAGCGGATCGGCCGGGGCGAGGAGCGCATCGAACTGCCCGATACGGTGCTGACCGCAGGCGATCTCATCCGCCACCTCAAGGGGCTGAGCGAGGATCATGCCAGCGCCCTCGAACATGAGAATGTGATCCGCGTCGCCATCGACCAGGAACATGTCGATCATGACGAGCCGCTGGGCGCGGCGCGCGAGATCGCGCTGTTTCCGCCGATGACGGGAGGCTGAGGCCCGATGGATGCCGATGCCGCGCGCGACAAGCCGGCCTTTCCGGCGGCGAGCATTCCGCTGACCGTGCGGGTTCAGGCCGAGAGCTTCGACACAGCCGCCGAAATCGCCGCCCTCAGCCATGGCCGCAGCGATATCGGTGCCCTGGTCAGTTTTTCCGGCCTCTGCCGCGATGAGGGCGGCGCGCTCGCGGCGCTGGAGCTCGAACATTATCCGGGCATGGCCGAAGCCGAGATCCGCCGGATCTGCCTAGACGCGATCACCCGCTTCGGCCTGCAGGGCGCGACCGCAATCCATCGTTATGGGAAAATAGCGCCAGGCGCGCCGATCGTGCTCGTCGTCACCGCCTCGGCGCATCGCAAGGCCGCCTTCGACGGCGCGAATTTCATCATGGATTTTCTCAAGACCGGCGCGCCCTTCTGGAAGAAGGAACATCGCGTGGACGGTGCGAGAGGCGACTGGGTGAGCGCCAAGGATGCCGACGACAGCGCCTGCGCCCGCTGGCTTCGCTGAGATCGATCGCGCGCCAATTCACCGGGCGGAAAGAACAGAGGCCGCCACCCTACCGGCTAAATGTCTACCGGATACAGTCGCAGAGGACGGCAGCGGCAAAGCGGAAGCTTCGCGCGCGCCAGCCTATGCGCGAAGCTTCCGCCGAGCATGGAACGCGGACATCAAGGAACGCCATTAAAGCCCCAGAATGCACATCGTTGCTCCCACTGCCGCCAAAGCATGGCTGGGCATTCCGCTGCGCACATCCCCCATTTGGAGGATGAGCGTGAAATTCCACACGCTTCGATAGCGAATGCCGCGATCTTTCATACGGTTTCCGGTTGATCAGACCGGAAACCGTATGAATGGCGCACCAAACGAAAACAGCCGGAGCGCGAGGCCCCGGCTGCATCATGCTGGGATATGCCGTCAGGTTCTCGTCCGAACCGACCGCAGCGACCCTATCAACCGACGATTTCGGTGTCGGCGAACCAGTACTTGATTTCCTGGGCAGCGGTTTCCGGGGCGTCAGAGCCGTGAACCGAGTTTTCGCCGATCGACAGCGCATGGGTCTTGCGGATCGTGCCTTCGTCCGCATTTGCCGGGTTGGTCGCGCCCATGATCTCGCGGTTCTTCAGGATGGCGTTTTCGCCTTCCAGAACCTGAACGATGGTCGGGCCCGAGGTCATGCCGGCAACCAGTTCGCCGAAGAAGGGGCGATCCTTGTGAACGGCGTAGAAGCCTTCGGCTTCGCGCTGGCTCATCCAGACGCGCTTGGAAGCAACGACGCGCAGGCCGGCGTCCTCGATCATCTTGGTGATCGCGCCGGTCAGGTTGCGCTTGGTCGCGTCCGGCTTGATCATCGAAAAGGTGCGTTCAACCGCCATTTGCCTATCCCTTGAGGTTTCCGTGGGCTGAGGTTCCTTAGCGAGGCTCGCGCCGCAAGACAAGGGGGCCTGCGCGCGCAGGTATGCGGCAATTCGGGCGCCTCTGGCGCCGGCGGCGGGATGGCGCGCCGATCAGGCGGCCGGCACCGAGCGGCCCAGGCCGTCATGGAGGTCCAGGCAGCGCTCGAACCAGAGGGCCACCGGATCCCCGGCCTCAAGCGGCACGGGGCCGCCGGCAATCCGCAGCCATTGCAGCGCGCCGAAGACGATATAGTCGGCAAAGAGCGGTGTCTGGCCGCCGATGAAGGGCTGGTAGCCAAGCGTCCGGCGCAGGGGCTCGAGCCGGCCGGCAAAGGCCGTCCGCTCCCCCTCGCCCTCGGCCGCCACCTCTTCCAGCGTCCGGCCGAAGGCGCGCTCGCGGCTCTCGCGGAAATAGGCCTGGTCCTTTTCGGCCAGGAGACCATGAATGTCGAGGAGCGCCATGCGCGCAATGGCCGGATGCAGCACGGTCTGCGACCAGCTTTCGACCAGCCGTGCCGGCCCTTCGGCGCCGGCAAACAGCGAGGGCTTATCGGGATAGGCCTGATCGAGATAGGCGGCGATGGCGAAGCTGTCGACGATGCGCTTGGCGCCATCGGCGAGGTAGGGCACCGTCCTGGTCGCGCCACCTTCGATTTCGGGCACGGCAGTGAAGGGCACGGGCTCCAGACGATAATCCAGCCCCTTATGCGCCATCGCCATCATCGTTTTCCATACATGCGGCGAAAAAGGCCTGCCGGCATCGCGCCCGCAGAGACCGTAGAGAATGCGTGTCATGCAGCTGTGCTCCGATAGGGCTGTCCGGTCGCGACATCATCAGATGCGGCGGGAAGCGTCTAATCAAGAAATATCATGGACGTCATCAGAGGCATCGATTGCCCGCTCGCCTATGCTGACAGCCTTTACGGTTTGAGAGAGACCATCCCCATGAAACAGCAATTTCGCCTACTCGCCGCCTATAATGCGTGGGCCAATGAACGGCTCTACGAGGCCGCGCAGGCGCTCGACGACGACGCCTATCACACCGACAAGGGCGCCTTCTTCGGCGCGCTCCACGGCACGCTCAGCCATCTGCTGATCACCGACCGGGTCTGGCTCTACCGGCTGACCGGACAAGGCGCGGCGCCGACCAGCCTGAGAGCCCTGCCCTATGACGCCCTTGCCCCGCTCGCGGCGGCCCGCAAGATCGAGGACCGGCGGTTGATCGATTATGTCGAAGCCCTTGAGGATGCGGATTTCGGCAGGGAGATCACCTATCAGCCGCTCTCCATGCCCCAGCCGATCACCCAGCGCATCTGGCCGCTGCTGATCCATCTGTTCAACCATCAGACGCATCATCGCGGACAGGCTCATGCCACGCTGACGGCGCTCGGTCGCCCGAGCCTCGTCCTGGATATCGCCTATTTCCTCAGCCTTCCGGAACAGGCGTCGCTGGTCGGCGAGGGGTAAGGGCCGAGCGCCGCGCGGCCCATGCTTTCGTCTCGTCGCGGCGACGTGTTTTTTTGATGAGGCCCCGGCGGCGGCACAACCGCCGTCATGCTGCGCTGCGATGCGGCAACCTTGAGCCAAGCTTGGCGCATTAAGATCCGCTTGATTGAGGACATCGCATAAGTGGGGCCAGAAACCGATGACCGCCAGCGCATTCGATACGGAAGAGGTGAACAGGAGCGCGCCGCACTCCGCAGTCGTCAAGGTTGGCCAGATCCTGGCACAGCTGAAAATCACGCCGTTCCCGCGCAATTACGAGCTGATCTTCGAAGCCATGTCCGGGGAGCACCCGGATCTGGCGCAGGAGATCCTCGCGCTCGGCCATCAACCGTCGCAGGCGCATCTGGACGAGATCGGCATGCGCCACAAGCTCGCCGGCCATCTCTCGCTGGTCATGGACGCCACCCGCGCTCAGGCGGCGCAGACCATCGAAGCGCTCGAGCAGCCGCTCAATGACAGCCTGACCGTGCGCGACCAGCTCGGCCAGCAGCTCCACCGCTTTCTCGACCGGCTGGACCGCGACCCGATCGCCGGCATGTCGGAATTCGCCGACGAGACCCGCGCGCTGCGCCGCATGGTCGCGCAGCTGCGCGAGAAGGAGGAGCGGGTCGCCACGGCGCTCAACGAGACCGCCCAGGCGCTCGATGCCTTCAACACCGGCATCTCGGAAGCCCGCCGCATGGCGCTGCGCGACAGCCTGACCGGCCTGCCGAACCGCATGGCGCTGAGCGTCAAGCTCGCCTCGCTGTTCGAGCACGAGGCGCAACGCCGGTCCGCCGCGCTGGTGCTGCTTTCCGTCGGCGGCCTGCGCACCATCGCACTCAAGGCGGGCCGTCCGGCGGCCGAAAAGGTGCTGCGCCAGATCGGCGGCTGTCTGCGCGACACGATCAAGCGCGACGACTTCATCGCCCGCAACGCCACCGACATTTTCGCCCTGGTCGTCTTCAACGTGACGGAGGCCAATGCGCTGTCGATCGCCGCCCGGATCAAGGAGCGGATCGAGGCGATGCAGGTTCTGCCCGAGCAACCCGGTGCCGCCTTCCTGACGGTGACGGGCGGGCTGGCGGTCAGCGCCCATGCGCAGCACGCCACCCATCTCCTCGCCCAGGCGGAAGTGGCGCTGCGCAATGTCCGCGTCGATACGCCCGGCGGCATCATGGCCTGCACGCCCGCGCTCAGCGCCAGCCTGATCCGGACCTATGCGCCGCATATCGTGCGCACCACCGCCTGAGGCTTCAGGGGGCCAAGGCGGCCGGGCCTAGGGTCCTGACCCTAAGCCTTTGTCCAGTGGCGGCGGCATTCGGATCGCCACCCACAACCCAAGCGCCGGCGATCCTGGCATGCTGGTCGCGGCGCTTGGTATAAGCCTTGTCTTGGCTGCCTTGTTGTCTTGGTCCCGGTCTTGTCTTGGCCGCGCGATTCGGCCAAAAGGCCGACATGATCACGATCAGCAATCTCTCCGCCCGTATCGCCGGCCGCCTTCTGATCGATGGCGCCCATCTCGCCCTGCCCGACGGCACCAAGGCCGGCCTCGTCGGCCGCAACGGCGCTGGCAAGTCCACGCTGTTTCGCATCATCACCGGCCAGATGGACAGCGAGACCGGCTTCGTCTCCATCCCCCGCAATGCCCGTATCGGCCAGGTGGCGCAGGAAGCGCCGGGGACCGAAGAGCCGCTGATCGAGATCGTGCTCAAGGCCGACAAGGAGCGCGAGGCGCTGATGACGGAGGCGCGCAGCGCCACCGATCCCAACCGCATCGCCGAGATCCAGACACGGCTGGCCGATATCGGCGCCCATTCGGCCGAGGCGCGCGCCGCCAGCATCCTGTCCGGCCTCGGCTTCGACCATGAGGCGCAGCTGCGCCCGACCTCCTCCTTCTCGGGCGGCTGGCGGATGCGCGTGGCACTCGCCGCCGTTCTCTTCTCCGAACCCGACCTCCTGCTTCTCGACGAGCCGACCAACTATCTCGACCTGGAAGGCACGCTCTGGCTGGAAGACTATATCCGCCGCTATCCGCACACCGTCATCGTCATCAGCCACGACCGCGACCTGCTGAACACGGCCGTCAATTCGATCATCCATCTGGAACACCAGAAGCTGACCTTCTATCGCGGCTCCTACGACCAGTTCGAGCGCCAGCGCGCCGAGGCGATCGAGCTGCAGAACAAGGCGCGCGCCAAGAACGAGGCGCAGCGCAAGCATCTGCAGAGCTTCATCGACCGGTTCAAGGCCAAGGCGACCAAGGCACGCCAGGCGCAGAGCCGGGTGAAGGCGCTGGAACGCATGGGAACCGTGGCCGCCGTGATCGAGGATCATGTGCAGGGCTTCTCCTTCCCGGATCCGGAAAAGGAAGCCGCCTCGCCGATCATCGCGGTCGAAAGCGGCGCCGTCGGCTACGAGCCGGGCAAGCCGATCCTCTCGCGCCTCAACCTGCGCATCGACACCGATGACCGCATCGCGCTGCTGGGCTCGAACGGCAACGGCAAGTCGACCTTCGCCAAGTTCATTTCCGGGCGGCTGGAGGCCATGGCCGGTTCGGTGAAGACCGCGCCGGGACTGAAGATCGGCTTCTTCGCCCAGCACCAGCTCGACGATCTCGTTCCCCAGGACAATGCGGTCGAGCATGTCCGCCGGCGGATGATCGGCGCGCCGGAGGCCAAGGTGCGCGCCCGCGTGGCACAGATGGGTCTCGCCACCGCGAAGATGGAAACGCCGGCCAAGGATCTGTCCGGCGGCGAGAAAGCGCGGCTGTTGATGGGGCTCGCCGCCTTCGACGCGCCGAACCTGCTGATCCTCGACGAGCCGACCAACCATCTGGACATCGACAGCCGCAATGCGCTGATCCAGGCGCTGAACGAATATTCCGGCGCCGTGATCCTGATCTCGCACGACCGCTATCTGATCGAGGCCACGGCCGACCGGCTCTGGCTGGTGCGCGACGGCACGGTGACAAGCTATGACGGCGATCTCGAGGATTACCGCAGCCTGATCGTCGCTGCGCCGAAGCCAAGGAAGAGCAAGGCGGAGGCGGCGCGCGAGGAGGAGAAACCGCGCGAGAAACGCGGCAATCCCGTGGTGATGAAGAAGCGCGCCGACGAGCTGCAGGTGCTGATCGGCAAGATCGAGACGCTGATCAAGGGCATCGACACCGAGCTTGCCGACCCCCAGACCTACGCCCGCGACCCGAACCGGGCCGGCGACCTCGCCAAGGCCCGCGTGAACGCCGCCCAGAAGCTCGCCTCGGCCGAGGAGGAGTGGCTGACCTTGTCGATGGAGCTGGAAGGGCTGGAATAGGCCATCCCGGCCTTTGAGCATCAGACTGAAAACAGTCCTCAGTGCGATGCTCTAGATTATTGTTTTTGCATCAGATTTTTCCGAGAACCGGTTCCCACTTTTCGGTCCGATGTTCTACCCCAGTTCAAACGTCGTGATCCCGTAGACCCTGGGCAGCATCATGTCCGGCGCCGGGCCGCGATACATGCGCGCGGTCTCGAAGACGCTGACGAGATTGTAGCGCGTGCACAGGTCGCGCGCGGCCGGATTGGGCTCGGGGCAATCGAGAAAGACCAGCCCGCCGCCGGCCGAGGCCACCAGCTTGCGGAAGAGGAGATCGGCCACCGTGTCGGAATCGGCAAAGAGCGGGCCGATCTTGTGGCCTTCGCGGCAGGCGCGGATGGTGCCATAGCCGGCCACGGCCGTGCCCCTGAGATAGGCGAAGCTCAGCCGCTGGTCCGACGGCTTCAGCCATTCCTTGAGGAAGGTTTCCCGCCGGGCGCCGCAGATGCGCTGATCGTAATCGATGATGGCCGACATCAGCACCGGCGCCACCTCCGTCAGTTCCTTGGCCGAGGGCTCGGCAAGCGAAACCTCGCCGCCATAGCGGATATTGGCATGGGCGTAGGCGAAGCCGGAGCGGCGGTAATTGTCCTGCTGGGCAACGACGCCATCGAGGCCGACCGTGCGCCCGCCGACGGTGGCCAGCGCGTAATTCCACAGCGCATAGCCGATGCCCTGCCCGCGAAAATCGGGATGGGCCATGTAGAAGCCGAGAAAGGCATAGGCCTCGCCGAAGCGCACCACCGACAGCGCCGCCGCCATCACGCCCGCCTCCTCCGCCACGAAGAAGCCCTGCGGATCCGCCGCCCAGAAGGCCGGCGCATCGGCAAGGCCCGGATTCCATCCCTCCCGCGCCGCCCAGTCGATGATCGTGTCAAGTTCGTCGCGTCGGGCATTGCGCAGGATCGGCGCCATGGGGTCTTCCTTGTTCAAAACGGCGGGCGGCAGGCGCGCCGGCTGTGGCAGGCTCTTCACACAGAGATGTAACGCGCCAGCCAGGCCGGGCAAAGAGAGGCGCGGGCCAAAGGCGATGCGTCTTCGCCCGCGTGCCGTCGCCCGCATCCCAAGAAATGACCCAAAAAATCACGCTGCCCACCGCTTGCCCGCCGCAGCGTTTCAGGCCACAACAGCGTCATTCATCATACTTTTGGAGGAGCTCGATGGATCCCATTACCCTCGCCGTGGTTGGCGTCGGCAAGATCGTGCGCGACCAGCACCTGCCGGCGATTGCCAAGAACCCGGATTTCCAGCTGATTTGCGCCGCGAGCCGGCACGGCAAGGTGGACGGCATCGACAATTTTCCGTCGATCGAGGCGATGCTGGAGGCTGTGCCCGCGCTGCAGGCGGTCTCGCTCTGCATGCCGCCGCAGGTGCGCTATTCCGCCGCCGTTGCCGCGCTTTCGGCCGGCAAGCATGTGTTTCTGGAAAAGCCGCCGGGCGCGACCCTGAGCGAGGTCGAGGATCTTAAGGCCCTGGCCGAGCAGAAGGGCGTGTCCCTCTTCGCCAGCTGGCATTCGCGCTATGCACCGGCGGTGGAAGCGGCCAAGCGCTTCCTCGCCTCCACCCGCATCCGCAGCCTCAAGATCGAGTGGAAGGAAGACGTGCGCCACTGGCATCCGGGACAGGCCTGGATCTGGGAAGCCGGCGGGCTCGGTGTGTTCGACCCTGGCATCAATGCGCTGTCGATCGTCACCCACATCATGCCCAAGCCGCTGTTCGTCACCCAGGCCACGCTGGAATTTCCGGAGAATCGCGACGCGCCAATCGGCGCCGAGATCCATTTCTCCAATGCCGACGGCGTCGAGGCGCTGGGCGAATTCGACTGGCGCCAGACCGGGCCGCAGAGCTGGAACATCACCGCCGAAACCGATGCCGGCCACATGCTTTTGTCCCATGGCGGATCGAAGCTTGCCATTGACGGCCGCGAGGAGGACCATGGTCCCGAAGCGGAATATCCCTCGCTCTATGCCCGCTTCGCCAGCCTGGTGCGCGCGGGCCAATCCGACGTGGACCTGGCTCCGCTGCGGCTGGTGGCCGACTCGTTCATGCTGGGTAAGAGAAAAATTACTGACTCCTTCCTCGATTGACTGTAGCCTGCTGAAGGGAGTGCGCCGGCCCCTGATGAGGAGGCCGGACGGCTGGCTCTGCGGCTGAAAGGATCAGCCATGACCGACACAGGCAGTCGGTCATGGCTGCTTGTCGTTTCATGCCGACAGAAGCCATCGGAGCCGGAAGGCTCTCCCACAGCAAAGCGCAGGGCGCGGGAGGGCTTGGAATGGCGCAGGGATATATCGTCGGGCTGACGGACACACATCCATTTTTGGAAGAAACACCTGCTGGCACCGTTCTCGCCACCCTGACGCCGATCAAGCCGGGGGATGGCACGCCGATCCCAGGTGGAACGAGCGGGCTTGGACTGACCTATGAAATTCGGTACCAGGCGCGTGTTCTCGCCTATTATTCCGGCATGGGCGAAAGCACCTCAGAAATCCAGAACGGCTTTTCGATTTCCGGCGACCAACTGGTGACCAAGAAGGTCTTCGACTACGAAACCGATGGTCATTCCCGCGAGGGCTGGCTCTATTACGAGGTGGAAATCGTCGCGCGCGATGCGGCCGGCAACGAGACCTCGAGCAGCTACTTCAATTTCGATCTGCGCGATGTCGTCGAGACCGTCAAGGGAACCGACAAGAGCGAGACGGTGGCAGGCGATGCCGGCGCGGACCGACTCTTCGGCTTCGGCGGACACGACAAGCTCTTCGGCAAGCAGGGAGACGACATTCTTTCGGGCGGGTTGGGGTCGGACATGCTGTCCGGCGGGCGCGGCGCCGATACGTTCCTCTACAAGTCACGGCTGGAATCGACCACCACCGCGCCCGACCGCATTACGGATTTCCAGGTCCGGGTCGATCATATCGATCTCAGCCTGATCGATGCGAACAGTCGCAAGGCCGGCAGTCAGGATTTCACCTGGATCGGCAGCAAGAGCTTCACCGGCCACGCCGGCGAGCTGCGCGCCATCACCCGCGATGGCGACACCTTCATCTATGCCGATGTGAACGGCGACCGCAAAGCCGACATGACCATCCGCCTGGACGATCCGCTGAAGCTGCACGGCTACGACTTCATCCTGTAACGGCTGACAGCAGGAATGCTCCGTCGGGGCCACCAGGCCAAGGCTGAAAATCGAAGCGGCTGCCTATAGCCGCTTCCCGGACTGACGGCTCACGCCTTCTTCACCCAGCGGCCATCGGCGTTCTGCTGCCAATAGGTCAGCGCGTGCCCCTCCTCCTTCAGGCGCTTCCACTGCCCCCGGGCGCGCTCGAGCTGACCCGCATCATAGCCATCGAACATGATGACGACGCGCTGATAGCCCTCCAGCGGGGGCGGCTCGGCGCCGCCGGCCACGAAGCGAACGTCGGCGCCATTGCCATTGCCCGCGCCTGATGTCAGCAGAATTGGCTGATCCGCGGGCATCGGCCCGTCTTCCAGCCCATGCGGCAGAAAGCTCTCGGCGCGGTAGGTCCACAGGTGCTCATCAAGGCGCTCGCACTCCTGCGGCTCCGCGAGCTGGAGCACGACCTTCCAGCCGCGCTCCAGGCTTTTCTCCAGAAGCGGCGGCAGCGCATCCTCCAGTTTCGATTCCGTCAGATGGTAGAACAGGATCTCTGTCACGGGAAAACGCGCCGCCCTTCCTTCATCGCTTCAAGCCGGCAGAGCCGACTCAGGCCTTGGTCTCGCAGGAGGCGCGCACGAAGGCATCGAGCAGCCGCACGCCGAAGCCCGAGCCCCAGGACTGGTTGATCTCGTCGGTCGGCGAGCCCATGGCTGTCCCGGCGATGTCGAGATGGGCCCAGGGCGTGTCCTTGACGAAACGCTTGAGGAACTGTGCCGCCGTGATCGACCCGCCGAAGCGCCCGCCGGTGTTCTTCATATCGGCGAACTTGCTGTCGATCATCTTGTCATATTCGGGAGCTAACGGCAGGCGCCACAGCTTTTCCTGCGAGGCGCGCCCGGCATCGAGCAGCTGATCGGCCAGGGCATCGTCATTGGAGAACAGGCCGGCATGATGATGGCCGAGCGCGACCATCACGGCGCCGGTCAGCGTCGCCAGGTTGATCATCAGCTTCGGCTTGAAGCGCTCGTTGCAGTACCAGAGCGCATCGCACAGCACGAGCCGGCCCTCGGCATCGGTGTTGATGATCTCGATCGTCTGACCGGACATCGAGGTGACGATATCGCCGGGACGCTGGGCATTGCCGTCGGGCATGTTTTCCACGAGGCCGAGAATGCCGATGGCGTTGACGCGCGCCTTGCGGGCGGCGAGCACATGCATCAGGCCGGTTACGGCGGCCGCGCCGCCCATATCGCCCTTCATGTCTTCCATGCCCGCGCCGGGCTTGATCGAGATGCCGCCCGAATCGAACACCACGCCCTTGCCGATGAAGGCCACCGGGGCCTCGCCCTCGGAGCCGCCATTCCAGCGCAGGATCACGAGGCGGGGCGGACGGGCCGAGCCCTGGGCGACGCCAAGCAGCGCGCCCATGCCGAGCGGAGCCATCTCCGCTTCCGTCAGGATCTCCACATCCACGCCGAGCGAGACCAGCTCCTTAGCGCGGGCGGCGAACTCAACAGGGCCGAGCACGTTGGGCGGCAGGTTGACGAGATCGCGCGCCAGGAACACGCCCTCGGCGACCGACTTTGCCACCGTCGCAGCCTCAGCCGCCGCCGTGGCCTGCGCGGTGACGATGGTGACGGCCGTCGGCGCCGTCGGCTCGCCCGCCTCGTCATCCTCCTTCTTCTTCGTCTTGTAGCGGTCGAAGCGATAGGCATTCATCTGCATGCCCAGCGCGAAATCTGCCGCCGCCTCGGCGCTGACGGCAAGGCCCGGCGCATCGAGGAAGACGGTGACGGTCTCGGCCCGCTTGAGCTTGGCCGCGGCGGCGCCGCCGGCCTTCAGCCAGTCATGCGCGGTCAGTTTCTCTGCCTCGCCCATTCCGAACACGATCAGCCGGTCGGCGGCCAGGCCCTGCGGCGCGACGATGTCGAGGACCGAGAGCGCGCGCGCCTTGAACTTCATGGCCTCGCCGGCCCGCGCCAGGACACCGGCCGGATCGACCGTCGCGGACGCCGCCGCCGCACCGCCCGCCGCCATCAGGCACACCACGGTGCCGCCGCCGATCTCGGCCTTGTCGGCAAAGCTGAATTGGAACGTCTGGGCCATTTGTCTTCCTTGTCCTTCTGCTGCATGAGGCGCGTCGCGATCGTTCCGATTCGCTTTCCGCGCTTCAAGTCCTTGTTTTGCCGCCTATCGTGATCGCAAGACCGATGACCGGTTTTGCGCGACACGCGCTTTGCGAAAGAGCGCGATATCGCCGCCTCAAAATCTCTCGACAATCCCGCGCCGCAATGACGGCATCGGGCTTTTCATCCCCGCTCCGGCTGCGCAAGGCGCCCGGGCGACACGAGGGCGCCCACGGGCATGGGCCGCACCAGTGCTGCCACCGTCATCGGCAAGCTGTCGAGCTGCCGTCGGACTTACGAAAAATCTCCGCAAGACGACGGCCATTTCACAAAAATTCGATCAGAATCACATAGGGTCTGATCCTTAAAGTCACCGTCAAAATGTCACGCCCCGGGCCCACTTGCCAGCGCGTGCCGCCACGGCGAAACGGACCAACCCCTTGCCTGCCTGGAACCTTACCGGACCCATGTCCCATCCGCACCCCCCGATGCCGATTTCCCCAGAGACAAGCCTCGTGCGCCGGCTGGATCGCGACCTGGTCTTGGCGCTGGCGCTTCTCTGCCTGTGGGTCGCTGTGCTGGAGCTGTTTCATGCGGAGCCTGGCATCGATCTGTGGATCCAGGGTCTGTTCTTCAGCCATGGCGCTTGTCCTGCGGGAAGCCAAGCGGGCCTTGTCTGCGGCAGTTTTCCGCTCGGGGATATCGGTCTCCTGCAGAGCCTGCGCAAGATCCTGTTCTATCTGCCCTTTATCCTCACCGCGGCGGTCGTCGCGCGGCTGGTCTGGGCTCTGGCGCGGCCCGGACGTCTGGCGATCGCCGATCTGCGCGATACCATCACCGTGCTGGCCACCATGGCAATCGGGCCGGGGCTGATCGTCAACGGCATTCTCAAGGCCTATTCCGGCCGGCCGCGGCCGATGCAGACCGAACTGTTCGGCGGCAATATGAGCTTCATGCCGGCCGGAAGCTTTGGCGGGGCCTGCACGGACAATTGCTCCTTCCTGTCGGGCGAAGCCTCCGGCGCCGCCTGGCTCGTCTGCGCGCTCGTTCTGCTTCCGGAGCCGCTGCGGCGCAGGCTTACCCGGCCGGTCATCGCCATCGCTGTCCTGACCAGCGGGATGCGCGTCGCCTTCGGCCGGCACTTCCCGTCCGATGCCCTGCTGGGCTTCCTGCTAACCCTCGTGGTCTTCGCCCTGCTGCGCCTGGCCATGCGCAGCCTGCCTCTCCCGGCAGCCGTCCATCCGTCACCAAAAAGCCACCAATAAGGAAAATTGGGGAGCGAGTGACCTGGCTTCGTTGCAGCGCACGCCCGATCCGGGGTAGAGCGTTGCAATGTGATGACGCCGTGAGGCCGGGGCGGAGTGTCCTTCTCATCATTGGGAGCATTGCCCGGCGCATCGGACAGGGGTTCGGCGACGGGCCTGCGTGCATGATGCGGGCAGATATAGTTTAAGGCCGGAATGTCGATTCTCGAACGCTATATCCTGCGGCGCGTCTTCCAGATGTTTCTCACCGCGCTCCTGCCGGTGCTCGGGATCATCTGGACGACGCAGGCGCTGCAGCGAATCAATCTTGTGACGGATACCGGCCAGTCGATCGGCGCCTTCCTGCAATTGGCGACGCTGATCCTGCCGACGGTGATCCCGCTCGTCCTGCCTTTCGCGCTCGCCATCGGCGTCACCCAGACGCTGGCGACCATGAACAATGATTCGGAACTGACGGTGATCGAGGCCGGCGGCGGCAGCCGTGGCATCGTCATGCGGCCGGTGCTGATGCTGGCTGCAGCACTCTGCGCCGTGTCCTTCTTCGTCGACAACGTCATCGAGCCGATCTCGCGCCACAAGGTGCGCGAGATGATCGCCAGCGCGAATGCGGACCTGCTCGGCTCGATCGTGCAGGAAAACTCGTTCCGCCGGGTGGGCGACAATCTCTACATCCAGATCGGCGGAAGGCGGGGCGGAGGGGTGCTGACGGGCATCTTCGTGGCCGATTCGCGCGATCCCAATGTCGAATTCATCTATTATGCCCGCGAAGGCGCGGTGGACGAGAAGAGCTCGGCCCTGGTGATGAAGGATGGCGAGGTGCATCGCAAGCTGCCGGATGGCGGCGTCTCGATCATCAAGTTCGATTCCTATGCCTTCGACCTGACGGAAATGACGCGCAAGGCCGGCAATGCCACGCTGCGCGCCCAGGACCGCGACCTCTTCTACCTGCTGCATCCCGATCCCGAGGATGAGCAATTTCAGCGCAAGCCGCTGACCTTCACCGCAGAGCTGAACCGGCGGCTGACGGAGTGGAGCTTTCCCATCATCTTCGCGCTGATCTCGCTGGTCGTGGCCAGCGACGCCCGCTCGCATCGCGAGGCCCGCCTGCATCCGACCGCCACGGTGCTGATGCTGGCGCTCCTCTTCCGCTGGATGACCTTCTACAGCGCGAACGGCGCGGAGGACACGCTGTATTTCGTGCCGCTGATGTACATCATTCCGCTTTTGACGGCGGCGCTGTGCATCCGGCAGCTGATGAGCAACAAGCGGCTGACCATGCCGCGCACCTGGCAGGACAAGTCCGCCGGCCTGATGGCCCGCCTGCGCGGCCGGGTGAGCCGCACGCCGCAGGAGCCCGGCGCATGATGCCCAAGACCCTCCAGCGCTATTTCTTCCGGCGCTACATCGCCACCATCGCCTGGTTTCTTCTGGGCATCATCTCGCTCGTCTTCATCATCGATTTCAGCGAACTGTCGAACCGCATGGCCAATCTGCCGGGGTATACGGTGCGCGGCGCCCTGTTGATGACAGCGCTGCGCCTGCCGACGATCCTGCAGCAGACCGTGCCCTTCATCGCGCTCTTTGCCGGGATGACGGCGCTGATCGCGCTCAACCGGCGCTACGAGCTGGTGGTGACCCGCGCGGCCGGCGTTTCGGTATGGCAGTTCCTGCGCCCCTTCGTCGTCGGCTCGCTGCTCTTCGGGCTGGCCAGCGTCGGGACGCTCAATCCGCTGGCCGCCTGGGGCGCCGCCAAGGCCGAGCAGATGGAGGCCGAATGGGGCTCCTCCTCCTCGCGCAATGCGCGCTCGATCCCCTGGCTGCGCCAGATCCACAACAATGAAGACGTCATCATCGGCGCGCGCGCGGTGCAGGACGAAGGCCGGCAGCTCTCCATCGTCACGGTGATCCATTTCGATCCACAGGGTCGAATCGCCTTCCGCCAGGACGCGCGCACGGCAACACTTGAAAATGGTTACTGGTTGCTGAACGACGTTCTGGAAACGCGCAATGGCGTCTTGCCGAAGCGCATGGCCGCCGCACGGCTGGAAACCGACCTGAAACCGGAATTCGTGCGTGAAACCCTGGCGAAGCCGGACAGCATTCCGTTTTTCGAGCTGCCGCGGAAGATCGAGATCGCCAAATCCTTCGGCTTTCCCGTCAATGGAATGTTAACCCAGCTCCATGCCATGATGGCGCTGCCGCTCCTGCTGGTCGCCATGACGCTGATCGCGGCGAGCGTATCGTTGAAATTTAGCCGGTTTAACCAAAGCCGGTCGGTGATTCTCGGTGGCATAGCGGCAGGCTTCGTGCTTTATGTCGTCACCGTGCTCGTCAAAGCATTCGGGAGCAGCGGCATCGTTCCTCCCTTCGTCGCAGCCTGGCTGCCCGTCGTCGTCGCGATGGCTCTGGGTTCGACGATTCTACTGCATCAGGAGGATGGCTAGTGCCGGGCGCCACCCGTAAAGTTCAACGTCTGTGGACCATTCTTCTCCTGTCCAGCACCTGTCTGGTGACGGCTGTTCCCGCGCTTGCCCAGCAGGCCGGAAGCGATGCGGCGAGCCTCGCGGCGACCGTTCCCGAAGACGCCAAGATGCTGCTGCAGGCCAATGAGCTGGTCTACAACAGGGACTCCAGCCGCGTTATCGTGCGCGGCGCCGTGCAGATCAATTATGGCGGCTACCAGATGGTGGCCCGTCAGGTCGAGTATAACGAGACGTCAGGCCGCATCATCGCCACGGGCGATATCGAGCTGATCGAGCCTTCGGGCAACAAGGTCTATGCCGATCACATGGACCTGACCAACACGTTTTCCGACGGCTTTGTCGAGCAGATGCGGCTGGAAACGACCGATCTGACGAAGCTTGCCGCCGTCAATGGCGAGCGGCGCAACGGCAATGAGTTCATCCTGAACCAGGCCGTCTACACCGCTTGCACGCCCTGCGCGACCAATCCGAATCACCGCTCGCTGTGGAACATCAAGGCCGAGCGCATCATCCAGAACGGGACGACTCACACGATCCGTCTCGAGCATGCGCATTTTGAGATGTTCGGCCAGCCGCTGGTCTATCTGCCGGCGATCGAGGTTCCCGACCAGACGGTCAAGCGCCAGAGCGGCTTTCTGGCCCCGCGCTTCCGCTACACCCAGAAGCTCGGCTTCGGTGTGTCGGTTCCCTATTACTGGGCGATCGCGCCGGATATGGACGCCACCGTCACGGCCACCGGCCTGACGCAGCAGGGCGTTCTGCTGGAAGGAGAATACCGCCAGCGTTTCGAGATGGGCCAGCACGTCCTGCGCTTTGCCGGCATCAGCCAGCTCGACCGCAGCGCCTTCAGCGCCGGCACGGAAGACGCCTTGAAGACCGAGCGCGGCATGATCGCCTCCAAGGCCGATTTCCAGATCAATCCCCGCTGGTCCTTCGGCTGGGACGTTCTGGTGCAGAGCGACAACAACTTCGCCAAGACCTACGATCTGTCGACCTTCGACGGCACCACGCTGACGAACCAGGCCTATCTGAGCGGCCTGGGCGAGCGCAATTATTTCGACCTGCGCGCCTTCTACTTCAATATTCAGGATGCGGATCCCGGCAGCGCCGCCGAGCGCCAGCAGGCCATTCCGCAGGTTCTCGACTATTCCGCTACGGCGCCCAATCCTGTGATGGGCGGCGAGCTGACGGCCAATCTCAACCTGACCAATGTCAAGCGCAGCCGGCTGGACGCCTATACGGTGGCCGGCGACACGCGCTTCCGCGGGCTTGAGGGCAGCGACCAGCGTCTGACGGGCGAGCTGGAATGGAAGCGGCAGGTGGTTGTGCCCGGCGGCCTGGTTCTGACCCCGCTTCTGGCGGCGCGCGGCGATGCCATCGGCCTCAATGTCGATCGGCCGGTCGGCTATTCCGGCGATTTCACCAATGAGGATGCGGTAACGCGCGGCATGGTCACCGCAGGGCTCGAAGCCCGCTATCCCATGCTGTTCACCACCCCGCACAGCAGCCATATTCTCGAACCGATCGCCCAGATCTTCGTGCGTCCGGACGAGCAATATGCCGGCGGGCTGCCGAACGAGGATGCCCAGAGCTTCGTCTTCGACGCCAGCAACCTGTTCGACCGGGACAAGTTCTCCGGCTATGACCGCATCGAAGGCGGCACCCGTGCCAATATCGGCTTTCGCTACACCGGCACGCTCGGCAATGGTTATGGCCTGAGAGCCATTGCCGGCCAGTCCTACCAGCTCGGCGGCCTGAATTCCTTCGCCACGGACGACCTGGTCAATGCCGGCGCCAATTCCGGCCTGGAAACCAAGCGCTCCGACTATGTCGCCATGTTCGGCGTGGATGCCCCGCTGGGCTTTACCGGCAGCCTCTCCGGCCGCTTCGACAAGGACGATTTCTCGCTGAAGCGCACCGACCTGTCGGCCGGCTACGAAGGCATTCGCTGGCAGACGGCGCTGACCTATACCAGCATCCAGGCGCAGCCGCTTTACGGCACGAATTACGATCAAGACGAGATCAAGACGGCGGCCTCCTACAAGTTTCAGGATTATTGGTCGGTCTTCGGCTCGGTCACCTATGACCTCAACTTCAAGGTGATTACCCGCGACAGCTTCGGCATCACCTATGACGATCAGGACACGATCTTCTCCATCGTCTACAAGAACGTGCGCGATCCGGATAAGGAACTCGCCAATGACTGGTCGATCGGCGCGCGTCTCTCCTTCCGCACGCTTGGCGACATCAATGTCGGCAACACCTCCTTTACCGATCTGAACTGACCGGCGGGCAGGGTTCGACCATCGTCCTGCCGTCGCCTGTCGAGCGAGAGAACGGCCCTTTCGGACGAAAGCAGCATCATTACGGGCGCAGATGCGCCCGTTTTGCGTGGATGCTCAAGCGCGGCCTTGTCATCATTCGGCCGTATGGTTTATGCAAAGCCGGGACTGGAGAGGCAGCGCCATCGCAGGCGCGCGCCGGCAAAGGCAGCATGGGCATGGCCCGGCATGGAAAAATCCAAGGAGTAGGCATGGTCGCGATGAACAGGGTCATGCGCATCGGCTCGGCACTCATCCTGGCGGCGGCGGTGATGGTTTCATCGGTGCCCGTGGCCCAGGCGGCTGGCGGCACGGGCATTGCCGTTGTCGTCAATGGCGTGCCGATCACCACGGGCGACGTGGCCAAGCGGGTCGCCTTCATGCGGCTGCAGAAGGCGCAGGGCGGCGAGGCCGCGGCCCGCCAGCAGCTCATCGACGAAGTGCTGAAGCGCCAGGAGATCCTGCGCGTCGGCATGTCCGTCTCCACCGATGATGTGGATGGCGCCGTCAAGCGCTTTGCCGCGGGCAACAAGCTCACCGTGCCGCAGCTCAGCATGATCCTCGACAAGGCCGGCGTCGGCCTCGACCATTTCAAGCAATATGTCGCCGTCAGCATGAGCTGGCCGCGCGTGGTCAATGCGCGCTATGGCGGCGGCAAGCGCCTGTCGAACGAGGAACTCGTCAAGCGCATGCAGGAAAACGGCGGCAAGAAGCCGGTGACCACCGAATATTATCTGCAGCAGATCATCTTCGTCGTGCCGGCAGCCCGGCGCAATGCGATCCTTTCCAAGCGCCAGGCCGAGGCGAACGCCTCCCGCCCGAAATATCCGGGCTGCGAGCAGGCCAAGGTCTTTGCCGCCACCATGCTCGATGTCTCCGTGCGCGATCTCGGCCGCATGGTCTCGCAGGAACTGCCGGCGGAATGGAAGCCGCTGATCGAGAAGACCGAACAGGGCCAGGTGACGACAACGCTCGTAACCGACAAGGGCGTCGAATATCTCGCCGTGTGCAAGAAGCGCGAAGTGTCGGACGATGCGGCGGCGGAGATCGTGTTCCGCGCCGAGGATCTCGAGTCCAAGAAGAAGGGCGACGAGGACCCCAACAGCGTCCGCTTCGTGGAAGAGCTGCGCAAGAAGGCGCAGATCGTCAACAAGTAACAGGCAGATCATGACCGTCAGGACCGGGGCACCGCTCGCCCTCACCATGGGCGATCCCGCCGGCGTCGGTCTAGACCTGACGCTGGCACTGTGGACGCGCCGCGCTTCTCTGGGTCTTCCCGCCTTCCTGTTCCTTGGCGACCCACAGGCTCTGGCTGAGCGTGCGGCCTTGCTGCGGCTGGACGTGCCGGTGCGCGCGGCTGGGCCGGGAGAGGCGGCCGCGCTCTTCGCCGAGGCCCTGCCGGTGCTGCCGCTGCCCTGCCCGCAGCCTGTGGTGCCCGGCCATCCGGATTCCGCCAATGCCGAGCCGGTGATCGAGGCGATCCGCCGGGCCGTCGCGCTGACGCTTGCGGGCGAGACGGCCGCCGTCGTCACCAACCCGATCGCCAAATCCGTGCTCTATGCCGCCGGCTTCGGCTTTCCCGGCCATACGGAGTTTCTGGCCGATCTCGGCGAGAAGGCCGTGGGCGCGCCGCTCCTGCCGGTGATGCTCCTGGCGGGGCCGAAGCTTAAGGCCGTGCCGGTGACGATCCACATTCCGCTTGCCGACGTGCCCGCCGCGCTGACGCCGGAGCTTTTGGAGCGCACCATCCGTGTTACCGCGCGCGACCTCGTCACCCGCTTCGCCCTGCCCGCCCCGCGCCTGGCCATTGCCGGGCTCAACCCCCATGCCGGCGAGAATGGCACGATCGGCCGGGAAGACGATGCCATCATCCGCCCCGTCATCGAAAAGCTCCTGGCAGAGGGCATGGCGATTTCGGGGCCGCTGCCGGCCGATACGATGTTCCACGACCGCGCGCGCGAGGCCTATGACGTGGCGATCTGCATGTATCACGATCAGGCGCTGATCCCGGCCAAGGCGCTGGGCTTCGACGACAGTGTCAATGCCACGCTCGGCCTGCCTTTCATCCGCACCTCGCCCGATCACGGCACGGCCTTCTCGCTGGCGGGAACCGGCACGGCGCGGCCGGACAGCCTGATGGCGGCGCTGATGATCGCGCGCAAGCTGGCCGACAATGCCGCGGGACGAGCGCCGTCCGGGGCGCAACGCTGATGGCCGCCATCGACGGACTGCCGCCGCTGCGCGACGTGATCGCGCGCCACGGGCTCGACGCGAAGAAGGCGCTGGGCCAGAACTTCCTGCTCGACCTCAACCTGACACAGAAGATCGCCCGCGCCGCCGGGCCGCTCGCGGGCGTGACCGTGTTCGAGGTCGGCCCCGGCCCCGGTGGCCTCACCCGCGCGATCCTGTCGCTCGGCGCCGCCAAGGTGATCGCAGTGGAGCGCGACGCCCGCTGCCTGCCCGCGCTGGCCGAGATTGCCGACCACTATCCCGGCCGGCTCGAGGTGATCGAGGGCGATGCGCTGAAGACGGATTTCGAGGCCCTGACGGCCACGGTCGATGGACCCGTGCGCATCATCGCCAACCTGCCCTACAATGTCGGCACGCAATTGCTGATCAACTGGCTGCTGCCGCGCACCTGGCCGCCCTTCTGGCAGTCGCTGACGCTGATGTTCCAGCGGGAAGTGGGCCTGCGGATCGTGGCCGAGGCCGATGACGATCATTACGGCCGGCTGGGCGTGCTCTGCGGCTGGCGGACGGAGGCGCGCATGGCCTTCGACGTTCCGCCTCAGGCCTTCAGCCCACCGCCGAAAGTCACATCAAGCGTCGTGCATCTGACGCCGATTGCCGAGCCGATGGCGGCGCGCGCCGAAACGCTCGAACGCGTGACCGCCGCCGCCTTCGGCCAGCGCCGCAAGATGCTGCGCCAGAGCTTGAAGCCGCTCGGCGGCGAGACCCTGCTCGCAAAAGTCGGCATCGACCCGCAGCGCCGCGCCGAGACGCTGTCGGTCGAGGAATTCGTCGCGCTGGCCAACGCCTTGTAAATATCTGGAAAAAACCAGCGTACCGGCTGTTATTTCGCGCGCGCTGTCACCATGACGCCTTGCCGCTCATCGCAATATTGAAAATTCCAGCGATCTGAAACTTCTTATAGTTGCAAATCTGTCCCGATTAACGCATTCTGATTTCGCATTTCCTTCCCGGATGGAGATCATCATGCGGGCATTGGCAAAACGATTGAGCTTTGCATGCGCTTATTTTCTTGCCACCGCTGGATTTGCTGCGGATTGCAGTCTTCCGCTGGCTTTCAATCATAAGACAAGGGACGATGTGACGCCGGTCTATGGCGACCAGACTGCGATCGCCTTCAAGGCACCGATGGCGGTCAACACGGACGGAGCGCCAACGTCTTATCACCCGGATGATCCCGCGGGCGGCAAGGGGTTGGCGATCAACACGATCTGCAATGGTGCGAATGCAAAGCTGCCGGACGGGACAGTTTTGGACTGGCGGAAATGCTCCCAGCTTATTGCGGCCTTCAACCAGGCCAAAGATCACTGGACTGAGCCCGGCAAACCGAAGATCGAATTTTATGCAGTTGCAACGAAGGCCAGCGGCGTGCCTTGCACCATTTCCTCGGGCCCGCATGCCGGCTATTTCGTTTCGACGACAGCGCTTGCAGCAGATCCGAGCAAGGACCGTTGTGATCCCGCGCACTGGCTGGATGCCCTCACCGTACCCTTCATCATCTATCCCGGCGCTGAAAACTTCACGAAGCGTGGCGTGGGCGTCGGTGATCTCGCGGCTCTTTACAATCCGACGAACGATACGGTGGTCTATGCGATCGTGGGCGACAGAGGCCCCCGCCTGGGTTTGTCGGAAGGATCGATTGCCGTGGCGAAAGCGCTCCTCAAGCGGAGCGACGACCCCAAGTCCCGCCGGGACACCTATGGTTATGCCGTTCGCAATGCAGGGGTCGTCATTCTTCCAAAAGCCGCGATGAAGCCACCCTATACCGCCGAGCGCATCAGGATCGCCGGAGAGGCGGCGCTGGCTGCCTGGGGCGGAACGGAGCGCCTGAAGGCCTGCACGAACCGCTGACACCCTCAGGCCAGGACAGGAACCTCGTCCAAAAGCCCCTGCACGAAGGGAACGAGGCCGGGACGGCGGATGCGGCGGATGCGCTCGGCGGCGACGATCGCCTTGACCGATGCGAAGGCGCGGTCGAGATCCTCGTTGACGACGATATAGTCGTATTCCTTCCAGTGCTGGATCTCGGCGCGGGAATTGGCCAGCCGCGTGGCGATCACCTCGGCCGTATCCTCGGCGCGCCGGTGCAGGCGTGACTGCAGCTCCGCCATGGTCGGCGGCAGGATGAAGATCGAGACGATGTCGTCGGGCATCTTCTGCTGCAGCTGCTGGGCGCCCTGCCAGTCGATGTCGAACAGCATGTCGCGTCCCTCGGCCATCGCCTGTTCCACCGGCTCGCGCGGGGTGCCGTAGAAATTGCCGTGGACCTCGGCCCATTCGAGCAGCGCGTCGGTCTGGCGCAGCCCCTCGAACTCGCGGATCGTCTTGAAGAAATAGTGCCGGCCCTCGATCTCGCTCGGGCGGCGCTGGCGCGTGGTGACGCTCACCGAGATGCTCATCTCGGGATCATCCTCCAGGAGATTGCGCGCGATGGTCGACTTGCCGGCGCCGGAGGGCGAGGAAATCACCAGCATCAGCCCGCGGCGCGGGATCTGGACCTTGGGCGTCGAGGAAGGGGCGGCAGGGCTCATGGCTACTCCAGATTCTGAACTTGCTCGCGGAACTGGTCGATGACGACCTTCAGTTCCACGCCGGCGGCGGTGACGGCGGCCGAGGAGGATTTCGAGCAGATGGTATTCGCTTCCCGGTTAAATTCCTGGCAAAGGAAGTCCAGCTTGCGCCCGACCGGGCCACCGGCCGCAAGAAGCCCGCGCGCGGCCGCCACATGGGCCGTGAGACGGTCGAGCTCCTCGCGAATGTCGGCCTTGGCCGCCAGTAGCGCCACTTCGGCATGCAGACGATCGCCGTCCAGCGTAGCGGCATGGTCGCTCAGAAGGGCAAGCTGCTGCATCAGCCGGGCGGAGATGCCGGCGACGGAGCGGGAGGGGTCGACCTCGATCGTTTCGACGAGCGTGCCGATGCGGTCGAGCTGGCTGGAGAGCACCGCCAGAAGTGCGGCGCCCTCGCTTTCGCGCATGGCCGTCAGCGCGCCCAGCGCATGGGCGAAGCCGTCAAGCACGGCGAGATCGCGCGTCGCGCGCTCTTCTTCGCTGTCCTGCCGCTCGCGAAACTCGACGACACCGCGCAGACCGAGAATCGTGTCGAGCCGCAGGGGTGCGGGATCGATGAGATCGCCGAGCTCGGCGCGCAGCCGCTCGATCGCCGCGAGCGCCTCGCGGTTGATCACAGGCTCGACGCCCGGCTCCAGCGCAGCGAGCGTCAGACCGATCTGCAGATTGCCGCGCGAGAGCACCTCGCCCGCCATGCGGCGGATGTCACCTTCCAGGTGCTCGGCGCCGCCGGGCAGCCGCAGGCGCAGATCCAGCCCCTTGCCATTGACCGAGCGCATTTCCCAGGCCCAGCGAAAGCGGCCGCTGGTGCCTTCGCTGCGGGCAAAGCCTGTCATGGATTGTAGCGCCATGTCGTCTCCTCATGCTGTCAGGCGGGCTGCGTCGGTCTTCGGCGCGGCAGAGATCGGGCGGCAAGGACCGCGCCCCGGGGGTTAGCAAGGGGGCGTCGCATCCGCCGCCGGAACATGGGGAGTGCAAAAGGCCGCGCCCCTGTCCGTCCGCTCAGCGCATGGCCAGCCTGGCTTTCCGGCATGCTCTTACTCCACAGCGGCGTTCGCCGAAAGAGGAAGCGGAGAGGGATGCACACCACAAGCGGCCTTCAGCTGATGACGGCCGCCGACGCGCCGCGAGGGAGCGAGGCCGGGAGGGAGCACTGGCGCCCCTCCCCGCCTATGTCGCAGGCGCCGCTCACTGCGCGGGAACGGTGCCTTCCGGCTTGGCATCGGCCGGCAGGTTGCGCTGGGCCTCCAGCTTGCGCCAGCGCCGGACATTGGCATTGTGCTCGTCCAGCGTGGCGGCGAAGACATGGCCGCCCGATCCGTCGGCCACGAAATAGAGGTCCTTCGTGCGCGAGGGATTGGCGACGGCTTCAAGCGCCGCACGGCCGGGATTGGCGATCGGCGTCGGCGGCAGGCCCTTGATCAGATAGGTGTTGTAAGGCGTGTTCTTGTCCAGGTCGGATTTGAGGATCGGCCGGTCGGCCGGCTTTCCGGCGCCGCCGAAAATGCCATAGATGATCGTGGGATCCGACTGCAGCCGCATGCCCTTTTCCAGCCGGTTGAGGAAGACGGAGGCGACGCGCGAGCGCTCGTCGGCAATGCCGGTTTCCTTTTCGACGATCGAGGCGAGCACGACGAAATCCTCGCGCGACTTGATCGGCAGGCTCGGGTCGCGCTTGGCCCAGATCTGCTCGACCAGCGTCGCCTGCGCGGCGCGCGCCTGGGCGATGATCTCTGCGCGCTTGGTGCCGCGGGAGAACTTGTAGGTGTCGGGCCGCAGCGAGCCTTCCGGCGGCAATTCGCGCGGCAGGTCGCCTTCGAGCACAGGATCGGCCGACAGACGGTCGAACATCTGCCGCACGGTCAGCCCTTCGGGCAGCGAGGTCGAGTAGAGGATCGACTTGCCCGACTTCAGAAGCTCCATCACCTCCTGCATCGAGGCGCCCGCCTTGATCTCATATTCGCCGGCCTTCAGCGTTTCCTTGTCGAGATAGGCCTCGGACATGAAGCGGAAGACGCGGGCGTCGGAGACGATGCTGTTGCGCTCGAGACTGTTGGCGATCTGCACGATGCTGGCGCCGTTGGGCACGATGAAATTGGTGTTGGCCTGCAGCGGACCGCGCGCCTCATAGCTCGACATCGCATAATAAAGCGCGCCAGCCGCCGCGATCGTGACGAAAACGATGACGGTCATCAGGAAGTTGAGGAAGATGACCAGCTGGCTCTTGGCGTTCTTCGAGCGGCGGGGCGGCTGCGGCACCTTTTCCGGGCGCAAGGCCTCGGTCGGCGATTTCGGCACGATCGGCCCCTGGCTCGTCCCGGTCTCCCGGCTTGCCGGGGCGGCGCTGGTCTCGTTCACGTCGCTCACTGATATCCTGACCCTGGAGTTCGCATCCTTCCTTGAGCCGCGCCCCGATGCGAACTCCAACTGTCCGGGACGACGGCGGTGTGGCCGGCAAGCAGCCGCCGGCCGCCTCACAGAGGCGCATTCGGCGCCATGAACGCGCACAAGGGCGCTTCGGCTTTAGCTTTTCACCCTGCCCTGCGGGCCGGCATCGGCTTCAGCCGCGCCGGGCAAAAGACAGCCCGTTGCCAGCAAGCGTCACCACCCCTGGCCGAGCTTGATCCGAGCAATGCGGCAAAAGCAGGATGCCGGCGGGAGCATTCACATTTCGATGCCCATTTGCAACAGTGTTTTACAAATCGTTGATGACGAAACCCGCTGCCGGCAGAAAATGCCTGAGAATCGGAGCGAAAATCATCCCCAGTCTCATGCTCCAAATCTCTGTTTTCGCGTCGGATTTTTCCGAAAATCGGTTCCCGCTTCCGGACCGATGCTCCCCACGCCAAAAACAAAAAGGGCCGCGACAGCAAGCGTGGCGGCCCGATCCTCTTTCGATGTGGCGGTGTCAGCCTTCGTAACGGCGCAGGACCAGCGAGGCATTGGTGCCGCCAAAGCCGAAGGAATTCGACAAAGCGACATTGACTTCGCGCTTGCGGGCCTGATGCGGAATCAGGTCGATCGCCGTCTCGACATCGGGATTGTCGAGATTGAGCGTCGGCGGGGCAACATTGTCGCGAATCGCCAGGACGGAGAAGATCGCCTCGACGGCGCCAGCCGCGCCCAGAAGATGGCCGATGGCGGACTTGGTCGAGGACATGGAGATCTTCGAGGCGGCATCGCCGACCAGACGCTCCACCGCGCCAAGCTCGATCGTGTCGGCCATAGTCGAGGTGCCGTGCGCATTGATGTAATCGATGTCGGACGGCGCAAGGCCTGCTCGTTTCAGCGCCATCGCCATGCAGCGATAGGCGCCATCCCCGTCCTCGGAAGGCGCGGTAATGTGGAAGGCATCACCCGACAGACCATAGCCGACCACTTCGGCATAGATCTTGGCGCCGCGCGCCTTGGCATGCTCGAGCTCCTCCAGCACGACGATGCCGGAGCCCTCGCCCATGACGAAGCCGTCGCGGTCGCGGTCATAGGGGCGCGAGGCCTTCTGCGGATCATCGTTGTGCTGCGTCGACAAGGCCTTGCAGGCAGCAAAGCCGGCGAGCGAGATACGGCAGATCGGCGATTCGGCGCCGCCGGCCACCATGACATCGGCATCGCCGAGCATGATCAGCCGCGCCGCGTCGCCGATGGCATGGGCGCCGGTCGAGCAGGCGGTGACCACGGAGTGGTTCGGACCGCGCAGCTTGTTGCGGATCGACACATGGCCCGAGACGAGATTGATCAGGCGGCCGGGAATGAAAAAGGGAGAGATGCGGCGCGGACCCTTGTCGCGCAGCGTGTAACCGGCATCGACAATGCCTTCGAGGCCGCCAATGCCCGAACCGATCAGAACGCCGGTGGCGATCTGGTCCTCGTCGGTCTTGGGATGCCAGCCGGCATCGGCCAGCGCCATGTCGGCGGCGGCCACACCGTAGAGAATGAAGGGATCAACCTTGCGCTGTTCTTTCGGCTCCATCCAGTCGTCGGCATTGAACGAGCCGTCCGAGCCGTCGCCGAAGGGAATGCGGCAGGCAATCTTGGCCGGAAGATCCTCGACTTCGAATTCCGTCACCTTGCGTGCGGCATTGCCGCCAGCCAGCAAGCGGGACCAGGACACCTCGGTGCCGCAACCCAGGGGAGACACCATACCGGTCCCGGTGATGACGACGCGTCTCATTCTTCGCGATCCACCTTCATAACATATCAAGATCGGAAGCCGAAAAGCCGGTGCTCAAGCGAGAGGGCCGGACCGCTGGCCGTTCGCCTGCAGGACGATCCCCGCAAAGCTTGGCCCTGAGAACAGCGACACTTGCGCGCGCACCAGAACAGGTTCGGCTTGAAGCGGCCTTCCATCCCCTGCCGTAGCACGGAATGGCGGGAGCCCTGCAGAGGAGAAGGCGGAGCGCACTGTCCCCGCCTTCATCGATCAGGAGACAAAGGAAGGCGGCCTGTTAGGCCTGGGCCTTCTCGATGAACTTGACGGCGTCGCCGACGGTCAGGATCGAGTCAGCGGCATCATCGGGGATTTCAACGCCGAACTCTTCTTCAAAAGCCATGACGAGTTCGACCGTGTCGAGCGAGTCCGCGCCGAGATCATCGATGAAGCTGGCACCTTCGGTGACCTTTTCAGCATCGACGCCAAGATGATCAACAACAATTTTCTTCACGCGTTCTGCAATATCGCTCATGTCGGATTTCCTCGACCTTTGTTTCTCTCGTCGGCGATCGGAGATCACCGCAAGTCTGTTAACGCCCAAAGGACCGGGATGGTCCCCAAGACAATCGTTCCACGCGGAAGAGCGGCAAAAACGCAACTGCCGAAGCGGCGTAAACTTCACATCTTCCTTCGGCTACCCAAGGCAACCACGGCCCGCTTAACACGGTTTAACTGCGGCGCAAAGCCGGAAAATCAACGTTTGGAGCTTGCTCAACATTGAATTTGCGCAGTTTCTCAGAGACGCGCCATGCCCTGCATGCGGCAGGGCATGGCGGCGTCTATCAGATCATCGCCATGCCGCCATTCACATGCAGCGTCTGGCCAGTGACATAGCCGGCCTCGTCAGAGGCGAGATAGACGGCGGCGGCGGCGATATCGCCGCCCTTGCCCATGCGCTTCATCGGGATGGCGCCCAGGATCGCTTCCTTCTGCTTGTCGTTGAGCTTGCCGGTCATGGCGCTCTCGATGAAGCCGGGGGCGATGCAGTTGACGGTGACGTTGCGCGTGGCGATTTCCTGGGCGAGCGACTTGGAAAAGCCGATCATGCCGGCCTTGGAGGCGCAATAATTGGCCTGGCCGGGATTGCCCGTGACGCCGACGACCGAGGTGATGTTGATGATGCGGCCATGGCGGCGGCGCATCATCGGATGGGTCAGCTCGCGCGTCAGCCGGAAGACGGCGGTGAGATTGACCTCGAGGACCGCATCCCAGTCCGCATCGCTCATGCGCACAAACAGTCCGTCCTTGGTGATGCCGGCATTGTTGACGAGGATATCCACGCCGCCGAGCTCGCTCTCGGCCTTTTCGCCCAGCGCCTTGACCGCATCGCGGTTCGACAGGTCGGCCGGAAAAATATGGACGCGTTCGCCGAGCTCGGCGGCCAGCGCCTCGAGCTTTTCCTGGCGCGTGCCATGCAGGCCGACAGTGGCGCCGAGCTGGTGATAGGCGCGGGCAATCTCTTCGCCGAGGCCGCCGGTCGCGCCGGTGACGAGGGCCTTGCGGCCGGTCAGGTCAAACATGGTCTTGTTCCTTCACGCAGTCAGGCTGTTGAGCGCCGCCTCGATCTCGGCGGGCGAGGAAAGGGTCTTAGGCGCAAGCGTCTTGTCGATGCGCTTGGCCAGACCGGTCAGCACCTTGCCGGCGCCGACTTCATAAAGCTCGGTCACGCCGTTGGCGGCGAGCCAGGCGACACTCTCGCGCCAGCGCACCTGGCCGGTCACCTGCTCGACCAGGAGGTCGACGATCGCGTCGGCGCTCGTCACGGGCGCGGCGCGGACATTGGCGATCAGCGGCACCACCGGATCATGGCGCTCGACCTCGGCCAGCGCGGCGCGCATGGCGTCAGCGGCCGGCGCCATCAGCGCGGAGTGGAAGGGCGCGGAGACGGGCAGCAGGAGGGCGCGCTTGGCGCCGCGCTCGGAGGCAAGCGCTGCAGCCTTCTCGATGGCCGGCTTGGCGCCGGAGATGACGATCTGCCCGCCGCCATTGTCATTGGCGATCTGGCAGGGGCCCTCGGCCGACGCCTCGGCGCAGATCTCGGCAAGCGCCGCATCCTCAAGGCCGATCACGGCAGCCATGGCGCCGGTGCCGACCGGCACGGCGGCCTGCATGGCATTGCCGCGAATGCGCAACAGGCGGGCGGTATCGGCCAGCGAGAAGGTGCCGGCGGCACACAGCGCCGAATATTCACCGAGCGAATGGCCGGCGACATAGGCAACGCGGTCGGAGAGATCGAAGCCCTGCGCGGCGAGCACGCGGATGATGGCCATGGACACGGCCATCAGTGCCGGCTGGGCATTGGCGGTCAGCGTCAGCTGATCTTCCGGGCCGTTCCAGATGATGTCGGAGAGCTTTTCCCCCAGCGCGTCGTCCACTTCCTCGAACACGGCGCGCGCCTCGGGAAAGGCCTCCGCCAGCTCGCGACCCATGCCGACAGACTGGCTGCCCTGGCCGGGAAAGGTGAATGCAAGTGCCATTGGCGTGTCTCCCTGGTTTTTCCTGTCAATTCACATGCGCGGCCCGAGAGTCAAGGGGAGAGCGTCTCGGGCACGCGCCGGAGCGGCATGCGGGCGCGCTGTTGACCGCCTGATCTTCTGCCCGCGCCCTGCATGAGGAATGCGCTTGTCGGCGAATATCGGAAAGCCGTCTTGTGCTGCGCACAAACCGGCCTAAATTCTGGCGGCCTGAATTCGGCCCGCCTCTCCCAGGGTCACTGCCCGCCCGTCCCAAAACCGGAATCCCGCCTCATGAAAACCCACCGACTTGGCCGCACCGATCTGGTCGTCTCCGAAATCTGCCTCGGCACCATGACCTGGGGCACGCAGAACACGCCGCAGGAAGCCTTCCGCCAGATGGATTACGCGCTGGAGCGCGGCGTCAACTTCTTCGACACGGCCGAACTCTACCCCACCACGCCGCCCGGCCCGGAAACCTATGGCGACACGGAAAGCATCATCGGCGACTGGCTGTCCACACGCCGGCGCGAGGACATCATCCTGGCCACGAAGGTGGCAGGCCCGGGCCGCGACTATATCCGCGACAATGCGCCGATCAGCCCGGCCTCGATCAATGCCGCGCTGGAAGAAAGCCTGAAGCGGCTGAAGACAGACTATGTCGATCTCTACCAGCTGCACTGGCCCAATCGCATGCATTATCATTTCCGCCGCGCCTGGACCTACGACCCCTTCGCCGATCCCGGCGCCGCGCGGGCCCGCGACGAGATGCTGGAAAATCTGGAGGCGCTCGACGCCCATGTGAAGGCCGGCCGCATTCGCGCCGTCGGCCTGTCCAATGACACGGTCTGGGGCACGCAGACCATGCTGACCCTGGCCGAGCGCCACGACCTGCCGCGCATCGCCACGGTGCAGAATGAGTACAACCTGCTCTATCGCCCCTTCGACCTCGACTTCGCCGAGCTGTCGCGCCATGAAGATGTCGGCCTCTTGGCCTATTCGCCGCTCGCGGCCGGCCTGCTCACGGGCAAATATCTCGATGGCGCCGTGCCCGAGGGCAGCCGCCTGTCGATCAATGGCGATCTCGGCGGGCGCTACACTCCGCGCCAGGAGCCGGCGGTGCGCTCCTATGTCGAACTTGCCCGCAAGCATGGCATCGATCCGGCCACGCTCGCCATCGCCTTCTGCCTGACGCGCCCCTTCATGACCTCGGCCATCATCGGCGCGACGACGATGGAGCATCTGTCCAAGGCGATCGATGCCGCCGACATCACACTCTCGGACGATGTGCTGGCCGGGATCGCCGCCATTCACCGCGACTATCCGATGCCGATCTAACAGTCTGTCCAATAATCGCCGTTGGCAGCCTGCAAATGGCAATTCTTGAACAGAGTGTGAGGCAGAGAAGCAGGCATCAGCGCCGGAAATCGAAGAGCCCGGCACGGATGAATGACAGACCTCGCGGAACAGAAAGCCCGCGAGGTCTTGCTTTTTCTCAAAAGGCGCGTATAAGCCGCGCTGTTCGAAACACCCGGTCTTCTGGCTGGTGGCTGAACGGAGGGCCGATGGGCGCCGGGATCTTTCCCCGACACCGTCGACAGGGACCAGAAGGTCCGAGCCTCCCGTGTCTCCGCTCTCGACCGTCTCGATACCAACTTCTTTCTTGCCGGCTCACGCAGCCCTTAAGAACAGTCGTTGAGGCTTAGCCGCCGAAACCGGGTGTGATCAAAGCAAGAAAGGCAAGCCTCAATGGCTCTTTATGAACACGTGTTCCTGGCCCGCCAGGACATTTCCGCACAGCAGGTCGATGCCCTCGTCGAGCAGTACAAGGGTGTGATCGAAGCCAATGGCGGCAAGGTCGGCCGGGTCGAGAACTGGGGCCTCAAGTCCCTGACCTACCGCATCAAGAAGAACCGCAAGGCGCATTACGTGCTCATGGACATCGACGCTCCGGCGCCGGCCGTTCATGAAGTCGAGCGCCAGATGCGCATCAGCGAAGACGTCCTGCGCTACATGACGATCGCCGTCGAGAAGCACGAGGAAGGCGCCTCTGCCATGATGCAGAAGCGCGACCGTGACGACCGTCCGCGCCGCGATGGCGACCGTCCGGAGCGCAGCTTCGGCGACCGTCCTCGTCGTGACAACCGCGATGGTGACCGCGAAGACCGTCCGCGCCGTCCGCGCGAAGACCGCGCATAAAGGAGTTTAGTGATTATGGCTGACGTTTCCTCCGCTCCGGCACGCCGTCCGTTCCACCGCCGTCGCAAGACCTGCCCCTTCTCGGGCGCCAATGCGCCGCGGATCGACTACAAGGACATCCGCCTCCTGCAGCGCTACATTTCCGAGCGCGGCAAGATCGTTCCGTCCCGCATCACGGCCGTTTCCCAGAAGAAGCAGCGCGAACTCGCCCAGGCGATCAAGCGCGCCCGCTTCCTCGGCCTGCTGCCCTACGTCGTTTCGTAAAGCATGATCCGGTCCGGGCGGCGCTTTGGCGCTGCCCGGATCCTCCCCTTCCGCGTTGGGCGCGGATCGGAACCCTCAAGGCCGCCGGCAAGTCCACTCGGCCTGAAATCCCATGTTGGGGATAGCGATCCCCTAACTGCAAGACGCAGGACAGCGACCCCGTGACGAACCTCAACCGGACATCCGTTCTGGTCGGCCTTCTGGCCGGCGTGACCGCAGCGTTTCTGTCGCTGGGCGCCAGTTCGCCGTCGGCATTCGCGATCGTGCTCTATGCCGCGTCCGCCCTGCCCGTGCTGATCGCCGGTCTTGGCTGGGGCAATGCCGCAGCCATTCTGTCCGTGCTGACCGCTGCCGCAATCGGCGCCATCGCCGTCTCGCCGCTCTTCTCGCTGCTCATCCTGGCCGTGACGCTGGTGCCGGCCGCCTGGCTCAGCCATCTCGCCAATCTCGGCCGCCCGGCCGAGGAGATCGGCGGTCCCGCCGGCGCGCTCGCCTGGTATCCGTTGTCTGATATTCTCACCCAGCTCGCCATTCTCGTCACGCTGGGCATGATCGTCGTCGGCATGGTGATCGGCTATGACGGCGCGGCGTCCGACCGCATGATCGACATGCTGATCGACACGCTGAAGGAGAGCGATCCGCTCTATGCCCCGGAGCCCGACGCGCTGGCGCAGATGAAGGCGCTGTTCGCGCTGGTGCTGCCGCTGGTGCAGGGCGCGATCTGGGTGTTGATGCTGTTTGCCGCCTATTATTTCGCCAGCCGCGTCGTCCAGACCTCGGGCCGCAACCTGCGCCCGCGTGAGGACATGCCCTCGGCGCTGCGCATGAACCGCTATGCGATCTTCATCTTCCTGGCCGGTCTGGCCATGACCTTCCTCGGCGGCATGGCGGCGATCATCGGCGCCCTGCTCTGCGGCACCTTCGGCGCGGGCTTCGTGCTGTCGGGCTTCGCCGCCTTCCATTTCCGCACGTGCGGCAAGTCCTGGCGGCTGCCGGCGCTGTTCTTCGCCTATCTCTCGGTGCTGCTGTTCACGGTGCCGCTGATCTTCTTCCTCGTTTCCGGCCTGGTCGATACACGGCGCGCCATCGCGCTTTCGCCCGCCGGCTCCCCTTCCAAAGAAACCGACTGATCGAAAGGATAGACCCATGCAAGTCATTCTGCTGGAACGCGTGGCCAAGCTTGGCCAGATGGGCGAAACCGTCAAGGTTCGCGACGGCTTTGCCCGCAACTTCCTCCTGCCCACCGGCAAGGCCCTGCGCGCCAACGCCGCCAACAAGGCCCGCTTCGAAGCCGAGCGCGCCACGCTGGAAGCCCGCAACCTGGAGCGCAAGAGCGAAGCCCAGGCCGTTGCCGAACAGCTTGATGGCAAGAGCTTCATCATCGTTCGCTCGGCCGGCGAAACCGGCCAGCTCTACGGTTCGGTCGCTGCCCGTGACATCGCCGAGATCGTCGGTGCCGAAGGCTTCACCATCGGCCGCAACCAGGTCGACCTGAACCAGCCGATCAAGTCGATCGGCCTGCACGAAGTCGTCGTGCATCTGCATTCGGAAGTCGAAGTCAAGGTAACGATCAACGTCGCCCGCTCCGCCGACGAAGCCGAGCGCCAGGCCCAGGGCGAAAGCCTCACCTCGGCCGACGCCATCTACGGCGTGGACGAAGACGCGCTGCGTCCGGAAGACTTCTTCAACCCCGAAGCCGAATTCGACGGCGACGAGGAATAATCAGGATGGGGCGGAATGGCTTTATTGCTACCGCCCCGATCCTTTATCAGCGCCTGACCGGCCCGGCCCCATCGGAAACGATGGCCGGGCCGTTTTCGTTGGCCTCGGCGAAAGCCGGGTCGGGGGTGGCGGCCTTGTCCACGCGCACGACGACGGAGAGGCCGGGCGCCAACCGGTCGGCCTGCGCCTGGCCGGGCTCGATGGCGATGCGCACGCCGACGCGCTGGGCCACCTTGGTGAAATTGCCCGTGGCATTGTCAGGCCGGATCACGGCGAATTCCGAGCCGGCTGCCGGCGAGAATCGCTCGATATGGCCTGACAGGACCCGGCCCTTCAGCGCATCGACGCTGAAGGTGACGGGCTGGCCGATGCGCATGCCGTCGAGCTGGGTCTCCTTGAAATTGGCGATCACCCAGAGATCGCGCGGCACGACGGCCATCAACTGCGTGCCTGTCGTGACATATTGGCCGAGGCGCACGCCGACCTCGCTGACGCGGCCATCGCCGGGCGCGGTGACACGGGTATTGTCGAGATCGATGCGGGCAAGCTCCACGCTGGCCTTGGCGCCCTCCACCGCTGCTTCCAGCGAGCCGCGATTGACGATGATGGTGGCAAGATTCTGCCTGGCGACCTCGACGGCGGCGCCGGCCTGCGCAGTGGCGGCGCGGGCCTGCTGCAGCGTCGCCTCGGCCTGCTCCACCTCGCTGGTGGCGGCAATCGAGCGGGCATTGAGCTGCTCGGCCCGCTGCGAAGCGAGTTCCGCACGCCGCTCGGCCGCCTGCGCGCCGGAGACCTGCGCCTCGGCCGAGGTGATGCTGGCGCGGGCGGAGGCTTCCTGCTGGCGCGAATTGGCCAGCGCCGCCTCCTGCCCCTGCAGCGTCGCCTGCGCCTGTGCCAGCTTCTGCCGGTAGATCCGGTCGTCGATGCGGGCGAGCACCTCGCCCTTGCGCACGAGCTGGTAGTCATGCACCGGCACCTCCACGACATAGCCGCTGACCTGCGGGCTCATCATGGTGACATAGCCACGCACATAGGCGTTGTCGGTGGTCTCCACCGAGGTGACGAAGGGAGGCAGGCGCCAGGCATAGAGCACCAGCAGAATGCCGGCGATGCCGGCGACGAGGGTCAGAAGGGTGACAGGCGAACGAAACAGCTTGGACATGACACAGACTTGAAGGTTGCAGGGGGCACGGGCGGCGGAGCCGGGCGAGGGTTCGGCATGACATGAAGGCAGTGAAAGCGGATGGCCGAGGCCGTCAGGCGGAGGACGGCGCCGCAGCCAGCGCGGATGGTGGCGCGCGCCGCGCCTTCAGCGCGCGGAACGCCATATGGGCGATGAGCACCACCAGCGAGACCAGGCAGACGACGAAGATCACGAAGAAGGTGTCGTTATAGGCCAGCACATAAGCCTCGCGCGTCGCCTGCTGGCCGAGGAGCTGCAGCCCTTCGGCCTTCAGGATCGCGGGATCGCCGATCACCTTGCCATAGGTCGCCGAGAGCTGGGAGACGCGGTTGGCCACCAGCGGATTGGACAGGACGAGATGTTCCACCAGGTGGTTGGAGTGAAACTTCTCGCGGATGGTGACGAAGGAGCCGAGCGCGGCCGAGGCCATCAGGCTGCCGATGCTCTGGGTGAACAGGAAGATGATGATGAAGTTGACCAGGAAGGGTGCACCGCGGGCAAAGGCGGCCGTCATGCCGCGCGACATGGCCGGCGGCAGGAACATGGCCGCCCCGGCCGAGATCAGCGCCTGGCTCAGATACATCTGCTCCGGCCGTGTCAGCGCGGTCGACTGACTATCGAGAAAGGCGCCGGCGCCGATCAGGACGAGCGCGATCAGATGGGCGATATCGGCATGGCGCGTGGTCATCAGCGCGGCGCAGGCAAGGCCGCCGATGACGGACCCCACCATGACCAGCGCATAGAGCGTCATGGTCTGATCGTTGAGCAGGCCGATCTGCTGTAGGAGGCCGGAGGCCGTCGTGCTCTGCTCGGAGGAGACCGTGCGGAACACGATCAGCACGGCGGCCAGCATCATGTTCTGCCGGCTGAACACCCAGCGCAGATCGAGAAAGGGCGAGGCGCGGTTGAGTTCGATCACGCCGAACAGGGTCAGACAGCCGATAGAGACGGCGAGCGTCACCCCGAGCCAGGGGGCTTCCAGCCACCAGTAGAAGCGGCCGAGCGCCAGCACGACGGCGAGGCAGCCCAGCCCGGTCGCCAGGATGAAATAGCTCAGCACATCCAGCGGCTGGATGACCTTCACGCGCGGCGGCGGCGTCATCGGCAGGAGATAGATGAACGGCAGCGCGATCAGCGCCAGGCCCATTTCCAGCGTGTAGAGCGCATGGAACCCGCCGAGATCCATCAGATGCGGCGAGATCACCCGGGCGAGCGGGGCCGACAGCAGCGTGTTCATCAAAGCAAGGCTGAGGCCCAGCGTCAGCTTGCGCTGCGGCGCGAAGGGCTCGAGCATGAAGAGAATGCCGATGGTCGACAGGGGTGCTGCGGCACAGCCGGAGATGAAGCGCACCACCAGCGCCGAATGATAGTCCGAGACGAAGAGATTGGCGGCCGAGGCCACCACGAAACAGAGAATGCCGAGCTCGGCGAAGCGGCGCAGGCCGAACTGCGAGCGGATCTTGAACAGCGCGACCGAAAAGGACGCATAGGGCGCCATATAGACGGCCTGCAGCCAGGCGAGTTCCGTGGTGGTGGCCGAAAAGGAACCCTGCAGCTGGTAGATATTGGCCGTGAGCAGGTTCATGCCCAGGCCCTGCGTCAGGAACATCAAGAGCGAGGCGAAGACATAGATGGCCGCCCTGCGCGGCGGCACCAGCAGGAACGCGCTCCAGGCTTGCGGAACCTCAGCTGCCTGCGACGCAGTCACCGGCACGGCGTTGCCCGGAGAGGACGTAGCAGACGCCTCGGAGGAATTGGGGGCAGGCAAGACGTTCATTTGCTCGCCTCCAGGGCAGCTTCTTCCAGGATCCTCGCCTTCATCGGCTCTACCCCGGTCGCACGCGCTTCCATGGCGCCGAGATTGTCCGCCATGCGGCCGATGAGGTTGAGAGCCTGCCGCTGCTCGGCCGGACCAAGGCCGTGGAGCACCTGGGCGCGGACCTCGCGCGCCAGTTCCTCCACCTCCTCGGCCACCGCGCGGCCATGCGCCGTTAGATAGACGCGCTTGGTGCGCCGGTCGGCTTCATCCGCCCGCCGCTCGATCAATCCCTGTCCTTCCAGCCCGTCCAGAAGCCGCACCACAGTCGGCGTTTCAACGTCGAGCGCGTCGGCAAGTTCCCGCTGCGACGGGCCGTCCTGCAGGAAGAGGATGAAGAGGGTGCGGGCGCGCGACAGCGTCAACCCGCGGGCGCGGGCGCGGGCATCGAAGGCCGAGCGCAGCTTGCGATTGACGAGGGAGAGCGCGTCAAACAGCGCGCGGTCGAGCATCTTCTGGGTCATGACTCAAAATCATTAGGCTACTAATCATATGAGCAACATTTATAAGCTTTACTGACGATTTCAAGCCCTGATTTCTGGTCGACTCATGCGCCGTCCGCAGGGCCGCCGCGATGCCGACGCAGGGCGGCTGGAGCATCTGACAGGGGAGCGCGAAGCTTCTGTCGGAAAAACGCCAGGACAAAAGCCTGAATTGACGGCACCGGACGGGAAACCGCTTTCGCCCGCGCCCGCAAGACGAGCCGTGACAGAGAGGACGGCAGAAAGAGCGTGAACCTCCCCGGCGATTCGGCTATGAAGAGGTCAAGAGGCAGGACGGGACCCACGCGCTTTCCCACACAGGATGCGCGATCGCCCTGTGGAGAGCGGTCATGACCGGCAAAGGGCCCATTCGGGCTTTGACCGGGCTGCCGTCCCGCCGCTACCCTTTTTCGATGCCGAAACGGGACCGCGCGACCAGGCGACCTTCGATGGGTCGCGGGGCGCAGGGTTGCCGTTTCCGCCGGCGCGAGCCGGCAGACGATGATGTCGCGACATTCCCATGGTTCCCGCGCGGGACCTGGGCCGATGTAGCCGCCTTGCGAGGAGGATCAAGACCGTGAACGAAGCAACCCGCCGCCTGCAGGCGGTCGCCAAGGAGCAGGCCTCGCCGATGCACCGCGAGGCGCCCAACAATATCGAGGCCGAACAGGCCCTGCTCGGCGCCATCCTCGTCAACAACGATGCCTATTACCGCGTCTCGGACTTCCTGAAGCCGGTCCATCTCTACGAGCCGCTGCACCGCAAGATTTTCGAGGTCGCCGGCGACATCATCCGCATGGGCAAGATCGCCAATCCCGTGACGATCAAGACCTTCCTCAAGGACGAGAAGGTCGGCGAACTGACCATCTCGGAATATATGGCGCGGCTAGCAGGCGGCGCGGTGTCGATCATCAATGCCGAGGATTACGGAAGGGCGATCTATGATCTCGCTCTTCGCCGCTCGCTGATCACCATCGGCGAGGACATGGTCAACATCGCCTATGACGCGCCGCTGGACATGCCGCCGCAGAGCCAGATCGAGGATGCCGAACGGCGCCTGTTCGAACTGGCCGAGACCGGCCGCTACGATGGCGGCTTCCAGTCCTTCAACGATGCGGTGGCGCTCGCCATCGACATGGCCGGCGCCGCCTTCGAGCGCGACGGCCATCTCTCCGGCATCTCCACCGGCATCATGTCGCTCGACAGCAAGATGGGCGGCCTGCAGCGCTCGGACTTGATCATCCTGGCCGGCCGACCCGGCATGGGCAAGACCTCGCTCGCCACCAACATCGCCTACAACATCGCCGCATCCTATGAGCCCGAGGTGCAGCCCGACGGCTCCTACAAGGCGCGCAATGGCGGCGTCGTCGGCTTCTACTCGCTGGAAATGTCGTCGGAACAGCTCGCCACCCGTATCATTTCCGAGCAGACGGAAGTCTCCTCCTCCAAGATCCGCCGCGGCGACATTTCCGAGGCCGATTTCGAGAAGCTGGTGGCCTGCGCCCAGATGATGCAGAAGGTGCCGCTTTATATCGACCAGACCGGCGGCATCTCCATCGCCCAGCTGTCCGCCCGCGCCCGAAGGCTGAAGCGCCAGCGCGGTCTCGACGTGCTGGTGGTCGACTACGTCCAGCTGATGACCGGCTCGGGCAAGTCCAACGAGAACCGCGTGCAGGAAATCACCCAGATCACGACCGGCCTGAAGGCGCTCGGCAAGGAGCTGAACGTGCCGATCATCGCACTCTCCCAGCTGTCGCGCGCGGTGGAAAGCCGCGAGGACAAGCGGCCGCAGCTCTCGGACCTGCGTGAATCCGGCTCGATCGAGCAGGACGCCGACGTCGTGCTCTTCGTGTTCCGCGAGGAATATTACGTGAAGAACATGGAGCCGCGCGACGAGTTCGACCCGAAATACGAGGAGTGGAAGATGCAGATGGAGAAGGTCAAGGGCACGGCCGACGTCATCATCGCCAAGCAGCGTCACGGGCCGACCGGCACGGTGAAGCTCGCCTTCCAGTCGGAATTCACCCGCTTCGCCGACCTCGCCGACCCCTCCTTCACCCAGTACGAGGAGCACTGATGCCGAATTAAGGGCCGCCACGCCGGCGGCCCCGACGTCACTTGGCCCCGATGTCACGCGGGCGTTAACCAATCCGCCTAAGCTTTGCCCTAACAATCAACAGGGGCGATTCGGATGGACAGGCTGTAGAACAAGGCTTCGCTCGATGCGGTTCAGGCCTATGTCGCCCACATGGAGGTCGAGCGCGGCTTTTCGCGGCAGACCGCGCTTGAAAAATGCCTGCTGCTCGGCGAGGAACTGGGCGAGCTGTTCAAGGCCGTGCGCCGGCAGACCGGCATGCCGATCGAAGGGGGCGCCGCAGCCTTGGCGGTGGCCGACGAACTGGCCGACATGCTGATCTATCTCTGCGCCATCGCCAACCGTCACGGCATCTCCCTGGAAGAAGCCCTGCGCGCCAACGAGGCCCGCAACGCCACGCGCGAATGGCGACCGGCGGTCTCGGCGTGAGATCCAACCCCACCCGATTCTTTTCCACGACAAAGCCAGCTCAAAACCCAAGCGCCCTCAACACCGCCACCGTCACCACGCCCGCCGTGGCGGCGGCCAGCATCGGCAGGCGCAGGGCGGCGAGCGCCGTGACGGCGCAGGCGGCGGTTTCGGCCGGGCCCGTGGTCAGTGCCGTGGGGGCGACGACGGCCATGAGCACTGCCGGCGGCACAGTGTTCAGCGCCTGCTCCAGCTTCGGCCCCAGCGTTATGCGCCGCACCAGGAAGGCGCCGGCGAGCCGCGCGGCGAGCGTGGCTGCGGCCATGGCGAGGATCGTGGCGAGCGTTGCGGGATCGATTGTCATGCGACTTGCTCCCTGGACAGGGGGATGAAGGCGGCGGCGAGACCGGCGAGCGCGCCGGCGGCGATATACCAGGCGCCCGGCAGCAGCGCATGGACGAGGATCGAGGCGAGCGCGCTGGCGGCCAGCACCAGCCCGGTCTGCCGCCCCTTCCAGAACCCCATCAACAGCACGATGAAGACGGCGGGAAAGGCGAAGTCGAGCCCGAGCGGCCGCGTGTCGCCGATCACGGCACCGAGCAGCGCCCCGGCGGCGGTCGAGACCAGCCACATGCCGTAGAAGGGCAGAGACAGGCCGAAATAGAAGGCGGGCGTCAGCTTCTGGCGCCGGCTGCGGGCCTCGGCCAGCGCCCAGTTCTCATCCGCCATGATGGCGAAGGCAGCAAGCTTCTGCGCGGGCGCAAAATCCGCCACCGCCCGCTCCAGCGAGGCGCTCATCAGAATCAGCCGGAGATTGACCAGAAGGGCGGCGAAGCCGAGGGCGGCCCAGGCCGGCGGGTCGGTCCACAGATCCATGGCCACGAATTGCGAGCCGCCAGCAAAGACCAGCGCGCTCATCGCCATGGCCTCCAGCGGCGACAGGCCCTTGCCCACCGCCACCGCGCCGAAGACCAGCCCGATGGGGGCCACGGCCACCAGCATGGGCAGGATCGTCTTCAGTCCCGCGACGATATCGCCGCCTGCTCTTGTCGTTTGATCTGTCGTCTGCCTTGCCGTCTGCATCGGGCCCTCCATTCGCGGGGAGGAGGATTAGCCGGAGAGGCGGTCGATGGTCTTGAAGGAAAGTGACGTTGCGCGTCTGGACCGGCAGGCGCCTAGAGCATCGGACCGAAAAGTGGGAACCGGTTTTCGGAAAAATCCGATGCAAAAACAAAAAATTAGAGCATCGGACTGCGTACGATTTTCAGTCTGATGCTCTAAGCGCATCAAACCGATGCCCTGGCCTATCCCGCCCGGTAGACCGCCGGCGTCAGCCCCGTGCGCGCCTTGAACTGGCGGGTGAGATGCGCCTGATCGGCGAAACCGCAGGCCAGCGCGGTTTCCAAAGGCGTGGTGCCTTCACCCAGCAGGCGCCGGGCCAGCCGGATGCGCAGATCGGTCTGATAGGCATGGGGCGTGATGAAATAGTGCCGGCGGAAGGCGCGGATGAGATGGGCGCGGCTGAGGCCGGCCGTGGCCGCCAGCGCTTCCAGCCCGATCTCCTCGGTGAAATGTGCGGCGATATAGTCACGCGCCCGCGCCACCGCCACGGGCTCGGCGCCGCCCGATGGCGTCAGCACCGCGCTGCCATGGCGGGCGAAGGTGGAAAGCAGCACGCTGTAGAGGCTCTCCTCCCCCTCCAGCGCGCTCGCGCCGGCTTCCAGCGCCTGATGCGCTCGGTTGAAGGCCGCCGCGAGCGGTGCGTCGGTGAGAAGCTGGCGGCTGAAGCTCGGCGTGCCGGCAAAGGCCTTGCCCGTGGCCTCCTCCAGGATGGTGGAGAAAAAGCGGGCATCGGGATAGATCATGCGGTAGCGATAGCCGCCCTCGCTGCCCGGCTGGCCGTCATGCGTCTCGCCGGGATTGATGAGGTAGAGCGCGCCCGGTCCCGTCGCCTCGCGCTCCCCGCGGATCATCGCCACTTGCGATCCCGCCTCGATGGCGCCGATGGAAAAGGTATCGTGGGCATGCGGCGGGAATTCATGGGTGACGAAGGTCGCGGCCATGCATTCCATATTGCCGAATCGCGGATCGCGCCAGAAGCGGGCCTGCTCCTGACCGGACGGGGGCCGCTGATGGGTGGCCTGCTCCTGGGAAACGCTGTGCATGACGAGAGATTATCGCGTCATCGCATAGGCGTCTTGAACAAAAGTGATAAAGCAGAACCATGGCGGCCGGAGAGGCCGCGCCGTCCGCATGATCTTGAAAGGGCATTCAGCATGACCGACGCCTTTTTCCCCAGCGACGACGACGCCGGCTTCGACGAGGATGGCTTCGATGCCGCCTGCCTGCGCGCCACCATCGATCTCGGCGCGATCAAGGCCAACTGGCTGGAGATGCAGCGCCTGTCCGGCCGCGCGCGCACGGCCGCCGTGGTCAAGGCCAACGCCTATGGCATGGGCATCGAGCCCGTGGCCGAAACGCTCTATGCCGCAGGCGCGCGCGATTTCTTCGTCGCCACGGCGCAGGAGGGCGCTGAGCTCAGGCCGTTTGCGCCCGATGCCCGCATCTTCGTGCTCTCGGGCCTTTGGCCAGGGCTGGAGCCGGTCTTCTTCGATTACGAGCTGGTGCCCGTCATCAATTCGGAAGAGCAGCTCGCCTTCTTCATGGCCCTGCTGGCAGAGCATGGGGAATATCCCTGCGCCCTTCATGTCGACACCGGCATGACCCGTTTGGGACTTTCCCCCGAAGAGGCGCTGGCGCTCGCAGACGACCCCGCGCGCCCGGCGAGCTTCTCGCCCGTGCTGGTCATGAGCCACCTCGCCTGCGCCGACACGCCGGACCATCCGCTGAACGCCCGCCAGCTCGCCCTCTTCCGCCAGGTGACAGAAGCTTTTGACGGCGTCGAGGCGAGTCTGGCCAATTCCGCCGGTGTACATCTCGGCCCCGACTATCATTTCGACCTGACCCGTCCCGGGATCGCCACTTATGGCGGCCAGGCGGTCAACGGGGCGACCAACGCCATGGTGCCTGTCGTCACCGCCGAGGCACGCATCCTGCAAATCCGCGCGGCGAAAGCGGGCGAAAGCGTCAGCTATGGCGCGGCGGCAATTCTGGCGCGCGACAGCCGCATCGCCATCGTCGGCGCCGGCTATGCCGATGGCTTTCACCGCAGCGGATCGAGCGCCGGCGTGCCGCTGCGCGGCGCGCTGGAACAGGGCGCACATGGCGTTCTGCACGGCCGGCGCGTGCCCCAGATCGGGCGCATCACCATGGATCTGACCATGTTCGACGTGACCGACGTGCCGGGCGCGCGGGCCGGCGACTATGTCGAGCTCTTCGGCCCCAATCTTTCGATCACCCAGGCGGCCGCCGCCGCCGGAACGATCGACTACGAACTCCTGACCAGTCTCGGCCATCGCTATGACAGGCTCTATCTCGACCCCGAGGACTGAGCGCGGCGAACGGGTCTCACGAGGTAGCGATTGCCGCTTGGAAAGGCGGCAATCTTGCTCTAAATGAGAACAAAAGGAGATCGCGTGATCTGCGGCTTCCCTCGTTCGTTCCCTGCCGCGGCCGCATACCCCCAGTCTTCGAGGGCAAGCGCCGGCATTCTTGAAAGCCCAGCATCGCCATGGCGAAAGCCCGCCCCTCCTTCATCTGTCAGAACTGCGGCACCGTTCACTCGCGCTGGGTGGGAAAATGCGAGGGCTGCGGCCAGTGGAACACGGTGATCGAGGAGGATCCGACCGCCGGCATCGGCGGCGGCCCGGGCAAGATGCCGAAGAAGGGTCGCCCCGTGGCGCTGACCACGCTGGACGGCGAGGCGGAAGATGCGCCGCGCGTCGCCACAGGCATTTCCGAGCTCGACCGGGCCACCGGCGGCGGCTTCGTGCGCGGCTCGGCGGTGCTGATCGGCGGCGATCCCGGCATCGGCAAGTCCACCGTCCTGATGCAGGCGGCCGCAGCCCTTGCCCGCCAGGGCCACCGAATCATCTATGTCTCGGGCGAGGAGGCGGTGGCGCAGGTGCGCCTGCGGGCCCAGCGCCTGGGCGCGGCCGACAGCAGCGTGCTGCTGGCCGCCGAAACCAATGTCGAGGACATTCTCGCCACCCTGTCGGACGGCAAGCGGCCCGATCTGGTCATTATCGATTCGATCCAGACGCTGTGGAGCGACATCGTTGACAGCGCGCCGGGCACGGTCACCCAGGTGCGCACCGGGGTTCAGGCGATGATCCGCTTCGCCAAGCAGACCGGGGCGACGGTGGTGCTGGTCGGCCATGTGACCAAGGAGGGCCAGATCGCCGGCCCCCGGGTGGTCGAGCACATGGTCGATGCCGTGCTCTATTTCGAGGGCGATCGCGGCCATCATTACCGCATCCTGCGCACGGTGAAGAACCGTTTCGGCCCGACGGACGAGATCGGCGTGTTCGAGATGAGCGATCGGGGCCTGCGCGAGGTGACCAACCCGTCCGAGCTGTTCCTGGGCGAGCGCAATGCCAAGGCGCCGGGCGCCGCCGTCTTTGCCGGCATGGAAGGCACGCGGCCGGTGCTGGTCGAGGTGCAGGCGCTGGTGGCGCCCACCTCGCTCGGCACGCCGCGCCGCGCGGTGGTCGGCTGGGACTCGGCGCGCCTGTCGATGATCCTCGCCGTGCTCGAGGCCCATTGCGGTGTCCGGCTCGGCAGCCATGATGTCTATCTCAATGTCGCCGGTGGATACCGCATCGCTGAGCCGGCGGCCGACCTTGCCGTCGCATCCGCACTGGTTTCGTCGCTTGCCGGTCTTGCCCTTCCTCCGGATTGCGTTTATTTCGGCGAAGTCAGCCTGTCGGGGGCCATCCGGCCGGTTGCGCAGACCGGACAGCGCCTGAAGGAAGCCGAAAAGCTCGGCTTTTCACAGGCCGTCCTGCCCTCAGCCTCCGCCGACCTGCCGAAGGGTTCCGGCCAGCGCTGGAGCGAGATGGAGAGCCTGCCGGACCTCGTGGCCAAGATTGCCGGATCGCGCGCCGCGCTGACACCGGCGGAAGACGACTGACAGAGCCGGCGGCGCGCTTCTTCGGGCGCTGCAGCCGTTTTTGAGATTGCAGGAAGGGGCCGTGGCCGGGATTGTCCGCCGCGGCCTGTTGCGTCTGGCCAGCAAGATCCGATCAGGATCGGCCGGAAGACAGAGATGGATCGGCGCGGTCGCAAGCTCCCCGGGGAGATGCCGGCCGGCGCCGTGGGGGCCGCCGGACCTGTTCGGACTGCCGCCGGAAGCGTTCGGAGTAAGGAGCATCATGGCCATCACCATTCTCGACGGCATCGTTCTGGGCGTCGCCCTGTTTTCAGCGGTGCTCGCCATGGTGCGCGGCTTCTCGCGCGAGGTCCTGTCCGTCGCCAGCTGGGTCGCCGCCGCTGGCGCGGCCTATTACCTGCACCCCTATCTCGTGCCCTATGCCAAGCAATATACCGAAAGCGCGACCATCGCGCTGGTCGGCGCGGCCGGCGTCATCTTCCTGGTGGCGCTGATCATCGTGTCCTTCATCACCATGCGCATTGCCGATTTCATCATCGACAGCCGCATCGGCGCGCTGGACCGCACGCTCGGCTTCGTCTTCGGCGCCGCGCGCGGCGTGCTGCTGATCGTGGTGGCCATGCTGTTCTTCAACTGGCTGGTCAAGCCGGAGCAGCAGCCGGCCTGGATCCTGCAGGCCAAGTCCAAGCCCGTTCTCGACAATCTCGGTGCCAAGCTGGTAGCGCTGCTGCCGGAAAACATTGCCGAGGACGTGCGCCAGCGCCTGACCGGCGCCGGCCGTGGCGAGAACGATGCGCCCGCCGTCGAGCAGCCGCCGCAGGACGACGCCCCGGCAACCGAGCCCCGCTCGAACAATGGCGGCTGATGGGCGCGCGACAACAGCCGCGCGTCGCCGGATGACGGGTTAACGGCGCCTCTTTAAGCCAATGGCTTGAAGATCGCTGACGCCGATACGACATGCGCGCCGCAGGCCCTTGTTTCGGCACAATCGCCACGGCAAGACTGAAGAGAGAGTTTTGCACGATCTGCCAAAGGCGCCCTTGCCACGGTCCTCCACCGTGATGGGCGCCGATGGCATTTGAGGATCCCGCCAGGACCTTCCCCGCGAGAGGCCGGCGTTCGCATCGCAAGTTCTGTTCGCGACGGAAGGCCCGACGACCATGACCGATCACCACAGCGCAACCTGGAATGACGAGCTCGACGGCGACACGCTGCACGAGGAATGCGGGGTTTTCGGCATTCTCGGGCATGAGGACGCGGCGACGCTGACTGCGCTCGGCCTGCACGCGCTGCAGCATCGCGGCCAGGAAGCCGCGGGGATCGTCACCTTCGACGGGCGGCAGTTCTACACCGAAAAGCGCATGGGCCTCGTCGGCGATCACTATACCGACCCGGCCATCCTCGCCAAGCTGCCCGGTTTCATCGGCATGGGCCACACCCGCTACTCGACCACGGGCGAAGTGGCGCTGCGCAACGTGCAGCCGCTCTTTGCCGAACTCGAGGTCGGTGGCATCGCCATTGCCCATAACGGCAACCTGACCAACGGGCTGACGCTGCGCCGCCAGTTGATCGCCGATGGCGCGATCTGTCAGTCCACCTCCGACACCGAAGTCGTGCTGCACCTGATCGCCCGCTCCAAGCAGGTCGGCTCGGGCGAGCGCTTCATCGACGCGATTTCCCAGATCGAGGGCGGCTATTCCATGCTCGCCATCACCCGCACCAAGCTGATGGCGGCGCGCGACCCCCATGGCATCCGCCCGCTGGTCATGGGCGAGCTCGACGGCAAGCCGATCTTCTGTTCGGAAACCTGCGCGCTCGACATTATCGGCGCCAAATTCGTGCGCGATGTCGAGAATGGCGAAGTGATCATCTGCGAGATCCAGCCCGACGGCTCGATCTCGATCGAATCGCGCAAGGCGGAAAAGCCGCAGGCCGAGCGGCTCTGCCTGTTCGAATATGTCTATTTCGCCCGGCCGGATTCGGTCGTCGGCGGCCGCAACGTCTATGTGGCGCGCAAGAACATGGGCATCAATCTCGCCCGCGAAAAGCCTGTCGAGGCCGATGTCGTCGTGCCGGTGCCGGATGGCGGCACGCCGGCGGCGATCGGCTTCGCCCAGGAAAGCGGCATTCCCTTCGAGCTCGGCATCATCCGCAACCATTATGTCGGCCGCACCTTCATCGAGCCGACGCAGCAGATCCGCGCCTTCGGCGTCAAGCTCAAGCATTCGGCCAACCGGGCGATGATCGAGGGCAAGCGCGTGGTGCTGATCGACGATTCGATCGTGCGCGGCACCACTTCGGTCAAGATCGTGCAGATGATGCGCGAGGCCGGCGCGCGCGAGGTGCATATCCGCGTGGCGAGCCCGATGATCTACCATCCCGACTTCTACGGCATCGACACGCCAGACGCCGACAAGCTGCTGGCCAACCAGCATGCCGACCTCGCCTCCATGTGCGCTTATATCGGCGCCGACAGCCTGGAATTCCTGTCGATCGATGGTCTCTATGAAGCCGTCGGCGGCGCGCCGCGCGATGCCGCCAAGCCGCAATTCACCGACCATTACTTCACCGGCGAATATCCGACCCGCCTGATCGACCAGGAAGCGGCCAACAATGTGCGCAAGCTTTCGGTCATGGCGAGCAACGGGTAAAGCGGGATGACCACTCTTCAAGGACGGATCGCGCTGGTCACCGGCGCTTCGCGCGGCATCGGCTATTTCACGGCGCTGGCGCTCGGCAAGGCCGGCGCCCATGTGGTGGCCTGCGCCCGCACCATTGGCGGGCTGGAAGAGCTTGACGACGCCATCCGCCAGGCCGGCGGCTCGGGCGCCACCCTCGTGCCCTTCGACCTGACCGACATGGCCGCGATCGACCGGCTGGGTGCGGCGATCAACGAGCGCTGGGGCCAGCTCGACATTCTCGTCGCCAATGCCGGCATCCTCGGTACGATCTCGCCGATCGGCCATGTCGAGGCCAAGGTGTTCGAGCAGGTGATGGCGATCAACGTCACCGCCACCTGGCGGCTGATCCGCTCGGTCGAGCCGGTCCTGTTGAAATCCGACCAGGGCCGCGCGCTGATCCTCTCCTCGAGTGCCGCGCATAAGTGCCGCCCCTTCTGGGGGCCCTATTCCGCCTCGAAGGCGGCAGTGGAAGCGCTCGCCCGCACCTGGGCCGGCGAGACCCAGCGCCTGCCCCTGCGCATCCTCTCCGTCGATCCCGGCGGCACGCGCACCGCCATGCGGGCCCAGGCCATGCCCGGCGAGGATCCCTCGACCGTGCCCCACCCTTCCGAGATCGCCGAGGCGCTGCTGCCGCTGTGCGGAGCCGGACAGACGGAGACGGGCAAGCTCTTCCAAGTGCGCGAGCGCAAGATCGTGGATTACCGGATGCCGGAGTGAGGGGTCGATGCAGGGCCGTTTGGAGCTCTCTCGCCCGACCGCTCAGGCGTCCTCTTGTACGTCCCAAGGCGAGATCAGCGTCAGTCTTGTTGTGCGGAAATCCTTGAGATTGCGCGTTGCCAGCTGGCCGTTATTCACCCGGGCAATAGCCGCAATCATCCCGTCGGGCACCGACATGCCCTGCCCGCTCCGGGCAGCCTCGGCCATGATCTCGCCATAAGCCAGGGCAGCCTCTTCGGTCAGATCGAAAATGCGGTTCCGGAAGCGGCGGCACCACTCCTGCAGCCCCTGCTGCAATCGCGTCGCGCGCTGGTCTGGCCGGATCTTCTCGATCCCAAAGGCAATCTCGGCAATGACAACGCTCGAAAGTGCAAGTTCAGCGTCATGTCGAACGAGCCAAGCAATGACCGCCTCCTCCGGCTGCTTCCGCAGGCTTTCCGAGACGACATTGGTGTCCAGAAAGATCAAAGATCGACACCTGCGTGCGGAGCACGGCCGTCCTGAATGACGGCGTCAAGATCCAGATCCGTACCGCATCGCTCGGCAATCCTCTGGTAGAAGGCGGCCGCCGGCTCGTGCGTGTCTCTACGGCTCTCATAGGCTTCGAGCGCCCGCTCGACGACCTCCATGACGGAGAGGTTTTCGCGGCGCGCCAGCCTGTTGGCGAGATCCTGCGCCTTCCGGCTGGGAATGGAAAACTGCGGCTCTGCCATCTGTGCCTCCAGTTCTCAAAAGATAGGTCGCGCGGGCGAAATCATCAAGAGATCTTGCCGGTCTCCTCTTCCGACACCCTCGTCTCCTCGCGGACCGGCTCCTCCTCAACCGTCTTCACCGGATGCGGCCAGTCGCCATATTTGCGCTGCCAGGCCCGCATGCCGAAGGGCAGCGTCAGGAGATAGCCGACGGCGGTGAAGGCCATGGTCTCCCAGGTGAAGCTCATCAGCGTGGCGACATAGAGCACCACTGCGAGGATGACGGGGAGCACCAGGTCGCGACGCACCCGGTTTTCCGACTTGCCGGACCAGACGGGAACGCGGCTGACCAGGAGAAAGCCGATGAACACGGTGTAGATCGCCGCGAAAACCGCGAAGGTCCGGCTCGGCTCCAGCCCGAGAAGGCCGAGATAGACCGGCAGCAGCACCAGCATGGCGCCGGCCGGGGCCGGCACGCCGACGAAATATTCCGATTGCCAGGGCGCCTTGATGTCGCGGTCGGCCATGACGTTAAAGCGGGCGAGCCTGAGGCCGGCGGCGATCACATAGACCAGCGCAGCGATCCAGCCGAGTGAGGGCGCCTTGTCCAGCACGAAGGCGAAGAGCACGAAGGCTGGCGCGACGCCGAAATTGACGATATCGGCGAGCGAATCCATCTGCACGCCGAATTTCGACGTGGCTTTCAGCAGGCGCGCCACCCGGCCGTCGATGCCATCGAGAAAGGCGGCGAGCAGCACCATGCCGACCGCCAGCTCGAACCGGTCGTCAAAGGCCATGCGCACGCCCGTCAGGCCGGCGCAGATCGCCAGAACGGTGATCAGATTGGGCACCAGCATGCGCAGCGGGATCTCGCGCAGACGCGGCCCCCGCGCCTCGTCGTTCGGGCCATTGGGCTCAAAGGAAGGGAACGGGGTGGTTTCCATCGGCAGGGCGCCCTTTCAATCTCATGGGTACGGGGTGCTTATGGGTTCGGGATTGCGGCGGAACGCGGCGATCGAATGTGGATCGCCGGCCAGACACGCCGTTCTGCGCTGACACAGGCGGGGCGCAAGCGAAATTCACTGCGCCCCTTTTTGGGAATGCTTCTGCCGTCTTTTCGTTTCAGCCCGGCGGATCAGCCGCGGCGGCTGATCACCGGCCCTTTGTCCGTGGCGAATTCCGCCAGAACGGTTTCGCCGGCGATCGCGGTCTGGCCGAGGCTGACGCGCGCGCGCGCGCCGGCGGGCAGGAACACGTCGAGGCGGGAGCCGAAGCGGATCAGGCCGAAGCGCTCGCCCGGCTGCAGCCTCTCACCGGTCTGCGACCAGCAGATGATGCGCCGCGCGACCAGCCCTGCGATCTGCACCACGCCGATTTCGCCATGCGCGGTGTCGATGACCAGCCCGTTGCGCTCATTGTCATGGCTGGCCTTGTCGAGCTCGGCATTGACGAACTGGCCCTTACGATAGGCGATGCGGGCGATGCGGCCCGCCATGGGCGCGCGGTTCACATGGCAGTTGAACACATTCATGAAGACGGAGATACGCAGCATCGGCTCGGCGCCCAGCCCCAGCTCGGCCGGCGGCACGATTTCGGCGATCGAGGAGACGCGGCCATCGGCCGGGCTGATCACCAGATCGTCATCGAGCGGGGTGACGCGCACCGGATCGCGAAAGAAATAGATGCACCAGAGGGTCAGCACGAAGCCGATCCACATCAGCGGTTTCCAGAAAAGCCCGAGCAGCAGCGAGACCACGAAGAAGATCGCGATGAAGGGATAGCCCGCCTTGTGGATCGGCACCAGCGTGTTGCGAATGGATGTGGTCAGGCTCATTCAGGCGTTTCTCCCGGCGTTTCTTTCGTCTGACTTAGAGCGAAAGGCCGCCGGGAGCAACAGAGCACGGGCGGAAGCAGTGCGCGGGCCGTTTTCTCGCCGCCCTCAAAGCGCGGTTCACCGCGCCGAAGGGCCGCGCACGACCACGCCGAGATCGTCGTTTTCCACCACCTGCTTCAGATGTTCCTCCGCCTGGGTGGCCTCGCGCTGGCGGTTCCACATGGAGGCGTAGAGGCCGCCCGCGGCGATCAGCGCGGCGTGGTTGCCCCGCTCGGCAATCACGCCGTCGCGCAGCACGATGATCTCGTCGGCATGGATCACCGTCGACAGGCGGTGGGCGATGACCAGCGTGGTGCGGTCCTTCGAGACGATATCGAGCGCCGCCTGGATTTCCTGTTCGGTGCGGGTATCGAGTGCAGAGGTCGCCTCGTCGAGGATCAGGATCGGCGGGCTTTTCAGGATGGTGCGGGCGATTGCCACGCGCTGCTTCTCCCCGCCCGAGAGCTTCAGGCCGCGCTCGCCGACCATGGCCGAGAAGCCTTTGGGCAGCGCGCGGATGAAGCCGCCGATCTGGGCGATGTCGGCCGCCTGCTCCACCTCGGCCTCGCTCGCACCGATCCGGCCATAGCGGATGTTGTAGGCGATGGTGTCGTTGAACAGCACCGTGTCCTGCGGCACCATGCCGATCACCGCGCGCAGGCTCTTCTGCGTTACCTGGCGCACATCCTGCCCGTCGATGGTGATGGAGCCGGATTGCGCATCATAGAAGCGGTAGAGCAGGCGCGAAAGCGTCGACTTGCCCGCGCCCGAGGGGCCGACGACCGCCACCGTCTTGCCGGCCGGCACCTCGAAGGAGACCCCTTTCAGGATCGGCCGGTCGGCATCATAGGCGAAATGGACATTGTCGAAGCGGATGGCGCCGCGCTCGATGGCGAGCGACGGCGCGCCGGGACAGTCCACCACCTCCGGCTGGACTTCCAGGAGATCGAACATCTGCTCGATATCGGTCAGGCCCTGGCGGATTTCGCGGTAGACGAAACCGATGAAGTTCAGCGGGATGGAAAGCTGCATCAGCATGGCGTTGATGAAGACGAAATCGCCGAGCGTCTGCTCGCCCCGCTGCACGGCCATCGCCGACATCACCATCATCACCGCTGTGCCCGCGCCGAAGATCAGCGCCTGGCCGAAGTTCAGCCAGCCGAGCGAGGTCCAGACCTCCGTCGCCGCCTTTTCGTAGCGCGCCATCGACTGGTCGAAGCGGCGGGCCTCCATCTCCTCATTGCCGAAATATTTGACGGTCTCGAAGTTCAAGAGCGAGTCGATCGCCTTGGTGTTGGCCTCGGTGTCGCTGTCGTTCATCTGGCGGCGGATGGAGATGCGCCAGTCGCTGGCCTTTACCGTGAACCAGATATAGAGCCAGACCGTGACGGCGGTGACGAGCAGATATTGCAGGCCATAGCCCCACCAGAAGACGATGGCGGTCAGCAGGAACTCGATCAGCGTCGGGATGGAGTTGAGAATCGTGAAGCGCACGATCGTCTCGATGCCCTTGGTGCCGCGCTCGATAATGCGCGACAGGCCGCCGGTGCGCCGCTCCAGGTGGAAGCGCAGCGAGAGCTGGTGCATATGGATGAAGGTGCGCTCGGCCAGCCGGCGCACGGCATGCTGGCCGACGCTGGCAAACAGTGCATCGCGCAGCTGGTTCAGCCCCGCCTGCAGGAGGCGCGCCAGATTATAGGCGACCACCAGCGCCAGCGCGCCGGTGAGAATCGTCGGCGCGGTGCCGGAGAGATCGGCGCGGCCGTTCAGCGCATCGGTCGCCCATTTGAAGAAATAGGGCACCAGCAGCAGAACGATCTTGGCGACGAGCAGGATCACCGTCGCCCAGACCACCCGCATCTTCAAGTCGGGCCGGTCATGCGGCCACATATAGGGCCAGAGATTGCGCAGTGTGCCCAGCGGATTGCCGGAATCGGCGGAAACCAGTTTGTCTTGTCGTGCCACGGCACACCTTTTCCAGAGCATCCGACCGAAAAGCGGGAAGCGGTTTTCGGTCGGATGCAAAAACAAAAATGGAGAACGCTGCGCGGAAAATCCTGCGGCGTCGATGCTGTCTCTTTGCTGTCACGCGTCCCCATCCGCGCGCTGCCGACAAAGGCACGGATACCGTGACGCTTTCAATACGGAGCATCCTGCCTGCGATCGATAAGACCTCGGGAAAGATGATGGAGGGGCGACGCCGCAGTTGGGCAGATGCAAGCCACAAGGTGCTGGCATGCCGCTGCGCACCCCGCAGAGGCGAAAGCGCCAGGTCGATGCTTAGACCGGGACAGCCCTGCGCCCAGGCATCAGCGCGGCGACGAGAGCAGCGCCGCGCTCCGCTCAGTTGCGCTGCATCTGCTGCATGTGGCGGCGGTGGATCGCTTCGGATTCGGGATCCGGCAGCGCCTTGTCCGGCACGCCGAAGACCTGGCCGGGCAGGATTCGGTCCGGATCGTTGATCTGGTCCTCATTGGCCACATAGATGGTCGTATAGCGGACACCCGCACCATAGACACGCCGTGAAATCTGCCACAGCGTATCCCCCCGGCGGATGATCACGGAATTGCGGCTCTGCTGCAGCGGCGCCTGCTGCACCGTCGGCGGCTCGGCCGCAGCGGTTTCGGGCGGGGCCGTCTGGGGCGCAGGCGCAGCCTGTCCGCCCGCGGCGGCGCTGTCGACGCCAGCGGGCGGCACGGCGGCCATTGCCGGCTCGTCATGCAGCACCGGAGCCAGCGCCGCCTCGACCTGGGAGAGAACGGCTTTGACGGCGGCGGCTTCGCGGGCCACGGGTTTGAGGACCGCCAGCGCCTTGCCGGCGGCCTTGGCGGAGATCTGCATGCGTTCGCGCGTCGTGGCAGAGCTCGTCGGGTCGGCCTTCAGGCCCGACAGCGACCCAAGCGCGATTTCGGTCGCGGAGCGGGCGGCCGCCAGCGTATCGGCCTGCGGCGTCTGATCGCTGGCGAACAGGCCCTTCAGCAGCGCAAAGGCCTTGCGGACCTGGCCGCGCGCCATGTCCAGAAGCTGGGCGTCGGCCTCGCTGGCCGCGGCGTCGGCCGTCGGCTGGGCGACGGCAGCAACCTGCGCGCCGGCAGGGCGCTCGAAGGGAACGGAGGCACGCATGGTCACCTTTACCCCATCGGGTCCGATAAGATCGGCGCGGATGATATGGGAGCCGACCGAGAGATCGATCTGGCCATCGATGACGAAGCGACCATTGGCGCCGGCCTTGGCCTCGCCGATAAAGGTGTTGTCGGCATAGGCGCGCACCAGCGCGCCGGCCGGCGCGGTGCCGGCAACGAAGATCCGGCTACCTTCGATCTCGACCGCGGTCACGGCGATGCGCATGGCCGGAGCCGGCAGGGCGGCGGCCGGCTGAGCGGCGGCTTCCGCGGCCGGCGGCGGCGCGGCAATGGCGGGCGCGGGCGGCACGTCCGCCGCCTCGCCCGGCGCGGTGATGATGCGGCTGGCCTCGCCGGGCTTCGACACCATGGCGAGCAGCTCGCCATCAGGGGTCTTGGGCACGGAGACCGTCGCCACCTCGTTCGAGCTCTTGTCCTTGCCATCCTTGCCGGTGGCGCGCAGCGTCAGCTGGTAGTCTCCCGGTGCAAGCGGCTGGTCGAGCACGGCGGCGAAATCGCCGCTGGGGCTGACCTTGGTGGTGGTGATCACCGTGTCGCCATTGACCACCGCCAGATCGCTGCCGGGCGCAGCGCGGCCGGCAATCACGGTCGACCCGTCCCGCTCGACGCGCAGCACGTCGAAGCTTGGAATATCGGCCTGGGCCGTGTCTCCGGTTGCGGCCTGGGCAGGCGCAGCCGCGTTGTCGGGCGCGGCGGGCTGATCGGTCGCAACGGGTTTGTCGGGAGCCGGAGCGCTATCGGGAGCCGGAGACGGGGCGGAGGCTGCGGCATCGGGCACGCGCGGCTGCTTGGCGTCGGCAGCCGTCGTGGTCTCGGCCGGGCTGGACGACACTGAACTCGGCGACGCGGGCGCCGGGGCGGGCTGAGGCGTCGCGGGTTGCGGCGCGGTTTCGGCGGTTGTGGCGGAGGAAGCCGGCGCGCGCGATCCGGCGCTGTCCCTGCCGAGATTGGGCAGGACCAGGAACACCATCAACAGCGTGGCAACTGCCAGGACGACCAGCGCCACCAGTCCGGCCTTGTTCTTCATCACACTCAACTCCACCCCACGGGGCGCGGCGCCCGGCGCCTGCCCGAAAGATCCCTGCCGCCATCCGGCCAGCGCAGCCCGCCCGGCGGTTCCGGCCGGTCAAAAACCGGCCCGTTCCGCCCGCCGATCGCGCAAGCCCGGTCCTGTGCCGCGCGCCTATGGCCAGAGCCGCTGCAAGGCCCGGAATCGCAGGCAGACGGATCGCAAGCGCGGCCCTGCCGGATTACGGCATGTCCATGAAAAATTGCTAGCGATTTCCGCCTTGTTCGACAAGCGTTCCGCCATCACGCTTCTGCCCTTCCTGTCATTTTCCTTGACGCTCACGAAGGCGCGCTGTCTGCTTGGGGCATGAGTGACACGACCCTTCCGATTCGATCCGTCTGCGTCTATTGCGGCTCTCAGCCGGGACGCGATCCCATGTTCATGGCCTCTGCCCGCGAACTGGGCAAATCCATCGCCGAACATCACCTGCGCCTCGTCTATGGCGGCGGCACGCGCGGGCTCATGGGTGCGGTTGCCAGCGGCGTCCTGTCCCAGGGCGGGCGGGTGACGGGCATCATCCCGGAGTTCCTGATGGACATGGAGGCCACGCGCCATTCGCTCGGCCAGCTGAGCGAACTCGTCGTCACGCCCGACATGCATGAGCGCAAGCACAGGATGTTCGAGCGCGCCGATGCCTTCGTCGCTTTGCCCGGCGGCATCGGTACGCTGGAAGAGATTGTCGAGATCATGACCTGGGCCCAGCTCGGCCGCCATCGCAAGCCGATGGTCTTCGCCAATATCGACGGTTTCTGGGACCCGCTGACCGCGCTGATCCGTCATATGGCCGATGCCGGCTTCATCCATACCGCCCATCAGGTCCAGCCGCTGATCATCGACCGGATCGCCGACATCGTGCCGACGCTGATCCAGCACTGGGCCGGCAAGGTGGACCGCGAAGGCGAGAGCGAGATCATCGACAAGCTCTGATCGGGCTCTGGCAGGCGGTCAAATGGCGAAGGTGCCGCCTGCGCAAGGCGGCGTCTTCCTGATCTCCCGGCCTTCCGATCTCAGGATCTTCCGATCTCCGGGCCTTGCCCTGGCCGGGGCCTGCGCGCTCACCCGGCGGTGCGTCGCGCCTGGCGCGCGCTGACATACATCGAGCCGGTATAGACCGCGAGCGCGCTCCAGATCAGCGCGAAGGCCGCGAGCTTGACCAGGCCGAAGGGCTCGCCGAAGGCGAAGACGGCGATGAAGAAGATCATGGTCGGGGCGATATATTGCATGATGCCGATGGTCGACAGCTTCAGGAGCTTGGCACCATTGGCATAGAGCAGCAGCGGCACGGCGGTGACGGCGCCGCAGGCGAGCAGCAGGCCGACATCGGCAGGGCCCGTATCGCCGAAATGTCCCTGCCCCGTCGTCTCCAGCCAGAGAATATAGGCGACGGCCGGGCCGCTCAGCAGCATCACCTCCAGGAAGAACCCCTGATTGGGGCCAACCGGCAGCGTCTTACGGAAGAAGGCATAGAAGGCCCAGCTCAGCGCCAGGCAGATCGACACCCAGGGCAGGCCGCCAGCGTCGATGGTGAGGATCGCCACCGCCAGCACCGCCAGCGCGATGGCCACCATCTGCGCCCGGCTGAGCTTCTCCTTCAGCAGCACCGCGCCGAGCAGGATGGAGAGCAGCGGATTGATGTAATAGCCGAGTGCGGCCTCCAGCGCGCGGCCGGCGGCGATCGACCAGACATAGATGCCCCAGTTGACGGTGATCAGCGCGGCGGTGAGGCAGGCCATGGCCAGCATGCGCGGATTGGTCAGCGCACGCTTCAGATCCGCCGTCCGGCCCAGCCAGACGATGTAGCCACCGACGATCGGCAGGGACCAGACGACGCGGTGCGCAATGATCTCCGGCGCGGGGATATGGGCGACCGCTTTCATGAAGAAGGGCAGAAGCCCCCAGAGCAGATAGGCGATCAGGGCCAGCAGGACGCCGCGCGGACTGTCCCCGCTCTCGCTCGCCGCCGGTTTCAGGCTCTCGCCGCTCCCGAGCTCCGCCATGGTCATTCCTCCGCATCGACATGTTCTTGTTATGCGCGCGGCTTACGCCATTCCAAACGGCCGTGCCAATTCATTTGGCTGAACGGTTGAGCAGAAAATTTGAGCTTTGCCGGTTCTCGCGCGGGCGACGGCAGAACGGCCACATTTGACGGATGCAATCGCCGATGGGCGCGCTTATGCTGCACCGCCCGGCTGCAGACACGGCACGCCGCTCCCCGGCCGGTCGCATCCTGTTCGCCCTGTGGCGCAGCCGCCATGCCGCCAGATGACGCCGGCACGCCTGTTTCGAAATGGCAGAAAGGGAAACCCATGACCGCCTCCACCCTCGCCTCGCCCGCAATCCTCACGCGCCGCGCGCTGCTGGCTGGCCTTGGCGCCGCCTCCAGCCTGGTGCTGCTCCATCCCTTTGCGGCGCGCGCTGCGGCCAACCAGGCACATCTGCGCATTCTGGAGACCACGGATATCCATGTGCACGTCTACCCCTACGACTATTACGGGGACAAGCCGAACGACACGCTGGGCCTGTCGCGCACGGCCTCGCTGATCGACGCCATCCGCGCCGAAGCCGGCAACTCCTTCCTGGTCGACAATGGCGACTTCCTGCAGGGCAATCCGCTGGGCGATTACATGGCCTATCAGAAGGGCCTGAAGGAGGGCGACGTGCACCCCGTCATCCGGGCGATGAACCTGCTTGGCTATGAGGCCGGCACGCTCGGCAATCACGAGTTCAATTACGGGCTGGACTTCATGTTCAAGGCGCTTGGGGGCGCCAATTTCCCCTATGTCTGCGCCAACCTGACCAAGGGCCAGCTCGCCAGCGATCCGAAGAAGGACGATTTGTTCTTCAAGCCCTTCACCATCGTCGAGAAGACGGTGACGGACGGCGCCGGCGCCACGAGCCCCTTGAAGATCGGCCTGATCGGCTTCGTGCCGCCGCAGATCATGCTGTGGGACGCCAAGAATCTCGAAGGCAAGGCCATGACGCGCGACATCGTCGAGGCGGCGCGCGCCTGGGTGCCGGTCATGAAGGAACAGGGGGCCGATCTGATCGTCGCGCTCTCGCATTCCGGCATCGACGGCACCGGCCAGAGCGATCGCATGGAAAACGCCTCGCTCTATCTCGCCGGCGTGGACGGGATCGATGCGATCCTCACCGGCCACCAGCATCTGGTCTTCCCCGGGCCGAAGAGCTTCGATGGCATTGCCGGCGTCGATTCGGTCAAGGGCTCGCTGCAGGGCAAGCCGGCGGTCATGGCCGGCTTCTGGGGCTCGCATCTCGGCCTGATCGACCTGCTTCTCGAGCGCGACGGCAAGAGCTGGAAGGTGGTGGACTTCACCACCGAGGCGCGGCCGATCTACCATCGCGAGGACAAGAAGGTGGTGGCCGACGTGGTCGACCGCGCCGATATCCTCACCGCCGCCAAGCCGGAACACGAGGCGACGCTGACCTATGTGCGCACCCCGGTCGGCAAGAGCGCGGCGCCGCTGTACTCCTATTTCGCCCTCGTGGCAGACGACCCCTCGGTGCAGATCGTCAGCCAGGCGCAGATGTGGTATATCAAGGACATGCTGAAGGAGACGCAGTGGAAGGACTTGGCCGTCCTCTCCGCCGCCGCCCCCTTCAAGGCCGGCGGCCGCGGCGGCCCGGATTATTATACCGACGTGCCGGCAGGCGACATCGCCATCAAGAACGTCGCCGATCTCTATCTCTACCCGAACACGGTGCAGGCGGTGAAGATCAACGGCGCGCAGGTGAAGGACTGGCTGGAAATGTCGGCCGGCCTGTTCAACCAGCTGAAGCCGGGCGAGAAGGACCAGCCGCTGATCGCCGCCGGCTTCCCCTCCTATAATTTCGACGTGATCGACGGCGTGACCTACGAGATCGACCTGTCGCAGCCGGCCCGCTTCGACAATGACGGCAAGCTCGTCCATCCCGAGGCCAACCGCATCGTCGATCTCAAATTTGGCGGCAAGCCGATCGATCCGGCACAAGACTTCGTGGTGGCCACCAACAATTACCGCGCCGGCGGCGGCGGCAAGTTCCCGGCGATCGCCGCCGACAAGGTGATCTTCGCCGCCCCCGACACCAACCGCGACGTGATCGTGCGCTACATCCACGACCAGGGCACGATCAACCCCTCGGCCGACGACAATTGGCGCATCGAGGCCCTGCCCGGCACCACGGCCACCTTCGAAAGCGGCCCGAAGGCGCGCGGCCTGATCGCCACGGTCAAGGGCGCAAAGATCGAGGATGCCGGCGACGGTGCTGAGGGCTTCGCGAAGTTCCGGCTGGTGCTTTGACGCGCCCGGGAACTGGAGGTCGATCGGGATCCTCGGCTCAAGGCCGAGGATGACCTCGCAGGTGGGGCAATGCGTGTGGAGACGGTGCATCAGCGAATGTCAGGCCGCGGGCCATCGGGAAGCCGGCTGTCAGCGCCCGCTTGAGGCACAAGAGCCGCTTCATCATGCCCGGACTTCGACCCGAGCATCCAACTTCTGGGGCATAGGGCTGAGGACTGTTCACAGGACAGGGCACAGGCGTTTGTACGCGGAGGTCTGCCCCCTCATCTGCCTGCCGGCATCCGACCGGGGCCGAGCCACGGGTCTCGTCCCGTCCTTCGGACCCCCACTGGGGAGAAGAGACGTGCGGCACCGTCGTTCATCCTCAACAGCACCACAGAAGGTGGTTATCCTCCTGTTTGTTGAGCGTTGGCGCCGTCCGATGCGGCTTGGTCTCTTCCCCCCAACGGGGGTCCGAAGGACGGGACGAGACCCGTGGCTCGGCCCCGGTCGGATGCCGGCAGGCAGATGAGGGGGCGTCCAAGCGCACAGATCTTTGGTGTCGTGTCCTGTAAGAACTGTTTTCAGTCCGATGCTCTCGTCGCCATCATCGCTGTCTGAGACAAGGGCGTGTCCAATCAGCCCCTACTCCGCCGCCGCCCGCCCCGCCTCGCCACGGTTCTTCAGGAGCTTGTAGAGGATCGAATCCATCAGCGCCTGGAAGGAGGCGTCGATGATGTTGTCGGAGACGCCGACGGTCCACCAGCGCGCGCCAGTGCTGTCCCCCGATTCGATCAGGACGCGGGTGATGGCCTCGGTGCCGCCATTGAGGATGCGCACCTTGTAGTCCACCAGTTCGAGATCGGCGATTTCGGTCTGGTAGGGGCCGAGATCCTTGCGCAGCGCCAGGTCGAGCGCATTGACGGGGCCATGGCCTTCGGCCACCGACATCATGGTTTCGCCGTCGATCGAGACGCGCACCACGGCTTCGGACACGGTGCGCAGCTGGCCATTTGCATCGTAGCGCCGCTCGACCATCACGCGGAAGCCCTCGACCCGGAAGAAGTCCGGCACGCTGGCAAGTGTGCGCTGGGCGAGGATCGAGAAGCTCGCGTCAGCCCCCTCATAGGCATAGCCCTGGGCTTCGCGCTCCTTGACGATGGCGATCAGCCGGTCGAGCTTGGGGTCGTCCTTGTCCACGGCGATGCCGCGCCGCTTTAGGGCATTGATGAAATTCGCCTTGCCGCCCTGGTCTGACACCATGACCTTGCGCAGGTTGCCGACCGTCTCCGGCGGCACATGCTCATAGGTGCGCGGGTCCTTCAGCAGGGCCGAGGCATGGATGCCGGCCTTGGTGGCGAAGGCGGAGGCACCGACATAGGGCATCTGATGGTCGGGCGAGCGGTTCAGCCGCTCGTCAAAGGCATGTGACAGGGCGGTGAGCCCCTGCAGCCGCTCGCGGTCGATGCCCAGCGTGAAGCGTTCGGCATAGGGCGCCTTCAGCATCAGAGTCGGGATCAGCGTCACCAGATTGGCATTGCCGCAGCGTTCGCCGATGCCGTTCAGCGTGCCCTGGATCTGGCGCACGCCGGCCTCCACCGCCGCCAGCGAATTGGCGACCGCCTGGCCCGTATCATTATGCGCATGGATACCGAGCCGATCGCCGGGAATGCCGGCCGCGATCACGGCGGCGACGATCTCGCGGATCTCGGAGGGCTGGGTGCCGCCATTGGTGTCGCAGAGCACGACCCAGCGGGCGCCGGCATCGTAAGCCGCGCGGGCGCAGGCGAGCGCATAGGGCGCATTGGCCTTGTAGCCATCGAAGAAATGCTCGCAATCGGTCATTGCCTCACGGCCGCTCGCCACAACGGCGGCGACGGAGGCGCGGATATTGTCGAGATTCTCCTCGTTGGAACAGCCGAGCGCTACCGCCACGTGGTAATCCCAGCTCTTGGCGACAAGACAGATCGCGTCGCTCGCCGACTGCAGGAGCGCGGCAAGCCCCGGATCGTTGGCAGCGGACACGCCTGCGCGCTTGGTCATGCCGAAGGCAACGAAGCGGGCCTTGCGCGTGCGCCGCCGGGCGAAAAAGGTGGTGTCTGTGGGATTGGCGCCTGGATAGCCGCCCTCGACATAATCGAGGCCGAAAGCGTCCAGCATCTCCGCAATCGCAATCTTGTCCTCGACCGAGAAATCGATGCCGGGCGTCTGCTGCCCGTCCCGAAGCGTGGTGTCGAAGAGATAGAGGCGATCGCGGGTCATGATGTTCCCTCCCTGGGAACGGCTGATACCCCTGATGGTGACAAGGGGCCTTGTTTATGCCCCTTGTCACCAAGGCTTCACGATCTGTCAATCTTTCGCCGCGACAGGCGGGCCGATCAGAGGCCCGCGAACTTGTCCGTGGCGTAGATCAGCCGGTCGAGAATGCCCGGCTCATTGGAGGCATGGCCGGCGCCCTCAACCAGGCAGAACTCGGCCTTGGGCCAGGCCTTGTGCAGCGCCCAAGCATAGCGCATCGGGCACGGCATGTCGTAGCGGCCGTGGATGATCACGCCGGGGATGTCGGCGATCTTGTGGGCATCGCGCAGGAGCTGCCCCTCCTCCATCCAGCCGCCATGAACGAAGAAATGGTTCTCGATGCGGGCGAAAGCCAGCGCATAGTGGTCCTCGCCGAAGCCGGCTGAATAGTCGGGGTTCGGCAGGAGCGTGATCGTCTCCCCTTCCCACAGGCTCCAGGCCTTGGCAGCGGCGATCTGCGCCGCCTTGTCCGGGCCGGTCAGGATCTTGTGATAGGCCTGCATCATCTGCCCGCGCTCGTCGGGCGGGATCGGCGCAACGAAGCGCTCCCACTTGTCGGGGAACATTTCCGAGACGCCGAACTGATAATACCAGTCGAGCTCACCCTTGGTCAGCGTGTAGATGCCGCGCACCACCAGCTCCGAGACGCGCTCGGGGTGGGTTTCGGCATAGGCGAGCGCCAGCGTCGAGCCCCATGAGCCGCCGAAGACCTGCCATTTTCCCACGCCCATCAGTTCGCGCAGCCGCTCGATATCGGCCACCAGATGCCAGGTCGTGTTCGCCTCCAGCCCCGCATGCGGCGTGGAACGGCCGCAGCCGCGCTGGTCGAACAGGAGGACGTCATAGGCTTCAGGGTTGAAGAAGCGGCGAAAGGTGGGCGTGCAGCCGCCGCCCGGGCCGCCATGCAGGAACACGGCCGGCTTGGCGCCCGGCGTGCCGACCTTTTCCCAGTAGATCACATGGCCGTCGCCAACATCGAGATGGCCGCTCTCATAGGGTTCGATCTCAGGATAAAATGTGCGCAGGGGTTGGGTCATGCGTTTGCGTATCTTTCAAGGCTTGCTGGAGAACGGCGGCAGGGACCAGTGATCCGTGTCGTGATCGGGATGCTGGCGGTTGCTTTGGACAATCGCGCCGAGACGGGCCTCACCATCGGCGCTGTCGGCATTGCTGTTGTCGCCGGCAAGAGCCGGGAGGCGGTCGAACCAGGCGAGGCGCGATTCCATGCCGGACTGTCGCACGGGGCGCACCGCATCAGGCGCATCCAGCGCGCCGAGCACGAGGCCGATGATCGCCTCGCCCGGCATATCGTAGAACAGCGGCGTGCCACAGGCGGCGCAGAAGCCGCGACGCGCCACAGCGGAGGAGACGAACCAGGCCGGCTCGCCGCGCGTCAGCGTGAGCCTTTCGCGCGGTGTGGTGGCAACGGGCATGAAATAATTGCCGGTCGCTTTCTGGCACATGCGGCAATGGCAGAGATGCGGGTCGGCGAGGTCGCCTTCGACGCGGTAGCGCACCGCGCCGCACTGGCAGCCGCCGGTGTAAAGCTGCCGATCCGTCACTCCTCCACGCCCTCGCCTGATCCATGCCGGCCATGACGGGAACGCGGCGCGGGCGCGCCGTCGTCCTCCAGCGGCCAGACCGCGGTGTCATGGTCGGGATGCTGGTAGGAGTCGATGCTGGCGAAGAAGGCGTCGGCCTCCTCGCTGACGAGAACGGGCTTGTCGAACAGACGATCGATCCAGGGCAGGCGCTTGTGGTGGTTGACCTGGATTTCCGGCTCGAGCTTTTCAGGATGGTCGAAGGCGCCGATGGCAAGTTCGACGCCGCCGGGATGATGATAGGTCAGCGGCGTGCCGCAGCGCTGGCAGAAGCCGCGCCGGACCTTGTTGGAGGAGCGGTAGAGCGCCGGGGCGCCACGCGTCCATTCGAGATGGGCCGGATCGGCGGTGACGAAGGCACCGAAAAAGCTGCCGAACTGCTTCTGGCACATGCGGCAGTGGCAGATGGAGGGGCGGCCGAGGTGGCTGGCGCGGAAGCGCACGGCACCGCACTGGCATCCGCCGGAGAGGAGTTCGTTCTGATCGCGCGCCATCGTCAAACCCCCTGCTCCTGCGGCCGCCAATGGTCCTTGGTCTCGCGCTCCTCCTCGTCCAGCCGTGGCGTCCAGCCGGGCACCTCATGGTCGGGATGCTGATAGGAGACGATGTCGGCGATGAAAGAGGCGGCCGTCAGGTCCTCGAGCGTCGCATGCGCAGGCAGATCGGCGACCCCATCGACATAAGGCAGCTTGTTTTCCGTTCCCCATTGCACCGTCGGGCGGATATCCGTCGGATCGTCGAAGGCGGCGATCGTCACCGACATGCCGTCTGGCGCCTCATAGGTCAGCGGCGTGCCGCAATGCGGGCAGAAGGCGCGGCGCACATGGTTGGAGGACTGGAAGCGCCGGGGCACCTCCCGCGTCCAAATGAGGCGCGCCTGGCGCACCGAGACCAGCGGCAGATAGAAATTGCCCGAGGCCTTCTGGCACATGCGGCAATGGCAGACCGAGGCATCGCCAAGCGGCCCCTCCACCTGAAAACGCACGGCGCCGCACTGGCAGCCGCCGGTTCGCACGGGATCGGTCATGGCGCGGTCTCCAGCCAGTTTTCGAGTTTCAAGCGCGGCACTCGCTGGAATTCGCGTGTGTTCGCGGTCACCAGAACGAGATCGAGCGCGCGGGCATGCGCCGCGATGAACAGATCGGTCGCGCCGATCGGCGCACCGCGCGATTCGAGATCCTGCCGGATCTCGGCGTAATCCACGGACGCCCGCTCATCATAGCTCAGCACCGCGACACGTTGCAAAACGCCCTCGATCCGCTGCGCGAGCGGAAGCAACGCCTTCTTTGCCGCACCGAAGCGGAGTTCGGACGCCACGATCGCGCTGATGGCGACCGCTTGCTCGCCTGCCTCAGCAATGCGCTGTGTCACACGTCCCAAGGGATGGCGGATCAGGTCGGATACGATGTTGGTGTCGAGCATGTAAAGTGCACCGGTCAAAGGTCGACATCCCGGGGCGGCGGAGCCTGTTCGTCCAGTTCGGGAAAATCACCTTCCCAGTCCGTCAGCGTCGACAGCCAGTCGAGGAGGCCGGTCGCCGGAACTGGCTCGATCACCAGCCGCTCGCCTTCGCGGTGCAGAAGGGCGGAATGTCCGGGCAAGGCCAGATCGGAAGGAATGCGGATCCACTGATCCGCCCCGTCCTGCACCAGCTCGACAGCCTGCCCCTTCCGTCTCTCGATCAAGCTCATGCTGTCTCTCCCGCACTCGGCGCGCGCGACCAACACATATCCTTGCGGTGCTACGCGCTTCGGCAGAGCCCTGCCAACAAAAACACCGCCAGGATAGGCGCGTCCCGGCGGTGTGATCAAGGTGCAAGAGGATCGCAGGAAAGAAAGCGCTACCGCTTCACCTCCCAGCTCGTCACCCGCTCGCCCGTCTGCGGGTCCTTGCCGTCCTTCAGCTGGATGCCGCGGGCGGAAAGCGCGTCGCGGATGCGGTCGGCCTCGGCGAAATTTTTCGCGATCAGCAATTGCCGGCGGGCTTCGACCTGCTCGGCCACATCGGCCCACTCACCCTCACCTGCAAGGGACAGGTCAAGATCGGCAGTTGCCTGTGCGTGGCGCTCGATGCTCTCGAAGCCGAGGAGATCGAGCAGGCCAAGGAAGGCAGAGGCCGCCGCTAAATCGCCCTTCATCGCCTCGCTCGCCAGCCCGTTCAGGCCGGTCAGCGCCGGATAGAGGTTGAGATCGTCGAGCACAGGGCTGTCCTGCGCCAGCGCGAACGGGGCGGAGGCCGCCTCCGGATGGGCCGCGAGAATCGCGAGCTTGGCATCTGCCCAGCGCCGCACCAGACCGCGCGCCTCCTCCAGCCGCTTGACCGAGAAGTCGATCGGCTGGCGGTAATGCGTCATCAGCATGGCGAGACGGAGCACCTCGCCCTCCCAGCGCCGACCGCCGAAGCGCTCCGTGTCCAGAAGATCGGCGATGGTGATGAAATTGCCCTCGGACTTCGACATCTTCCGACCCTCGACCTGGACGAAGCCGTTGTGCATCCAGACATTCGCCATGGCCTGCGTGTCGAAGGCGCAGCAGGACTGGGCGATCTCGTTTTCATGATGCGGGAAGATCAGGTCGAGCCCGCCGCCGTGAATGTCGAAGACCTCGCCGAGATAGCGGTTGCTCATGGCGGAGCATTCTATATGCCAGCCCGGCCGGCCGCGGCCCCAGGGGCTGTCCCAGCCCGGCTCGTTATCGCTGGACAATTTCCACAGCACGAAATCGGCCGGGTTTTTCTTGTGCGCGTCGACGGCCACGCGCGCGCCGGCCTGCTGCTCGTCCAGCGGGCGGCGCGAGAGCTGCCCGTAGGTCGGCATCGAGGCCGTGTCGAACAGAACCTCGCCGCCGGCGGCATAGGCATGCCCCCGGGCCACCAGAGCGCCGATGATCGTGACCATGCCGGCAATATTGTCGGTAGCGCGCGGCTCGTGCGTGGGGGTCAGCGCGCCGAGCGCGGCCGTATCGGCGGCGAAGCGCGCGGCGGTCTTCTCCGTCACGGCCCGGATCGCCTCGTTGAGCGGCAGGTCGGGATGGTCGCGCAGCGCGCGCGCATTGATCTTGTCGTCCACGTCGGTGATGTTGCGGGCATAGGTGACGTGATCGGCGCCGAAGAGATGGCGCAGAAGCCGGAACAGCACGTCGAAGACGATGACGGGCCGCGCATTGCCGATATGGGCGAAATCATAGACCGTGGGACCACAGACATACATGCGCACATCGCAGGCGTCGATCGGCGCGAAAGGCGCCTTTTCGCGGGTGAGCGTGTTGTAAAGCCTCAAGGTCGGCATGCCGGCCATGGCGGGTCTCCCTGGTTGATCGCATTCACGCAGCTGGCAGGCTGTCTTGAGTGTCAAGCAAAGCCCATCCGCCGCGCCGCCGTCCCATAGGACAAATCTGCCGTGCGCGCCATTCTTTCGTCACGATCGCCCGGCTTTGGGAGCGTCCCGCCGGAAAAGGCCACGAGAGTTTCGAAGAAGCGTCATCGTTCGGCCTGTTTCCTGCGGAAAACTCGAGGCTATCGGTTTGCGGCACGGAGGATCTCCATTGAGGCTCTCCGGCGCTGGCGCCGAACCGGTCTCGGGGAGGAGACATCGTTTCAGACAAACGACTTCGCGCCTCCCCGGCGCCGTCGAAAGACGTGCGCCAGGAGGAGCATCGATACCCGAAGCTCTGCAGATGCGCAGGCCGGACACACAGTGATCCTAATGGAGTGAATGACATGTCGGCAGAAACCCAGACCGCCAAGCAACCGGCCGAGCAGGCCAGCCGCCCGGACCTTCTGGAGCGCTACCGCCCGCTGGGCCTGAAGGCGGTCGTCGCCGCGACCACGCCCAAGCGTCCCGAAGCGCCCAAGGCCAAGCGCCCGGCGGACGACCACCGCCTGCGCTCGGCCTGATCGCCGCGCATCTGCCCGTCCGGCCGCTTGCGGGAGCGGAGGGACGGGATGCGCCAGGAGGCGCTCCAGGCCATGGATCAGGCATCTCATAGCTGACCCCCTCGCGCCGGGCCTTCACGGCCCGGCTTACGGCTTTCTCCCTGCGTCACGCCAAAGAGACGGCGCGCCCGACCTCCATCGGCGCAGGACTTTTGCACGGCATGGTGACGATCTCCAATCTTCCTGTAGACTTGGCGAAAGGCTTCGATTGCCAGGGACATTCTCTGGCGTTTTCTCAAAGTTGATGGAGGGGCAATGCACCACGATCAGGTTAGAGAGGCTCTTCTCCTGAAGGTCGAGAGAATGTCCGGCCTGCTGCGCAGCCGCGACCCGTCCATCGTCGACGAACTCTGGTCGGATGGCTTTCGCCTGGTCGGATCGGAGGTCGGCGAAATGGCCACGAGCCGCGAACAGCTCGTGGCTCTGTTCCGGAAGCTGTTCACGCGCACCGTCCGCTACGCCTTTGATTTCCCGATTGTCGAAGTCGATGTCGACGGGAATGTTGCCTGGCTCTTTGCCGAAGGCGCTCTGCTTGCCGATGATGGGGAGAAAAGCGAACGCCTTCCCTATCGACTGACGGCAGTCTTCACCTTCGCGGACGAGCGCTGGCGCTGGCGGCTCTTCTCGGGCGCAGAGCCGGCCCCTTCTTTGGAGGCTCCATAGGACGCCGGACTGACAATCCCATGCCGTCCAATGGTTCCGCATCTGTTTGCGCATCGGACGAGCCGCGACCTGTCCTTCAATCCGCCGCCGTTGTCTTCTTTCCCTTCGACGTCCTTAAAACAGCGAGAGCTGCGTCTGTGCGGGCTCCGCGGGAACCTCGTCCTCGCCGGGTCTCGACCTGCCGGATGCCTTGGAGTGGGGCGCCTTCTGCGGCTTGGCCGTGAGCGGCACGAGCTCGGCCGGCAGCTGCAGCTCCGGCCCATCCTGAGAGGCCGAATTGACCCGGTCGGACACAGGGATGGCTTCCAGCACCTCGTCGGCCAGCGGTGCGAGGAGGTCGGCCACGGCGCGTGGCTCCTGCGTGCGGCAATCCAGCCAGCGGGCGTAATCCTCCGGCTTGAGGATGACGGGCATGCGCGCATGGATCGGCGCGAGCGCCGCATTGGCCGCCGTGGTCAGAATGGCCGCCGTGTCAACCTCGCTGCCATCGGGCGAGGCCCAGCATTCCATCAAGCCGGCAAAGGCCATGAGGCCGCCCTCGCGCGGGCGGATGAAGAAAGGCTGCGCCCGCTCGCCCTTGCCCGCCTTGCGCCATTCATAGAAGCCGTTGGCCGGAAGCAGCACGCGGCGGTGGCGCAGCGCGGCGCGGAACGAGGCCTTCTCGAACACGGTTTCGCTGCGGGCATTGATAACGAGCGGGAAATCGCGCGGATCCTTGATGAAGCCGGGAACGAAGCCCCAGCGCACCAGCCCGGCACGCCATGGCGCGCGGTTGGAGCCCGGCAGCCCCGTCGGCGCGGCCATCACCGCGAGAACGGGCTGTGTCGGCGCAATATTGTAGCGCGGCGCCAGCCGGTCGAGATCGAGGCCGCCGAAATGCGCGGCCAGTTCCTGAAGATCGGCCGTCAGCGCAAAGCGTCCGCACATGCTCCGTCATTCCCTTCTTATCGGGCCCCTCTTATCCGGCCCGCTCCGATACCGTCCAGGGCGCCGGCGCGACCGTGCCCGGCCTGACCGGGACCAGCCCGACTTTAACCGCTTTGCAGGGTCATGGCTCTTTCGACAAGATAAGCGCTGCGCGAGCCGATACAATGCACACGAATCGTCGCCTTGCCGGCCCTGAAGCCGCTACCGGATTGCCATGACTGCCAGCCAGCCTCATCTCGCCTCCTCGGCCATTCTCATCCGGGGGGATCGCTATCTGCTCGTGCGCCGGTCCAAGCCGCCGTCTGCCGCCATGTATGCCTTTCCCGGTGGACGGGCGGAGCCGGGGGAGACGCCGGCCGACACCGCGCTGCGGGAGTTTCATGAGGAAACGGGCATCCTTGCCCGCAACGCCCGCCTGTTCGCCACCTATGACCTGCCGCCGCTTTCGGCTGACGGGCCGGGGATGCGCCATTTTTTTCTCTCGGTCTTCCTGGTGGAGGCCGAGGACGACGCGCAGGCCATTGCCGGCGACGATGCGGAAAGCCTCGGCTGGTTCACGGCGCGCGAGATCGACGACCTTCCGGCGCCAGACAGCGTGCGCGACTGCATTGCCCGGCTGGAGGCGGCACGCGCATGAGGAATAGTGCCAAGTGGATCGACTCGGCACGGGCATGCATCACTGTCCTGTTTTGCTCCAGCCTCGCAGCAGCAGCCCCACTGCCCGCGACTGCGCAGCTGACCGAGGTGCAGACCAAGGCGCCCGGCGCGGCGCGCCAGGAGAACACGACCCCTTCCGGCGCTCCGTCTTCGGGCGCGCAGACCGCGGCCCCTGCGACACCGCAGAGCCAGCCGGCGGCCTATGATCCACGGCTGATGCGCCTCGCCGAGATCCTCGGCTCCGTCCATTATTTGCGCACGCTGTGCGCCAGCCCGGATGCCGGCGACTGGCGCCAGAGCATGGAGGCGCTGATCGCCCAGGAAGCCCGCAACGAGGAGGAGCGCCGCACGCGCCTCACAGCCGCCTTCAACCGGGGCTATCGATCCTTCGCCTCGGTCTACACGCAATGCACCGCAGCAGCGGTGGAGGCCGAACGGCAGTACCGTGCCGAAGGTGCAACACTGGCGGCGGAAATCGTTGCGCGCTTCGGGAATTAACGGGTAATTAACCTCTTTTGCGGGTGCAGCATATCGTTTCGGGAAAAGGCTGCTAAACTCGTTAAGATCGTGGTAAGGAAGTGACAGCACGGGGCTTGCATCCGCGACCTTTCGCGAACATGCCCGCCCCTGCCCGAGGTCGTCTCTGCACAGGGTCGTCGTTTCGCATGGTCGCATTACAGGCTGCCCGAGCCGTCTGGCGGTGGGAGACGACGGGGCGCTGGAAGCGATACCAGGGGATCGGGTTGAGGCTTGGGGTGACGGCGGCGGCAAACGGGCGCCTGCCCGTCCCAGGGCATCGAGCCCGGCAACGGGATGTATGACGTGAGAAAGTGACCGTTTCGGATGCGCCAATGCCCCGAAATGGTCCGCGAGTGAAGGCGTAAGACAGCATGGAACGGATGATGGAACCCAATCTCAGCGACATCGACGACATGATTGTCCATGAAAAGATGCAGGCCGCCATGGAGCATCAGAACGAAGCCTGGGCCGACGGCATGGCCGATGGCATCGAGCCCGAGATCATCGCCGATGCGGCCATTGCGCTGGCCATGCGCGAGACCATTCGCCTGCGCGGCGAAGACGGCGCGGAGGCCATGCTGGTGGCCGTGCGCGAGCGCATGCTGGCGGGTGAATTCTCCCCGCCGCGTTCGCTGCAATAGCGTATCCGGCCGAAAGCCGGGAACCGGATTTCGGGGCGACCCGATGCGGAGACGAAACGAGAGCATCGGACCGCGCTGCGGTTTTCCTCCGATCCTCTGAGACCACCCCGAAGACGATCAAGAAGAGTGCGATGACCCGCTTCACGACGCTCCGCCCGTTCAGGCCCCGCCTGTCCGAGAGCCAGACCGCTGGTCGGCGCCGTGGAGGCCTTGCCTTGCTGGTGGCCGGCCTGGCCCTGGCTGCCAGCCTGCCCGGCCCGGCCCTGGCGCTCAGCGATCTGCAGACCATTCCGGGCGATCCGCCGCAGGATGCGCAGGCCGCGCAGCCCGGCTCGCCGGCTGAACCCACTGATCCCAAGGCTCCGGCTCCCAAGGCACCGGAGACATCGCCGGCGCCGAAGAACGCCAAGGATGGCGCGCGCGACGCCATTCCCCTGCCCGATCCGCTGGTGAACAAGCCGGCTGCGCCGAATGCGGCGGCGGGCGAGGCGCAGAAGCCGGTCGAGGTGCTGACAGACGTTTCCAAGATCCCGGCCCCTGTGGCCCGCATGCGCCAGCTCCTGGTGGAAGCGGCGGCGTCGGGCGATGTCGAGCGGATGCGCCCGCTGATCGGCAAGGGTCCCACCCAGACCATCATCGGCGATGGCGAGGAAGAGGATCCCGTCGAGGCGCTGAAAGGCTTTTCCGGCGACAATGATGGCATCGAGATTCTAGCGATCATGCTGGATCTGATGTCGACAGGCTTCGTGCGCATGGATGCCGGCACGCCGAACGAGGTCTATGTCTGGCCCTATTTCGTCGCCAAGCCGCTGGAGTCGCTGACGCCGCCGGAAAAGGTCGATCTCATGCGCCTGGTTACGGCCGGCGACGTGATGTCGATGCAGGAATTCGGCAGCTATAATTTCTACCGCATCGGCATCACGCCCGACGGTCACTGGAAGTTCCTGACCGGCGGCGACTGAGCGGGCGTTTCCTGATCCCGATCTGCACCGCTGCGCGGATCGTCCAGCCGGAATGCGCTGCAACTTCCGGCCGTGTTGTGTGATGGCGCATAGCCGCGCGCTGCAAAGGATGCTTGCGCGCGACCGTCCTTCGTCCTACCTCTTATGCGAGCCATGCGTGCCGCGCATGTTCGCGCGCCCTGCCAGAGAGGTCATGCCATGTCAGCCATGCGTCTTGCCGATCGCCGCCTGATCCATGTTACCGGAGCGGATGCGGAAAGCTTCCTCCAGGGGCTGATCACCACCGATCTCGGTCAGCTGGGCCCGGACGAGGTCCGCGCCGGCGCGCTTCTGACACCGCAGGGCAAGATCCTGTTCGATTTCCTCGTCAGCCGCCGGCCGGACGGCCTGACGATCGAGATCGCCGCCGGCCAGGCCGAGGCCCTGCTCAAGCGGTTGACCATGTACAGGCTGCGCGCGGCGGTCACGCTTGGCGCCGAGCCCGATCCCATGGTCGCGGTCGGCTTCGACGCCGGGACTGGGGGCCTGCGCGACATCCGCTTCGAAAAGGCCGGCCTGCAACTCTTTCGCCATTACGCTGGCAATTCCTCGGACCATTCCTCGCAGGACGGCGCGGCGGACTATGACGAGGCGCGCCTGACGGCGGGCATTGCCGAATGCGGCCCGGACTATCCGCCGCAGGATGCCTTTCCCCATGATGTCCTGCTCGATCTGAATGGCGGCCTCTCCTTCCGCAAGGGCTGCTATGTCGGGCAGGAGGTGGTCTCCCGCATGCAGCATCGCGGCACCGCCCGCCGGCGCCTGGTGCTGGTGACAGCAGAGACGGCCCTGCCGGAAAGCGGCGCGCCGGTTCTTTCCGCGGGACGGCCGATCGGCGCGCTGGGCAGCGTGCGCGGCGCGCGGGGGCTTGCGATCGTGCGGATCGACAAGGTCGGCGATGCGCTGGCCCACGGCCTGCTTCTGACAGCCGGCGAGGTGCCCGTGACGCTCGCTCTGCCGGCCTGGACCGGCCTGTCCTTCCCGGAAGAGCCCGCCGAGGAAGCCCACCAGCTTTGATCTGGCGAGCGGTTTGATCAGAGCTAGCCCAAGGCCGGGATACGGCGTGTCGCCACTGGCCTGCGCGCGAGGGTCCCCTCCACTTTCTTCCCCATCCACCCTCTTGCGACCGCCAGCCCTTCAGGCGGATTTCCTTCCCGAGTGAATCGGCTTAAGGACACCTCAACGACATGCGATGAAACAAGGTCTTGAAGCGCGGGACGCGACTCTGAACGATCGCGACGCGCTTCAGGGCGGATTGCCTGTCGCCTTGCGTGCGTGTGCCTGCCCGACCCCGCTGGGCAGCGGCGCTTGCCGCCAAACCGATGCGAAGGAACACAGGAGCGTCGAAAGGTCCATGTCCGCCCCCCGCGCCTGGCAGCGCATGCTCTCCGGCCGCAGGCTCGACCTGCTCGATCCCTCGCCTCTCGATATCGAACTGTCCGACATCGCCCATGGGCTGGCGCGCGTGGCGCGCTGGAACGGCCAGACCGCCGGTCCGCATGCCTTTTCCGTGGCGCAGCATTGCGTGGTGGTGGAAGAGATCTTTCGCCGGCTGAACAAGGCAAGCCCGGCTGACCGCCTGATCGCGCTTTTGCACGATGCGCCGGAATATGTGATCGGCGACATGATCTCCCCCTTCAAGGCCGTGGTCGGCGGCGGCTACAAGACGGTGGAAAAGCGCATCGAGGCGGCCATTCACCTGCGCTTCGGCCTGCCGGCGAGCGCGACCGCCGCGCTGACGGAGAAGATCAAGAAGGCCGACCGCGTGGCCGCCTTCTTCGAGGCGACGCTGCTGGCGGGATTTTCCCCCACGGAAGCCGCCGGCTTCTTCGGCCGGCCGCGCGCGATCACGGCGGAGATGCTGCCGATGGCGCCGCTGCCCGCCCCCGAAGCCCAGGCCTTATTTGCCGAGCGCTTTCACGCGATCGACGCGGAACGCCTTGCCGCTTCGCCACGCGCAGGACAGTCACGCTCCACGCGGCCGGTATGAGAAAGAGACGCATATGGGCCTGATCGTCGTTTCACCCTTGGCGCGCATCGCGGAAATGGCCGTGCGCCACCGCTGCGGCGGCATGCTGAGCCTGATGGGCGCGCAGCAGCATTTTCACCGCCCCGCCTGCATTCCGAGAGAGCGTCATCTGCTGCTGGCGCTCAATGATATCGTCAAGCCCACCGGGCCTCTGATCACACCCGAGGCGCACCATGTCGCGGCCATCCTCGATTTCGCCCGTGGCTGGGATCGCTCGGCGCCGCTGCTCGTGCATTGCTGGATGGGCGTCTCCCGCTCGCCGGCCGCCGCCCTCCTGATCGCGCTCGCGCTCGCGCCGGACCAGGACGAGGTGGCGCTGGCGCAGCGGCTGCGCGCCGCCTCCCGCTTTGCCACGCCGAATGCCCGGCTGATCGAACTGGGCGATGCCGCCCTTGGCCGAGAGGGCCGGCTGGTCGCGGCTGTCGAAGCCCTTGGCCGGGGGGCGGAGGCCGATGGCAATGCGCCCTTTCTCCTGCCCGTGACGGCAGAGGATGCGGCAAGGCCGATCCCCGCATGAGCGTCGAGATCGGCTTGAACGCCGTCGTGGTTGCGCGGGGGCCGCAGGCGCCGATGATCCTCGCGCTCACCGATGCGGCCGGCGCGCGGCGCGATGCCCTGCCCTTCGGCCCCTTCGATCCGCAGCGCCACCGCACCTTCGAGACCAGCCTGCGCGATCATGTGGAAGAGCAGACGGCGCTGTCGCTCGGCTACATCGAGCAGCTCTACACCTTCGGCGACCGCGGCCGGCATCGCGAGCCCGGCGAGGAGACCAAGCATCTGGTCTCGGTCGGCTATCTGGCGCTGGCCCGGCCGGACGAGGAGGCGGCCTCGCGGCTGCAGGAGGCAGGCGCGCGCTGGCGCGACTGGTATGCCTATCTGCCTTGGGAGGACTGGCGCGCCGGCCGGCCGGGCCTGATCGACGCGGTCATTCTGCCCGGCCTCAGCGGCTGGGCGGAGGCCGCCGAGGGCGACCGCGCAGCCCAGCGCCGCGCCCGCATGCGCCTTGCCTTCGGCCTTGATGACATCCCCTGGGACGAGGAGCGCGTGCTCGAACGCTACGAGCTGCTCTACGAAGCCGGCCTTGTGGGGGAAGCGCTGGCTGATCGTCCCGATGAGGCCACGGCGTGGCGCGCGGCTCTTCCCACCGCGCCGCTCGGCCGGGCGATGCAGCACGACCATCGCCGCATCGCCGCCACTGCCATTGCCCGCCTGCGCGCCAAGATCAAATATCGCCCCGTCGTCTTCGAGCTGATGCCGCCCGACTTCACGCTGACGGCGCTGCAGACCATGGTCGAGGCGATCTCCGGGCGGCATCTGCACAAGCAGAATTTCCGCCGCCTGGTGGAGGGCGCGGAGTTGGTGGAGCCGACGGGCGCCAGCACGGCCGGCACCGGTGGCCGCCCGGCCGCCCTCTTCCGCTTCCGCCGGCAGATTCTGGAGGAGCGCCCCGCGCCGGGGCTGAAGCTAGGCAGCCGCTAAAGCATCGGACCGATAAGTGGGAACCGGTTTTCGGACAAATCCGAGGCAAAAACAGAAATCGGGAGCATCGGCCTGTGTATGGTTTCCTGTCCGATGCGCTAGCGTGAAGACCGATCGCGGGCCTGATCGGCACCCGACCGGCAGATTTCGCGGCCCTCCGAAGCCTTTGTCCGGCTTGACGCCTCCGCCTCCCGCCCCATCTCCGTCGCACTGCAACAAAGCTGGAGCCGTCGATGGACAATCAGGTCTCGGGCGTGATCGTCGCCACGCGAACCGCCTTCACGCAGATCACCGCGCTCGCGGTTCAATATTCCTTCTCGATCCTCGGCGCGATCATCCTGCTGATCATCGGCTGGACGCTGGCGCGGCTGATCCACAACTGGGCCTATAGCGGGCTGAAGAAGGTTCACGGCATCGACGAGACGCTGGCGCGCTTCTTCTCCAACATCATCCGCTATGCGCTGCTGCTTCTCGTCTTCATCACCGTGCTCGGCCAGTTCGGCGTGCAGACCGCCTCGATCATCGCCGCGCTGGGCGCCGCCGGTCTTGCCATCGGCCTGGCGCTGCAGGGCACGCTGCAGAACATCGCCGCCGGCATCATGCTGCTGGTGCTGCGGCCCTTCCGTGTCGGCGAAACCATCCAGACGCCGCAGGTCTCCGGCACCGTGCGCGAGATCGGCCTCTTCGCCACCGAGCTGGTGACGGCCGATGGCGTCTATCTGCTCGCGCCGAATTCGACGCTGTGGAACGTGCCGGTGACCAATTACAGCCGCGAGGCCACGCGAAAGTTCGACCTAAGCATCACCGTCGCCCGCGAGCAGGTGGACCAGGCGACCACGGTGCTCAATGATCTTGCCCGTGCGGACGGTCGCGTGCTCGACGCACCGCCGCCGCGTGTCTTCGTCGACAGCTTCAGCGGCAGCAATGCCACGCTGATCCTGCGGGTGTGGATTGGCACCCCGGACTGGTGGAAGACCACGCGCGATCTAACCCACACTGCCCAGGCGCGGCTGGCCATGGAAAACATCGCGGTCAACTGACGCGCGCGGCTTTGGCTTTGTCGCCGGCACCATCAGGACCGTTCATAAAAAAGGGCCAGCCGAAATCGATCGGCGGGCCCTTTTCTCCATTGAAACAGAGACTTGCTCGATCAGCGGATCACGGCGCAGGCCAGCCGCTCTCCCGCATCGCCTGATGGCTGGCTGCGGTTGTCGTCGGAGCGGGCGTGGATCATCAGCGCGCGGCCGCGAATGCCGGTCGTGCTGTCGTCGAGCTTGACCATGCCGTTGAACACCTGCGCCCGGAGCACCCCATCCTGTCCGACATACTGGTTGGGCATGTCGCCCGCATGCGGACCGTTGGCCGCGAGAAAACCGTGCTCAGCCTTGGTCGGATTGAAGTGGCCGCCGGCGGATTCATGGCCGCCCGCAGGGTCGCAGCGCCCGGTTTCATGCACGTGGAACGCCACCCATTTGCCCGGCGGCAGGTCCGTCAGCTCCATCTCGATCAGCACGCCGTTCTTGCCTGCCGTGAGCATGGCCCGGCCGTTGGACTTGCCATCCTTGCCGACAAATTCCGCCATGGCCGTGTGCGAGGTCGATTGGGCGGCGGCAGGTGCGGCGGTCGTCATCAGCGCGGCGGTCGCGAGAGCGGCATAGGCGAAGGCTGCGGGAATCGGGCTGTTCATCGGGTCTCCTTCTCAGGTTAGGCCAGCCAGCGGCCGGCCTTCATGCATTCGGATTGGAACAGCCGAAGAAGGGGGCTTGTTCCGCGTTTCACGCAAACGTCAGAAGCTCGGAGTCTGCAGGACGCGCGCGATCAGAAGACGCGGTAGAGCGAGGTGGCGATGATCAGACAGGCCACCGCGATCATCAGCGGCTTCACCGGCAGCTTCTTCACCACGAAGGCCCCGATCGGCGCGGCGAGCACGCCCCCGATGATGACGCCGATGGCCGAGCCGAGTTCGGCAAAGCCGAGCGTGAGAATGAAGGTGGCGGAGATCACCAGCGTGACTGCGAACTCCGTCAGGCTGGTAGAGCCGATAACCCGTTTGGGATCATGACCACGACCGATCAGCGAGGTGGTGACGATCGGCCCCCAGCCACCGCCGCCGGCGGCATCGAGCCCGCCGCCGGCCAGGCCGATGAAGGGCACCAGCCAGTCGCGCACCTCGCGGATCGCCATGGGGCGGAAGGCCTTGAACAGGATGTAGAAGCCGACCAGCACGAGATAGGCCGAGACATAAGGCTCGATCACCTTGCCATCGATGTTGGACAGGACGAAGGCGCCGATCGCACCGCCCACCATGCCCGCCGGCGCCAGCCGGGCGACGAGCTTCCAGTCGATGTTGCGGTGATAGGTGTGCGACAGACCCGATGCGGCGGTCGTGAACACCTCGGTGACATGGGTCATGGCGCTGGCTGTGGCGATGGGGACGCCGAGGGTGAGGAGACTGGTGGTGGTCAGCAGACCGAAAGCCATGCCGAGGGCGCCGTCCACCAGCTGCGCGAAGAAGCCGATAGCGATGAACATCCAGATATCGCCGTCCAAACCGCATCCTTTCAGGAAGAGAAAAAGCCGAGGGCAAAGGCGGAAAGGCCGGGAAAGTTCCCCAGCCTTCGCCCTTGCGATGAAGGTCCGCCAAAGGCCATTGCGCTGACGCCCAAGGCCTCGGCACCAGATCCTTTCGCCGCCGGCCATGCATAGAGCATCGGACCGACAAGGGGGACCCGATTTTGAGAAAAATCCGCTGCAAAAACAGAGAGGAGATCCGAGCGACGACATGGCGTTATATCGCCGGAGCCGGCCCGGGCGGGCTTTATCCGCACAGGCCGCGCCATTCCCTGGCCTTGTCAGGGCGAGACGGAAGGGTTCATGCCATGGCGATATCGAGCCCGATGTCGAGCGTGGGTGCGGCCATGGTGATCTTCGAGGTCGAGATGAAATCCACCCCCGATTCGGCGATGGCCCTGACGGTGGAGAGCGCGACATTGCCCGAGGCCTCCAGCACCGTGCGCTTGACCGCATGGACATAATCGCCGCCAGCGATCAGGCCATGATGCGCGGCGTTCAGCGCCACGGCTTCGGCCAGCTGGTCCGGCGTCATATTGTCGAGCAGCACCACCTCGGCGCCCGCGGCCAGAGCCTCGCGGAACTGGTCGAGCGTATCGACCTCGATCTCGATGCGCAGGAGATGGCCGGCATAGGCGCGCGCGGCGGCAAGCGCCGGCGCAATGCCGCCGGCAACGGCGATGTGGTTGTCCTTGATCAGGATGGCATCATCCAGACCGAAGCGATGGTTGGAGCCGCCGCCGAGACGCACGGCATATTTCTCCACCCCGCGCAGGCCGGGCAAGGTCTTGCGCGTGCAGGTGATGCGGGCGTGAGTATGGGCGATCTCGGCGGCGAAGCGGGCCGTCAGGCTCGCCACCCCGCTCAGATGCATGAGATAGTTCAACGCCACCCGCTCGGCCGAAAGAAGTGCGCGGGCGCGGCCGGAAACGGTGGCGATTACGGTGCCTGCCGACAGGGGCGCGCCGTCGGCAAGTGGCGTGTCGAAGCGGATCGTCGGGTCGATCAGCCGGAAGGCCGCCTGCGCCAGCGTCAGGCCGGCCAGCACGCCCGGCTCTCGCGCGGCCAGAACGGCACTCGCCTGGCGATTCGGGCCGATCGTCGCCAGCGTCGTCACGTCGCCGGCCCGGCCAAGATCCTCCGCCAGCGCGGCGCGCACCTGGTCTTCCACGAGAAGCGCCGGCAGTTCGGGCGGGTGCGGAGCGGTTGCAGTCATGTGTCACAGGTCCTCAGGTGGCATCGTCCGGCGCGGCCGGCAGGAAAGAAAGAGGCTGGAAGGGCGTGCCTCAGGCCGCCCGCATGCCGAAGCGTTCGGCCACCACGCGGTTCGCATCCGACAGCGTCAGGAAGCTGCGATGGCGCCAGGCGGGGTCGGCGGCGGGGAAGTCGGCGCGGAAATGGCCGCCGCGGCTTTCCGTGCGGATGAGCGCTGCCACGGTCATCAGCTTGGCGGCGGTCAGGATATTGCCGAAGCGCAGACGGGTATTGGCACGCTCGAGCTCGACGATTTCCGCCAGTGCATCGCAGAGGCCCGCCTGGGTGCGGATCACGCCGACCTTGGCGCTCATCAGCTTGCGCAGGGTGCTTAGCTGCGGGCTGTCCTCCAGCGTCACGGGATCGTCGCTCTCGCCGGCATTCTCGTGCCAGCTGGCGATGCGCGCCACCGGCAGCACGGTCTTGATGTCCTCGGCGATGCGCGCGCCGAAGACGACGGCTTCGAGCAGCGAATTGGAGGCCAGGCGATTGGCGCCGTGCACGCCGGTGGAGGCCACCTCGCCGGCCGCCCAGAGCCCGTCCACCGACGTGCGTCCGTCGGCATCGGTCAGCACGCCGCCCATGTGATAATGCACGGCCGGCACGACGGGAATGGGTTGATGCACCGGGTCGATGCCGGCGGCGATGCAGGAGGCGTAGACGGTCGGGAAGGCATCCGGGAAATGCGCGCCGACGGCCGCGCGGCAATCGAGGAAGGCGCCGCGCCCGGCGCTGACCTCGGCAAAGACGCCGCGGGCGACGATGTCGCGCGGGGCCAGTTCCGCATCGGGATGCAGCGCCGCCATGAAGCGCTGGCCGGCGGCGTTGACGAGATGCGCGCCCTCCCCGCGCAGCGCCTCGGTGGCGAGCGGCGCGGGATCGCGGCCGATGTCGATCGCGGTCGGATGATATTGCACGAATTCTGGATCGGCGACGATGGCGCCGACGCGCGCCGCCATGCCGATGCCCTGGCCGCAGGCCTCATGCGGATTGGTGGTGACGGAAAACAGATGGCCGACGCCGCCCGAGCACAACACCACGGCGCGTGCGGGAAAGGCCACGCGCCGCAGCGACTGGCCGGCATCCGGCCGGGCGATGACGCCGGAGACGAAGCGCCCCTCGCGCACCAGCTCCTCCACCACATAGCCTTCCAGAACACGGATGGACGGGGTGGCGCGCACCTTGGCGATCAGCGCCTCCATGATCGCCTTGCCGGCCATGTCGCCGCGCACGCGCACGATGCGCCGCTCGGAATGCGCGGCCTCGCGCGACAGTTCGAGATGGCCCTCGAGATCCTTGTCGAAGGGAACGCCATAGGCCAGCAGGTCGTGGATGCGGTCTGCCGCCTCCGAGGCCATCAGACGGGCGATCTTCTCGTCGACGATGCCGGCGCCGGCCACTAGCGTGTCGGCCACATGCTTGTCCACCGTATCGCCCGGACTCATGGCCGCGGCCACGCCGCCTTGCGCCCAGGCGGAAGAAGCGCCATGGCCAATGGGGGCGGCCGCCAGCAGCGTGACCGGACGCGGGCTGAGCTTCAGCGCGCAGAACAGCCCCGCAAGACCGCCGCCGACGATGACGATGTCATCGATGCCGCCCGTCCTTTCCGGCTGGAAATTGTCGCTCTTCATGGATCATCCCTCCCACAGGCTCTGACAGGCCCGCTCTATGCCTTCAGTGCGATCATCCGCTCCACGGCAAGGCGCGCCCGATCGGCCACGGTCGGATCGATCGTCACCTCGTCGGTCATGGTCAGCAGGCTGTCGAGGATCTTCGGCAGCGTGATGCGCTTCATGTGCGGACACAGATTGCAGGGCTTGATGAAATCCACGCCCTCGACCTCGGCGGCGACATTCGAGGCCATCGAGCATTCGGTGACCAGGAGAACGCGTGGCGGACGCTTGTCCTTGACATAGTCGATCATGCCGGCGGTCGAGCCGGCAAAATCGCAGACCGCGATCACATCCGGATGGCATTCGGGATGGCCGACGATTTCCAGGCCCGGATAGGCGGCCTTGTAGGCCAGAAGCTCCTCGGCGCCGAAGCGCTCATGCACCTCGCAATGGCCCTTCCAGGTCAGGATCTTCTTGTTGGTCTGGCGCGCCACGTTCATCGCCAGATATTCGTCGGGGATGCAGAGCACCGTGTCGCTCGCGAGGCTCTCGACCACCTGCAGCACGTTGGAGGAGGTGCAGCAGATGTCCGTCTCCGCCTTCACATCGGCCGAGGTGTTGACATAGGTGACCACGGGAACGCCGGGATAGCGCTGCTTGAGCAGGCGCACATCGGCGCCGGTGATGGAATCCGACAGCGAGCAGCCGGCCCTGGAATCGGGGATCAGCACCGTCTTTTCCGGGTTCAGGAGCTTGGAGGTCTCGGCCATGAAGTGCACGCCGCACTGGATGATGATCTCGGCATCCACGCGGGTGGCATCGCGGGCGAGCTTCAGCGAGTCGCCGACAATATCGGCCACGCAGTGGAAGATGTCAGGCGTCTGATAATTATGCGCGAGGATCACGGCGTTGCGCTCGCGCTTCAGCCGGTTGATGGCCGCGACATAGGGCGCATAGACGGGCCACTCAAAGGCGGGGATGAAGTCCTTGACCTTTTGGTAGAGATGCTCGGTCTCGCGCGCGATTTCGGGCGTGAAGGACAGATCCGGCTTGGGCAGAACGCCAAAGCGCTGTGCGGCGCTCGTCATGCCTGGTGCGCCGGCGGCCAGCGGGTGAAACTGGGTGTTGTGCATGGACTGTTCCTTCCCGGCGGACCCGCATCCCCGGCCGCCTGCCTAGAGCATCAGACTGAAAATCGTACGCAGTCCGATGCTCTAATTTTCTGTTTTTGCATCGGATTTTTCCGAAAACCGGTTCCCACTTTTCGGTCCGATGCTCTAGCCTCTCCACCCCGCTGTCCCTTACCCGGATATGCTCAAAATGAGCATAAGAGGGGCGCGAAACGAACGGCCGATGACCATAGGCTGAATTAGTCAGTTTCATGACGCTTTTCAAGCGTCACGATGGTGCGCTTTTTTGGGTGCAGCGGCATCAGGCGGCGGCAGGCCGCGCCACCGGCCGCTCGCGGATCGGCAGATGCACGAGCGCGGCGAACAGGCCGAGCAGCACGCTCACCCACCAGACAGGGCCATAGGAGCCGAAGCGGTCATAGAGCACGCCGCCCATCCACACGCCGAGGAAGGAGCCCACCTGGTGCGACAGGAACACCATGCCGCCCAGAAGGCCGAGATGGCGCGTGCCGAACATGATGGCGACGAGCGCATTGGTCGGCGGCACGGTCGACAGCCAGAGCAGCCCCATCAGCATGGAGAAGACGATGATCGAAACCGGCGTTTGCGGCAGAAGAAGAAAGCCTGCCACCACCACCGAGCGGGCGAGATAGATCAGCGCCAGCACATGCGGCTTGGAGTTCTTCTGGCTGATCACGCCTGACGCCAGCGAGCCGATGATGTTGAAGAAGCCGATCAGCGCCAGCGCGATCACGGCATAGCGCGCATCGATGCCGAGATCGCCGATATAGGCGGGGAAATGCGCGGTGATGAAGGCCACCTGATATCCGCAGACGAAGAAGCCGGTGACGAGCAGCAAGTAGCTGCGGTGGCCGAAGGCTTCCTTCAGCGCTTCGCCCGCCGTCTGCGGATAGAGGGAGGCGCCTTGGGTGCCCGAGGCGGAATTGCCGGCGAGCGGGATGGCGGCCAGCGGCACGATCAGCATCAGCGCGGCGAGAAAGACCAGCGTGTCGGACCAGCCATAGGCATTGATCAGCCCCTGCGACAGGGGCGCGAACAGGAACATGCCGGCCGAGCCCGCCGCCGTGCCGATGCCATAGGCCATGGAGCGCTGGGCCGGCGTGACATGGCGGGCGAAGGCCGACAGCACCGTGCCGAAGGAGCCGGCGCCGACGCCGAGGCCGACCAGGATGCCGCCGCCGACATGCAGCCAGAGCGGCGCCTGCGCATGAGCCATGACGAGGAGCCCCGCCGCATAGATCAGCCCGGCCAGCGCCAGGATCCGCCAGGTGCCGAACCTGTCCGCCAGACCGCCGAAGATCGGCTGGCTCAGGCCCCAGCTCAAATTCTGCAGCGCCATGGCGAGGCCGAACGTGGATCGGTCCCAGCCGCGATCATTGAGCATCGGCAGCTGGAAGAAGCCCATGGCCGAGCGCGGGCCGAAGGTCAGCATGGCCACCACCGAGCCGGCCAGGATGATCAGCCAGGGAAAGGCTTTCGGCGGGGAGGAAGCGCTGGGCGACGACATGGCGGCAATCCGGTTGCTGATATCCGTTTGTACGGAGTAAAGCCTGCGGCGAAAAGCCAATAAAATTGAGGGATGATTGCAGGACATTGATCCGACGCGTCTCCGGTGAACTTGAGGTCGCCGAAAACGCCTTGAGCTTTTGCTCCCCGCGTCCTGCCCGGAGGGCGAAAGACCTTTCTTCCGTGCGGTGCTATCGAGCGCATTGCGCTTTTCACATTCGCTTCCCGCGCTTCCAGCCCTCGTTCTGTCGCATGTCTTGATCGCAAAACCAGTGGCCACGTCGGCGCGAAGTGCTCTACCGGGCCTCGCGCCGCCGCATCGGCCAGGTCTCGCCGCGCCGGCCGAGGACCTTGACGGCGTCGCCGACGGCGATCCTGCCGGTGCCGCGCGGCACCAGGTTCCAGCCGAACAGAACGCCGCGCACGCGCGGATCGGCCGACATGCGCTCGACCGCCAGGCCCTGGATCGGATTGCCGCCGATGCGCTCGCCGCTCATCTGGTCCTGCGTCGTCATGATGCAGCGCTCGCAGGGCTTGACCAGGTCGAAGCGGATGCCGCCGATCTCGATCGCCTCCCAGGCATCCTCGTCCCAGGGGATGGCGCAATCCACCACGAGATTGGGGCGGAAGCGGTCCATGCCGACAGCAGGCTGGCGCTGCTCGGCCAGCGTGCGGTTGAGCGCGTCGAGCGATCCCGTCGTCGTCAGCAGCACCGGATAGCCATCGGCCAGGCTGACCGGAACAGGCCCGCCCGCCCAGGCCGCGCCCACATGCCGCTCGGCCTGCGCATCCTGATAGACGAGCCGCAGCGGCTGGCCGAACCAGCGCGAGAGCGCATCATTCGTCGCCGCATCGGCCAGAACCACATCCACGAAACTGGTCCAGATCTTCACCTCGATGCGCCGGACCGGATCGAGGCGGACGATGAGACGCTCGCCGTCCTTCTCCAGAACCAGCCCTTCTGCGCCGAGTCGTGCCGTCACTTGCGCCAGGGCCTGCAGGTCACGCTGGCTCACCAGATGGCCGGCCGTATCGACCAGCATGAAACGGCGATCGCCCGTGAACCCCAGCGGCTGCACCTCGGCCTCGGCCAGGGCAACGGCGCGCGCGCTTTTCAGCGGGTGAACGTGGAGGGCGGAGAGGCGCATCGACAGGCTCTTGTTCTAGCGGAGGTTGATATGGCTTGGACAACCGTAGATTTAGGACATCATATCTGCTGCCGGCTGTCCAGCACAGGGCGCGCCTGCGGCGAGGCTTTGAGTATCAGGCCGAAAGTCATACCACACAGGACAGGACATGAGCGACGTCTTGGTTTGGCCGCCCCTTATTATCTCAATCCTCCCACAAGCGACACGGTCGAGAGACAGGGAGCCAACAGCGCGAAAAGCCTTTGTGTCGTGGACTGCGGCATACACGGTCCGATGCGCCGGAGGCCGAGATCGATACCCGATCCCTCCACCGATATCGTTTCCGCCGAAATATGACACAAAGGGTGCTTATATCCGCCTCGTCTAAATGATTGGAGAAGGACAGATGGCGATAAACCTCCTCAAGACCTGCGCTCAGATGTCAGTCGTCCTGTCCATCGCATTCGGTGCGGCGCTCGCGACACCCGCCAACGCCGGCGCAGATGGGGGTCTTGGACCAGTGGATGGAATTCCTGGCTGTGGCGGTGGGACAGATCCCAGCCCGGACGGAAACTTCTATGTCCCGGGCAGTTTGCAGAAATGCAATCCCGGCAAAGCCGATCGACAGAAGCTGGCCTCGGTTGAGTTCCTGGAACATTGCCTGAAGCGGACAGGCAGCGATTTCGGTACGGCCGACTTGCTGCAGCGACTGGACGATTTTCGAGAGACACTGCGTGGTGACGAGCGGGCTGAGCTGGACCATGCTCTGCAGCGCTCTTCGGATGGCGGGATTGCCCAATGTGGCGATGCGGATGAGAGCATGGCCTCCTGCGAGAACGGCGCCTACCTTGGAGCCTTGACCATCACGGGACTGTTGCCCCGCTTCGTCTCGGGAATTTGCCCGCAGCGCTGACACAGACGAAGCCGGAGCGTCGGTCCGCATAGGATTTTCAGTCCGGTGCTTCAGGGTTCTGACCCTAAAGCATGTCGCGGTCTTTCAGATGCGCTACAGCCGCTTAGTATTTTTTTATGCACTTTTTACCGATTAAGCCGCTGCATGCCCTTGCGCGGCAGCCTGCTAGATTTCCGACAGGATCGCGTCACGGAACTGCCGCAGCGCCTCGGTGCGCCGCTGTGCCATCGCGCGGCCGGTGGCGGTCTGGAACGTATCGGCCAGCCGCAGGAGCTTGGTCTCGAAATGATCGAGCGCGAAGGCATGGTCATCCAGCGGCCGATGCTCGGCCATCGGATCGAGCGGATGAAACAGCCCGCCACCGGTGCGCCCGGCCACATAGAAGCAGCGCGCCACGCCGATCAGGCCGATCGCATCGAGCCGGTCGGCATCCTGCACGATCGCCGCCTCCAGGCTCTCGATCGGAACGCGCGCCGAAAAGCTGTGGGCGTGAACCGCATGGGCGACGGCCGCCCGGTCGGCCGCGCTCCAGCCCTCGGCGAGCAGGATTGTCTCCGCCCGCTCCGCCGCAAGCTTCGAGGCCTGGGCGCGCTGCGGCGAGGTCTTCTCGACAGACACGCAATCATGCAGCAGCACGGCGGCGGCGATCAGGCGCGGATCGCCGCCCTCCCCGGCCTGGATTGCCGCCGCATTGCGCCAGACGCGCAGGATATGGCCTTCATCATGCGACCCGTCATTGCCGGCCGGTGACGAGAGCGGCAGGAGCCGCTCGGCCAGCGCCGTAAACGGGGCGAAATGGCCGGCCATGGTCGCCAGATCAGAGCATGCGGCCGGCATGGCCGGGGTTACTGGTTCATCTGTCGTCGCGCGTATCGTCTGGGGAAGGACGGTCATCGGGAAAATCCTGCTCGGGCACCGGAGGCGTTGTTGCTGTGGTGCCAGAGCGCAGCGCGGCGGGCAAGGCCGGCATCCCCACGCCCGAAAGGATTTTCTGATAGAACAGGCCGATGCCGATCAGGACGCCGCCGAGGCCGATGAAGGACAGCGCGCGCAGCACGCCTTCGAGGTTCGACATGTCGATGAGGAACACCTTGAGCACGGCCACCAGCACCAGGGCCGCCGAGGCCAGGCGCAGGGCAACCGCATGGCGGCGGGCGCCCGCGATCAAGAGCACCACCCCAAGCCCCAGCCAGACGGCGGAATAGGCGTAGGTTTCAGCCGGCAGAAACCCCTTCCAGCTGGCAATGCCTTCCCCATGCCAGACGCGGCGCACGCTGAGCGTCGCCCAGGCGAAGATCATCAACCCGGCAGCCGCGCCGATCAGCGTGACATAGGCCTTGGGCCGGCGCACGGTCGCGAGATAAGCCAGACCGGCAAAGCCCAGACCGGGCAGGAGATAGCCGAGGCCGAGGAGATCGACGAGCGGATAGCGACCCAGCGGCTCGCCGGTGAAATAGGGATTGAGCGCGATCAGATGGGCGATGAGCACCAGCCCCACCGACACCGCGGAAAGTGCCATGCTCCCGAGGCGGAAGAAGCGGCTGGGGCTGCGCCGCTCCAGAACGGTGAGGATCGCTGAGGCGCCGATGAGCAGCAGGGTGTAGATCGCCTGCTCGCCCAGAGACGGTACGGAGGCATCGATGACACCGCCATGCAAGGCGTGGCGCACCAGCATGCCGATCGTCAACAGCAGGAACAGGCATCCCAGCGCCTGCAGCAGCTCGCGCGCGCGGGCATCCGGCCAGGCGCGCAGGCGCCAGGCGGCAAGGATCAGCGTCAGCGCCGGCAGGCCATAGCCCGGCAGCAGCGCATTGAAGAGCGGCGTGCGCCCCAGCGCCTCGGCCGGCACGATGGTCGGCAAGGCTGCATAGCGCGCCAGCAGGATGGCGGCCGCCAGCACGGTGATGAAGGGCAGCGCCGGAAACGCGCGCCAGCCCGTTGCCAGCGTGAAGCCGAGGCCGGCCAGCGCAATGATGAGCACGGTTGCCAGCCCATTGCCGCTGGCATGGGCGGCAAGGGCGATCAGGCCCAGAGCGCCGGCCATCAGCAGGCCGCGCGCGGTCTCGCCCGGCGCTTGCGGCGAGACCGGCCAGCGCGCCGTCGCCTCCGTCAGCGCAAGCAGCAGGGCCGCGAGCGCCAGGCACAGCAGCTGATGCAGCAGATCCTGGGCGAAGACGCCGACCATCAGGAACGAAAGACCCATCAGCCCGACCGGCGTCAGGCCGGCGATCGCCGCCGCCAGCCGGCCGGTCGGCGGCCGTTCAGACGCCGGCATCATCCTGAGGCGCAGGCCCGGCCAGGCGAAAGCGATGAGGAGGAACGACAGGCCGGCGGCAAAGGCGGCAACCGTCCAGTTCGGTGGCGGCGCGCCGAGCATGGCGCCCGACGGCGTCAGCAGATCGGCATAGAGGTCTACCGCGCCGACGGCGCCGAAAGCGGCCGCAAGCGCCGGATAGAGCATGCCCCGGCGCAGCGCCGCGAGGATGGCCAGCGCGGCAAGCACGGCCGAGGCCTGCGAAATGCCGTCCAGCGGGCGATCAAGCGAGAGTGTGGCAAGCGCCAGCGCCGAGAGGAAGACGGTGAGCGCCAGCGTGAAGGTAATGCCAAGAAAAGGCACGCGCAGCGGCGCGAGCCAGGGGCGGCGCGGGCGATCAGGCATGTCCGCAGGTGCGGTCCCCGGCGCAGCGGCTGCGGCATCCGGCTTGTCCGACGCGACAGGGATTTCACGTTCGGCGCCGGCTGTGGCGGCATCAGGCGCATCGGCTTCGCGCCGGTGGCCGAGCGCTGCGGCCGGCCAGATCAGGCCGGTGCCGGCGATCATCACCAGAAGTGCTGTGACGATCGGCAGCTCGTCGGTCATGCCCGAGCCGAGCAAAGCGAGCAGGATCCAGCCGAGCAGGCCAAGATTGGCGAGCGCGGGCACGATGCGCCAGCCCTTGAGCCGGGCGGCGAGCGCCGTGCCGGTCCAGGCAATGGCGAGAAACAGAAACAGCGCCCAGAAATTGGGATCGTCGGAGGAGACCAGCGCCGGCGTGATCAGCGATCCGGCGAGCCCCAGCCCGGCCAGGGCCTGACCATAGCGCAGCGACAGCGCCACCACGCCGAGCGAGACCGCCGACAGGAGCAGATAGGCCGAAACAGGGCCGATAAAGCCGTAAAGCGCATGGGCGGCATAAAGCGCGCCGAAAAGACTGGCCGCACCGGCCGCCGTCAGCACGCCGGGGATCATCGCATTGGAAAAGCGGGCGGACAGCGCGGGCACGGCCCGTCGGCGAACGATCTCGCCCGCTCCGATCAGCGCCAGACCGAAGAGAAGCGCCAGCGCCACCCGGATCCCCGGCCCGACCAGCCCCGCCTCGATCGAATAGCGCACCAGGAAGATGCCGCCGAGCGCGAGCGCCAGACCGCCGGTCCACACGGCCCAGCGCGCGCCGAGCCGGCTTTCCAGGCTTTCCAGCCGGGGTGCAGCCACGGCATCGACCGGGCCGCTCTCGGGAAAGGCCGCGTCGCCCTTCGCTTTGGGCGCAGGCTCGCCGCGCGCCGCGCGCTCCAGCGCCGCGCCGACCTCCGCCTGGGCGCGCTCTGCCTGTGCGCCCGGCCAGACGGCGGTCAGACCATCCTCCGCCGGCAATGCCGCGCCGTCGGCGGGCGCCACCTCCGCCAGAGGTTGCGGCAGGCTCTCCGGCTGTCCACCGGCAAGGCCGGGCAGGACGGCACGCAGGGCGGCGATCTCGGCCTTGAGCGCCTTGACTTCGCTGGCGAGGCGCTCCTCGGTGCGGCGCGCACGGGCAAAGGCCAGAAGCGCCAGCAGAAAGGCACCGAGCATCAAAAGGTCCATCAGCGAGGCTCCGTGTCGTTCAAGGTAGGCGTGCCGGCAGGGCACGCCAGGGAATCGGCATCGTTCGCGCGGTCATCACGCGCTGGCGCGGCTCGGTCGCTCCCGATTTCGGACGCCTGGCCGGCCTCCCCTATCTGGGACAGGCGCACGGCCGGACCAGAGGCCGAGACGGAATCAGCGGAAGGGACCAACTCCGCGCCGGGCGCGCGCGCCTTCAGGGCCCGCAACGCGGCCTGCACGAAGCCTTCGCGGGCGGCCGATGCCGGAAGGCCGCGCGGGTCATACACATGCCGATGCAGGAAATAGCCGGTCATGCGGAAGGCCTCGACCAGCGCAGCGTGATCGGCCGCCCCACCCGTATCGGTCAGGAACGGCGGAAGGGTGAAGAGCCTGTCGGCATAGGGCGCGCCGGCCGCGCGGGAAACGGCCCGCCCCGTCTTGGGCGAGACATAGGCAAGGTCGTCGCGCGTGCCGGTGGCCCCGCATTGGATGAGATCCAGGCCGAAGCCGAGGTCGTTGAGCACTGCGATCTCGAAACGGATGAACAGCTCCCCGGCCTCGGACGGGTCCTCCATATGGTCGAGGATCACATCCAGCGCCTCGAACAAATGGGGGTGCGGATCGCGCTCCGGCAGCAGCCGCAGCAGCATGGCCAGCGCCTGGACGCCATAGACCGAGGTGGCGGCCTCCATCAGCCGGGCGGCCCGCAGCCGCAGGGGCTCGATGCGGAATTCGCCCATATGCTCGTCCAGACGGGCGCGCCAGGTGAGCTCCACCAGATTGCCGGATTGCAGCACCGGCTGCATCGCCCGCGAGCGGCCGCCGCGCACGATGCCGAGATGGCGGCCATGGTCGCGGCTCATCACCTCGGCGACGACGGAGGCTTCGCCCAGACGCTTGATGCCGAGCACCACGGCTTGATCGGTCCATTGCATGACCGGGTTTTACAGGGCGCGCGCCGCGTGAACAAGCAGGCGAGAGGGTGCGCGGACAGCCGCCCCCAGCTCATCCGCCGCGCTGGGACTTCTGCCGATGAGCCTGCCGCTTCGCCGGCACCTGCCAGGCTCGGCTCGCATGTGACTTTCCCGCTCCGGACAAGGGCCGGGCAAAAAGGCTCAGGCCGCCTTCTGCCAGACGCCCTCGCCGGGAAGATGCTCCCGCCCATGGGCGATGGAGAAATCCTGCAGCGGGCCGAGGGGAACGATTCCCGTCGGGTTCAGATGGGCGATCGAGTAGTAGCCGCGCTTGATGTGATCGATGCGCACGGTCGCGGCAATGCCGGGCCATTGCAGGATTTCGCGCAGATAGGCCTGGAGATTGGCATAGTCGGCGAGCTGGCGCAGGTTGCACTTGAAAACGCCGTGATAGGCGGCATCGAAGCGGATCAGCGTCACGAACAGGCGGATATCGGCCTCGGTAAAGAAGGCGCCGGCGAGATAGCGATGCGTGGCCAGATGCGCCTCCAGCCGGTCGAGCATGGCGAAGACGTCGTTGACGGCCGCCTCATAGGCGGCCTGGCTCTTGGCGAAGCCGGCGCGGTAGACGCCATTGTTGAGGCTGTCATAGATCAGGCCGTTCCAATGATCGATCTCGCCGCGCAGCGCCTGCGGATAGAAATCGCTTCTGTTGCCGGTGAGATCATCGAAGGCGTGGTTGAGGATGCGCAGGATATCGGCGGATTCGTTGTTGACGATGCGCCCTTCCTGCCGGTCCCAGAGAACCGGCACCGAGACCTTGCCGGTGTAATGCGCGTCGGACGTGGTGTAGAGCTGATGCTGGAAGCGGATCGGCGGCGCCTTCGGGCCGGCGTCGACGGGGATGTCGTAGCGCCAGCCATCCTCGCCCAGTTCCGGCTCTGATACGGCAATGGGCAGGATCTCCTCCAGCCCTTTCAGCGCCCGCATCATCAGCGTGCGCGAGGCCCAGGGGCAGATATAGGCGACGAAGAGCTGATAGCGGCCCGGCTCGGCGGCAATCTTCAGATCGCGAAACCGCGTCGGCTCGCGATGAAAGGCGCCGTTCTTCATTTCGCTGGCGGCGACATCGTCCTTGACCCAGCGGCCGTCGACAAGCTGCGGCATTCGCCCTCTCCTTCTTTCGTGCACCGAAAGACAGGTGACAGGGGAAAGCGTGTTCGGCAAGCCGGCGATCCGGCAACTGACTGTGCACCGGAGCAGTGACGATCGACATCAGACCGTCACCGAGCGCATCGCGTTTCAGCCCCTGGGAAATTCCAGCCCCATCTCGCGGAAGCGGGCGGGATCGTCGCCCCAGTTCTCGCGCACCTTGACGAACAGGAAGAGGTGGACGGGCTGCTCCAGGATCTCGGAAATCTCCTTGCGCGCCGCGGTGGAGATCGCCTTGATCGCCTCGCCCTGCTTGCCGAGCGCGATCTTCTTCTGGCTCTCGCGCTCGACATAGATCACCTGCTCGATGCGCACTGAGCCGTCCTTGCGCTCCTCCCACTTCTCCGTCTCGACATGCGAGGCATAGGGAAGCTCCTGGTGCAGGCGCAGGAACAGTTTCTCGCGGGTGATCTCGGCGGCGAGCTGGCGCATGGGCAGGTCCGAGATCTGGTCCTCCGGATAGTACCAGGGGCCTTCCGGCAGGGTCTTGGCCAGATAGTCGAGGAAGTCCTCGCAGCCGGAGCCGGTCGCGGCCGACAGCATGAAGGTGCGGTCGAAGGCCACGGTCTCGTTGGCGGCGGAGGCGAGCTTCAGCAGGTCTTCCGGCCGCACACGGTCGATCTTGTTCAGAACCAGGATCTTCGGCTGGCGGACTTCCTTCAGCCCTTCGAGGATCGCCTCGGTATCGCCGCGCAGGCCGCGCTCGCTATCGACCAGCAGCACCACGAGATCGGCATCCTTGGCACCGCCCCAGGCGGTGGTGACCATGGCGCGGTCCAGCCGGCGGCGCGGCTTGAAGATGCCGGGCGTGTCCATGAAGACGATCTGCGCCCGCTCGTGAATGGCGATGCCGCGTACGATGGCCCGCGTCGTCTGCACCTTATGGCTGACGATTGTGACCTTGGCGCCCACCAGCCGGTTGACGAGGGTGGACTTGCCGGCATTGGTCGCGCCGATCAGCGCGACGAAGCCGGAATGGGTCGGCGTGTCCACGGCACTCTCGGGGGCGCTCTCGGGGCCAGAGGGGATCTCGTCGCTCATGCCTTGTCCTTCTCCGTGCGCCCGGCAGCCTGCGTCCAGACCCCTTCGCGCTCCAGAATGTTGGTGGCGGCCGCCTGTTCGGCCGCGCGTTTCGACCGGTCGACGCCCGTGGCGGGCGCCAGTCCGGGAATTTCGACCGTCACCGTGAAGCGCGGATCGTGATCCGGGCCCGAGCGGTCGTCAACGCGATAATGCGGGGTGACGGCGAAACGGGCGTGGGCCCATTCCTGCAGCTCCGTCTTGGCATCGCGCCGCGCGCCCTCGGCGCTGGCGGCGCGGTCTTCCCAATGAGCCATGACGAAGCCGCGCGCCGCCTCCAGCCCACCATCGAGATAGATGGCGGCGATCAGCGCCTCGACCACGTCGGCCCGGATGTTCAGCACGTGCTTGCCGGTGAGCTTGCGCACATCGGCGCCTGTCCGGATGAAGCGTTCGAGCTTCAGCCGGTCGGCGATGGCCGCGCAGCTCTCGGCGCTGACCAGCTGGTTCAGCCGCACGGACAGCTCGCCCTCATTGGCCTCGCGAAAGGTCTTGAACAGAAGCTCGGCCACGCACAGGCCCAGCACACGGTCGCCCAGAAACTCCAGCCGCTCGTAATCCGAGCCCTTGGCCCGGCGCGCGCTGGAATGGGTCAAGGCGCGGTCGAGCCGCGCCTTGTCCTCAAAGCTGTAACCCAGCACCTCTTCCAGCGCCTGGCGGTCTTCCGGCGTCAGCTTGCGCATCGGCTCAGTGCACCGCCTTGAAGATGCGGTCGTAGCGCAGATTGGTCGGCCATTTCCAGACCTCGCGGAAGGAGGTGTCATGGCCGAGCGAGAAGAAGATCAGGCTGGCGCGGCCGACCAGGTTTTCCGCCGGGACATAACCCACGTCAAAGCGGCTGTCGGCGGAATTGTCGCGGTTGTCGCCCATCATGAAATAATGGTCCGGCGGCACGACGAATTCCTGGGTGTTGTCGCCGCGCGAATTCGGGAACTGGTCGAGCGTGTCATAGGTCGCGCCATCATCCAGCGTCTCGCGATAGACAGGCACCTCGGCGCCGGTGTCATACTGGTCGTCGGCGCGGAAGCTGCCGTCGGGCACGCGCGGCACTGGCTTGTCGTTGATGTAGAGGATGCTGTCGCGCACCTGGATCTTGTCGCCCGGCAGACCGATCACGCGCTTGATGTAGTCGATGTCGGGATTGGGCGGAAAGCGGAAGACCACGACGTCGCCGCGCTTGGGCTGCGAACCGAAGATGCGGCCGGAAAAGATGTCGGGCGACAGCGGCAGCGAATATTTGGAATAGCCATAGGCGAATTTGTTGACGAAGATATAGTCGCCGACGAGCAGGGTCGGCATCATCGAGCCCGAGGGGATGGTGAAGGGCTGGAACAGGACGGTGCGGATCACCAGCGCCAGAAGCAGCGCCTGGATGATGATCTTCACGTTCTCCCAGAGTCCGCTTTCCTTTTTCTCGATCTTCTCAACCACGTGGTCTTTTCCTTCGATTGGCCGCCGCCGGCCGCGCCGTCATCGAGGGGCGCTTCGGCGGGTATGGAGCTGGCGGCCTTTCCCGGCCGGCGCAACCACCCGACAAGAATGGCGCCGACCGCGCGGGACGTGGCCTTTGGAGGGTTTTCACGAGCAGCGGCGCTGCCGGAGCGGCGGCGCGCCTGCGGGGCGAAAACCCTCGTTCATATGATTTGCCGGATTGCCTCGAAAAGCCGGCCCGGACATCCGCCGCATCTGCCGCAGCCCCTGCCCCGCAAGGAGCAGATCAAGGGCCAGGCATCCCGCGCTGCATGCTCTACTCGCTTCCGTCACGCTCGGCAACGGGCAGCGCCTCGATTATCACGAATGCCTGGGCCAGCGGAAAATCGTCGGTAATGGTCAGATGGACGGCCGCGCGATGGCCCGGGGGCGTCAGCTCCGCCAGCTTTTGCGCGGCGCCACCGGTCAGCGCCATGGTCGGCTTGCCGCTCGGCAGGTTGACCACGCCCATGTCCTTCCAGAACACGCCCTGGGCCAGACCGGTGCCCAAGGCCTTGGAACAGGCCTCCTTGGCAGCAAAGCGCTTGGCATAGGAGGCGGCACGGTTGGCGCGGCGCTCCGACTTGGCGATCTCGATCTCGGTGAAGCACCGCGTCGCAAAACGCTCGCCGAACCGGTCGAGCGATTTTTCGATGCGACGGATGTCGATAAGATCGCTGCCGATCCCGATGATCATGGCCTGTCCTTTCTCACGCGCCTGGCGTCATGCCTTTTGCCCGATGCGTCCGGGCTGCCGGCATCCGTCACGCGACCGGCCTCTTTTCCCGCAAGGCGCATATAAGGCTCGTGGCAGGCTGCGCCAAGCCGGCACTCAGGGAAGCGAGCGACTGGCGCCGAAACGGGCGAGCCGGCGCGCGGCACGCCGGGCATTGTAAAGCCGGACCGAAAAATAGGTCGCGGCATAGGCGAGAGCTCCCATCCCGGTGGCGAGCGGCACCATGCCCACCAGCATCGGCTTCAGCACCGGCGCCCAGAGCTCGCCGAGATCGAGATGGGACAGCCCGTCGAGAAGATCGCCGCCGGAGACGGGCTTCTCCTGGTCGAGACCGAGGATGGCGGCGCCGATCTCATAGATGGAAAAGAGAATGAGCGGAATGGTCAGCGGATTGGCCAGCGTGGTGGCGATCGCGGCCGAAACCAGCGAGGCCGACAGAAGATAGGCCACGGCCAGCGCGATCAGCACGTGAAGCCCCAGAAAGGGCGTCATGGCCGAGGCCGTGCCGGCGGCCGCGCCGAGCGCGATCTTGTGGGGAGAGGAGGAAAGCCTGAGGACCCGCAGCGAGAGATAGCGCCAGCCGCGCATGGCGCCCTTGCGTGGCCATACCGCCTGCCGAAGTCGTTCCTGCCGACGGAGCGGCTGTCTGCGTCTGAACACCATCAGGCACTCGTAAACGATCACGAGGGCGCCGCCAATGGCCGAAAGCGACGCGCTTTCTCCGCAGCGCGGGAAAGCCGGGCCCCGAGGACAGGGCCGCAGCAGCGCAGCCGGGCCGGACGCCCGGACGGGCCTTCGCCATCAAGCTCGGCCCTTGCCGGCGCTGACAGAAATGGTCCGCGCCTGGACAGGCAGAGCGGAAGCACGCTTTCGGCTGAGTTTGATGCTTTGGGGGCCGACGATGCCGGCACAGTCAACGGCAGAGCATGATCAGCCAAGGAAGCTGACGGGCCACCAAGAAGGCTAACGGGCACCGGAGATATCGGCGGTCCGCGACGGAGGCAGGCGTGCAACCGGAGAGGCAGGCGGGGAAAAGTCAGCATGAGCATCCGCCCCGGCGATCGCCGCAAGCGACAAACCCCGTCTATGCCGCAGGCTACGACCTACCGGCCGACGCTCATGGATCACGAACATGGCATCATGCCGGGCTCGCACATCAATCGCGCGTCATGCGCGATCCTGACCCCTCCGCGCCCCTCAAGAGGTCCCGGCGCGGAATTGCTAATAGTGTCGCAGGAGTGACGCATCTTCGCAAGATCGAATGAAGGTCACAACGCCAAGTCGAACGAAAATCGCTGGTCCAGCGGCCGGAATCTCGGGCTTCACGCCCGAAATCGGTTCTGCGCATGCCGTGATGATTAGAACGTCCGGCGGAACAGGCCGCGGTCGATCTGCCGCTGGCGGTATTCGAGGTCGATCCGGTCAACGGCGCCGCCGAGATACTGAGCTTCCCGCTCTTCGATGGAGGGAGCACGCAGGGCGCGGCTGATCTTCTTGAGATGGTTAAACATGGTAAACTCCTTTCGTTTACCTCCCGAGGCAGTAGATAATCTATGCCCCCCGAAGAAACCATGCCCAGTCGCGCGCGGCAGCCATGCAGATTCGCAGGGCTTGATAATATTATGCTTTCCGAGAGGTGAACCGCCCCCGCCCCTTCCGGGCATGGCGTGACATGGCGCAGTCGCGCGGATCGCCCGACCGGTCGCGCGGCATTGGCAGGTCTTGCGATCCCAAGACTGGGGCCAGAGCGACCCTCACTTGCGAGAGCGAACAGGGAAGAGCTGCACGTGCTTCTCCCCATCCGCTGTCCCATCCTCAGGAAAACAGCCGCGTCACGGTCGAGACCACAGGCAGCTCGCGCAGCTGCACCAGCATGTGGTTGAGCTGGCGCAGGTCCCAGACTTCGATTTCGAGCAGAACCTCGCTGAAATCGGCGGCCATCGGCCCCATGGTGATGGTGCGGATGTTGATGTCGGCCCCGGCGATCAACTGAGCGATCGAGGCGAGCGTGCCCGGCTCGTTGATGGCGGTGATCTGGATGCGCGCCTTGAAGCGGGTGTTGTTGGCCTGGTCGAGGTCCCAGCGCACATCGATCCAGCGCTCCGACTGGTCGTCGAACTTCTGCAGGCTCGGCGACTGGATCGGATAGATGGTGATGGTCTTGTCTTCCTCCAGGATGCCGACGATCCGGTCGCCCGGCACGGCCCCCGCCTCGCTGAAGCTGACCGTGATCCCGCTGGACAGGCCCCGGATCGGCAGGGTCGCCCCGCCGCCGGCGGCCTCCTTCCCAGTCTCCGGCAGACGGAAGAGCATGCCGTCGGCACTGCGCACGTTGAACCAGCCCTCGTCGGCCTGCGGCTTGACGGTGACGCGCTCGTCCTGGTGATCGGGATGCACGGCCTTCAGCACGTCGAGCGAAGAGAGCTCGCCGCGTCCGACGGAGGCAATCGTGTCCTCGACATCCTTCTGGCCGAGCCGGGCCAGCGCCGGCTTCAGGGCCTCGCGGGTGAAGCTCTTGCCGGCACGCTCGAAGGTGCGCTCGAGAATGCGGAAGCCCAGCCCGGAATATTGCTTGCGGATCGCCGCGCGGGTCGCCCGGCGGATGGCCGCGCGGGCCTTGCCGGTCACCACGATCTCCTCCCAGGCCGGCGGCGGCACCTGGATGCCGGAGCGGATGATTTCCACCTCGTCGCCATTGGCCAGCCGGGTCACCAGCGGCATCATCCGCCCGTTGATCTTGGCGCCGACACAGGTGTCGCCGATATTGGTGTGGACGGCATAGGCGAAGTCGATCGGCGTCGCCCCGCGCGGCAGCGCGATCAGCTGGCCCTTGGGCGTGAAGCAGAAGACCTGGTCCTGGAACAGCTCCAGCTTGGTATGCTCGAGGAATTCCTCGGGATTGTCGCCTTCCGCCAGGCTCTCGATCGTGCGGCGCAGCCAGGAATAGGCGTTGGAGGTCGGCGACAGGCGCACATCGCCCGGCGTGGCCTCGGTTCCGTCCTTGTAGAGCGTATGGGCGGCAATGCCATATTCGGCGATCTCGTGCATGCGCCGCGTGCGGATCTGCAGCTCGATGCGCTGGCGCGAGGGGCCGACGATGGTGGTATGGATCGACTGGTAGTCGTTCTGCTTGGGCGTGGAGATATAATCCTTGAACCGGCCAGGCACGACGCGCCAGCGCATGTGGACGATGCCCAGAGCGCGATAACAGTCCGCCACATCCTCGACCAGGATGCGGAAGCCCCAGACATCCGACAGCTGCTCGAAGGAAAGCGATTTCGACTGCATCTTGCGGAAGACCGAATAGGGCTTCTTCTGCCGGCCCTTGACGCTGGCGCCCACCATGCCCTTTGCGGAGAGAAGCTCGCGCAGCTCGTCCTCGATCTTCTTGATCAGCCCCTCATTGCGGCCGGACAGTTCGTCGAGCCGCTTCGTGACGGTCTCGAAGGCATCGGGGTTCATATGGCGGAAGGAGAGGTTTTCCAGCTCTTCGCGCATGTCGTGCATGCCCATGCGCCCGGCCAGCGGCGCATAGATCTCCATCGTCTCCTCGGAGATGCGCGCGCGCTTGTCCGCCCGCATATGGTCGAGCGTGCGCATATTGTGCAGACGGTCGGCGAGTTTGACCAGGAGAACGCGCACGTCGTCGGAAATTGCCAGCAGCAGCTTGCGCAGGTTTTCCGCCTGCTTGGCCTTCTTGGTGACGAGATCGAGCTTCTTGATCTTGGTCAGGCCCTCGACCAGCGCGCCGATATCCTCGCCGAAGAGATTGTCGATCTCGGCGCGGGTCGCCGTCGTGTCCTCGATCGTATCGTGCAGAAGCGCGACGGCGATCGTCGATTCGTCGAGATGCATCTCGGTCAGAATCGCCGCCACTTCCAGCGGATGGGAAATATAGGGATCGCCGCTCGCCCGCTTCTGCTGCCCATGCTTCTGCATTGCATAGACATAGGCCTTGTTCAAAAGCGCCTCGTTCACATCGGGCTTGTATTTCTGAACCCGTTCAACGAGTTCGTATTGACGCATCATGCCGCAGAGATCCGGTCCAAAAAAGAGAGCGGCGAGCATAGGCCCGGCGCTCTCTTTTTAAAAGCATCAATGACGGCTGAAACACGGCACCGGGCGACAAAAATCCGGTGCGGTCGCGGACTTAGTAGTCCTCGCTCTTTTCGGGGGCGACGAGACCCTCAATGCCGGCCAGAAGCTCTTCTTCCGACATGCGATCGAAGGTGACGACATCGGCCTGATCGTCGTCTTCGGCCGTGTCGGAGAACACGGCATCGCCGCCGATGAGCGAAGCCGGATCGGCTTCGGGCTCGTCCACTTCCACATGCTTCTGCAGCGAATGGATCAGGTCTTCCTTCAGGTCGTCGGGCGACAGCGTCTCGTCGGCGATCTCACGCAGGGCAACGACCGGATTCTTGTCATTGTCACGATCAATGGTGATGGCTGCGCCCTGCGAGATCAGGCGGGCGCGGTGGCTGGCCAGAAGAACCAGCTCGAAGCGGTTGTCCACCTTGTCAATGCAGTCTTCTACGGTCACGCGGGCCATATCTTGTCCTTCCGGTTCCTAAAATGCGGTGGTTCTGGCGCATGGGTTCCGCCTGACCCGACCCGGCATCGGCGTGCCGAAGTGCTGATGGCGGCGGCTTCAAGGCCAGGAGCGCCATGACGACACATCACGAGCGGATTTCTATCTGCCCCGCGCCATACACCGGGAAGCACAAAATTTCAAGCTTTTCCATAGGCGCGATCGCCCGCGTTGTTAAACCGTTACAATTCGCTATATTTAAGCCTTTAGATGTGCGTTATCAGTGTTTTCATCAAGAATGAACCGAAGTTTGCATGACCTGCCGGCAATTACACTTAGACGTGCAGAAAACCGCCTAAAATAGCCGTTTATAAGCAAAATTGCGATAAGAGCTTTTTGCTGCAGCCCTCCTGTGAAGCTTGGGATGAATTCACGGACCTCTGCGGAACGATCCTGAAAATGCACGACATTTCATAGCTTTGCCAGAGAGCAAGATCTTTGCCGCAACGTTCCGTGGCCGCGGCCGTTCATCTGCTCGGACCTCATTATGCTGCCCCAGTCCGCACATCCGGCTGCCTCGTCTGCCGGCATCGATGCAGGCTAAAAGAAAGACAAGACCATGTTTGATCCCCGCGAGAAAATCGCTCTTTTCATCGACGGCGCCAATCTTTATGCCGCGTCCAAGAGCCTCGGCTTCGATATCGATTACCGAAAGCTGCTCAAGGCCTTCCAGAAGCGGGGATATTTGCTGCGTGCCTATTACTACACCGCACTGATCGAAGATCAGGAATATTCTTCGATCCGGCCGCTGATCGACTGGCTGGATTACAACGGCTACAAGGTGGTGACGAAGCCCGCCAAGGAATTTACGGACTCGCTCGGCCGGCGCAAGATCAAGGGCAACATGGATCTGGAACTGGCCATCGACGCGATGGAACAGGCCGAGACCGTGGACCATCTCGTGCTGTTTTCCGGCGATGGCGACTTCACCACGCTGGTCGAAGCCATTCAGCGCAAGGGCCGCAAGATTTCGGTGGTCTCGACCATGGCGACCCAGCCGCCGATGATCGCCGACGACCTGCGCCGCCAAGCCGACCATTTCATCGACCTGCAGACGCTGAAGGTGGAAATCGGCCGCGATCCCAGCGAACGGCCGATGCGCAGCATCGATCCTGTTGCGGTCGAGCGCGTGAACGGCGCTCAGGCCTGAGAGGCTTAGGAGCATCGGACCGAAAAGGGGAACGGTTTCGGAAAATCCGATGCAAAAACAAAATCCTGGAGCATCAGACTGCGTATGATTTTTAGTCTGATTCTCTAGGAGCATCGTGGTGCCTGCGCGGCACTCCTTCTCTCTTTCCGAACGAAAAAGGCCCGGCCGCTCAACAGCGCCGGGCCTTTCGCTTGAGGTCTCCGCGATCTGGAGGATCAGTGTTCCTTCAGCAGGCGGCTCTTCTGCCGGTTCCAGTCGCGTTCCTTCTCGCTCTCGCGCTTGTCATGCAGCTTCTTGCCCTTGCCAAGCGCCAGTTCCAGCTTGGCCCGGCCGCGCTCGTTGAAGTAGATCTTCAGCGGGATCAGCGACATGCCCTCGCGGTTGACAGCGCCCTGCAGCTTGTTGATCTCACGCTTGGAGAGCAGGAGCTTGCGGCGTCGGCGCGGGGCGTGGTTGAAGCGGTTGGCCTGGAGGTATTCCGGCAGATAGGCATTGATCAGCCACATCTCGCCGTCCTCGTCGGTCGCATAGGATTCGGCGATATTGGCCTTGCCCTCGCGCAGCGACTTCACCTCGGTGCCGGTCAGAACCAGACCGGCCTCGTAGGTGTCGATGATCTCGTAATTGAACCGGGCCTTGCGGTTTTCCGCCACGACCTTGGAGATGACCCGGCTGCTTCCCTTGGGTGCCATCAGTTGATCAATCCGGCATGGGTGAGCGCAGCGTCGAGCGCGGCCTCGGTTGCGGCTTCTAGGCTCGGCAGAAGCGGCGAGCGCACGGCGCGACCCATATCGCGCACGCGCGACAGCGCATATTTCGCGCCGCAAACGCCCGGCTCCATGAAGATCGCCTTGTGCAGTGGCATCAGCTTGTCCTGAAAGGCGAGCGCGGTCTTGAAATCGCCGGCCAGCGTCGCTTCCTGGAACTGTGCACAGAGGCGCGGTGCAACATTGGCCGTGACCGAAATGCAGCCGACGCCGCCATGGGCGTTGAAGCCGAGCGCGGTGGCATCCTCACCCGAAAGCTGGATGAAATCTGCGCCGCAAGCCATCCGCTGCTCGGAGACACGCTCGATCTTGCCGGTCGCGTCCTTGACGCCGACAATATTTGAATGCGCCTTGGCGAGCGCCGCCATGGTCTCGACATTCATATCCACGACCGAGCGGCCGGGAATGTTATAGATGACGATCGGCAGGCTCACAGCCTCGGCGATCGCGGAGAAATGCGCGTAAAGCCCCTTCTGAGTCGGCTTGTTGTAATAGGGCGTCACGACCAGAATGGCGTCCGCGCCAGCCGTCTGCGCATGCTGGGCCAGCTCGATCGCCTCGACCGTGTTGTTGGACCCTGCCCCGGCAATCACGGGCACACGCCTCTTTGCCGTTTCGATGCAGACCTCGACCACGCGCTTGTGTTCGGCATGCGACAGCGTCGGCGACTCGCCCGTCGTGCCCACCGGCACGAGACCATGGCTGCCCTCTGCCAGCTGCCACTCGACATGGGCGGCGAAGGCGTCGAAATCCACCGCACCGGATGCCGTGAAGGGTGTGACGAGAGCGGGAATGGACCCCTTGAACATGCAGAACTCCTGAAAAGCGCACGGTACCCCGCGCGCAAGCGTGCCACCGCAGCTCTCCGGTGGACTGTCATGAAACTGCCGCACCATAATCACCCCGCCCCTCAGCGGCAAGCGGTGCGCATGCAACGAAACCGGGCGCAAAGGGTTCCGGCCAGTGTTTCCCGCCGCCATGTTCCCGCCGGCCGCTGTCCGTCTCGGGCAATGCCTTAAATATGGCGGGAAATCATGGGACAGCGCCGGACAGGCACGGATGCCATCATCCATGCCTGTCCGGCGGAGGAGCAGGCGGCATCACACGCTCCTGCCTTTCGTATCGGGGCGAAAGACGTTAAGCTTTCATTCAATTTTGGATCGCCAAATAGGCCAAGTAGCTTGCGCTGACCGGCATGGTCGCTGCCTCGTTGCGTTTCGCCATGGCGAGGCGAGCGAAGGTCGAAGGGCGACGGCATGTCGCGCAAACCTGTTCAGCGGTTTTGCGATTAGAACATGCAAAAGGCGGGACCTTAAGGCGTGAAGAGCGGACCTGAGGGGTCGCGGCACGCCTGAGGCTGCGGGACGGGATCTGCAGGGAGAGGCTCCGGACAAGAGGGGCCTGACGACGGGAGACGGTATGGCAAAGACGATTCGGCGTTGGCCCGGCGCTGCGCTTGCAGCCCTGCTGCTGCTGGCCGAGACGGCCGGCGCCGCGGGTGGCGGCGGCACGCCTGTGCCGAGCGTGCGTCTCTCTGACGCGACAGGATCGGGTCGGACCGGCCTGATGGCACAGGCCGAACAGCCTTCCTCGGAAACCACCAATGCCATTCCCACGCGCGTCGCCGTTCAGGCATCGACGCTCAAGGACGGTCTCGACGCGATCAGCGCGCGCGATGCCGCCAAGGCGCTTGCCCTGCGCAACAGCCTCGCCGAGGGCAGCCTCGACCGGCATATCCTGACCTGGGCGCTGGTGCGCTCCGGCCTTAACGGCATTCCCTCCTATGAAATTGCCGGCGCGCAGCGCGAGCTGGCCGGCTGGCCGGGTCTCGCTGGCTTGCGTGCCGCGTCCGAGCGCGCGCTCTATCGCGAAGCTCCCTCGACCCGCGACGTGCTCGCCGCCTTCGGATCGTCCCCACCGGAAACGCCCGAGGGAACGATCGTGCTTTCGCGCGCCCTGGTGGCGAACGGCGAAAAGACCAGGGCGCAGACCTATCTCAAGCGGCTCTGGACCCAGGAAACGCTGGATGTCGCAACGGAAAACAAGATTCTCGCGGAGTTTCCGACGCTTCTGACGGTGCTCGACCACAAGCGCCGCATGGAGCTCCTGATGTATCGCGGCAAGCAGACGCAGGCCACGCGCTTTGCCGATCTCGGCAAGGCACAGTCGCTCTATCGCGCCTGGGTGGCGATGACGCGCAATGCCGCCAATGCCGATCAGCTGATCGCGGCTGTCGACTCCTCCTGGCGCAAGGATCCCGCCTATCTCTTCGTGCGCATCGAGCGCGCCCGCAAGAAAGATGACTACGAGACCGCCGCCACCCTGCTGGCCAGCCTGCCGCGTGAGCGCGACGCTCTGGTGGACCCGGGCGAATGGTGGGTCGAACAGCGCATCGTCAGCCGTGGTCTTCTGGATGAAGGCAAGCCCCGCGCCGCCTACCGCATCGCCGCTCAGCATGTGGCCACCGATGCGACCGACGTGGTGGATGCCGAGTTCCATGCCGGCTGGTACGCGCTGCGCGGCCTGAAAGATGGCGCCACGGCGGCCCGCCACTTCGAGCGGATCCTGAAGGTTTCGAACCGGCCCTTGTCGGTGGCGAGAGCCTATTACTGGCTGGGACGGGCGGCCGAAGCCGGCGGCCCCGGCACGGCATCGGCCTATTATCAGAAGGCTGCCGCCCATGGCGCGACCTTCTACGGCCAGCTGGCCGCCCAGAAGCTCGGCCGCGCCACGATCGACGTCGGCTATCCGACACCGACGGCCGAGGACCGGGAACGTTTCGAGAAGCGGGAGGCCGTGCGCGCCATCGACCGGCTGGAGAGCGCCGGCCATGGCTGGCGCAGCGATTCGCTCTATCGGGCGCTGGCCGAAGCGCTGGACAGCCCCGGCGAACTGGCGATCCTGAGCGCGCGGGCGGAAAAGACCCGCAATCATGCCTTGTCGCTGCAGGTCGGCAAGATCGCCTTTGCGCGCGGCATTGATGTGCCGGCGCTCGCCTTCCCGCTCGGCGCCATTCCCGCCAGCGCCAATATCGACGCCTCAGGCAAGGCGCTTGCCTATGCGATCGCCCGACAGGAGAGCGGCTTCAATCCCGCCGCGGTCTCCCGCGCGGATGCGCGCGGCCTGTTGCAGATCATGCCCGGCACGGCGCGCGGTATCGCGGGGCGTCACGGCCTCGCCTTCAATGCCGCACGTCTCACGACGGACCCCGCCTATAATGCCACGCTGGGCGCCCATTATCTCGGCGAGCAGATCGAGACCTTCGGCGGCTCCTATATCCTCACCTTCGTGGCCTATAATGCCGGCCCGCGCCGGGTGCCGGAATGGATCGCCCGTTATGGCGATCCGCGCGGCCAGCCGCTGGACGAGGTGGTCGACTGGATCGAGCGCATTCCCTTCGGCGAGACCCGCAGCTATGTGCAGCGCGTGATGGAAAACTACCAGATCTACAAGGCCCGGCTCGGCCAGCGGATCGACATCGCCAACGACCTCCGTGTCGGCCGCGCCGGCTCCTGAGCAGGCGAGAAAGCGTCTTTTCCGGCCATGGGCTGACTTTGCCCTGCGACGATGTCTCCGCCGATCACACCCTTGCCGCGCTGCCGCCGCTGCGGCATGGTGCCGACCTGGACTGTAGGCCGCCGGCATGACCGGCGCCCGGAACGGGCCAGCGCAGTCAATCGACCAGCCTACTGAATCAGGAAGCGGACAGAATGACGGTAGAGGATTTTTCCCAGGCCTATCAATCGCGTTTCGTCACGCGGCCGGAGGGCATCCGCCTGCATCTGCGCGACTATGCCGGGCCGCACGACGCCGCGCCGGTGATCGTCTGTCTGGCGGGATTGACGCGCAACAGCCGCGACTTTCACCTGTTTGCGCTGCAAGCGCGGGCACAGGCCCGCATCATCGCCATCGACAGCCGCGGCCGTGGACAGTCTGATCCCGATCCCGACCCTTCGCGCTATACGATCGAAACCGAAACGGACGATGTTCTGGCGGTTCTCACCGCGCTCGCCATCGGCCGCGCCGCCTTCATCGGCACATCGCGCGGCGGTCTGATCCTGCATCGCCTGGTGGCTCTGCGACCCGAGCTCCTCAGCGCCGTGGTCCTGAACGACATCGGCCCGGAAATTCCGGCGCCGGCTCTGTGTGCGCTGATCGCGGGATTGACGGCGCGCAGTGGCGAAACCTCCTACGAGGCCGCCGCCGACGCGCTGCGTCTCGCCCAGGCCGATGCCTTTCCCGCGCTCGACGCGCAGGACTGGCAGGCGATGGCGCAGGCGATCTACCGGCCGGACGCGGCCACTGGCGGTGTCGTTCCCGATTACGATCCGGCGCTGCTGACAGGCTTTGGCGGTCTGACGCCGGACATGGTGCTGCCGGACTTGTGGCAGGCCTTCGCCCTGTTTGCCCCCCTGCCGCTCATGGTGGTGCGCGGCGAACACAGCGCGATCCTGCCGGCCACGGTCTTGGAGGCCATGACGCAGCGTCATCCAAGACTGCGGTCCCTCGTCGCGCCGGGACAGGGCCACGCGCCCCTGCTCGACAGGGCGGAGATCGCCGCGCCGATCCTCGATTTTGTCGGCTCCGCCACAACGCCGCCCCCCTGACGCGGCCGCGCGCTCAGGCGACACCCCTCCCCTTCGGCGCCCCTCCTCTTCGGCACTGGGATCCGGGCATGATTGCCTGTCCGGCCGAGGCGCTAGAGCATCGGACTGAAAACAGTCCTCAGTGCGATGCTCTAGATTTTTGTTTTTGCATCGAATTTTTCCGAAAACCGGTTCCCACTTTTCGGTCCGAGGCTCTAACGTTTCTTGTTTTTGCCTCGGATTCTTCGGAAACGGGCCCCTCTTTTCACAGTACACGACAGAATGATTTGCGACCCTGGCTGGCCCCCTCATCCGACCCTTCGGGCCACCTTCTCCCCGTTGGGGAGAAGAGACGTGCGGCACCGCTTCGCCCCGCCTCCACCCATAATAAAATGCAGTTTATGAAAATTTTTCAGAGAGTTGGATGGAGGCACGGTGCTGTCGGCTAGGTCTCTTCTCCCCAGCGGGGGTCCGAAGGACGGGACGAGACCCGTGGCTCGTCCCCGGTCGGGTGCCGGCAGGCGGATGAGGGGGCGCCGCGGCCCGCAAACAGGAGTGTCGTGAGCTGTGCCCTCTTTCCAGTCCAGTGCTCCAAACCATCGTTTTATGGCATCTCTTTAACGAAAAGCCGGCGCCCAATTTCGTGCGAGATGCTTAAGCGCGACAGGGCAAACGCAAACGGGGCCCGACCTTTCGGTCGAGCCCCGCAATCAGGATCAGGCTGAGCCTGACGCGACGATTAGAAGTCGCGCTGCAGACGCAGGAAGCCGGTCCACTTGCTGTCGTCGACGTTGCGCGGAGCATCGTCGAACTTGACGTAGTTGACGGTTGCCAGCGTGCGCAGGCCTTCCGTGATCTTGTAGCCAGCCGTTACGCCAACCTTCCAGGCGTCGCTCGACGAGAACGAGCCGCGAGCGGACGGGTTCGTGTCGATGAAGCCCAGCGTACCGGCGCGGTAAGCGGTGTTGACGTTGCCGAAGTACTGGGCAGCCGGGGTGATGGTGACCTTGTCGGTTGCCTTGATGGCGTATTCGGCAGCGACGGTCCACTCGGCAGCCGAGTAGTAGGCGTTCGGGTTGGTGGCGTAGATGCCCGACAGGCCAAAGGTGCCCGGGCCGACATCGGCGAACATCATGCCGCGGAAGGCAGCTTCTTCGGCGTCGAAGTCGTAGGACGCGATAACGTCGGCCTTGACGGCGCCGAGGGTGAAGCCGAGCTTACCGGACACGCCGATGTTGTCGTTCCACTTGTTGTTCACACCGCTGTCGAGCTCTTCAACAGCAACGCCGGCCAGGAAGGTGCCGCCGTCATAGGTGTAACGGATCGCGTTGAACAGGTTCGAGCCCAGTTCGTCGGTTTCGCCGGAGAGACCATCGTCCCACCAGTTGTAGAAGTAACCGACGTCGAAGCCAGCGACGTTGATCCATGCGCCATCAACGAAGGCGTCGCCTTCGGTGTCGGCCTGCAGGTTGATGTAGGACGAAACGGCGCCGAATTCGGTGTCGTTCTTGGCGGCGAAGGTCAGGTAACCGCGGCTGTAGGCGTCGATGTCGCCGCCATTCGGGTAGCTGTTTTCGCGATAGCGGAATTCGGTACGGACGTAGCCGCCGATCTTCAGGCAGGTTTCGGTACCGGGGATGTAGAAGTAGCCCTTACCGAAGGCGTCGCAAACGCGAACGTATTCCATGGGTTCCGGCTCGGCAGCGACGATTGCGTCAGCAGCCTGGGCGCCGGAAACGACTGCCATGGCAGCCGCGGAGCCGAGAAGAAGGCTCTTGATGTTCATTTCTGACCTCCAGTCAAAAGTTTCAACGGGTCTGGGTTTTTGCTGAAGGACAGCGTTCCCTGCCCCATCCCCAACATTTAAGAAGTCGGACGATCAACCGCCCTTGCTTCCGAGGTTGAAAATACCCGACCGGGCCCGTGGCGCAATCACCAACTTCCTCCTGCCCCCCTTCCGGCATCCCCTTCGCCATGTCCTGTTGCTCAAACGACACAAAAACGCCCAAGGCGGGGCAGGCTGTTAAGAAAGCGTTAAGAAAATCCTTTGTGTTTCAAGGCTTAAAGCGGCGTTTCCAGCTGGCGGAGGCCCCGGAATTGTGGCAGGCGCAAGCGATTCCTGCCCCATATCGGAGCATGTCGGCGGCCCCGAGCCGGCCGTTTCGGAGGGTCCGGGACGGAATCACGTCGAGGCGGCATGACTTCCGGCGGGGATGATTCCCGCTCCCGTTCTCCGCCCGACCGAATCCTGACAAGGGACCCGCTGCCATGCGGCGGCACCCCGACCCGCCGGTCGCACACTCCTTTGCAGGGAGGAGCGCAAGAGAGCCTTCCCGATGCCTTTGCCTGAAATCATTGCCGGAATTTTCCTCCGGTCATCGAGTTCCTCATTTCTGACTGGAGGTCAGAAATGAACATCAAGAGCCTTCTTCTCGGCTCCGCGGCTGCCATGGCAGTCGTTTCCGGCGCCCAGGCTGCTGACGCAATCGTCGCTGCCGAGCCGGAACCCATGGAATACGTTCGCGTTTGCGACGCCTTCGGTAAGGGCTACTTCTACATCCCCGGTACCGAAACCTGCCTGAAGATCGGCGGCTACGTCCGTACCCAGCTGAACTACAAGGAAAACGGCTACGGCGTGAACAAGGATGGCGACATCGACGCCGCTTCGCGTGGTTACCTGACCTTCGCTGCCAAGAACGACACCGAGTTCGGCGCGCTGAGCGGCTACATCAACATCGAAGCTGATGCTGAAGGCACCACCTTCCTCGATGGCGCATGGATCAACATCGCTGGCTTCGACGTCGGTTACTTCTACAACTGGTTCGACGATGGCATCAACGGCGAGACCGACGAACTCGGCTCCCCCAAGACCCTGCAGAACTCGATCCGTTACACCTATGACGGCGGCGCGTTCACGGCTGGCGTTTCGGTTGACGAACTCTCCGGCAGCGGTTCCTCGTTCAGCAACAAGTGGAACGACAAGATCGGCCTCGGCGCCAAGCTCGGCTTCACCGCCGGCGCTGTTAACGGCTGGGTTATCGGCAACTACGACTTCGACGCCGACGAAGCTGCTTTCAAGGGCGTCCTGACCGCCGCTCTCGGCCCGGGCTCGCTCCAGATCGGTGGCGTCTACGCGACCGACCCGAGCTACTACTGGACCGCTTCGCAGTGGACCGTTGCCGCTTCGTACGAGCTGAAGGCAACCGACAAAATCACGATCACCCCGGCTGCTCAGTACTGGGGCGAAGCCCACATCAAGGACAACGGCAGCTTCGGCGGCGCCGATGCCTGGAAGGTTGGCGTAACCGGCGGTTACAAGATCACGGACGGCCTGCGTTCGCTCGCCACCGTCAACTACAAGAAGTTCGAAGGCAACAACGGCGGCGATCAGTGGACCGGCTTCCTGCGTCTGCAGCGCGACTTCTAATTCGGATTTAATTCCGGATCAGCCCCTCGCCTTGTCGGCGAGGGGCAACCCTCAAGAGCGGCCTCCTGATGTTTCATAAACTTCAGGTTCGGTCGCTTTAAGTATTTTTGGAACAAAACACGAACATTCTAAATTAGTCATTGATTCTTCACAAACCCGTGATCATGGTTTGACACATCGGTTCGGCCGCCGCTGGGACGCTCTTGCTCTCAGCTTGGCACTGCCGAGCCAGGGTGTCCGCGTGGCTCCATGATTTTTTTGGCCTGCCCCCTCCGAAAGAGCCCGCCAAGGGCGCTTCGGATCAGGATGGCGACTGTTTAAAGAGTGTCACGCTCAGGAACGCAGCGTGACGCAAGGAGAGTGTTTTGATGCAAGCCAGTTCGGTCGAACCCGCATCCTTTGGCAGCCTCGGCTTTTCCACCCTGTCCTATCGGCTGACGGCAAGCCAGCGGACGGTCACGACGCACACCTTGATCACCCTGCTTGAACGCTATGGCGATACGTTGTGGGAGGCCGGCAAGCATCGCAACAACGTGACCGGCTTTCTCTACGATCTCTATGAAATGATGCCGCAAAAGGAATTTTCGGCCTTCAGCCAGGAGATGCTGGACGATCTGGTCAATGGCCTGCGTCGGCGCGGCAACAGCAACGCCACCATCAACAGGAAGCTGTCCGCCCTGTCCAAGCTCCTGAGGAAGGCGAGCAAGATGGGCGATATCGGCACCCTCCCCGATTTCAGCCGGCAGAAGGAAAAGGCCGGACGCATCCGCTTCCTCGAGGTGGGCGAGGAGGACCGGCTTTTCGGCGCCTTGCGCGAGACCTCAGACCTCTATTATCGCCTCTGCATCTTTCTGGTGGACACTGGCGCCCGTCTGGGTGAGGCACTCGGCTTGCGCTGGAACGACCTGCAGGGATCGATGGCCACCTTCTGGATCACCAAATCCGGGCGCAGCCGCTCCGTTCACCTGACGACGCGCGCTCGCGAAGCCGTTGCCGCCTCGAAGGGCAAGGGCCTCGGCCCCTTTGAAGGCATCGACCAGCAGCAGTTCCGTGCAGCCTGGAAAAAGGCCAAGGCCCAGATCGGCCTCGCGCATGATGACGAACTGGTGCCGCACGTGCTGCGCCATACCTGCGCGTCGCGTCTCGTGCGCGGAGGCATCGATATTCGCCGCGTTCAGATGTGGCTCGGGCACCAGACCCTGCAAATGACCATGCGCTATGCGCATCTCGCCTCTCAGGATCTGGCCGTCTGCCTGCCGGTGCTCGAGCGCAAGGGTGCAAGAGGCTAAGGCGTCGCACTGAAATGCGGGACCCGGTTTTTCGCGGCAGGCGCGCTCCACTGTCTTGTCCCGAAAACCTGAGATATTTTCCTAGACGGCTCTCGCGGCCGACCCTGCGGCTGCGCGATCCCATGGCCGGTTTGCGGGAGGCCCGGCCTGTTTCGTCCCTTAGAGTAAAGAAGCCCCGAGGGCAGATTGGATAAGTTGCGGCGACGGTGGTGCGCGCATGCGGCGAAGGCCGACGCTCAATCGTGGAGATTGCACTGAAAAAATCGCTATCCGTCCGACGCGCAGAGGCCTGTCCGCCAACAGCCTGTCAGCAAGCGCGGAGCAACGACTCACAGCAATCCAAAGCGAATAAGCGGGACCCGACGCTCAACCGCCAGCATGAAGCTTAGACGAAGCGTCGAGAGCGCATTTCCACTCAGCCGGAGTGCGCCATTACTTCACAAGACTTAACAATTTGAAGACAAATGGCTCCCCGGGCCGGATTCGAACCGGCGACCTGTCGATTAACAGTCGAATGCTCTACCGCTGAGCTACCAGGGAACGTCTGCGGCGTTTGCCGCTGCAGAAGTGATGCTGCTATTACAAAGGCTTGTTCGATTTGCCAAGAGGCTTTTTGAAAAAAAGTGCATTCTCTTGCGAAACGGGGGCGGGAGCGCCATTTGCCCTGGGGATAAGTGCGATCCGCCGCTTCGGCCGGCGGATGGCAGGCGGGCGGCGATCGGAGGCCGGCAAGCGCGTGGGCCGAAACGGGGCCACATGTGCGCAGGCGGCCCTGCTGCCGGCTCGACGCGCGGCTCGAACGGTAGCGCCGCGGGGCATGTGCCTGCGGTCTTGAGATCTCGCAGGCCCCCGCGCTCGGCCATGCATTCGCTGCTGAGTGTTGCCGACGTGAAGGGTCGGGATGGGCCGCATGCGAGGCGGCCGGCGCAAACCGCGTGATCAGGCAACCCTTGAAAGGATCGGAAGACAGAATGACGTCACAGACCACCAAGCGCTTCGGAATCAATGCAGCCACCAACCGGCTGCACATGGGGCGCGTCTCGCTGCCGCTGCCGAAGTCGCGCGCGCCCCGGATTGCGCTGGGCACCTCACTGGTGATCGGTGGCTGTCTGGGGTTCCTGCCGATCCTCGGCTTCTGGATGGTGCCGGTCGGCCTGGTCGTGCTGTCGCAGGATATCGCCTTCGTGCGCCGCCGCCGCCGCCGCGTGACCCTGTGGTGGGGCCGCCGCCAGCAGGCCAGGCAGGCGCGCACAGGCCGCACTGCCGCCGGGCAAGTCGAACAGGCCGGACAAGCCGAGGGATAAGACGGCCCCGGCGACAACGGCACCCAGCGAGGGGGG
>NZ_MKIO01000025.1:185518-188353 GCF_001938945.1 Xaviernesmea rhizosphaerae
TCGCTTTGGCGCAGAATTCGTGATAGAATCAGGGGTAACGATGAGAGGAATGGCCGCTGAATGTGCCATGAAACCATCGGACCGCGTGTGATTTTTAGTCTGACGCGCTTGTTGATTGCGCCGTTGCCGCATCATCTGGATCGCGCAAAAATGCGCGAACAATTGAAAAACGGCTTGCCGTCGAGCCGGGCCCGAACAGTCCGGCTAAGCCTTGAGGCGGACATGATCGAGGCTGCAGTCGCTATGATCGAGGACTCATGGAGGGAAGCGGCGTCTGCAGGCTCTAGTTTGCGTGGCTGCGGCACGTGTTCTTTGAGCGCACGCAGCCCTTGTGCGTCGGCCTAGAGCATCGGACTGAAAATTATACGCAGTCCAATGCTCTAATTTTTTGTTTTTGCATCGGATTTTTCCGAAAACCGGTTCCCATTTTTCGGTCCGATGCTCTAAACCCGGCCGTCGGCTTTGGGATAAGCCGACGCAGAAACCATGCGCCAGAGACACGGGGCCAGAAATACGGGGCCAGAGCACCGCTCCGATTTTCGTTGTCGGTCCGATGCGCGCCGTGACCGCATTGTCTTCATTCAGTGGGCCGGATGCGGGAGGAGCCGCCCGGCCGCAAACGGGAGGAGTTCCATCATGCAATATCGGGTTCAATTCTTTTCCTGGACGCCGAGCTTCGGCGTCCGTCAGGTCGGCCGGGTCATCACGACCAATGCGCCGAGCCCCAAGCTGGCGGCGATCACCCTGCTGAACCTGCCGCTGGACGAAACCGGCGCCCCCAAGAACCTCGCCGTGCGCGTCTGGTCGCCGGACGAGGAGGAAAAGGCCGATTGCGCCTGCTTCTATTACCATTGAGGCAGAGTCGGCAAATCGGCCTCCTGAGAAATCGGCTTGGGAGATCGCGTTGAGAGATCGCGCCGCCGTTCGTGACGGCGCGACGCGCATCAAGGGCGCGCTTCTTTTTCTGCGCCCGGCAACGCAGGCGCCGGGCCTCACAGTCTGTTCAAGAGTTGCTCTTGGTCTGCCGAGAAGGGTGATTTCGAGAACCGGAGCGCAGCGTAGTTAAGGTCCATGAGCACCGGAGGCGCAGAAATTGCCATTTGCAGGCGGCCAACGGCGATTATGGGACAGACTGTCAAGCAGCAACCGTGCGCTCAGCCTGCCCGGCTGGGGCTGGCGGGTGCCCTGCGGCCAAAGGCGGCCATCAGCGCCACGCCCAGCAGGCCGGCGACCAGTGAGCCGAGCAGAATACCGATCTTGACAGCGTCCTGAACCGCCGGGTCGTTGAAGGCCAGCAGGCCAATGAAGAGCGACATGGTGAAGCCGATGCCGCAGAGAAGCGCGGTTCCGGCCATCTGCCCCCAGCCTGCCTGTGCCGGAAGCTGCGCCAGTCCGAGCCGGACCAGGAGCGCGACCGTGCCGAAGACGCCGATGAACTTGCCAAGCACCAGGCCGAGCGCCACGCCCAGCGTCAGCGGCTCGGTGAGGCTGCCGAGCGTGACATGGGCCAGCGAGACGCCGGCATTGGCAAAGCCGAAGATCGGCACGATGATGAAGGCCACCGGCTTGTGCAGCGCGTGCTCCAGCCGGTGCAGGGGCGATTGCGACGGGTGGGCCTCGGGCGTCCCGGGCGTCCGCTTGAGCGGAATGGTCAGCGCCAGCATGACGCCGGCAAGCGTGGCATGCAGGCCGGATGCAAAGACGAAAAGCCAGAGCACGACACCGAGCATCATATAGGGCCAGAGATTTTGCACGCGCCAGCGCCCTAGGGCAAAGAGCGCGGCCCAGACCGCCGCCGCCCCGGCCAGCGCCATCAGGTTCAGTTCAGCCGTGTAGAAGAACGCGATGACGAGCACGGCGCCGAGGTCGTCGATGATCGCCAGCGCCGCCAGGAAGATCTTGAGCGAGGCCGGAACACGCGGGCCGAGCAGCGACATGACGCCGAGCGCAAAGGCGATATCGGTGGCCGTTGGAATGGCCCAGCCCCTGAGCGCTGCCGGATCATGCAAGTTGAGCGCGACATAGATCAAGGCAGGCGCCAGCATGCCGCCGGCAGCGCCGGCGCCCGGCAGAATGCGCCGGCTCCAGCTCGACAATTGCCCGTCCAGCATCTCGCGCTTGATTTCCAGCCCGACCAGCAGGAAGAACACGGCCATCAGCGCATCGTTGATCCAGTGCTGCAGGCCCAGCGGCCCGATCTTCCAGTGCAGCGCATGGGAATAGGCTTCGCCCAGCGGCGAATTGGCCACCAGCAGCGCCAGAACGGCGGCGGCCATCAGCACCAGCCCGCCAGAGGCTTCATTATCGAGAAAATTGCGAAGGGTTGCGCGGGTTCTGCCCTGCGATTGGGTGGAAGACATGGGGTCTCGCCTCCTGTTTATGGAAGGTTGAACAAAGTCTCCGTCGATTTCGGGCATCCCCGCCGCGCACGCAGCACACGCATGACCGGTTATAGAGCTGCGCGCGGAAAAAGGCAGGGCATATTTTTGTGACAGCGGCGGATTGGCAGGAGCGCTGCCCTTGCCCGCCCCACTGCCGAAGGATGTCACATGGGATAGTTGGAATAGACCGGCCGAAGGCGCGCATCGCGGGCAATGCTGGCGGGTGTGATCAGCGGCTGCGCCAGAATGGCGGCGCGGCACTGGTCGAAATCGAGCCCTTTTTCCGTGCAGGGCGCGTAGCTCTGCCAGCGCTTGCGGATCAGCTGGGTCACCAGAACATTGTCGGCATGGAGATCGCCGACCTTCTGCACTTCGCCTAGGCTCAGGACCTATTAATTTGGTTTGAGATGTGATTCACGGTTTCGGAAAGGAGACCGTGATGAGTGATGTGTTT
>NZ_MKIO01000026.1 GCF_001938945.1 Xaviernesmea rhizosphaerae
CCCATGCCCGTCATAGTCTGACCGCAACGAAATCCCCGAACCCATCGCAAACCTCCTGTTTGCGCCATCGATTCAGATTCGTCGCCTTTTAAGAATCCCGAGAGTCGGCATCATTGAGGGTTGGTATTATTCCCATTAAAGCATGATAGAGAGCCCGGATCGTTTCGAAGCAGGAGCATCTTAAGCGACGGCGACAGCATCCATTTCAAAAAGAATTTCAGGATGGAAAAATGCCGACACCTGTACGAGGATGCTGGTAGGCGCGCGTCTCGACGAAATGAACTGATCTCTGACTCAACGAAGTGCGGGAAGGTCATGCATATCCTTCACCTAGAGCCCGATCTTGACGAGTGCATTGAAGTCTGTGCCAGCTTCTCTCAACGCAACACCTACGTTTTCGAAGACCTTCACCGCTTGCGCCTCTAAGTCACCGTTGCCGATTAATGAGCCCTCCGCACTCATCGGAACTTGCCCGGAAGTGTAAATTGTCCTCGCTGCCGCTCGGACAATCGCGATATGAGAGCAATTTGCGGTCGGCGGAAGGCTCTGCGGGGATAGCAGCTCAACATTAGGATTTATTCGCAATTCCTGTTCGGTTCCACAAATCAGTCTGGTCCGATGCACGATGACAATGCCTGACGGTCACCTTTGGATGTCATCCTACGGTACAGTCTCAAGGTCTGTCTGACGGAATTCGTCAGCGGTCGCGAGAATTGGCACGCGATAATATTTGGCACAGGCGTAGTGCAGACAATCGCCGAGATTGAGGCCATGACGGCTCGACCGAAACCGGCGCGCGGCCGAAAGCGCGAGACTGGTCGCGTGCTTCGCCGGCGGCAGGTCGCAGATCTCGATGCCGCGGGCTTCAAGGAATTCCATCACGATCGGTTCGACCGTATCGACAGGAAGGGCGAACTTGTCGGGCCGGGACAGTCCGAGAACCGCCTCCAGCACCGCAACGGGCGAGGTCATCCGCGTCTGCGCCGTCATGAGCGCGTCGGAAACACGATCGGCCTCGGGCTCGTCGGAAAGAAGGGCGATGATCGCGCAGGCATCGACGAACATCAGCCTTCGTCCCACATTGCGTCGAAGGCGTCGCGGGGCAGGGGCTTGCTCGCCTCGTCGCCGAGCGTGACGCCATGCTTCGCCCTCAGCCGTCTCGCCGTCTCGCGGGGCGTTTCGCCGTTGCGCCGCCGTTCGATCGCCTCTCTCATGGCGATGATGATGGCGTCGGTGATGCTGACGCCGGCGATGGTCGCGAATTTGCGGGTCAGCGCGTCCGCTTCCGCATTGTTGACATTGATGGCCATAGGCGACCTCATATGTAGATGAGTGGGAACTATGATGTAGATCAACTGATCTACATCTGCAAGTCGAGCGGGGAGCGAGGGCGGGGCGGGGCCGCAGCCCCGCCCTGCCGCCGGTTCAGCCGAGGGCCGCCAGTTGTGCCTCAGCGGCCTTGCGGTCGAGAGCCTGGCCGGGATTGTCGACCGGACGATCGAAGGGCTTCCACACTTCGCCGACGATCTGTTCGTAAGCAGAAACCGCACCTTCAGCGGCCATCCTGAGCGCATGGGCCTGGATGCCCATATCGGCTGCGAATTCGCGCTTGCGCTGGGCGGCGCTGTCGTAGCCGACGGGGCCGTCAAGATCCTCGTCGCGGGCGTCGGCGGCACTCTTCGCAGTGGCGTCGCGTGCTTCGATCACGGCCTTGCTGTAGAACTGGCCGGCGCCGTGAGCCGAGCCGACATAGGCTCCGACGATCCGCTGCAAATGGATCTCCATCGCCCGTTCGCCAAGGCCATCGGAGAGGCCGGTAGCGGTCTCGACAATGAGGCGCTCATGCATGTCGCGGATACCGTCGCTGTCGAGGATGGCGGTGCCGAAGCTTTCGGCGATGCGCAGGGCTTGCGTTTCATCGGGGCACGTCAGGCGGACCATTTCGATGGTGGCGCCCTTGCGGAGTTGCACGACGCGGGCAGTGGGACGGTTAGGCTGGTGGGAAGAGGTTGCGGGCTTTGCCATGGTGATTTCCTTCTCGTTCGCCGAAGCGGTTCCGGCCCCCTGGCCGGTCCGTCCTTCGGTGCGGTCGAACAGAACCGGCGCGAACCGGGCGGTTCAGGGTCCGGGCGGACCGGATCGAGCGAGACAACCATGCGGACAAGCGGGTCCTCGAGACCTGCGAAGCCCGCATGGTTGTTTTGTCGAGATCGGTATGACCGGCCGCTTCGCGGCGCGGAACGCGGCCTTGAACCACACGGGCGCTGGTTCAAACCGCAGCAAAACCGAAGGACAGGCCGGCCAGGGGGCCGGAACCAGGGATCAGAACCGGGAGGAACATCATGCAAGGTGCCCGCGCAGACTCTGTCTCAACCCTACCTCATCAGCGCCGATCTGCATCCTCTCGCCCCGTTGCGACAACAATCCGCCGGCCGAACCCGAGACGCCCAACGCCTTGATCCGCTCGATATGGCTGACCGTCAATTCCGACGAGATGATTGCCGCCACGATCCGACCCGATCATTGGTCCAGGTGCAGATCGGCGGCGCGGTCGACGGACGGCCTTCGGCACCATGTCCCAGGCGCGGCATGACCTGTCGGATAGGAAACCGGCGTGACCGGATGATCCGGCCAGGTCTCGCAGCAGCGGTCGCGCCGGAAGATCATCCCGCGGCCACGCTCACTGTTTCCCGGCGCCGTGGGGGACTTCCCGATGACGATCGGCGGCGCTCGCGTAGATCGGCAGTCGCCCGGTCGTGCCGAACCAGTTTGCGCGACAGGACGTCAAGCTCGTTTCGACGCTCGATGGTCAGCCGGTTGACATGCGCCTGGAACAGAGCACGTCATCGCAGCGGGTCCATAGCGAAGCGGATCGCTTGTGTGACCGCCCTTTGGCCTTCTCGGTGGCCGTCATCCTCTCGGCGCGGCAGGCCTTCTGGCGGTGGATGAGATCGAGGTGGCGGCGGGTTTCCCGATGCGCGGCCCCCATTCGAAGAAGAAGCGCCTGGCGTCTGGGCGGCTCGATCATGTGGTCCCTCCCTTGCACACCAACGAAACCAGATGGCCCATCATAGAGAGCATGGCGATCAGGATCGATAACGAAGCCGAAGCAGCCGACCGCATATTCATGCGAAGGAACGAGAAAGCGACACTCCTTGATGCCGAATGCGCGTGTGCCGCAGTGCGTCGCGATGACTTCAGTCATCCCGGAATGACGATCCGAGCGGAATGCGAATAGAAATCGCTTCGCTTCAACGCGTCGAGCGGTCGCGCAATCCGCCACGCACTGGCAAGGACATGCCCGCCCTGCCTCGGCAGAATGGCGAACACCAGATCGCCGACGCGGGCGACCGGGAGATCCTCGGCCGACTGGCCGAATTCCACCTCAGGCAGGCCGGCAGGCAGGGCGATAGGGGAGGGGGGAAGCGCTCATGCCGCCCTCCCTTCGTCGATATCGGCGCCAACCTCGTCGGTCGTCACCTCTGCGAGAACCATCGTCCCTGTTCCGAGGTTGCGGAGCCGGATTTCCGCGTGGTCGCGGGTGGAGGCGAGATCAACAGTTCCAGCGCGTCGCCCACTTGCTCAAGGATGCGGACGAAGCCGACCGGCAGGCGTTCGACGATCCTGAAGCGGAGACCGGAGTGGATCGGAAGGGTGATGGAATTGGTGTCCCCGTTCGAACCATTCCCGCCGATCCGGACCTTGAAGCTTACCGGCATGCTGGCCTGGCCCATGACCGATCGATCGGTCTTGCGAACCAGACGGCCGGAGGCATTGTTCCTCTTCCATGCGGTATGATGGTCGAGGTGTTCCGACGGGCAGGGTCGCCCATCCGACCAGGCAATGATGGCGCCGAGCGGCGCGTGCTCGAAAATCAGATGCGCGGACATGTGTCTCTCCTTGTTGCGCGGGTGGAGAAATGAAAGCGCCGCCGACCTTGCGGCCGGCCGCGCGATGGCGTTCGGAAGAGGGATGCGGCGCGCTATGCCGCTGCGTTCGGCGAGCAGGAACTCTCCTGCGCATCCGTGACCTCCTCGACTACGGCGTGCGGATAGCCGTGCCGGGACAGCCGTTCCTCTGCGGCAGTATGATCGGCGGCGAGGTGAACGAGTTCGGCATCATCGGGTCGGTCGAAGACGCGAATCGATCCTACGGCGGGGGGTTCGACGACGCCGAACATCAGCTGGCCGCTGCCGACATCGAAACTGCGGTGGACACGAAGCACGATGGTTCCCTCGCTGCCATAATCGCCTCATGGATCGTAAAGCTCGCCGGGAACTGTATGTGCCGTTCAGGCGTGGAGCCTGCTTGCGGATCAGCCGGCCAAAGCCGTTATTGGCCTTCAAGGCACGCAGCTTTTTGCGGTGATACGCCGGGGGGCTGCGGCGTGCCGCGAGACCATGAGACGATCGAGCCGATGGGCGCGCGATCGTAGATAAGAGATGCTTGAATTTATCTTCTCCCGGAATTTTGAGTGGTTTTGAGATGAATTCCGTCGCCGACCTTGCAGCCGACGACGCCTATCGTTCGAAAGGGGAGGGGAGCCTGGCTACTCAGCGGCTATCCCGTAAGCGTGCTGTTGCTCTGGCGCGCCGTGTTCATCGCGATCCTGCTTCGGGATTTCATGGAGATCGTCGGCTTCGCAGTCTGTCTCGCCTGCACCTGCCTCGGCGTCGCCGATGACGTCAGTGCGCTCGCCATCGGCGGTCGCGTCCTCATCCTCCCGGTCTTGGAGTTCTGCATGCTTCACGAGTTCGGCGACGTCATCGGGCGTCGGCGCGAACAATGCGGCTGGATGGACGAAGTGGCCGTCCCTGAAGTGGTCGATCAGCGCGGATCGCGTTTCGCGGACCTTTTGACGTGGAAGCACCTTTGCCTCTTTCGCCGCCGCCTCCAGGGCCTGCCGCGACAGGCAATTAAGGAAGTCTTCCGTGCCCATGTTGGGCAGGAAGCTGTCGGCACCAATGGCGTTGCCTGCGATACGGGAGACAACCCCGCTATTCGACATGCCGCGCCGGCAAGACAGAACCGAGATCAGCATCGAGCGGGCCGCGACACGCAGCGTCTCCATGTCGTAGGCGATCTTGCCGTCGTCGCCGATCAGGCGGGCGGCGTGGCGCTTGAACCGTTTCTGCTCGAACGCAGTGTCGTTCGCACCGGAGTCAACCCTGACGTTCAGCCCGGCGAAGGCCAGAACCAGGAGCGCCATCAGCATGTCGTCCTCGACCGGCGCACGGCCAAGCGCCTCATGCAGCGCGTCGGTGCGGAAGTCCCCGATAATGTCATGGCCCTTCTGGGTCACGTCGGGACGCGACTTCGGCGGATCGACAATGCGGCCGTCATGAGCCGAGCCGTCACCAACCGCGCCGGACACGCCGTTCCTGCTCGCCTTCCTTTCCTCCGGCATCCGGAACGCCACCGACTGCACCTTGCCGGCACGGTCGACATAGATGGCGACATGATCCGACTTCGACGGCTTGCCGTAGACCCGTTCCGCCTTTTTCGGCAGTTCCGGCTGACCCCAATTGTTGACTTCGACGATCTTGCCGTTCTTCGGCAGATTGCTCGTCATCCACTCCTGCTGCGCACCAAGGAAGCCTTCGATATTGGTGGTATAGCGACCGTCTTCGTCAGCCGGCGCAAACAGATCCTCCACCCACTCGATGCCGTAAGCCGCGGCAAGATCGTCGCCGAAGCTGGCGTCCTTTGCGAACATCCGCTCCTTCGACAGCGCCTTGGCGATCTCCCACCAGCTTGCCGTCTGCCCCTTTTTCGGCTTGCGCGCCTTCCAGACCTCTCTCTGTTCATCGAGTGATGCAGAGGCGATGGTGCGCAACTCCTGCTCCCGCGGCATGTCTCCCAGCGCCATCTGGTCGAGCATCGCAGGAAGGACATTGGCCAGCAGCCTGAGCTTGCGGATCTGGCGCACCGGCAATGTCAGCGCGACGCCGATCGCCTCCTCGGTCCAGCCGAGCGCTACGAGCCGTTCGATGCCGCGCCACTGGTCGACGGGATTGAGCGGTTCGCGCGCGATGTTCTCGATCATCGAGCGCATGGCGCCGTTGTCGTTGGCGGCCTCGACGACGATGACCTCGATCTCGTCGAAGCCCGCGGCGATCGCCTGCCTCACGCGTCGATGGCCCGCTTGAATCACGTAGCCGTTGCCTCCGCCCGTCTCCGGTGACGCCACCGGTGGCTGGATAATGCCAACGGCCTTGATGGTGGCCAGCAACAGGGCATCCGACTGGGGAGAGGATTTGGAACGCCGCGTGTCATCAGGATTGTCCTTCAGTGCGCGGGGATCGAGTTTGAGGATCTGCATGGGATCTGCTCCTTCCGGGTTCTGGGAACCGGCACTTTGCCGGTCCTTTCTGTCTTCAGTTCTTTCCGAAGACACCTCCCGGACCGCAGGGCGGACGGACCGGCGCAACTGCGCGCGAGCGGCCCTGGCCGTCAGGGCGAGAGGGGCGAAGCTTTGCGAGAACGACGGGCAGGGGTGAGGAGGGCGCTATTGAGCGATAGCGGCGGCGGGAAGGCCGATCTGCGAGAGGGTTGTCTTTCTTTGTTCTTTCCGACCCGGCGAATGCGGATCTGGCTCGCTGCACGAGCGGAGCATAACCTTGCCTAACGGAAAGGTTATTGCTATCTTTGTGCTCAATGTCTGCAAAGGAGAACGAGGTGGCCGGAAATCTGCACGTTCGCAATCTGGACGACGAGTTGATTGCCAAGCTCAAGACACGAGCGGCCCGACACGGGCGTTCGGCCGAGGCCGAGCACCGTGAAATCCTGCGGCAGGCTCTGGAAACGGAAGTCGAGCCTTCATTCGATGACCTGGCGGCTCAGTTGCGGCGGCTCACGGCCCAGCGCAAGCAGACACCCTCCGAGGTTCTGCTGCGCGAAGGGCGCGACGAGCGGTGACAGAAACGCTCGTCATTGATGCCAGCATCGCCGTAAAATGGGTGGTCGAGGAAGAGGGCACGCCCGAGGCGCTCGGGCTACGGCAGAGCTTTCGCTTTATAGCACCCGAGTTGCTGACCGTGGAGTGCGCCAACATTCTCTGGAAGAAAGTGCAGCGAGGTGAACTCAGCCGCGAAGAGGCACAGCTCGCCGCCAGCCTGCTGGCGCGCGGCGATATAGAGCTGTTTGGCATGCGGGGATTGCTGGTGAAAGCGACCGAACTGGCAATGGAGATCGGTCACCCGGCCTATGATTGCATGTATGTCAGCCTCGCGATCAGCCGCAACTGTCGCTTCGTGACGGCGGATGAACGTCTGCTTCGCATCCTCGCACAGAAGGCCCCGCGAAACATCGCCGATCTCTGCGTGACGCTGGAGCAGATTTCATCCGGCTCGCATTGACGGGAGAAAGCCATAATGGCCATGATCGGTGGTCCTTCCGGATAGCGGTGGGTCCTGCGCCGCGATATCCGCCCGTTCATTGTGACCTACCAGCGCAAGAGCAGGAAGGTTGAGCGATAGCGCCGCCGGAAGGGCCGATCTGCGGGAGTGTTTCTTCCCCCTTCCTCTTCCTTTCCTGCAAGAGATTGAATGCCAGTGGATTTGACGCGATATAACGTCAGCATCAATTGCACACCACGGAGGGAGGTAGATCATGAGCCTCGCCCAATACGCAGACGATGCACTGTTCGCACCGCGTAAGATCGTGGATGCACTTTGCACGACAAGCAAGGAGATCGGCCGCACCGCCGGCTTCGGAAAGGATGCGATCCAGCGCAAGGATCGGCTTCGCTCCGACAGAACGCAGCGGCGGCTGCGGGAAATGATCGAGATCGTCAACAAGGTTGAACCGCGCTTCGGCTCAGCGTCGATAGCTTATGCCTGGTATCGCTCCGAGCCACTGTCCGGATTTTCCGGGCAGACCGCGATGCAACTCATCCGTAACGGTCGCGCGGACGAGGTGCTGGACTATATCGAGGCCGTTGACGCTGGCGTCTACGCATAGCCCGATCGATGAACTACCAGGGAAGCTCTACCGGGCGCTCCGTCCGATCTACGCCCGTGAGCCTCTATCCGGACGTGGCGCGGAAATCTATGGAGGCCGGTTCAACCCGAAAGGCGTGCCGGCCCTTTACACATCGCTGACGATCATGACTGCGCTGAGAGAAGCCAACCAGGTCGGCAATCTGCAACCGACCACGCTGGTTTCCTATGATGCCCATATCGAGCATGTCTTCGACTGCTGGGACGACACGGCCCTTCGGGCGCAAGGGATGGATATGGCGGCACTCGCCGATCCGACCTGGCGTGATCAGATGAAGGTTTCGGGGAGGCGAGAACGCGAACTTTCGCGCGTCAACTCGTCACCAACGGCTACAGCGGGCTGATCGTCAAGAGCTTCGCACCCGGCGCCATGGATGACGATATCAATTTTGTCCTTTGGACTTGGGACAGCGCGGCTCCAAGCCGTCTTATCCTCATCGATGACGAAGGCCGACTGTCACGATAATGCGCGCATGACCCATCTGTGTTGGCGCGACACGCCTGCCGCGATAGCCCTGTGAGCGGCGAAGGTTGCATCAAGCCGCGGCTTTCCTAGCCTCGACATCTTCCCGCACCGAGGCTGCCAGGCTTTCCTCGACCTGTGCGAGCTGGCGGCGCTTCTCGGCCAGTTCATCGCCAAAGGCGAACGTGCCGTCGAGCCGCGACCTGTAGGATCCCAGACGCTGTTTCGCGTCTAGGAGCTTCTGGCGATGACGCTCACGCTCCCCGTCGAAGTCATCCAGCGCATGCTCCAGGCGGGAGACGGCGCCAAGCGGGGTCACGGTTACGGGAAGATCGATTTCGTAGTCAGCGCCGGTGCGCCGAAGCAGCGTCTGATAATGATAGGCGTCGCCACGACCGAACCTCTCGCCCTCATAGACGAGATTGAAACCGCCAATGCTGGCGAGGTGGACCTCGCCCTGCTGTTGAAGCTGGACAAGGGTGAGGATTTCCTTCATCAGCGCCCGCCCGGCGTCCTTGCGCTCCCGACATGGCTTGCCGCTCACCGTCATGGCGAAGTCCTTCCCTGACGTCGGGACCAGACCCTCGATGTCCTGGCCGATCTCGGCGATCCGCCTGGTCGATACTTCGATGTCCCGCTCGGCGTCCCTGATCTGCCGGCGGACCGCGAAGAGATCGTCCTCATGGGCCGCGCGCAGCCGTTCCAGCCGGGCGATCTCGGCTTCCAGTCCGGCCTTGCGCATCAGTCGCTCATCGCCGCTGGCGATGGCCTTCGCCATGGCGAACTGGTTGGCCTGGCCCTCGTTCAGATCTTCCAGGCGTCGAATGGAAGTGTCCCCCGACAGAGCGGCTGCAATGAACTTGGCCTTGCGTTCGTTGTTCTGCCACATGGTCGCGTCAAGGGAGCCCTGCGTGGCATAGGCGAAGATATCGACCTCTTCGTGCTGGTTGCCCTGGCGCACGATACGGCCTTCGCGCTGCTCAATCTGCGAGGGCAGCCAGGGGACATCGAGATGGTGGAGCGCCTTCAACCTCAATTGCGCGTTGACACCGGTCCCCATAGTTTCCGAAGAGCCTATCAGGAAGCGGACCCTGCCGGCGCGTACGTCTGCGAACAGCCGCTGCTTGGTTTCGGTTTTCTTGTAGTCCTGCATGAAGGCGATCTGCGACGCCGGCACGCCTAGCCGGATCAGTTCGTCGCGGATCCAGCGATAGGCCGAAAAACCGCGGGACTTCTCGACACTGATCGTTCCGAGATCGGAAAAGATCATCTGGGCCGCACCGGGGAGATCGTAAGACTTGCCATCGGGGCGAAGATAGGTGCGCCCTGATGTCTCCTGCCAGATGCGATGCGCATTGCGGACGAGCAGGTTGAGCTTGTTGTCCGGCTCATCCGCCATCGCCGGCATCACCAAGCGCAAATCGATCGCCGCGTGCCGGCCGTCGGTGATCACGGAAAGCAGGATATCGTCGCCCCGCTTTGCCGGGCCGTGGCGCTCCTCGATCGCCTTGATGCGGGTTTCGAGGACCTGCTGATACGCCTTGAACGCCGATGTCGGCTTTGCCGTCACGATCTGGCGCTTGCCGGTCGAGATCGCCGGAACCTTGACATAGGCGCGAAGGTCTTCCGGCATCACGACGTCGGCAAAGCTGCGGAACATCGAAATCAACTCGGGGACATTGACGAAGCTGGCGAAGCGGCTAACCGGCTTGTATTTGCCGGAGGGCTGAAGCTCCAGCTCCGTCGTCGTGTCGCCAAAGGTCGAGGCCCAGGCGTCGAATTCGTGAAGACCGCGTTCTTGCAGCGCCTGATAGCCAAGCAGACGCTGGATCGAGAACATCTCCCCGAGCGTATTGGTGATCGGCGTGCCCGAGGCCAGCACCAGCGACCGGCCCGGATTTTTCGTCTCGATGAAGCGTGATTTGACAAAGAGGTCCCAGGCACGCTGCGAGCCGTTCGCATCGATGCCTTTCAGGGTCGACATGTTGGTGGCAAAGCAGAGCTTCCGAAACTCCTGCGCCTCGTCGACGACGATCTGGTCAACACCGATTTCGGCGATGGTCAGGAGGTCATCCTTGCGGGTGGAGAGTGCCAGCAGGCGCTCGGCCAAACCCTCCTTCAGACGTTCGAGCCGCTTGCGCGAAACGCGATCCTCACTGTCGACCTTGGTCAGCAGATCCTCGTAGAGTTGCAGCTCGCCCTGGATCATCTGTTGCTCGAAGGCCGAAGGCACGGCGATGAAACGGAAGGCAGAGTGGGTAATGATGATCGCGTCCCATGTTGCCGTGGCGGCGCGCGACAGGAAGCGGGCGCGCTTGTCCCTGGTAAAGTTGGTCTCGTCGGCAACAAGGATTCTCGCGTTCGGATAAAGCGCCAGGAACTCGCGGGCCGCCTGCGCCAGGCAATGGCCGGGAACCACCAGCATGGCTTTCGCGATCAGGCCGAGACGCTTCTGTTCCATGATCGCCGCTGCCATGGTCATGGTCTTCCCCGCGCCGACGGCATGAGCAAGATAGGTGGAACCGGAGCAGACGATCCGCCAGATGCCGCGCTTCTGATGGCCGTAAAGCGTAAAGGCGCTCGAGGCGCCCGGCAGCTTCAGGTGCGTGCCGTCAAATTTGCGCGGTGCGATATTGTTGAAGCGGTCATTATAAACCCGGGCCAGGCGGTCGGTTCGATCGGGATCGGTCCAGACCCAGTTCTGGAACGCCTGCTTGATCTTCTGCAGCTTGTCGCGCACGGCTTCGGTGTCGATGACATTCAGCACACGTCGCTCGCTGCCATCCTCGTCCTTGATGATGTCGAAGATCTGCGGCACCCGGCTGTTCAGCGCGTCGGCAAGCAGTTCCCCGGCGTGGCGGCGGCTGGTCCCCCATTCGGACGTGCCGGCGGCGCTGTAGCCGAGCTGACGCGCATCGACCGTCCACGAGCCGATATCCGGCATGTGGTGTATCCTGATCTCGACGCCCATGGTTTCCTTGACGAAGGCCACCACGTCGGATGCCGGTATCCAGGGGCTGCCGAGACGCGCGGTGATATCGGAGGGGCGAAGGTCGGCAGGTTGCACCGCCTGCAGCGCCCGGACATTGCGCTCATAGGCCGGATCGAGCGCGGCGATCGCCTCCGCCGCCTTCAGCTTGTCACGCACAGGACCGGACAGATAAGCATCTGAGGTCAGCCAGACGCCATCGACAGGGTTCTGGAACACCGTGTCGCCGAGCTCCCCTACGACATCGCCGGGATCGCGATGCAGCAGTTCGGCGATATGCTCGAGATCAACATTGCCGCGCTCGTTCAGCACGACAGCCAGCGCATCGGCAGCGCTTGTGATCACCGGCGGCGCGGGCGGCGCAATAACCCGGGTGGTGAAGATCGGACCCGGCCTCGCCGTATCCGTCTCCAGATCGTAATCCTCGACGGAGGCGACCAGCCAGCAGTCGGGATCGTCCCGGAAGGGCTGGAGGTTCGGCTGGTGATGGGTTTCCTTCACCTCCCCGGTCTGAGTGTCTTGCATTATCGAGACCGTGGTGTGATTGATCGGGCCGAAGGCGCGCACAAAGTTCGACCAGGCAATGCGCAGCCTGACCTGCAACTCCTTCCACGGGCGATCCTGCTCCTGTGCCTTCAGCACGGCGCGCACGGCATCGCGGACAGGGATCAGCTTGCTGATGATACGGAGCTGTTTCTCAGATACGCCATCGGCAGAACGGCCCTTGCGCAGCTTGATCTCAACCGGCGCGCCATCGACCATCTGCATGAGGCCTCGGGCATGATCGATGAAGAAGCTGCCTTCGCGGATCGAGACGTCCGGGCGAAGGTCGACGATCTCGCCGAGCTCCTCTTCCAGATTGACGTCGATTGCGTCCGGCTCGCCGTCATAGCAACGTTCCGGAAGCCGGGAGATGGCGGCGTTCAGCGCGGCTTCCAGATCGACGCCGGAGCGAGAACGGCAGGTATAGGTCTCGCCGAACGGCCCGGATGTCAACGCGTGGTCGCCGAGTACAAAGTCCGGATGGCGGGCAAACCAGCGATTAACGCGGACGGTGCCCACGTCATCCGTCGCCGGACGGATCTCATTGACATCAAGCCACATCTGATCGCCCTCCGGCTCGCCCACCTTACGCTTGCGGAAGAACAGGACGTCCACCACGACATCCGTGCCGGCGTCACGGCGGAAACTACCCTCGGGCAACCGAATGGCTGCGATCAGATCTGCGGATTTGGCGATATGTTCGCGTGCGGTAACATCGGCCTTGTCCATTGTCCCAGCACTGGTGACGAAGGCGGCAAGCGCGCCGGGCCTTAGCAGATTGATCGAGCGGGCGATGAAGTAGTCGTGCAGGTGCAGCCCAAGCGACCGGTATTGCCGGTCGGAGCGCACGGTCCGGTCGGAGAAGGGCGGGTTGCCGATGGCGAGATCGTAGATTGCTGCGAGATCGGTGTGCACAAAATCGCCTTCGATAATCCGGGCCCTCGGCTGCAACAGCCGCGCAATCCGCGCCGTCACGGGATCGAGTTCCACACCCGTGACGTAGGAGACACCCCGGAAGGCTTCCGGCATCAGCGCCGGAAACAGCCCGGTGCCGATACCCGGCTCCAGCACGCGGCCGCCGCGCCAGCCCATCCGCTGCAACCCGGCCCAGATCGCCCGGATGATGAATTCCGGCGTGAAATGCGCATACTGCGTGCAGCGCGACAGGCTGGCATAATCGCCATCCGACACGGCGTTCTCCAGCGCCGAGCCGAGATCATCCCAGCCATCGCGGAAATCCACCTCGCCTGGACGGCGGAACATGCCGGTCGCCAGTTCGGATGCGCCGAAACCGGTGAAACAGATCAGCTTCGCCTGCTCCTCTCTCGTGGCCGGGCGGTCCTGCTTTTCGATCTCGTTGGCGGTCAGGATTGCCGCGAGATTCAGACGCGCTCGCTCTTTCCATGACGGAGGAAGGCCGCGATCTTCGCTGTCGGAGAAGTGAAAGTTTGCGCAATCGCCCTGCCGACGCGGTTTTAGCGGTCGAGAGGTCTTGATCGGCACGGAGGGCGCACGCGCAGGCGGCGTGGCATAAGAGGTGTCGTCATTTGTCGCAAGTCCACCGCATGCGGTGACGCCGAGAACGGATGACAGGGCGCTGCTGCCAAACATGTCGAGGGTGAACGGGTCGTTGCTCACGGAAATTTCCTTCTCTGATCGAAAACGCAGGTCATCGTCCTGCTGGAGGCACCAGCCGGCTGGAAATGCGCGGAATGTCGGGGATTGGTGGCCGTCCGTTCGTTATGGTCGGTGGGAGAACGCCGGCCTCGTGTCACGCTGCGATCACAGCCGGGCCGTGATGACTGCGCATGACAGGCGTCGCTGGGACTGGTCCGGAGGTCGGAGGGACCGTCGGTGGGGTTGCATCGGGACCATTGTCGTTGGCGGCAGCCGGAATCGCCGGACGGCTCTGACGCTGGAGTGGATAGGGCGTCCTGGTGTTCATGTCGCCCTCTCTCAAGCGGCCGCGGTAGACGGGAGATGGCGCAGATGGACCGGCAACTTGGCGGCAATTTCGTCATCGCTCAGATGATCGAGCCGCTTCAGGGTCGTGCCGCGGCCTTGGATATAGAGCATGATGATGCGCTTGCCCCGATCCTCTTCCGGCCACGATTCACCGGCATAGCCGCCATAGTCATCCGCCGTGGAACTCCAGATATGCTCGAGGCGCTCTTCGCGCGTCATTGCCCGAACGGGACGGCTTTCCCGCGTGATGATGGCCATCCGCAACTGCTCTAGGGAGGCGCTGTCCGAGAGATCGCAATAGCCGTGGAAATACCGGACCTGGCCATCGATCCGCAGGGCGAAGAACACAGATGTGACGGATCCCGTCAGGAACTCGCGCATTGCAAACATCGATCCGCGGATCCACAAGGGCGTGAGGATCTCGAACATGTAATCGTGCTCACGCTCGGTGATTTCGAACCATTCGCCAGCGTAAAGCGCGCTTGCGTCGCCATCGAAACGGTCCGGTCGCTGCGCATGGCGGTCGAACATGCGGAACATCTGCCCGCGGTCGGCAACGCCTTGATAGACTTTGCGGATGGATGAACGGGTCATGAGCGGGCTCCTTCGGCCTCGTTGGGCCGGAGCGCGGCGTATCCTCATGGTCGCCATCGTCTCTTCAGCCCTTCCTGACCCCTCCCGCACCGCCGCGTCGCCGTCCGTCCGGGTCAAGGGCCGGCAAGGCCGGGCGAAGCGTCACCCTTGATGCGGACGACGGACACGCGGCAGGCCTCCTCGTCCTGCCCTCATCTTCCATTCCTTCCTCTCTTTTTCCCTGGCTTTCAGTGCATCATTCCAATCCTCGGCTGGCGGCTTCAGTCGCAGCCATTCGCACCCTGTCTCATCGGCAATGTCCCGGAGTCGGCTGGCAAAGGTCTCGCCCTGACAATTGGCGTCGGTCGCCGCGATAAGAACAGCGCCAGGACAGGCGGCCAGCTTGCGGACCGCGGCTTCTGTTGCCGGAGACCATCCACCGCCGGTGCTCAAGTAGACGCTGCCCTCACGAAGCCCCTCGAAGGCAGCAAGGCTCATGGCGTCGATTGCCGCCTCAGTGACGCAGAAGCGCGAGCCATCCGCCTCGCCCAAGCGAAACAGCACCTTCGATCCTCTGGTCGAAAATCCCCGCCAATGGGGGCCTCGCTCTTCCCAACCAGTGACGACGCCGGCGTCACCGACATGAGCCGCCCACATGCTCCCTTGCGGACCTTCCCGCAGACCATCCTGACGGATGGTGGCGCGAATGATGGTATCCGGAAGGGAACGCTCGCGACTGAGATAGCGCCAGGTCATCGAGCCCGGCCACGGCCTGAGCCGCTTCGTCCATCGTTCGGGGATAGACGTTTCCGGCTTCGTTTCTCGGGCAGCGCGTTTCCAGAGGGGTTCCTGTGGAACAAAGCCGACGAGCGATGCGACGCGCTCCATCGCCTCAACGAAAGGCACACGGTCAAGATGTTCGACCAGGCTGAACACATCGCCCTTGGCATCGGATAGCGGATCAAACCACCCCCGCCCACCATGGATGACGATGACGATCTCGCTCCTGCGGCGATACTTGAACGCCTTACGGGTGCTCTCCTTCAGGTCGATCCGAAACCCGGCCTGCTCCAGCAAGGCAGCGCATGGCACGCAGTCCCGGAGGTCTTCCAGTTTCTGTTTTTCCATTTTTCCCAGCGCTTTCGCGTCCGCCCTTCTCTCCAGATTGGCTTTTCCCGCAACTTGCGGCACCGTTTCCGGCATTCCGCGAAGAGCAAAGGGGGCAAGGGCGCGGCTGGCAATAAAGAGTTACCTGTCTCGTTTGCGGGTTCAGACCAGCCGCGGCGCAGCCTCCCTTGCCGCCTGAGGCTCGCAAGCGGCATCAAGGGGATGAGAAGGTATCCATGAGACCCGCCCGAACATATTCATGAACGATCTCCAGATCGTCTTCGTCATCGAGTTCGTCGCTAGGTAGAATGCTGAACTCGTTGCCCGACCTGAACAAAGTAACCGGAACTATCAGGGTGCGGGAAATTGCGAAAGCGTGACGTTAAGCGTGTGCAACATCCTGTGGGCACAGTCAACTTAACGGATTATGGCCTTAAACGTTGGATGTTCGCCCATGATTGATCGAGATCCTTTTTATCGCCATCGTTTTACCGCCGAAGTCATTGCCCATGCCGTGTGGCTTTATTTCCGGTTCCCTCTGAGCCTGCGTATGGTCGAAGACATGCTAGCGGTATGAGGGATCATTGTTTCGCATCAAACAATCCGGCTATGGGCAGAGAAATTCGGACGAACCTTCGCCAACCGGATCAGGCAACGTTCGTGCGGTCGGCTCGGCGATAAATGGCACCTCGACGAGGCCGTTATTTCTATCCGAGGCGAGAAGCATTGGATGTGGCGAGCGGTTGATCAGGACGGATTTGTCCTTGAGGTTCTGGTGCAAAGCCGCCGAAATGCCAAGGCAGCCAAACGCCTGATGCGCAAGTTGCTTAGGCGCCAGGGCCAAGCGCCACGCGTGATGGTGACCGACAAGCTGCGATCGTATGACGCCGCAAAACGGGAGATCATGCCCTGCGTCGAGCACCGCTCCCACAAGGGCCTCAACAATCGGGCGGAGAACTCCCATCAGCCGATCCGACGGCGAGAGCGGACCATGAAGCGCTTCAAATCACGGCGACAGTTGCAGCGCTTCGTCTCCATTCACGATCCAATCGCCAACCTCTTCCACATTCCACGACACGACATTTCCATCAGCCACTATCGCGAATTGCGCACCGCTGCCATGAACATGTGGGCAGCAATCGCCCGCTTACAATCGGCAGGTCGAGCAGGCAGATATCCCGTCGTCTGGCCGACGTTAAGTTTACGGTGCCGGTTGGCGGAGCATCAGCGGCGGCTTGTCTCCTAACAGTCGCGCCAAGGTGGAGCCTTCGCGTTCTCCGACGAGTTGGCGGAAAAGCGGCGGCGACTGCGCGAGGTCGAGGAAGCGCTGGCGAAGTCTGCGCGTGGTGATGCCGAAGCGCAGGGAGTCGCCGCTTGACGCGTTCGCTCATGTAACGGCCTCACCAAGCCTCCTATCCACCGCTTGCTATGTTCAGTCGGTAGCGCGTCGCCTTGCGCTCGCCGGTGCGCAGCAACGCGCCCTTGTCGACCAGATCGGAGAGGTCGCGTGTAATGGTTGAGGGCGGAGCGCCGGTGATTGTCGCGTAGTTGCCGGCGCTAAGACCCCCAGTGAATCCTTCCGGCCCCTCGACCAGCATACGCAGCAGCACTTTCTCCTGCCGTTCGTTCAGCGCGCCACGCAACCTGTCCATGAAGCGTGTCTTCTCGATCAGAAAGCTGACCAACTCGTCCGCTGATTTCTGGGCCTCGAGCGCGCGGTCGGCGAACCATGAGAGCCAGTCATCTATGGCGAGCGTGGTGCTCGCCGCCTCGAGCATCGCGTAATAATCTTTGCGGTGTTTCAACAGCGATTTCGACAATGCGCTGAAGGTTGGCGTCGAGATTGCCCGTGCAAGCGCGCTCTCGGCGATCGCCCGGCCAATACGGCCATTGCCGTCCTCGAAAGGGTGGATGCTCTCGAACCACAAATGGGCGATGCCGGCACGGGTGAGTGCAGCAAGCTGCTCCGGTCCTTCGGGAGAGGTCCGTTCCAGCCATTCCAGAAGCCTGCCCATCTCGACCGCCAAGCGATCGGATGGAGGTGCTTCGAAGTGCACGCGCTGACGACCGAAAGCGCCTGAGACTATCTGCATCGGTTCGTCATGGCTGCGGTAGCTGCCGATATCGGCAATGTCACGGCGGCCGTTCATAACCATTCGGTGCCATTCAAACAGCCGTTCTTCGGTAATCGGATCAAGCGGGTGGCGATAGAGGTCCGCCATCATTTCGGCAATGCCAGCTTCGGCCGGCCTGCTGCGGAACGCGGCCGCGGACATTCCGAGTTGGCGCCGAAGGGACGATTGCACGCTGTCGCGATCAAGGACTTCACCTTCGATCGCCGATGTGCTCAAAGCATCTGAGCTGAGCAGCTCGATCACGACCTCCTCGCGGTCGTCTTTTCCCAGATGGCGCATGGTGCCGACGGCGATAGCCGCATTCTCCATGAATGCCTGCTCTCTGACCCGCAGGAGCTCAGGGTTCAACTCGAAGTTGGGCCACCCCGCCAATCCCCAATTCCACGCCATGGGCGATAACTCCATGTTTATCGCCCATAATGACGCAATAATATGAGCGATAAAAGCGATTTTTTTCGCTCATCGCACCGAAGGCCGTCCAAAAGGCAGAGAAAGGAAGAAGGAAGAAACCCGTCGCAGACCGGCCTCTCCGTCGCAGCTTGCGCTTAACCGCCCCCTCCGCACCCCTGCCTGTCGTTCTCGTAAGGCTTTGCCCCGCTCGCCCTGACCGGCAGGGCCGCTCAGGCGCAGTTGCGCCGGTCTGCCCGCCCTGCGGTCCGGGAAGTGTCTTCGGAAAGAAATGGAGACGGACAAGAGTCGGCTAGGTGCCGGTTCCGAACCCGGAAGGAGCAAATCCGATCGTGTCCCATGGCGTGGTGTAGCTTGATTTCATATCCATCGGTGATTTCCGGTAGGGTTGGGTTGCTTATTCGTCGCTGCCCAAGTCTCGTCGATGAACACGAGCCACTCAGCCGACACTACGCCAACGCCACGCCAAACCGTAAACTTGGCGCTTTTAAAATCAAGGCAAGGGCCTCCCCGTCGCGACAGTGGCCGGGAGACTTTTTTTGCGGCGGTCAGGCCCAAAGCGCCTGTTGCTCCGGCCCGGCCATATGGGCGAGGAGCTGGTCGAAGCTCATGGGCCTGCCGAGCAGATAGCCCTGCAGCAGCTCGCAGCCGGCCTCCCGCGCGAAGGCGGCCTGTTCCGTCGTCTCGATCCCCTCGGCGGTGACGGGGATGCCGAGCGCGTTGGCAAGATCGATGGTCGCCCGGACCACGGCGTGTTCGTCGCTGGCGATCAGCGAGCGGTCGATCTTGACCTTGTCGAAGGCGAACTGACGGAGCGTGCCGATGCTGGCATGGCCCGAGCCGAAATCGTCCATGGCAAAGCGCACACCCTTTGCCCTGAGCGCCGTCATGGACCGGCAGGCGCGTTCGGGATGGGAGATGAGGGCGCCTTCTGTCACCTCGAGGATCAGCCTGCCGGCTGCAACCCCGTGCTTTTCAAGTGCGGTTTCGATCTCGAAGACGAAGCGCGGATTGGCCAGCTGCATGGGCGAAATATTGACTGAGAGGTCGAGCTTCGGAAGCTTGGCGAGCGCCGTCAGCGCCGCTTCCAGCACCTTCATCGACAGGCGCTCGATCAGGCCCGATTTTTCCGCAAGCGGAATGAAGACGGCAGGGCTCACCGGCCCTGTCCGGGGAGACCACCGCGCCAGGGCCTCGACGCCCCGGGTGCGCCCGGTGAGCGTGCAGACGAGGGGCTGGAAGACGACGCCGATCTCATCCCTGTCGATCGCCGCGCGCAGCTTGTCTTCGAGGACGAACAGGCTTTTGCGCTGCTCGTCGAGCTCGGCAGTATAGCTTTGAACCTGGCCACGCCCGGCGTCCTTCGCGCAGTAGAGAGCCAGATCGGCGCGGTGCACGGTCTCAAGCGCGTCCTTGCTCTTCACCACGCTGGCGTAACCGATGCTCGCCCCGATCTCCACGTGATGCGCATCGATGAGGAATGGCTGTCCAAGCGCCCGCACAATGGCATTGCCGATTCCGGAGGGATCGTGCTCGCCGGCATGCAGCAGCGCGAATTCGTCGCCGCCGAAACGGCCGATGGCCAAGGCCTTAGGTGTCGTCATGCGCAGCGTATCGGCGACCGCGCGCAAGAGCCTGTCCCCGGCAGCGTGGCCCCAGACATCGTTGACGCCCTTGAACCCGTCGAGATCGATGAGATGGAGGATGGCTTCGGTAGGCGCCCGGCTGATCGCCGCCAGCATGCCGGCGCGATTGTGAAGGCCGGTCAGATGGTCGTGCGTCGCATCATGGATCGCCTGGCGCGCGAGCATGCTCTCCTTCTTCAAGGCAATGCGGAAGGAAAAGACGACGATGACGACAATGACGAAGAGAAGGCTTCCGAGGGCTTGAAGCTTCGGAAGAGCGGTGTTGTAGACCGCCGTTCCCGGATCGGATTTCGGCCACACGAAGTAGCCGAGCGGCTCGCCCTGATAGTTGGTGATCAGCCGCCAGGATTGCTTGGGATCGGGCTCCGGCTGGATCCGCAGCGCCCGGATCTGGAACTCCTCGGAAATCCCGTCGATGTAGGTGGATGTCAGGGTCTTGAAGAAGGTCAGCGTATAGTGTGCCTTGTCGATATCCGGGTCGTTGGTGGGGCGAATGCCCAGCGTCGCCATCACGACGATGCCCTGATTGATTTGATGGAGATCGAGCAGGGTACGCACGTTTTCCCGCTTCGATGCAACGAGGGATCGCCTGACGAGTTCGGGGCCGAAGAGCGCCGCGGCGTCGATCGGCTTTCCCTTCAAATAGGCCGCCACCTGGCGTCCGTCCGGCGCAAGCACCACGACGCCGTCATAAAGCGGATAATCCGTGCTGACCGCACCCCAGTTGTCCTTGATCCAGTCGGCATTTCCGGACCGCGCGGCGGCATAGGCGTCGTCCCACACGGCATTGTCACGCACCGTGCCGGCAAGCCGCTTCTTCACGGAGGAGACGGCGGCCGAAACCGCATTCACAAGGCGCCGTTCGTCAAGATCGTTCGCCGCGTCGCGCATGGTCATGACCGTACTCAGGGCCAGAGCGCCGATGGCGATAAGCAAGCCAACGACGACCACAGCCGACACGGCGAACCTGTAGGACGCGTGATTGATTTTAAGACGACCTGGCACCTGATATCCGCTTGGGTAAAGGGCGACATTATGTCGTTGCATCAGTTGGTGCGTGATGCACGCCGAATTTCGACCGGGATAGTCCTATCAGGAACCTCTTGCCGTTTCGTTTGAGTGATCATCCGAAATTTAAAGGCGGATCTTGACGAATAGTTTACCAGTGCCGTGCAATGGGCCAAGGTCCGGCGAAGACACGCTCGCCGGGCCTTGCCGTTTCGGGACTGCGAGGCCTATGACGTCTCGCATACCCGAGCGTTGGCCAGTAAACACAAGGATGCGAGACGATTGCGCCGCCGCAACGCCCGGTATGATGTCAAAGACGACAATCTCGCCAAAGCTTGTGTTGGCCGGCTGCCTAGCCGCCAAGCGCATCGAGCCTCAGTGCGGCATCACCATCGATAATGAGGCCGCTGACCATGCCGCTGCGCAAAAGCGCGCGTGCGGCCTGCGCCTTTTCCTCACCCGCGATCAGCAGGATGACCTTCAATCGCTTCAACTCCTCGAGACCAAGCGCGATCGTCCGGTCGTTCAGGTCGTGTTTCACCTGTCGCCCCCGGTCATCGAAGAAGATGCCGTTGGTGTCGCCGACGGCGCCTGCCGCATGCAGGCTTTCGAGATCGGCGCGACTGATCATGCCCTGGCGGCGCAGAAGGGACTGTTCGGTCAATTCGCCTGCGCTGATGAAGCAGACGGCAGCGGACCGGGCAATCTCCATCGCCTTGACCACCGAGCGCTGCGAGACGAGCACTTTGCGGTCCTCCACCGAGTCGGCAATGAAGGGCACGGGCAGGAAAAAGCCTTCGCCGCCTGTGCGCCGGGCGAGCGTGTGAACCACTTCGAACGGGTTATAGGCATTGTTTGCCGTGAGCGAGCCCATCATCGAGATGAAGCGGGCGTGCGGCGCGCGTACACCTGCCAGCTGTAGCGTCATCTGCTCGATGGTGCGGCCCCAGCCGGTGCCGACGGTGATCGGATCGTTCTCCTCCAAGAGCCGCTTGAGATGGTTGGCGGCCGCCACGCCGACGGCGCGCAAGGCAATCTGCTGGCGCAGATCGGCATCGGCCTTCATCGCATCGAAGCCAAAAGCGGGCGTGGAGGTGCAGAAGTCCAGGCCGAAGCGCTGCTGGATCTCGGTTTCCACCGGCATGACGCCGACGCGCTGGTGATCGATGGAGATGCTGACGAGCCCGGTTTCGCGGGCCTCGCCCAGCATCTTGTTGACCCGCGCCCGTGTCAGTCCGAGGCGCGAGGCCGTCGCCTCCTGGTTGAGTCCGCCGACATAATAGTACCAGGCGGCCCGCACCATCAGCTCCTCATCCCCATCGCTCATTTCAGCATCCTCTCCAGACAAATGTAATTCTGATTGACAATTGTAACAGCGATCCTATCAATAGGCCATCCGCGTAGGGAGCGCGGATGAGGAGGCGGGTCAATGACAGCACCCGTGACGGAGGAGGAAAAAATGTCTGGAATGTGGAGGAAGGCGGCCATCGTCGCCGCCGCTCAGCTGCTGCTGAGCGCCATCAGTGCCCATGCCACCAACATCGCCTGGGTGCATGCCAATGCCGCCGCGCAATCCGAGCAACGCGTCAAGGCCGGGTTCGATGCGTGGCTGAAGTCGTCGGGCAAGGACTGGAACGTCAGCGTGCTCGACAGTGGAGGGTCGGGCGAGCGCACCGCGTCGAACCTGCAGGACGCCGCCTCGCGTGGCGTCGATGCGATCATCATCACCATGGCGGATCTGCGCGCCTCGCGGGCCGCGCTCGATGCGGCCATTGCCGCCAAGATCCCGATCGTCACGGTGGACAGCGGCTATGTGCCGGGTGTGCTCGCGGACATCACCACGAACAACTGGGCCATGTCCGCTGATGTCTCGCCCTATCTGCTGAACGAGCTCGGCGGCAAGGGCAACATTATCTTTCTGCGCATGGCGGAGCATCACGGCACCCGCAAGCGTGGCGATGTCATGGCCACCATCCTGAAGGAATATCCCGACATCAAGGTGCTGGCGGAGCACAACATCAAATATACCGCGTTCTTCGAGGACACGACCTCGACGATGCAGGATTATGCCTCCCGCTTCGGCGATCAGATCAACGCCGTCTGGGCGCCCTGGGACGAGCCGGCGCAGGCCTCGATCAATGCGCTGAAGGCCGCCGGCCTCAACAACGTCAAGGTCATCGGCATCGACGGCCATCCCAATGCGGTGGCCGAAGTCTGCAAGCCGGATGGCATGATGATCGCCACGGTCTCCCAGCCCTTCGAAAAGATGGGCGCGCAGGCCGGGGAATGGATCGAGGATATCGTCGTCAAGAAGGAGGACCCCGCCAAGGTCATTCCGTCCAAGACGGTCTATCTCGATGCGCCTTTGGTCACCAAGCAGAACTGCAAGGACTTCCTCCCGAAGTGACCGCCGCCGGCCGGCCCCTTGATGCGGGCCGGCCGTTCCGCCGCGCGACGTGACGCGCGGTCTTTGACCGGACAGCATGCGGGGAGGCACGCCATGACCGTCAGACTATCGGATATCGTCATGCAATATCCGGGCACGCGAGCGCTCGACCATGTCGATGTCGACTTTCTCTTTTCCGAGGTGCACGGGCTGATCGGCGAAAACGGCGCCGGCAAGACCACCCTCGTCAGCATTCTCGGTGGCAGCAAGCAGCCGACCTCGGGCACCATCGCGATCGCCGGGGTGGAAACCGCGCTGGCCAGCGCCGGCGATGCGCTGGCCAAGGGCATTGCGCATGTCTCGCAGGAAGGCAGCCTGGTACCCGGCCTCACAGCCGCCCAGAACATCCTGCTGGGCGACGAGCCGCGCCTCGGCCTCGGCATCATCGACACGCGCGCGCTGAAGCGGCGGGCGACGGAGCTTCTTGCGCGCTGGTTTCCGCAGGTCTCGATCGACCTTGATGCCGCTGTCGCTACGCTGCCGGTGGCCGACCAGAAGGTGATCGAAATCGTGCGCGCGCTGCGCGGCGAAATCCGCCTGCTCATCCTCGACGAACCGACGGCGACACTGCCGGCGCGCGAGAAGGAAAACCTCTGGCGCATCATCCGCTCGCTGCCGCCGCGCGGCGTCGGCGTCGTGCTCGTCAGCCACTTTCTCTCCGAGGTCAAGGCGCTGAGCGACCGCATCACCGTCCTGCGCGACGGCCGGCATGTGACGACGCTGCCGGCTGATGAGGTGAGCGAAGCACAGCTTGTCGATTTCATGCTTCAGCGCGCCGGCAAGCCGACGACGGCCATTGCCGAAGATGCTGAGAGCGCCCGCGCAACCGGCGAAACGGTGATGGACATTGCCGACTGGCATGTCGGCGGCGTGCGCGTGGAGCGCTTCGCGATCCGCGCGGGGGAAATCGTCGGCCTGATCGGCTTGACCGGAGCCGGCCATTTCGGCTTCGCGCGCTCGCTTTACACGGGCGAAGGCTTCCTCTCCGGCAGGACGGTTTTTGCCGGCCAGCCGCTTGCCCGGCCCGATGCGCGCGGCATGAAGGCGCGCGGCGTGGCCTTTATTCCCGATCATCGCATGGAGAATTCACTGATCGGGGAATGGAGCGTGCGCGAGAACCTCGCCATGGTCCACCCGCAGGCCGGCGCCCGTGCCGGCGTGCTCTCCATGGGTCTGGAGGAGAAGGCCGCGCGGACGGCTATGGCGCTCTTCAATGTCAAAGCGCATTCGCCGGAGCAGCGCATTCAGGATCTGAGCGGCGGCAACAAGCAGAAGGTCTCGATCGGCAAATGGCTCTATGGCGCGCCCGAGCGCTACCGGCTGATGATCTTTGTCGAGCCGACGGAGGGTGTCGATATCGGCGCCAAGCGGGAGATCCACCGCCACATCCGGCGGCTGGCCGCCGAAGGCGCTGCCATCATCGTGGCCTCCAGCGACCTCATGGAGGTGGCCGACATCGCCGACCGTGTCGTGCCCTTCGTCCAGGGCCAAGCGGCGCCCGCCCTGAGCCGAGCCGAATTTTCCGAATCGCGTTTCATCGCAGCCATGGCAGGAGATCCCCAATGACCGCGCAGGCGCGTCCCCTCGTCGAGGCCCAGGAGGCCTCATCCCGCAAGAGCCGCGACCAGTGGCTTCTCAAATACAGCACGCTGCTGGCGCTTTTCCTCCTCTTTGCAGGCTTCGCGCTGACGGTCGATCGCTTTCTGACGGCCTCCAACCTGCTGAACATCGTCCAGCAGATTTCGATGCTGACGATCGTCGGCGCAGGGCTGACCTTTGGCTTCGCCGCACGCGAGATGGATCTTTCGGTCGGCTACACGGTCGGGCTCAGCGGCATTCTGGTGCCGCTGATGCTCATCTCCGGCGTGCCTCTGCCGCTCGCGCTCCTGGGCGCGGTGGCTGCGGGCTTTGCGGTGGGAGCCATCAATTCGATGCTGGTCACGCTCGTCGGCATTCCCTCGCTGATCGCCACGCTGGCCACGGGCTCGATCCTCTACGGGATCAATTTCATGAGCACCGGCGGCCGGGCGATCTATGGCGGCCTGCCCGATAGTTTCCTCTTTCTCGGCCAGGGGCAGATCCTCGGCATTCCCGTTCTGGCCTATGCCATGCTGCTCTTCGTGCTGGTTGCCTGGTTCCTGATGGAGCGCACCATCTTCGGCCGCTACATCTATGCCGTGGGCGGCAATCTGAAGGCCGCCGAGCTGTCGGGTGTCAACGGCCGCTTCTATCGCTCGGCCGCGCTCGTCGTCTGCAGCCTCTTTGCCGCCATGGCCGGCGCGCTTCTGGCCGCCCGGCTGGGCTCCGGCCAGCCCAATGCCGGCGAGCGCTATTTGCTCGATGGCCTGGCGACCGTCTTCATCGGCATGACCATGATCCGCCCGGGCACGGCCACCGTTACCGGCACCTTCTTCGGCGCGCTCTTCATCGGCGTCATCAACAACGGGCTCAACCTCGTGGGCATGGACACTTACGTCCAGAGCATCGTGAAGGGCCTGATCATCCTCGTGGCCGTCGCCATCGTCTCCAGGACGACGAAGCTGAAGCTTCTGTGACGCATCCCCCAGACCCATCCGGGAGTCCCTCATGACCCTCACTGCCAACAGCCATCTCGCGGAGCTTTACCGCACCATGCGGCGCATCCGCACCTTCGAGGAACGCGTCGGCGAGCTTTTCGTGCGCGGCCAGTCCGCCGGCTCGATGCTGCATCTGTCGATCGGCGAAGAGTCCAGCGCTGCCGGCGTCTGCGACGTGATGAAGCCGCAGGATACCTTCACCACCCATCATCGCGGCCATGGCATCTTTCTGGCACGCGGCGCCGACCCCAGGCGGATGATGGCCGAGATCGGCGGCAAGGAAACCGGCTATTGCCATGGCAAGGGCGGCTCCATGCACATTGCCGACATGGCGCTCGGCCATCTCGGCGCCAATGCCATTGTCGGCGGCGGCATCCCCGCTGTCGTCGGTGCCGGGCTCTCCAGCAAATATCTGAAGCAGGACTCCGTTTCGATCGCCTTTTTCGGCGATGGCGCCATGCAGCAGGGCATCCTTTACGAGAGCATGAACATGGCGGCCCTCTGGAGCCTTCCGGTTCTCTTCGTCTGCGTCAACAACCAGTATGGCATGGGCACGCGCATCGACCAGGCCACGCGCAACACTGCCTTCGACGAGCGCGCCCGCGCCTTCGGGCTGAACGGCGCCGTGGTCAACGGGCTCGATGTCGAGGAGGTGCGCGACGCCGCCCGCTGGCTGATCGACGATGCGCGCGCCGGCAAGCCGGGCTTCCTCTCGGTCGAGGTCTACCGCTTCTTCGGCCATGCGCGCATGGACAAGAGCCCCTACAGGGCCGAGGTGGAGGAGCTGGAAGGCCGCAAGAAGGATCCGGTGCTCTTCGCCCGCGCCAAGCTGATCGAAAGCGGGCTGGAAAGTGCTGCGGCGCTGGATGCGCTCGACCGCGAGATCGCCGCGGAAATGGACGCCACCATCGACTTCGCGGTGGAATCCCGGGCGCCGGCCCTCTCCTCCATGTTTCGCGATGTCTATGCCGTGGGCGAGCCGGAGCCCGAGCCCGTGCGCGCCCGCATCGACCGTGTTCTAGCCAGGGAAGACGCCTAATGCCTGCCATGACCTATCGAGACGCGCTGCGCCAGGCGCTTGATGACGCGATGACCGAGGACAAGTCCATTGTGGTGATCGGTGAGGAAGTCGGTCGCTATGGCGGCGCCTACGGGGTGACCAAGGATCTGATCAAGGTGCATGGCCCGGAGCGGCTGATCGACACGCCGATTTCCGAACCGGCGATCATCGGCGCCGCCGTCGGCGCGGCGATGACGGGCCTCAGGCCCGTGGCCGAGCTGATGTATATCGACTTCCTTGGCATGACCATGGACCAGCTCGCCAACCAGGCGGCCAAGATCCGCTACATGTTCGGCGGGCAGATCGGCGTGCCCATGGTGCTGCGCACGCAAGGAGGCACCGGGCGCTCCGCCGGCGCACAGCACAGCCAGAGCCTGGAGGCCTGGATCATGCACACGCCGGGCTTGCGGCTCGCCATGCCTGCCACGGTCGCCGATGCCTACCACCTCCTGCGCCAGAGCCTGACCAAGCCGGATCCGGTGGTCTTCATCGAGCACAAGGCCCTTTATACCCGCAAGGAAGAGGTCGATTTGTCGGCCGATCCGCTCCCCTGGGGCAAGGCCGCCGTCCGCCGGCAGGGCGACGACCTGGTGATCGTCACCTATTCCCGTCAGGTTCTCTATGCGCTGGAGGCCGCAGAGGCTCTGGCCAGGAAGGGGATCGAAGCCACGGTCATCGATCTGCGCACGCTCAACCCCCTCGACTTCGACACGATCCGCACCCATGTCGAGCGCGTCGGCAAAGCGATGGTCGTCAGCGAAGGCGTGATGACCTCAGGCGTGGCGGCGGAGCTTTGCGCGCGCATCTCGGAGGAGTGCTTCGATTTCCTCGAGCAGCCCGTCATCCGTGTCGCCGGCGAGGATATTCCGATTTCCGTCTCGCAGGAGCTGGAATCCGGCAGCGTGCCCTCCGCCCGCATCATCGCCGAGGTGGCGGAGAGGCTGACGGCATGATCAACCAGCGCTTTCTCAAGATGCCGCGTCTCGGTGAGACGATGGAGGAGGGCAAGATCGTCGGCTGGCTGGTGAAGCCCGGCGAGGCCTTTTCCCGCGGCGACCCGATTCTCGAAATCGAGACCGATAAGACCATTGCCGAATTTCCCGCCCTCGGCGATGGCCGTCTCAACGAAATTCTGGTCGGACTGGACGAGACCGTCGAGGTCGGTCACCCCATCGCTAGCATCGAGATCGGCACGGGGCCGGACTGGACGGCGGATGAGGGGGACAGTGAACCGGCGTCGGACGCCGGCACGCCCTCCGTGCCAGCCGTTCAGGAGACCGGCCTTGCCGAGACCGATCTGACAATGCCGCGCCTCGGCGAGACCATGGAGGAGCGTCGGATCGCCAAATGGCTGAAGGCCGAAGGCGACAGCTTCGAGCGGGGTGAAGCCATTCTCGAGATCGAGACCGACAAGACCATTGCGGAATTTCCGGCCCTGTTCGCCGGCAGGATCCTGACCCTTCTCAAGGGCGAGGACGAAACCGTGGCCGTCGGCGCACCGATTGCGCGCATCCTCGCTCCATCCGAAAGCCAGCCCGAGACAGCGGCGGCGGAGGCTTTAGCGCCTATGACAAGCGATGAGCCTGCGGGACAGGTGCGGCAGGCACAGCAAGGGCCAGCGCAATCCACCCGCCTGCGCGCCACCCCGCTTGCCCGGCGGCTTGCCCGCGCGCGCGGAATCGACCTCGCCCAGCTGAAGGGCACGGGACGGCGCGGCCGGATCGAAAGAGACGATGTTCTCGCCTTCGCTCCACAGGGCCGGGCGGAGCCGACCTTGCAGGCAGCGAGTTCGCTGGCCGATGAAGTCTCCATGGCGGCGCTGACACGCGGGCGCATGGCCTATCTTGACAGCGCTGCAGGGCAGGGCGTGCCCTTGCTGCTTCTGCATGGCTTTGCCGGCGATCACACGACCTGGGCAACCATCGCAGCGGGATTGAAGCGCGCCGGTCGAAGGGTGATCATCCCCGATCTGCCGGCCCACGGGCTAACCGAGATCAAGGAGAGCGATCCCTTTGGGCTGGGGAGCGACCTCGTGGAATTTCTGGCCCGCCTGGGCGTGGATCAGGTCTCGGTTCTGGCACACTCCCTCGGCGCCGTGGCGGCTGTCACTCTGGCAAAGGCCGCGCCCGACCGCGTGCGCGCGCTGACCCTGATTGCCCCGGCAGGTTTGGGACGCGAGATCGACACCGGTTTTGTCGATGGGATGGCCGGCGCGCGACATCCCGGCGAAGTGGCGCACCTCCTGCGGCGGCTCTCCGTCCAGGGCAACGGCCCGTCGGAGAGCGCTCTGGCCAAGCTGACCACTACTTTGTCGGCCGGGCGGCTGACGTCGCTTGCCGGCAATCTGGCGGGCCCGCTTGGCCAGCGGATTGATATAATCGGTCTGTTGCAGGCGCTGCCGGCGCGGCTTGCGATCCGGGTGCTCTTCGGGCTTGAGGATCGCATCATCCCCTGGAGCCAGGTGGCGGCGCTGCCCCCGCGCGTGGCCATCCATCTCCTCGCCCGCGCCGGGCACATGCCGCACTGGGATCAAACCAGGGAGGTTCTGGAGATCCTCCTGTCGCAGGGAGCCGACCAATGAGCGATGCACGCGAAAGGCTGAAGGAAGCGCAGGCGCGCATCGGCCTGCTGGCGAAGGCCAGCCCCGATCTCTTCGCCGGCTTTTCCAGGGTTAGCAAGGCCGCCACGGTGCCCGGCCGCATGACGGCGGCGCAGAAGGAGCTCGTTGCGGTGGCGCTCGCCGTCTCGAAGGGATGCGAGGACTGCATTCTCTACCATGTCGAGGCCGCCATCAGGCATGGCGCCGAGGAGGCCGATCTGGTCGAGGTGCTGGATGTGGCCGTCGAGATGGGCGGCGGTCCCTCGGTGATGTATGGCGCGAAAGCGTTGGAGATCCTGCGGGCGCTCCGTTAGAGCATCGAACCGGATAACGGTTTCAGATCATCGGACAATCCGATGCTCATGAGCATTTCCCAGCCGAAGCATGATCGCGTCGGTGTCGGGCAATGGGATGAAAACCAAGGCATAGAACGTGTCAGGGGTGCCTGATCGCTTGATACGCTCTGGCCTCATGGCATGCGGGCGCCCGGGAGGAGAGACGGGTGCAGGAGGAGAGAGAGATGGGCTATTTTTTGACGGCCGATGGCGGCACGGAGAGCCTTCGCGCGCGCGTCTACGATCTGGACGGACATTGCCTCGGCAGTGTCGCCGTGGCCTATGAGACCAGGTTTTCCGCTGGCGCCAGAGCCGAGCAGGACCCCGAGGATTGGTGGCGCGCCTTCGTCTCTGCCGCCCGGGGGGCAATTGCCGAAGCGCGGGTGGATCCGCAAAATGTCGACGCGATCTGCCTGGCAACCACCAGCTGCACCGTGGTGGCGCTGGATGGCGACGGCAGGGCGCTGCGACCCGCGATCATCTGGATGGATGTTCGGGCCAACTGCGAGGCTGACGCCGTGCTGGCGACCGGCGATGGCGCGTTGATCGCCAATGGCGGGGGGCGGGGTCCTGTTTCGGCCGAATGGATGATCCCCAAGGCGCTATGGATCGCGCGCAACGAACCGGAGATCTTCGAGAAGGCAGCGACCATCTGCGAGTATCAGGATTTCATGACACTGCGGCTGACCGGCGAGCGCGCGGCAAGCCTCAACAACGTGACCTTGCGCTGGCACTACCAGACCGATCGTGGCGGCTGGCCAACGAGCTTGGTCGACGCGCTCGGCCTGTCGGCGCTCTTGCGGAAGTGGCCCGAGCGGATCGTGCCGCCCGGCGGTGTCATTGGAACGCTTTCGGCAAAAGCGGCTGAGGAACTCGGTCTTCCCTCGGCCGTCAAGGTGGTACAGGGCGGCGCCGATGCGCTGATCGGCATGATCGGGCTTGGCGTTGCCAAGCCGGGGCAACTCGCGCTCATCACCGGATCGTCGCATCTGCAGTTCGGCGTGACGGAACAGCCGGTCCATGCTCCCGGTATCTGGGGCACCTATCGCGATTGCGTCTATCCCGATCGCTACATCGTCGAGGGCGGGCAGACCTCTACCGGCTCGATCATCGCTTGGCTCGGCCGGCTGATGAACGGTACGATGGATCTGGCGGAGATGAACCGCAAGGCGGCCGCGCTCGATCCGGGCTGCGACGGGCTTCTGGTGCAGGATCACTTCCAGGGTAACCGCACACCTTATACCGACCCGCTGTCGCGCGGTGCGATTGTCGGGCTGACGCTTGCGCATGAGCCGCATCATATTTTCCGCGCTGTGATGGAGGGGATCGGCTTCGGCACGCGCGCCATTCTCGATGCCATGGCGTCGGCCGGCTATCGCGGCACGGAGATCACCGTGGGCGGAGGCGCCGGCGCATCGGAACTCTGGCTGCAGATCCATGCGGACACTGCCGGCCTGCCGGTCTCGGTTCCCGCCTCGCGCGATGCGCCCTCGGTGGGCGCCGCCGTTCTGGCCGCTCATGGCGCGGGCCATTTCCCATCGATCGATGAGGGCATCGCAGCCATGGTCAAGCCTGGCCGCCGCATCGAGCCGCGCCAGCGAGAGGTTGCGCTCTATGATGAAATCTATCAACGCTATCTCGCGCTCTACCCGGCGCTGAAGGCGGTGGCGAGCGCAGGACGGAGCCCGGCATGAGCGATTCATTTCGTCTCGATGGCAAGATCGCGCTCGTCACCGGCGCGGCGCGCGGCATCGGTCGCGCCATTGCGGAGCGGCTCGCCGACGCAGGCAGCACCGTCATTCTGGCGGACCGCGACGTAAACGAGGCCGAACGCGCCGCGGCGGCCATCCGCAAGACGGGCGGGCGGGCCACCGGTCTGTTGCTCGATGTCACCGACCGGGCAGGTGTGACAGCGGCAGCCGCAGAGCTCCACGCCCGGTTTGGCGCGCTTGACGTGCTGGTCAACAATGCCGGTATCGTGCGCAATGCGCCTGCTGCCGAGATGACGTTCGAGGATTGGCAGGCCGTGATCGATATCGATCTCACCGGCGTCTTCACCTGCGCGCAGATCTTTGGCCGCGCCATGGTGCAGGCCGGGCGCGGCGCCATCGTCAATATCTCCTCCATGTGCGGGGAGATCGTCGTGCAGCCGCAGCCGCAGGCTGCCTATAATGCGGCCAAGGCGGGCGCCAACCTGCTGACCAAGTCGCTGGCGGTCGAATGGGCAGAGGCAGGCGTACGGGTCAACGCGGTTGCGCCGGGCTATATCGCCACCGAACTGACGTTGAGCGGCCGCAGCAACACGGCATGGTTTTCCGCCTGGATGGCTGCGACGCCGATGCGCCGCCTCGGCGAGCCGCGCGAAATCGCCGATGCCGTTCTCTTCCTTGCTTCGCCTGCCGCCAGCTTTGTCACGGGCGCCGTGTTGTCTGTCGATGGCGGCTATACCGCTCTCTGATCTGAGGAGTTTCCCCTATGTCGAATATCCATCGAACCGCACTCGTCACCGGCGCCAGCCGCGGTATCGGTCGCGCCATCGCCGTCGGCCTCGCGCGGCGCGGCTATGATGTTGCCGTCAACGATATCGTCCGCCAGCGTGCGGCGCTTGAGGAGGTCGCGGCCGAGATCGAGGCGCTAGGACAGCGGGCTTTACCGGTCTTTGCCGACGTGAGCAGCAAGAGCGATGTGGTCGCCATGGTGGAAACGGTCGAAAGCGCATTCGGCCATATCGACGTCATCGTCAACAATGCCGGCATTCTGATCTCGGGCAATGTGGCAGGGCTGAAGGAAGACTTCTGGGACAGCGTCATGGACGTGAACGCCAAGGGGACGTTCCTCGTCGTGCAGGCGGCCCTTGCCGGCATGAAGGCGCGCAAATATGGCCGCATCGTCAACATCGCCTCCATCGGCGGCAAGCATGGCGCACCGGAGCAGGCGCATTACTCGGCCTCCAAAGCGGCGGTCATGGGCTTTACCCGCGTGCTGGCGCAGGAGGTAGGCGTGGATGGCATCACGGCCAATTGTGTCTGCCCCGGTATCATCCTCACGGATATGGGCCGGGTCAATCTCGACGATCCCGCAATCCGCAAGGCCTGGCAGGAAAAGACCGCGCTGCGCCGCATCGGCGATCCCGAAGACGTGGTCGGCGCCGTCGCCTTCCTGGCGTCCGATGATGCCGCTTTCATCACCGGACAGACGCTCAATGTCGACGGCGGTATCGTGCTAAGTTGAGGTGAAAGCGCTAGCCGCCAGTGTCATCCTTGTTGGCCTTTGCCAGTATGCCGATGATCTGAGACCTGGGTGTCGCAACTCGCGAATGCTCCAGACCTCCAGGATGTTGGATGGTTCGGCGCTGGCCAAGTTGTATTGGCGGTTGGCTTGAATTGTTAAAGCGTGATCATGAAATCAAGAATTTCGGTTTGCGAGACCAGGTCGAGACATTTTGCGTTCACGCAACCTCTACCGTCGGAATGATCTGGTGGCGCTGTCTTGCTATCTGTACCTTGCAGCGGTTCAGACCTGTAAGTGGGTCACACCTGGTCTTGCGCGAATAAGCCAGCACCCCTTGCGGACTATTTGCTTCCAGCGTCTAACGGAATGTGAACCTGCAACCACGGATTGATCCCGAGCGAACGTAGGAATGTGATACGCACTGTCAATTGAAACAGGTTTCCCGTTCCCGGTGTGTCGAGTGCTGAACGCAGCCAGTGGAAGCGTGTTTGCCCGATCGCCGGATCAATGCCCAGCAGGGCATCCAGACTCAGATTCGGGAGCAGAAGCCGAGGCAGCACGGTCGCTCGAGTTATCCGGAAAAAGCTGCCACACTTACCGGCCTTGTCTCTTCTGGAAAAAGGTAGCTCGCCTCAGGACCCTTAATTTCACGACGTCTGAAAATAACCGTCGCCCGTCTTGGTGCGACAACTGCAAAGATAGATTTTGTCGTTCGCACGGATGCAAATTCAGTCAGTGGTAGTATGTTTGCGGCATTGGTGAATTCAGGATTGATTAAATGCCCGATTTGGAAGATGCCTTTTACCGTGTCGTTGACATCCTCGATGACGAAACCGCATCGCCGGAATCCGTGCCGGACTTGTTGCGGACTGTTTGCTCTCTCTATGGCCTGAACTCGGCAGCCTATTTCGGTGTAAACGTTTCGGAACAGGAACAAGGCGAACCGTATCTCGCGGTGACCTATTCGTCCGAATGGGTCGCTCACTACAGAATCCAAAAGTTTGTCGATATCGATCCGGTCATTCGTGAGGGATTTTCGAGCATGCTGCCGATTGTGTGGAGCGCCTACGACGCGCGAAGCCCCAGGCTGAAGCGCTTCTTCGGGGAAGCGGCGGAATTTGGGGTTGGCAAGCGCGGCCTGACCATACCGATCCGCGGACGAAGCGGTGATCGTGCCTTGTTCACCATCACCAGTGACCAGAACCTTGTCGACTGGAGCGGCTCCCAAAGGCGCTTCGAACGGGATTTTCAGATGCTCGCGTTTCATCTGCATCAGCGCATTCTGAGGGCTCGCGGGGTCGAAAGGCCTGTGCCAAAGCTCGCGCCGCGTGAGTTGGAATGCCTCAAGTGGCGAGCGGCTGGAAAGTGCAACTGGTCGACCGCACAAATCATGGGAATCTCGGCCAAAACCGTCGCGTGCTACCTCGAAACGGCAAGGGTTAAGCTCGATGCGTCGAATACGACGCATGCGGTTGCAAAAGCCATCACCTATAACCTATTTACGATTGCGCATTAAACCCGGGAGATCGACCGGGTTTCCTGCGTTCGATCACGCTAATATTCCTTGTTTTGTAGCAATTTACTACAACCAAGGGTAAACAGATATGCTGCATATCGTTGAAACTCATAACAGACTCTCCTTCTCCTTGCTCGTCGAAGATATGTTTGCGCTCAGGGCACGCGTGTTCAAGGACCGGCTTCAATGGGACGTTCACGTCGAAGATGGCAAGGAGATCGACGTGTTTGACGCCGCGGACCCACTCTATATTCTGTCGGTCAATGACGTGACCGGTCGCCTGGAGGGCAGTGTCAGGCTGTTGCCGACAACAGGGCCCAACATGCTGCGCGACGTTTTCCCAGTCCTCCTGCCCGATGATCTGGTGGTGGAAAGTCCCATCATCTGGGAAAGCTCGCGGTTTTGCGTCGAGCCGGATGCGGCCCGACTGGGAGAGGGGCGTATCCACCGGGTGACGACCGAGCTTCTGTGTGGGCTGGTCGAGGTCGGACTGCGGGCTGGTCTGAGCCACATCGTTTCCGTCTACGACGCTCGCATGGCGCGGATTTTCAAGGCATCGGCCTGCCCGGCGGAAGTCATTGGCACGCCAACGCGCATCGGTCGGGTCATGACCTATGCTGGCCTGTTCGAAATCAGTGAAACGCTCTTACAAAACATTGCAGCGACGCAACCTACCCGCGAGAATGCCGAGCTGCGTGATGACTTGCCAGCGCTGCGCGTCGCATAACGCCTTCCGGCATAATGAGGGGCATGCAGCGCAAGGCATTCGCAATGGAACTTGCGGTCTGCATCCCCTCGGTGTCTTCGAAGAGCGAAGGCCTGACAGGAGATGACGAGTGATTGAATATGTTACCAGCCTGGCGGCCGACGTCCCGTATCGGGGCCTGACGACCTTTGCCGGGCGGGGTTTTGCTCTGGATCAGTTCGCGCTGAGCCACGGATTTCATAGTTTTGCGGAATGGGCGGCTTCAGAGTTTGCGAAAGGCCACTCGATTTCCGGGATCGTCAAATCTGTCGACGACCTTGAGCCTCGGGCCCCACCAGAGCCGGGCATGTGCGCTACAACATTTGGATATGAAGTGTCCATCTTCACGGTTGCGATGACGGACAAATTTTAGACGTCTGTCTTCGGAGCAGAAGGCTCATCTGTCGGTGTGGTAGATTGCTCATCAATCCGGACAATTGGTGAGCCGGTCTGGGCCAGATGCGCGTCGTTGATCGCCTGTAGGGCATCGGGTCGAATCTGGAGGACCTTGCCGGATTTTCCATTGCTGACACCCGCCATCCGGATTCTGGTCAACAAGCCGCGCTCCTCGAGTGAGGTCGCGAGTACAATGATGGGAGAGGTTGGACTACCCGTCATCCGAGCAAGACCGGCCATGGTCGGCTTGCGGCCCGCAGCCGTCTCACTGGCGATCAGTATCATCATCGCGCATTGGCGCATGCGCGTGGATCCGGTGTCCTCAGGGAAACGGGACGCTGTGATCGCGGCGCAAATCTGGAAGACATCCTCGTCAAGGATCACCTGCTGGGCCCTTGCAGGCATCTGGGCTTCCCCGTCTCCTCCTTCGATTGCAGGGAACTCATTCCTGCCAAGATCGAACATGGATAGGCTAGCCATGACGAACTTTCCGAGAAGAATAGGGACCCGTTCGCCAAGTTGGTCCGCCAGAACCTTGATGCGACTGTGGCCCTCACGGGGTAGAATGGTCCGCGAGTCCACCAGGTTCTCACCGAGACTGTCGTTCCACCATTTCCTGCGTTGGTCGGAGGATCGGGTACCTTGCGCCATAGCGTTCCAATATCGTGGCCGTTTCCGATCATTCTTCTAATGGTCAAACGATCACGAAGCTATGTCTAAACGTTGATAAATGGAGACTTTATCGCCCCTGGAGGCGAGGGTCGTGTCGTTTCTCGATATTAGCGCTCGAGATATGGCGTCACGGCTGAAGTAAGCCATCTCACTTCAGTCCAAGCTTCCGGAAATCGGGACGCTGAAACCCCTCGAACGCCCAAAGGCCTTTTTGAGCCTCCTGCGCGAGGATTTCCTGTGCCAGATAGGACGCGTAGACCGGCTGTCCCAAGTCGGTCAGTGCGGCGAAGGCGAAGCCTTGACCAATCATCATCGATCCGAGATCGAGCTCTTGGGTGGCGATGGATGCGGAGCAAGCAACCAGCACCGTCGGCGATGTCGATGCTGTCCTGATCTGTGCGACCGATCTGCATCGCGGTCGGGTGTCCCGCAGGAATGCTGCGAGCATGGCCGCGGCCACCGCGCCGCAGTCTTTCCGCTCGCCAGTTTGGTCCATGTAGACCGAGCCGCGAAGACAGGATTGAACACCGTACAGCCTGAAGACCTTTTCTCCCTGCTGCCAACTGTCGCCCGACAAGACGACCGTCTGCGGCGCGGTCCCGGCAGCCGGGGGTGTCTGCGCCTCAATGCTTGCGGGCATACTGAAGAGCCATATCGCCGCGACGACCGCACTGGCCCTGGATTGATAGCCACGCACGGAGTCAGCCGCCCCTCGGTGTGACGGGCAGGCAGTCGATCCCGTCGTTTGAGCCGGTGATACAGGCCACGCTGTATCCTGCGCCTGAGATCAGATAGGAGCAGACGCTCGTACCCGCGCCGTCGCGGGTGCCGGCGGCGCTGCAATCAAGCGCCGACTGCATGAGATTGTAGAGCTTGCCACCCTTTCCGCATCCGAACTGACAGGCTTTCAGAATGCTGGATTGGGATATGACAGCACAGGTTCCCTTGTAACAGACCTGCTGTCCGATCAGGCTTGTCATCCCAAGTCGATTGACCTTGCTCCATTCATCCTGCTGATACTGGCGCCAGGCGGCAACCTGTGCGGAAGGATCGGCAAGAAATCCCTCTTTTGTTCCCAACCAGTAGTGTTGCAGCGTGCCGCTGTCGCAAAACTGGAATGCCCCATAGCAGCGAACGCCGTTCACAACTGGCGAGACGCTTCTGAACGAGCCTTCGCTGCTTGTCACGTTCGCGGCATATTCCGCGCAGTCCGCCGGCATGCCGGCTGCGATGAGGCTGACGGCAGACTCTCCCGCAAGGGCGAGAGAGGCCACGAGTCCCAAGGCAAGACCGACGTTCGCGCCGAGATCCCGGCGGTTGGGTCGCACATGGGACAGGATGGGTGCGAGACTAAACACGGTCATTGGATCGGCGCCACATCATAGGCGCCGTCGAACAGGTTTCCGTTCTGGTCGAGCTCGCGCGTGAAGAGCTTCTTATAGTTCAGCGACAACGTTGCTGAACCACCGAGGGGGAGCTGTGGATTGGCCATCTCGACGGGCGTGGTTCCCGCTTTGCGCAGCAGAAGAAGTGTCGTACACATCCCCTGCATATTGCAGTCGCCATTGGTTTGCGACAGCAGCCATTCGCCTGCCGGCGTGGTCATGCGGGCCGTATAGATCGAAGGGCTTTGCCCCAACTGGCGAATGAAGGCGAGATCGTCATCCGACCAGACGCCATCGGGATCGTGGCGGGCATCCGGCGTGGTCAGCTTCAGCTCGAAACGATAGCCGTCCTGACCAGTCGACAGGCGCGGGAGAGCGGCGGCCAAGACGACCGCCATCACGATCGCGCTGCGGCGAAGGGTCATCGGCGGCCTCCAATACTGCCGATCGCCTCGCGCACCCGCTCAAAGCGGGCAGCGATGAGATAAGCGACATCTTCGACAAAATAGGCAATTGCCCTTGCCACTCTCCACACGACCAGCAGCGACCGCCGCACCGCCCAAAGAAGGACGCCGCCGGCGCACAGCCAAATCGCGCAAGCGAGGAGGGTATAGAGAGGTGCCGCAACCGGGTTCTGGATCACATCCCTAGCGGCCTGGCACATCCAGCTCCGCCCGGGGTAGAGAATGAAGCAGCCGAATGTGATCCCCAGGAACGAGGCGAAGACGGCCTCTCCCACGGGATCGCGCGGGCGGGGCGGTTCGCAAACAGTGATCGGAGAATGTTTCATGCAAAAGCCCCGATAAAATCTTATATACGATATTATAGACCGTCTACTCGTTCAAGTCGAACCAAAATCTCTTAGGCTTGCCCGACTGCTGGGGGATGTCGAAATAAAAGGGCTGAGCCCTGAGTGGCCGAGGCCGCGTGATCGTTTCCATGCAGCTGTTGTGGTCATAATTGAACCCCTGACCGCAGCGATTGACCTTCTTCATGCAAAGGTCGGGCTCGCGGTTCCAATTATTGTCGCCTCCCTTTGAACTGTAGTCGACCTTGAAGCCTGTCGGACAAGCCTCATAGCGCTCAAATCCGGGGGCTCCCGTCCCGGCGCCAGGGCAAATAGGCCAGGAAAAATGCGGTCGCGCCATGGCTGCGATGAGCTTCGTCATCGGCGGCACACAATAGGGGATCTGATGCCAGGAGGGAGCCGAGGAGGCTGCGCAAAGCAGCACCTGACATCCCCAGTCCGCGTCCTGGGCTTTTGCCGAGGCGATGGGGAATGATGCCGCAAGGAGCGCTGCGGCGGCGAGCAGGGGGAGCTTTAACCTCAACACGATTGCGATTCCCGAAAAGCATCTTTAACCATTGATCACGCATCCTAATATCGTATATAGGTTTTTCAAGTGCAGGTGAACCATGATTGCACGGCCTCTTATCTTCGCTTGGATGGCAATATCGATGGATGTGATTCCCCTCTGGGCGGCCGAAACAGGACAAGCGGGTCAGCCATCGACCTGCGTGGACGCGGCTATGACTGTGGAAGCGGTGCAGGACCTCGTCCGCCAGGAAAGTCAGCGACAAGGCGTCGACGTAAAGCTCGCGCTGGCGGTGGCCGGGCAGGAATCCGGTTTCGGCCAGCGGGTCAACTCGCCTGCCGGTGCGCGCGGGGTCATGCAACTGATGCCGGGGACTGCCGCGCATTACGGCGTTGCCGATACCTGCGATGCGGAGCAGAGCGTGCGCGCAGGTGTGAGCTATCTGAAGGACCTGAGCGTCCGTTTCGGCGGCAACATCTTCCTGATCGTTGCGGCCTACAATGCGGGCGAAGACAGGGTCCTTCGGGCTCGTGGCGTGCCGGCGATTGCCGAGACCGTGAACTATGTCGCGCTCGTGGCGAATGCCTATTTCGGCTTCGACAACGCGCTTCAACGGTCGCAGCGGGTGGCGACACCCGTGACTGCGCCAATGACCGCGGCGACAGGCGTCGATCTTCTGGTGACCGGCTCCGTCGGGCACAGGCCTCTCCCGATCAATCCCAAAACCCCGAGATCCTCCAACCGCGCCTGGATCGGGGGATCGGTTCTGTATGTTGAGTAAACAGGAGTATCTGAATGAAAATCTCTCATTGCATCAAGAAGATCACCGTTTCCAGCCGCAGCCGCCAGGTCGCCGTTCATGGCTTGGCGCTCGCTGTCATTCTGGTCGGCCAGACCGATCTGGCGTTTGCTGCCGGCGATGTGTTCCAGCCGATCCAGTCGGTCTTCACCACGCTGCTCAATTTCATGACGGGGACGTTCGCGACCACAGCCGCCACGATCGCCTGTGCTGCCGTCGGCTATCTCGCGCTCACCTCGCGCATCCCGTGGTCCTGGTGCTTCTCGATCATCGTCGGCATCGCTTTCATCTTCGGCGGATCTCAGCTGGTCGCATCCATGCAGTCGGGGCTCGGCGGCTGATGGCTGAACAGGACAAGCCGCAGGTCGCGCCGCTTGTCGTGGCGCTCACCCGTCCGCGGATGATGTGGGGTATTCCGATCGGCCTGTTTGTCGGGGAGTTGATGGTCGTCGTCATGACCTTCCTCAACACCAAGCAACTCGCCACCTTTCTCCTGTTCCTGCCGCTGCATGCCGCGGCCTACGTCATGACGGTGCGCGATCCACACATGGCCGACGTGGTGCGGCTGCGTTTCGCCAAATGCCCCTGGGTCAGGAACCGGCATTTCTGGGGCGGCAACTCCTACCGCGCCTGAGGATTGAAAGAATGCAGCATGTCGTTCGCAAAGATCTCAAATTTGGCTCGGAAATCGGGCGGGAAAAGCCGGTTTCCCACCATGTCCCTTATCTTCGCCATGTCGATGAGGCGACCCTTCGGACCCGTGACGGCATGCTGGTCTCGGTCGTGCAGCTCGATGGGTTTTGCCATCAGACTGCCGATCAGGCGGTTATCGATGCTGAGGCCGCCAACCGCAACACCTTGCTCCGGGCGCTCTCAGACAGCCGCTTCGCCGTCTATTCGCACATCATACGCCGGCGCATCCCGCCGGCGATCAATGGGTCGTTTTCTCTCGATTTCTGTAAGAAGCTCGACGAGCGTTATATGGAAGTCCTTTCGCAGACCAGAATGTATTCGAACGAGCTCTTTCTGACCGTCATCCGGCGCGGGTTTCAGGGGAAGGTGGGGCTGGCGGATAGCGTGCTCTCGCGGTTTCGCAAGGCCAGCGGCGTGTCGGACCGATCGCTCGATCTCGAAGCGCGCCAAGAGCTGCGCGATCATGTCGCCAACATCGTCAAGGGGATGGAGGGCTACGGCGCCCGTTTGCTGAAGGCCGAGATGCGCGACGGACATGCCGTCTCCGAACCGCTCGAGTTCCTGGCCCGGCTTTTGAACGGCGTCATGCCAGTCAGGATGTTGCTGCCGCGCATGCCGCTCAACGAATATCTGCCCACCCGGCGCATCACCTTCGGCCGCCGCCTCCTGGAAATGCGCGGCAACGGCAAGACAGACACACGCTTTGCCGCCATGCTGTCCGTCCGCGAATACCCCTCTTTTACAGCCGCAGGCATGGCCGATGGCCTCCTCAAGGTTGCCGGGGAGTTTGTACTCACGCAGAGTTTCGCGCTCCAGGACCGTGCCCCGGTGCTTGCCGAGATGGACCTGATCGAGCGCCAGATCAGCGTTTCCGACGAACGCGGCACCAGCCTGGAGAGTGCGATCGCCACCGCGAAGGACGAGTTGGTGAGTGGCCGCGCCGTCATGGGTTACCACCATCTCTCGGTCATGGCGCTCGGCGACAGTATCCGCGAGACCGAAGCCTGCTCCCAGGCGGTCACGAAGGAGCTCCAGAATGCGGGCCTCGTCGTGGTGCGGGAGGACCTCAATGCCGAACCGGTCTTCTGGGCCCAGCTTCCGGGAAATTTCAGCTACATCGCCCGGCGCGCGCTGATTTCCTCCAGAAACTTCTGCGGCATGGCCTCCGGTCATAATTTTGCGCTTGGCCGCCCGACGGGCAATCGCTGGGGTCCGGCGATCGCGCTCCTCCAGACCACGTCGATGACACCCTATTTCTTCAACTTCCACAAAGGGGACGTCGGCAATTTCATCGTGACCGGCCCGACGGGGTCGGGCAAGACGGTCGGACTGCTCTTCCTGCTGTCTCAGGCGATGCGCACCAGCCCACAGCCACGATGTGCGCTGTTCGACAAGGACCGCGGCGGGGAGATCTTCATTCGGGCCTGCGGCGGGCAATACGAGGTCCTCAAGCCCGGCGTACCGACCGGCTTCAATCCCCTGCAGATCGAGGATACGCCGGAAAGCCGGACGTTCCTCTATGATCTCCTGAGCTTCCTTGTGCGACCGCGCAACGACGGCGACAAGCACTCGGCCGAGCAGGATAGAATCCTGACCATGGCGGTGGAGCACATTTTCGGCGTTCCCCGCGCCGAGCGACGGTTTCACGATGTGGTCCATCTGCTGCGCGGTGCGGAAGCTGCCGGTCGGGACGATCTCGCCTCGCGTTTCGAGGTCTGGTGCGACACCCATGGCTGGCTGTTCAACAATCCGATCGACGCGTGGGATGGGGAACGCGGCATCTTCGGTTTCGATCTGACCGCGATCCTTGACGATTCCGATATCCGCACCGCGGCGCTCGGCTACATCTTCTACCGGATCGGCGGCATGCTCGACGGTATCAGGCCGATGATGCTCTTCATCGATGAGGGCTGGAAACTGCTAGGCGACGAGAAGGCCGCCGCGTTTCTGAACGACCAGTTGAAGACGATCCGCAAGAAAAACGGGATCGTCGGGCTCGGAACGCAATCGCCACGTGATATCACCACGGCGAAAATCTCCCACACCCTGCTGGAGCAGAGCCCGACCACGCTCTTCTTTCCCAACCCGAAGGCGGATCGCGAGAGCTATATCGGAGCGTTCGGGCTGTCGGAAACCGAGTTTGACTGGGTCAAGTCGACATCGTCCACCAGCCGCCAGTTCCTCATCAAGCACGATCATGACAGCGTGATCGCGAAGCTCGATCTTTCCGCCCTGCCGGAATTCATCAAGGTCCTGTCGGGTCGTACCGAGACCGTCGCCGAATGCGAGCGGCTGCGCGCCAGGTTCGGCGATGCGCCGGAAGCATGGCTCCCTCACTTTTGCGGTTGGAGGGACGAATGACCCGGCGCCTTCTTTCCGTCGGTCTCGTAACGACGCTTTGCGCGTTCGCCCCTGCGATAGGGTCCGCGCAAGTTCCCGTCAACGATGCGAAAAGGACGGTCAGCGAGACGAACACCGCCATCTGCATGCGCCGCGCGAGAACCTTCAAACAGTCGACCGTCGCACCGACACGCGACATCCGCGCCAGCATGACCGGCAACAACGACGCGGCGCGCATGCCGGGAGTGTCCGGCCAGAATGTTTTCGGCGCGGCCCTGTCCGGCTCGACGATCGGTGGAGATGATTTTGCCGTGCTGATGGGAATCGCCAACACCGTTCAGGCGATCAAGGCAAAAAATGCCGGTCAGGCGATCAGCGCGCTTGCGTCTGTCGCCGCAGCGGTCGCCGCCAATTCGTCATCGCTCTCGACCCAGACGGAGACCGTCGGAGGGGCCAATACGCTGAAGGGCGCTTTCGAACAGAACGGCATCGCGCGCCTGAGCGAGGCGCAGATCTGGAATCAGGCCATTCAGGCCGTTTCGACCACTGTCCAGCTGCGCAATCAGCGCCTTCTCGACGTTACCGCAGCGGCGAGCGCGACAGCAAAAACAGGGGCCTATGATCCGTCGCAGACGACTTTCACAGGGCCAGGAAAACACAAGGGACAATAAGATGATGGAAGCACGAGAGGTGCGAACCGCCACGATCATTTTCTTTCCCATGGCGGTCTTTCTATGTGCAGCATCGGCGCGCGCCCAGGTTCCCGTGATCGACACTGCGACGCTGTCGCAGGCGAAGCAGACGGCCGAGCACACAGCCGAGATCATGAACAGCAACGGTCAGATCCTGCAGACGGTCAACAGGACGCTCGCCGCCGTCACCGGAAGCCGCTCGACGGCCGAGATCGCCGGCGCAGCACTCGGCGGTGGCTTCTCCATGGGCGCCGCGCCGGACTTCTCCTCGTTGATGGCTGGACAGATGGCCTGGGGCCGGCTCGGCGCCTACGGCAATGCCGCGACAAAGATCCTGAACGGGCTCAATCTGGTCAAGACCCTGTCCGGCCAGACGGACAAAGCGAAACTGACCCGCGGCGACAAGTCCTACCAGGCGCTGGTCAACACGGCGACGGCGCTGACCGCGACGATCTCCGGCCTGCAAGCGAGCACACAACAGCGCTCGCAGGCGTTTCAGACTGTGGAAGGACAGATCGGCACGGCGCCCGATATCAAGGGATCGATCGATCAGAACTCGCAGCTCCAGACGCAGACCGCACAGACGGTCAACGAACTGGTCGGCGCGGTCAATGCCGGCAATGCAGCACTCAACGCCCAGCAGATGCAGGAGCTGGCAGCCCAGGCCGCCACGGCTGAGTTCATGGCCTACGACCCCAGCAGGGTCAGCCTGACGGGGGAGTAGGTGCAGGATGCGGCGCTTCCTTTCGATCATCCTGCTCAGCCTTCTGCTGCTGACCGCGTCCGGGTGCGCCGGTCACAAGGAGCTGAAAGCCCCTTGCGCTTCGGAAGAGGCGGCGCGCGTGTCGTTCTCGTCAGCCTATGCCGCCCCGACGCCCTGCGGTCCGCTCATCCGGCAAAACGGCGTCAGCGTCTTCTGAGGAGAAGGTCATGAACGACATCTTCAATGTGCTGCTCGGAAAAGTCGATGCCATGGGCACGTCGGCGGTCCAGAATATGTATCAGGCGCTCGCCAACCATCTGGGGCCGCTGTTTCTGGCCGGTCTGGCCGTCTATGTCGTCTGGTGGGGCTACGAAATGCTGTTCGGCCGGGCGCCGATGACAGCGGGCGCATTCGTCTGGAAGTTCGGGCGCGCCTTCCTCTGCTACAGCATGATTGTTTCCTGGGCGACCTACCAGCCGCTGATCGTGACACCGTTGGTGCAGGCGCCGGACGCGATCGCCACCGTGGTCTGCGAAGCCGCCGGCGGCGAGGGCTGCGGCACGGGCGGCGCCTCGGTCGGGCAGGGGCTTTCCGACATCTGGCATGCCGGCATGCAGGGGGCGTCGTCCATGGTCGCGCAAGGCGGGGTCTTCGGCTGGTTTCTCTACCTTCTGGCCGGCGGCGTTCTGCTGTTCACCCTGATCCTATGCGTGACAGCTGCCGTGATCCTGATCATGGGAAAGATGACCATGTTCGTTCTGTTGGGCATCGGACCGATCGTGATGTGCTGCGCGCTGTTCAACGTCACGTCCGGCGTGGTCGATGGCTGGATCCGTTCCCTTGCCACCTACGCCCTGCTGCCGGTGCTCGTCTACACGGTGCTTGGCCTCATGACGAGCCTGCTCGGCAATACTGTGACCGCGCTGCAGGCGGGAGAGCCGACCCTCAGCACCGTCATGCCGTTCCTCTTCATGTGTGCTGCAACGACGCTCCTCCTGAAGGAGGTCGTTGGACTTGCAGCAGCGATTGCCGGCGGTGGCCCGCGGATCGAGTCCTCGACGAGCCTCGCGCTATTCAATGCCCGGCGTTTCGGAATCGTGGGTGCGCGCGGTGCCTACAAGGGCGGTCGATATGCCCTCGCCAGATTGATGGCAGGAGGGACCGTTACCGACGGAGCGGCGGATCGGGCATTGGTGACATCAGCCGCACTCAACGGCCGACGGTAGTTGCAGGGGAACAGGGTGAATGCAGGCAGGAAATGATATCGCCGCCGTGGGGACGGCGGAACGCGCCAGAACAGACACCAGAATAGATCCGCGCTATTATCAGGAAGGGGAGCGCTGGGAAAAATCGGTCTATCGTTCCGTCGCCGCATCCCGCGCGGTGTGGCGGACGATCGCCGCCCTGCTTGCTGTTGCGCTGATCGCCATGACCGGGCTCCTATGGGCGACGCTTCCGTTACGGACTTTCGATGTCGTCGTGCTCGAGGTCGACAAGACCACCGGTTATGTCGAGGCGAGCCGGCCTCTGAGGGACAGTGGGGACCTGACGCAGAACGAAGCGGTGACGCGCGCCAACATCGTGCGGTTCCTGCGTGCGCGCGAAACCTATGATCCGAAGAGCCTGCGGGACAATTTCGATCTCGCCTCGCTCTATTCCACTGGCAAGACGGCCGACGATCTCGCCAACACCTTCTCGGGCGCCAACCCGAACAATCCCGTCAAGCTCTACGGTGCCGACACGACCGTTTCTGTTGCGGTGAAGAGCATCATCTTCCTGAACGAGCAGACGGCCGCCGTCCGCTTCTCCACCACGCGCACGGGCCGAGGAGCTTCGAGCGAGACCAACCATTGGGTGGCCAACGTTCGGTTCAAATACACCTCCGAACCGATGCGTAACGACTGGCGCTTCGACAATCCGCTTGGCTTCCAGGTCACCGAGTACCGCCGGGATCAGGAAACCGTCACCATCGGGGAGGATGGCCGATGATCCCTTCGATACGCGCCTTGTCGTTTACCTTCGCTGCCCTGGCCGCCCTCCAGCCAGGCGGCGCCCACTCGGAAATCCAGCCGCGCTCTGTCAAGACCGACGAGCGCATCCGTACCGTGCCGTTCCAGCGCGACAATATCGTCTATCTCGCCGGGATGCTGGGCGTATCGACCATGATCGTCTTCAATGAGGACGAGCGCATCGCAACTGTGGCGATGGGCGACACGGTCGGCTGGCAGGCTGTACCGGACCAGTCGAAGCGGTTTCTGTTCATCAAGCCGCTCGAGCCGAACGCGGTGACCAACATGAATGTCGTGACCACGAAGCGGGTCTATACCTTCATGCTGACAGGCGCGCGGCCCGGCAACACCCGGACTGCAGTTATCAAGCTGCGCTTCTCCTATCCGGAGGATGCCGGCAATGCAGCACTCCTGGCTGCGGCCAAGGAACAGGCGGCGACGCCGAACATCAAGGCCGCGCTCGCAGGCCCGGCCGGGCTTAACGTCGACTACGGTTTCAAGGGAGCCGTCGATCATCGTCCGACGGCGGTCTTCGACGATGGAAACAAGACCTTTTTTCAAATCAGCGGCGAGTTGCCGGCGATCTTTGCCGTCAAATCCAATGGCAATGAGACGCTCGTCAATTTTCGGCGCGAGGGGGAGTATATCGTCGTCGACGAGGTGTCGCGGCAATGGACATTGCGCAACGGCGATATCACGACCTGTGTCTTCAACATGAAGAAGATGGTCCAGAAGCCTGTCGTCATAGTCGGCGCCCCTGGTCATGGTGCCTCCCATGAGCGGTGATTTCGAAGAAGAGGCTGGGATTACCGAGACGGTCGCCCGGCCGCGCCGGGGAAGGAATAGCGGGCTCGTGCCCATCCTTCTCGGTTCCGCCGCGCTCTGCGTGCTGGCATACGCCGCCTATGTCTCTTTTGGACATCCACAGTCGCTGGGCGCTGACAAGGAACGCGAGGAATTCAAGACTGCGAGCCGTTCGACCCATCTGCATCTCGACCCGGTTGAACCACCGGACGAGCAGGACAACAAGCTGGTGATCGCGCCGCCGCCTGTCCCGGTCGAGCAGCCGACCGCCCAACCGGTCATCGTCACCGCGCCGCCCGTGGACGATACCGCCGCACGCCTGGCGGCCGAGGAGGCGGAGCGGGCTCGCAAGGCAGAGGAGCTCAGGCAGGCGCGCTTGCGCTCCAGCATGATCGTCGTCGATCAGGGGCAACAGGGCGGCCTGCCGGGCGCCTTCTCCGATCCCTCCTCTCCGCCTGCGACGGGAATGTCGGCCGATGACGATCCGAACCGAAGATTTGCTGCCGTCGTATCGGCGCAGGATGTCGAAACCGTCAGGGCAAATCGCAATGATCGAATCGACGCACTGATCCCGCAAGGCACGATGATCCGAGGGGTGCTGGAGACCGCGATCCAGTCGGATTTACCTGGCATGGTCCGCGCCGTGATCTCCACGGATGTCTATTCCTTCGACGGTCGACGGATCCTGCTGCCCAAGGGGACGATGCTGACGGGGGAATACAAGAGCGGGCTCGCCCGTGGCCAGACGCGTGTCCTGATCATCTGGACCAGAGCCTTGCGGTCTGACGGCACCTCCGTTGCCCTCGGCTCCTACGGGACCGACGACCTCGGCCGATCCGGGCTGAACGGTGCCGTCGACAAACACTTTATCGAGCGCTTCGGCGCGGCGTCGATGCTGAGCCTCGTCGGTGGTGTTTCCTCCTTCATCGCAGGGCTCAACACCGACGGCAGCTCCGCTCCGGGATCCTCGTCGTCGTCGCAGATGGGGGTGAACGCCCAGACTGAGGCTCAGCAGACCGTCTCACAGACCATGGCCGAAATGGCCAACATGGCGCTGAAGGACTCGATCAACATTCCGCCGACGATCCATGTCAACCAGGGCAGGCAGATCATGGTGTTCGTCCGGCGCGACCTCGACTTTTCCGCGCTCTACCCCGATCCCGTCAAGGAGGCCATCCATGAACTCCGCAATGCGCCAGGCAGACCGCGGCGCTGACGTCGTCTCGCTCTGGGATAACCTACCGATCTTCTTCCGTCAGATGGCGCAGCCACTGCGCTTTCTGCTGGAAGATCCCGCCGTCGTCGAAATCATGTGCAACCGTCCAGGCGAAATCTGGGTCGAACGCATGGACTGCGCAAGGATGGTCCGCCACGACGTGCCGTCCCTCGATGAACGGGCAATCCGTTCGCTCGCCCAGATGATTGCCGGCTCGACCCAGCAGAACGTCAATGAAGAGACGCCCTTGTTGTCGGCGGCCATGCCGCACGGAGAACGGTTCCAGGCGGTGCTTGCGCCGGTTGCCGCTTTAGGCGGGGCTTTCGCCATCCGCAAGCAGGTCATTCGCGACATGAGCCTCGACGATTATGTCGAACTCGGCGGGCTCGACTGCGTCAAAGTCATAGGTCCAGGAGCGGTCGATGACGTGCTGTCGGAACTCGACTGTGAGCTGATCGATCGTCTGCGCGATCCGACGCCCAAAGCCCGTCGTGACTGGTTCCGCTTTACGGTCGAGAACCGGGTGACGATGCTGATCGCCGGCGGCACATCGTCTGGAAAGACGACGTTTTTCAATGGTCTTCTCCAGGATGTTCCGGAGTGGGAGCGGCTGATCTCGATCGAGGACACGCGTGAGCTCAGGCCGTCGCAGCCCAACCATCTGGCGCTCGTCGCCTCGAAAGGCGGGCAGGGGAGGGCGAAGACGACGATCCAGGACTGCCTCGAAGCCGCACTTCGCCTTCGGCCGGATCGCATCGTCATGGGCGAGATCCGCGGGGCCGAAGCCTTTTCGTTTCTGCAGGCCGTCAACACCGGCCATCCGGGGTCGATGTCGACGCTCCATGCCGACAATCCGCACGGCGCTTACGAGCGGCTTGCCATGGCGACAATGCAGGCAGGGCTCGGCCTGTCGAAATCAGAGCTTCTGGAGTTCGTGCGGTTCGTGGTCCCGGTTATCGTGCAGGTTCGCCGCGATCCGCTCACCATGAAGCGCAGCGTCAGTGAGATCTATCTCAACAAATGGCCGGGTGCATGAAGCGGTTCGAAAAGATCGCTCTCATCGGCCTCGGACCCTTTGTCGCCGCCGCCGCACTCTTCTGCGCCTGGTCTGCGAACTACGCCGCTGCCAGCTTCTTCCTCCTGAAATCCACGGCAATGTGGAACGCCTTCACCGGCGACGATCTGCTGCTGCCGGTCAAGCAGGCCTGGACCTATCTCGCCAACTCGAACGTCAGACGGCTGATCGTGATCGCATCGATGGCGACCGGCATCGATGCGATCCTCGCGACAATTGGTATCGTCTTGCTTACCTTTCGTCCCTGGGAGGTTCGACCGCCGAAGGATGGATCGCGTTTCGCCACACGCAAGGATCTCGAAGTCGCTGGCCTGCTCGGCGGAGAACCCGGCCGATCCATCCTGCTCGGCACTTTTGGCCGGGGGCGCTCGGCGGTCGATGTGCGCTACAGCGGCGACAGTCATTTCTACGTCAACGGCCCCTCCCGCTCCGGCAAAGGCAGAGGCTTCGTCATGACCAATCTGCTGGAGTTCCAGGGCTCAGTGGTCGTTCTCGATGTGAAGCTGGAAAATTACACGCTAACGGGGCCTGCACGCCTTGCCCTCGCCCAGAAATGTTTCGTGTTCGCGCCCGGCTCCGCAAAATCGCATCGCTGGAACCCGCTCGATTTTGTACGGGCGTGGCCGGAGCGGGCGACCGACCTGCTCAACCTCGCCACAAGCTTGCTGCCGATTGGCGAGAAGGAGGATGCCTATTGGAAGCAGACCGCGCGCGGTTTGATGGCAGCCCTGATCGGGTACGTTATGGAGTCAGAGACGATGGAGGGGCAGCGCAACCTGCGCTGCGTGCTCCGCATGCTATCGACCGGCCTGCCATTCTCCGACCTTCTCAAGCGCATCCTTGCCGAAGAACCCGATTTGAACGACTTCATCCTCGCGGGCTTCCGGCAGCATCTCGGTCGCGATGAGGAGCAACGACCCTCGTTCGAGGGGCATGTCATCACGGCGCTTGCGCCCTTCAACAATCTGCTGATGGCGCAAGCCTGTGCGGCCAGCGACTTCGATATCCGGGAGCTGCGCCGCAAGCCCTTCTCTTTGTTCATCGCCAGTCCCGTATCCGACTTCGGAACGGTCGAACCGCTGATCCGTCTGCTGATCCAGCAGATCCACGACATCATGCTGCGCCAACTGCCAGGACCGGATGAGCAGCACCGTGTCCTGATGATGCTCGACGAATTTTATCAGTTCGAGCGCCTGCCAGAGGTCGTCAAACGCGCACCTCTGGTTGCCGGCTACGGGCTGACCATTGCCTTGATCGCGCAGAACCTGCCGCAGATCGATGAACGCTATGGCACGAAGGCGCGCGATGCCCTGATCGGCAATATGGACGTCAAGCTTTATATCGGCGTCGGAGATGAAGCGACGGCGCGCTTCGTATCTGCCAGCTTGGGCAGGAAATATGAGGAACGCGAGGGGTGGGGCCGCAACAGAGGCGTCCTGACCGCAAAGACCCCATCGCAGGGTCGGTTCGAGCTGGTTCCTCTGTTGGATCCGGATGCGGTTCAACGCCTCGATGACGCGAAGACGATTCTGCAGGTGCGCAGCGGCTATGGCGCGATCCTGAACAAGCTGAACTTTTACAGCGACGACCGCTTTGTGTCCCGGCGGCAAGCGGTCGCACGGTTTTGTAAAGATCTCCGAATTCCTGATCTCACGCCACGATCGGAACGGCCGCTCTTCACACCTCGTCCAGCTGAGCTTGAACCTGCTGGTGAGATCACGGTCCTCCAATCGGATCAAGGCGATGAACACGATGCGGCGGTCGCATCGCGCGCCCGGGACGTGTTTGCCGATCCGGCTCCGTTCATTCATGCATATCACCGGACACTCGAGGCAATCGGGGACGAAGCGATCACCGAACTCCTGCTGCGCCTGCGAACGGCACCCCACACGATCGGGCGCCTGCGCGGGGATCGAAGCCTGTTCGGTCGGAAGGGACGACGGGAGCGGAGAGCAGCCCTCGACGCTGTTTGGCCGTTGCGCGAGGCGATGGTCGCCGCCCGCTGGAACATGGTGCGCCAGCGGCTCGACACAGAGGTGCCATCGTCTGGTCTCTATTTCTCGCGCGGGTCTAGCCCGGCCATTGACACCGACATCGCCGGGGACGCTGTCGAAGCGGATGCGGATGAGGATGAGGACAATCGCCTCGAGCTATCGTTTGAGGATGGTAATCGCATCCTCGGCGCGATTTCCAATCTGGTCAGTGGAGAAATTAGAGACGGCCGCGTGACCGATGCGTCCGCGCTGGCCCGTGCGCTTAATGATATTTGCGTCGGCTTCCATCAGTCGATGACGGACATCACGGAGAACAATCGCCTTGCTTCCCGTGAGGGACAGGCTCCCGAACAGGAGAGGCAAACGATGGAGGCGTGCGCGACGTAGCATGAGTCTGGATTCGCATCATCGGCACACCAGCATGACGCGGCGGTCTCGTCATAGGGCGATTTACGGAAAGTTGAAGGCGGATCTTGTCAGCTGCCGCCTGCGCCCAAGCCAACACCTCTCCATTGCTCGCCTTTCTCTGGCCTTTCGATCGAGCAACACACCTGTTCGCGAGGCGCTGATCCGACTTCACGCGGAGCGGCTGGTTGCGGTCGACACGGAGGGCGGTTTCCGGGTCCGTGATCTTCATCTTGGCGAGATGCGTGACCTGTTGATGTTAGCGCGCTTAATCATTCCTCGCTGTCTTAGCGGGACCAGGCGCGGGTTTCCGTTTGATCGTATCAGTGCTCCTGCTGCCTTGGCGCAAAAATCGAGATATCGGGCATCAAGGGTGCTGCAGGCGCAGTCGGCCGAAACCGCCTTCTTCATCGAGCGAATTTATTCGGGAGTGGCGGAAATGTCGGCCAACGAAGAAATCGCTGCAATTGTTGAGAACATTTGCGATCGCACGCATTTCGTCCGCACACACGATATCCAGGCGATACGCCGGGGAAAATGGCTTGCGGATGAGTTGCACGAAATCGTTGCAGCCCTTAGTCGTGGTGATCACGATGATGCTGCAAGCAGAATTGACCGGTTCTTGCAAATGCAGATTGATCGCCTTCCCGAGGTTTTGCCGAAAGCGCTGGCGGCGATCTTCTTGGCCGAATGTAATTCAACTTGCTCGGATTATGAGCCATAGGCAGCCATCGACGACTTCTCGAGCCAATCGATAATATGCCGCCAGCCGAAGCTGAAGAGCGGTATTACGCCATACTGGACGAAACAGCCATAGCCGCATAACTCAAACCAAATGGCCTCCGGCAAACCCGGCTCGGTTCAGAGCCTCTCATCGCGAAAGTTCCTCACGGTCACTGGAAGACGCTGACCTTTCTGGCCGGTTTGCGCCGCGACAGCATCGTTGCCCCCTTCGTCCTCGATGGCCCCATCAATGGCGTCGCCTTTAAAGCATGGGTCCGGCAATGCCTGGTGCCAACTCTGAAAGCCGGCGATATCGTCATCCTCGACAATCTGGGAAGCCACAAAGGAAAACCGGCCCGAGATGCGATCCGGGATGCCGGCGCGCACCTCTTCTTCCTGCCGCCATACAGTCCCGACCTCAATCCCATCGAGATGATGTTCGCAAAACTCAAGACACTCGTCAGAAAGGCGGATGAAAGAACCGTCGAAACAACATGGAGACGCATCGGAGAACTCCTGAAGGCTTTCAGCCCCCAAGAGTGCTCCAACTACCTCAGACATGCGGGGTACGGTTCAAACTAAAACTGACAGACTCTAGGCGGCTGGTCCTCATGCAGCTACGCGACCATGCGGTAGCGTATCTCGACCTAGCTGTTGGACGCTGACGAAACGAGGAGCGGGCCGAATACACTTACTCTGCGTGAATGTCAGTTTTGTCCAATCAGTCGTCGAAAGCGGACAGGCGGATCACGGCCCCACATGGGACAGCGCGCTGCCAAAAGCGAATGGCCACTTTTGGCGTATTCTTGCCGTCAATGTTGTAGCGGAGTTTTTCGGTAAGCCCAATCAAGCCTGGTCAATGTGTGAGGAAAACACCGCTTACCATCCGGCTTCTTGAACCGTCTCAATTGCGTTGCCGATCTCAAGCAGTTTGGCGTCCTGATAGGGCTTGCCAACGAGCTGGATGCCCATCGGCAGCCCGCTTGAGTGCCGGCCGCATGGAAGCGTAATCGCCGGGTTTCCGGTTAGATTGAAGATGCAGGTCAGGCGGGTAAGAGCATTGCCGACCAGTTCCTCGCCGGTTTCGTTCTCCACCGCCTTCTGACCCAGCCAAGGCGCGACGATCGGTGTCGTAGGGGTGATAAGAACGTCAACATGGCGCATTTTCGCAGCGAACTCCCGTCTTTTGAGCTCCATCAGCCGTAGGGATTGCACGTAATGTTCGGCCAGAATGAACTGACCTTGCATCAAGCCGCGCCGGATGTCGTCTCCATAAAGGTGCGCTTCGGCGCCCATGCGAGGTCCATGCCATGACGAAGCTTCCGCGAGCTGAATGGCCAGTGACGCCGAACGTACATCGCCCATATCGGGTGTATCCAGCTCAACGAGAACGGCGCCGAGCCGCTGGCATTGCGTCATAACCGCTTCGGTCGCTGCGCGGATTTCCGGATCCAGCCCCTCGAAGAAGTGCCGACGCATGACCCCGATTTTCAGGCCCAGCAATATAGCTTCACGCCTTCTGAGAAGCCTTTCCTCGAGAGGCGAAACCGGATAGCCCTGATCCGTATCGACCCAGGCTGCAAGAACTTCAAGAATTGGCGCGGCATCAACACAGCTGCGCGTGATGATGCCGATATGATCGAGGGTCCAGCAAAACGGGATCATTCCCTCTGTCTTTATCAGTTCGTAGGTTGGTTTGAAGCCGACGAGGCCGCAGAGCGCGGCTGGAACCCGGATTGATCCGCCGGTATCCGAGCCAATCGAGAAAGCGGCCGAACCGGTAGCGACGCTGACTGCCGATCCGCTGCTCGATCCGCCTGCAATCCGACTCCCATCATACGGGTTGGGTGGCGTGCCGTAGGTCTCGTTGACGCCGGTAATACCATAGCAGAATTCGTGCAGGTTGGTTTTGCCAACCAGGATTGCGCCCGCTTTCCGAAGCATGGCGACCACTGTCGCGTCTTGATCGGGCACGTGAGCTGCGAGAGACCGTGAGCCTCCTGTGGTCAGAATGCCTTTGGTCTTGAACACGTCCTTGCAGGAATAGGGGACACCTGCAAGCGGCAGGTTGCGGGTCGTGCTCTCATCTGCGGGTATGCTGTCCGCTTCCTTTTCTAGGATCGTAATGTAGGCCCTTGTCGTGTCGTTAAGGTCGCGCGCCCGAGCGCGACACCGGCCGATGGTTTTCGCTGTCGCCGTGCTGGAGGTGGCACGAAGTGCGCGGATGGAGGCAAACTCGCTCTTAGTCATCGAGTCCGCTCGGAATACAGAAACGGGGCGGGGGCGGAATGTCGCCGAGGTCACGATGCCCGAGCTTTCGTAACGCATCGAAATGCTCCGCTGCTCCGGTAACGGCTCCACTTCCATCCGATGAGCCGACGGTATCGAGATAGCGAAGCGACCATGGAAAACTGGCGAGACCGGCAACGATGTCTGCCAGGTAATCGCAATGCAGACCCTTAGTCATTCATGCTTTCCTTTGTTGAAACAGGAGGCGTTCGACAATTTTGGCCAGGGCGACGACGCCCGACATTGTGAGAACGAGAAGGCTGGCCACGACCAGAACGGCGGGGCTGAGTTGGTCACGGACCCCTGACCACATCTGCAGGGGAATCGTGCGCTGGTCGTATCCCGCGAGGAACAATGTCACGACGGCCTCATCGAAGGATGTCGCGAAAGCAAAGAGCGCGCCGGCGAGAATGCCCTGTGACATCAGGGGGAGCGTCACGCGAATGAAGGCGCGGATCGGACATGCCCCGAGTGTCGCGGCGGCCTGAAGGAGTCGCGCATCGAAGGCCTTCAGAGTGCTGCTCACCGTGACGACGACGAAGGGCGATGCGAGCACGATATGCGCGAGCACAATCCCGACCAGCGATTGTGTAAGCCCGAGCTCAGCGAAGAAAAGATAGGTGCCGGTCGCAACGATGATCACTGGGATGATCAGAGGGGAGCTTATGACCAACGCAACAGCAGTGCGCTGACGCCCCGAAAGACGCCGCAGACCCATTGCTGCGCAGGTGCCTAAGACCGTCGCGGCAGGGGTGACGATTGCCGCGATGGTCACACTGTTGCGAAGAGCCATCCGCCACTGCGCGCTCTCCGCGACTTCCCTGTACCAGCGCAAAGACCATCCTTGGGGATCAAGCAGGATCATCTTACGGGTAAACGAAAAATATGGCTCGGGATTGAAGGAGAGGGGAATGATGACGAAAATCGGGAGGAGAAGAAAGACTGCAACCAGGACAGCGATGAGGCCGAAAACGCGATCGGGGTGGCTTCTCATGGCGTAATCCTCCCTTGTCCTGCGAAGCGCGACAGAAGGAGACACATCGCGGCGACAAGGGCCAGGAGAATGGTACCAAGCGCTGCCGCCAAACCCCAGTTGAGGCTGCTCTGGATGTGGAAAGCGATCTGATTGCTGATGAGCTGTCCGGTTCTGCCGCCTACCAGTGCTGGGGTCACGTAGTAGCCAAGTGAGAGAATGAAGACGAGCGATGCACCCGCGGCCACGCCCGGCATGGTCATCGGCAGGTAGATCCGCTGAAACACACGGATAGGGCTGCCGCCGAGACTCGCAGCTGCCTTTACGTACTGGCCAGGGATGCCGCGCATGACCGCCTGAAGTGGCAGCACAAAGAACGGCAGAAGGACATAAACCATGGTGATGATCGTCCCGGAGAAATTATAGATCAGGGCAAAGCGATGGCGGTCTGCGATAATGCCCGCTGACACCAGCAGTTCGTTGATCACGCCCTGCCTCTGCAACAGGACAATCCAGGCGGTCGTTCTAACCAGAAGCGATGTCCAGAAAGGCAATAGGACGACGAAGAGCAGGACTGTTCGACGTTTCCCTTTTGCGGCGGCGAGGATATGGGCGAAGGGATAACCGAGCACAACGCAGATGCAGGTGACAATCGCGGCGACCAGGATCGTTCGCCCCAGAAGGCGAAGATAGATCCGTCGCCCTTCGTCCTGCCGATTGATGCTCCCATCAGGCATCCGATCGAGGTCTAGGGCATTGAGAAGATGGTCGGGCGTGATGACCTCTGTGGCCTGCTTCAAGACTTGCCAACTGACAGGGTCGCTCCATCGTGAATCGATGTCTTCCAATTTCGTGCCCTCGTCGCGAAGCCGGATGGCGGATCGTTCGATGAGGTCGCGAAAGCCATGTCGCTTGCGGTTCATGCGAAACGAAAGCTCGGCCACACGACCGCTTCTGTCGAGCGTGCGAAGATCATCGGCTAAGGCCGCCAAGCTGGCGGCGGGCGGCAGCTTCCCTTCATCGGACCATAGGGCGAGGGATCTGGTCGTCGCCGGAAGAAGATCGGCGACTTCCGCGTCGTAAATGCCTTTCCAAAGCATGGTAGCGATCGGGACCACGAAGAGCACGGCTATGAATGACAGCAGCGGGACAACGAGCATCCAGCCTGATCGAAGGTGTGCAGTCTGTTTCATTGCGCAAGCCAAGCCGCGTAGCGTTCGTTTACGGCATCGCCGTGCTCCATCCACCATTTGGCGTCGAAGGCCAGGGCATTCCGGAGATTTGCCTTCGCAGTCGGAAGACGGGCGGCGATAACAGGGTCAATCAGCGCCTCTGCCGAGCGGCGTACGGGACCATAAGCAATTAACCTGGCTTGGGCTGCCAGCGCCTCGGTCCCCGTCGCAAAGCGTACGAACCGATTGGCGGCGTCTTTGTCATGGGTGCCGCGGACGATGGCATAATAGTCGGCGTTCCAGATCTGTCGGTCCCAGAGAATGCGCAACGGCTTCCCATCGTCAGAGATGGCTCTCTGAATCCGACCATTGTAAGCGCTGGACATGGCAACTTCGCCATCGACCAGCAACTGGATCATCTGCGCTCCCGTCTCCCAGAACACGGACTCCTCCTTGATCGTGTCGAGCTTGCGAAAAGCACGATCAAGGCCTTGCGGTGTCGAAAGCGCTTGATAGACAGCCGCGGGCTCGATTCCGTCGGCCATCAACGCCCATTCCAAGAGCGCGTTGGGGCGCTTGGGCAGGCCGCGTTTGCCGGGGAAGGACTTGAGATCGAAGAAGTCCTCGACCGTCTGTGGCTTGCGACTGTCCGTGAAGGCTTCGTCATTTATGGCGATGACGTTTGACCAGACCACGGATCCAACGCCACAGGGATGGACGGAACCGGGCAAAAAGTCCTCTCGAGCCGCTGTTCCATCGGCTCCGGCAGGAAGCTCGCCGATGTCGATGCGCTCGAACAATCCGTCGGCACAGCCGCGTTCGAGATCTTGCATCTCGACATCGATGACGTCCCAGCTGACACTGCCCGAGCGAACCTGTGCGACCAGTTCCGCAAGTCCGCCATTATAGTCGACGGACTTGATCTCGACGCCTGACTGGCGTGTGAACGGCTCATACTGGGCCTTTTGCTGGCTGGCCGTATATTGACCACCATAGGAAACGATCGTCAGGGCATCCGCAGCTTGGACGGATGAAAGGCAAGCAGACAGGATCGCAACACTTGTTGCGCAAAGGAAACGGGACGCTGACATAAGCTGATCCTTGAGTCAGGTGTTGGCGGAATGTTGATGGGCAGTATTGGGAAAAGCGCGGGCATCTTCGGTCCGCCACCCCAGCAGGATCGGTTCCCCGATGCGAGGAACTGGCCGCTGACCATCGTTAGCCTGCCGGGAGATGAGTTCCGTCGTGCTTCCAGTGATCTCAGCCCGGATGCGGATGCTGTCGCCGTGATAGGTGACCCCGGTGACGACGGCATCAATGCTGTTCGCCAGCTCCTGTTGACATGCCAGGAAATGCAGGCGTTCAGGGCGCACCATCACGCAGCAGTCCGCCCCTTTTGTCTCGATGCCGATGGGCACCGCCGATACGAAGCGGTCGCCGGGGATGACGAATCGGGCAAAAGGGCACAGGTCGACGGCCTTGGCCGGAATGCGGTTGTTCTCGCCGATGAAGGTCGCCACGAAGGCGCTTGCGGGTGCTTCGTACAACTCTCGTGGCGGCGCAATCTGGGAGATCCGACCGCTGTCGAAGACCGCGACACGATCGGACAGGGCGATGGCCTCGCTTTGGTCGTGCGTGACGTAAATCACAGTCGGCCGCAGATCCCGATGCAGACGGGCGATTTCCTCCTGCATCTGCTCACGAAGCTGTTTGTCGAGCGCACCGAGCGGTTCGTCCATGAGGACGAGTTCCGGTCTAAAGATGAGCGCGCGCGCCACAGCGATCCGCTGCTGCTGGCCGCCCGACAATTGCGCGGGACGTCGGCTCTCAACCCCTGCCAGGCGCACGAGCTCGAGAGCCCAGGCCACGCGCCTTGCGATCTCGACCTGGTCATAGCCGCGCACTTGGAGCGGAAAGGCGAGGTTCTGCCCGACCGTCATGTGCGGAAACAGGGCGTAATGCTGGAACACCATCCCGATATTGCGCTTGTGCGGTGGCAGGCGGGATACGTCGCTGTCCCCGAAGCGGATTTCGCCTGAAGAGGGCAGTTCAAATCCCGCCAACATCATCAAGAGGCTCGTCTTGCCGGAGCCGGATGGACCGAGGATCGTCAGGAATTCCCCTGCTGCGACAGAGAGGTCGATTCCTTTCACGACCGCTGTCTTGCCGTCGTAGGACTTCACGATGCTTCTCAGGGTTACGGGCTTTGACGCGCTGTTTTCGGTGCTTGGTTGCGACATCATGCGGTCGCCTCGGCGATTGTCAGGGCGCCACCCATCATGAAGCTCATGATCCGCGAGAGCGTTCGGGCAATGTGGTTACGGCGGATCAAGCCAACGGCACGGATGTCGTTCGCCCGCAGCGACACAATGATGTCCTGAACCTCCTCGAGCTGTGCTCTGGCCTCCATGGACCAGTCGAGATCAGGCAGGATCATGTAGTAGGAGCGGACTGTCTTGAAATAGAGGCTGTCTGTAACAAGCCGGTACTCGGAGTTGCCCGAAAGGCTCAGGAGCGCCTCTTGAAGGCGGTGGCTTGCCGCACAGAGAGCGGCATTGTCGGGCTCACAGGCCAGAGCCTGGCACTGCTGCAGCAACGCGTCCAATGTGGCCAGCACTGGAGCGAAGTCACTGACTGGATTCATGTCGCCCAGAAGTTCCGACAACCTGATGCGCAACGCGAATGCATCGCGCAGGGCCTTCAGATCGACCGTGGTCACGATGGAGCCGACATTCGGCTTGGTTTCAACCAGACCGTCAGCCTCAAGCATCTGCAAGACACGCCGGATGGGCGTGCGGCTCACCCCGTACTGGCGCGCGAGTTCCGTTTCGCTGAGCGCTGTTCCCGGCGGATAGTCCAGGAGGCAGATCCGGTCGCGCAAGGTCCGGTGTATGCTGCTGAATTTTACGCGCGGCGTTTCCCATTCATCATTCATGGAGATGACAGACACATGCGTTCCCTTTGTGATTTTCAAGCAAATTACATATTAAAATATGTATTGTCAACTCCGACATACGCTCCGCTTAAGCCTGTATACCGGCAGCACTTTTCCATTCCAGGGACGGATCTGCGCAATCTACGCGCGAATGTATTTTGCAATGCAAAAGAATGGAGGACACACTTGGCGGACAATGGCCGCCATTGCTCTCTGACGAGATCGGCAGCAGGTAGCGGCCACATCCAAATCCGAGAACAACTCAACTCGACCTCAACAGCGGCCGTGGAGAAAACCCATGTCTTCAGAAAGGCAACTGGCGTCCGACCTGGGGGGAATCAAACATGATTTTGCCCCTACCTATGACCAGGCATGGCCGCATGATTATCTGCAGGCACATCTGGGGCTGGACTACGTCATCCCGCAGAATGCAAAGCCGACCTTCGAGCGCCTTATCGCCGCCTGCATGAAGGCGAAGCGGAAAGACAGTCTCAAGATCGTCGATGTCGGTTGTTCCTATGGGATCAATGCCGCCCTGCTCAAATGCGCCATGACGCTGGACGAGCTTTATGCCGCGGCATCGCGATCCGGCACGCTTCGGCGCCGAAACATCGCCTCGCATCGCAGCTTCTTCGCAGAGCGCCTTCGCCGTCATGACCTGATCATCGTCGGGATTGATCCGGCGGTCCGTGCTGCGGGCTATGCAAGGGAAACAGGACTTGTCGATGCCGTCATCACCGCCGATCTGGAGCAATGCGCATTGAATGAGCGCGAGGTCGACCTGTTAGCCGACGTGGACCTGATCATCAGCACGGGCTGCGTCGGATACGTGACTGAGCGAAGCTTCGATCGTCTTTACGGCGCCGTTGCGCAATTCAGGCCCTGGGTCGCCTGTTTCGTCATGCATCCTTTTTCCTACGACAACATCGGAAACACGTTGTCTCGCTATCGTCTGGCGACGCGCGAGATCAAGAGCTGGTGCCAACGCCAGCGCCGCTTTTCGACGCTCAAGGAGAAGCGCGCAATCCTCGCAACGATGAAATCCTCAGGTGTGGACGACCGGCTCGAGCGGACGACGGGTTATGTCTATGCTTCGTTTCACCTGTCTATGCCCGAGGAGATGATGCCGAAAGAACTCGATGTCTGGGGCATCCAGTTTGCGTGATTGCAGGTCGGGTCGCGTTTCAGGATTGGCCGACCGCCGGTTTAATCAGATCCGTCGGCGTAACCCCTAAAGCCTGCGCCAGCTCGAACAGGGTGACAACAGTGGGGTTTCTTTTGCCCCGTTCCAGATCGCTCAGATATTGCTGACTTAGCCCAGACAGGTCTGCAACCTGTTCCTGGGTAAGACCCTTTTCCCGCCTCAAGCGTCCAAAGTTGTCGCCAACGATCCTGCGCATATCCATGCCTTATTGGATGGCAGTTTAGAGGCTCTTGTGTTATCGACTATAGTGTGTATTTTGCGGTTAAGTTTGTCACCAACCGCTAGCCGCCCGCCCAACCTCATAGCCGCGATCAGGAACAACACGACACTGTCAGCGGCGCAGGCAGGCCCGTCCGCCTTTTGCCGTCGCAGCTCTGCCGGGTCGATCAGGCGCTCACTCCTCCAATTCATGCCAGGGTTGTCGTCCTTGACCCAATAGGAAGTGCGCCCTGTCGCCGTTGTGGGCCATGTGTTCTGGGCGGATTGTAGACAGTGGCCATATTCATCGATCGGCAATCGCCATTCCAGCCAAATCTGGACTTGCTGGTGCAACGCAAGCGCTAACCTGTTCGAATGACTGGATTTCTTTTGCCTCTCGCGGCGGTCAGATGACTTGAAGAAATCGCGCCATTGCGCAGCTTTTCGAACCGCAGGGGACAATATGGACAGCAAGAGAAATCGAGCGACATCGAGGGGCACTGGTCTCGTTGACATTCATGTGGGCGAACGCATTCGCATACGGCGTCTTGCGTTGCGCGTCAGCCAGGGCGATCTGGGCGCCGAAGTGGGCGTCACGTTCCAGCAGATTCAGAAATACGAACTTGGCACCAACCGGGTGAGCGCGAGCCGCCTTCAGAAACTGGCTGAGGTGCTTGGTGTTTCCGTCTCCTACTTCTTCGAGGATTTACCTGGGCAGGGGGAACAGGCGGCTGAAAATTGGAAGGCGGAGGAGAGGCATCGGATACTGCCAACCCTCGAGGGTATCCGTTTCAACCAAGCCTTCCTGCAGATTCAAAGCACCGAGGTTCGGCGCAGGATTATGGCGCTTATGAAGGCCCTTGCCACCGAAGATGAGCAGGATGATCGGCCTCTCCAGTGAGCGTTACATAGGGCCAAGAACATCATTCGCGCGCGGCATGGCGGTAGCGCCAATCGCGCTGATATCTTCCATGACCAGTGGCTTCTTCACCTTGTCCCCATGTCGCTCGATGAAGCTGGTACAGAACGCGCATGGGGACATGCGAAGCTTCTGCATGGGCATCGGGATGACTTAACCGCGAACTCTCTATCAAGCGCATCGATCGACGCTTCAAAATGTCAGGTCTGTCGTCATCGTTTCCATTTCTAGGGAGAAAGGCATGCCTGCAGCGACCGTAACATCGAAGGGCAGATGAGTGTCCCGCAACAGATTCTGTCACGACATAAGCCTCACCAGAGGGATCAGGTTGGGTTCACCCGCATGGACGAAGGCCTTACGCCTTCGTGCTTGCCGTGGGCTCGATCAAGACCTCGAAAGGCACCAATCCACCCTGATCGACCTGTCGGCCTCAAGAGTATGCAGGACGCGATTGCCGCGTGAAAACAGCAAATAATCGGCATCGATACCATCATTCTGGTTCGCTATCTGGCCGGCGACGCTGGAATGGATCTCCTTGGCATTTAGAGGACAGACTCGTGACGACCTGTCAGCTGCTCTTATCGCGTTCGACCTCCCTGCGGGCCAGCTCGTTCTCGACCGCCTCGCGGATGAAGGCTGCGATCCGATAGTTGCCGACCAGCGCGACAATCCGCTCCTTCGTTTCCTGCGAAAGGCGGATTTTTGTTTCTTTGACATTGAGCGGTGGTCGTCCCATGAGCTGGGATTAATCGGCCCTGTTTACTTTGTCAAAAAAGAAAAGGCTTTCCTTTAACCGTCCCCGATTATTGACCGAATAAGCGGGGACGGTTACTTCTATATCTGCAAGACGGCTGGGCAGCGTCCTCGAACACGCCACCCAGCCTGACCACAACCCAGCTTCAGGGAGCTCGGATCATGGCTGATTCCGACAGTAGCAGAACTTTGCCTTCCGTCACCCGCAGGACGCTGCTGCAAATGGCGACGACCACACTTGCGGCCCGTGTAACCGCAATGCAACCGGCCCGAGACAGGGAGGATGCTTCAGCCTGCAAACAGGATCCCGCGTTGGTCCTCTGGCGCGACTGGCAGGCAGCCAACCGTAAGGCCCGCGCGCTCGGGCGGTGGCAGGCGCGGCTTGAAAGCCGGCTTGTCGATGCCGTCGGCTTTCCGCAGATCGAGTTGAGCCTTGGCGGACGCACCAAGCCGATGATCGTCTCCACAAAGACCGAGATCGAACACTGGCTTGGGGGCGAACCGGAAAGCGCGATCAGGCGTCAAAGGGCCATATCTGAACTCGCGGCCCGCCAGAAGGCCTGGACGGAAATGGATCAGCGCCTCGAATATAGCCGCGCCCAGAATGCCGAAAGAGAAGCGCTGGAGGACGAAGAGGATCTGCTCGAGACCTTCTGGATGACCCGGGCCCGGACATGTGCGGGAGCAGCGGGAAAGCTGCATGCGATGTTGACGACCGGGGAACCGCGCGAAGGGAGCGAGGAATTTCCCTGGCCTCAAATCCGCATAGTCCTTGAGGATCTCTTACACATCGCGGATTGAGCGGCGCGAGATTATCAACCGTTAGCTCGGCCGTGAATCGCGGCCGAGCCGATTTGGCTTGCAGGACTGGGATAGCCGAACCGCCCTTGATCAGAGCGGGACGCTTTCATCGCAGTCGCTGCGCTCGAAAAAGGCGCCTCGACGCCTCTGTTGGGCATCCAAAGTTGCTCTTGTCGCCACAGCGCCCGCTTCTCCACGCGAACTACGGACGCACACATGATCAAAGTTTGGCGGACCAGCGTGCTATGCTTCTGCCCGGGGGAACGCAATGGCGGGGCGGGGGCATTACCCTAAAACGGTGATCTCGTTGGGATAGGGGGTGAGATAGTCGAAGCCGGTCTCTGTCACGACGATCGAGTCGCCGATGCGCCCGCCAAATGTGCCTGCCAGAGTGATGCCGCCATCGACCGCAAAGGTCATGCCCGCTTGCAGCGGCGTGGTCTCCCCGCGCTTCAGTTCCGGCGCTTCGAGAAGGGACATACCGACCGAGCGGCCCGTCCGATATCCGGGTGCGAAACCCGCTTCCGCGTAGACGACCTCGGCAGCGGCATTCACCTCTTCACACGTGATTCCCGGCCGGATGGACGATAAGGCTGCCTTCTGCGCCGCGATTGCAACCCCCTGCACCCGTGCTTGCTCCGCTGAGACCTCGCCGACGAAAAACTCGCGGTCAAAGCCGAGCTTGTAGCCGCGAAACGACACCATGCCGCAGAAGCAAAGATAGACAGGATCACCCTTCGCCAGCCGTCGCGTCGAAGCGCGCCGGTGCACCATGCAGGTGTCCGTGCCCGATTGCAGGATCTGAACGTTCTGGATGATCGGCGAGACAAAGCGGTCCTCCGGATCGCGCAGCAAGCTGGCGGCCTCTCGCGTGCCGGCGACCATGGCCGCAAGCGTAATCTCGAATTCAGGCGCTCCTTCGTGGATCATCAAGCGGGCACCATCCATCATTGCGATCGCCACCTGTCCGGCCTGTCGCATGGTCAAGATTTCATCCGCTGATTTGATCATCCGCTGGCGGGCGATGATCGGTCCCACATCTGTCATCGCGCGACCGCCGAGAAGCGGCTCGATCGCGTTCCGCACCAGGCTTGGGATCGTGCGCGCCTCGATACCGATCGGGCCCGCCGGCAACTGCGCCAGGATGTCTGCCAGCGGCCCCCTCCATTCTGTTCCGCCATCTGTCCAGGGCCGAATATCGCCGATCCATGTCATACGCGCGCACATGTCCGATTCCATCAGAGGTGTCAGAAGGATCGGCGCAGCTTCGGCGGTCACGATCAAAAGCGTGGGACGGCCAAATTCGATCCCCAGATAGTTCCAATACCCGGCATAATAGGCCACGGTGTCGGGATCAGAGATGATAGCCGCGGCAAGCTGTGTCTCAGCGAGACGGACGTGCAAGGCATTTGTTCTGTCTTTCTGCGTATCGGGCATGAGCAAGCCTTTCGAAATTTCCTTAAGGACTATTGAATACATATTAAATGCGATAAAAATTTGCAACGCTGAATGCAGACACCATACGTACGCCATTGCCAGTCGGAGCGGATCTCACGTACCCTCGTAAACCAGAAAAACGGTTTGGCAGCGAAACGGGAGTGGGTGTTAGGCTAAACGAGCCCTCTGCTTCTGCAATCCCCGTTAGAATTATAGCCTCATCGGCGTAATACCAACTCTCATTGATCAGAACCCATGGGTCCATTGGCGTCGGCCGATGGACATGATGTTCCATGGCCGCTGCTGGAGTTTTCGCCAGGCGTAGCCGCAAGGGTCAACGATCTCCTCGTATGACTTGAAGACACGGTTTGAGAGCCAGTTGTCCCGCATGAACAGCCAGATGTTTTCGACCGGGTTCAGCTCGGGTGACTTGGGCGGCAGTGGCAGGATGGTAATGTTTTCAGGAACGATGAGGTTGTTGGACATGTGCCATCCGGCCTGATCCATGATGAGGATAGCGTGGCCATCGTCCGCGACGTTGCGGGATATCTCGATCAGGTGCTGGTTCATGGCATGGTATCGCTACCCAAGGCATGACGAGGGCTGCGGCCTTGCCGTGCCTGGGGCAGATCGCGCCGAAGATATAGGCCGAGCGTGTCCGCTGGTCATGGGGGGCGGATGGCCTCGATCCCCGCTTGGCCCAGCGGCGGGTGATCTTGTTCTTTTGCCCGACACGGGCTTCATCCTGATACCAGATTTCGATCACTTTGCCCTTGGAGGAACCGGCGGCGATCTCTGCCACTGCGGCGGGAAAGTTTTTTTAAATGCCTCAGCCGCCTCGGCATCCTGGGCATGATGCCTGGGGCGAGCCGAGAGTTTGCGGTAGCCCATT